>DATJQY010000034.1:0-482342 GCA_035505215.1 Solirubrobacteraceae bacterium | reverse complement strand
AATGCCGCCCGCTTCCTCGAGCGTGGGGTCACACACCTGTGGCCGGGCGCCGCATCCGATTCCCGCGGCTTTCGCTGGGAGCTCCTATGCGGGGCCAATGGCAGCGAGGGAAGAGCCCGGCTGGACTCGCAGTACTGGCGGGCCAACGTCGAACCGGCCATGCAATACGTCCAGGCCATGCCCGGAACCGGCCGGTTTCGACTTCGAGCCAACGGATCGGGTTACGAGAACCTGTTCCTGGCTGGCGACTGGACTGACTGCGGGCTGAACGCCGGCTGTATCGAAGCCGCCGTGCTCTCAGGCCTCCAGGCCGCTAACGCGATCTGCGGGCGGGCGCTGAGTCACGGAATCATCGGATCGTGGATGGGTCTCGAGACCGGATGAGCGGCGAGCCTCAGCCCGATGGGCCCGAGCCGCAGTCCCGGCCTCTGGCCGAGTCGCTGGCGGAGCTGAGCGACGCCCAGCGACAGAGCGTGGCGGCGGCGGCGGCTCTGTTCGAGCAGCTGATCGACGAGGCACGGCAGCGTGAGATGCCACGACTGAACGTCGATGAGCTCCTCGCTCAGCTCGGTGCCGATGGCAACGGTGCCGCGGTGCTGGCGCAGCTGCGTGGCTCGGTCGCCCGGGCCATCGACCTTTACGCCGACCTTCTCGGCGACACCTTCACGCTCTATGCCGACGCGATCGAGCAGGTGCTCCGCCCGGGCGGCGGGGCTCGTGGGAACTCGTCATCCGCAACCGGATCAGCGGTGGCGCTCACCGGTCGACCGGGCGAGCCCGCGACCGCAACCGTCTGGCTGCACAACGTGATGGGCTCGCGGCTCACGGCCGCGGAGCTTCGACTCACGAGCCTGACCGCGCACGACGGCCGCACGCTGGACGGTGTCGCCCATTCCTTCGCTCCCGCGACGCTCGATGTGGCGGCCGGCTCAAGCGCGTCGAGCACGCTCTCTGTGACGTTGCCCCCCGATGCCGTGCCGGGCGCCTACCACGGCCTCGTGCTCGCTTCGGGAGCCCCCGCGGCGAGTGTTCCGGTACTTCTCACGGTGCGCTGAAGTGGCCGAGGTCGAGGAGCAGCTCGCGCTCTATTCCGCGGTCGTTCGCGACGCGATGGACAGTTTCCTGGCCGGCGGACAGCCGTCGGAGTTTCTCTCCGACCTGGTGCGCGAGTATCCCCGCCGGCCCGGTAAGGGGATCCGGCCGGGGCTTCTGTTGGCCGCCTGCCAGGCCTATGGCGGGTCGGTAGCCGACGGGCTTCGGGCGGCGGTGGCGCTCGAAATGCTCCACAACGCGTTCCTGATCCATGACGATCTCGAGGACGCAAGCGCACGCCGGCGCGGCGGGCCCAGCCTCCACGAGGCCCACGGGCTCCCGCTGGCGGTCAACGCCGGTGATGCGCTGGCCACGCATGCGCTTGAACCCCTGCTCGACGGCGACGCGCTGGGCAGCCGTCTCTCACGACGGGTGGTCCGCGAGTTCCTCACCACGGTGCATACGACCACCGAGGGCCAGGCGCTGGAGCTCGGGTGGCGTCGGGACAACGTCGTCGATCTTGACCACACCGACTATTTGAGGATGGCGATTCGCAAGACGTGTTGGTACACGACGGTCTCCCCCCTGCGACTCGGCGCGCTGATCGGCAGTCGGGGCCGGACGCCGCTGGACGGGCTGAGCCGCTTTGGGTCGTTCCTGGGGGTCGCGTTTCAGATCCGCGACGACGTGCTCAGCACCGCGAGCTCAGCCAGCTCGAACGGGAAGGACGCACTGGGCGATATCCGCGAGGGGAAACGCACCCTGATGCTCATCCACCTTATGGCCGAGGCGCGGAACGACGAACGGCAGTGGCTCAGCGAGTTTCTCTCCTCGCCGGAGGCGTCGCGAACACCGGCGGACGCCGACCGCGTCCTGGGCCTCATGCACGCCCACGGCAGCATCGATTTTGCCCGCAGCTATGCAGAGGCGATGGCGACGGCGGCGGCGGCGTCGTTTGAGGCGACGTTCGCCGACGTGGAAGAGCAGCCCTCGGTGAGATTCATCCGAGAGCTGATCCCCTACATGGTGGCGCGCTCAAACTGACGAGCGGACGTGCCTCAGCCGTGACGGCGGCGTGGGCGGAGAGAGCGTCGAGCCCCCGTTGCTCTCTCGGCCCACTGTGCCGCTGTTCGCCCCCATCTGGAGTCAGTCTCAAATCCTGCCGACACCGCCGGCGAGCGGGCGCTGGGCCGGCGGCTGAGCCTGCAGCTCCGGGCGGACGGAGCCAATGCCGGCGATCCGGTGACGGAGCGCCGAGAACCAGCTCGGTCCTGAAGCTTCCCGAGCGGCGCGGGCCTGGGCGGCCTGCCGATGGAGCTCCTGCTGGTGGGACTGGGCCAACTGGTATGAAAGCTGTGCGTTCATTTCGGGCTCCTCAGCTTCTGCGGTCGCCTTGTGCTTTCCGCTTGATGGGACCAAGCTACGGGCCGCCAGAGAGGGCAACCACGTCATTTGACACACAGGGCCGGGAGTACCTTCTGCGCGATGACCGACGCGGG
This sequence comes from Solirubrobacteraceae bacterium, assembly GCA_035505215.1. Classification (GTDB taxonomy): domain Bacteria; phylum Actinomycetota; class Thermoleophilia; order Solirubrobacterales; family Solirubrobacteraceae; genus Palsa-465. The sequence continues at coordinate 479,811 of DATJQY010000034.1, read as the reverse complement.
AAAGACGTTCCTGGACTCGCTGTCCTCCGGGGACCGGGAGTCGCTCCTGACCTTGGGGCACCGCCGCGAGTGGGGCTCGGGGGGCGTCGTCGTCCGCACAGGAGAGCCGGCGGATAGCGCGATCATCCTGCTCTCAGGGTTGGTCAAGATCCACCGGATGGCCACCGGGGGCGAGGAAGTGCTGTTCGCGATCGCCGGCGCCGGCGACCTCTTGGGTGAGATGTCAACGATTCGGGACTCGCCGCGCTCGGCCACCGTCACCGCCCTGACCTCAGTCGCCGGCGTTGTCCTGCCGGCGGCGGACCTGAGGTCGTTCTTCGCCCGCCACCCGCATACCGTCCTCGCCCTTCTCGACCTCGCCCTGACGCGACTTCACACCGCCGATATCCAGAGGCTCGAGTTCGTGGCCTCCGACAGTCTGGGCCGAGTGACCAGCCGGCTCATCGAGCTGGCGGAGCGCTTCGGCGAAGACCGCGATGGAGGCGCGATCGAGGTGCCGCTGCCCTTGAATCAGGAGGAGCTGGCGTCGTGGAGCGGCGCCTCGCGTGAGTCGACGGCCCGGGCGCTACGCGCCCTGCGCCAACTCGAGCTCATCCGCACTCACCGGCTGCACCTCACGGTGCTCGATCTCGACCGGCTGCGCAACCACGCCGCCCGGACCTAGGGCTGGAGCGGCGAGTCAGACCCGCCTCCTCACCGTGCGGAATCGGCCAGTTTCAGCGGGATGTCCCCGAAGGGATCGACCCGGTAGACGAGCGAGACGCGGTGAAAGCCGTCGGCGATATCGGTCCCGTCGGCGCCGCCCACCACCAGCACGGGGCTCAGGGCCTTTCCCTCGATCACCTTGATCAGGTCTCTGACCACGCCCGGGTCGTCGAGCGGGGCCGGGCTGAGCCCGGAGGCTCGGAGAATGTCGTTGGCGCGGCGCGAGGTCAGCTTGGCCTTGCGCAGGCGGTCCACCAGCTTCTCGGTCGTCGCGATATTCAGCTTGATCGAGAGATACGCGTGGGCGGCCGCGTAGTCGTGTTCGGCCACGTCGTCCTTCCATCGGATCGGAACCCGGCCGTCGGCAGCCTTGGCAGATTTGTCCTTGGGCATTGGCTCAGCTCTTCTTCCAATGAGGGGGTGAGACGAGGTGCTCGAGCGTACCGCTCGCCGCCGCCCGCGCAGCAGCGTCGCCGCCAGGGCCCCGGAGAACCCAGGCGCAGCCCACCGCGATCGTGGCTCCAAGCAGAGGGCCGGCCACGTAGGCCCAGTACGCCGTCCAGTCGCCGGAGACCAGGGCGGGCCCGAATGAGCGGGCCGGATTCATCGAGACGCCGCTGACCGGCGCCGCCCACAGCCCCGCCAGAGCGATGTAGGCGCCGACGCCAAGGGCGCCGATCGTGCCGACGTTCTGGGCGCCCGAGGCGGTGCCCAGGATCACGCTGACGAGGCCTCCGGTCAGCGCGACCTCCATCAGGAAAGCCTGCCACGCGTGGTATCCGGGGCCTGGCAGCGTGGCGCCAAGGTGCGCGACGTTGCCGAAGATCGCAAGCAGGAATAGGCAGGCCAGCGTCGCTCCGAGAAGCTGTGCCAGCACATACCCCGGCACGCGGTACCACGGGAAATCTCGCCGCAGGGCGAACGCCACCGACACGACCGGGTTCAGGTGCGCGCCTGAGACGGCGCCCATGAACAGGATCACCGCGAGGACGGTCAGCCCCGGCGCGACCACCGCCGCGGCCAGGCTGATTTCGCCCTTGCCGTGCAGCAGCCCGCCGCCGGCCGCCGCAAGTACCAGCAGGAATGTGCCAAGGACCTCGGAGAACAGGCGGCGGTAGGCGAGCCGAGGGTCCGCGAACTCATCCTCCGAGCCGAAGGCCAGCCAGGCCAGGTACCGAGCACGACCTTCGTGCGTCATCCGTGGAGGCGCAGGCCGTTTTGGCGCGGGCATCGACAATCAGTTCGGCAAGCGTCGCTGGCTCCCTCTACCGTCCCGGTGTGCTCGAAAGCCTTGACGTTCGCCGCTGCGGCCGGGTGTTCAACGAGGTCGCCGATGAGTACGACCGAAACCGTCCGGCCTACCCGGATGCGCTAATCGATCGCGCGTGCGAGGTGGCAGGCCTCGCCCCCGAGGCGAGGGTGCTCGAGATCGGCCCCGGCACGGGGCAGCTGACACGGGCTTTGCTGGCCCGGGGGCTCCGGGTCGTCGCGGTCGAACCCGGTGACCGATTGATCGCCAGGGCACGCGATCGGTTGACGGGTGCCGGTGAGATGCAGTTCCTCAACGCGCGCTTGGAGGAGGCGCTCCTGCCCCGGAGGCACTACCAGGCCGTGTTCTCGGCGTCCGCGATCCACTGGGTCGATCCGGACGTCAGCTGGCGGAAGGTCGCCGACGTCCTGATCGACGGCGGGACGCTCGCGCTGGTCTCCTACTTCGGGCTTAAGGATCCACGGAGTAGCGCCGATCAGGAGGCTCTGCGCTCCTCGCTGGCACGGATCGCCCCGGAGCGCGCCGCCGAATGGCCGACTTACCGTGATCTCGACGCCACGCTCGATGGCGCCGAGCAACGACGCGCGAACGTGTCCGAGGCGTGGTCGTGGCTCGGGAGCCACGAGGTGGCCCGCGGGTACGTCGCCCGCTTGTTCGAGGACGCTCAGGTCACCGGGATGCCGATGCTCGTCGAGCAGACGGCCGATGCCCTCAACGCCGTGCTCGGCACCATGTCCTTCTGGTCGCGCCTCTCACCCGCAGAGCGCGAGGCCCTCTGCGCCGAGAACCGCGCCCTCGAGGCGCGGCTCGGCCGGCCGATCCGCTCGACCATCATGGCCTGCCTGGTGACGGCTCGGCGAGCCCGGCGCGCGGCATGAATGAAACCCGGCAGCGTCAGCCGGCGCCAGAGGCGTCAGGGCCGGATCTCGTAGTAGAGGTTGGCCGGGTCCTCGAAGTCGTGCATCTGGAAGTGGGTGAAGCCGGCCTCACGCACCAGCTGCTCCAACGCGCGCGGCGGCAATCCAATCGTGCCGAGGCCGGCGCCGTCGGGCTCGGACAGCGCGGATGACATGCAAGAGGCGACCGAGAAGCCGAGGAACATGGCCAGCATCGGGTTGCGGCGGTTCCCCGCCCAGGTGTCATCGCAGCGGATCTCTTTGATCAGCCAGGTCCCGTCGTCGGCAATGGCGCGCCGGATGGCCGCCGCCGCCGCGTCGGGCCGCGTCATGTCGTGCAGGCAGTCGAAGGCGAGGACCAGCGAGTAGTCGCCGCGATCTGGCAGCTCCTCGGCCCGGCGCTCGATGATCTCCACGTTGGTGAGCCCGGCCTCGGCGATCCGCGCCCGGGCACGCTCGACGGCCAGCGCCGAGAGCTCATACCCGTGGAACGTGCTCCGGGGAAACGCCTCGGCGAGCGTCGTCAGCGCCACCCCGGCGCCGCAACCGACGTCGGCCACAAGTGCGCCCGCGGTCAGCCGGTCGAGGACCCCCTCGAGGGTCGGCACGATCGTGGGCACGAGGCTCAGGCGAGCCCATGGGCCGAGCATGCGCTCGGTTTGGTGCACGCCGGCTACGCCCTGGCGGTCATAGGGCAGCCCGGCGCCGGTCCGGAAGGCATTGGCCAGATCCTCGACAAACTCCGGATCGGGCGGCGGCCCGAAGGCACCTGCTGCGAATGCAAGGCTGTCCTGCTCCCGCGCCAGGACCACGGCCGCGACCGTGCTGAGCTCGAAGCGCTCCCCATCCTCGGAGGTGAGAAGCTCGGCCGCCGCGTTGCCCCGGAGCCACTCGTGCAACCAGCGCGGGTGGAGCCCCGTCCGGGCCGCGAGCTCCTCAGCGTTGACGCTGCCGGCCCCGTCGAGGGCCTGATAGAGGCCAAGGCGGTCGCCCAGGTGGATCAGCAACGAGACCATTTCGCCCTGCTTGTAGCTCCACACCCGGAAGGCGAACCTGGCGACCTCGTCGGGATCGAGCCGACCAGCCGGCGCGCTCGTCATCCGGTGAACCTCATTCCTTGCAAGATGAAAAGCTTAGGAGTGAGCGGGGCGCGGGGGCCGGTGAACTGGAACCCCGCCTCCGCGAGGGCGCAGCCACCGTTGGTGACGCGGCGGCCTATCGCATGGCCCGAGCGCGCCGCCCTCCGGCGAAAGCGCCCAAGTCGATGAAGAAGGCCAGTGCGACGAAGATCCACTCGTAGCCGTAGACGTGGTGTCCGGGACCCCACTCCCAGAACGCCGCGTAGGCGAGGGTCGTCCACGGCAGGAAGAAGAACCCGAGCAGCGGGATCACCCAGCTACTGAAGGCCCGGCTGAGCAGGTTGCTGAAGATCCACAACAGGAAAAGCACGAGTCGCGGCGAGATCAGCGCCAGGAGTGCGAGGAAGCAGCCCACGCTTGAAGGGTCCGCCATGACAGCGCGTCACACATCACCTGCTTCGGGTGATCTCGGTACCCGCGCCTGGGGAGCTCTTGCCTAACGCGTCGTTGGTCTGAGCCGTGCTCGTTCGAGCTGACGCTCGGGTGTGATGCGTACGACGTTCCAGGCGAGGCCGACCCGCTCCAGCGCCCGAATGAACAAGCCCGACGGGTCGACCTCCCACGGACGCAAGCCGTGGTAGGCGGAGCGGGGGAACGCGTGGTGGTTGTGATGCCAGGACTCGCCGAACGACACCAGGGAGAGCCAGGCGACGTTGGTTGATTGGTCCGCGATGTCGAAGCGCCGGCGTCCGTAGTAATGGCAGACCGAGTTGACCGACCAGGTCACGTGGTGGACGATGAAGATCCGCACGAGGCCGCCCCAGATGTAGCCGCGCAGCGCGCCGCCCAGGGTGAAGCCGTGGAGAACGAAGCCGGCGAGCGTGGGAAGCACGACTGAGGCGATGGCGAGGAGCGGGAAGCGGCGTCCGATCCGCCGCATGGTCTGGTCCTCGTAAAGCTCGCGTGCGTACTGCTTCCAGTCCGCCTGGCCCTGGTTCTCGAGCAACCACCCGGTATGCGCATGCCACAGGCCCGCAAGCCCACTTCCATGGCCAACGTGGGGACTGTGGGGGTCACCCTCCTGGTCGGCGTGGGCGTGGTGCTTGCGGTGGTCGGCCACCCAATCCAGCACCGAGCCCTCCACCGCCAGGGATCCCAGGATGGCAAAGGTCCGCTCTAGCCACGGGTAGGTCTGAAACGAGCGGTGGGTCAGCAGTCGGTGAAAGCCCACCGTGATGCCGATCCCCGTAAGCAGGTACATCACGCCAAAAATCGCCAGGTCGATCCAATCGACGGCGCGGTTCCAAAGTAGAACGATCGCCACGAGCACGCCGACAAACGGGAGCACAACCCCGACCAGGTTCGCATTCCGCTCCGCCCTGGTCATCTCGAAGCAACCTCGCAAGCAGCAGCCGGTCCGGAGTACATCGTCTTCTACTACCCCGCCCGGGTGGCGAGGTCACAACACCAAAGCCGCCGCCTGGACGAACAGCCCCGCGCCGACCGCCGCGGGTATTGCGCCCCAGGCGCTCCACGGCAGGAGAGCGTCGATAAACACCACGAGCAGCGAGGGGCACGGTGGCGCCGCGACGCTCGACCCCTGGCCGACCATGTTCTCGTTCATGCCTCACGTATCGGCTGCGCGAGGCCACCCTCGTAAGCAGGCGAGATACTGTCCTTCGTCCACATACAAGCTCAGGAGGCACCGTGACGAACCATGTTCGGATGGCCATCTACTCGATAGAGCAGGGGACATATCAGGAGCTCATGGAGAGAGCTCGGGAAGGCATGGCTCCGATCCTCCGCGATAGTCCCGGCTTCGTCTTCTACGCGACCACGGACGTCGGCGGCGGCCGTTTCGTGTCGGTCAGCACGTGGGAGACCCGTGAGCAGGCGGAGGCCGCAACCGAGAAGGCCGCTCAGTGGGTCAGCGAGAACCTCGCCGACTCGGTCTCCCTCGACGAGAACCTGATCGGCGAGATGACCACGCTGGCTGCGACCCAGCGCGGCGCCGTCTAGGGGCTAATTGGACTTCGCGGTGCCGGACGGGATCGTCGTCGGCGAGGACGGCGTGGCCCGCTGCCGATGGGCGGACTCGGCTCCTGAATACCGTGCCTACCACGACGCCGAGTGGGGCTATCCGGTCGCCGACGACCAGCGGCTATTCGAGAAACTGAGCCTCGAGGGCTTCCAGGCCGGCCTCTCGTGGCTGACCATCCTGCGCAAGCGCGAGGCCTTCAGGCGGGCCTTCGCCGACTTCGACTACACCGTCGTGGCCGGATTCGGTGACGACGACGTGGCCCGTCTGCTCGCCGACGCCGGCATCGTCCGCCACCGCGGGAAGATCGAGGCCGTGATCAACAATGCCCAGCGGGCGGTCGAGCTCGTGGGCGAACATGGGTCGCTCGCCCGCCTCATATGGGGCTACGAGCCGGCCGGCCATCCGTCCGAGCTCGGCCTGGCGGCCATAGTGTCCGTCACGCCGGAGTCGCGCGCGTTAGCCCGGGACCTCAAGCGACGGGGGTGGCGATTCGTCGGACCGACCACGGTCTATGCCTTCATGCAGGCCATGGGTTTGGTCAATGACCACCTCACGGGTTGCCACGTCCGAGAGCGAGCGCAGGCGGCGCGCGGGCGGTTTGCCCGCCCCGAGTAGGGCGTGGCACGCGCGCGATCGCCCCCACGCCGCGCCATCCAACTCGTGAAGTCGCAGCCGCATCCTGCCGATACGTTCCATATGTCGTCTGCGGCGGCGCGGGGGAGCGAGCCGGCCCGGTGGGCACGGCAGTTTGCGGCTGTTCGCGTGGCCATCGGCATGTGGGTGGCGATGGCGGGCATCGGCGTCCTCTACGTTGCGCTGCCCGGCGTGAGCCCACCGCATACGGCCGTTGTGCTCGTTTGCAGCGGGCTCGCGGTTGCTTGGGCCGCGGTGGTCGCGCTGTTGCCGAGCAACCCCAAGCTGATGATCCTCCACCCGCTCGGCGCAGGGCTGTCCATGACCACGGTCTCAGTGATGGTCTGGGCGAGCGGCGGCGGAGCATCGCCCTTGCGCGCATGCCTGCTGCTACCGATCGTCTACTGCGCCTGCTTTTTGCCGCCGCCCTTGGCGGTGCGGATGCTGGCTGTCGCTGTGGCCGTCAACTTGCTTCCACTTGTGTACGACGCCAGCGCATTCGCGGGAGCTGACCTTGGCTGGACGATCATGCTGAGCGCTACGTTCATCGCGACTGGGGTCGCGATCGTCGCCGAACGCAGCAAGCTCAAGCGTACGGTGGCGGTGAACGCCGAGCGTCTGAAGACGATCGTCGCGCTGCAGCGCGAAGTGGAGCAGGCCGAGTTCGACGTCCAGGAGGTCGTGCTCGGGATCCTCGACCGAGCGCGCACCTTGCTCAGGGCCACCGCCGCTAGCGCGGGGATCATCGAAGGCGAGGAGATCGTCTACAGGTACCGGACCGGCCCGGGCCGTGAAACCGGAGTCGCGATCCACACGCCGCGATACGCGAGCCTCTCGGGGATCTGCGCTGATTCTGGAGAGGCGGTCTACTGCGCCGACTCCGAGATCGACGTGCGGGTTGACAAGGACGCCTGCCGCCAGCAGGGGTTGCGGTCAATGATCATCGCCCCCCTGCGACATCGCGGCGAAGTTGTGGGCGTGCTCAACATCAACTCGCCGGAGCCACGGGCCTTCGGCGCCAACGACGTCCAGACGGTGGAGCTCGTCGCGGGTGCCATCTCCGCCGCCTACGGCCACGCCGTCGATATCGCGGCCAAGCAATTGCTCCTCGACAAGCTCGAGGCGACGGTGGTGGCGCTGCGCGACAGTGAGGCCAAGCTCAGCCACCAGGCGGTGCACGACCCGCTCACGGGGCTGCCCAACCGGACCCTCCTGCTCGACCGCTTGCGGATGGCGCTCGCCGAGCGCGGCGACCCGCAAGTTGCCTTGCTGTTCGTCGATCTCGACGGCTTCAAGGTCGTCAACGACAGTCTCGGGCATGACGCCGGCGATGCACTGCTGGTCAAGGCCGCGGAGCGGATCAGCGGCGTTCTGCGCCCCGCCGACACCGCCGCTCGGATTGGCGGCGATGAGTTCGCGATCCTCTGCAAGACGTCGGCGCCCACGACCACCGGGATTGCCGTCGCGAAGCGAATCATCGACGCACTCGCCTCGCCATTCCGGATCGCCGGACGGGAGGCCTTCGTCACCGCCAGCATCGGGATCGCCGCCCACGACGGGACGCCCGAAGAGCTGCTGCGGGACGCGGACGTGGCGATGTATCGCGCCAAGGCGAGCGGCAAGGGCGGCTACGCGGTGTTCGAGGAAGAGATGCGGGCTGACGCGATCTCAAGGCTTGAGCTTGCGGCCGATCTCCAGCGGGCGCTCGAGGAGCGTGAGCTTGTCCTTCACTATCAGCCGATCGTCGAGCTCGAAGAAGGGCAGATCGTCGGTTACGAGGGACTGATCCGCTGGCAGCACCCGCAGCGTGGGCTCCTGCCGCCGGGGGCGTTCATCCCTTTGGCCGAGGCGACAGGGCTGATCAAGCCGCTGGGGGCCTGGGTACTCAGCGAAGCCTGCCGGCAGATGGCGGCGTGGCACGCCGAGGCACCGGAGGGGCGGCGGCTCTATGTGAGCGTCAACCTGTCCGCCCACCAGATCGGCGACGAGCGCATCATCTGCGATGTCCGCGAGGCGTTGGCCGCGTCGGGGCTCCCGTCTGAGAGCCTCGTCCTGGAGCTGACCGAAACGGCTCTGATGGCCGACATCGATACGAGCGCGGTTCGCCTGCGCACCCTCCGCCAGTTGGGGGTGCAGATCGCCATCGACGACTTCGGCACCGCTTACTCCTCGTTGCACTACCTCCAGCAGTTCCCGATCGGCATCCTCAAGATCGCGAAGCCTTTCATCGACGGCCTCACCGGCAGCGATAGCCAAGCTGCGATGGCGCGCGCGATCACCAACCTCGGCCGCAACCTCGGCCTCGACATGGTTGCGGAGGGGATCGAGCAGAGCGAGCAGCTGGCGCTCCTGCGCGAGCTCGGCTGCCCCCATGGGCAGGGTTTCCTGTTCAGCACGCCGCTACCACCGGACCAGGTGACCCCAGGACTACTCGCCGGGGCGCTGTGGCCTGAACTTGCGAGTGCGTAACCCCTAAGCCGACGCCCGGACTCGAACCGGGGACCCCTTCATTACGAGTGGCTCATTTGCAGGGCATTTGCCGCAGATACAGGTGATTGAGTGCAAATCAGTGCAGTCCGTGAGGGAGGGGCACGAACCGAGCGCCTCGGGCTGCGGAGCGATCACTTGCGCTCGACGGTCCGCGCGCCTCCTCTCTTCGCGAAGCACTCGTCCGGGTTCGGGGTCGGACCGCCCCAGCGAGTTCCTCGTTGCTGGATCGCCTCGCGCCAGAGTGGCCTGGCGCTTTCATGGTCCAGCGAGCCGATGGATGCCCACAACTTCCGCCACAAGGTGTTCAATCCTGCGGCTGAGCGGGCGAGCGTTCCCGTGGGCCACTCCTCACAAGCTCCGCCATGGGCTTGCTTCATTGATGGCCGCAGAGGGTTGCTCGGCGGCTCAGATAGCCGCGCACCTAGGCCACGCAGACGGCGGCGTGCTGGCCCTCAAGACATACATCCATACCGATGGACTGGACTCAGCCGACTTCATAGATCAAGCTTTGGGGCAATAGGGAGGCATGGGCGATGTCTTTTCTCAGCGGGCGGCGGAAGTGGGTATGGCTGATCGGCCTGGGCTTGGTCGTGATCGCTCTCATGTTCGGTCTCACTTCCAACAACTCTCCCAGCGGGTCTGCAAGTTCCCCTGCGGTCGTGGCATCGGGCACGCCCACGACGACGAGCACCACGACTAGCGCCCCGACCATCACGACCAACGCGGCTGGCCAGACCATCTACACCTACCAGATGCCGGCGTCATCCACCCCCACGAATTGCTTTGTTGCGCTTCACGGGCACGATGCGATCCTCGCTTACCACTCCAACACGCTCGACGTGTCTCCAGCTTGCGCTAGCTGGGTTCAGAGCAGCGCTGCCAGCGGAGAGCTATGGGACCAGATAACGGGTGGCTTTGCGGCGGGAACCCTCAGCACGGTCTGCACCCTCTCTGGCTCTAACGGTCAGGTCACGGCCACTGTGCTGGACAGCGGCGAAGAGGTCTACGGCCAGGAAGCTTGCACGCGGTTGCTTTCGGCTGGGGGCTGGACAGAGCAGGTCCCCAGCACGACCACGGGCGGCTAGTTTCGGGCCGTTTTCCGTCCGGGGCGCCCGGCACCATAGATGGCCCCATGGGGAAGCCAGACCCGGTCCTGGGAAGGACTCCCGTTTGTATGGAAGGTTCCTCCCAGGACCGGCCCTCAATTTGCCCGGTCTAGCGTGCTAGACCCATAGCTAGGCACAGGATGACTAGTAGCGCGGACGGAACCGCGTTACCGATGGTCACCTTCCAGAGCCCGCCTGGCCCTCATTGAGCCGTCATCGGCCACGTCATCACCGATCCCCCGTGCCAGGGCTTTACCCCATCCTTTACCCTCTCGCCTCCCGAGAGGCCGAATCACTAGAGCCGACGCCCGGACTCGAACCGGGGACCCCTTCATTACGAGGCATGGGCACGTGCGGATCTGCATGGGTCGGACAGCGGGATCTCACGGAAAACAGCCAAGGTAACGTCAGCACCGGAAACAGCTGACAACCCAGAGTGGCAAACGAGGCTTCCAAAAGGCTTCCATCGCGTCGCGCTCGCCGGGTGCCCTGACCCCCTCACATGCTTAGCTCGTGGGCGACGTCGGGGCCGTCGGTGACTCGCTACCGGCCCAGCTCACAGCGCGTTCAATCGACGAACGCGTCGATTTCGCTGTCGCCAGATGCTGCACCGGTCGTGTCCACGGTCGACAAGCGCCGCCGCCGCCTCCGTGTGGCATCTAGCGCGTCGCGGAGCGCCGGGTCCGGCACGTCCGTCTCGAACGCCGCCGCCATCGCTTCGATTGCCCGATCGACGATCGACGCATCGCCGGTCATCTCGGCCATCGCGAGGCCCACGTCCGCATACGCAATGTAAGTGAATTTGTCATCCGGATACTTTTCAAGACCGCGGAGCGCATATCGTTCAGCGTCTCGGATGATGGCGGCGCGGTCCTCCCGTCGGATTCCCGGCGTCGAGGAGGCCCGTGCCAACGCGAGACGCACTTGGTATCGGTTCAGCGGCCGATCAAGCCCAACGGCGTCCTCCGCCTGACGTATTTCCTGACTCGCGAGGTCCAGCTGGTTCAGGTCGAGTAGCGTTCCGACCAGCCGATGTCTCGGAATTCTTTCCCCGGGTACTAGGTCCACGAGTTTTCGGTACAGCTCCAACTGATGTGCCTTATCCGCCAATGACCGGATGCCGTAGTCGGCGTTGCACATCTCGTTCAGCGCGACCAATTCGATGCGCACCGCGGGATTCGTGTTCTCGATGATGTCGTCGAGAAGCCGGAACAGCTCCTCGTCAGACGAGTACTTATACCGCGTGATAATGGCGGCAATGATCGGATGCCGGGTGTCCCACGCATACAGTCCGGCCTTTTCGGAGATCGTGCTCTCGTCGACTATTCCAGCGAGCCCTTCCAGAAGCGCCGAGACCTGATCCGCTCGCACGTCAAGCAGTCGAAGGACCAGTTGCCTGTGTGCTCGGCCGCCTACCGCTTGGATGCCAGCAACCTCGCGGTACACACCTTGCTGGTCATCCTTGAGCTCAGCGAACTCGCGGAGCAGGATTGTGTCGAGCTCCTCGGTCGCAAAGACGTTCTTTAGACACACGAACATATCCGCTCGAGCGCGCAGCCTCAGTTGCCTTATCTGATCTGATCGCGACAGAAGAGCAAATCCCGGTTCGACCAAGGCACTGACCTCGCTAACCGCCGACGCAAGATTGACCAGGTCGTCGATTTCCACGTCGGTCAGCAGAGACAGCTCCTCTATCGTCGCCTTTGGTCCGAATAGATAACGTGACTTCATGCGCGGGCGCCACTGGCTTGGGCTTGCCGCGAGCACGAGCCGGAGATTCAAACGGTCACGTCCCACGAGTTCGTTGACAAGCCTGTTCACCTGCCCAAGGAAGCGCGTGCAGTCATCGATCAAGAGCAGTCCTTGGGCATCGCGCGAGTGGAGTTGCTCCTCGACGTCCAGCCATGCGTCCGGGTCAAAGGGGAAGTCGGGCAGATGCTCCCAGCAGTAGGCGCCCGACTCGCGAGCCGCCAAGAGAAGTTGCCGGGCCAGAGTTGTCTTTCCGACCCCCGCGACGCCGATCAGGCTAACGAACTGTGTCTCTGCGCCAAGGAGATCGGCCAAACGTCGCGTTGAGGCGCGCTCGAATGTAAAGCCAGCCCTGATGTCTGCGTACGTGGCGGCACCACCGTTGAACATTCGAATGACGTCGGGACGCTGAGCGACGGCTTGGTCGAGATCCCGCGCGGCAATGCTTAGCAATGGCTTCATGTGAAGCCGATGAGCATCGACGGCCAGCGAATCCTCAGGAGCGCGGTCGGCTGGCGGATGCACACGGGTCAGGGCGTACATCAGCTGATCGAGAGTGCCGGCGCCAACCGTGAAGCCGCGGCGTCGCTGAACGTCGAGGCGATCCGGGTCTGCTTCATAAATCAACCCGAACAACCGCCCCCCTGGTACACCCTGGGCCTCGTGGAGGTCATGGGCTAGCTTCAGCTGGTCGCGCAGGTGCTTATCACGGAGGCTCTGCCCGATGACCAAAACGTCCATTGCCATAGTGTCGAGCTCAAAGCGCCGGAACACGGCTTGTCTGTAAGCCTCGTACTCGTCGTAGTCGTTCTCGGTTAAGACCATCCGGCCGTGATGCCCGTCGACGATGTCTTGCGTGACACATCCATGCAGCTTGAACAGCGGGGTAGCATCGGTTGTTGCAGCGGCGCCATATTCGAAGTTAGATCGGACCGGTGTAATCCGTCTGTCGGCGCGGCTGTAGGCCAGTTCGACGAGGCGATCGAAGTTCGTCGTGTAGATGGCGTTCCACGGCTGCTGGGCCAGGGCGATGAGCCCTCCCGCGGGCCTCAGAGGGTCAAGCACGGCGCGGACAGCAGAAACTAGCGCCGGCCGCCCGTAACGTGCCTCGAGGAGGGTTGAAGCCTCCACCAGATCATCGGAGACAGCCCGACCGGCGACCGCAATCGACACCTCACGCGCGAGTTCGCTCCCACTGGGCGCCCCGGAGGGAATTGAAGCCCCAGCCCATAACAGCAGGATGGTTCGTTGGGGGGTAAGCCGAGTTGCCAGGTCCTGGACGTCGGGCGGGATGTCGAGCTCAGCCGACCCCGGCATTCCGTATCCCCCTTACCTCGTCATCTCGCGCTTACTGGAGCAACGGTCAAGCGGGCACCTACGCATTGGCCGCACCCGCCATGTGCCGCCCAACGGTTTACATCGCAGCGAGGCCCGCCTGCAAAGCTTGCGGCTAGATCTACCGCAGGGTCACGCTACCAGACGGCTCATACCCGGGCAAGACGATTCGGCACTCGCACCGGGCGAGATGGTTTGATGAGCCGGCTCTCCGGGAGGTCCGCGGCCAACGAGCGCCATGAGCCTTGCGGCCGCGGTCCATACGCGCGCTTTTTCGAGGTGCACTCGGCGGCTGCCCGTCGCGAGCGCGTCGATGGTTGTAGACGTCCTCGCCGCAACACGACGCAGTTCTGAGCATTACCGGCGGCCTTCCGCGGGAGGCTCAGTGTTCGATCGAGCGATGGATGCCACCCACGAAGGGGGATCATCCACTCCCGATTTGGTGACGCCCCGGACGGGCGTCGTCAAATCGGGAGTATCCCCGCGGGAGGCGGCGTCAGAAGCACCGAGGTTCCCGCGGACAGCCGCCACCGCCGCCTCATTGCTGCCCGGATGAGGCCCGCGACACCGTGCCGACGAGAAGGCGCCCACAGCGAGGCATCAATGGATGAGCGCAGTCGTACGTCCGGCACGATTCGCGGACTCAGACGGCAGCTCTCAACCGGCCGGAGTTTGACGCCGCCTCGGCCGGTCAACACACCAATCCGGCAAACACCTCGTCACCCGAAACGTCCCGCGCCTTACGACCCGAGAGGACGTGGAATTTGTGTGGCGGTCCACCCGCGTTCCGGCAGCGCGGACCTTCGAGCTTACGTAAACAGCCGAGCGCTAGAGGTCGGGCTCGGATAGAACCCCTGTCGCCCCGTGCCTTCAGGCCCAGAGAAAACATATACCCGCGCACCGATCGTCGTTAGACCGGGCGGAGGATCAATATTCTCGATGATGATGGTCTGGCCCTGGGCGCCGTCCTTCGCTAGCGATACAAGACAAGCCGCGTGGACATCCTGACGTAGCTCAGGCTCTTCCTCAGCGTCCGTGCGTCCTCGGAAAGGCGTAAGTGGCGTATCGATGACAGTAAAGCCAGGATGAGGGGTCTTCTTCGCAAAACAGTGCCGCATCAGACCCACGTTGAAGGCCGCGTGGGTTACTGCTCTAACCCCCTTTCCGTTGGCCTTCCGCGCCTTCCCGTCGATTGCGAGATCGTCGGTTTCGACGTCAAACACAACGTCTGACGTGAAGGGGAACCGCCACTCCGTGAGCACCGCGGCGATTTCCCCTTGCAGCGATCGCAGCGAACTCGTGGTCGGAGCCGGCCTGAAACGGTCGAGTGACTTTTTCATCTCAAGGTCAGCTTCCTGCTTAATCGCTAGATATCGATCAAGTTCCCGATGGCTGAGCAATTTCTGCTCGAGCTCCTTTCGCCGCGCCCCCAGCGCTCGTACTCGAGCTCTGGCGCTATTCGCGGTCGGGTTCGCGACTTGCCGAATTTCAGACTCAAACCCCGCTGCTCTGTCAGCCCAACGCTCTGCCTCTTCCAACGCTACTGCCCGCTCCGTCTCCGTCTCCTCGATCGCGGTTTCGAGATCCCGGGCGCGCGGACCAAGCTTCTTGAGCTCGGCGCGTGCTGCACGCTCGATGTCGGAAAACTCCGACACCTCTTCGTGACAGCTGTCCCCATCCTCCAGTGGCCGGCCGCAGCGTGGGCAGTAAGACGCGTGGAGTTGTTGAAAGAAATGGCCGCCTTCCAAGAGGAATTCGAGACGCTTCGTGTCGGCGTCATAGTGCTTCGCCAAGAGCCCAAAGCGCTCCTTGAGCTCGGCGGCGTGGATGGCCCGCGCCTCGGCGTTGCTGGAGCGCGCAAGGGCATCGTTGCGTTTGCGAATCAGCGCGCGAGCCGCGTCTCCGCTCGCGGCGACAAGCTCTGACATCTCCGCCAGCTGCTCGTCTACTTGAGCCAGCTCCGCTTCTAGCTCACCTCTTGAAAATCCAGACTCGGCAATTTCATCTCGGAGCGTCGCGATGATGGGCGCAAGCAGCTCGATCTGGCTCTTTGCCCGCTCCTGGCCTCGATGAGCTACCCGCAAACGCCGAACCTCGGCGTCAGTTGGACCGCGGCCGGACAGCACGATTTGGAACGCCGACCGTGCAGCGGTGTGCTGGGTGAAGGAAGGAGGAAGAATCGGAGACGATTCACTGATCACATCCTCTTCAGAAACGAGAACCAGCGGGGTGATTGCCCGAAAGCTCAATGCCTGGAACTCGCCCCGTTGGTTCTTCACAATGACGTCAGCGAGCTCGAAGCCTCCGAGCTCCAGCAAGCGACCGGAAAGCGTCTCCTCTGGCGTCTTGGGCGAGATCCTCACTTTGATCCGCTCTGCCGCCTCGTCGTCCCAGTCCTTGATTGGCCCTGCGAACCATTCTGCTGTGTCGTCGTCCTCTAGATCCCGAGCAACCGAGTGGGTGGTGCCATCACTGTCGAACTCAAGCTGCACTCGCGTGTACCCCGCGGCCTCTGGGAAATCCATCGCCGGCGGGGGTCCGCCAACTGCGAAGTCGATGCACTTGAGAATGTGTGATTTACCCGTGTTTGATAAGCCAGTGATGAACGTGAGCTGCGGATGAAACCTGACCTCGGCGCTGGGCTGGCCTACCCCCGACACTACGAGTCGCACTAGTCGCGCTCTAGTCATCTGACATGAGCGACAGCTCGCCTGGGCTTTGGGCAACGATTAGCTCATCGGCGAGTGCACGTGCTTGCGGATCCAGCAACTCTGCGAGTTGGCGAGCCGTAAGGTCGGCAAGCGTCTCCACAACCCAATTCGCCCGCTCGCGTAACTCTTTGGCGTAAAGGGAGTCGAATTGGGCTGCAACGTGCCGCCCGGCTCGAGTCGCACCGTAGACGATGCCGGAAGCCTGAAATTTGCGGTCGACGAGGTCCCGGCTCCTCATGAGCTCAAGGCCGTCCTGCATAAGCGTACGGCGGACCAAGAGCTGTTGCCCCTGGGCCGGGCTCCGAGGATGAAGGCTCGGCGGCCCATCAAGCTCGCTGCTGTGGACCAGCGCAAAATCGAAACCGACCAGCTGCTGAATGTCAAATCCGCGTCGGCCTGACGCCGCCAACAAGAACAGCGACCGAAGGCCGGCCTCAAGCGCGCTGTTGAAGAGTTGAGGTCCACCTGTGCTCACGGCACCCACCGGAGCCGGTCGTCGTTGACCAGCTGGTGGCACATCCCAGAGCGATCAGCAGGCTTAAGCTCGGGAGCCAAGGGGTGGTCACCCAACTCGACAGAGGTCGCATGCGCACACGTGGCAAGCGCTCGGTCGTAGCCAGAGGCGTGCGCCTGCGCGGCCGTGAACTTGACTCCGTCCAGCATCTGATCTTGGAGCGACCCAAAGGCGTCCTGTTCGATTAAGACATCCTTGCTGAACTCGCGAAGGGATTCGGCACAGTAGAACTCTCTGCGGCTTCCCCGTAGATGGCGCCCATACACCGCGTGACCAAGCGCTGTGTCAACCGACACTACTGCGCCTCCGGCATGATCGTCGTAGGCCGCGACGAGCTGTCGAATGTAAGGCATTTCGATGGGAGCGATCTCGGTTGGCGGCGGAGCGTCGGGCGGCCGTGGCTTGGTCAGCCCGCCTCCGAACAACCGCGCGTAGACAGCGGTACCGTCAAGGTCATCGACGATCCGTTGCCCGCCTATGGGATCAAACGCCGGAAATACGAAGCCGCTTAGAGCGTCAGCGATCTCCTTATAGCCGCAAAGTGAGGAGCAGTAGTCGTCCCAGTTCCTCGCGAGCCCATCTCTGATTGCCTCCGGGCTCGCGAGGAGATCGAGCGCCTTTGGACCAAAGCCGCGCGGGGCGACGAACGAATATCGGCGGGGACATGAGTAGGCATCTGCTGTGACGTAATAGACGATCTTGCCCAACTCGAGCCACAGATCGCTCGGCATCAACTTATGCCCGTATTGCTTACATTGATAGTTGTCCCAAGGATCGGTGCCGATCTCGCCCTCGAATCCGGCCCGGTCTCTGCCCTTGTCGCCCGATCCGGCGTATTCGACGACGTGCGCGTACCGCGCCCGGAGGGTTTCGTGCAGCCAGTGACTCACAACGATCTCGAGCTGGTCATCCGAGAACGCCGCGAGGCGCTGAACGGGCAGCAGCTCGATGCCGACGATGAGATCCCGGCCTCGGCTCGCGGCGAGAGGAGGGGGATCCCGAAGCGTCACATAAGCTTCGTCGGCTGCTTCAGCAGGCTTACCGCCTTGGTGGCTCATAAGTCCGCCAATGATCACGCGGACGACGGACGAACGTCGGCAGCCTCCCCGGCGCCTCACGACGCTGGGACGTAGGCAGCGCACGACCCCTTCCTTGGCCTTGGCGCCGCTCCGTGCGGCTGCAGTTGGCAACGTATGACATCTGTCCATCGATCTGGACCACCCACTGGGCCGACTGCGCTCATCCATTGATGCCTCGCTGTGGGCGCCTTCTCGTCGGCACGCCGTCGTGAGCCTCATCCGGGCAGCAATGAGGCGGCGGTGGCGGCCGTCCGCGGGAGCTTCGGTGCTTCTGACGCCGCCTCCCGCGGGGATACTCCCGATTTGACGACGCCCGTCCGGGGCGTCACCAAATCGGGAGTGGACGATCCCCTGAGTAGGTGGGATCGCTCGATCGAGTGAATGCTTGTTTGTGGCGAGGGTCGCTGATGCCGACGGCGTTCAGGGCTCAGGCGTGACGCGTCCAGGACGGCCTCGGCGACCGGCACGCTGCCGGTGAACGCCCGCCCACCGCTCCATCTCGGAACGCACCCATAGTTTCGAACGCCCGCGACCGAGGTCGACTACAGGACGTGGCATGTCCTCGTAGCGGGCCTGGTACTCGCTCACCGTGTTGCGATAGGCGAGTCCGAGGATCTGGGCCACGGATTGGGTGTCGATGAGCTCGTCGACGTCGACCTTGCGTCCCATATCAGAACCTTACATCCGTAAGAGGAGGTGACCTTACGGATGGAACCTTTCTGTCCGCGGCAGACGCTACCTTCCATGCGTAAGGACAAAGACGCCCCGGCGGTGCGCCAACACCCCGGGGCCGGCCGAGACCTGCAAAGGAGGTCCCGACGGTGCAAGCCTACGCCACCCCGGAGCAGCTGCCCGTGGACAGCCAGCTCCCCACCTTCAGCCGGACTGCTCCGCCGGAGTTAACTGAGGCGCCTCCGGCCAGCAGCTCAGACCATGCCGTGCTCGATCAGATTCTCGGCCGCCTCGCCGATCTCGTAATCGATCGCCTGCTGGCCCGCACCGACGCCGATGTCAACGACCACGACTCCGGGTGGCTGGACGCTCGCGGCGCCGCGGCGTACCTCGGCATGCATCGCGACACACTTCGGAAACTCGCCGCTCGGCGCTCGATCCCTTCCCACCAGGACGGACCTCGCTGCAAGCTCTACTTCCGCCGCGACGAACTCGACGAATGGCGTCGGTCGGCTAGGCGCTTCAGCACGCGCTCATCACGCCTGAGGGCCGTCTCATGACGGGCCAGAAGAATGAACCTCGCCGAACGCGGCTCGAGCGCAACATCTACCGCCGGCCTACGGGAGTGCTCGAAGTCGGCCTCAAGGATGCCTCCGGGATCCAGCGCTGGCGGACGGTGGACGGCGGAGTCATGGCCGCCCGAAAGCTCCGCGAAGAGTTGCTCGCCCAGCGAGGACGCGGCGACACGATGGCCCGGGACTCTCGCCTCAAGTTCGGGGAGGCAGCCGAACTGTGGCTCGAAGGGCCGGTGTTGGACCTGCGGCCAGCAACGCAGGCTGGTTATCGCAGCGCAGTCAAGCACCATCTCCGCGCTCGCTACGCCAACCGGAGGCTCGACAGCATCAGCGCTGACGACCTCGCCGCGCTGGTTCGCGAGCTACGGCAGCAAGGTAAGAGCGAAGCGACAATCGCGGCCGTCCTCGGGGCGGTGGGTCGGATCTATCGGTTTGCGGCCCGCCGGCTCGGCTTCAGCCGCGTGAACCCGGTCACGCTGATGATGTCCTCGGAGCGTCCGAAGGTCTCGCTGGCCCAACGTCGACCAATCTTCACTCCCGAGCAGATCGAGCAGACGCTCGTGGCCGCCAACGAGCCCTTTCGCTCCTTGTTCACCCTCGCCGCGCTCACCGGGGCGCGTGTGTCGGAGCTCTGCGGACTCACTTGGCACGACGTCCATCTCGACAACATGAACGACGCGGAGATCAGGTTCGCCTGGCAGGTCGACCGGCAGGGCAATCGGCGGCCGACGAAGACCAACGGCTCTGCGCGCACCGTGCCTATCCCGAGGGAACTGGCACTGGTGCTCGCGCGACACAAGCTCGCCGTGGCCGACACGGGGCCGGACGCGTTCGTGTTCGCCAGTCGGTCAGGCCGGCCGCTCGGACAGCGGAACGTCGCTCGTGCGCTGCGCCGGGCACAGCGGCGCGCCATTGACGAACACGGTAATCCCACGTTCCCGGTTCTTCACCGAACCGGTGATAACGGCGGGCCTGTCGTCGTGCCCGCCGGCGCGGTGCCTTCGATGCACTCGTTCCGACATACCGTTGCGTCGCGGGCCCTAGTCGCAGGGAGAGCGTCGACGAAGTTGCGTTCTTTCTCGGGCACCGAGACGCAACAGTGACGCGCGTCGTCTACGTCCATGAGATCGCCGACGCTCGTCGCCGACGCATGCGGCGCTCGCGGATGACGGCGGAATTCGCCGGCGCACTCCGTGTCGCACTGTCTGAGCCCTCGGACGAGGTCTCGTAGCCGCATTCCAGTCCGGGCTCTTCCTAGCGCCTCCACCCGTTACCACGGGTGGGGGCGCTTCTTTTTGGCCCCGGGCGTCGGGCATTTGGCTTCCAAATGGCTTCCACGCCAGGAAGCCGCGCCCACCATCGCACCCGCGCATGTCCAAGAAACCCAGCAGGATCAGAGGACCGACCTAAGCCGACGCCCGGACTCGAACCGGGGACCCCCTCATTACGAGTGGCTCATTTGCAGGGCATTTGCCCTAGATACAGGCAATTTAGTGCAACTCAGTGCAGTTCCGTGAGGTCAGAATTGTGAGTTTCGGGACATGGCTCGGGACACGGTTTGCGCGCATCCGCTCTGCCACCCTCCCGCATCCATGCCCATTCCGCCGGCCATCCATGGCCGGCGGGCGACCCCCTCACGCAGACAGCCTCCAGCCCCGAAGCACTGGAGGGCGCGGAACGAACGACTCGGAACAGACAGCCGTGCGCTGGGGGGACCCCGGCTTCCTCTTTAACGAATGCCCGTCCCGGTTACGCGTAGGCACAACATCCTCTGTCCCCGGAGGGATCGTCCCGGTTTGGAAGGCCCAGCCGACGAAAGCCGTCGCCGCACCCTCGTTACGGGCCTGCTCGCGCAGCGCAGGCGGGACAGCGCGTCATGCCGAGCTGCTCGGCTGCCGAAGGCACCGCCGTATCCGGGTCCCGCACCCATCCCGACCCGATTTGGCATTTCAAGAAACCCGATTCAGGGCTACCAGCTTGACTCGTTTCCGCCGCGCCGTCGACGGCTGGGTGCTGAGGCTTCCACGAAGCACCCCACCATGGCTTCCAAGCGCCGCCAGGCACGACGCTTGCAGCGGCGCGCGGACGGTTGTCGTCTTATGCGCACCGATGCGATAGTGGACGCCCGCGCCTTTTGTGCAAATCACTGTTGCGGGTTTCTTGGCGCCGCCTACTTGTAACTGCGTGGTGATCGCGAACACACCATTGCAGGCATTACTGGTCTTACAGGTAAATCGCACTTGCACCATTCCGTGAGTGACAGCTAGCGTGGATTTATCCAATGCCAGGCTGCCATGATACGAGGTGGCAGCGGTCTTGAATTTCCGATCCGCGCCAAACGATGAGCCGATGCTGTTGATCGCTACAAGGCGATAGTGATAGGTCGTCCCGGGCTTCAGCTGCGAGATCTTCGTGAGGACACTCTGGGTCGATGTCCCGGTTTGCGCTACCGGCGTGGCATTCCCGTAGGAAGCACTAGGCCCGTACTGGAAGAAATAGCTCGTGCGTTGATTCCCTGGTATCACGGTACCGGTCAGACTCGTCGTGGTCTTCGCTATCCCAGTCGCCGGACCGGTGATCGCTCCGGGTGCGCTTCGACTCGGCGTCGAAGGAGATGCGCCTCCATCGGGAGCGGCGGGCATGACCTGTGTCGTCGCCCACGCGTTGGCGGTCGCTTCCTGTTCGTTCGTAGTGGTGGCCGTGTTCGTTGTGGTGCCAGGGTTCGCCTCCGCGACCACGATCGTTACTTGGGCGTCTCCAGCGCTAGCAATACTTCCAAGGGGGCAGGTGACCTTCGCAGGGGAGCCCGAGCTAGCGCAGCTACCCTGCGAGGACGTGGCGCCATACAGGGTCTCGCCGACTGGCAGCTGATCGATTACCGTGGTGTTGGTCGAAGAGCCTGGGCCGTCGTTAGATACTGAGATGTCGTAGCTGAACGGGCTGGCCGCGGTGATACTCGCCGGCGCGCTCATTGTCATCGATAGATTTGCGGCGACGGCCTCATAGGCACCCATGTCGCACGCAGTGCCCGGCACATCCGGCCGTGGCACGCCACGAGCGTCGGTGGACGGACAGGCTCCGCCAGGGGGACTGCCGGCGTCGACAGCGGGGCTGCCGATATCCGAATCGGTCAATACCGCACCGCCGTTGTCCGCTGGCTGCCCGAGATTGGGGTTTGCCGTCTTATCGCCCGCAGCGCCAGTAAAACAACTGCCGTCACTGTCCAGGTTGTAGCCATCGTCGGCAGCGACAAACGCGTTATTGCAATCACCGCCCGTGTTGCTACCGACAATCGTATTCTCAACTCCCGCCGTATCGCTCTCACCTGCCGGCGAGCTGTACCCCGACGTGGTTGAGTCATCGGCATCCGCGATCCCGCCGCCATCACCACTATCGGCGCTGTCGAACGCGATCGTATCGTTGGTAAGCGCAACTGGCAGGGGCATCGAGGTGCCGAAATAGATTCCGCCTCCCTGGCCCGCGGAATCGTCGCTCAGGGTCGCGTTAATCAGCGTCAGCGACGGAAGCTTCGAATGATCCGCGTAAGGCTCGGCGTCGAGACCGCCCCCATTGCCGTGGCTGGAGTTGTTGATGATTGACGAGTCGTGTGAGGTAAGAGCCCCTGCGGTCCAATAGATAGCACCGCCATCACCCCCAGAGCTGTTGCTATCCAGCTCGCTGTCGTCCATCAGAGTTTGACCGACCTCCAAGTACAAGCCCCCGCCGTCAGAGGTCGCGCTATTCGCCTTGATCTGATCGTTCGTGACGGTCAAGCTGCCTTGTCCGAGGTCGCTTGTGTAGTAGACGGCTCCGCCGTTACTAGCGACGTTGTCGGTCAGCGAACTATTGGTCAGACTAACGGCTGAGTCGTCGTACCAGTAGATGGCGCCACCATCATCGCATTCGGCTTCGTTGCTTTCAAAAACGCTGTGGTCGACGGCCATCGGATAGTCGGAGCCATACGCAGCTATCCCACCGCCGTAACAAGCTTGGTTATCGCGGAATGTGCTGTCCGTAACGCTTACCTCGCCAGAGCTACTTGGGGGGCTCGAGTAAATTGCCCCCCCAGTGGAATCGGCGGCATTGCTGGCAAAAGTCGTGCCGGCGATCGAGAGTGAACCGCTCCCGAGATTCGCCTCATCGGAGTCAATTGCCCCGCCCAATCCGCCCCAAGGCGACACGGTGTGAGAGTCGTTGTCCTCGAATACGACATCGTCGGTGGTCGCGAGCGACCCTTGGCTATAGATCGCGCCGCCATCGCCATTGCCGCTCGACGGAAAGCAGGTGTAGTCAAAGGTGTTGCCGCCAGCGCTGTAGTTGCATGTGTCCTCGGCGGGAGTTCCGTTCTCGATCGTCACCCCCGAAAGAGCGAGCCCGGCGCCGTTCGCAACCGCAAACGCACGGTCGATGTGGTTCGCGTCAACCGTTGTAGTGCCCGCGCCTTGGCCGATGATTGTCAGCTGGTTGGGACTCAGGACGTCCAGATCCCCGTTGCTCGGATCATTTGCGTCACAGCCGTTGTCTCCCCAGTCCGACGTCGTATAGCTCGCGCACAAGGGCGGGATCGTCAGCTTGTAATCGCCCGAAGGCAGGTCGATCGTGTTCGAACCGCCACCATTGTCGGACGCTTGGACAGCCGCGCGCAACGTGCATGTCCCCGGCCCATCGGTCGAGCTACAGCTCATCCCGCTCGGATTCGCCAACGCGGCGTCGTTTGGGTCGTTGACCGTATAAGTCGCGGCGCTCGCCACGCTCGCCAAAGCGAGGCCCCCAACAGCCACGAAAAGGAGTACCAACAAGATGTGCCCCCAACGCACCGCCCTCAAGCCATGCACGCTGGAGTTATTCCCTTATCTCCGCGCGCTGAAGCACAGGCTCGAGAACCACAGAGGAACCGCGGCTCCCGAGTCCTGCCCTATGCCGCACCATAGAGCCCAGCGAGTGAGGTGACAGCACCCGCCGGTGCCTACCCGCACACGGCAAAACTTGTATTTCGCAGGCGGTCGCTTTCGCGATCCTCAGAATCCCCCGGCAGCGCGGCGGCGACCCAGGCGCCGGTTGATGCCTGCGTCGGCGGTCGCGCCGCCCTCGAGAGAGCCGTACGGCTATCTGGGCCGCCCGGGCCTCCCAGACCGCCGCAAGCCGGCGGGCGGCTCAGGCCGCGGGGCGATCTGCCGCGCGGAGAAGATCAGCGACTACGTCCCCGGGCTTCTTGCCCTGCGCGTCCGCAATCCGCTGTAGCCGACTAGCGTCTTCGCCTTCGACGCTGACCAGGATCCTCAGGGTCGACGAGGCGTCGCCGTCGTGGATAGTCACTAGCTCGGGCGCGAGGCTCGCAAGGTCGGCGTCAAAGTCCCCGGGGGCCGGATCGGGGTCTGTCCACGGATCGGAATTCATCGGTTCGACTCCATGATCGTACGCTCGGCCGCCGTTGCGTTCCAGCCGGTCACGATCAGCCAACTCGTCGGCTCAACAGTCTGCTCGATCACGAGTGTCAGGACGCGCCCACCATCCGTCGCACCGATCAGCAGCCGACGCCGGCCCGGGCTCGCGCCGGCGCGCGGGTTGCAGACAATCGCATGGCGGTTATGAGGTACCTGCGCCGCCTCTTCAGCGCTGATTTGCCTCGCACCGAGCTTCGCAAGGCCGACCTCGGTCACGAGAAGCTCATGAACGGCGTCAGGCACGTCATGACCTCAGCCGACCAGCCGGCGCCCACCTAGCGACAGCGACTGAGCGCCCCATCGCGGTCCCCAACGCCCTCTCGGCCACAACTACAAGAGACATACACTCTACGCACTGGGTGCCAACGTCCCAAAGATGTCCGCAGATGTCCGCGCCGGACAGCCTGCAACGCCCTGCGGGTCAAAGGATCAGACGCCGAGTTCATCCTCGCGGGCCGCTTCCGAGGGGTCAGTTGCCGAAGATGTCCCAAGATGTCCGGAGATGTCCTGCCCGCAGGGTCCAAATCGAGCGCGAACGCCTCTGCGACCAGTCGGGCATCCTCCGCACGCGGCGCATAGTGGAGATAGCGCATCGTTGTCTGGATGTCCGCGTGCCCCATCCACTCCTGCACCCGACGGATGTCCGCTTTGGCGATCATCCGCGTCCCGAACGTGTGGCGGAGATCGTGGAAGCGGAGCGCCCGCAGGCCGGCAGCGGCAAGCGCGGCCTTGTAGCGGCGCCGCAGAGCCGAGCCGTCGAGATGGGCACCGGTCTCGCCGCAGAACACCAGATCGTCCTCGCCCACCCAGTGCTTGCGCTGGCCAAGTTGAGCCAGAGCAGTCGCGACATCGGGCGCCATCGGCACCGCCCGCACCTTTCCCGACTTCGGTGTCGTGAGCACGCCCGCGGCGTAGCTGGCGCGGACGCGGATGACCGAGCCGGCGAAATCGACATCGCGCCAGTGCAGCGCCAGCAACTCGCCCAGCCGTAGTCCGGTGAAGGCGGCCGTCATGTAGATCGCGGCGTCCTGCTCAGAAGCGGCACTCCGCGCGAGCGACCACACCTCCTCGGGCGAGAACACCTGAATGTCCCCGCTCCGTCTCAGCGGCGGCTTCTCCACCTCGGCTGCCGCATTGACTTGAAGACCCCACACCTTGCGCGCCCGCTTCAGGATCCCGTGCAGCAGCACCAGCGCCTTCGTGCGGCTGGTCGCCGCGCCACCCAGGCTCGACAGCCATTGCTCGATTGTCTCCGTGGTGACGGCCTCCAGGGGCATTGAGCCAAACGCGGGCAGCAGCCGCGAGCGGACGATCGCGCGGTATCCCTCGAGCGTCGACGGCTTGCGCTGCCGGTCAAGCTCGACATAGCGCAGCCACTCCGCCGCCGCATCGGCGAACGTCGCGCCGGTCGCCGCCTGCCCGGCCAACGTCCCGCGTCGCGCTGAAACCAACACGTCCCGCAGCCAGTCCTCTGCCAAGCGCTTCGTGAAGTAGCCCGCTGGCGGGCGCCCTCGCTCCGTCCACGCCGGCCCCAGCTTCCTCTGCACCTGCCGCCCGTCGGGCAGTCGGTACTTCGCGTACCAGGCCGGCCCACGCACGCGCTCGACCCGGAACACGTGTCCCGATGGTGAGCCAGACCCGATCCCAGCCATGGCTGAAAAGCTACCGCCATTCCGGGACATATTCGGGACACGCTTTGCATTGACCGAAGCGCGACCAAACAAAAAGCCCCGATTTACGGGGCTTTCCTAAGCCGACGCCCGGACTCGAACCGGGGACCCCTTCATTACGAGTGAAGTGCTCTACCAGCTGAGCTACGTCGGCGGCTCGGCCGAGTCTATCGGCGTAGATCGGCCAGGCTGGGGGCGCGCCCGCGCTCGACCCGGGCCCGCCAGTCGTCGGCCAGAATGGCCCAACGTTCGTGGTCGCGCCAGCGTCCGCCGATCTTCAGATAGCGGGGCGAGAAGCCTTCGCGACGAAACCCGGCGCCTTTGGCGAGGGCAACCGAGGCGCGGTTGCCCGGCTGGATGTTGGCCTCGATCCGATGCAGGCGAAGATCGGTGAAGGCGTGCCGTAGCACGAGCTCGAGCCCCTCGCGCATGTAACCGTGGCCGGCGTACGGCTTGCCCACGGCGTAGCCAAGGTAGGCGCTCTGTAGAGCCCGCCTGACGATCTGGGAGAGATTGAAGAAACCCAGGATCGCCCCATCGGCGACTCGGCAGACGAGCATCGCCTCAAAGTCGGGGCGGTGCGAGTCGGCGAGATAGGCGGCGAAGCGATCATCATCGGTCGGGGCGGTGGCCCAGGGGCGATGAAAGGAGCGGCTCGCGCGCATGAGCGAGACAAACTCGTCCCGGTCAGAAGGCACCGGCTCACGCAGGAACACTCGCCCAGCTTCGTGCCCGTCCGCCTCAGCCACTGAACACCGCCTCGAGCCGGTAGGCGAGCGCCTCGCAGGCGAGCTCCTCGGAGACATTCAGCTGAAAGCGCTGCCGCGTCTCCTCAATCAGCTCCACCGCGCGCAGCAACTCGGCCGGCTCGGCACCGGCATCGGCCCGGAGATCGGACAAGCGATCCACGTTGCGCACGAGCTCCTCGGCTCCCCAGGCCAGCGCCGCCAGATCGGAGAACCACAGCGCGCTCACTTGGAGCGCCAGATCAAGGGCCGTGGTCTCAGCGCGGCGGCGTGAGCGCCTGATCCGCTCAGACCACTCCGTCTCAACGCGCTTCTGCTCCTTACGCGGATAGAGCTCGAGATCGGCGCTGGCCTGTCGGTCGAGCTCCGAGCGAAGTGACTCGCCCTTGGCCCGGACCATGGCGAGCAGATCGAGCCAGGGGCGCTTTGCCGAAGCCTCCCCGTGCAGGGCCGCGCGCGCGAACGCCTCGCCGGCCTCCCGTAGTGCCTGCCCCTCCGCCTCAGCGAGGCCGCGGGCTCGGTGAGCATCACCGAGCGACAGGCGCGCACAGGCCATGGCCGTCTCCCAGCTCAGCCCCAGCGCCTCCATCGAACCCGCCACCTGCTCGACCGGCGGAGCGTCGAACCGCACGAGCTGGCAACGCGAGCTGATCGTCGCCAGCACCTCACTCAACCGATCGGTCAACAGGATCAGGTGCACGAACCAGGCCGGCTCCTCGAGCGTCTTCAACATCCGGTTGGCAGCCTCGTCGCCGAGTTCGTCCACGCGCTCGATCACGAACACCCGCCGCTGAGCCTCGAACGGCGTCTTGCTCGCCGCCGCCACGACCGGCTGGTCGATGTCGCTGACCAGGATTTCGTGGGCCCCGCTCGGAACCACCCAGGTGAGGTCGGGATGGGCGCCGGACTCGACGCGGGCGCGAGCGCTCTGCGGGTCCGCCGCCCCTTCAGCCAGCAGCTCGGCGGCCAGAGCCCGGGCCGCGGCGCGCTTGCCGGCACCCTCGGGGCCGTGGAATAGATAGGCATGCGAGGCCGTACCGCCTGGCGCCAGCGCCGGCTGCAGCACCGCGCGGGCGTGGGGGTGGCGGTCGAGTTCTGCGAGCACGCTTCGATGCTATTGACCGCTGCGCGTCCGCTCGCCTCCGGGGCCGCTACGGTGCCTGCCCACAGTGCCACGCGGACGCCTGATCACGATCGAGGGGCTCGACGGCGCCGGCAAGACCACCCTCGCCACCCGGCTTGAGCGAGCGCTCAGCGAACACGGCCTAGCCGTGGCGCTGCTGCGCGAGCCGGGCGGGGTCCAGGTGTCCGAGCGCATCCGCGAACTGGTCAAGGATCCCTCGCTGGCGATCGGGGAACGCACCGAGGCGCTGCTGTATGCCGCGGCGCGCGCCCAATTGGTGGAGGAGGCGCTCGAGCCCCTGCTCAGCGAAGGAACCTGGGTCGTTCTGGACCGCTTCGTCGACTCATCGCTCGCCTACCAGGGAGGCGGGCGAGACCTCGGCGTCGAGCCAGTGCGCGCCATCAATGAGTTCGCCACCCGCGGACTCCGCCCCGACCGGACGCTCCTGCTCGAGGTCGAGCCGGAGCTCGGACGCTCCCGCTCTCGCGCCCGGGAAGAACCGCTCGACCGCCTTGAGGCCGAGCATGACGAGTTCTTCGAGCGGATCCGTGCGACCTATGTCGAGCTGGCGCAAGCCGAGCCCGACCGGATCAGGAAGATCGACGCTGGAGCGCCCCCGGACGAGGTACTCCGGGCGGCGCTCGAGGCGCTGGCCGACTTACTGTGAATAGCCGCCCGGATGCGCCTGGAAAAACGCCCAGGCGTCGGCCACGATCTCCTCGAGGTCGGGCTTCTTAGGCGTCCATCCGAGTTCGGAGCGGATCCGCTCGGAGGCGGCGACCAGAATTGGTGGGTCCCCGGGTCGCCGATCCGACTCCTGCACCGGAACCTCAACCCCGGTGACCGACTGAGTGGCGGCGATCACTTCACGGACGGAAAACCCGTTGCCGTTGCCGAGGTTGAAGATCTGGTGCTCGTCCGGCCGCCGGGACTCCAGGGCCAGCAGATGCGCCCGTGAGAGATCGTCGATATGGATGTAGTCCCGGATCGCCGTGCCATCCGGGGTCGGATAGTCGGTGCCAAAGATCTGGACGTGCGGCGTGTCCCCGTGGGCCGCACGCAGGATGTTCGGGATCAGGTGCGTCTCGGGATCGTGGTCCTCGCCCAGGTCGCCGCTCGCCCCGGCCACATTGAAATAGCGCAGACTCACGGCGCCGAGATCGTGGGCGGTGCAGAACTGCCCGATCATCTGGTCGACGGCGAGTTTGGATGCGCCGTAGGCGTTGATGGGACGAAAGGCCGCCGTCTCTGAGATCGGTACCTGATCGGGCTCGCCGTAGACGGCGCAGGTCGAAGAGAACACGAGCCGCGGGACCTTCCCCGCGGTCATCGCCTCGAGCAGGTTGAGCGTCCCGCCCACGTTGGTGGCCCAATAGCGCTCGGGGTGATCCACCGACTCACCCACGAGGGCGAGCGCCGCGAAGTGCAGGACCCCGTCGAACCCCTCACCGAGGAGCTCCATCAGGTCATCGCGGTCAAGCAAATCGAGGACGACGAGCCGGGCGTCCGGGGCAACGGCCTCGCGGTGGCCTCGTTCGAGGTTGTCGAGCACAACCACCTCGTGCCCGGCGGCGATCAGGTCACGGGCGACCACCGACCCGATGTACCCGGCCCCGCCGGTGACGAGCAGTTTCATGCGCGGCGAAGCTAGCAGCCCCTCCGAAAACGGCCTCAAATTCGACGGTTTTGCAGGGCCCGCGGAGTAAAATTACTGCTAGATCCGCGCTTCGAAAACGCCTTGCCGATGGCCTTGGCGCGAGACTTTTCCGTCCGGGGCGCCCGGCACCATTCACTGCCCGCTCGGCCGACCCGGAGCCGAGCAACAAGACGCCGAAGCGAGCGGAGAAAAGGAGCCGGACGGTATGGAGCAGAGCCCTCAAACACAACTTTCCCCGGAGTCCCGGGACGGCCACGGCCTCACCGTCCGTCGCTACTTGACGACTCCTGACGAGCACCCCTTCGACGCGATCGAGTGGGAGCTGCGTGATGCCCGGATCGGGCACGGCGACAAGGTCGCCTTCGAGCAGACAGGGGTCGAGTTCCCCAAGAGCTGGTCGCAGAACGCGACCAACATCGTCGCCCAGAAGTACTTCCGCGGACAGCTCGGCTCGCCCGCACGGGAGCACTCGGTCAAGCAGATGATCGGCCGGGTCGCCGGCACGATCGCCGGCTGGGGGCGCGAGCGGGGCTACTTCGCCACCGACGAGGACGCTGACACCTTCGAAGCCGAGCTCACCTACATCCTGCTTCACCAGTTGGCGGCGTTCAACTCCCCGGTCTGGTTCAACGTCGGCTTTGAGGAGAACCCGCAGTGCTCGGCGTGCTTCATCCTCTCGGTTGAGGACACGATGGAGTCGATCCTCGACTGGAACACCAAGGAGGGGATGATCTTCCGCGGCGGCTCCGGTTCCGGGATCAACCTGTCGGAGATCCGCGGCTCCACCGAGCCGCTGGGCAAGGGAGGGACCGCGTCGGGGCCGGTCAGCTTCATGCGCGGTGCCGACGCTTGGGCGGGAACCATCAAGTCCGGCGGCAAGACTCGCCGTGCGGCCAAGATGGTCGTCCTCAACGTCGATCACCCGGACATCGAGGAGTTCATCTGGTGCAAGGCCAAGGAGGAGGACAAGGCGGCCGCTCTGCGTGACGCGGGCTTCGACATGTCGATCGATGGCGAGGGCTTCTTCTCGATCCAGTACCAGAACGCGAACAACTCCGTGCGGGTCACGGACAAGTTCATGCGCGCGGTCGTCAACGACGAGGACTGGGAGCTCACGGCCCGGATCACCGGCGAGCCGGTCAAGACCCTCCCGGCCCGCGAGCTGATGCAGGAGATCGCCGAGGCGGCGTGGCGCTGCGCGGATCCGGGCGTCCAGTACGACACGACGATCAACCAGTGGCACACCTGCCCGGTCTCCGGCCGGATCAATGCATCCAACCCGTGCAGCGAGTACATGCACGTCGATGACTCGGCCTGCAACCTCGCGTCGCTGAACCTCATGAAGTTCCGTCAGCCCGATGGAACCTTCGACGTCGAGTCCTTCAAGCACGCGGTCGACATCGTGTTCTTGGCCCAGGAGATCATCGTCGGCCCCTCGAGCTATCCGACCAAGGAGATCGGAGCCAACGCGCGTTCCTTCCGTCAGCTCGGGCTCGGCTACGCGAATCTAGGCGCGTATCTCATGTCGAACGGCATGGCCTATGACTCCGACGCCGGGCGGGCGACCGCGGCGGCGATCACGGCCCTGATGACGGGCCGGGCCTACCGGGAGTCGGCGCGGGTCGCCGCGGCCATCGGCCCCTACGAGCAGTATGCCGAGAACCGCGAGGCACACAACGCCGTGATGCGGATGCACCGAGACGCCTCCGGGGCCATCCCGGAAGCCGCGACGGTCGACGCTGGTCTCCTCGAGGCCGCTCGGAAGAGCTGGGAGGACGCCGTCGAGGCCGGCGAGATCCACGGCTATCGGAACGCCCAGGCCACTGTCTTGGCACCGACGGGAACCATCAGCTTCCTGATGGACTGCGATACGACCGGGGTGGAGCCTGACTTCTCGCTGGTCAAGTTCAAGGAGCTCGTCGGCGGCGGTCAGATGACGATCGTCAACAAGACGGTTCCGCTCGCGCTGGAAACGCTCGGCTACTCGGATGAGCAGATCGAGCAGATCGTCGCCTACATCAACGAGCACGGGACGATCGTCGGTGCCCCCGACCTCGACGAGGACCATCTACCGGTCTTCGACGTGGCCGTGGGCGAGCGGGCGATCTCGCACATGGGTCACATCAAGATGATGGGAGCGGTCCAGCCGTTCATCTCGGGCGCAATCTCAAAAACGGTCAACCTGCCCGAGTCGGCCACGGTGGAGGACATCGCCGACGCCTACCTCCAGGCCTGGCGTCTGGGAGTGAAGGCGCTGGCCATCTACCGGGACGGCTCAAAGACGGCGCAGGCGCTCCGGACGGACGCCCAGAAAGAGGCGCCTTTGTCAGAGACGACGGAGGAGGCGATCGACAAGGCGGTCAAGGCGGCGCTGGCTCAGGCCCCTCCGAAGCGCCGCCGGATGCCGCGGGAGCGCCAGTCGATCACACACAAGTTCTCGATCGGCGGTCACGAGGGCTACATCACGGCCGGGATGTATGACGACGGCAGCGTCGGCGAGATCTTCCTCACCGACATCGGCAAGGAGGGCTCGACTCTGCGCGGGATGATGAACTCATTCGCCACGGCGATTTCGGTTGGACTCCAGTACGGAGTCCCGCTCGAGACGCTTGTGCGCAAGTTCAGCTACATGCGCTTCGAGCCTGAAGGCATGACCTCGAATCCGGAGATCCCCTTCGCCAAGTCGATGCCTGACTACATCATGCGCTGGCTGGCCTCCCGGTTCCTCGATGCCGATGTCCAGGAGGACCTCGGCATCCTCACGCCCGAGGTCAGGGCCCGCAAGGCGGCCCAGGAGGCCGCGACCTCGCACACGAGCGACACCGCCGGGCCGATAAACGGCGGTAGCAACGGTGAGACGAAGGCCGAAGGCAACGGCAACGGGTCCGGATCGGCAACCGTGGCTCCCGCCACGTCCGCGCTGACCGACGAGCCTCCGGTCCACCCCGCCGCGCGTGCCGGCCTCGATCTGGGTCCAGCGTGCCAGCAGTGCGGCGGCATGATGCAGCGGACCGGCAGCTGCTACACGTGCTCCAGCTGCGGCTTCAACACCGGCTGCGGATAGGTAGCCAGCCCCTACAGCACTTCACGATGTCCGGGCTCCGAGACCGCGGAACCCGGACATCCGAAGGCTCATCCGGTGAACTTGGGAGTGACGGCCGCCTTGGCCTTGGCTGAGTAGCGGTCGCTCAGACGAACGGTGGCCTCGCGGCCGGCAGCCATCACCGCGGTCTGCCGCCGACCGGTTGTCGCCACCGTCACCGTGCCGGTGTGGCCGTTCACGACCTCTGTGATCGTGCAATGCGTTCCAGCGGGTAGATCCGCGAAGGCTCGGGAGATCGAGCCGGCCCGGGTGTGAGCCGGAATGATGAACGCGTACACCCGGGGGGCGCCACAGGCCACGAGGATCGCGATGCGGCCCTCGTGCCCGGCCGCTGGCCCGGCGATCGTCTTGGTCACCCTCAGCTCGCCGGTTCGGTCCTCGACCTCGGCCGCCACCTCGCTGCGCGTGTACACATCGGTCACGTTCACCGGCACCACCCGGCCGGCGCCCACGGTCACGGTCTGCTCCCCCCCCGTGACGACGGCGTACGTGCTGGACGTGCCGCCGTCATCGATCTCGGTGATGCTGCAGGCCGATCCCGCCGGGATGTCGTCGTAACTCTGGGACACGTTGCCCGCCTTGGTCCCGGCGGGGATCACGAAGTCAGGCAACGCGGTGCCGTTGCATGCCGCCTGGATCGTGACGGGTCCCTGGGCGCCGGCGTCCGGTCCGGTGATCGTCTTGATGACGAGCAGCGACCCCGGAGCGGCTCCGTAGCTGTCGGTGATGTGTGCCGCGCCCGCACCGCCGGCCGGGATCGTGACGCTCTGCGGGTTGCCGATGACGCTCGCCGTGACTGTGCTAGTCGCCCCATCGGAGGTCTCCGTGACCGTGCAGGTCGATCCAGCCGCGATGCCTGAATACAGCTGCGAATAATCGCCAGCGGCCGTCCCAGGCGGGAGGATGAGATCTGGCGTCTGGGCGGTGCCATTGCAAACCGTACGGATGACGACCTCACCCTGGTTTCCGGCCTGAGGACCGGTGATCGTCTTGGTCACCAACAGCTGGCCGGGCCGCAATCCGTAGGCGTCAGTGATATCCGCCTCCACGATCTGGCCGGGCGGAATTGAGGCCGTCTGCCCGCTCCCGACGGTAACCACCGAAACGGTGCTGTTGCTGCCGTCGGCGGTTTCCGTGAGGGTGCAGGAAGCCGACCCCGACGCCGGGATGGGAATGTTGTCGTATTGCTGCGTGTAGTCCTTCGCCGGAGCCCCGGCGGGGATGGTGAAGTCTGGACTCAAGGCGGTGCCGTCGCAGACCGTGTGGACCGTGACCACTCCCTGCTGGCCCGCACCTGGCCCTGAGATGGTCTTGCGCACGAGCAGCGAACCGGGCACGTAGAAATAGGTGTTCGTGATCCCGACCGTGGCCTTCCCACCGGTGGGAATGGTCACGGTTTGCCCATCTCCGCTCACGACGACGGTGGCCTGATCGTTGCTCCCGTTGGCTGTCTCGCTCACCAGGCACCTGGTCCCGGCCGGGATGTTGTCGTAGGTCTGCGAGCTGCTACCCGCAGGCGCAGAGGCAGGAATGGTGAAGTCAGGTCTGTCCACACCATCACTGCAGGCGACGTGGATCACCACTTCGCCTCGCAACTTGGCCGCCTCACCCGCGATCGTCTTCGTCACAACCAGTGAGCCAGGGGCCAGGAACTGTGCCGTGGCGCTAACGGTCGTCGTGAGGGTGGCCGTCTGGGCCAAAATGAGCTTCTGCGCGTCATTGACCCCGGCGGTGTTCCCGTCGTAGAGGTAGACGTTCCCGGTGGGTACGATCGCACTGGCGGTCCCTTGGAGCACCGCGGACGATGGACCCGTGGACTGCAGCCAGATCTTCTGGCCAGACGGCACGGACGCCCCGTTGGCGATCGGCCCAGTACCGTCCGCGTTGGCGAACATGTTGGCCCCGGTGGCGGTCACGGTGATCGAGCCCGCGCGGGCGCGGCGGCGCTCCACGCGATCCCGGCGGGTCGCGGTACTGGTCACGGTGAACGGACCCACCAGATGCCCTGCCGGGGCGCTGTCGATCGTCGGCGTGATCGTGAGACTGGGCGGTGGTGGCTCGACCAGCGGCCCCTTGGCCTTGACGTCGTTGACTATCGCGACCACGGCGCTGCGCAGCGAATCGGAGGTGTTCAGCACGTAGCGGTCGCTGAAGAACCAGATCGCCGCCTGCACAGCGGCGGCCCTCTGGTTGAGATTCGTCAGCGAGGAGGGTTGGTTGGTGTTGGGGTAGTAGTCGTTCAGGATGCGGGCCACGTAGCCCACATTGGGGACGTTGGCGCTGTCCCATGTGCCCAATACGTATCCGAAGCCTTCCCGCGTGAGCGTGTTGATGTCAATGCAGTAGAGGTTGAGGGTCGCGCCGCCCCCCACGGGAGTGCCATGGATGATCCCGGCAAACCCTTCGTTCTTGACGCTCCAGCCGGAGCCGGGGCTGGTGCTCGGGTTGCTGGTCGGATAGGGGTCGGTGGCTGGATTCAGCGTGTTGTCGGAGTTCGCAATGAAGCCCTGGACCGCCTGGCCTGCACCGGTCCCGCTCATCCTCATTTCGGTGTTAAGGCGTACCGTCGACCGCACGCGCCCGGGACGAACAACCGCGCTGGCAGGCCCCGCCTGGAGCAGGAATGCTCCCAACACCACGAGAGCGGGAACCAGCCGCCCCGCCCCTCTCATTCGATTCATACCGATTCAGGGTCCGGCGCGATGCGGGCTTTGACATCACCCGTTTGGGATGAGCCCTCGAGGTGGGCGGCACCAGCGGTGCGGAGACGATGCTGACCCTGCGGAACTCGCCATCGATCAACCCTCGCCTCGACCCTAGCCAGCGCAAGGTTTCCGCATTACGCTCTTGCCTCGAAATGCCGGTTCCCGCGAACACTGTGTCCCGCACCGAGGAGCTTCTCGACACCGGGCTCGAATTCCGCCCCGGGGACCCGATCCACGTGCGCGTGGTGCACCGTGACCAGCGCACGCACGTCACCGACGACGGCGCGGCAATCAATAGGACCGGATCGCCCACGCATTGGCAGGACGTGGCCCACCGGTTGGGCCGGGAGCTCGACGTGAACATCAGCCGCCGAGGCGTGATCTCACTGCCCGTGGTGCGCGTGGGGCCGCCCCGGGCTGAGGTCGTGCACCGCATCGCCGGGGCGTCCCGCGCCTTCTACCAGGAGCTCCTCGAGCTCGACGGTTAGCAGGGCTCCTCTCCGAGGCGTCGAACCCACGACGGTGCGCCGATCAGGCGTCACGTCCCAGACTCGCGAACCCAGGGAGGATCACGATGCCGGCCAAGTCCACCAAGGCCAGCGAAACAGCCAAGCCAGCTCGTCGGGCCGCCAGGAAGCGTTCCCCAGTCCCGCGGACGTCAAGGAAGGCCGAGCAGCCTGAGCACAGCCAGATCGCCGAGCGCGCCTATTTCATCCACCTTGAGGAGGGCAGCCTGGATGAGGTCGAAAACTGGCTGCGCGCCGAGCACGAGCTGAGGGCTGCCTAAAGCCATCCGAAGGATCGCTACACCGCACGGCCCGGCCCGGGCCGAGGTCCGCGCGGTCAAGGCGCCGATCGGGGCGCTCGTGCTCGGGCACGGCGCCGGCGGCGGGACCCAGGCGCCGGATCTCCAGGCCGCGAGCACAGCGGCCCAGGCCATCGGCTTCACGGTGGCGCTGGTCGAGCAGCCCTATCGCGTGGCCGGCCGTCGCTCGCCGGCGCCGGCCCGGCAGCTCGATGCCGCCTGGCTGGCCGTCGTGGCCGATCTCCGCGAGCGCGAGCTCCGCGGGATCCCGCTGGTGGCGGGTGGCCGCTCGTCCGGAGCTCGCGTGGCGTGTCGAACGGCCGCCGAGACGGCCGCCACGGCTGTTCTCTGCCTGGCCTTTCCGCTGCATCCGCCGGGCAAAGCCGGGGACCCCGACAAAAGCCGGCTTGGAGAGCTGGAGGCGGTGAGCGTGCCCGTGCTCGTCGTCCAGGGGGACCGGGACCCCTTCGGGATGCCGCCGAGCGCCCCCGGCCGCACCGTCGTCCCCATCGCGGGGAACCACTCGCTGCGCCGGGCTGGCGAGGTCCGCCAGGCGGTCGAGCCGTGGCTTGGCGCGTTGATCACGAATTGAGAGACCATTCTCACAAAAGACGAGGCGCCGATACGTCAGACTGAGGGCATGGCTTACGCCTCCCATCCGGGCGAGGCGGCGCGGCTGCGGGACGGCGCCCAGGTGCTGATCGGCCCAGTCGGCCCTGACGACGCACCGCTGCTCGCCGACGCCTTCGCCCGGCTCAGCGAGGAGTCCCGGCGGCTGCGCTTCCTCGGTCCCAAGCCGACTCTCACGGCGGCCGAGCTCCGCTACCTGACCGAGGTCGATGGACACGACCATGCGGCGATATGCGCCATCGAACCCGCCGCCGGACGCGGGGTCGGCATCGGGCGCTTCGTCCGCGACGCGCAGAATCCGACACGCGCCGAGGTCGCGATCACCGTCGTCGACGAGTGGCAGCACCGCGGCCTGGGCCGGCTCCTCTTGGAGCGTCTCGCTGACCACGCCCGGGAGGAGGGCGTCCGCAGCTTTACGGCGCTGGTGTCAGACGACAACCGCAACATGCGGGGGCTGCTGGAGCGGATTGACGCGCCGGTGCGGCTCACCCACCTCGCGGGAGGAGTCGCCGAGTGGGAGATCGAGTTGGCGCCCCGGGGCCTCGGGGTCCAGCTCGAGGAGGCGCTACGGGCCGCCGCCGCCGGGCACGTCCAGATGCCGCCCAGCCTCTGCGAGACTCTGCGTGAGTTGGTCCCGCTGCACCTAGATCGCCGTCTGACGCAGAGGCTCGGGGAGCTCCCGCGACGGTTTGACCTCCACCTGCCGCCCCGGCGCTGAGGTCCGCCCAAGGTGGCGAGGTCCCTCTCGCCTACGTAGCAGGCGAGCGACGCAGTCGTCCCGACCCCTCGCCGCGGGTCTCGGGCGGCTCCGGGCGGACCGGGCGCCAGAGGGCCCAGGCGATCATCAGCGCCGCAAAGATCACCATCGCGATCCCCACCCACAAGTTGATGTTGATCCCCGCCGCCTTGGTCTTGACTTGCTCCGAGCCGACGATGCCGGTGATGGTCAGCACGATCCCGTAGAGCGCGAACAGGCCACCGATGATGCGGCGGACGTCGAACCAGTTGGCCACTCGTGCGGCGGCTGCTTCATCTTCGTCGCTGGCTCCGGTAGAAGCCATCTCGTTTGGTCCCCGGAACGGCTGGCGTTGTTCTGAATCGGCCACAGGGTCTCCTTTCAGGCAAAGATGACATCGAGGGCGATGCCGATGCCCAGGGCGATGCCGCCGAGCAGGACGGGCTGGCGGAACCACTTCTCGTCACCAATGATCGCGTCGCTCTCCTGGTCACGCCGCTTGAGCCCCCACACGAGGCCGCGCAGATCCTCCTCCTCCCGAGGCTTGGTGAACAGGGAGACGACGACCAGCACGATCGCGGCGACGCCGAACGCCGCCAGCGCGTCGTACCAGGTGGAGGCGATCTTCGACCCCAGATTGAGGACATGATGCGAGCCCAGCAGAAGCGTCGTCTCGGCCGCGGCCATACCCGCTATCAGGCTGAGACCTCCCGCCACCGGTGTGGCCCGACGCCAGTACATGGCGATGATGAAGGTGGCAAACAGGGGCGCGTTGAAGATCGAGAACAGCTGCTGGACGTAGTTCATGATGTTCGTGTTGTTCTCGGCCACGAACGCGGTCCCGATCGAGATGACCAGGCCGATGAAGGTCGCGAGCCGGCCAACCCGGACGTAGTAGGCGGGATCGCGGTCCTTCTGGACGTAGGACTGCCAGAGGTCGTAAGTGACCACGGTGTTGAACGAGGTCACGTTGGCGGCCACCCCGGCCATGAACGCGGCCAGCAGCCCGGTGATGGCCAGGCCGAGCATTCCCTCGGGGAGGAACTTGCCCATCAACAGCGGGACCGCGGCGTTGTACTGAAGGCTCGGGTTCGCCTTGCCGAGGCCCGGGATCAGCACCAGGGCGATCAGCCCGGGCACGACCGTCAGGAGCGGAAAGAACAGCTTCGGGAAGGCGCCGATCAGCGGGGTGCGCCGCGCAGCCGACATGTTCCGGGCCGAGAGGGCCCGCTGGACCTCGGCGAAGTTGGTTGTCCAGTAGCCGAAGCCGAGCACGAAGCCCAGCCCCAGAACCATGGGCAGCCAGCTCCCACCGATCGGGTTCGTGACGTGACCGATTCCCAGCCCCTTCCAGGCATGTAGGCCAAGCTCCCCCAGCGTGCTATGCCGCACCCGATCCTTCAGTCCGCTTACACCCCCCACCGAGTGCAACCCGACGATCACGAGTGGCAGGAGGCTGGCGATGACGATGAAGAACTGGAGCACCTCGTTGTAGATCGCCGACGTCAGGCCCCCCAGCCCGATGTAGACGAGCACAATCGCCGCCGCCACGAAGATCGCCGTGGCGATCGACCAGCCAAGGAGTAGGTGCACGACCAGGGCCAGCGCGAACAGGTTGACGCCGCTGATCAGGATCGTGGCCACCGCGAAGCTGGCGGCGTTATAGGAGTGGGCGAAGTTCCCGAACCGCAGGCGCAGGTACTCAGGGACGCTCTTGACCTTGGCGCCGTAGTAGAAGGGCATCATTACGACGCCGAGGAACACCATGGCCGGGACGGCACCGATCCAGTAGTAGTGCACGGTCGCGACGCCGTATTGCGCCCCGTTGGCAGCCATGCCGAGGATTTCCAGCGCTCCGAGGTTGGCGGCCATGAAAGCCAGGCCCGTGATCCACGCGGGTAGCGACCGTCCGGACAGGAAGTAGTCGACGTCGGTCTTGATGGTCAGCCGGGCGACCACGCCGATCCCCAGCACGACGAGGAAGTAGACGGCAAGAATCGCGTAGTCGAGCGTGCTGGCGTGGATGCCGATCGCGCTGACCGTAGGAGCAATTCCCATGATCTCCTCCTCCAAAGGGACGGCCGGTTGCGCGGTGTCCTACCCCCGGCACGCAAATCACAACCCGCCCCCGGCGGTGGTCTGACAGCGGCAGCTGGCTCGGAGCGTCAGGCCAGCGGGAGGTCGGCCCAAACGTGGGTCGTCCCCTCGAACACGCCCCACCGGGCGGCGAGCTGGTCGACGATCCGCAGCCCCCAGCCGCCGGACTCATCGGGCGTCTCCTGGCGGACCGACGGCGCCTGGTCGGAGCCCTCGTCGACCACCTCGATGCGCAGGAACTCGCTCAGCATCGTCACCCGGAGCTCGATCTTCCCCCGGCCGTGGCGGAGCGCATTGGTCACGAGCTCGCTTGAGACGAGTCGCGCCGACTCACGCACGCCGTCGGAAACCCCGCGTGCGTGGAGGAGTCGGTCGACCCATCGTCGCGCTCGAGAAGCTGCCGCTGGATGGCGCGGCAGCTCGACCCGCTGAGCGGGCACACGTTCAAAACCGTTCACTAGCTCATCGCCCCTGATCACGCCCTTGTGTCCTCTCCGGCGGCCCTGCCGAGGCGTTAGAATAACACGCAAGGGGGGTTGCCGAAATGACTATTGCTAATCCAGGTCACGCCTCAGGGGACTAGTGGGGCACGCGAGCGAAGATCGAGATGCATTCATGGCGGCGCTCGACGATCTCGATGGCGCGCTTGACCGGAGCCTGGAGATGACCGAGCGGATGAAGACGCGGATCAGGGACATCCGCCGCGTCCGCGACGAGGGACGTCCGCTACGCGAAATAGTGCCCTATGAGGAGACCCCGCTGCTCGTCCAGCTGCTGACTGAGAGCACGAATCTGCTTCATTCCTACGGTAACCGCGTGCGCCGCACCGAGGCGCGCGCCCTGCACCGCGAAGGGATGACGATGGACGAGATCGCCAAGTTGTTCGGGGTCACGCGCCAGCGGGTCTCTGCGCTTCTCCGCGAGTGATTGGGCCGCGGCTCGAGCCAGCTGAACTCAGCGCGGTTCGATCGCTGTGCGAGCAAACCCTCCGCCGGAACTGGCTCGAGGGCGTCCGCCCGGCGGACCGGTTGCAGTTCGCCTACACCCGCCCCAGTTCAGGCCACTATCCGTGGCAGTGGTATTGGGATTCCAGCTTCGCCGCCATCGCCTGGCGGCGGTTTGATCCGGCGCGTTCCGAGCAGGAGCTCCGCAGCCTCCTCGCCGCCCGGGAGCCCGACGGGTTCATCGGCCACACGATCTTCTGGATCGGGCCGCCGCGTGACGTAAGGCGCTTCACCTACAACACCCTTTCTCGCTCGGCGCCGATGACGGCGAGCATTCAGCCTCCTTTGCTCGCCTGGGCCTGGCGGATCTCGGTGGGTGATCCAGCGACCGAGCCCGGCATCGTCGCCCACCACCGGTGGCTGGCCGAACACCGCGATCTCGATGGCGACGGGCTGCTCTGGATCGTGCAACCAGATGAGTCCGGGCTCGATGCCTCGCCCCAGTTCGACCCGATCTGGGGCTGGCGCGCCCACAGCCGGCCTGGGTTCGTCGGCCTGGTCCACCGCAACCGTCGCCTGGGCTATGACCTGGGTCGGATCAGCGCTGCGGGCGGTCCGGTGTGCTGCGAGGTCATGACCAACGTCCTCTACAACCTGTCGCGGCTGGCCATGGGAGAGCCCTCGCTGACTCCGACCATCGTCGAGCGAATGTACGACGAGGCGTCCGGCGTCTTCACTCCGCTGGCGCGTCCCGCCCCCACGAGATCCATACCTCTGACCTGGGCGGCACTGTCTCCCCTCGCCCTCCCCGACCTCCCGGAGCAGATCGGGCGGAGGCTGGTGGAGGAGCACCTGCTCGATCCGGGCCAGTTCTGGCTCCCGGTGCCCGTCCCCTCCGTCTCGGTGGGAGATCCCACCTTCTCGCTCCGGGACAGGGTGTTGCTGGGAGTCCGCCGCTACTGGCGCGGCCCCTCCTGGATCAACTCGGCCTGGCTGCTCTGGCTCGGCCTGCTGCGCCTCGGTTACGACGAGGCGGCGGCGGAGCTGGCGTGCCGGGTGACGGGCGCCGTCAGCAAGGTCGGCCTCCGCGAGTACTACGACCCGTACAGCGGGCGCGGCATGGGCGCCCCCAACTTCGCCTGGTCGGCCTTGGCGATCGAGCTCGCTGATCCCGACCTCATGGCGGCTTCGAGCTACCTCGGATCCTGAGGCGCCCCAACTCCTGGCCGCTACCGTAGAGGC
Source organism: Solirubrobacteraceae bacterium (assembly GCA_035505215.1). GTDB lineage: Bacteria > Actinomycetota > Thermoleophilia > Solirubrobacterales > Solirubrobacteraceae > Palsa-465. The sequence continues at coordinate 438,054 of DATJQY010000034.1, read as the reverse complement.
CATGGCAAGTCATTCAGAAACCGACGAGCAGCGCGACATTCAGCTGAGCGATGAGCAATGGCGTGAGCGCCTGACTCCGGAGCAGTACGAGATCCTCCGCCGCCACAGCACCGAGCCCCCGTTCACGGGTCAGTACTGGAACGTCAAGGAGGACGGGGTCTACCGGTGCGCCGGATGCGGCGCCGAGCTCTTCAACTCCGACACCAAGTTCGACTCCGGGACCGGCTGGCCGAGCTTCTATGAGCCGGCGGTGGCCGAGAACATCGAACTGCGCCGGGACCGCAGCCTCCTGATGGTCCGCACCGAGGTGGTGTGTCGGCGCTGCGGGGGTCATTTGGGCCACGTGTTCGCCGACGGTCCCGCTCCCACCGGTCAGCGCTACTGCATCAACTCCTGCGCGCTTCAGCTCGATCCGGCCTCGTCCTGATCGCCGGCTGAGCGCACCTCCCGCCGGCGCCGGCGCACCCGGTTGACGACGGGAATGCCGATCAAGAGCAGGAGCAGCAGCACCGCTCCGGCGAGGCCGAAGCGAGCCAGGACCCCAGCGCCCGCCTCGCCGAGGTAGTAGCCGACGAGTCCGTAGGTGATGCCCCAGGTGATCCCGCCGAGGGCGTTCCAGAAAAAGAAGAGACGGAAGGGCATGCGGTTGATGCCCGCCAGCCAGGCGGCGGCAAAGCGAACGAGCGCAATCCAGCGAGCCAGGAACACGGCCCGAGGGCCGTGGCGCGCAAAGAACCGGTCGCCGTAACGGATGGCGGCGAGCCTGCGGTTCCACATTGGCCCCGGCCGAGCCAGCGCCTCGCGTCCGAACCGCCGTCCCAATAAATACCCCAGGTTGTCGCCAACGATGGCCGAAACCACGCCGATCAGGATCACGAGCCAGATCTGGAGCTTGCCCTGGCTGGCGAGAACGGCCGCGAGCACGAGCGCGGTTTCCCCCGGCGAGGGGATACCCATCGACTCGAGGCCCACGATCGCTGGCAGGAGGTAGCCAAGGCTGCTCGAAACGCCGATGCCGAGGATGGCTGCCAGCGCACCGATCAAGCGCCCGGCTCAGTGTTCAGGCGCGCCGCCGTCCACGCGGGAGGCGGAGTTCTCAAGCACCGCGAGCAGGGACAGGCCGGCGGGAAGGGTGCCGCCGCGATCCAGCCATCTCGCCTCCAGTCGCAGCGGTCGCTCAAGGGCGGAGTTCAGCCAGGCCGGTCCCAGGTTCAGCTCGGGGTTATAGGTCGAGTCGGGCCGCCGATGCCGCTGGGCGAGCCGAACGATCGCCGCCGGGGGAAGGAGAATGCTGTTGAACGAGGTCACGCGGACGAGGCTCCAGCCGGCCTCGATTGCGGCCAAGCGCAGAGTGCGCCGTGAGTAGCGGCGATAGTGGTGGTTGGCGGCGTCGTGCAGTGACCAGAGGGCCTGGTACGCGGGGACAGTCAGGAGCAGCCGGCCGCCCGCCTTGCACACCCGGCGCAGCTCACGGAGGGCCTCCCGGTCATCGGGAGTGTGCTCCAGTACGTCGAGGCAGGTGATCAAGTCGAAGGTGCCGTCCCCCCAGGGCAGCTCCTCAAGCCTCCCCACCTTGACCTCGCCGCAGCCCCGGGACGCGGCGAACTCCGCGGCATCGGGATCGAGCTCGATGCCAGAGACGTCGCCGCGGGCGACCAGGTCCACCAGCGTGCGACCGGACCCGCAGCCGGCGTCCAGGATCCGGGCGCCGCTCGGGAGATCCAGCCGGTCCACCTCGCCGCTCACGATCAGGCGTCGCCCCCGGTACCACCAGTGGTTCTCGTCCAACTCGAGCATGGCTTTCATAAGGCGCTGATCCACGGACTGATCCTTGCAGCTTGCGCTAGTTAGGGGTACTACGCGACGGCGACAGGCTCTGCGTCCGGAGCCTGGGCGACCGGAAGCCTAAGGGTGAAACGAGCGCCCGGACCATCGCGTTCCTCAAGCACCAGCTCCCCACCCATGCGCTCGGCGAGCTCACGCCCGATGGCCAGGCCGAGGCCGAAGCCCGGCGGCCCTGCGACCTGGCGCCCGCGCATGAAGCGTTCGAAGATCAGATCGCGCTCGTCGGGTGCGACGCCCGGACCCTGGTCGCACACGCTGATCGAGGCTCGATCTCCGTTACGCAGCTCGATTGTGATCTCGGACCCGACCGGGCTCAGCCGCACCGCGTTGTCGATCAGAATGCGCACGATCCGAGCCACGCTGCCCGGGTCCCCCATCGCCCACACGGGACCGATCGCGTCGTCGAGGGTGGTGGAAATCCGCCGGTCAGCCGTCCCGAGCTCGAACTCGGCCAGCACGGCCCGGCTCAACTCGCCCAGCTCTACCGGCTCGGAGCGAAGCTCGACTTGAGCGTCGATCCGGCTCAGGTCGAGGAGGTCCGCCGCCAGCCGGCCGAGCCGGTGCGACTGAGCGCGGGCCCGCTCGAGCAGCGACTCCGCGTCTTCGGGATCCGGATTCCCGCTGCGGAGGTCCTCCTGGAGCATTTCGAGCATTCCGTCGAGCGTAGCCAGTGGGGTCCGAAGCTCGTGTGACGCGGTGGCCACGAACGCGCGCCGTGCCTCCTCCTGGTGCTGAAGCTGGGTCTGCATGATCGCGAAGGAGCGGGCCAGGTCGCCCACCTCATCGCGGGCGCGGTCGACGGGAATCTTGACCTCAGGCCCGCCGTGGGCAAGCCGGAGGGCGGCATGGCGGAGGACCCGGAGCCGGCGGACGATCCGCGCCGACAGCGGGATGCCCAGGATCAGGGTCAGGGCCAGGGCAACCAGGGCGGCGACAAGGAACGCCGTGCGGACGGCGGCGAACGCTGAGCTGACCTCGACCAGCGACTTGCGGACGATAAGGACCCAGTGCTGTCGAACGCGGTACGGGCCGAAGGTGTCCAAGGTCGTGAACGGAATAGCCGCTCGGGCGTAATCCGTGCCCCTGATAGAGCCGAGCGTGTAGTGCCAATGCTGGTCCTGGAACGCCTTGGCGGCATCGTCGGCGGGATCACCGGCGACCAAGTGCTGATCGGGCCACGCCACCACCCAGTAGGGCCGACTGGCACCCGAGTAACCCAGCACGGCAACCTCGTTGGCGTCCACATGTGAACGGGCGCCCAGTGCCCGCTCCAGGGCAAAGAGCTCCTCCCAGACGTGCTTGCCCTTCTTCCGCTCGGCGTTCGTGCCCTTGGAGACGTCGTAGTAGTAGGCGAGGCTCGGGTCGTACTTCCTGAAGCTGGCCCTCGTGCTCGGCGGAACCTGGGACTCGAGGGTGGCCAGCTCGGCATTCCGCAACGAGTGCTCGAGCGGACCCAGGAGCACCACCGCGGCCACGGCCAGTGCTGCGACCGCGGTCACGAGCACGGCGCCCACGATCCGTCCCCGCAGACCCAGAGCGCCGAGCGCTTGTCCGCCCATGGCTAGCCCCCCTGAAGTCGGTACCCCGCCCCGCGGACCGTGAGGATGAAGCGGGGCTTCTCAGGCTCCGGTTCGAGCTTCTCTCGGAGGTGGCGAATGTGGACGTCGATGGCTCGGGGGTCCCGATAGGCGCTGTCGCCCCAGATCGCGCGCAGCAGCTCCTGCCGGTTCAGCAACCTCCCCGGGTCGGTCATCAGCGCATCGAGGAGCTCGAATTCGGAGAAGGTCAGGCGCACCGGGTCTCCGTCGATCTTGACCTCGCGCTGCGCCCGGTCGAGGCTGATGGGTCCGACCATCAGCACCTCGTCGCCGAGCGCCCGGGTTCCGGAGCGGCGAAGGACGGCCCGGATCCGGCTGCGCAGCTCGGCCAGCCCGAACGGCTTGGTCACGTAGTCGTCGGCCCCCGCCTCGAGCCCCAGGACGGCGTCGGCTTCGGAATCGAGCGCGGTCAGCATGATGATCGGGACGACATTGCGACGGCTGCGCAGTGTCCGGCACACCTCATAGCCGTCCGGCCCCGGACCCAGGGCGACGTCCAGCAGCACGATGTCGTAGTGCTCGGTGCTGGCGCGGTCGATCGCCGTGCGGCCATCGGGGACCGCCATGACGCGGTGCCCCTCGCGTGAGAACGACCGGGTGAGCATCTCGCGCAGATCCGACTCGTCGTCCACCACGAGGATGCCGAGCGATGGATCGCCCTTACGCCCCCCACGGGGCGGTGCCGAAGGCGCTACACGTCCAGCAGTCATTGACGAGTGGGATCGTAGCGACCGCGTTTCAGCCCACCGGGCCGACGACCTCCAGTTCACGCTGCTCGGAACGGCGGTCGGCGACGGGCACGGGAGCCCGGCGCGGTGCCAGCGCCCCCGCCGCGGCGACGCTCCACAGGAGTGCCAGCCAGGTCGCGGTGGCGAGGGCGACGTGGACCCACACCATGTCGGCGGGCAGGTGAAGCTCATACTGGACGCTCCCCACCAGCCCCTGGGCGGCGAGGAGGATCGCCAGCACGGTAAGCGGCTCAAGCGTGCGGTCCGAGCCCCGCCGGCGGTGAAGGAACCACACGGCGATGACGGCGACGCCAAACAGAGACGCGATCGTGGCGTGGCGGTGCACCAGCCAGGTCAGAGTGTCGCCGCCCTTGAAGTGGAGGCGATGGACGACCTGCCCGGTGAAGCCGCCGGAGTGTGGGCCGGCGGCGGTGGTCGCGGTGCCGGCGAAGATCGTCAGGGCGCCGAGCAGGACGAGCCAGCGCACCGACCACACCCCCAGGCGGTCGGTCGACCGGGGCCGGCTTCCGGGCTCAAACCGGCTCCGCCAAGCCAGGGCCACGGCCGCGATCAGAATGAGCAGCGACAGGCTGAAGTGCGCCATCACGAAGCCGGGGGCCAGGTGGTGCAGAACCGTGAAGCCGCCGAGCACGGCCTGCGCCACCACGCCGAGGGGCAAGAGCAGCGACAGCCACATCAAATCGCGCCGGAACGGCCGCCGGTAGAAGGACATCGCGAACACGACGACGGTGATTACGCCAACCACCGCCGACACCGCGCGGTTGCCGAACTCAACCAGGGCGTGGTAGCTGAGCGGGGGCAACGGTGTGCCGCCGCACTTGGGCCAGTTCGCACACCCGAGACCCGAATCGGTCAGGCGGACGGCCGCCCCGGTGAGCACGATCAGGGTCAGCGCCCCGAGCGCGATATAGGAGGCCAGCCGGAACTGCGACGGCGTGACAGACAAGCGGCTACGCAACACCCGGAATGCTAATCGCCCTTGCTGAGCGCCCTCAGGTCGGCCTCGACCATCCGCTCGATCAGTGCCTCAAAGCCGAGGGTCGGCTCCCAGCCGAGGCGCTCCCGGGCCCGGGTCGGGTCGCCGACAAGCGGCATCGTTTCGGCGAGCCTGACCAGCGCGGGGTCGACGCGGATGTACTCACCGGCGTCCAGCCCCACACACGCAAAGGCGACATCGGCCAGCTCGGCCACCGTGTGCCCCACCCCGCTGGCCAGGATGTAATCATCGGGAAGGTCCTGTTGGAGCGTGAGCCAAGCACCGCGGACGATGTCGCCGGCAAAGGACCAGTCACGGACGGAATCCAGGGCTCCGAGCGCCACCTCGTGCGCCCGCCCGAGCTTGATCGCGGCGGCGGCATGGGTGATCTTCCGTGGCAGGAACGACACCGGGCGGCGCTCCGACTCGTGGTTGTAGAGGATCCCGCTGCAGGCGAAGAGATCCTCACGCTCCCGCATCCGCACGGCGAGCTGATGCGCGGCCAGCTTCGCCACGGCGTACGGATTCCGGGGCCGACACGACGTCTGCTCGTGCTGCGGGGTCTCCGGCGCGTCGCCGAACATGGCCGCCGACGCAGCCAGGAACACGCGCGCGTCCGGCCGGTCGCGACGGACCCCCTCCAGCAGCGCGGCGGTGGCCACCGCGATTGCTGCCATCGTGCGCGCAGGGTGCTCCCAGGATTCGGGCACGAAAGAGGGCGCCGCCAGGTGGTAGATCTCGTCCGGACCAACCTCGGCGGGAAGTCGGGAAATGCGCTCCGGGTCGAGCAGATCAGCCACCACCAGCTCGACCTGCGTGCGCAGGTGCTCGGCCGCGCCGAGCGGGGCGTCGGGCGACTCACGGATGACCCCCACGACCTCATAACCGCGCTCGAGCAGGAGCTCAGCCAGAAAGGAGCCGTCCTGACCCGTGATACCGGTGAGCAGCGCGGTCCGTCCCCGCTGGGTGCCTGTCGTCACCTCGCCTAGCTCAGCAGTTCGAGATCCGCGTCCACCATGAGCCGGATCAGCGCCTCGAAGCTCGTGCGCGGCTCCCACCCGAGGTCCTGCTTGGCCTTGGCGGGGTCTCCGATCAGGTGGTCGACCTCGGCGGGACGCTTGAGTGACTCGTCGATAACCACATGGTCGGCCACCGGAATGCCGGCTTGATCGAAGGCGATCTCGACGCAGTCACGAACCGAATGCGCCACGCCGGTGGCGATCACATAGTCCTCGGGGTCATCGCGCTGAAGCATCAGCCACATCGCCTCAACGTAGTCCTTGGCGTAGCCCCAATCGCGCTGGGCATCGAGGTTGCCGAGCTCAAGCTTGTCGGCCAGGCCGAGCTTGATCGCCGCCGCGTGCCAGGTGATCTTCCGGGTGACGAACTCAAGCCCGCGGCGCGGAGACTCGTGGTTGAAAAGGATCCCGCTCGTCGCGTGCAGGTCATATGACTCGCGATAGTTGACCGTGATGAAGTGGCCATAGACCTTGGCCACGCCATAGGGCGAGCGCGGGTAGAACGCCGTCTGCTCGGTCTGAGGCACCTCCCGCACCTTGCCGAACATCTCCGACGACGAGGCCTGGTAAAAGCGGGCCTCGGGACACACCTCGCGCATCGCCTCGAGCATCCGGGTGACCCCGACGCCGGTGAACTCAGCCGTCAGCGTGGGCTGAATCCAGGACACGGCGACGAACGACATCGCGGCCAGGTTGTAGATCTCCGCCGGGCGAGCCTCCCTGAGCGCGTCTACGAGTGAGCGCTGGTCAAGCAGATCCGCCTGGTGCAGGGTGACGCGATCCCGCAGATGCTCGATCCGGTCAAAACGCTCAGTGGAAGACCGCCGGACCAGGCCGTGAACCTCGTAGCCCTTCTCCAGGAGCAGTTCGGCCAGGTAGGACCCATCCTGGCCCGTAATGCCGGTGACGAGAGCGCGGAGGTCGGCTGGCATGATCGCGGAAGGCTACACAGAGCCTGGCACCACGAGTTTCCGCCGATCAAACCGCCGAGCGCTCACGCGGGCGGACCACGATGTTCGGATCTCCGCTCGGGCGACTCCATGCCCCCTGAAGGGGCTGGAGGGCTCCGTCAACGATCGCGAATCCGACATAGTCGACGTCAGCGAACAGTGTCTGCACGTCGGCGACCGACGACCCTTGGCGCGCCAGGTGGTCAGGCTCGAGCTCGATGATGAAGTCGGGACGGGCTTGCGTGAGAAGTCGCTGAGCGCCTCGCAATGCGAGCAATTCGGCGCCTTCTACGTCGAGCTTCACGAGATTTGTCTGCTCCAGATGGGGGCCCGCGACCTCGTCGAGCGTCGTCACTTCTACTTCGATCTCGGTCCCGGTCGTTTGGTCAGCTGGTGCAAAAGAGCTGGAGCCAGACCCGGGTTCGAAGACGCGGATGGAAAGGCGGCCAGGAGCGTCGGCAAGCGCGCTCTCACGCAGATCCACCCAGTCGAAGCCGTTCCGTCGGATGCTGGCGCGCAACATCTCGATGGTTCCGGGAGCGGGCTCGCAGGCTATGACCCGGCCGCTCGGGCCGACGGCCGCTGCCGCAAGCAACGTGTAGAGCCCGATGTTCGCCCCCCCGTCGATTACCACCCCGCCCGGTCGAAGCAGTGACTGCATTACGCGGGCGGCTGGCTCGCAGAAGCCCCACACAAATAGGTGGCGCCCATGGCCCGTGTGAAGGTCGACCTCGATCGTCACGTTTTCGTCGAGCGAGACGACCCCGGGCCGGCCGTCTCCGCGCAGCTGACGTACCCGCGCGCTTACGACTCGGCCGGCGGCCACCGCTGGTGAGGTGCCGCATCGTTTATCGCGTGGAGGCAGCAGATCGGCAAACCGCGAAGACATAGCGCGAAGCGAGTATGGCGCCGGGAACGGCTGCGTGGTTCCGTGTCCTTTGCGCCGTACGATCCGGCGGGTGCCGGAACTCCACGAAACCTCGGAGCCTGCGCCGCAGACCCTCGATACGCCTGCGGCCGGACCCCTGGCGTTGCGCGGTGGGTTGCTGCGCTTCGGCGGATACGCCGGGGCGACGCTCCTGGCGCTGATCGCGGTCCCGATCGTTGCCCGCTACCTCCATCGGATCGGCTACGGCCAGTACACCCTGGCGGTCACGATCGCGACGATCGCAGTGGGGATAACCGAGGGTGGCGTCGCGGTCGTAGCCGTGCGCGAGTTCACCACGAAGACCGGGAGTGCGCGTGAGGTGGCCCTCGCCAACGTGCTCGGGATTCGCATGCTCCTGAGTGCAGTCAGCGTCGTTGGGGCGGTCGCGTTCACCGCCCTTGCGGGCTACGACGCTGGCGTGGTGCTCGCCACGGGGCTTGCGGCTCTCGCCCTCGCGGCGCAGGTGACGCAGACGGTGTTCACGGCCCCGCTGCAGGGCGGTTTGCGGTTTGGCTGGGCGGCAGCCGCCGATCTTCTCCGCCAAGGCGTCGCGACGGTGCTAGTGATCGGGCTCGTGCTGGCGGGCGCCAAGCTCGCCGTGCTCGTGGCCGCGTTGATCCCGGCGAGTCTCGCGGCGCTCGTGCTCACCGTGGGCCTGGTTAGAAAGGAGATGCCACTACGCCCGAGATTCGATCTCGGCGTCGGGCTGCCCCTCCTCCGCGATACCTTGCCGTTCGCGGTCGCGATTGCGCTCAGCGTGACCTACATTCGCCTTACCGTCGTGCTCGTGTCGCTGATCGCGGGCGCGAACGAGCTCGGGATCTTCTCCTACTCCTACCGCGTCGTCGAGGTCCTGATCGGCGTGCCGGCGCTCGTGGTCGCAGCGGCATACCCGATCCTGGCCCGGGCCGCGAGCCATGACCCGAAACGCCTCGTCTACGCGGTGGGTCGGATGTTTGAACTCGGGGTGATCGTCGGGGTCTGGCTGGCGGTGTGTCTCGAGCTGGGAGCGGATTTTGCGGTCAAGGTGATAGGTGGGCGAGCGGCAGTGCCGGCCGGGCCGGTCCTGCAAATCCAGGGCCTCGCCCTGATGGGGACGTTCATCGCCGCGTCGCTCTCGTTTCCGCTTCTGGCCCTCAATCGCTACCGAGCCGTCATGTACGCAAACGCAACCGGGCTGGTGGCCACGATCGCAATCGGGGCGGCCTTGATCCCGTCGCTGGGAGCGCGCGGGGGTGCGATAGCGACCGTCGGCGGGGAAGTGACGCTGGCCATCGTTTACGCGGTGGCGCTCCGAAAAGCGCGTCCGGATCTCCGCCTCCCGCTGGGCGCTGTTCCCGTTGCCGCTGTCGCCGGTGGAGTCGCAGTGGTGCTCGGCCGCCTGGTTGGTATCCAGGCTGTGCTTGAGGTATTCGTGGCGAGCATCGCCTACGCGGCGACCCTCGCGCTATTCAGACGCTTCCCGCAAGAGGTCTCGCACGCCCTGCGCCCCCACCGACATGCCCCCGGGGGCGAGACCGCCGCTCAAAGTGACTCCGCGCCTCAACCCGAGACAACCGATCAGCGAGACACCAGCAATCTCGCCAGTGCGCCGGCGGGGGAACACTCTTCTCGGCACTAGCGAGCCGATCGGCCGGCCGGGTCGGACCCTAGCCTCTATGAGATAGTTCCGCGCTGCTTAATTCAAAGGAGCCCATGAGCAGACCGGTCCCCCGCCCCAGCCTCATCACTCGCACCACGTGCCGCATCTGTGGCTGCCCTCACCTGGCGCCGGTGCTATCGCTCGGCAACCAGCGGATCGCGGGCGCTTTCGCGGATCCAAACGGGGACCAGCCGGTGCAGCGGGCGATTCCGCTCGAGCTGGTGCGGTGTGACATGACGCGGGATCAGGAGGCGTGTGGGCTCATCCAGACGCGCCACACGGTCCCGGGATCGATTCTCTACAGCTCTTACTGGTATCGCAGCGGCGTCAACCGGACGATGACTGAGAATCTGCACGGGATCGCGCGCGCCGTCGAATCGATCGTCTCGCTTGAGCCAGGAGACCTCGTGGTCGACATCGGCTGCAACGATGGGACGCTGCTTGACGGCTACCAGTCGGAGGGGCTCCGCTACCTCGGCTTTGACCCGTCAGACGTCAGCCGCTACGCGGTGGAGAAGGGCTACGACGTCATACGCGACTTCTACTCAGCTGAGGGGCTGAGGCGGCGACGCCCGGATCAGAAGGCCAAGGCGATCACCTCGATCGCCATGTTCTACGACCTCGAGCATCCGGCTCTGTTCGTAGACGATGTGGCGGCAGCACTGTCCGAGGGCGGTATCTGGGTGATCGAGTTGCACTACCTCCCGGCGATGCTCGCGGCCAACGCCTTCGACGCGATCGTGCATGAGCATCTGGAGTACTACTCGCTTGCGGTGATCGAGCGTCTCGTCGGCGAGGGCGGCTTCGAGGTGGTGGCGGCCGAGCTCAACGACATGAATGGAGGCTCGATCCGCCTGTTCATTGGCCATCGCGGGGACCACCAGCAGACACCTGAACAAGCCGACCAGCTACAGAAACTGCGTGTCAACGAGTTCGAGCTCGCCCTCGACGCCCCCGAGCCCTACGAGGAGTTCCGTCAGCGAGTGGAGAAGGTCCGTGATGATCTGCTCGAGTCCTGCCAGAAACTGCGTGGCGACGGAAAGAAGATCCACGTCTACGGTGCCTCGACCAAGGGCAACACGATCCTCCAATACGCCGGGATCGATCACAACCTGATCGAGGCCGCCGCCGACCGCAACCGAGACAAGTGGGGCTCCGAGACGATCGGGACCCACATCCCGATCGTCAGCGAGGAGGAGTCGCGGGCTGCCAAGCCGGACTATTACCTGGTCCTTCCGTGGCACTTCCTGGACGAGTTCGTGGAGCGGGAGAGCGAGTTCCTCGCCGGCGGCGGGCGGTTCATCGTGCCGCTGCCCGAGGTCCGGATCATCGAGGGCTAGGAGCTAGCGCGCACCCCGGCGGTGAACGACTCCTCGCAGCCCCAGCGACCGGCGCAGGCTGATACTGGTGTCGATGAACTCCTCCGATGGCATGGGCCTGCGCCCGAGGGCAGCCGCCGCCCGCCAGCCGGCGAGGCGGCCCCGAAGGGCCGAGAGGTCCCGTGAAATGAGCACATCGCCCACAACCACGAGGGCCTCGGTGAGCAGGGTGCGGAGAGCATGACGGCTACGAAGAACCCCATAGCGACGAAGGACATAGCCGCGCCCAAACCCGAATAGCCGCCGTTGCGAGGCGGACCGGCGGCCGTGGGTCGCCGAGCCGAGATGCACACCCACCGCATCGGGAGCCACGACGGCCTGCCAACCTGCGGCGCGGAGCCGCAGAGCCAGGTCAAAATCCTCCATGTAGGCGAACATCTCCTCATCGAGACCGCCGACTTCATCCCACGCCCGGCGCCGGTACGCAGCCGCCGCGCCGGCGGGGCCGAGCAGGACCGGGCATCGGTCACCCGCCCTGGACGCGGGAAGCCCGTCAAGCCGCTGGAATGGCGCCAGCGTGACGTCGGCAAACAGTCCCACGCTGTCTATCACCTGCTCCCCAGGCTGAAGCATCACCGCTGCGACGGCCCCGACGGACTCATCGGAGTGAAGCGGCCTCGCCAGCTGCTGCAAGAAGTCAGGGCGACAATCGACGTCGTTGTTGAGCAGCACAACGACCTCGCCGGAGCCACTCGCCGCCCCCCGGTTGCATGCCTCGGCGAAGCCGAGGGGCTGCTCACAGGTGACGACGTTGACTTCCGGCCATTGCTCGCGCAGCAGTTCTGAGGTGCCGTCGGTCGACCCATTGTCGACAACCACAACCCGATGCGGAACTGTCTGGGCTTGGAGATGACGCAGGCAGCTCTCGGTGAGTGCGAACCGATTGTGAACCGGGATCACCACGTCGACGGAGCTCGTCAAATAACCCTCTCCCCCGTTACGAACGCCCGCTTGAGGCAAGCGCACGTTCATAGCTCGCGATCGTCCCCTGCGCCGTCCGCGCCCAGGTGAACTGCGCGGCGCGATCACGTCCTACGGCTCGCAGTCGCTCCGCGAGCCCGGCCTCGAAGAGCACACGTTCGATCGCGGTGGCCAGTGACTGGTGGTCGTCGGGGTCGAAGGTGAGCGCGGCGTCGCCGGCTACCTCGGGAAGGCTGGCGGCGTTCGAGCACACGACCGGGACCCCCCGGGCCATTGCTTCGAGGACCGGTAACCCAAACCCCTCGTACACAGAGGGGAAGGCAAACACGTCGGCGAGGGCAAAGAGACCTTCGCGGTCGGCGTCCGACACCCAGTTGGCGAGACGGAAATCGCCATCGAGACCGAGCGCCGCGATCCGTGCCCGAACCTCACGCTCGTGTGGCGTCGAGTAACCGACCACGATGAACCGAGGACGGCGCTCGGGCGCGATCAACGCCGCCGCCTGGACCAAGCCAACGATGTTCTTGTGCCGCCGCTTGTCCGAGAGCGTCAGGACGACCTTCCGGTCTCCCACGTCAAACCGCTCACGCAGCTCCCGAGGAGGTGTCGGTTCGAGGCTCTCGGCGCTCGTCGCGCCCAGGCCGAGCGGCACGGAGTCAACGCGGGCGGGATCGATCTTAAGCAGTCGCAGGGCGTCGACTCGCGTGCTCTGCGAGCAAACGATCACGCGTTCTGACCGCTGCGCTCCCAGCCGCACCAGCACGTCCAAGCCAGCCCCAAGTAAACGGTTGTGGGACTCGGGAACCAGCTTGTAGTTGAAGTCGTAGATGCTCAGAACCCTTTTGAAGGATCCGCGCAGCGGCGCTGTCGCGCCAAGCGAGTGGAGGAGATCGATGCCCGCGCGATGGGCGCGTCCCGGCAGGAGTAGCTGCTCGCCGGCCACCCACTCAAGACGGTTCGTCGCGCTTACGGGAAGCGTGATCCACTCCGCTACGGCACTCCGTAGGGGCCCCTCGAGATCCGCGGCGTCTCGGCCGGCAAAGACGCTGAGGTGCCAGTCGGGTCGCTCGGCCGCGATTGCCGGAATCAGCTCACGGGCGACGGTCTCCATTCCGCCCGTACGCCCCGGCATTAGATAGATGAGGTTGAACCCCACGCGCATGGCTGCCGAACCCGCTCCGCTCAATCGCGATGGGCAGCGATCGCGGCGTTGTAAACCGTCTCCATGCGGTTAACGTAGGCGTCGATCGAGAGCTCGTCGCGAAGCCACTGCCGGGTCTTCTCGATGCCGACGCGCCCGGCTCCATCCCGCCACCGCCGAATTGCGGCCGCAGTGCTCTCCGGGTCCTCCATTGGTTCCACCGCCACGCCTGGGCGACCCGCCAGCACCTCGGAGACCTGGGCTCCCGCAGAGACCAGTGTGGGCGTGCCGGAGGCGAGCGCCTCAAGGGGCGCGAGGCCCCACGCGTAGCGCCGGTTGAGAATCGCGAACAGATCGGCCGCGGCATACATGTCCTTCATTTCCGGCTCGCTCAGCGTTCGCCGCGGGAGGTGAACCCGGTCGGTCAGGCCAAGCTCTCCGATGCGGGCTTCGAGAAAGTCGGCATACCGGGGGTCAAAATGGTCAGATCCGCCGATCAGGGCATGGATAGAGGGATCATCGGAGAGGTAGGCCATGGCCTCGATCAGGTGCTCGAAACGACGATGGTTGACCAGCATCCCGAAGGCCACGACTTGGAACACGCCATCAGGTATCCCCAAGCGCCTGCGGGCGGCGGAACGATCAGGCGGGTCAAAGAACTGTGACGGAGGGCCGAAGGGGACCACGACAGCCGGTTTTCGGTAGCTGCGCCGGACGATCTCAGCCTGATGCTTGCTCAGGACAACGATCTGATCGGCGCGCCGCGCGTCACGTAGATCAGGCCAGCCGATCGCGGCGTAGAGCGCGCGCTTGGTGATCCGCGGGTCGCCGTAGATCGTCCCCTCCGGGACTATCACGCGCTCCCATGGAGCTTCGTCGTTGCGTGTCCAGACGAGCGGGGTCCGTAGCCGGTTGGCCGCGATGCGGCCTGGACGCAGGCCGAGCCAGTCGTGGCCGTTGATTACGTCGACGTCGCTGGGCACAAGGCGGGCCACCTTGGGCATGTCCAGCCAGTAGCTACGAACGATGTCCGCCCGAGCCGTCGACCAATTAACCATGCCTTGGCGCACCGCGCGTATCTCGACGCCGCGCGTCGCATATTCGAACTCGCCGCCGGGGACGTAGTCGTGGACTGCGAGGGTCACCCGGTGCCCACGCGCTATCAGCCCCTGGGCCAGCTCGAGCATGAGCCGGACTCCCCCGCCGCCACCAGACTCCCCGCCGACGTGGTGGTTGATGAGGGCGATCTTCAACGGCCGATTTGCGAGAGGACGGAGGGGCCGTCATCGTCGCGCTAGCAGGACCACCCCAGTGCGCCGGCCATGCTAGCGATTCGGTTCAGGAGCCAGAAGTCCATGACCGTAAGCGTCAAGGACGATCTCCAGAGAGCGGTCGAGGGAGAGGCGGCGGGCGTTGGCAGCAAACCAAGCCGCGGTCGAGGCGCGCAGCGCGGGGCCGGCGTCATGGATTTGGAAAATCGCCCCAGCTAAGTCCTCTGGCGAGGCAGACGGCGCGATAAAGCCGTTGGTGCCTTCTGATATGAGCTCAACAGCAGCGTTGTCGGGTCCCGCTACGACGATGCTCGGCGTGCCACGGGAGGCCGCTTCGATCACGATCAGCCCATAGCCCTCCCGCTGCGAAGGCAGCAGCAGGCACAGCGCGTGTGAAATCAGCTCGTCGACCGTGTCCGTTGAGACAAAACCGGGGATGCGGACGACGTCATGGAGACCCAGCTCATCAACGCGGCGTATGAGCGGAGCTCGCTCCGGTCCATCGCCGACAATTTCGGCCTGCAGTTCGGGCAGCTGAACGCGCGCCTGGGCTATCGCGGGCGGAATTGTCAACACCCGCTTTTCAGGTATGTGCCGGCCGGCGAATACCACGAGCGGCTCCGCCTGGCCGGGCGAGCGCGGCTCGACCGGTCCGGTGTAGGCGCCAGCGAGCAGCGTGAGCTCCCCTCTCACTCCCTCCTCACGCAGGCGTCTGGCATAGAGGCGCGAGAAGCAGAACGCCCGTTGCGGGACGCGTACGCAGAGCCGCTGTATGCGCCATCCCACCTCGCCACCGAGCCGACCGAGGTACTCCTGCCAGTAGCTCGGGCTCCAGACCTCAAACCAGTCGACGACCAGCCGATAGCGCCCGCGTCGCCGCGTGGCCGCCGCCGCGAGGAGGGAGAAATACGGGAAGGAGCAGGTATGGACGATGTCGTAGCGGCGGCCGTGACGGAGCAGATGCCAGAGCACACCGAGCCCGAATACGAGGGGAGGCAGGATCCGCCGGCGCCCGGGACCGGCGTAGAGGGCCATCCGCGGCCCGACGGCTCGGACTTCGACTCCCGCGACGCCCGGATCCTCGCCCCGGTCCCACTGCCGGAGGGTCAGATACGTCACCGTGTGACCGTCGGCGGCCAGGCGCTCCGCAAGGTGCCGGTACCACCGCTCGGCCCCGCCCACGGTGTGCGGAAACAGGCAGTCGTAGACCAGGCAGACACGCACGGGAGACGGCGGAGACTGCCAGATTCTGCGCTACGATCGCCCGCGGAGGCGCGACATTTAAGCCTCCCCTACGTTGTCACCGATGATGACGCCAGGCGGCGGATGAGCACGATCGAGCGACAGAGCCCTCCGGACGCGCTTGCCGACCAGACGATTAT
The DNA here is from genome assembly GCA_035505215.1 of Solirubrobacteraceae bacterium. GTDB lineage: Bacteria > Actinomycetota > Thermoleophilia > Solirubrobacterales > Solirubrobacteraceae > Palsa-465. Next base: position 422,253 of record DATJQY010000034.1, on the reverse strand, counting down.
CGAAGTGTCGGTCGTCATTCCCTGCCTGAACGAGGCCGAGAACATCGAGGAGTGCGTGCGTCAGGCGCTCCAGGTTCTCAACTCGGCAGAGCTTTCAGGCGAGGTGCTCGTCGTCGACAACGCGTCGGTCGACGGCAGCGGTGAGCTTGCCGCCGCGGCTGGGGCACGGGTCGTGCTCGAGCCCGAGCGCGGGTACGGGAGCGCCTACCTGGCCGGCTTCGCCAACGCCCGGGGTCAGTACATCGTGATGGCCGACGCCGACCTCACCTACGACTTCGCTGAGATCCCCCGCTTCGTGGAGCAGCTCGAGGGCGGCGCCGACATGGTCATCGGCAACCGGATGAAGAACATCCATCCGGGCGCCATGCCCTGGCACCACCGGTACATCGGCAACCCGCTGCTGTCGGGCCTCCTCAATCTGCTCTTTCGCACCGGAATCGACGACGCGCACTGCGGGATGCGTGCGGTGCGGCGCAGCGTCCTGCCGCGCCTCGACCTGAGGACCACCGGGATGGAGTTCGCGTCGGAGATGGTGATCCGGGCGGCCAAAGAAAAGCTCTCCATCACCCAGTTCGCGATCGAGTATCACCCGCGAGGGGGCGAGTCGAAGCTGTCGAGCTTCCGCGACGGATGGCGCCACCTGCGCTTCCTGCTCGTCCACTCTCCTAACTATCTGTTCATCCTCCCTGGCGCGATCATGTCGCTGCTAGGTTGGCTGATCGAGCTGATCGTGATCACCCACATCGGCGTGTTTGGACGGGAGTGGGATGTCCACGCCCTGATCGCGGGATCGCTGCTCGCCATCGTCGGTGCTCAGGTTGTTGCCCTTGGCATCTGCGCCCACGCCTACGGCACGTATTTCATGGGTGAGAAGGACCGTTGGTTTGACCGCATGCGCGCCCGCTACCGGCTTGAGCACGGTCTCATGCTCGGCGGCGCCATCATCCTGGTCGGAATCATCCTCGGCGGCTTCATCGTGGTCGACTGGATCGATAACGGCTTCGGGGCGCTCTCCTACGAGCAGCTGGCCGTCCTTGCCGCCACCCTGATCATCGTTGGCATCCAGGTCTTCTTCTCGTCCTTCCTGCTCTCGATCCTGGGGCTCCGGCGGCGGCGCTAGGCGCCCGTCGGCCACCTGCTCTCGGCCCGCAAACCCGTCGACGATCCCCGTCTCGAATAACAGCGGCCACCAGTACTGGCAGGTCGTGGTGGGGCGAGACTCGCTCCTGCGCGGGAGGCTGGGGTAGGTCTCGCTAGATCGGGCGGGGCGCTCGCCAGGCTGCGGGAACCCGGTAAACCAGCACCCCTCCCACTCGGATCGGCCGCAGCCCGATGCGGGCCAGCACCTGTAGCCAGCCTCCCGCCGTTGAGGGGTCCGCGACCACGTCATCGACGGTATGGACACCGAGGAAGGTGCGCAGCTGGGCCGGCGCATCAAGTGGCAGCGCGGACCCGCCCAGGAGCGCCGGTAACAACGTCGAGTTGTAGTCCGGCGGCGTGTATCCGAAGTAGCCACTGGCGAGCCGGAAGTACATGTCGGTGTCCGCCTGCCAGAGGAGGTTTTGCGCCCCATTCGTGTTCGCGAAGGGGAGCGGCATCACGACAGCATTCGGACGGAGATAACGCCGGTAGAGGCCGCTGGTGAAAAACGACGGGATTGTCTCTGAGGCGTGGTAGAGCGACAGGTCTGAGCCCGGATAGCTCGCATCTACCCGCGGGATCAGGAATATCACCGCCAGCCCAGCGAGCGACCAGCGCCAGAGTGCGCTCGGCCTGGTTGAGGCGATCCAGAGGGCAGCGATAACCGCGCAGATCAGTGAGATGTAGAGCCCGATCCGGGCCGTGATGAGCTGGTCGAAGAGTGGAAGGTGCGATACCAGCTTCCAGGGCAGAGGAATGGTCGGGCGGCCGGCGATATAGAGGTGATCCCCGAGCGCCCAGATGACGGCGACAGCCAGGGCGGCGATGAGCACCCGCGTCGTGCGCCGGCCCCACGTCCTCACGGCATAAGCGACCACGATCAGCAGCAGGGGCAGGCCGAGATAGGTCCCCTGCTCAGAGCTGTTCCCGGGGTAGCTCTGCGAAACGGGGAGGAACCAGTGGCCGCCGACCCGCATGGTCTGGGTGGGAAAGAAGAAGCCCAGTCCGTCCGCGGGAAAGTTGCCGTTGACGTTCAGCGGAGGCCCCTTCAGCGCGTAGTACAGAAACGGCAAACAGAGGATTCCCATCACCACATAAGCGCCTGCCAGATCGGGCAGAAGACGTACGATCCGGCGTCGTGCCTCGGGTCGGGACAGCGCCAGGGCACAGACCAAGGTCGCCAAGATCATGAGTGTGAACGTGAAGGCGACCTCGGTAGAGATCGAGAGCTGGATCGCCAGAACCAGGCCGGTCAGGATCACGTAACGCGCCCGCCCGATGACCCCGTCGAACCGCTTCAAGGTCAGAAGCACTGCGGCGGGAATTGCGAAGATGACCGTCAGGTGCATGTGACCGAGGAGTTGGCCGAACTCGTAGGCCGAGAACCCGAAGAGGTACCCACCTACCAGCGAGGGCAGGGGCGCCTTGGTGATGTAGAGGCACAACCGGTAGGCGAACCAGGCCGCGGTGACGGGCGCCAGGATCGACACGATGTTGAAGGCGACAAGGGGCCCGGCCACCACCGTTATTGGGGATGCGATGAGCGCTAGACCTGGAATCGAGGTGGCGGAGGCCAGATCCATTCCGCTGGGGTCAAACCAGATCTCATGGGTCCAGAAGGGATTGACGCCGTGAGCGATTGCGTATGGCCACCACTGCATCGCCCACATGTACTGCGTCGGATCACTCCCGTACCCACACGCACAGCGGCTGTTCATGTGTCGCACGGCGGGCAGCTCGAACAGGCACGCGATGACCAGATAGAGGACGAAGGGCGCCAGCGCATCGTGATCGCGAAACGGCGCGACGAAGACCGCATCGCCCCAGCCGCGCCAGCGCTTGAACTTCGACCCCCGCGCGAGCGGCAGGCGCGCCGGAGCCTCGACCGTCGGCGCCTCAGCCATCGCTGCGGCTCCCGGCTAACTCGAAGCGGTCCACTTGGAGCGCAGCCGCGATCTCGGACATCTCCGCCAAGCGCTGCTGAACCGGAATCCCGGGCCAGTGCCTGATGCGCGGCTCCGGCGAGGAGTCCTGGCTGATGCTGTTCCAGGCCGTGTCGAGCCAGGTCGTTCCGGCCAGAAAAGCCGATTCGCGGACGAGCCGGGACGGCCCGCGGGCGTACCCGTCGTCGCGGACCACGCCCAGGTCATAGCCAAGCAGGGACATGAGGGCGGCGTTCTCCCACCACGGGTGCTCGATGAACTCAGTCCGCTCCCACATCGCCTCAAGGAGGTGCTGCGCGTCCGGTCCGGCGCGGAGGAACCAGACGCCGGCGTTGGGCACCTCGCCTTCGGCCGTATGGTGACGCACCAACCCTTGAAAGCTGTCGGGAGGAAGCTCAGCGTCGACATCTGAGCGGGTGTCAACGATCAGCGCGTCCGCATCCACCCACAGGGCAGCTTCGTAGTCCGAGAGAGCGCGTTGAAGGAGTCGCACGCTGGCCCATGACGCGGGTCGCCCCTCGGCGGCGGCTTCGTCGCCGACCAGGATGTCGTATCCATGCCGGTCGGCGAACTCCTCGAACGTTGGTAAAGAAATGTCAAGGCACCGGGCGAGCTCGCCGGTCCCGGCGGAGATGAGCACCTTGCGGCGCGGATCGGAAGGGGACACGGGAGGGGCAGGCCTCAACTCCATCGAGCGCGACGCCGGCGCTTCGCCTCCGTTTCGACTCGGCCGCGCCTGGCGGTTCGGTGGCGGGGAGACGCCCCGCCCCAGCTCCTCCAGCCGTCGGCGCATGGCCCCGCCGGTCGCCTCGGGAGACAGCATCCGCCTGACATCAGCGCGCGCCCGCTCGCCCATCCTGGCACTGGCCGCTGGGTTCTCGTAAACCTGGCGCATCAGCTCGGCCGCCTGCTCGAGGTCGGGATCGGCCCAGCGGCCGTCGGGTGGGTAGATCTCGCAGTCTGCGCCCACCCGGGTGATCTCGTAGGAGACCAGGAGGCTGTTCTCCTCGTTCATGAAGTCGAGGTTTCCCGAGTACGCGGTGGCGATGACCGGCTTGCCCAGGGCCATGGCTTCGCACGGGGTGAGGCCGAAGCCCTCGGAGCGATGCAGCGAGACGTAGCAATCGCAGGTGGCCATCAATGCGTCCCTCTGCTCATTGGTGAGTGACCGGTCCACCACGTGGATGTCCGGCCGACCATCGGCGGCCCACAGCAGCTCCTCCTCGACGAGCGGGCGCAGGGGCGCATTGAAGGTCTTGATCAGAAGCTGAGGGCCCTCCCCCGGTTTGAAGGCCAGCTTGAACGCGTTGATGAGCCCGATTGGGTTCTTGCGCTGGATCGTGCTCAGATAGTCGAACGCGAACAGAAAGAGAAATCCCTCGGGGACCCCGAGGCGCAGAGGCTCGCCGCCCTCCGCGGGCGGCCGCACGGCGGGCGGAAGCGCGACCACTGGCACCGGGGATACCGCGCCGATGTTGTCGGCCATAAAGCTCGAGTAGACCCAGATTTCGTCAAGCAGCTCGAAGGCGGGCCCCCACCGGGGTGGAATCCTGTCGGTCTCCCAACCCCAGACCCCGATTCGCGGCCCCCGGAAGTAGCTCTCACCCATCTGCTCCATGAAGGCGGGCAGTTCGTCGGGATTGACGCAGATCAGCTCGAAGCCATGGTCATTCGAGCTGGTGACCTCGTCAAACGACTGCCGCCCGTAGCCGGTCGCCAACCCGACGGGCGCCTGCTGGTGGGGCAGCGGCACACTCGCCGTGGTGACCGCAACTCCCGCTGCCTCGAGCGCGTCGGCGTAGCCGCGCGCCGCGGCGCCAAGTCCCAGCACATGGCTGAGGTAGCCGGTCACCCGGATACTCGGCGGACTATCCCCGGCCTGCCGGCCGCCGTTCTGGAGCTCCATGGGTGGGCGATTGCGCGGCTTGAAGAAACGCCGCTTGTGAGGCTCCGGTGCGGCCGGTAAACCGGCCTCCCCCGGCTCGGCGCCCGGCACAAGCGCCGCCGGGATGTCGAGCTCGCGCACGCCGAAAGTGCGGCACCACAGTTCGAACTCCTCGCTGTCGTCGCCATATGGATCTGGATAGGCCTCGAACACGTCCGGGCGGTCGCGAAGAACCCGGCGAAAGACGTACCTTCCGACCGAGCCCGGCGCCCCGGGCCAGGCCGGCTCGCGCAACCACCCGAGAAATGCGGCCGCACCCTCGGCAGAGAAGATGTCGCCGAAGCGGCGTCCGCCCAGCTGGGCCTCGGACACAAGCGCCGCCATCGAGTCGTCGAAGACGACTCCACCGCCCAGAGGGAGCCCCACGGCGGCACGTCCGCTCGTGTCACGCCACCCGGCCAGCCGGAGCTCCTGGCCGTAGAGCTGAGAAAGGTGTTTGAGGGCCGGATCCCGGCTGAGACGTACTCGGCTCGAGGACACGCTCAGCTGGTGGGGGCGGCTGGGGTCGTAGCCAGCCAGATCCATGAAGCGCAGCGGCCAGCCCCGGTCGAGAACCGGGCCATCCGCGGTCGGGACGAGCTGATGTTCGTGCAAGTTCCAGGCGCTCAGGTTGAAGCCGGGATCGGCCATCAGGCGAGCCCCAAACCGGGCGGGGGCAAGTTCGAGGAGCCGACGTTCCCAGTAGCGATGCTTGGGTCCCAGCGAACTGCCCTCGTGATCAGCGCCGCTCTTCTGGAGCCGACGGCTGCACCATTCGAGGAATTGCCCCGCGGTGCGCGAGCCATCGACCGCGAGCATCCCCGCCGCAACGCGACCCGCCGTGTTCAGCTGCTCGGCCGAGGGCTCCAGTCCGTCGGCGGGGGGATCGTCGATGGCCCGGGGGAAGAGCACGACCCCGTGCCTAACCACCGTCTCGAAAATCGGGGTGAGGCGCCCACACACCCAAACGGTCGGGGGAAGGTGAAGGATGGGCTCCACACCATCGTGCCACCGGTCTAGGAGAATCTTTGGCGCCAGCGCTTCGGGCACGCCCTGGCTGTCGTTGCGGGCCAGAAGAATCTCAAGGTCGAGCCCCAGCTCCAGGCCGTCACCGAGCGGGCTCAGGTTGAGTTCGTCGTCACTCGCGGTCTCCGCGCCCACCAGGATCACCTCCAGCGGCCACGTCGGTTCGTGGCGCCGTAGAGACCGCGCGAGCACTCGCGCTTGCGGCAATAAAGCCGGTGTGGCCAGGCACAGAACTCTCATCGGACGGGAAGCTACAGCGGCCTTGTGCGGCAGCTCATCGCTGGCTCGCGGGCGAGGATGGCGCTGCTGAAGGGGTATCGCGGTTCGGCTCGTCGCGCAAGCTCAGAAGCACCCGACGGGCCTCGCGAGCCTCCTCCAGGGCCGCCGCCGCCTGCTCGGCGACGTCATCACCCCGCGCTTCGGCGTAACGGCGAATTGCGTCGCACGCGGTGATGAGCTCGCCCACGAGCTCCTCCAGCCGCTCAAGCCGCTCGCGCTGATCACGCCGCGACCGATCGAGACGGGTCAGGTACTGGAGGAGGAGGCTGTCGACCTCGTGCTGGTAGTAGGAGTAGGGCTGGATCGCCTTCAGGAGAAGCCTCCGCAGCCAGCGGAGGAGGGGGTCCAGGATCCGCGACCTTCGGCGCGGGGCTCCGGGCCCTCTTGCCAGCAGCTCCCGCAGCTGCCGCAAAACCGCGTCCTCACGAGCCGGCACAGGTGGCCAGGGTAGCGTTTGGGCCGCATGACTGAACTGATTTGCCTCTGGGCCCCCGAGGGAGATGCGGCCGTCGGTCCCATACTCCAGAACGTCACCGCGTCCACGCCGGCCGGCGTGTCGGTCGCCGTGCCGCCCGGCGTTGGCGGGGCCAAAGGTCAGCTCAGTTATCAGGCCGATTCGACCCTTGGGCGAGCGCTAAATGAAGCCTCGCAGCTGGACGAGACGGCCGATCTGGTGCTTGTGACCGCCCGCGCACGCCTCCCCGCAGGCTGGCTCGAGCACCTCCGGTCAGCCGCCTACAGCGACGACATCGTCGGCGCAGCGACTGCCCTTAGCGACGAGGTCGACTCGGTGCTGAGCCAATCGGAGATCGACCGACTATCGGTTCAGGCGGCACAGGCTGACCCGGACCCCAGCGGGGCGCTCCGGGCCTACGTCGCGGTCCTTCCGCCGCACTGCATCTACATTCGCCGCTCCACGCTGCAGCTGCTGGGAGGTTTCGCTCAAGGCGTCTCGGATCCGTGGGCCGTCCTCGCGGAGTTCTCGGCCCGGATGATCGCCCGCGGGCTGGTGGTGAGCCTGGCCTCGGATGTGCCGATCCCGGCCACCGAGAAGCTCGCCGACACCGGCGAAGGCCAGGACGAAGAGGCGGTGGAGCGGCGCTATCCGTGGCTGGCGGCCGCGCGTAGCGAACAAGAGGCACGTGAGCTTGGCCCACTCCGACGCACGCTCGTCGCGACCCGCACCCGCGGCCGCCCCCTCTCGGTAACCATCGACGGCAGGGGGCTCGGGACCACCGGCGGGACCCAGACGCACATCGGCGGCTTGGTTGCGGCGCTGGCGCGCGAGCGGTCGGCGTCGGTACGCGTGATCGTCCGCGATGAGGCGCCGGACCACCTCGTTCAGCGGCTCCAGGAGGGCGGGATCCAAGTGGTGAAGGAGGACGAAAGTGCGGGGCTGCCTCGGACCGATGTAGCGCACCGTCCGCAGCAGGCGTTCGTGCCCGAGGATCTGTCCCTCCTCCGCCGGCTGGGAGAACGCGTCGTCATCACCCATCACGACCTGATCGCGTTTCGGAATCCGGCCTATCACGCCACGCCGGAGGAGTGGCGCCGGTTCCGGCGCCTGACTCGCCTTGCCTTGGGCGCCGCTGATCGGGTCGTGTTCGGTTCCGAGCACGCGCGGGGGGACGCCATCACGGAGGAGCTGATCGAGCCCGAGTGGACCGAGCTGGTCGGCAGCGCGATCGAGTCCGGAGCTGACGCGGCAGAGCCGATCGCACCGCCCGAGCTGGACGCGGGCCGGCCATTCATCGTCATGCTCGGCGCCGATTACCTGCACAAGAACCGCCTGTTCGCGCTTGAGCTGATGGATCAGCTCCGAGCCCGTTCCGGGTGGGACGGCCGCCTGGTTTTCGCGGGTCCCCATGTCCCCCATGGTGGCTCTCACGGCGAGGAGGCGGAGGCGCTGGGGCGCCGGCCGGAGCTCGCCGCCGACGTGGTCGACCTCGGCCCTGTGCCGGAAGCGCAAAAGCAGTGGCTGCTTCGTCATGCGTCCGCCCTCCTGTGCCCGAGCACCTACGAGGGTTTTGGCCTCACGCCCCTGGAGGCGGCGGTGGCGGAGATCCCTTGCCTGTACGCACCGCTGACTTCGCTGAAGGAGGTGGTGGGAGAGGAGGCGGACACAATCGTCCCGTGGGATCCGGTTATCAGCGCTGATCGTGTCCTCCCTCTGCTCACGCCGGGACCGGAACGCCGGCGACATCTCTCCCTGCTTGCGGGGGCGGCCCAGCGTCACTCCTGGGCGTCCGTGGTCCGTGAGCTGAACGAGGTCTACCGGCGCGCCGTCGCGTCGCCGTACCGGAGTTCGGTGCCCCGCGCGTGGGAGGAGCTCGAACGTGAGCAGCTGATCGTCGAGCTTGACCGCGCCCGCAACGACGTCAACGAGAGGTGGCTCGACCTTCAGGCAAGGGTGGACCACGGCCTGCCGCTGATCGATCGCGGTGGCCTGCTGACGCAGCGCCAGCAGCGAGGGCTCATGCGCATCGCCTCCCGTTCCTGGTTGAGGGTGCCGGTGCTGGGACCCATCGGGCTGCTGGGGCGGACCAACTCAAGTGATCGTCGCTCGGAGCCCGAGTCCCCTCAGCCGTAATAGCGGGAGATCGTCAGCGTCTCGGCAAACAGGTTGTGCGCCATCGCCAGCATGAACAGCGCCGCCGCCAGGACCGGCGCCCAGCGGCGACCCGCGCCCCGGGCTACGAGGACAGTGAACAGCCCGTAGAGGCACAGAAGCGGGAAGAGGTAGCGGGCCTGGGCGAATCCGTTTCCGGTTGAGAGCTGGTAGCGAATCCCCGCGTAGCCGATGGCCACCAACAGGCCCAACGCCATCACAGCAAAGGTCGCGAACAACGGCAGCCAACGCCGAACCTGGGCGCGAAGCCGGAACACGCTGATCGCAGCGAGCGCCCCGAACGGAACCAGCAGCCACTCGCCAAGGCGGTAGACCCAGCCCGGGAACCCGTAGTCGAGCCAGCCGAAGTGGCCGATCGAGCCGTCGAGCCACAACGTGCGCAACGGATACCCACCCGGGAAGTACTCACGATGCATAAACGGCAGCCGGGGAAGGTAAAGCTCCCAGATGTAGTCGAGGCTCTCCCTGAGGGTGACGTGCTGTCCGCTTGGAAGTGCGCTCCCGGCAGCACCGGCGGTCCCTCCGGCCAGGAAGCTTCCCCGGTGCCATGCGGTGAGGTTCAGGATCCCGTAGGCGACGATTGGGATCAGCGCGGTGGCTGCGGCGATGGCGACGAGCCTCACCGCGCGGACCCGTCCCCGGTCCAGGTCGCGCCACCCGAGCAGGAGCACCGCCAGGGCGATACCCGGCACCAGGGAAAGGAAGGTGAGCTTGGACAAAATGCCGGCTGCGGTCACGGCGCCGATGGCGATGGCCCGCTTCTCGCTCAGCCCGCGCTGGTAGGCCCGGGTGAGCAGCCAGAAGGTGAGAGCCGAGGTTAAGAACAGGAGGTTGTCTCCCTGGACCCCGGCGGAGATGAAGCCGACCATCGGCTGGAAGGCCACCATCAGTGCGCCCAGCGTCCACGCCCAGGGCCACCGGGGAACGAGCTCTCGCAGGAACAGGAACACAGCGAGTGCCGTGCCGGCGGCCAGCAACGCCGAGAGCAGCCGCATGAAGGCAAGCCGCCCCAGGATGTTGTGAGAGGGCGAGATCCAATACGGAACTGCGGCGAGCGCGTAGTAGAGCGGCGGCTCGTTCGTGGTCGAGGTTGAGCCGCCCCCGGAGAGCGGACTGAGCCGCTGCCTGAGCTCGGCCTGAAGCGTCCGGTTCTCGGTCGGCGTGATCACCCCGCGCATCTGCGGGTCGCCGATCACGGCAAAGAAGGACAGAGCCGCCAGAGCAGTGTTTTCTTGCGCCGAGTACGGTGCCCCGGCACCCTCGGGTGGTGGCTTACCGGTTTCGGCCAGATACTGGGCGTAGCTGAAGTGGGCGTTCTCATCGGGCACATGGAAGGGCGGCACGATTAGCCCCCAGACGACCGAGTTGACCAGCGCAACCAGGAAGCACATGCGTCCGGCCCGCGGAATCCGGCGCAGGAGGTCGCGCCCGCGCCTCATCGGAACTCCACCACCGCAAGTCGCAGCGCGGCCGCCCACACTAGGACGACCAGCGCGACGACGAACAGGAGCGTCCAGCTCCCAAAGAACGGCGCCTTGCCCCAGCCAAAGCGCTGGTCAAGCACCGGGAGCAGTTGCCACCAGGTCTCGTTGTGGGGGCGGTAGTAGAAAATCGTCATATCACCCGGCTGCGGCTTGCCGTCGAGCCGCGCCCCCCCGGGCAGGGCAGACACGACTTCCCCGCCGAGCGCGACCTTCGGCCCCGCGGCGATGCGCAGGCACACCGAGCCGGCGGGAGCTCGGGATACGCGGCGCAGCGGCATCACCACGTATCCCTGAGGTCCGCGACCGGCCGCGGCTTGAGCAACCAGACCGCCATCGGCGCCGAGAAACTTCATCTGGACCGGTGGCCGCACCCGGCCATAGGTGCCGATGAGGACGCTGACCCGTCCAGCGTCGTAGGGGAGACCCTCGATGCCCTGGCAGACGGTCTGCCCCCCGGCGGGGAAGAGCGAGAAGGCCTGCGGCTGGACGCGGTTGCTGCCAGCGGTGCGAGGCGCGCTGGGCGACATCTCCAGGGCCAGGACGCCGAGGATGAGGAGAGTGCCCGCGGCGAGCACCAGCCGGACGGCTCGCGTGGTCGAGCGGCCACGCCGCGCGCCGGTTCGCGCTTCACTCTGGCGGAGCACGCGGGGCAGCTTAGGCCGTTCCTGCCTCGTAAGCTGCGCCATCGCGCGCCCCCGCCAGCCATGAGAGAACCCCCCACCAAGCGACACCCCACCGCGGAATCTCAGCCCCAGGCCGTCACCAGCGGCGTGCCCCTGGGCCCGCTCGCCAACCTCAGGCGGCGGGCTTATCTGACCTATCGCTACCACGGCCTGGGGTCACTCGCCTTCCGCGGCCTCACCTTCCCCTTGCGCTTCACGCCGCTCGCGCGCTTTGTCAAGCCCGACGGTGGGATGCGCGCGCGGCAATCGGCCGCGCTCGCGTGGTATCGCCGCCACGGAACCCCGGTGACGGTCGTCATTCCCAGCTTCCGGGATGCGCCGGCGGTCGCGCGGTTGGTCAAGAGCATCAGGCGCACGACGCCCCGGCGCCGGGTCAGAATCATCGTCTCCGACGACGGCAGTGGTCCCGAGCACCTGGAGGCTCTCCGCCGGATTCGCGGGATCGAGGTGGTCGCCGCCGAACGCAACACCGGCTTCGCCTCGAACGTGAACCGGGGGCTCCAGGCAGCCGGCACCGAGCACGATGTCGTCCTCCTCAACTCCGACATGGTCGCCCGGCGCGGCTGGCTGGCCGCGCTGCAGCTGGCGGCCAGCCGCGACCACCGGATCGGGATTGTGGGCGGCAAGCTGCTCTACGGCGACGGCCGCATCCAGTTCGCGGGAACCGTTCGTAACCTTGGCGCTCCGGAGTGGTTCGATCACCGCTACCGGTTCAAGGCCGACAACTGGGGGCCGGCCAATGTCACACAGCAGATGCTCGCGGTCACCGGGGCTTGCATGTACCTCCGGCGGGAGCTGCTGGACCGGCTCGGCGGCTTCGATGAGGCCTACCCGATGGCCTACGAAGACGTCGACTACTGCCTCCGGGCATGGCAGGCCGGCTACTCCGTCATCTACTGCCCGGAGGCGGAGCTCGAGCACACGGAGTCGATTACTCGGGGCAGCCACGTGGGCGAGCGCGAACGCGAGTCCCAGCGGGTCTTCTGGGCGCGGTGGGGCGACTTCTTCGACGCGCGCTCGGTCCGCGGCGAGGACGGCGCCCTACGGATCATCTACGTCACTCAGAACACCGGAGTGGGCGGCGGGCACCGGGACATCTTTGAGCATGCCAATCGGCTCTCCGACCGGGGCCACCGAGTCGAGGTGTGGTCACTGACGGGCCCACCTGACTGGTTCGAGCTTAAGGCGCCCGTCCGCACCTTTGACGATTACAGAGAGCTGATTGAGGCCCTGAAGCCGATCGACGCAATCAAGATCGCCACCTGGTGGGAAACCGCCGATCCTGTGTGGGAGGCGAGCGTGCTCCGGGGGATTCCCGTCTACTTCGTCCAGGACATCGAGACGAGCTACTACCCCGACAGTGAAGCCGTTCGTCACCGTGTGCTCGCGTCCTATCGCCACGAGTTCCAATATCTCACCATCTCGGAGTGGAACGCCGAGCGCCTGCGTGAATTCGGTTTTGCCCCGACCATCGTGCCGCCGGGAATCGACCTAGAGCAGTTCCATCGGCTCCCCGAGGTCCGCCGGCGCGGGGACATGCTGCTGGCCCTAGGCCGTTCCAACCCCCTCAAGAATCTGCCCCTCACCCTGGCCGCGTGGCGGGCGCTACCCACCCCGCGCCCAGAGCTCTGCCTGTTTGGGATTGAGCCCGGGGTGGCACCGGACGAGGAACGCGTGCGCTACGTCACGGCGCCTTCCGACGATGAGGTCAACCAACTCCTGAACGAAGCCACAGCCTTCGTACAGACGTCGTCGCACGAGGGGTTCTGCCTGCCGGCTCTCGAGGCAATGGCCACGGCCTGCCCGGTCGTCTGCACCGACGCCCACGGCAACCGCGATTACTGCGAAGACGGGCGGAACTGCCTGATGCCTGAGGCCGACGTGCATCAGGTCGCTTCGGCGCTCCAGCAGGTGCTCACCGACGCGGCACTCAGAGATCAGTTCGCTCAGGCGGGGCCTGAGACCGCCGCGGCGTACACGTGGCCGCGCCAGATCGACGCGCTCGAACGATTCTTCGACGCGATCTCGCAGCCCCGGCCCATCGCCGCCTCAACCGACGCGGTGCCGGAGCTACGCAAGCAGCCGGCCCAGTAGCTCAGAGGTTTTCGGCTACGTAAGGCGCGGTCCGGTCGAAGACCACGAAGCCGACCACAAACGCCGTCACCACGATCGCCAGCGGGCCGAGGAGCGCGGCGTAGCTGCCGAGGATCTCGGCTGGAGACGGCGTCGCGTGGGTGATCACGGCGTGACGGAACGCCTGGAAGATCGTGGCCAGCGGGTTGAGCATGTAGAGGTGGAGCAGCGCACCGTGTAGGTGCTTCTCCACGGTGCTTATGGGGATGATCACTGGCGAGGCGTAGAACAGGACCTGGGAGAGGACCTCCCAGATGGGGGCGACGTCCCGGAAGTAGACGTAGAGGGCGGAGAGGAGCATGGCCAGCCCGGTCGAGAACACGGCGAGGACAGCGACGATCAGGGGCAGCTCGAGCCAGGTGAGCATCGGGTGCACGCCTGAGCCGAGGGCAAAGATGAACACGACGATCAGGTTGAGCCCCAGGTTGAACATGGCCAACAGGACGTTCGAGAGCGGGATGACCATGCGGGGGAACTGGATCTTGCGGACCAGCGCCTCGTTGTCGACCACGCTGCGGACCGCTCCGGCGGTTGATTCTCCGAAGAAGGTGAAGAGGACGATCGAGCCCAGCAGCTGAGCTCCGTAGTGGCCGCCGGTATCGGGGCTGTTGCCGATGTGCCCGATCTTGGTGAAGAACACCCACAGCACGCTGAACATGAGCAATGGCCGCACGAGCTGCCACAGGTAGCCGAGCGCCGAGCCGAAGAAGCGAAGCTTCCACTGGGTTTTCGCGATGTTGAAGGTGAGGTGCCAGAACCGGGTCCAGTCGCTCGTCAGGGCCTCGGGGCCGTGGATCGGCCGGCCGAGGCGCTCATAGGGGATCGAGTCGACCGCGCTCACACCTCGACCCCCTCTGTGACTCCCGGCCCGACGCGCTCGATCGATACCTCGGTGGGCAGGTCGATCACGCCCCCCAAGGCCACGTCGGCGCTGACCAAGAAAGAGAAGCCGCGCTCGTAGCGGTCGATTACGTCGAGTCCCGACCCGCGGTGGGCGAGGTTGATGACCGGGCTGTAGCGCCCCGGCGCCAGGACGTTGTCGAACGAGAAGGAGAACATCACCGTCTCGCCGGGGGCGTAGGAACCACTGCGCTCATGCCGGACCCAGCTGGAGGCGACGAGGACGGCCTGCTGATCCTCGTTGTGGACGTAGACACTGCACTGGGGATCGTCCACCGGGACCATGAACCGAACCATGACGCGGAGGGTGATCCGCTGCCCCTGGGGAACCACCTGGGTGCGCTGCTCCTGCTCGTTCTCGATCCAGGCCTCGATTACCCGAGCGTCGCCATCGCCCGCGTGCTCCCCACGCTCCAGCGCCTCCGGATCGCGACCGAAGTTGATCTCCAGGTACTGCTCGGTCACGTCTTTCGGCTCGCCCAGGTGAACCATCGATCCTCGCTCGAGCAGCACCGCCCGGTGACAGAAACGACGCAGGGCCGACATGTCGTGAGTAACAAAGACGATCGTCTTACCCTCATCCCGCATTTGGTTGAACACGTCGAAGCATTTCTGCTGAAACGAAGCGTCGCCGACCGCGAGCACCTCGTCGATGAGGAGGATCTCGGCGTCGACCTGGATCGCGACCGAGAAGGCCAACCGAACCTGCATCCCGCTCGAGTAGTTCTTCAGCTTGAGGTCCTTGAAGTCCTGAAGCTCGGCGAACTCGATGACGCTGTCGTAGCGGCGGCGAGCCTCACGGGGGGAAAGTCCCATCATGAGGCCATTCATGATCACGTTGTCCCGGGCGGCGAGATCCATGTTGAAGCCCACACCAAGCTCGATGAAGGTGGACAGGCGGCCCCGGACCCAGATGTCCCCGTCGAACTGATAGATGCCGGCCATGCACTTCAGAAGCGTGCTCTTGCCGCTGCCGTTGCGGCCGGCGATCCCGAAGAACTCACCCGGTTGGACGGCCAAGGAGATATCCCTGAGCGCCTGGAAGGTTTGGTAGGCGGTCTTGCGCCGGGGATGAAGCGCCCGCTCCTTGAGCGTGTGGACGCGTTGCTCCGGGATGCGAAAGGACTTACTCACCCGCCGCACGGCGACGTGCGGCAGTTGTTCCGCCATACCTTCCTGGACGTCCGACATCGCTGAGAGAGTACTCGCGCCGAGTGGAGCCCTAGCTGCCTAAACTCCGGCTCCGCGGGTGCCGACCATGTCTTGGCGGATGAGTTCAGTCTTGCCCACATCGACTGGTGGCCGGCTTCGCGCAGGCGTGGCCATCCTGGCCTTCGCCGTTCTGTGTGGCGTTGCCATGGCGCCGTCTGCAGCGGCGAAGATCCTCCGCCCGTGGGGCAGCAACCTGTCGCAGACGCCCACCCTGGACACGGCCAACGGGGCTTCGCACCGCACCGGCGATCGCTCGACCCGGCACGTGCTGAACCCCTACCCGCACGACGGGGCGGACCTGGCGCTATGGAACTCCCACCTGCGTCGCGGGCGCGCTACGGCGCCGGCCGGCGGCCAAGTTCTGGCCATCCGCATCAAGGGATGTGCGCTTAAGGACCGCAGCGCGCCGACCCAACTATCAGGCGGCGTTCCGGCCAACCAGATCAACTTCCAGGCCCTGGCGCCAACCGGCGGCGGTGAAACAGCCAGCGCTGTGGCCGCTGGCTTC
This sequence comes from Solirubrobacteraceae bacterium, assembly GCA_035505215.1. Classification (GTDB taxonomy): domain Bacteria; phylum Actinomycetota; class Thermoleophilia; order Solirubrobacterales; family Solirubrobacteraceae; genus Palsa-465. The sequence continues at coordinate 406,392 of DATJQY010000034.1, read as the reverse complement.
AGCTTGCCCTTCTGCTCGAACACCATGCATCCCGGGCGCGGACGGATCAGCACTCACACGATCACCACCTTCCACCCCATCCACCTCTGTGTCTCCCGCGGCGATGCCGTCGACTTCTACGACATCGGCGGGTTTATCCCGAACCCGACCGGCCCATCGTGGTACCCGGAAGGCGTGCCGTTCGATGTCATCAGTCGTGTTGGGGGCGCGTCGATGGACTCCTTCGAAGACGCCAACGCGGCGGGTGGCGTGTATGTGCCCGGGGCGCGGCCCAGCGGAAGCGATAGCGGGTGGGGAGTCGAAAGCGGCGAGGAGCTGATGTTGCAGGTGATCGAGGGGACGGGTGGCGACGCCTACGGCCTTTGCCCCGGTGGAACCGCCGAGGAGGCGCTCGATTCAAACCACATCATCTGCGCCTACCACGCGCCGTTCGACCAGCACCGGCGGTGCGGCGCTGCTGCCGACGTCGCCGCACGCGAGGCCAAGAAAACCTTTCGCTGAGCCCCGGGGGGAGCGCTAAAACTCGCGCTCACGGGCGCCGATGAAGGTTGTGGGAGATGGATCCAGGCTTCCTCGACATAGGCAAGGCCGGCTTTTCGGTGCCCGGCTTCCGCAGGCGGCGCCTCGCTCGGGTCGTTGGTTTCGCCGTGGCTGCGCTCGTTGCCCTGGCCCTTCCGGCCGCAGCCGGCGCCACCATCCTGCCGCCGTGGGGAAGCGACCTCAGCGCCACCCCCAACTACGACACCGCCAACGGCTACTACCAGGGCGGGACCTTCAACACCAACGGCAATCCCGCCTCCGCCAACGCCATCAGCCCCGAGGTCCATGGGGGCGACGACACGGCGATCTGGAATACGGGGAGCGCCTACACCGCCCCCCAGGGGGGCCAGGTGCTGGCGATCAAGGTCAAGGGCTGCGCCTGGGAGGATCCGACCGTTGCCTCTGACCCGAACGGGCAGAACGGGGTCGGGCCGGATGGACAGCAGTACTCAGCCGGCGTGAACGTCCGCTGGCTCGACTTCCAGGCGATCCGCCCCCAGCCTGATGGCTCCTACGTGCAGGATGGCCAGACGGCGGCGGGTTTCCTAATGCCGTTCTGCTCGGACTCCCGCCAGCCCACTACCGGAGCCGTGAACACGAGCACGGTCACTACGTTCACGCCGATTCACCTGTGCATCAACCAAGGGGACACGGTCGACTTCTACGACATCGGCGGGTACATCCCCAATCCGAACGGCGCCGGCTGGTATCCGAACGGCGTGCCCTTCTTGGTCATCGCGGGCGGCGCCAGCGGTCAGACGCTCGACTCGTTCGTGCACGCCGAGAACAGCCCATCGAACTTCTCCGGCGCCAACCTGGCCTCCGAGGCAGGCGAACAGCTTCAGCTCCAGGTGATCGAGGGCGTGGGCGAGGACGCTTACGGACTCTGCCCCGGTGGCACCGCCAACGAGCCGCCGAACGCCAACACGGTCATCTGTGTCTACCAGCCGACCAACCCGGGTGATCCGTACGGAAGCTGCAATCGCGACAACGAGCCCGTGTTCGCACCCATCGCAACCTCCTCCCCCACCATCTCAGGGACGGCCGCGGTGAACCAGCGTCTGAACGAGTCCCACGCCGCGTGGGCCAATGGCCCCGGCACCTACAAATACCAGTGGGAACGATGTGACCTCGGAGGCGGGAATTGCAGCGCCATCTCCGGGGCCACGAACGGCTACTACTACCCCGTTTCTGGCGACCTCGGTGACACCCTGCGCGTCGAGGAGTGGGCGACCAACACCGCCAACACCGAGGGCCCCGCCGTCTCGGCGCCGACCGCGGTGGTCACCGCGGGCAGCGGTACAGCGAAGTCCAGCACCGGCCAGCTCAGCCTCTCGCTGCTGCGTCTGAACCCGGCCAGCTTCTTCGCCGCCAAGGGCACCACTGTCACCTACAAGGACAGCCGAGGCGCCGCGACGGCGCTGCACATCTTCCGGCTCGTGACGGGGGTCCGCCGTGGCCGATCGTGCGTGGCCGCGCCCAAGCGCAAGCGGGGTCATGTCGTCAAGTGCACGCGGCTCGTTGCGGTCAAGACCCTGAATCACCAGGATCGAGCCGGCGCCAACGCGCTCAAGCTTCGCGGGTTGAGCCCGGGCAAATACGAGCTCGAGGCGATCGCGACGATGGGCCAGGGCCGGAGCTTCGCCATCGCGCATTTCACGGTCAAGCCGTAGACCCGGCTCAGCTCTGACGCTCGAGCGATAGCCACCTCCGGACGGGATCGGGAAGCCGCCCGGCGTGGCCACCGAGAACCGTGCCCGTGGCCCGGGCAAGGTGATGAGGTAGCGACCGCGCGGCGACCGCCCAGGTTGGTCCCGCGCCGCGGGTCCGCGCGAAGCGCAGATCGGCGCCGACCAGCCCCCACACATTGAGCACCGCCCGACGGAGCTGGCGCTGCTCAGCAAACCCATAGATCCCATCCAGCGCCCGCGCCTCGTCGAAGCTCCGCCGCAGCCACTGGAGCGCCGAGTAATCGTGGGAGTGGATGACGGCCGCGTCGGGCATGAACACCTTGGCGAACCCGGCCTGCAGCATGTCGTGCGCCAGAACGTGGTCCTCGGCGTAGGCGACGGGGCGGAATCTCACCTCCTCCCATGCCGCGCGTAGGACACAGCCGTTGGCATCGGTGAAGTACCCCCGCGCGCCGAGCAGGGCGCGCACCGGAAGATCGCGCTCCTCGGGACCAAGCCGGTCCACCCGCGGAGCGCGATTGGGAGAGAGTGAAGCGAACCACTGGGTGAGCTCGCGGGTCACCATCAGGCTCGCCTCGGGATGCGGACGGTAGGGCCCGAACACGAGCCCCACATCGGCGGCGGCCGAGAATCCCCACAAGAGGCGCGTCAGCCAGAGCTCGTCTGCCGGGACGGCGTCCTGGGTCAGGAAGGCGACGTGGTCGCCCGCGGCGCGTTCCATCAGGAGATTGCGAGTGCCCCCGTGGGAGAACTCCTCCGGCGGAAGCTCGATTACCGACGCACCGTAGGCGCGCGCCGTGTTCACGGTGTTATCGCTGGACCCCGAATCACAGATCAAGAGCTCCGACTCGATGCGCTGACCGGCGATCGCACCAAGCGTCTGCTCGAACCCCTCACCCGCGTTGCGGGTCGGGATCGCCACCGTCACCGTGCTCATCGTGGCCGGCACAGCCAGAGGTCCTCGGCGTCGCCAATCCGGCAACGCTCGACCAGCTCCGACGCGAATGCCTCACGCGGCCGGATCCGTTCGACGGTGAACCCGGCCGCGGACAGGCGGTCTCCGATGTCGGCCGCGTACAACCGCACGTGGTCGTGCTGCCAGAACGTCTGGCGGCGCTCCTGCGGCGAGGTGACTGTGGCGTCCTCGAGCGTGTGCTCGCGACCGAGATCCAACGGGACCATGATCAAACACCAGCCGCCGGGCGCCGTGACCCTATGCAGCTCCCGCATCGCAGCGGCGTCATCCTCGACGTGCTCCAGGACGTGCGAACAGATGACGGCGTCGAAGCTGGCATCGGGAAGGGCGAGCTGTGTGATGTCGAGCCGCAGATCGACGTCGGCTTGCAACAGGTCGGCGGTGACGTAGTCGAGGTGACGGATCCGGCTCAAGCGGCGGCGCAGGCACCACTCGGGCGCGAAGTGCAGGAGCCTCTGCGCGTCGGCGAGCAGGCTCGTCCGCTCGTCGAGAAGCAGCCACTGGGCCCGGTGGCGCTCATGCGATCCACAGCGCCAACACAGGGCGTTGGCGCGGTTCCAGTCGTCCTTGAACCGATCGAACCGCCTCCCGCAGAGGGGGCAGAGGACGTCGTCCCCGCGGTGCGCGACGACCTCCTTCCACCTCCCCAGACCCGTCGCCAGACGACGCAACGTAGTCACCCTCGTCACATGCCCTGGAGGATCCGCCTGAGCCCGTCGGGTAGATCCATCTGAGCGCTCCACCCCAGCTCATCGCCCGCTCGCCGGACGTCGAGCAGGCTGCGCCTGACCTCTCCGGGTCGTTCGGGCGCGAACTCCGGCTCCTGCAACTCACCTCGGTCGCTGACCTCGTTCAGGACCGCGATCAGGTCGAGAACCCGCGTCTCGTGTCCAGTGCCGATGTTGATCGGCCCTCTCACCGCGGACTCGGCGGCGAGCAGATTGGCGCGGACTACATCGGAAACCTCGACCCAGTCGCGAGTCTGGTGGCCGTCTCCGAACACGATCGGGCGCCTTCCCTCGGCCAGGCAGCCACAGAAGATCGCCGCGACTCCGCCTTCTCCGTGAGGATCCTGCCGCGGTCCGTAGACGTTGCTGTAGCGCAGAGACACGGCGGAGACAGAGCTCAATCGGGCATACAGATCGACGTAGCCCTCGGCGGCGTACTTGCTCTGGCCGTAGGGGGACATCGGGCTGGGGGCGTGGGTCTCGGGGGTGGGCAAAACATCCGTGTCGCCATACACGGCGCCCCCGCTCGAGCTGTTGACGAAGCGCCGAACTCCCTCCGCCTGCGCGGCGGTGAGAAGCGTGATCGTGCCGAGGACATTTGTGGCCGCGTCGTCAGCCGGCCGCGCCACCGAATGGCGCACGTCGATCTGCGCGGCGAGGTGAAAGACCACCTCGGGACGGGCCTTCTCCATCACCGCTCGGACCGAAGGGGCATCGCGGATGTCAGACACCTGCAGCGTGGCGCCCTCCCGGAGCGCCCCGGCCAGGTTCTCCCGCCGGCCCGTCGAGAGATCGTCGAGGATCGACACCTCATGCCCCTGCTCGATGAGCGCGTCCACCAGATTCGAGCCGATAAATCCGGCGCCGCCACTAACGAGGCATCTCATGGCCGCCCGAGGCTACCGGGGCAGGCGACCGGGCCCGCGCCGCGAAGCGGCGCGGACACCGGTCACAGGACGACCCTGGTAGGGCTGGGGGCCGTCCCAAGCCCGCGAGAAGGGGGCGATGCTCGCGGGCCGCTTTGACATCCCTGTCGACCACCAAGAATAGCGACCAGAGGACCCGCAAACGCCGGGTTTTGGCCGGATCGACGGCTAATTTAGTACCAACGACGTAACTAAAGACCGTTTTCGCCGTTTCCGATTGATAAGCGCTTGCTGGCCGTTCGTACGAGCCGCCGTTTGGCGCGCTTTTTCCCGTGGAAGGTCATAGACAAGAAACCATGCGTCCCGAAGGCTCACTACAGCTCCGTCCCCAGACGGCCACGGTCCCGCGCGCGGTTGACGTGCTTGGGGTCCAGCTCGCCCTCACCGACTATGACGAGATGCTCCACTGGTTCGACTCGATGGTCGCGGGCCAGCTGCGGGGCTATCTCTGCGCCTGCAACGTCCACACGGTCATGGCCTCTCGGGAGGATCCGGAGCTCCGCTCCGCGCTCGACTCGGCCACGATCAATGTTCCCGACGGACAGCCGCTGGTGTGGGCACTCAACGCCCTCGGGCACACGCTGCGCGACCGCGTCTACGGTCCGGAGCTCATGTCCCGCGCCTGCGAGCGCGCCGTCGACGCTGGTCATCGCTTCTACCTCTACGGCGGGCGGAATCAGGGGGCACTGGTCCAGCTGGCGCTGAACCTCCGCCGGCGCTACCCCGGGGTAAAGATCGTGGGCGGGTATTCACCTCCCCACCGCCCGCTGACGCTCGAGGAGCAGGCGGCTATTGCGGAGGAGATCAACCACTCGCAGGCCGACGTGGTCTGGGTCGGCATCGGCGTGCCCAAGCAGGAGAAATGGATGGCCCAGATGCGCCCCCGGCTCGAGGCCCCGGTCCTCGTGGGAGTCGGCGCCGCCTTCGACTTTCACGCCGGGCTCGTTCCTCAGGCGCCCAGCTGGATCCAGGAGTCAGGCCTCGAATGGGCCTACCGACTCGCCCAGGAGCCTCGCCGGCTCTGGAAGCGCTACCTGCGCTACAACCCGATGTTCGTCGCCTCCTTTGCTCAGCAGCTGATCGAGCAACGCCGGGCCACGCATCAACGCTGAGACCCCTCGCGGCAAACCGACAGTGCAGGAGAATCCAGCCGTGGCTGAGACTCCGTCGGCTTCGATCGTCATACCAACGCAGCGCCGGGCGGACTACCTCGCCGTAACCCTCGCCTCCGTGGCCCCTCAGGCCGCGCAGCTAAAGGCCGAGACGATCGTCGCCCTCGACGGAGGCGACGTGGCGACGGCCGAAGTAGCCGCGCGCCACGGGGCGCGGCTGGTCACCTTGCCTGCGCCCCGCGGGGCCAACGCGGCCCGGAACGCCGGGATCGCGGCCGCCTCTGCCCCCCTGATCGTCCTGATCGACGACGACATCGCCGCGCCGCCGGGGTGGCTCGGGGCCATGCTCAGCGGTGTGGACGCGGATCCAGATCACGAGGTCTTCGGCGGGCCCATCCGGGCCCGGCTGGAGGGCGGCGGACCGCGGTCCTGCGGGCGCGAGGCAGCTCCGATCACCACCCTTGATCTCGGCCCCGAGGATCAGGACACGACCTTCGTGTGGTCGGCCAATATGGCGCTCCGGCGGAGCGCATACGACCGCGTCGGCCCGTTCGACGAGACCATCCACGGGCGCGGCGAGGAGGAGGACTGGGAGCAGCGCTACCGGGCGGCGGGGGGACGGATCCGTTACCTGGCGGGGGCCGGGGTCGAGCACCGGCGTACTGCCTCGGACTCGAGCGTCCGCGCCCTGGCCCAAGCCTCGTATCGGCTGGGGCGAACCGCCCGGCGCCACGACCGCCGAAAGGGCGTCGCGCCCCCCCTGAGAGGCGAGATACGCACGCTCGCCGGATGCGCCTGGCATACGGCGCGGCGCCGCTGCGCCAACGGGATCGTGATGGGCGCCCAGGCGGCGGGACGCCTGCGTGAAGCGCTGGCCGAGCGCCGGCGATGAACGATTCGCGGGTGCCTGACGAGCCGCCGCTGGCCAGGGATGACTTTCTCTCTGGCACCAGCGGCCTGGTCCTGGGCAAGCGTGCCACGGCGAGGGCGCTCGTGGCCGACGCCACGGCGGACGTTCGGGCCCGGCTTCAGGGGCGGCCCTGGCGGCTGCGCCGCGCCGCCGCGTCGTCGCCGCCCCGCCGGCAGGTCCTCGCCCTGGCCGTCGAGCGAGACGACGCGCCGAACCTGCTGGCGGCGGCTCGCGACGAGCTCCTGCGCTCAAGACACGGGGTCACCTTCGCCAGCCGCCCGGTCGGCGGTCGCGGGAAGTTCGAGAACCTCAACCTCCTCCTGGCCGACAACCCACCCGAGGGCCAGGACTGGCTCGTCGTGCTCGACGATGACGTGGCTCTGCCCTCCGGCTTTCTCGACAGCTTCATCTTCTTGATCGAGCGCTTCGGCCTGAAGCTGGCTCAGCCCGCCCACCGGGCCCGGTCTCACGCCTCCTGGCAGGTCACCCGGCGCCGGGCCGGAAGTCTCGTGCGTGAGACCAACTACGTAGAGATCGGGCCGGTGGTCGCCTTCCACGCCACGACGTTCGGTGTTCTCCTGCCCTTTCCCGATCTCCGGGCGGGCTGGGGACTCGACGCCCACTGGGCGGCGTTGGCCCGCGAACGGGAATGGCCGATTGGGATCGTGGACGCCACGCCGGTCCGCCACGGCCTGCGGGAAGTTGCCGCCGCCTATGACCGCACCGACGCGATCCTGGAGGGACGGCGGTTCCTGGCCAACCGGCCCTACGTGACCGCCTCGGAGGCCCAGCTGACGCGCGTCACCCACCGCAAGCTGCCGTGAAGGTCCTGATCGTCGCCGAGTACTACCCCCGGGCCGCGGACTCGGTCCTCGGCATCTGGGCCCACCGCCAGGCGCTGGCGGCGCGCGACGCCGGTGCCGAGGTGCGGGTGCTGGTGCTGCACCGGCCGCTCCCGCCTCTGGCGGCGCTCCGCGCCCGCGACTCCTCGCGGGCCCGGGCGGCGCTGGCTCAACCGGCCTCGGCCACGCTCGACGGGATCCGGGTTGACTACGTCCGCTACGTCTCGCCGCCGCGCCCCTGGAGCTATCACTCCTGGGGCATGTGGGCGGCCCCCGCGCTGCACCGCGCACTGCGACGGATCCGCAGAGAGTTCGCCTTCGAGTTGATCCACGCGCACTATGCCGTCCCCGCGGGTGACGCGGTCCTCAGGGCGACCCGGCGGTTTCCGGTCATCGTGTCGGTGCACGGCCACGACGTCCAGGGCACGCACGCAGGCAAGCGGAATGTCCGCCGGACGCTGGCGCGGGCCGATCTGGTGCTCGCCAACAGCGCCGGCACGGCCGCGCGCTGCCGCGACCTCGGCGCCCACGCGACCAAGGTGGTTCATCTGGGGGCGGAGATTCCCGCCGAGCCCCCTCCGGCGCCGTTTCGGCCTGTGCTCGTCAGCGTCGCGCACCTCGCCGCGCGCAAGCGCCACATGGACGTCATCTCCGCCCTGGCCCTGCTCCGCGGTCGGCATCCGGGGCTCCGCTACGTGATCGTCGGCGACGGTCCGGAACGGGATCGGCTCCGCACGCAGGCGCATTCGCTCCTGGTCGATGACCTGGTCGAGTTCCGTGGCGCCGTCGAGCCGGCGCAGGCGCTTGCTGCCGCCTGGGGCTCGACGCTGTTCGTGCTGCCGAGCGTCGATGAGGCGTTCGGCGTCGCCTACGTCGAGGCAATGGCCGGCGGCGTCCCGGCCATCGGTTGCCGCGGCGAGGACGGGCCCGAGGAGATCGCCGCCGCGGGCGGCGGGATCGTCCTCGTCCCGCCCAGGGACCCCCCAGCGCTGGCGGCTGAGATCGCCGCGCTGCTGCGGGACCCGGACCGGCTCGAGGCGCTTGGGCGCCAGGCCCGGGAGACCGTCGGGAGGGCGTTCACCTGGGAGCGGTGCGGGCGCGAGACGGTGGAGGCCTACGCCCAGGTGCTGGAGTCGTCCTCGCCGGCTCGGACCGGCTAAGCGTCTCGCCGCAGCCGGCGCCGCCGCCGGCGCAGCTCGCCCATGACCACGGCGCTCAGGGGCCGACTCGTCGACAACTCGTAGCGCCGCTCGCCGCCGGGCTGCTTCTGCGCCCAGCCGTACCACTGATCCTCGCGGCGAAATACCGAGAAGGACGGGTGCTGCTTGACGATGAGCTCGAACACCGCCGAGAGCGGAGGCTCGGTCCGCTCGCTCTCGGACAGCGGCCCGAGCGGATGCCCGTCCCCGCTGGGGAGGATCCAGGGGTTGTCCACGTAGGTCCACTCGAGGTCGTCCATGAGTAGCCAGCCTCCGGGGCGCAGCAGCTTCTCGATCAGGACCACGGCGAGGCCATCGACATTGAAGTTCTTGGCTCCGTCCAGGTAGCAGAAGTCAAACCGAGGCGCCGTGTTTCCGGCCTCATCGCTGGCCGCCTCGACCTGCTGCTTGAGAAACCAGTTGTAGGAGCTGTGCTGTCGCACGATCTCCACGCGGTGGCTCAGCCCCGCCTGCTTAAGGACCGCCTCGGGCGCCGGGTCATAGGCCGCGCCGCCGTGATCGACGGTGATCAGCCGACCCTGCCCGTTGGCCTCGAGCGCCGCCGCCATGTAGGCGGCTGAAACACCGTGGGCGGTCCCGAGCTCAAGCACCTCCCCAGGCTCGGTGTCGCGGATGTGGTCGTAGACGCGACGCCCCAGCTCAGGCGTCATGAACGGAATCCCCGCCACGCGGGCGGCGACATCCTCGAAGCGCATCGGCGGATCTTGACAGCCTGCTCCTAGACTCCCGCCCGCCGATGGGCTCAGAGCCATACCAGCCCGGGAATCTCCTGGACCGAGTGAGCCGGCAGTCGACGCTCGATGCCTACTACGACCACCTCCTCGCGCGGGAGGCGACGATCATCACGCGGAGGCTGGGCCTGGCGGGTGGCGACGTGCTCTCGGTCGGCTGCGGGTGGCACCCGGGGCGCCACCTGTTTCCCGCCCCGGAGTTCCGGCTCGTGGGGGCAGATGCCAACGGCGATCGCGTGGCCGGCGTCCTCGAGTCCGGGCAGGCCGACGAAGCGCTCGTCGGCAACGCCGGCCAGCTCGATCTGCCCGACGCGTCCTTCGACGTCGTCCTCTATCGCCTCGTCCTTCATCACATCGTCTTCCAGGGCCCGCTTGAGCCGGTGTTCGCCGAGGCGGCGCGCCTGCTCCGGCCCGGGGGTGCGCTGGTGGCCATCGAGCCGGGGCTCTGGCACCCGGTGGGCGGCGCCCTGGCGGTCGCCAACCAGCTCGGCCTGGCCACGGCCATCCACGGCACCCCGGACGACATTCCGATCTCGCCACAGCGCCTCGAAGACCTCGCCCGCGCTGTCGGGCTGCAGCCGGAGTTGCACGCCGTGACCTACGGCTGGCGCCGGCTTCCCCCACCGATTCAGACGGCGCTGCGCCCGCTCGACGAGCTTGGGTCCCGGCCGCGCGCCGCCCGCTTCGGCCACACGCTGATGCTCGTCGCTCACAAGCCCCGTTGATAGCCTCGGCGCCACTGTGTCGTCTGTAGCCACTGCGCCCGGGGGGGCCTCCTCGCGGCCCGGCCAGGCGGCGCGCCCAACGCTCGCCGAGCGACGTCGACCGGGTAGCGATGTTCTCATCGGTGCGATCGGGGCGGCGGCGCTCTGCCTCGTCGCCTTCCTCGCCTCCGGCGGCGTCGACTTGGCGCCCAACACCTGGGTCCAGGTCGGCCTGATCGTGGTGGCCGCGGGCGCGGCGATCGCGCTGGCCCTGCTCGGCCGCCGGGGGCCGGCGTGGGGAGGCCGCGCCCTGCTTCTGTTCGCCGCCCTGGCCGCCCTCACGTACGCCTCGATCGCCTGGTCGGTGCAGCCCGCCAACTCGTGGCTCGAGGCCAACCGGACGCTGTCCTACTTCGCCGCCTTCGCCGCCGCATTGATGCTGGCTCGGCTGGCTCCGGAGCGCTGGGCCGCGCTCGTCGGAGCCGTGGCCGCGGCAGCCACCGTTGTCTGCGGCTACGCGCTCCTGGCCAAAGTGTTCCCGGGTACGTTCGATGCCAGCGACCCACTCGGGCGGCTGAACGTCCCCTTCGGGTACTGGAACGCGGTGGGCCTCATGGGTGCGCTGGGCATCCCTGCCTGCCTGTGGGCGGGCGCCCGCCGCGAGGGCTCGCTGCTCCTGCGCGCGCTGGCCGTGCCGGCTCTGGCCATCCTCGTGCCGGCGGTCCTCTTGGCCTTCAGCCGGGGGGCGATCGTGGTCGCCGTGATCGGCCTCATCGTGTGGTTCGGCCTGGCACCGCTACGCCTTCGTTCGGCGCTGATCCTGGCCCTGGGGCTGGCCGGAGCGGCGGTGATCTCGATTTGGGGGCTGGGCACGCGGGGGATCTCGGCCAACTACATGACGCTCCCCACGCGAACCAGCGCCGGTCATACCTTCGGGCTCGTGCTCGTCATCGTGCTCGTCCTCACCGCGGCGGCCGCGGTGGGAGCCGTCTTGCTGCTGGACCGAACCACCCTCTCGGTTCGTGCCCGCCGGAGCGTGGCTACCGGGCTGCTCGTCCTCGTCGGCCTCATCCCCATCGCCGGGATCGGCGCCCTGGCGGCGTCGCACCGCGGCCTGACCGGCGAGGTCTCCCACGTCTGGAACAGCGTCACCAATCCGAACGGGATCGTCAGCAACACCCCGGGGCGCCTCGTCGACCTCTCCAACAGCCGCCCCCATTACTGGAGCCAGGCCATCACGCTGGGCGAGCATCATCTGCTCGCCGGCGTCGGGGCGGTCGGCTTCGCGACCGCCCAGCCGAGCTCGTCGAGCCCGGTCTGGAACTCCGAGCACGCCCATGCCGTACACGCCCACGGTTACCTGGCCGAGACGTTCGCCGACTTCGGCCTGATCGGCCTTGCCATAAGCCTCGCCCTGCTCGTGGCCTGGTGGCTGGACACGGCGCGCACGCTCGGGCTGCGCTGGCCACGCCGCGGCGCCGGAGAGCGCGCGCCGCCCAGCGGGGAAGCGGCGGCCGAACGGGCGGGGCTCATCGCCCTCCTGGCCGTCGTTGTCACCTTTGGCCTTCATTCGTTGATCGATTGGACCTGGTTCATCCCCGGGACGACGGTGCCCGCCCTCGCGTGCGCCGGCTGGCTCGCCGGCCGCGGCCCGCTCTCGGCCCGGGTGGGTTGCCTGGAGCGCCCGCGACGACTCTCCCGCAGCCCGGGGGCGGTCATGGCGCTTATTTCGACCGTCGTTGTAACGCTCGTCGCGATCTGGGTCATCGTCCAGCCGTTGCGCTCATCCGATGCCGCTGCCGCCGCCGAGACGGCGGCCTACCAGGGCAACGGCGGCGTGGCGCTCAGCGACGCCCGGAGTGCGGCGGCCGAGGACCCGGTCTCGGTCGACCCGCTGTTCCTTCTCGCGGTCATCTACGACCACCTAGGCAACCGGGCCTCCGCCCGTGGTGAGCTCGTCCAGGCCACCTCCCGCCAGCCGGCCAATGCCGCCACCTGGCAGGAGCTCGGCTGCTTTGACTACAGCCATCACGATCCTCAGATGACGCAGGACTTCCGCCGCCTGCTGGAGCTGCAGCCGGCGGACGCTCAGACCGCTAGCGATCCCGCGGTCTTCTGCGCGGACGTTCCGACCTAGGGGTTCGGCCCAGGCGAGCGGCGACACTTAACTGCCAACGCTCACGCGCGCCTGCGCTCGGGGCGGAAAAGTGTCGGAAACCGACGCTTTCACGCCACGCGCCGAGCTTCCGAGCAGCGATTGGCAGATAAGTGTCGCGCGGGCCGCCTAGCGGCCCCGCGGGGTCAGGCCCCTCGCCAGCTCGTAGGCCTCAACGTGGGCCCGGGCGCAGGCGTCCCAGGAAAACCGGGCCGCCTGGCGGGCGCCGTGGTCGGCCAGGCGCTCGCGCAGCCGGGGCTGGGTCGCGAGCTGGATCATCGCCGTCGTGAAAGCACGCGGGTCACGCGGGTCGGCGTAGAGCGCCGCTCCGCCGCAGATCTCTCGCAACGCGGGGATCGCCGAGGCGACCACCGGTACCCCCAGGCTCATCGCCTCGAGCGCGGTGAGGCCAAAGCCCTCGTGGAGGCTCGGGTGAATCAGCGCCAGCGCTCCGGCGTAGAGCTCCGCCAGTTGCTCACGGGTGGGGCGTTGCTCGATCCTCACTCCCTCTCCGCGCCCGGTCGCCGCGCCGGCCAGGATGAGCTCGGCCGGGCGCTCCGCCCGCCCCCGATAGCCGGCGTAGGCGGCGAGCAGCACGGGCAGGTTCTTGTGCGGCTCGTCGTCCCCCACATAGAGAAAGTGCCGGGGCTGACGCTCCAGCTGGGGAACCTCCTGTCCGGGACCCAGCAGCGCGACGACGGTCCGTTCCGGTGCGACGCCCCAGAGCACGCGCACGTCGAGAGCCGTCGCCTCACTCACGCACACGACGGCCTGGGCCGCCAGCGCGGCACTGCGGTGAGACACCCGGGCGTAGCGGCGGAACCCGCGGTCGAAGTGCTGCGGGAGCTTTTGGAAGGCGAGATCGTGAACCGTCACCACCTGAGGCCTTGACGTCCACCGCGTGAACGCCGGCAAGGGGTGGTGCAGAACGTCGGCGCCGGCCCGGCGAGCCAGCCTCGGTAGCTGGAACGTCGTCCACCAGTGGTCCCCGGCCAGGTCCTGCAAAGTCACGCTCCCCGCCGAAGGGCGACTACGAGGGTTGACGACTGGCTCGACCTCGACCTCCTCGACGCGACCGAGGGCGTGCACGATGCGCTCGACGTAGACGCCCGCCCCTGAGAAGGGGGAGCGCTCGGCGTACGTGGCGTCGATCATCACGCGCATCAGCGCACCGCCCGGGCCAGGAGCAGGCGCCTGAGCAGAGGGGGGCCGCCGGCCGTCCGCACCGAGACGTCGACAAACCCAAACTCGTTGAGCAGCTCACCCAGCGAGCGCCGCGTATACAGGTGGAGGTGATCCCCGAGCGGCTCGGAAAACGGCTCGACTCCGTGGAGCGCCAAACGCAGGCGGCCGTGGGAGGGCGTGGTCAGGAGCAGGCGCCCACGCGGGGCGAGCACGCGCCGCACCTCCGAGAGCCAGCCCGCGGTGTCCGCCAGGTGCTCGATCACCTCGCTTGACCAGACGAGGTCGAACGTGTTGTCCTGAAACGGGAGCGGCCCGTCGATGGGGACGAGGACGAAGTCGAGGCTCGGATGTTGCGTCCCGGCGCGTGACACCGCCGCCTCAGCCACCTCGGCGCCCACCGGCCTCGCCCCCGCCTCCGCCAGGGCGGCCGTGAACACCCCTGATCCGGAACCCAGGTCGAGGACCCGCTCCCCCGGCCTCACCTCACCGAGCAGGAAGTCCCGCCGTAACTCCCAGTCCGGAGGCTCGAGCTCGGCCGGCAGCCGCTGCCAGAGCTCCTCGTAGTAGTCACGCACCGGTCAGCCGCCGGGGCTATCCACGAGCAGGGTCACCGGCCCGTCATTGACGAGCTCGACCTCCATCATCGCCCCGAACACGCCCCGACGGGCCTCCATGCGCTCGCAGAAGCGCTCGTAGAGCGGCTCGGCCAACTCCGGCGCCGCCGCCTCCACATAACTCGGGCGGTTGCCCTTGCGGGGATTGCCGTAGAGGGTGAACTGGCTGACGCAGAGCACATCACGGTCACCCAGGGGCTCGTTCATCCGTCCCTCGGTGTCGGGGAAGATCCGCAGCGCCCTCACTTTGTCGGCCAGCCAGTCACCTTCTTCCTCGGTGTCGCCGCGCCGGATGCCCAGGAGCACGACCAGGCCGGGCCCGATGGCCGAGACCTCGCGGCCCTCGACGCTGACCGAAGCCCGTGAAACCCGTTGGACGAGCGCGCGCACCTCAGGCCTCGGGCGAGGACCGCCCCACGTCAGACCTCGCGCAGCTCCGCCGCGGCCTGCTCGGGAGCGACGATGTTGAGGTTCACGCCCGCCCCAAGCTCCAGCCCGGCCAGATGGGTGAGCCGGGGCAGGATGTCGATCCGCCAGCAGAAGTGCTCGGCATCCGGCGGCGCGGTCCGCACCCACAGGTTGAGCGGCGGGCTGGCGCCGAGACGGCGCTGGAGCCGGCCGAGAGCGTCGCGCAGCATCGCCGCCCCGTCCGGCCCGTCATCCTCGAAGCGCATGCGCGGCGTCCGCGGCGCGATCAGGAGCTGATACGGAACCCGGGCCGCGAACGGAGCCATCAGCACCGTCTCCTCGTCGATGGCCACGATCCGCTCGCGGCGTCGCACCTCCTCCTGGACGAGGTCGGCGAGCAGGTTGCCCCCCATCGTGCGCGTCGCGTAAGCGCCGAAGCGCTCTCGCTCCCGGGCTACGGCCGCGGGCACGAAGTCAAGCGCGTAGAGCTGAGCGTGCGTGTGGGGGAGCGAGGCGCCGGCCTCGCGGCGCTCGTTGACGATCATGTGCACGTAGCCGGCGTCCGAATGCGCGCGCATTCGGCTCCTCCAGACCGCGACCGCTTGACGCACCTGCGCTACCGGGAGGTCGGCCAGCGAGATGACCGCCTGGGGCGCGTTGATCACCACCTCGTGGGCGCCGACCGCGGGCGCGGCCCAGAACAGATCCCGGTTGGCCTCGTCCTCGACCGGATCGGGATCGGGGGTGAGCGCCGGGTAGAGGTTGGGCACCACCCGCACGGTCCAGCCGGGGGTGTTCGGCTCCCCACCCTGCGGCCGGACAGCGTAGACCTCGGGAGGAGTCCGGTCCTCGTGACCCTCGGCAAACGGATCCGTCTCAGGATCAAGCGCCGCCGCCGGTGACGCTGACAGCCCGCCTCCGGGTCGCCCGGCTCGATCTCCCGCGATGATCGCCCGCTGGCCAGTCAGCGGGTCGATCCGGATCTCAGGCAAGCCCGGGACCCACTAGGAGAGCTCCTTCTCCATCGCGACATGCTCGATCCCGGCCTCGCGGAAGACGTTCCCGCGCGGGAGGTATCCCGCCTGTTCATAGAGCGGACGGGCGTAGGTTTGGGCATGAAGCACAAGTCGCCGCCCGCCGGCGGCCCGCGTCTCCGCATCGGCGGCTTCGAGCAGCGCCGTGGCGATGCCCTGACGGCGAGCCGAGATGCGCACGGCGAGGCGTGAAAACTGCACCGTCCGCCCGACCATCACAAGACGGCACGTGCCCAGGATCTCTCCGTCCTCGGCGCCCTCGTCGGTAGCGACGGCGACCAGGTGTATGCCCTCATGATCGCGGCCGTCGAGCTCCTCCCGCTCCGGCACGCCCTGCTCGACGCAGAAGACGTCATAGCGCAGCTTCAACGCCTCGTCGAGCTCTTGCGGCGTTCCGGCGCGCCGTACCTCATACCTGACGGCGGTGCTCATCTCCGATGAAGCTTGCCAGAGCAGCCTAATCTGACCGCAGACGCGCTAGAATATGCGTATCCTCGTGAACGAGGCGGCGGGGGTCCGTGGGCGACTGAGGTACCCGCGCCGCGCAGTTCACTGTTGAGGCTCTCTGAGCCGCCACCGCAGGACCGGCGGCTTGCGCACTGCAACGCCACCTTCCGATCTTGATGGGTGACTCCACCCCGCTTCCTATTCATAGGTGATCCCACCTCGTTTGCCGATCATGGCTGACACCGCTTCACTTCCCACATCCGCCGCCATCGCGCGAGTCGAAGTCTTCACGCGTGAGCAGTTCGTCTACGAGGGCGAGTCGCTGGAGGAGGCACTGGCGCCGGGATCGGCCCGCCGGCGCGCCTTCGACGCGGCGCTGAGCGAGATCGAGGCCGGAAACCAGCAGCCGTCGATCGAATGGCGCCGGCACTTCTCGCTCCTGTTGGGGCTCGAGCGGCTGCTCTCCCAAGAGGAGCCGCACCTGGTCGATGGCACGGTGCTGTCGGCCCATCAGGTCGACGCGCTTTCCGGGACGCTCACCGCGCTTCTAGCCGAGGCGCAGCGCAACGGCAACGGGAATGGAAACGGCGCGGTGGCAGCCGCGCCGGCGCCCAGCTCAAACGGCGCCGGGGCATCGTCTCAGGAGCTCGACCTCGATCTTGACGCTGAGGACGAGGGCGTGGAGGACGACGAGGAGCTCCAGGACTGGCAGGAAGAGCCCGACGACGGCCTTGACGAGGACGTCCAGATCGAGCAGCCCGAGGACCCCAACGCCGACCGTCGCTTCTGGTTTGAGCACGCCACTGGGGCCGGGAAGACGGTGGCCGCACTTGGGTTCGTCGAGGGGTCGCGGACGGGCGGGATCCTGATCCTGACTCACCGCCGCAACCTGGTTGACCAGTTCAACGGCGAGCTGCGCGACCGTGGCTATCGCGACCGCATCCACGCCCCACTGCTCGCCGGCCAGGACGCCGCCAACGGGCCGGTCACGGTCGAGACCTATCAGTGGTTCGTGCGCAACGCGGGCAAGATCTCCGACGCCTACACGATCGTCATCTGCGACGAGGCTCACACCGCGCTGGGCGAGAAGACCTCGGCGGCCATCCGCAGCTGGTCCGGACCGATCTTCATTGGGATGACGGCCACCGGCGCGCTCATCGCGCGTCATGTGACCGATCTCTTCCCCACCCAGACTTCGCGTTTCGATCTCGCCCAGGCGGCTCGCCGGGGCGTGATCGCGCCGCTGCGCTGCGTACGCATCCCGCCCGGCCCGGGGGTGCGCACGATCGCCAAGGTTCCGCTGCGCCGCGGCGAGGTGGACACCGAATTCGACCAGGAGATGCTGGCCGAACTGCTCGATCAGACGCCCTTCAACCTGGCCGTGGCCGATCTCTACAAGACCCGTTTCAACGGCATCCCGGGCGTCGTCTACGCGGCCGGCGTGCGCCACGCCAACAACGTCGCCCAGGCGTTCCGTGATCTCGGCATCAAGGCGCAGGCTGTCTCCGGAGAGACGCCCAAGCGCCAGCTGGCCCGGATCCTGGCCGACTACGAGTCAGGCAAGATCGACGTGCTCGTCAATGCCATGCTGCTGGCCGAGGGCTGGAACAGCCCCCGGGCCACGGTGTGCATGCACCTGGCGCCCACGGCCTCCAAGCGCGTCTATCAGCAGCGGGTGGGACGCGTGACCCGCCGGCATCCCGGCAAGGAAGCGGGGATCGTCGTCGACTTCGTCCACCCCGCGACCAAGCACGACGACCCGGTGGTCACGTTGCACTCACTGCTGGACCGCGACGTCTACCGCGGCGGCGCGATCGTCGTGGGCCCGGTCCGCCGCGGGCGCGGGCGCCGCGTCCGCGTCGAGCGGCGCGTGCTTCCAGTCACGCCGGATCCCGACCGGCGGGCGCAGGTCTTCGAGCGCGAGCTGTGGCGGATCGCCGTCGAGCACCTCGACTACGGCGAGCAGCATGTGTGGGCGGCGTTGGCCGGTGCCCGAGTCGCGCCGAACGGTTGGCGGCGGGCCAAGGCGATGCTGCACTTCGACCGCCAGGGTGAGCTTAAGCGCCGCTACCTGTTGACCGCCGTCCAGCGCAACCGCCACTCCCAACTCCGGCTGCGAGCCCTGCAGGAGATCGCGGCCAGCCGGGACGCCGAGGCCTTCGACTCCGCGATCGACATCATGGCCGGCTGGCCCCGCGATGAGCGCCGCGAGGGAGTCAAGATCATGCTTCAGGCGCTGGCCGAGCGCCGGATCGGCCGCCGTGACCAGGCCAACGCCTGGATCTGGCGCATGGCCGAGTACACCCGAGAGGTCCATGAGGAGTACGCCGTCCAGCGCTGGCCAGAGACCAAGCGCCTGCTCGGTCTGCTCGTGAACTCGTCCGGAGCCGCCCACGCCCGCAACGCCCGCCGGCTCGTCCACGCGGCGCGCAAGGAGGACCGGCGGCTGTCGGCCGCCCTGCTGGCCGCGGCCCTGGCGCACACCCCGGAGGCCGAGGAGGCGCTGCGGGGGGCGCGGACGCGGATGGCGCGCAAGCCGGCCGCCCTGGCCCGTGAGCTCTTGCGGAACTTCCCCAAGGGCCGGCGCGGCAAGGGACGCCGGAAGCGGTCGAAGGGCTCCGTTTCTCAGGGGAACGGCGCTGCGGCGGCTAAGAGCGGCGCGGCGCCGGCGGTGGCCGCCCCAAACGAGGACGAGGTCTTGGAGGTGGAGGAGGAAGGTACTTCTGCCGCCGCTGACCTCGACCTCGACCTCGATGAGGATGATGGGGCCCAGACTCCGACCGGGACCGCTGACGATTCAGCGGGCTCGGAGGACTCGGAGGACGAGGAAGGCGAGCCGCACGAGCACGAGGCTGCGGCGTAGCCCCCCGGCATTCGGCCGGGGAAAAAACGTGCGTCGCTCACACCCGACGGCCGACGGACGCACCTTCAGTACCCAATAGGTACAAAACGTGCGGTCGGCCCCCGCGCACGCGCCGAAGCGCACCTTTTTGCCACCCGGCACCGGCAGTTCCACGCTTCGTCGTCGCTGCGCCGCGGGAGGACCGAGCGTCCGGACCCCTACAACCGCGTCAACAGCAGCCCCACCGCCAGCAGGACGAGCGCCAGCCATAGGGCCGAGAGCGCGCCCTCCAGAGGCTGCGCCAGGCTCGCCCGGTCCAGCTCCACCACGCTCCCGTCGGCCAGGCGCTGCTCCCCGGAGACCGAGACCGTCTGGCGGCGGAGCCGGCGGACCGGCGTCGAGAGGCGGCGCTGGGCCAGGCTCAGCAGGTAGCACGCGACCGCGACGAGGATGCCGGCGGGGCGCACCGTCAGCGTTTGGACGAAGTAGCCGGTGAAGGCCGGGAAGGCTCCCCAGGCCAGGGCGAACCAGTGGTCGGAGTGCAGGCGGCCGCCGAACAGCTCCAGGTTGTAGGCCGGGACCAGGAGAACGCCGGCGACGATCAAGGGTGCCAGCAGCGGCGAGACGATCACGCAGCCCAGCACGCCGATGACGGCGGCCCCGGCCAGGCCCAGCACCCCCAGGGCCACGAGCACTCCGCGCCCGAGCTGGGTCTGGAGCGGTCGTCCGTTCAGCTCGTCCAGCGCGTGGGCGCTGATGCCGACGGCGAGAAAGAACGCCCCCAGCGCGGCCGCCAGCCGATCGCCGTGCAGGAGCCCGGGCGCCGCGACCGCGCCGAACACGACGTAGCTCAGGTGCCAGGCCGTGTACGGCGGGTGAAGCAGGGTGATCAGGTCACGCCAGCCTCCGGTGCGCAGGGCGTAGAAGGCGGGGCGAGCAAGGTGCCCTTCTCGCTCCGTCGTCGTCACGGGACCACTCCGTCCATGACGATCCCGGCGCCGAAGCTCATGCGCCGCAGCGAGACGCGATCGATCCCGGCGCGCTGCCACAGCGCGACGAGATCCGGCTCGGCGGCGTAGAAGGCCTCGATATTCGGGCCCAGGAAGCGGCCGACCTCGTACCAGGCCGGAGACACGAGCCGGCCGACGGCGGGCAGGACATAGCGCGTGTGGATCCGCCACAGCGCCCGCAGCGCCGGCGAGGGTGGAACGCCGAACTCGAGCATGGCGATCCTCCCGCCCGGCCTGAGGACCCGGGCCAGCTCCCGCATCGTGGCCTCACGGTCGTCCACATAGCGCAGCAGGTAGGTAAAGCTGAGGGCGTCGAAGCGGCCGTCGGGAAACGGCAGCCGCTCGGCTTCGCCCCGGACGAAGCTGACGGCGAGCTCGGGCTCGGTCCGGAGCTTGGACCGCGCCCGCCCCAGCATGTCCTCGCTCTGATCGAGCCCTACGACCCGGGAGCCCTGCCGCGCCAGGGCAAAGGCCACCATTCCTGTGCCGGTCGCCACGTCCAACACCTCCTGGCCGGGCTGCGGGTTGATTGCACGCACGAGAGCGTCACGCCAGCGCGGATCCTGGCCGAAGCTGAGCAGCGCCCCCATGCGGTCATAGCGCTCGGGAAGTCCGCTGAACAGCTCCAGCGCGTGCCGCTTGCGCGGCGATCCCGCCGGTTCAGCCAAGGTGGACCTCCCCCGCCTCGAGCACGACCTGACCGGCCTTGGTCAGCACAACCAGGCGACCGTCATCGTCGATCCCGGCCGCCTCACCGTGGCCGGCCTGCCACCGGATGGCTCGGCCGCGCAGGTCATCGCGCGCCCGCACGGCCTCGAGCAGGGCCCGTGGCGGTGCCACGAGCCAGCGCTCGATCCGCGTGAGCAGGCGGTTCAGCGTGGGCTCGATTTCGGCTTGGCCGCGCTCCAAGGAGCCGGCCCGGTCGCGGAGCTCGGGCGGGAGCTCGTCGACCTTGACGGCCACGTTCAGGCCGATCCCAAGGACGGCCCACCGCTCTCGGGGGCGCCCCTCGACGAGGATCCCGGCGATCTTGCGCACGTCGAGTAGGACGTCGTTTGGCCACTTGATCCGCGCTTCGGTTCCGGCCTCCTCGGCGACCGCGATCCCGGCGGCCAGCGGCAGAAGCCGCGGGGGGTCGCGCAGGACGACCGAGAAAAGGAGGGCCTGCCCCGGGGGCGCGCTCCACGTCCGGCCCTGACGACCTCGGCCGGCGGACTGCTCATCGGCGGTGACGACCGTTCCGTGCGGGGCCCCGGCCTCGGCCAGCCCTCGTGCCCGCGCGTTGGTCGAGTCGACGCGGCGGAAGTGGACCCGCGGCACACCAAGGCTCGTCACCGCAGCCTGACCCGCAGCTCGTCCCCGGTGGCGATGCCGAGGCGCTCGGCCGCGTTGCCGTGGCTGATCGCGATCGACAGCCGCCGGTACGCGTCCTCATAGGCCAGGAACTCACCCTCGGGCACGTCGGCGAAGGTCCGGGCATAGGTCAGGCTGAGCTCCCCGGCGGGGGTCTCGAGCTCTACCTCGCGTCCGAGCTTGAAGCCAAAGCCGGCGAGTTCCGCGTGCCCGATGTTCAAGCCGACGTTGCCGAAGCGGTCGACGTAGAGGGCGTGGGCGGTCACGACGCCATTCACCAGCTCGGCCTCAGGCAGGACAAGGCGGACCAGAGCCTCGGGGTCAGATGGATCTCCGACCTGGGCCAGCGGCACACCCGCGGCGAGGTGGGCGGCGACCGGAGCGAAGATGTCCCGGCCGTGGAAGGTCGCCGACACCGGCTCCAGGCGGAACTTCGAATGCGCAATCTCGACCGCCTCGACCGCGCCTCCGGCCTGAATCGCGGCCAGCGATAGGAGGCCGTTGTCCGGTCCCACCAGCATCCGATCGTCGGCCAGGCGCATCGCAACGGCGCGGCGGGACGCGCCCACGTCCGGATCGACCACCGCCAGGTGCACTCCGACGGGGAGATACGGAAGCGCACCCTCCAGAATCAGGGCCCCGGCGCGGACGTCGTGGCGGGCGACGCCATGGGTCAGATCGATCACCCTCGCCTCCGGACAAATCCCGGCCATCACGCCATGGCAGACGCCCACGAAGTCATCCTTAAGGCCGTAGTCCGACATGAATGTGATCACGGGTCCCGAATCGCTCATTCCGGCCGGCCCATCTTGGCACGCGTACGATTTGGCTAATCTCGCGCGCGCCGCAACCATGCCTCTGACAAGGTGTTTCGGGGCAGAACCCGATAAGGAGCACGTGACCATGAGCCAACTTGAAAGTGCCGCCCGCGCGAGCGCCAGGTGGATCGCACCATTTGCCGCCGTGACGGCCCTCTTTGCGCTGGGCGCAGGCGCTCTGGCGGCGATGACCAAGCCCACGCTGGTGACCACCCACCAGAGCAAACGGGGCAAGGTGCTCGCCGCGGCCAACGGTCATGCGCTCTACATGTTCACCGCCGATAAGACGGGCAGGAGCAACTGCAGCGGATCATGTGCCAACACCTGGCTTCCGCTCCTGACCAGCGCCCGGCCCACCGGCGCCAGAAATTCAGGCGTGAACTCCAAGCTGCTGGGCACGATCAAGCGCTCGAACCGCGTACTTCAGGTGACCTACAACGGCCACCCGCTCTACGCGTTCGCCCGGGACAAAACCGCGGGACAGATCAACGGTGAGGGCGCCAACCAGTTTGGCGGCCACTGGTACGTGGTGAACACCAACGGCAACGCGGTCAAGCCCAAGTCGGGCGGCGGCGGAACCGTCTGCCATCCCCTCTGCCAGTCCTACTAGGGCCTTCGCCTTCACCCGGTGATCCGTCGGACCCTCTTGCTGCCAGCGCTCGCGCTGGCCGTCACTCTCACGCTGCTCACGGGGAGCGCCGTCGCCCAGCCGACCACGCCCGTCTCGGTTTATCCGTCACCGGGGACGAGCTACAACCAGCCTCGTGAGCAGATCGCCTTCCGCGGGATCCCAGCGAGCGAGATCGGGAGCGTCAAGGTGGTGGGCTCGCAGAGCGGGAGCCACAGCGGCCAGATCGAAGCCGACTCCGACGGCGACGGCGGGAGCTTCATCCCCAGCACGCCGTTCAGCACCGGTGAGACGGTAACCGTGACCACCTCGCTGAACATCGTGGGTGGCACCAACGGGAGCTTCACGTTCAAGATCGAGCACCCGTCGTGGCCGATCAAGCCGGCGAAGTTGGAGACGGTGCCCGACGGGCCGGGTGCGCTCCAGCACTTCAGGTCTCGGCCTGACCTGCAGCCTCCTGCAATCTCGGTTACCAAGAACTCGGCTCCGGCCTCGCAGGGCGACATCTTCGTGGCGCCGCAGTACGGACCGGTCCAGAACGGCCCGATGATCCTCGATTCCACCGGCCACCTCCTGTGGTTCCAGCCCTACCCCATCTCGGACAAGCTGATCGTCACCGACTTCCGGGTCCAGAACCTCTACGGACAACCCGTCCTCACCTGGTTTCAGGGCACCACCAACAACGGGACCGGCGAGGGCGAGGGCGTGATCTTCAACCAGAACTACCACGAGGTGGCAACCGTGCACGCCGCCAACGGCCTTCAGATGGACCTACACGAGTTCCTCATCACCCCGCAGGGAGACGCCTACATCATGTCCTTCTCCCCGGTGAGCATGCCGAACGTGGTGCACAAGCCGCTCCTCGATTGCGTGATCCAGGAGATCGATATCAAGACCGGGCTCGTCCTCTTCGAGTGGCACGCGCTTGACCACGTCCCGCTGAGCTACTCGGACATGGGTACGAGCACCCCCGGCTTCGTCTATGACCCCTACCACGGCAACTCCTTCGGTGTGGACCAGGACGGCAACCTGATCCTCTCGATGCGGGACACCTCGGCCGTCTACAAGATCAACCGCTCCACGGGACAGATCATGTGGGAGCTCGGCGGCAAGCATTCGAGCTTCCGGATGGGGCCCGGGACGACCACGGCCTTCCAGCACGATGCGGTGGTCCAGCCCGACGGCTCGATCACGATCTTCGACGACGGCGCCGGGCCGCCCACGGTGCACAAGTACGCCCGGGGAATCCGGGTCGCCCTCGACACCACGCACATGACCGCGCGCCTGCTCAACACCTTCCCGCACTCGCCCCAGATCTCGACCAACTTCGAGGGCTCGGTCCAGGAACTGTCAGGCGGCGACGTGTTTTTGGGGTGGGGCCAGCAGCCGTACTTCTCCGAGGACACCGCGGGCGGGCAGCAGATCTTCGATGCCCGCTTCGTCGAGCCATCGGGCAGCTACCGGGCCTACCGCTTCCAGTGGAACGGCACCCCGACGACGACCCCGGCACTCGCCCAGGGCTGGGCCTCCGGCGACACGCCTGAGCTCTACGCGAGCTGGAACGGATCCACCAACGTCGCCGCCTGGCGCGTTCTCGCCGGAACCTCACCCCGCGCACTGACCGCCATCGGTCAGGTGAGGCGAAGTGGCTTTGAGACCGCGATACCGGCCAGCACCGAGGCGCCGTATCTCGAGGTCCAGCCGATGGACGCCTCGGGGCGCAGCCTGTCCGGATCGAACGAGGTCAGCCTCCCGCGCCACGTCGAGATCTACGGCTCAAGCGCCTTCGTGCCCAAGTCAGGCGGCTTCGGCGGCCTCCCCGTGGGTTGCTTCACCGGCGCGGCGTGCAAGCTCACGACGACGATCACCTCGGGGCGCACGGTCCTTGCCTCGACGGGCACCGAACGGATCGCCGCCGGCGAGACCGGCCTCGTCTACTTCCGCCTCTCAGGTGCGGCTCAAGGCATGCTGGATCACGCGAAGTCGAATCGGCTCCCGGTCATCGTCAAGACCAGGGACGCCTCGGGCGTATGGAGCAGCGCCTCGATGAACCTGGTCGGGTATTCGACCACGGGCAGCGGCCCGCACCGAAGCCTCACCGCCTCCAGCCTGCTCTCGCTGGAGGGGACGAGCGATTTCGTCAACTCACACGGGATCGGTGGCATCCTGGCCGGCTGCCACGCCAGCGTGACTCCGTGCTCGGTCCAGGCCAGCATCTCCGTCGGTCACACGGTGATCGCCACGACCGGTCCCGAACGCCTCGGGGCCGGGGAGCTCGGCTACGTGATCTTCTCGCTCACCACGGCCGGCCGCGCGATGCTCGCCCACGCCGGCGGCAACCAGCTGGGGGCACAGGTGTCGCTCACCGGGGGCGGCCAGACGGCCAGCGGCCAGCTGGCGCTCGTCGGCTTTAGCTGAGCGCCGTCGTCTCGGCTCGCCGGCCCGCGGCGTCATCGACGAGCGCGTCGATCACGCCGTCGATGTCGTGCCGCGCCGCTTCAACGTGCGGCTCCAGTCCGTGCTCACGGAGCGTCGCGCTGGTCACGGGACCGATACTGATAAGCCTGGCGCCCCCGATGGCGTCCCGGCCGGCGCTCTGGAGAAAATAGGTCACGGTCGAGGACGAGGTGAACGTGATGTAGTCGGCCCTCGCCACGCCCGCCCGCTGGTCGTCTCTCAGCGGCTCGGCGACCGTCTCGTAGAGGGCCAACACGTCCACCTCGGCTCCGCGCTCGCGCAGGGCATCGGGGAGCACATCGCGCGCCGCGGCGGCGCGGGCGATCAGGGCATGGCTGACCGGGACGTCCCGGAGCGCCGCGACCAGGCTCTCGGCCACAAAACGCTCGGGGACGACATCGGCCATGACTCCGCGCTGCGCCAGGGCCGCCGCTGTGCCAGGTCCGATGGCCGCCACCGTGGCACCCGCGAGGGCCCGGGCATCGAGCCCGGCGTCGGCCATCGCCTCAAACAGAAGCCGCACGCCATTGGGGCTGGTCAGGCAGACGAGGTCATAGCGCGCGAGGTGGGGAAGTGCCGGCTTCAGCGGCACGATCCGGATCGCCGGCGCCTGAATCACCGCGGCGCCCAGCTCCCGGAGGCGGCCGGCCAGGTCGCTGGCCTGCTCCCGCGCCCGGGTCACCGCGACCGTCATCCCCGATAACGGACGGGCGTCGAGCCACCCAAGCTGATCGCCGAGCGCCGCCACCGGGCCAACCACGGTTATCGCCGGCGCCTTCACGCCGGCGTCCTGTGCCGCGGCGGCAATCGTGCCCAGCGTCGCCTCCACCACTCGCTGATCCGGGAGCGTCCCCCGCTGCACGACCGCCGCCGGCTCCTCGGGATCGCGGCCCGCCCGGATCAGCCGTTCGGCAATCGAGGCGAGCTGACGCACACCCATGTACAGGACGAGCGTGCCGGAGAAGCGGGCCAGGGCACTCCAGTCGAGCGCCGACTCCGGCTTGTCGGGATCCTCGTGGCCGGTCAGGAAGGCAACCGCGCTGGCCAGCCCGCGGTGGGTCACGGGGATGCCCGCATAGGCGGCCGCCGCCACACCCGCCGTCACTCCGGGCACCACCTCGTACGCGATCCCGGCCTCCGTCAGCGCCTCGGCCTCCTCGCCGCCTCGCCCGAACACGAACGGGTCGCCCCCTTTCAGGCGGACCACCGAACGTCCTGCCCGGCCGTGCTCCAGGAGAAGGGCCTCGATCTGGGTCTGCGGCATGGAGGGACCGCCGCCCTCCTTGCCCACGTAGATCAGCTCGGCATCCGGCCGGGCGCCGGCTAACGCTTCGGGCGGAATCAGGCGGTCGTAGACGATCACATCGGCGGCGGCGATCAGCTCGATCGAGCGTGCCGTCATCAGGCCGGGGTCGCCCGGCCCGGCGCCAACCAGGTAGACGGTCACGCTTCGACCTTCCGCTCGGCGTGGGCCAACAGCTCGCCTGCCCCCACGTCACGCATGCGCTGAGCCACGGCCTCACCGAGCCGGCCGGGAGCGCCGCGCAGTCGATCGCTGATCCACTCCGAGCCGTCGGGTAGCCCGGCCCACGCGGTGAGTTCGATCTCGCTCGATCCATCGAGAGGCCGAGCGTAGGCGCCCACCGGCGTGTTGCACGAGGCGCCGAGCGCGCGGACGAGCTCCCGTTCGGCGTTCACGCACGCGCTCGAAACACCGTCGCTGAGTTCGCTCAACTGCTCGGCGGGAAGCGCGCCGGGGCGCCCCTCGATGAGGAGCGCGCCTTGGCCGGCGGCGGGCACGAGCTGTTCGAGGGTGCCACCGGCCTCGCCGCTGCGCCCGAGCCGCTCGAGGCCGGCGGCGGCGAGCACGAGGGCGTCCGCCTGTCCCTCCCCGAGCTTGCGCAGGCGCGTGTCGACGTTGCCGCGGAGCGGGACGACTTCGAGATCAGGGCGGGCGGCTCGGATCTGGGCCATGCGCCGGAGGCTGCTCGTACCCACCCGCGCGCCCGGGGCCAGCGCGGTCAATGAGCCGACGCCGCAGATCACGTCGCGGGGGTCCGCCCGGAGCGGGATCGCGAGCACCGCCAGCCCGCCGGCCAGTTCGGCCGGAACGTCCTTGGCCGAATGAACAGCCAGATCGATCTCGTCGGCGAGCAACGCCAGCTCCAGCTCATTGATCCAGCGCGACTTGTCAGCGTCGCTGCCGCGATCCCCCGAGGTGGTAACGGTGACCAACTCCGCTTCCTCGCCCAGACGCTCGGTCACCCAGCGCGCCTGGGCCAGCGCCAGCGTGCTGCCCCGCGTGCCGACGCGGATCAACGCCGGCGCAGTTCGCGGACTTCGGCGAGCTCGTCGGCTTCCCCGAGCCCGGGGGGCTGGCCCTTGGACGCCTCGGGTACCTCTTCGGCCTCGAGCCCGAAGAGCTCGCGCACGAGCGCCATGCGGGCGTGCACACGGCCGTCGCGTAGCTCCTTCATGCGCAGGGTCGGCTCGTGGAGCAACCGGTTGACAATCGCCCGGGCCAGGTCCTCGACGCGGTGAAGGTCGCGCTCTGAGGCCGATTCCCACTTGCCCGCATTCTCAAGCACCACCTGCTCGGCGATCTCGGTCGCGAGCGAGCGCAGCGATGAGATGGTGGGCAGCACCTCGAGCGATCCCAGCCAGGCCGCGAACTGCTGGATCTCCTGCTCGATCAGTCCCTCGGCTTTGCGTGCTTCGGCCTGGCGGACGCGCCGGTTGCGTGCCACCACGGCCTCGAGATCGTCGACGTCGTAGAGCGACACGCCGTCGATCGTCCCGCAGGTGGCGTCGATATCACGCGGCACGGCGAGATCGATCAGGAGCATCGGGCGGCCGTTGCGCGCTCCCATCACCTCGCCCAGCTCTCGCGCCTCCAACAGCAGGTGTGGCGAGGCCGTGGCGGTGACGACGATGTCGGCCCGTTCGAGCGCGCTCGGCAGCTCGTCAAAGCTGACGCTTTCGCCGTGAAAGCGGCGGGCCAGGCTGAGGGCGCGGTCCCGCCGGCGACTGGCCACGAACACGGTCCGGCAGCCGCTGTCGCTGAGCGCCCGAGCGGTGAGCTCGCTCGTCTCCCCGGTTCCGACAATGACGACTGAGCGGCCCTCAAGGCCGGGGGTCAAGAGCTCACGGGCCAGAGCCACGGCGACGCTGGGCAGGCTCAGCTGGCGTTCGGCGATCGCGGTTTCGCTGCGGACACGCTTGCCGGCCGCGAGCGCGGCCCGGAACAGGTGATTGGTCAGCGGGCCGGTTGAGTCGCGAGCCAGCGCCGTCTCGTAGGCCCGCTTGACCTGGCCCTGGATCTCGGCCTCGCCGACGACCATCGACTCGAGGCCGGCGGTGACCCGGTACAGGTGCCGGGCGGCGTCGCAGTTGCGGTGCGAGTAGATCGAGCCGGCCAGCTCCGTCGGGCGGATCCCGGCCTGGCTCGAGAGCATCGACAGGACTCGGCCCTCGGCCTCGACCGCGTCGGCCACGACCAGGTAGAGCTCGGTGCGGTTGCACGTGGACAGCGTCACCGCCTCGTGTACGTCGGCGGTGCCGCGCAGGTCGCGGACGAACTGAGTGGCCCGTGCATCGGGCAGGGCGAGGCGCTCGCGGATCTCAACCGGGGCCGTCTTGTGCGAGATGCCGATGGCCAGAAGCTCGCTCACGCCACTTCCTCATAGTCGCGCTCGGCAGCCTGGTCATGATCGCGCATGTCCACCTCGCGCTTGAGCTCGGCCAGATCGCGCTCCGTGCGACGCAGCCGGGTCGCCATGATGGCGACGTAGATGAGTACGAGGACGACGAACGCGATGTAGGCCGCGGCGACGTACGGTCCCGCGGTGTGCAGGGGAAGCGCCGGCGCGGCGAAGACGAGGCTCATGACGGCGCCGCACTCCGGCCGAGCGGCCTGATTGCCCCGTCGCCGAGGGCGCTCCGGCGGAGCCGTCGCAGCTGCATCCGCGTGCTCTTGGCCGTGAGCTCGTATTTCGACAGCGTCGTGAAGAGCAGAGCGACAGCGATCAGCGAGATTCCGAACGTGAGCTGCATCGATCCGGGCAGGCGACCCCCGGTCAGGGTGAGCACGCGCGGGTGGACAAAGCCCTGCGAGAGCCGCACGGCGATGAAGTTCAGCGGCACGAAGGCGCCAGCGACGATCGCGAACACGCTGGCGTAGCGCGCCTGGCGCTCCGGGTCCTCGATCGAAAAGCGCAGCGGCTGGTAGGTGGCGAAGAGGAGGAACACGATCAGGTAGGAGACAAGCGTCGGGTCGCTCCACTCCCACCAGTGGCCCCATGACGCTTTGGCCCAGATCGACCCGGTGATGAGCCCTCCGATGGTGAAGATCAGCGACATATGGATGGCGACGTAGGAGCGCATGTCCCACTTGCGCTCGCCGGTTCGCAGGTAGCCGATGGCAAACAGGCCGCCCACCACGTAGCCGATGAGCGAGACGATGGCCAGGGGGACGTGGATGTAGAAGATCTTCTGGATGAAGCCCTGGTCGGCGTCCAGGGGCGCGTAAAAGAAGACCAGCGTCAGCGCCGCGGCGAAGGCCGCGACCGTGGCGATGGTGAAACCGCGCAGGCCGCGCGAATAGCTACTCAAATCCGTTAGTCCTCCAGCAGAAAGTCGAACACCGCATAGGCGAGGAGGGCGAAGACCAGATCATAGAGCCCGAGTATGGCCAGCCACCGCGTTTCCGGGAACGTCCGACCGTGGGCCGCCATCAGCGGCCCCGCGCCCTCGGCCAGCGCAATGAGCGCCGGCATCAGGAGCGGCAGGGCGATGATCGGGCCGATCAGGTCCCGGGCTCGGGTGTGGACAGCGATGGCCGAGACCAGCGTCCCGATTACCGCCAGCGCCACGTCGGCCAGGACCAGCAGGACGACCAGGCCGCCCAGCGACCGTCCCAGCGAGGGCCCGAGTAGGAACAGGGCGAAGGCGGGAAGTGCCACCACCTCGAGAGCGACCAGGAAGATGAACAGCGCCGCCGCCTTGGCCACGAGCAGAGCGGAGCGATCCACCGGGGCGAGGAGGAAGGCGTCGAAGCCTCCCTGCTCACGATCGGCCACGAACAGCCGGTTGATGCCAAGCAGGCCGGCAAACAGCAGCGTCGCGGTGAGCACACCCGCCGCCAGCTGACCGCCGATCGTGGAGCGATCGAGAGCGAAGTGGAAGACCACGAACGTGGCGACGGCGAACAGGATCATCGCCGGGAGCGTCTCGAACGTGCGCAGCTCAAGCAGCAGGTCCTTGCGCAGCACGGTGAGGGCGGTCCTCATCGGTACAGCGCCCCCAGTTCGCGCTCCTCGATCTGGGCCGGCGGGCTGACGAAGGCGGCCCTTCCCTGGTCGAGGCCCAGGACGAGATCGGCCTCACGGAGGGCGGCGGCCGGGTCGTGACTGGTGAGCACCCGAGTAGCGCCGGAGCTGCGGCCGATCAACGCCTCCACGAGCTCACCGGCGCCGGGGTCGAGGTTGGCCAATGGCTCGTCGAGCAGGAGCAGCTGCGGCTGATGGAGAACGGCGCGGCAGATGGCCAGGCGCTGGACCATGCCCTGGGAGAGAGTCCGCACGGGATCGTCGGCCCGAGGGCCCATGTCGACCGCCGCCAGCACCTCGTCCACCCGTCCCTCGGCAAGCCGGTGCAGCCGCGCGTGGTACCGGAGGTTCTCCCGCCCCGTGAGATCGCGGTAGAGGAGCGCGTCGTGCCCCAGGTAGCCGAGCTTCGCCCGCGCCGCGAAGGCTCGCTGGGGCAGGGCCTCCCCCAGCACGGCCACTTCGCCGCCGTGGGGGCGCAGGAGCGTGGCCAGGATCCTCAGCAGCGTCGACTTGCCGGCCCCGTTTCGCCCCAGCACGGCCAGCGTGGCCCCGGCCGGGAGCGCCACGGTCAGCCCACGCAACACCTCACGCTCGCCAAAGCGGCGCGTCAGCCCGCGCAGCTCGATCCCCGGAGGAGCGGAGCTCAATGCCCGGGGGTGCGGGTTCCGGGCTCGCGCTGGAGAGTGGCGACGACGTGCTCGAGCGTGGGCGCGATCACCGGAAAGAGCTGGCTGATGGCCTTCGGATTGCCGGGAAAGTTGACGATCAGGCTCCGTCCGGCGATTCCGGAGACGCCGCGGGAGACGATGCCCATGGGGGTGTACTTGAGCGATTCGGCCCGCATCGCCTCGGCGAAGCCCGGGGCATCGCGTTCGATCACCGCCCGGGTGGCCTCCGGCGTGACGTCGTCAACCGTCAGCCCCGTCCCGCCGGTTGTGAAGATGAGCGCGACGTCGGAATCGACGTGCCGGCGCAGCGCCTCCTCGATCGCTCCGGCGTCGTCGGAGACGACCTCGCTGGCGACGATCTCGGCCCCGAGCTGCTCGGCCAACTCGGCCAAGGCCTCACCCGATTGATCCTCGTTCTCCCCGGCCGCGACCGATGTGGAGATCGTGATAACAGCGGTTTTCACGCGCTGAGGATTACACAAGCGCGCGGAGCGGCTGAAAAATCCCTCAGTCGCGACGCCACTCGCCGGAGCGCCCGCCTGACTTCCTGAGCAGCGTGATCTGACCGATCTCTGCGCCGCGCTCGATCCCCTTGATCATGTCGTAGACCGTCAGGGCGGCCACCGAGACGGCGGTCAGCGCCTCCATCTCGACTCCGGTGGGGCCGCTGGTCCGGGCCTCGGCGATCAGGGTGATCTCACCCGTGTCGGTGTCGATCTCCCCCTCCACTCCCACGAACGAGAGCGCGAGCGGATGGCACAGCGGGATCAGCTCCGAGGTTCGCTTGGCCGCCTGGATGCCGGCGATCCGAGCGGTACCGAGGACGTCGCCCTTGGGGGTGTCGCCAGCCTTGACAGAATCCGCGGTTCGGGGCGAGACTCGCACCACCGCCCGGGCCACCGCACGCCGATCCGTGGCGGTCTTGTCCGACACGTCCACCATCCGCGCCCGGCCGGCCGAGTCGAGATGGGTGAGCCGTTCACTCATGCCGCCCGGATCGTAGACGGAGCGGGGCACGAGGCTTAAGCTGTCGGGCGTGGGCGATTACCTGGAACCGGCCATCGTCGAACGGGAGCCGGTGCGGGTGCTGTTCAAACGAGGCGCCGATGAGCAGGCGGAGATCACACGCGTCTGGAGCGAGCTAGAGGAGGCGATCGGCTCGCTGCGAGGGCGAAAGTTCTACGGCATCTTCGACGCTGAGGGCCACGAGTACCGGGCGTGTGTTGAGATCCGCGAGGGAGACGACGCACTCGAGCTTGGGCTCGAGCTCGACACGCTGCCCGGCGGACGCTACGCCCGGATTCGAATCCAGGGTGAGCCGCCCGGCGTCTATGCCCGGATCGCGCCCGCCTTTCAGCGACTGGCCCAGCGGGCTGACGCCGATCGTGACCGCCCCGGGATCGAGTTCTACCGGCGCTCGGACGTGATCGACCTGCTCCAGCCGGTGGCCTGAGACGTCGGAGCTAGACCGGCGCGTACGCCTGCTGGGCGTCGGCGATGAGGTCGCGCACCCCCTGTACGTCGCCCTCCCGTAGGAGCTCGACCGGGTCCGGATCTCCATTCACGATGGACTCGAAGAACTGCTTGCGGTCCTGATAGGTGGGCAGCGTCGCCTTGGCCCACCCCCGCGCCTCGTTGAGGAGGATGGCCAGGTTGGCGTACGGCTGCCCGAACATCTCGGCGATCTCCCGCTTCATCCGCTTGGCCAGCGCCGGCGAGGCCCCTGCGGTCGAGATCGCCACGGCCAGAGGCCCTGTCCGGACGATCGCAGGCAGGATGAAGTTGCACAGCGGCGGGACGTCGACGACGTTGACGAGCATCGAGCGGGCCTCGGCGTCCTCGAAGACACGAATGTTGAGGTCGGTGTCGTCGGTGGCGGCGATCGCGATCAACGCCCCGTCGAGATCGCCTGTCTCGTACTCACGCTGTTCCCAACGGATCGAGGCCTCGAGCGCCAGCTGGACGAGCTCGGGGTGGGCCTGGGGCGCGATCAGCGTCACATCGCCATCGCAGGCGAGCAGCCCCTCGACCTTCTCGAGTCCCACCTCACCACCGCCGACCACCACGCAGCGGCGGCCGGTCAGTCGCAGGCAGGCGATGTAGAACGGCGTCTGGAGCATGTCCGCGACGCAAGACTGGTCGCAGATGCCCTTGCGGTACTGACAGACGCATTCCTTGCCGGCATAGGCCTGAGCGGGCATGCGTCAGAGGGTACCTGGGCGAGCCTGGGTCAATGGCGGGACGTAGGCTCCCGCCATTGACCCACCCCAGGCCTACTTGCGGTTCGCCTTGCGACAGGCGCGCAGCGCCTTTCGGTCGGAGCGCCAGGTCTGGCGATCGGTCCGCCGCTTACTCCAGTCGCTGCGAAGCTTCGCGCGGTCGGCCTTGAGCTTGGTCGTGTCGGTCGCCACGGCGCTCGAGTTGTGAGCGCGGCGATCGGCCCGCCGCTGGAGCCGGTCGGCGCGAATGGCAGCCCGGTCAGCCCGGATTTGGGCGTTGTCGGCGCGCAGCGTGTGACGATCGTTCTTCACCGTCGCCCGCTGGGCCGCACACGCACCACTTGAACTACCGCCGGACGAAGCCAGGGCGGTTCCACCGCCTGCGGCCACAAGTCCGGCCACGCCGGCCAGAGCCAACGCTTTCTTCATAAGGACACTCCTGGATCGGAAACCTTTCGCGGGTTAAACCCACCGCCCGCCTAGAAGTAGCTACCGCTTCAGCGCGTCTCCGGCCAGCCGAGCGCCGACCTTCAGGAGCGGGCCGATCCCGTCTTTGAGTGCCGTGGCGCGGATCGAGGGACGGCCGTAGAGGATTTTGGCGCTCTGGCGCAGCGCCTTGCCCAAGGTCGCGTCATACGGATGCCACCAGGCGTTCTTGACCGCCGAGCCCTCCCACACCCGGAGCTTGATGTTCACGCACTCATAGAGCCCGAACTTCGAGTGGGTCCGTCCGAGGCCTGAATCCTTGATCCCGCCCCACGAGCACTGGCAGGCGCCATGACTGAACATGTGGTCGTTGATCCAGACCATCCCGGACTCGATCTCCCGGGCGATCCGCTCGCCTCGGCCGCGGTCCGAGGTCCAGACCGATGCGCCAAGGCCGAATTGGGAGTCGTTGGCCAGGGCCACCGCCTCGTCCTCGGAGTCGACGGTGATGATCGGGAGCACGGGACCGAAGATCTCCTCCCGCATGATCCGCATCTCGTGCGTCACATCGGTGAGCACGGTCGGGGCATAGAAGGCTCCGGCCTCGAGGCCCGGAGGCGCGTCTGAAGGCCCGCCGCAGCGCAGCGTCGCTCCGTTAGCGACGGCGTCGTCGACAAGCTCTCCGACGATGTCGAACTGTTCGCGGGAGACCATCGGGCCAATCTCCGTCTCCCAGCCCAGCGGGTCGCCGACGCGCAGCCGCTCGGCGCCGGAGACCACGCCCTCGATGAACCGCTCCGCCACCTCCCGCATCACGTACACGCGCTCGATCCCTGAGCACGTCTGGCCCGCGTTGGCAAACCCACCCCACAGCGCGCCGGCAATCGCGTGGTCGACGTTGGCGTCGGCGAGGACGAGCATTGGGTCCTTACCCCCGAGCTCGAGCACGGAGCCCTTGAGCCGCTTGGCGCACGCCTCGGCGACGCCTCGTCCCGTCTCCACCGAGCCGGTGAAGAACACCTTGGCCACGCTCGAATTGACGAGCGCCGATCCCGTGCCCGGACCGTGGATGATCCGGACGAGGCCCTCCGGCACCCCGGCGCGCTCGAACACCCGGCCGATCCGCTCCCCGATCAGCGGCGTCAGCGAGGCGGGTTTCAGCACGACTCCGTTCCCCGCCATGAGCGCCAGCGCCACCTCGCCGAAGGGAATGCTCCAGGGGTAGTTCCAGGGCGAGATGACCCCCATCACGCCCAGCGGCTCATACGTGAAGGCGGAGGACTTCGTCTTCAGGAAGACCTGCGGCATGGGGATCTTTTCGTCGGCCAGGATCTCCTGTCCCGCGCGCGCGATCCAGGTCAGGGCATCGATCGTGGGCAGGACCTCCATGGCAAATGCCTCGTTGCGGGGCTTGCCCTGCTCGCGCACGATCAGGTCGCGGATCTCGTCCGACTCGTCGATCAGCACCTGGGCGGCGCGCTCCAGGTAGCGCGCGCGATCCTCGAGCCGGAGCTGCGCCCAGAAGGGCTGGACCTGGGCGACGGCATCGACGACTGCCTGCACCTCCCGAGGCGGCGTGACGTGAACCCCGCCCAGTCGTTCTCCGGTGGCGGGATTGAACGATTCCAGCTGGTCAGGCGGTGCGGTCGTGGTCATGGCTGCGAGCCTACTGCCTACTCGCATGCTCCCCGAGCTCTCGGCCAAGCAGCCGCGGGTGAAGCTGTAGGGCTCAGGCGGCCCGGGCCGCGCACGCCACAAGGGCGGTGCGCAGAAGCTCGGCGACCTGCTCGGGACATTGGCCGTCGACGATCAGCAAATCGGGCTCGATGACTCCGTCGAGCCCGATTGCCCCGACGCCGAGAAGCACCTCGGTCGAGTCCACGAGCCCAGTGGCGCAGACGACGTAGCGCCGGCGTGGGTCGAAGTGAACGAGACGGGCGATCTCGAAATCGGACCCGCCACGGCCCTGCTCCTCCAACAGCCGCTTGATCGCCGGAGCGTCGCTGCTCCGGGCCAGGCGCAGGCGCACCAGGAGACCGCCGCCCAGCGTGTAGACATGGCCCAACAAAGCGCCCGGTTCAAAGCTTTTCGGCATTTCCTACACCGTAGTAGCTTCGGCGGCGGATCTTGGTTGCTCGGTTGTGAAGCCGCTGCTCTGTGGGCTATCTCACGCTCGTCCGCGCTGGCGGCGGATCGCCTCCAGACGTTCCCGGAGCAAGGCCTCGGCCTCGTCGGGGTCATAGAAGCGGTGGCCGATGGCGGAATCTGGCATCAGCTCCTGCGGTGAGAGGTGCCCGGGCCGCCGGTGGGGGTTCTCGTAGTTTCCGTCGCCACGGGTCGAGGATCGAAGGTGGGCTGGGGGCGCCTCGGCGCCGTGATCGCGGATCCATTCGCGCGCCGCCCCCACGGCCCGCTTGGCCGCGTCGGACTTCGGCGCCAGGGCGAGATAGATCGCCGCCTGAGCCAGTGAGAACTGGCACTCGGGCATGCCCACGTGTTCGACCGCCTGCGCCGCTGCTGTGGCCACGACGAGCGCCTGAGGGTCGGCGTTGCCGATGTCCTCGGAGGCGAGCACAACCATCCGCCGGACGATGAAACGGGGATCCTCCCCGCCCTCGAGCATCACGGCCAGGTAGTAGAGCGACGCGTCGGGATCCGAGCCACGAGTGGCCTTGATCCAGGCCGAGATCGTGTCGTAGTGGCGGTCGGCCTGCTTGTCGTAGAGAAGCGCCCGCTGCTGGAGCGCCTCCTCGGCCTGGGGCAGCTCTACGGTGGCACCGGCGCCGGCGATCTCGCAGGCGAGCTCGAGCGCGTTGAGCGCGATCCGGGCATCGCCGCCAGAGCGCTCGGCGAGAAACTCAAGCGCGGCGGGGCCTACCTGCCCGGCTGGGGCGCACTCACCTCGCGCCACCGCCCGATCCAGCAACACGCGCACGTGCGCCGAGGTCAACGGCTCGAGCTCGTACACCCGAGCCCGGGAGAGAAGAGCCGAGTTGACCTCGAAGTACGGGTTCTCGGTCGTCGCCCCGATCAGGGTGACGAGCCCCTCCTCAACCGCGGGCAGGAGCGCGTCCTGCTGGGCCTTGTTGAAGCGGTGGATCTCGTCGAGGAAGAGGATCGTCCGCCTACCTGTGCCGGACAAACGCTCACGCGCGCGCTCGATCACGGCTCGGACCTCGGCGCGGCCCGCCTGGACGGCACTCTCCTCCTCAAGGGCGGCATCGGTACCCGCGGCGATCAACCGGGCCAGGGTCGTCTTCCCGCTGCCCGGGGGACCATGCAGGATCATCGAGTGGGCATGTCCCTCCTCGATGGCTCGCCGCAGCGCCGAGCCGGGAGCGAGCAGCCGGTCCTGGCCCACGAACTCCTCCAGCGTGCGCGGGCGCAGCCGGGTGGCCAGCGGAGCGTCGGCCGGCACTTGCGACGCCGCCGGCTCGCCGGTGTCGAACAGCTGCTGCATGTGAGCAAGTATGGCTAGGCGCGGAGGATTTCCAGCGCGGCTTCGTGCAGGAGGCCGTTGCTGGCCAGCGCATTTCCTCCGTCGGCCCGGCGCACCCCGTCCAGATCACTGAAGCGGCCGCCCGCCTGCTCCACGATCACCTGTATCGCGGCCAGGTCCCAGAGCGAGGCCTCGGGGTCGAGCCCGATCTCGGCCGATCCCTCGGCGACAAGCATGTAGGACCAAAAGTCGCCAAAGCCCCGCGTGCGCCAGCAGCGGCGCTCGAGCTCCGAGATCTGGGGGAGCCGATCGATCGCCTCCCACTCGCTGACCGAGGACAGGCAGAGCTGAGCATCCGACAGCTCGGTGACTGAGGAGACGCGCAGTGGCCGCGGCGAGTCGGCCAGCCCGTCGTCGAGAAAGGCCCCGCCATCCAGTGCCGCCCACCACCGCCGTTTGAGCGCGGGCGCCGAGACAACACCAACCGACAGCTCCTCCCCGTCCTGGAGGGCGAGCAGGGTCGCCCACACCGGCAGCCCCCGGAGGTAGCCCATCGTCCCGTCGATCGGGTCAACGATCCAGCGCCGTGACCCGCCCGCGGAGTCTCCGAACTCCTCGCCGACGACGGCGTCGTCCGGGCGAGTTCCGGCCAGGCGGTCGCGGATCGCGCGCTCGACCGCCGTGTCGGCCTCGGTGACGGGGGTCAGATCGGGTTTCGTCGCCACCTTGAGGTCGGCCGCGCGGTAGCGCTCGAGTGTTATCGAGTCGGCTATGTCAGCCAGCTCGAGGGCCAGCGCGAGATCATCGGGGTCGGTCGCCACCGGGACCGGATGCTATGGCGAGAGGTAGCCTCCCTGCTCACATGGCCGGCACCCTCCAGGAAGAGACGACCGAGGTGCTGCAACGGCTGATCCGCTTCAACACCGTCAACCCGCCCGGTAACGAGCGTCCGGCAGCCGAATATCTCGCCTCCTACCTCGAGAGGGCGGGCTTCGAGGTCGAGCTCCTGGGGGCCGAGGACGAGCGGACCAACCTGGTCGCTGATCTGCGCGGCCAGGACGACGGCCCCACCCTGTGCTACCTGGGCCACATCGACACGGTCCTGGCCGAGGCGTCGGAGTGGACGCACGACCCGTGGTCCGGAGACGTCGACGAGGGTTTCCTGTGGGGACGCGGGGCGCTCGACATGAAGTCCCAGGTCGCCGCCGAGGCGGTCGCCGGTGCGGCACTCGCTCGTGAGGGCTGGCGCCCCGCCGCCGGGCACCTGAAGCTTGTCTTCGTGGCTGACGAGGAGACCGGTGGCGAGCTCGGGGCGCAGTGGCTGACCGAGACGCACCCCGACCGGGCGCGCTGCGACATGCTGATCAACGAGGGTGCGGGTGAGTGCTTCGATTGGGACGGAGGGCGGCACTACGGCGTCTGCTGCGGCGAGAAGGGGCTCTTTCGCTTCCGCGTCACGGCGCGTGGGGTCGCCGGTCACGCCTCGCTGCCCAAGACCGGCGAGAACGCGCTGCTCAAGCTCGGTCCGGTGCTGGAGCGGCTGGCCGGGGCACCGAGCTCGTTCGAGATGACCGAGGTCGCCGAGGCGCTGATCGCGTCGTTGGGTGGTGATCCCGCGGATCCGGGTCGGGCGCTCGAACAGATCGCCGCGGCCGACCCCGCCCTGCTCGTCGTGGTCGAGCCGATGCTTGGGGTCACGCTCGTGCCGACGATGGCTCACGCCTCAGACAAGATCAACGTGATCCCGTCCCGAGCCGAGCTCAGGGTCGACTGCCGCGTGCCTCCCGGCCTCGGCGAGGACGCGGCCCGCCGCCGGATCGACCAGGTCCTTGGCGATCAGGCGGGCAAGGTCGAGATCGAGTTCACCGAGACGATGATCGGAAACTACTCGCCCGTGGACACGCCGCTCATGGAGGCGATCCAGCGCTGGCTCGCCGACCACGACCCTGGCGCCGGGACGCATCCGGTCCTCCTCCCCGGGGCCTCGGATTCGCGCTTCTTCCGCGCCGCGTTTCCGGACTGCGTGGCCTACGGCTTCTTCCCCCAGCGCCATCAAACGCTGCTCGAGACGGCGCCTCTGGTCCACAGCGCCGACGAGCGCATCGACGTACGCGACCTCGGCTTCGCCGCCCAGTGCTACGCCGACCTCGCCCGCGAGCTGCTCGACCAGCCATAGACTCCGCCCATGGCGACCCAGGCCTCCACGCGCCGGCGTCTGGACCCCGACATTTTCCGACTCCCGGTGGAGCGCATCCGGGGCGGCTACTACTCCGACGCCTATTTCGTCTACACCAAGCAACTGCTGGAGACGGAGGATTACCACCCCCGCGTGACCATGCAGGTGTTCCAGAAGCATGAGTCGCTGCTGGGGGGAATCGACGAGGCAATCGCCGTCCTCAAGCTCTGTTCAGGCCACGGTGACCACGGCACGTGGGTCTCCGGATGGGAGGAGCTTGAGGTCAACGCCCTGCACGAGGGAGACGAGATCTCACCACTTGAGACCGTGATGACGATCGAGGGCGACTACAGCCTGTTCGCCCACCTGGAGACCGTGTATCTGGGCTCTCTGGCCCGCCGCTCGCTGATCATGCACAACGTTCGTGAGGTGGTGGAGGCGGCTCGCGGCAAGCAGATCTTCTACTTCCCCGCCCGTCACGACCACTGGCTGGTCCAGACCGGCGATGGTTACAGCGCGCACGTGGCAGGCGCGATCGGTGTTTCCACCGACGCCCAGGCCTCGTGGTGGGGTGGCCGTGGCATCGGCACCGTTCCTCATGGCCTGATCGCGGCCTACGGCGGTGACACGGTGAAGGCGGCGAGCGTGTTCGCCGAGCGTTTTCACGACGAGATGAACGTCACCGTGCTCGTCGACTTCGAAAACGATTCGCTGAGAACGACCCTGGAGGTCGCCGAGGCTCTGGGGCCGCGCCTGTGGGGGGTCCGGCTGGACACGAGCGAGGACATGGTCGACCGCTCACTGCTCGACGAGCTCGGCGGCTTCAGGCCGACCGGCGTCAATCCCCGCCTGGTCGAGAAGGTGCGCGGTGGACTCGACGCGGCGGGCTTCCTCGACGTTCGGATCGTGGCCAGCGGTGGCTTCAATGCCCAGCGGATCCGCGAATTTGAGGAGAACGGCGTGCCCGTTGACGCCTACGGCGTCGGCTCCTCCCTGATCCGAGGCGACAACGATTTCACCGCCGACGTGGTCCTTCTGGACGGCCGCCCGTGCGCCAAGGCGGGTCGTCACTACCGGCCGAACCCCCGGCTCGAACGGGTCGCCTAGGGGACGCGTCCGGCCCGTCCCGGGACCCCGGCGTCAGATTGGGGTCGCGACCCGGTTGACTGATCGCGCCAACCTGCCGATGATTGGGCACAGCGTATGCGCGCCGTAGCAACCGTCATGACAGGGGGCGGTTCGGTGGGCCCAGCCCACCAGCTTGTCCTGCCCGTGCTCCATGCCCCGGGGACGTTCCTCGGCTATCCGAGCTTCTTCTCCTGGCTGCACGACTGGGCGCCGATCATCCTGATGGCGGTCCTGATCCTCGCCATCTTCTCGCTGATGCGGTTCATGCCCCGCACGAGCCCGCAGCGGATCAAGCCGGACGCCGCCCCGCAAATCGGCTGGAGCGACATCGCCGGATCCGATGAGGCCAAGGAGGAGCTGCAGGAGGTCGTCGAATACCTGCGTGACCCCAAGCGCTTCCGCGAGATGGGCGCCAAGGTGCCCAAGGGGATCCTCCTCCATGGTCCCCCCGGCACCGGCAAGACCCTTCTGGCCAAGGCGGTCGCCCACGAGTCGGGAGCGAGCTTCTTCTCTCAGTCGGCCGCCTCGTTTGTCGAGATGTTCGTCGGCGTCGGCGCGGCGCGGATCCGGCGTCTCTTCCGCGTCGCGCGCAAGAAGGCCCCCGCGATCGTCTTCATCGACGAGCTCGACGCCGTCGGCGGCCACCGCGGCTTTGACGTCTCCGGCGAGCGCGATCAGACGCTCAACCAGCTGCTCGTCGAGCTCGACGGTTTCACGAGCTCCAAGAAGGACGTGGTTGTGATCGCCGCGTCAAACCTGCTCGAGAAGCTCGACCCGGCGCTGCTGCGCCCGGGCCGCTTCGACCGCCAGATCTTCGTCTCGCCCCCTGACGTCAACGGCCGCGAGCGCATCTTCAAGGTCCACAGCCGCAACAAGCCGGTGGCCGAAACCGTCAACTTCAACCTCCTGGCCCGCCAGACCTCGGGGCTGACCGGTGCCGATCTGGCCAACATCTGCAACGAGGCGGCGATCTTCGCCGCGCGGCGCAGCGCCGACGCGCTCTACATGTCCGATTTCGACGCTGCCATCGAGCGCGTCGTGGCCGGGGTCCAGTCCCGCCGCGCCCTGACCGACCACGAGAAGCGGGTCGTCGCTTACCACGAGGCGGGGCATGCACTTTCCGGCGAGCTCCTGCCCTCGGTCGATCGCGTGCACCGGATCTCGATTGTCCCCCACGGCCGGGCTCTCGGCTACACCCTGAACCTGCCCGAGGAGGATCGCTACCTGAAGACCCGTGAGGAGCTGATCGACTTCATGACCATGCTCCTGGGTGGGCGCGCCGCCGAGCAGCTCGTGTTCGGCTCGATCACCACCGGCGCCTCGGATGACCTGCGGCGGGTGGCCGAGATCGCGCGCGCGATGGTGACCGAGTACGCCATGGGAACCGCCTCGGGCGCTATGCGCTCGGCCGATGACAGCGCGTCGGAGTCGACGCGCCGGATGCGCGACGTGGAGGTGCGTGAGTTGGCCGACGAGGCATTCCGCAACGCCCTCAGCGTGCTCGACTCCCATCGCCCGCAGCTCGACGAGCTGGCCGCCACTCTCCTGGCCAAGGAGGTGCTGGAGCGCGACGACATCGACAAGATCATGGGCGACACACCCCCGGCGGCGCCGCGCCGGATTGGCGAGCTCTCGGTGGCCGCGGCCACCGCGCTCAAGCCGGCCGACCGCCCGCGCCGTCGCGGCTGAGTCCGGTCACATATCCTCCGGCCGATGCTGTCCGCCATCGACCACGTGGGCGTGGCCGTCGAAGACCTCGAAGCCGCGCTCGCCCTCTACACCGAGTCCCTGGGCCTCCCCCTGGTCCACCGGGAGACCGTGAGTGAGCAGGGGGTGGAGGCCGCGCTGCTCGACGTCGGCGACAGCCACGTGGAGCTGCTCCAGCCCCTGGGTCCTGACACCGGGGTGGGCAAGTTCATCACCCGTCGCGGCCCGGGCCTGCATCACGTGGCCTACCGCGTGGCCGACGTCGAGCAGACCCTGGCCGAGCTCTCCCGGGCCGGAATGCGGCTGATCGATGAGCAGCCACGGACCGGAATTCGCGGTTCCCGCGTAGCCTTC
The DNA here is from genome assembly GCA_035505215.1 of Solirubrobacteraceae bacterium. GTDB lineage: Bacteria > Actinomycetota > Thermoleophilia > Solirubrobacterales > Solirubrobacteraceae > Palsa-465. Next base: position 363,617 of record DATJQY010000034.1, on the reverse strand, counting down.
GTCCACCCCACCTCCACGGGCGGGGTATTGACCGAGATCGTGCAGCCGGCCTCCGAGGAGCATTGATGGCAGGAGAAAAGCCCCAGAAGGTGAGCGTCGGATTCATCGGCAGCCAGGTCCTGAGCGGCCGCATCTCGCCGGGCGAACTGTCGAAGCTCCGTGACGCACTCGGCACCGAGGGCTGGCGTGACGTCCGCTTCGAGGACGGCACCGTGGCCCTCGATCTATCGAAGGTGGTCTACGTCCTGGTCGAGGACGAAGAGCACCGCGTCGGCTTCGGGGCGTAGCTACCCCTCCTTCGATGTCGCCGGCCGGGCTTGACCGGAAGCTATTGCTGTTCGCCCGCACGCACGGGCATCCCCGCTGGGCGGAACGCGTGATCGCGGCCTACTCACGCACCGGAGAGCACGGGGTCTGCTGGCTCGCGCTGGGCGCGGTGGGGGCCCTGCGCGATCGTGACCCCGAGCGCCGGCGCCAGTGGCAGCGCGGCCTGGTCATCGTGCTCGGCGCCTACGCGGGCAACTACGTGGTCAAGCTCGCCGTCCGCCGCCCGCGTCCCGAGCTTCCGGGGTTGCCTGCGCTGACTCCGACCGTCTCCCGGCTGTCGTTTCCCAGCGCTCACGCCACCACCTCGTTCGCCGCGGCCTGGGCCTACCGTCAGACCGCCCCCCCGGCCGCCCTCTATGCCGCCGCGGCGGTGTTTGCTCTCAGCCGCCCCTACCTGGGGGTCCACTACCCATCCGATGTCCTGGCCGGTGCGCTCCTCGGCACGGTGCTGGCGGAGGTGTGGCCGGGATGAAGGTCGGAATCGTCGGACTGCCGAACGCCGGCAAGTCGTCGCTCTTCAGCGCCCTCACCGGGGTGGCGGCCGAGGCGGCCAACTACCCGTTCACGACGATCGAGCCCAACCTGGCCGTGGTTCCGGTCCCCGATGCGCGGCTCGACGCCGTCGCCCAGACGGTCGGCGCCTCCAAGGTGGTCCCGGACACGATCACCTTCCACGACATCGCCGGCCTGGTCGCCGGGGCCCACCATGGCGAGGGGCTGGGCAACCGCTTCCTGGCCAACATCCGGGAGACCGACGCGATCGTCCACGTCGTCCGCGTCCACCAGGACCCGGGCGTGGTTCACCCGGAGGGCAGGGTCGACCCGCTGGCCGACATCGAGACCGTGGAGACCGAGCTGATCTTTGCCGACCTGGAGCAGGCCGAGCGCCGGCTCGAGCGGGTGACGCGAGCCGCCCGGGGAGGCGACCGCCACGCCGTGGCCGAGGAGGCCTACCTTCAGGAGCTCGTCGCGGCGCTGCAGGCCGGGCGACCAGCCCGCACCGTCCCTCCACCCGCGGACGCCCCTGATGCCGTCAGCCTGCTCCAGCCGCTGACGGCCAAGCCGGTGCTCTATGTGGCCAACGTGGAGGAAGGTTCGGCCGAGGTGCCGGGCGAACTGGCTGAGTTCGCCCGCGAACGTGGTGCCGGGGCGGTCGCCGTCTCGGCCCGGGTCGAGGCCGAGCTGGGCGAGCTGGCAGGCGATGAGGCGACGGCGATGCGGGCCGAGCTCGGGCTCTCGGAATCGGGGCTTGACGCGGTGGTGCAGGGTGCCTTCGCGCTGCTCGAGCTGATCGCCTTCTTCACCGCCGGCGAGGACAAGCCGGCCCAGTCCTGGCACCTGCGCCGAGGTCTGTCGGTGTGGGACGCGGCGGGACTCATCCACTCCGACATCCAGCGCGGCTTCGTCCGGGCCGAGGTGATCGCGTGGGATCAGCTCGTTGAGGCGGGGGGCTACGCAGCGGCTCGAGAGCGCGGCACGCTGCGCATCGAGGGGCGCGACTACGTGATGGCCGACGGCGACGTGATCACGGTGCGCTTCACGCCCTAGAGGTCGCCGACGTCCTCGGCCGCCTCCAGGCGATCGGCCAGGCGATTCAATCCCAGCTTCCGGGCCGCCGCGGCGCCGCCGTCCAGATCGGTCTCCCGATCCGGCGGTCGCGTCACCTCGACGATCCGCAGGGTCGCGATGTCCTTGAACGCCCGCAGTTGATCGGCGTGCTCGGTCAGGGCTGCGGTGACGCGCGGGCGCTCGTGCAGAGCCCCGGCGATCGCGCCCTCCAGAGAGCCGTGGCGCTGCAGGAGCTCGGCCGCCGTCTTCGGCCCGATGCCCGGGGCGCCGGGAAGCCCATCGGACGGGTCGCCGCGCAGGGCGATGAAGTCAGGGACGAGCTCGGGTCCGATTCCGTAGCGGCGCTTGACCTCGGGGGGGCCCAGGAGCTCGTAGCCCACCTTTCCCGGCTTGAGCAGCACCACGCGGACATGGTCGCCCGCGCACTGGAACATGTCCCGGTCCCCGGTCATGATCAGCGCCTCGCCGCCGGCCGCCACCTCGGCCTGTGCGAATGACCCCAGCAGATCGTCGGCTTCGAGCTTTTCGTCGTACTCACTGCTCCAGCCGAAGGACTGAAAGAGATCGGGCGCGCGATCAAACTGCCATGCCAACGGACCCGGCACCTCAGGGCGGGCGGCGTGGTACTCCGGGTAGAGCGCAACGCGGTAGGGCGCCGCGTCGGGTCCGAAGCAGGCGAGCACCGCCCGCGGCCTCTGTTCGGCGATGATCCGCAACAGGATGTTCACCGCCCCCAGCAGCGCGTTCACCGGATGGTCGTCCGCCCCCTTGATGCTGTCGGGCAGGGCGAAGAACGAGCGGAACAGGACGTAAGGGGCGTCGACGACGAGCAGCGGCTGAGCCATGCCCGCGCAGCCTAGTCGGGCTCAGCCGAGGGCGACCGTGGGCCCGGCGACCTGGCCGTAGAGCGCCCGATAGCTCCCGGGCGCCGCGACCTCAACCCGGTAGGTCCCGTTGTCCCTCAGGCGCAGGGTCTTCACGGTCCGCCAGTGCTTGCCACCCCAGATCTGGATCGAGACCACCGCGCCCCGCCCGGCCGGATACACGGTGCCGGTCAGCGTGCCTGTGCCCCAGTACGGGGAGCGCACGCGCTCAAACGCAGCCCGTGAGATCCGCGGCCGGCTGATCGTCGTGGCCGAAATCGTCGTGAAGCGCATGTACGTGGACATGAGCCCGAACAGGCTCTGGAGCTCTGGGCCGGTGACCTGCGTCGTGCCCTGGCTGCCCACCACCTCGGCGTCGACGACACGCGGGGAGACCCCCCGCTTGGTGACGCGGATGCCCCGCAGCCGGCCCTCGACCAGCCCGCCGAGCTTCTTCCGCGCTTTGGCCAGCGTCATCCGGACGGTCCAGCGGTGATAGGGATCCTGGCCGGCCGCGCCGTCGTAGGGATCGGGCACGCCCTTGAGCCACGGCTCTGGCGCGTCGCCGAGCCAGACGTTCTCAATGTTCTCGGTATGGCCACCGGAGCTCGAGAAGAAGTAGGTCGTGGCCGGAGCGCCCTCGTAGGTCACGATCTGCCCGCTCGTGGCGGCCACGGCAGCGTCCGTGGCCGGAGTCTCCGCCCCCACGCCTCCGTACATCTGCGACCGGGTGTCGTCGTAGAGCTGATAGCCGTCGCCCTGCACGCTGTCGGTGATCGCGTAGGTGCGCGCCGCCACCGCCTGGGCCTCGAGCGCCGCGGTGGGCCAGGAGGCGGGCACCTCGGCCGCCACCACGCCGCGAACGTAGTTATCGAGGCCGATGGCATTGACCGTCTGGACCGCGCCTCCGACCACGCTGAACTGAAACGCGCCCCGATATGTCCCATGGCCGGCCAGCGTCAGCGGCGCGGACCCGGTGACGTTCAGGGTTGAAGCAAACCGGCCCACCTTCTTGCCCGTGGGTCCGAACAGGCCGAGCATCCCGTTGGCCAGAGTCCGCACCGAGTAGGTCAGATTGGAGTTGAGCTTGTGGTTTCCGGCTCGGTTGGCGCCGCTGAAATGAGCCGGTCCGGTGGCCAGCAGCACCTGCACCACCTGGTTGGGGTTGGTCGAGCCGAGGCTGGTCCCGCTGTAGTAGTGGCCGAGGATGAATTGGTAGGTCTTGCCGTGCAGGGCGTAGCCGTAGGCGCCGTACTGGCTCATCCCGATGCCATGGCCGTTTCCCCCGCCGTTGATCTGGAAGATGGTGGCGGCATGAGCCGACGCGGCAACGCACAGCGTTAGCGCCACAGAGATCAGGCTCATCGTCCTACGCATCAGATTGCCCCAAACACCTTGCCAGCTCAATCGTTGCGGCCGCTCCCGCCCTCACGACGACCACGGCTGAGGTTAGCGCGGCGCGTGGTCGCCCATCAGCGGGGCCAGCGGCCCTCTCACCCCCAACAACGACCGAGGCCGGTGGTTCCGCTCACCGGCGAGACGTGCAGCACGATTGGGTAGGGTGCGCCCGTGGCCGCGCGCAAAGCCTCAGAGGTGTTCGTCGAGTGCCTGGAAGCCGAGGGCGTGCGCTACGTGTTCGGGATTCCGGGCGAGGAGACGCTCGACCTCAACGAGTCGCTGGCCAACTCGTCGGTCGACTTCGTGCCCGTCCGCCACGAGCAGGGGGGCGCCTACATGGCCGATGCCTACGGACGCCTGACCGGCCGGGCGGGCGTTTGCCTGGGCACCCTCGGACCCGGCGCCACCAACCTGGTCACCGCCGTGGCCGATGCGTTCCTGGATCGCGCGCCCCTGGTCGCCTTGACCGGGCAGTCGGACCTCGAGCGCATGCACAAGGAGTCACATCAGTACATCGACCTGATCGGGATCCTGAAGCCGGTGGTCAAGTGGAACGCACGCGTCTCGAGCCCGCGGATCATCCCCGAGGTGGTGCGCAAGGCGTTCAAGGTCGCCGAATCCGAGAAGCCCGGCGCCACCCACTTGGAGCTCCCCGAGGACGTCATGGCCGAAGAGCTCGATGCCTCCCCCCTTGCCCACCATGCTCCCGTGCAGCCCGAGCCGGGTCCCCGGGAGATGGGGCGTGCGGCCGAGCTAATTGACGAGGCCGAGCGGCCGATCGCGCTGGTCGGCAACGGCGCCATCCGGGCGCGGGCGGGGCAGGCGCTGCGGGCCTTCGTGCACACGACTGGGATCCCGGTGGCCGAGACGTTCATGGCCAAGGGCTTGGTCGATTCCGAGGACCCGCACTCACTGGGCACCGTCGGCCTCCAGACGCGTGACTACGAAATGGCCGGGTTCGAGGACGCCGACCTGGTCATCGCCATCGGCTATGACCTCGTGGAGCACGCCCCCCAGCACTGGAACCCCAACGGCAACAAGAAGATCGTCGTCATCGACAGCGTCGCGGCCGAGATCGACGAGTTCTTCATCCCGGAGGTGGAGCTGATCGGCGATATTGCCGACGTCATCGCCCGCCTGGCCGCCACCTGCCAGCGCGCCGAGACGATCCCCCCCTCCTGGTGCCGCCTGCACGAGGTCGTCTCCCACGCGCTGGCCGATGCCCGGGAGGACGACAACTTCCCCCTCCGACCCGCCCGGGTGCTGTCGGACATCCGTGAGACCCTGGGCCCCACGGACATCCTCGTCTCCGATGTAGGCCTGCACAAGCTGTGGATCGGGCGGATGTTTCCGGCCCACGAGCCGGGCACCGTGCTCATCGCCAACGGCCTGGCCGGCATGGGCTTCGCCCTACCCACGGCGATCGCGGCCAAGCTGGTTCACCCGGATCGGGGTGTGGTCGTGGTGGCCGGGGACGGTGGCTTCCTGATGAACTGCCAGGAGCTCGAGACTGCGGTGCGGCTGCGCACTCCGGTGGTGAACGTGGTCTGGGAGAACGGGCAGTTCGGCTCGATCGGCTGGAAGCAGGACAACAAGTTCGGCCGTCACTTCGACGTCGACTTCACCAATCCGGACTTCGTCAAGCTGGCCGAGTCGTTCGGGATGCCGGCCTGGCGCTGCGGCTCGGCCCAGGAGTTCGCGCCGCGCCTCCGGGAGGCGCTGGCACTGGATGTGCCGTCGCTGATCGTGGTTCCGATCGACTACTCGATCGACGTCGCCATGTCCGAGACGCTCGGCGCCGAGACGGTCGCGACCTAGCGGTCCAAACCGTCGGCGAGTTCGTCCTCGCACGGCTGCGGGACGAGTGGGGCGTGGGCCGGAGGATCTACGGCTATCCCTCGGCCGGAAGGCGGTCCGCGGGACTCATCGGATGACGTGCGCCCCCGCCTGGGAGGAGGCCCTGGCCCACGACGGGCCCGACCCTAGATCCGCTTCGAGACCGCACGAAACATGACCCGGGCGTTCGTGCGTGGCCACCCGGCCGCGCGAGACATCGTGCGCCACACGATCCGAGCGCGCCGGGCGGATATGGGGAGTCGGTAAGGGGGCGGCGCGGGTAGCCGGCCGCGAGCGAGCGGACCCTCCGCGCCAACCGCCGGCGAGATTCGACGCGCACGGCGGCCAGGGCTCGTTTTCCGGACCCTACGCGCCGAGCACTCGGCCGATGAGCGGCGGTCGGCACGGAGGGTCCGCTCACGGTCCTGGCGACCGACACTTTTCCGCCGATCCCCAGCCGTACCGCGCCGCGCGTGGCGAATAAGTGTCGGACAGCGACCCCCACGCGCCGAGAGCCCGGCCCATCCGCCGCGCGTGGCGGATAAGTGTCGCCACGCAGCGCCGACGGCCCCTGCACCACCCCAGAAACTAGTAGGATCGCCCCGCGGCCGACTGTTGAAGGCAAGAGGAGAGGGCATGCGCAAGATCGCGTTGACCGTTGTTGTCGTGGGCATGACGCTGGGCGCTTTCGCCGCCACCAGCTCGGCCAAGACCGTCTGGCTGTGCAAGCCGGGACAGAGCCCGGACCCCTGTACGCCGGGGCTGTCGACCACCGTCTACTCGCCAACCCTGAAGAAGTTGGGGGTTGAGCACCCCAAGGCCGTCGCCCACCCGGCGATCGACTGCTTCTACGTCTATCCCACGGTCAGCGGCCAGCCGACCGGGAACTCAAACCTCCAGATCGATCCTGAAGAGCGATCGATCGCGCTTTACCAAGCGGCTCGGTATTCGCAGTACTGCCGGGTCTTCGCACCCATGTACCGCCAGGAGACGCTGGCGGGCATCGGGACCGGAGCCCCGCCGACCACCACGCCCAATCCGGTGATCGCGCTCACGGACGTCGAGAACGCCTTCACGACCTACCTGAAGAAGTACAACCACGGCCGCGGGTTCGTGCTCATCGGGCACTCACAGGGCTCGTTCGTCCTGCGCGTTCTGATGGCGAAGCTCGTCGATCCCAAGCCCGCCGTGCGCAGGCTCCTCGTCTCGGCAATCCTGATGGGCGGCAACGTCCTGGTGAAGCAGGGCAAGGACATCGACGGTGACTTCAAGCACATCCCCGCCTGCCACTCGAACACGGAGCTGGGGTGCGTGATCGCGTTCTCCACCTTCGACCAGCCGGTGCCGACGCCGAGCCTGTTCGGGCGCACGACGGGCGGGGCCGGCGGCAGTGCGCCGAACGGCGACCAGGTCCTGTGCACGAACCCGGCCGCGCTGGCCGGCGGGAGCGGGCTGCTCGACCCGATGTGGCCGAGCCAGCCTTTCGATCCCAAGAGCATCCTCTCCGAGGGCATCGCCGCGCTCGGCCTGAAGCAGCCAAAGCCCTCAACGGCCTGGTTCACCCTGCCCGGTGCATACTCGGCCCAGTGCGTGGACTCAAACGGCGCCCACGTGCTGATGATCAAGGCCAGGGACGGCGCGCAGACACCAAACCCGAGCCCGACACCCGAGTGGGGTCTGCACCTGCTCGACGCCAACATCGCGCTGGGCAACCTGATCTCGATCGTCAAGTCAGAGGCTGCTGCGTTCGTTCGCAGCGGCCGCTGACGGCGACACAACTACAGATTCCCCTGGGCCATCTTGCGCAGGTCCATCGCCTCGTCGAAGGTTGCTTCCTCAACGCCCATCTCGAGGGCGACGTCGCGGAGCGGGCGGCCTGAGGAGGCCGCCTCCTTGACGATCTCGGCACCCTTGTCGTAGCCGATGTAGGGGTTGAGCGCCGTGGCCGCGGCGAGCGTCATCTCCGCCGAGCGGCTCGTCCCCTCCTCGCTGGCCTCGATCCCGTCCACGCACTTCTCGGCGAACACCCGGGCCGTTGAGCTGAGGAGGCGAATCGACTCGAGCAGGTTCTTGGCGATCAACGGCACGCGGACGTTGAGCTCGAACTGGCCCTGGCTCCCGCCCAGGGTGATCGCGGTGTCGTTGCCGATCACGTGGTCGGAGACCTGGATCACAACCTCGGGGATGACCGGATTGACCTTGCCCGGCATGATCGAGGAACCCTTCTGGAGCTCGGGCAGGAGCAGCTCGCCGATACCCGCCCGGGGGCCCGATCCCATCAGGGCCAGGTCCCCCGCGATCTTGATCAGCGACACCGCGAGGACCTTCAGCGCACCGCTGAGCTCAACCAGGGCGTCGCGGTTGCCCTGGGCCTCGAAGGGATCCTCGGGCTCACGGATGTCGAGCCCGGTGGCCTCGGTCAGACGAGCGCGGACCCGGCCCGCGAACTCCTTGTGCGTGTTGAGACCGGTGCCCGTGGCCGTGCCGCCGAGCGGGATCTGCGCCACCTGGGGCAGCGCGCTCTCGATCCGCCGCCGGGCGAGGCGGATCTGGGCCGCGTAGCCGGAGAACTCCTGCCCCAGGGTCACCGGCACGGCGTCCATGAGATGCGTGCGGCCGGATTTGACGATGTCCTTGAACTCGGCCGCCTTGGCTCCGAACGCGCTCTCCAGTCGCTCGAGCGCCGGGAGCAGCTCGTGGGTCGCGGTGTCGAGCGCCGCCAGGTGGACCGCGGAGGGGAAGACATCGTTGGAGGACTGGCCCATGTTCACGTGGTCGTTGGCATGGACGCCCTCGCCCGCCAGGCTGGCGATCACCTCGTTGGCGTTCATGTTGCTCGAGGTGCCGGAGCCGGTCTGGAAGACGTCAAGCGGGAACTGCTCGTCGAACTCCCCCTCGGCCACGCGGTCCCCCGCGGCGGCGATCCGCTCGGCCAGGTTCTCGTCGAGCAGGCCGAGGTCACGATTCACCCGGGCCGCCGCGGCCTTGATCCGGCCCAGCCAGTGGATCACCGCGGCCGGGACGCGCTCCCCGGAAATCGGGAAATTGTCCAGCGCCTTAGTGGTCTCCCCGCCCCAGAGCTGCTCGTGTTCCTGGACGCTCATTGCCTTCCTTTCGCGCGGTCTTGAAGTCTGGATTCCAGGCTATCTCGTCAGCCGCAGAAGGCGATCAGCTCCCGCGCCAGCGACACCGGATCGTCGTAGGCCATGAGAAACCCGGTGCCCGGAAGCGTTCGCAGCTCGGCCTGCGGGAGCAGATCAAGTGCCTCCTGGGCCCCGTCCACGGGATGGGCGGGATCCCGGTCGGCCCACAGCAGGAGGACCGGCGCCTGGAGGCGGGGATAGGCGTCGAGGAGGTCACGCTGGGGCCCGGCCGGCCAGCGGCGAGCGAAGCGGGCCCAGGACCGGGCCCGGTTGACGTTCCCGCCCACGTCGGCGAAGGCGTGGCGGATGAGGTCGCGCGCCGCCGGGTTGCGCTGGGCGGACAGGCGCTCGCCAAACGCGGGGCGGAAGACGAGCTTGGCCCCGCGCGCCATCAAACGATCGACGCCGGGTAGGGCCGCCGCCTCGCACGCGGTCCGCCAGGCGGCCCGGCGGGCGGGAAACTCCTCGCGGCGGTGGAGGCGGTTCGGCATCAGGACCAGCCGCGCCGGCTGAACCGGCGTGCGGGTGGCGGCGCACAGGATGAGCTCGGCCCCCAGGTCATGGCCGGCCAGGATCGGCCGCGGCCCCAGCTCGGCGGTGCAGAAGCCGGCGATGACATCGGTCATCCACTCGAGCGTGTACGGGTGGCGCGGCCGGTCCTCGGAGTCGCCGTGGAGCGGGAGGTCGGGGAGGACGACGCGAAACCGCGCCTCGAGTGCCTCGACGATCGGCTCCCACTCACGGTAGGAGAGCCCGAGCGAGTGAAACAGAGCCAGCGGTGGCCCGGTGCCGGTCTCCCGGTAGGCGATTCGAGCGCCGTCACGATGGTGATAGAGGCGAAGGCGCATCGGGTGGGATCGTCGCACGGGGACGGCCGGTGGATCGACCGTTCATAGAATCACCCGCCCATGGCTCTCCGCCCGGTCAAGTCCCCCGTGTCCTTCCCTCAGCTCGAGGAGGAGGTGCTGGCGCGCTGGCGCGAACGCGATGTCTTCGCCGAGTCGGTTCGCCGCCGTGACGGGGCGCCGTCTTGGGTCTTCTACGAGGGGCCCCCGACGGCCAATGGGCCCCCCGGCTCACACCACGTCCTCAGCCGCGTCTTCAAGGACATCTTCCCCCGCTACAAGACGATGTGCGGCTACTACGTCGAGCGAAAGGGGGGCTGGGACTGCCATGGGCTGGCCGTCGAGCTCGCCGTCGAAGCCGAGCTCGGCTTCACCTCGAAGAGCGACATCGAGCGCTTCGGAATTGCCGAGTTCAATGCCATCTGCCGCGACCGGGTGCTCAGCCACGTCGAGGACTGGAACCGGCTGACCGAGCGGATCGGCTTCTGGCTCGACCTCGACCACGCCTACCGCACGCTCGACTCCGACTACGTCGAGTCGGTGTGGTGGGCGCTCAAGACGATCTACGACAAGGGCCTCCTGTACGAGAAGCTCAAGGTCGTCCCCTACTGCCCCCGCGACGAGACGACGCTCTCAAGCCACGAGCTGGGGCAGCCCGACGTCTACCGCGACGTGATCGACCCGTCCGTCTACGTGCGCTTTCCCGTCACCGAGCCGACCGGGGCGGCCCAGCCCGGGGACGAACTGCTGATCTGGACGACGACACCGTGGACGCTGGTGTCAAACGCCGCCGTGGCCGTCGATCCCGAGCTCAGCTACGTGCGAGCGCGTCACGATGGCCGCAGCTTCATCCTCGCCCAGGCGCTGGTCGAGCGGGTGCTCGGCGAGAACGCCGAGGTGACCGACCGCTTCCCGGGCCGGGAGCTGGTGGGCACTCGCTACGCGCCCCCGTTCGAGTTCATCCCCGGCTCGGAGTACGGGCCCAAGGGCCACACCGTGCTGCCGGCCGACTTCGTCACCGCCGAGGACGGCACCGGCCTCGTGCACACGGCGATCGCCTTCGGCGAGGACGACTTTCGCCTCGGCGAGCAGCAGGGGCTCCGGGTGATCAATCCCGTGCGGCCGAACGGAACCTACGACGATCGGATCGGTCCGTATGCCGGCCGCTGGGTCAAGGACGCCGACCCTGACCTGATCGAGGATCTACGCGCGCGCGACCGGCTGCTGCGCGCCGAGACCTACGAGCATTCCTATCCCCACTGCTGGCGCTGCGGAACGCCGCTGCTCTACTACGCCAAACCCTCCTGGTACATCGCCACCAGCGAGCGCAAGGACCGGCTCCTGGCCTCAAACGAGAGCGTCAACTGGTACCCGCCCCACATCAAGCACGGGCGGTTCGGCAACTGGCTGGAGAACAACGTCGACTGGGCGCTCTCGCGTGAGCGCTACTGGGGCACGCCGCTGCCCGTGTGGCGCTGCCCGGCCGGTCATGTTCACGCGATCGGCTCGTTCGCCGAGCTGCGCGACCTCTCCGGCGTCGAGTTGGCCGACCCCCATCGCCCGTTCGTCGATGAGGTCAGCTTCTCGTGCCCCGAGTGCGACGAAGAGATGCGCCGGGTCCCCGAGGTGATCGACGTCTGGTTCGACTCGGGCTCGATGCCCTTCGCCCAGCACCACGCGCCGTTTCAGAACCTGGAGCACTTCGAGGAGCGCTTCCCCGCCGACTTCATCTGCGAAGCCCTCGACCAGACCCGGGGCTGGTTCTACTCGCTGCTCGCCATCTCGACGCTGCTCTTCGACCAATCCTCCTACCGCAACGTGGTCTGCCTCGGCCTCCTCCTGGACGAGCAGGGGCGCAAGATGTCCAAGTCAGTCGGGAACACGGTCGAGCCGTGGGACGTCATCAATCGCTTCGGCGCCGATGCCTTCCGCTGGTACCTGTTCACCTCCAAGTACCCATGGGACGGCTACCGCTTCTCGCTTGAGACGATCAGCGAGGCGGTCAAGCAGTTCCTGCTCAAGCTCTGGAACACGTACAGCTTCTACGTGCTCTACGCCAACGCCAACTCGATCGACCCCTCGGCGTCCGGAGAGTTGACCGATCTCGATCGGTGGGCCGACTCCCGTCTCCAGGCGACAGTGGCGACCGTGGGCGAGCGCCTCGAGGACTTCGACGTGACGACGGCGGGACGGGCAATCCAGGAGTACGTCGATGACCTCTCCAACTGGTACGTGCGCCGGCGCCGGCGCTTCTGGGACGGCGATCCCGCCGCCTTCGCGACCCTGCGCACCGCGCTCGTCACCCTGGCCAAGCTGCTCGCCCCCTTCACCCCGTTCCTGGCCGACGAGATCTACGACAACCTCGACGGCTCTGAGCCCAGTGTCCACCTGACCGACTTCCCGGAGCCGGGCGAGCGTGACCTGGCCCTCGAGGAGGCGATGGCGGTGACGCGGGAGGCGGTCCGGCTGGGGCTGGCCGCCCGCGCCCAGGCCCGGATCAAGGTGCGCCAGCCGCTGCGGGCCGCGGTGATCGTCGCCACGGGGTCAGAGCGCGAGGCGATCGAGCGCTTCTCCGATCTGATCCGTGAGGAGCTCAACGTCCACGAGCTGCGGCTGGCCGCGGCCACCGACGAACTGGCCGAGCTCGAGGTCAAGCCCAACTACAAGACGCTCGGCCCGAGGTTCGGCAAGCAGATGCCCCTGGTCGCCGCCGCCGTGGCCGGGCTTGATCCCGCGCACGTGGCCGAGTCGCTGCGCACCGGGCGCACGGTGGCGATCGCGGTCGGCGGCAAGGACCATGAGCTGGCCGAGGAGGATCTCCTTGTGTCGATGAAGCCGCTCGAGGGCTACCAGCTCGAGCGTGAGGGATCCCATGCCGTGGCCCTCGAGCTCGAGATCGACGTCGAGCTCCAGATCGAGGGCTGGGCGCGGGAGATCGTCCACGCGGTCCAGGCCGCCCGCCGGGACGCCGGCCTCGAGGTCTCAGACCGAATCGTGCTCACGCTGGCCGGCGACGAGGACCTGGCCGGCGCGGCTCGCGCCTACGAGGACTACATCGCGGGCGAGACGCTGGCCACCGAGGTGAGCTACGAGGCGATCGAGGGCGTCGCGCCGGTCACGATCGACAGCCGGGAGCTCCGGATCGCCGTGGCGCTGGCCGTCTAGTAATCGTCTTCGGCCTGAATCGACCAGCCGGCCGAGTCCGAACCCGGGCTGATGCTGATCTGGTAGACGCCGGGTCCGGTGTGAAAGACCTGGGTCTGTCCACTCCCCTGGCTCAGGTCGAACTGGTTCACGGTCGCGCCGCTAGTCACGTTGGTGACCGTCGCGCTCGGGCCGGAGCAAAAGAAGATGAACGTGCACATCCCGTTGTAGTTCATCCCGTAGACCATCCGCCAACGGCTTCCCCGGATCCGGAAGGGCACCGAGCGGCCGCTGCCGCTGCCCGAGAATGAGGTCAGCGGACGCCAGCGCGGAACCTCGGCCACCGACAGCGCGACGGTGGACTTCTGCGACACCGAGGTGGTGGCGCTGGGGGATTGCCCGACGACGAGGCCCGCGGCTACGCCGGGAGCGGGAACCGCAGCGACGGTCGCGTGCAGCCCGGACCGCGACAGGATCGCCTCGGCCGCCGCCGTCGACTGGCCGGTGACGTTCGGCACCGGAACCGGGGGCGGTCCAGCGCTCAGCGTGGCGCTGACGGTGCTCCCCTGCGAAACCTTGTCGGCCGGGGAGGGCTGCTGGCCGATGACCGTGCCCACCGGCGCGCTCGAATAGTGCCGGGCGAAGCTCGCCTTCAGGTCGAGGCGCAGGAGGCGAGTCCGGGCCGCGGCCTGGCTGAGGCCCCGTAGCGCGGGCACGCGAGCCGTCCCGCCACCCGCCATCAGGATCGCCCCCGTGATGAGACCGGCGAGGAGCAGGAGGACGCCGGCCAGGAGCGCGCGGTAGCGTCGTGACTCAGGGGGATTGACGTCGCGGCGCGGGCTGCGGCGGGGCGCCACGCGCGTGCCGGTCGGACCGGGCGGCGTGGCACGGCGGGGTGGCGTGGCGAGGACATCGGCCGTGGCCACAGCTGGCCGAGCCGCTTCGAGGGCCTCGGCCATCTCCAACGCACTCGGGTACCGCTCCGCGGGGTGTTTGGCCAGGGCCCGGTCGACGACCGCCCCCAGCGCCGGGGGTACATGCGCCGGCAGCGGCGGCGGAGGATCCCCGATGTGGCGAAGGGCCAGCTCTACCGCGGAGCGCTCGGTGAACGGCGGCTCGCCGGCCAGCATCTCGTAGAGGACAACGCCGGCCCCGTAGACATCGGTGGCCGGAGTGGGCAGTTCGCCGCGCGCCTGCTCGGGCGCCATATAGCGCGGCGTCCCCAGGATCGTGCCCGCCGGTCCCTCGCTGGTGCCGTCGGCCAGGCGCGCGACCCCAAAGTCGCCCACCTTGACTCGGTCACCGCGACCGATCAGGACGTTGGCCGGCTTGATGTCGCGGTGGACGATCCGTTGGGCGTGGGCGGGAACCAGGGCCCGGCAGAGCTGCGCGGCCAGGTCGAGCGCGTGGCGCGGAGACAGCGGGCCGCGGCTAAGCCGATCGGCGAGGCTCTCACCCTCGACCAGCTCGGCCACGTAATAGAGCCCGTCCTCGCCGAAGCCGATGTCGTGGATCTGGACGATTCCGGGGTCGTTGATGCGCGCCATCATCTGGGCCTCACGCTCAAAGCGCTCAGCCCATTCCGGCTCCTCCGTCCACCACGGCTTGATCACCTTGACCGCGACCGGGCGAGCCAGGCGCCGGTCGTAACCACGAAATACCCGCCCGAAGGTTCCCTGCCCGATCAGCGGGCCGAGCTCGTAGCGGCCGCCCAAGAGGCGGCGAGGAGTAGTCGCGGTGTCGGTCATGTCAGCTCGCCCCCGGGCGAGCTGCTGAGTCTAGGCGGCCTCGAGGTGAACCCAGCGCTCGCGGGCCGCGGCGCGGAAGTCAGGCCAGCTGGAAGGGGGACCCGGCGGACGATGCACAAGGCGCGGATCTCCGGCGGGAAGCTCGGCCAGCCGTGCCGCCAGCTCGGAGTGGCGCAGCGCGTCGGTCGTCGTCTCGATCGCCATCTCGATCACCTCATGACGGCGCTTGCTGCTCATCAGGTTGCCGCCCATCACGCCGAGGTCCCGGCCGGTCGGCTGGAGCAGATGCACCTCGATCCCGGCCTCGCGTAGGCGCTTGGCCTCATGGCCGAGACGGCGTCCGTTGGCCTGGCGCATCGAGAACGCCGCCCGCTGGGCCAGCGAGCGGGGCGTGCCGGGGTCGCGCGAGGACATCGGGTTGAGCGCCAGCACGAGATCGAGCGGCTCGGCCCGCAGCACATCGAGGTTGGAAGGCGAGTAGACGCCGCCGTCGACGTAGCGGCGCCCGCCGATCTCGACCGAGCAGTAGAAGCCCGGAATGGCGCACGACGCGGCAACGGCGTCGGGGAGCTTGGCCGGCGGCGAACCTGAGCGGCCCAAGGCGACACGGCGACCGGTTCGGTAATCGACGGCCATGGCCCAGTAGTTCGGATGCGGGGCCCAGTCGTCGGCGCAGGCCCGCCGCACGGTGTCCTTGAGCGGCTCGGTGGAGATGATCCCCCGCGGCAGCCATCCGGAGAGCACGGCCATCGGCGTGTAGCGAAATGGATGGGTCAGCGAGGCCACCCCAAGGCGAAGCGAGCCCGGGCCGATGCCGAGACCGGCGCGGTCGATCTTGAACGTCGCCCCCGCCGAGCGATCGGCGTCGGCCGCCGATCCGCCGCGCGCGTCGGTCACCCCCTCAAATGTCTCGCCCGCCGAATGGGCGACCATGAACCAGGGCGGGACGCCCGAAGCAACCAGCGCCCCGATCATCGAGCCCGCCGAGGTACCGACGATGTGGTCAGCCGACCCCGGATCCCACCCAGTCTCGGAGGCGATCGCGTGGAGTGCGCCCGTCAGCCACGCGCCCCCCAAGACGCCGCCCGCCCCGAGCACAAGTCCAACGCGGGGTGTCCTACCGCCGCTCATCGTTGTGTCTCCGGAACCGGTTAGGCCAGTGAGGGCTCGAGCTCGGCCTCGAGCTTGCGCTTCGGCACCGCGCCGACGACGGTCTTGGCGACCTCGCCGTTGCGGAACAAAATCAACGTCGGGATCGAGAGGACGTTGAACTGCATCGCCGTGTTCTGGTTCTCGTCGATGTTGAGCTTGACGACCTTGAGCGCTTCGCCCTTCTCCTCGGCGAGCTCCTCGACCACCGGCGCGACCATGCGGCACGGACCGCACCACGGGGCCCAGAAGTCGACCAGCACGGGAACCGCAGACTCGATGACCTCGGCCTGGAAGTTGCTGTCGGTTACTTCGGCGACATTGCCTGCCATGGGGGCTCCTTGCGTGGAAAGCTATCTGCTTCAGAAAGTATAGCGTGGGGTCTGTACGGGCAGAATAGCCTTGCCTTTACGTGAACGACCCAGCCGAGCTCAAGGCTCCCGAATCCGGTGAGATCCCCACTCCTCCGCCGAGCGAGGAGACGACGGTTCGCGACCCCACCAACGCCGAGATCGCGGTGGCGCTCGACGAGCTGGGCGATCTCTCCGAGCTCGACGGGGCCATCATCCACCGGGTCGTCGCCTACCGGAACGCGGCCAAGACGGTCCGCGAGGCACCCACCTCCGTCGCCGCGCTAGCCCGACAGGGACGAGCGACCGAGCTGCCGGGCATCGGTCCGACCATCCAGGAGAAGATCATCGCCCTGGCCGACGACGGCGAGATTCCGGCCACGGCCAAGCTCAGGGCCAAGTTCCCCGGCGGCCTGGTGGAGATGATGCGTCTGCCGGGTCTCGGGCCCAAGCGCGCCCGGCGGCTGTTTGACGAGCTGGGGATCGATTCCGTCGACGCGCTGCGCGAGGCGGCGGAGGAGGAGCGGATCCGCACGCTCAAGGGATTCGGGCCCAAGGCCGAGGAGGCCCTCCTGGCCGCCATCGCCACGGCTGATTCCGGCCAGCATGGCCAGCGGGTGGTGCTCGACCGGGCGCTGGCCGTCGGCGAACCGCTGGTCGCCGCGCTGCGCGCCCACCCCGGGGCTGAACGCGTCGAGCTGGCGGGATCGGCGCGGCGGATGGCGGACAGCGTGAAGGACCTGGATGTGATCGCGACCGCGCACGATCCGATCGAGCTGGCGCGAGCCGCCACCGCCCTGGACCTGGTCGAGACTGCGGGCACCCCGGCCGCGGCAGGGCTTCGCCTGCGCACGCACACGGGCATGCGCGTGGATCTGCGCATCGTCGCCCCGGACCAGTTCGGAAACCTCCTCCAGCACCTGACCGGCTCCAAGGAGCACAACATGGCGCTGCGCGACCTGGCCGTGCGCAAGGGACTCCACGTGTCCGAGTACGGGGTGCTCGACGACAGCACGGGCGAGACCCACCGCTGTGCCACCGAGGCGGAGGTCTATGCCCTCCTCGGGATGGAGTACATCGAGCCGGAGCTGCGCGAGAACCGCGGTGAGCTCGAGGCGGCGCTCGCCGGAACCCTGCCCGACCTGATCACGCAGGAGGACCTGCGCGGCGACCTGCACTGCCACACGACGGCGTCGGACGGGACGGCATCGATCGAAGAGATGGCGCTGGCCGCCCGCGACCACGGCTACTCGTACCTGGCCATCACCGATCACTCGGCGTCGATGGGCTTCGGCGCCGACGTCTCGGCGGACGAGCTCCGCCGCCAGATCGAGGTCATCCACTCCACCTCGATCGAGGGGATCGAGCTGCTGGCGGGCTCAGAGGTGAACATCCTCCCCAATGGCTCGCTCGACTACGACGACGTGCTGCTGTCCGAGCTCGACTGGGTGATGGCCAGCGTCCACACCTCGTTTCGCATGTCCAGCGACGAGATGACCCGGCGCATCATCCGCGCGATAGAGAACCCGCTCGTGGACGCCATCGGTCATCTCTCCGGGCGCAAGATCGAGCAGCGCGTGCCTTACGAGTTCGACCGCGACCGCGTGCTTAAGGCGGCCGCCGCGACGGGGACGATGCTCGAGATCAACTCCAATCCCGACCGGCGCGACATCAACGACACGACCGCGCGCGCCGCGGCCGCGGCGGGAATCCCGATCCTGATCGACACCGACGCCCACCGGACCAAGGGCTTCGCGGTGGCTCGCTACGGGATCGCCACCGCCCGCCGGGCCTGGTTGACCGCCGGCGATGTCGCGAACACGCGGCCATGGGGCGAGATCGAGAAGCTGCGACCCCGGCATCGATGAGAATCCGCTTGGCGCTCGCTCTGGCGCTCGCCCTCGGCGGGTGCGGAGGCCTCGGCGGCTCGAATCCGCTCAGCCCGTCACGAGTGCGCATCCACCTCTCCAGTCCGGCCTTCTCGGCCGGCGGCCCGATCCCCGCTCAGTTCACATGCCAGGGCCATGACGTGTCGCCGCCGCTGCACATATCGGGGGTTCCGCACGGCGCCCGCACCCTGGAACTCGTGATGAAGGATCCCGACGCGCCTGGCGGCAACTTCATCCACTGGGATCTCGAAGGCATTCCGCCTGCCACCTCGAAGCTCGGCCCGGGCCAGATCCCGGCCGCGGCCAAGGTGGAGAAGAATGACTTCGGGACCCTCGGCTATCGCGGCCCTTGCCCTCCGGCGGGCCGCGCGCACCGCTACGTGATCACCGTCACGGCACAGACGGGAGCGGACGTCTTGGGCGTGGGAACGCTGACCGGGACCTACGCGCGCCGCTGAGCAGCGAGGGCCTTGGGCTTCCCCTCGCCGACGCTGCGCGGCTCCCCGCGCGCGGGGTCCCCGCCCGGCGGGCGCCGGCCGCGCAGCCGCCAACCCCGTTGGATGGCGATGAACCATGTGAGCCCCGTCAGGGTGAGGATCAGCGCGATCCAAAAATTCAGCCGCATCCCGAGGATGTGCACCGAGTAGTCGATGCGGAGGGTCTCCTCGAAGAGCCGGAAGGCCGAGTAGCCCGTGACGTAGAGGGCGAAGACCGACGGCGGTCGGAAACGGTGACGGCGCACCAGCCAGGCCAAGGCACCGGCCAGGAGGAGGTTCCAGATCAGCTCGTAGAGGAACGTGGGCTGGAAGGTGGCGTACTGGAGGTAGTGCACCGGGCGGTGCGCGAGGTCGATCTTGAGCGCCCAGGGCAGCGTGCTCGGCTTGCCGAACAGCTCCTGGTTGAAGTAGTTGCCGATTCGCCCGATGGCCTGCGCACAGAGCAGACCCGGGGCGGCGCAGTCCATCAGCTTGAGCATCTGTGCCTTGCTGAGGCCACGGCGCCGGCGCACGTACCAGAGCCCGACGGCGACACCGGCGGCGATGCCGCCCCAGATGCCCAGGCCACCCTTCCAGACCGCGAACGGACCCCACCAGTGCGGCGGGATCTGGCTCGGCGTCGTGATGAGGAAGTAGATCCGGCCGCCGATCAGGCCGGCGGGAAACGCCCAGACGGCGATCTCCGCCGGAAGGCTGGGGTCGCCGCCGTCGCGACGCCATAGCTCCCGGGTGACGAGGATCGCCGCCGCCACCGCGAACACGTAGGCCAGCCCATAGGCGTGGACGAAGAACGGGCCGACGTGAAAGCCGTTCGCCGATGGGCTGGGGATGAAGGCCGGGGAAGACACCTAGGAGAGCAATCGTGGCAAAACTCGCTCCGCCACCGCCTTATCCATCGACGCGCGGGAGAACGGCTCAAGCTCCTCGGCCGCGCGCTCGGCGTACCCGGGCAGCGGATCGTCGAGGGCGATCCGGATGGCGGCGGGCAGATCGTCGCTCACTAGCCGCGGGTCCAGCGCTCGCGCGATGTCGAGGGCGGGATAGGGGCCCGGCGACGGAGTGGTGACGAGCATGCAGCCGCAGGCCAGCGCCTCGAGGGCGGCCACGCCGTAGTCCTCGCGGCGGGGCGCGGCAACGAATACGCGGGCGCGCAGGAGCAGACGGCGGAAGTCCTCCGGCGAGATCTTGCCTGTGCTCTGGACCCCCTCGGTCTCCGGGACCTCGTCGGTCCCGGTCACGATCAGGGTCTCGTCGCCGTGGCGCGTCCGCGCCCAGGCGTCGAGGACGAGCGGCAGACGCCGTTTGACCGGGTCCCCGGCGTAGGTGACGGCGGCTAGGTCCCGCTCGAGGGCTGCGGTCTCGGGGCGCTCCACCGGAACCGGAACGACCACCGTCTCAGGCCGCCGGCCGACGAGCGGATCGAGCGCGTGCTCGCTCCAGGCGAGGATGAGCGGGGCCTCGGCCAAGCGGCGGCGCTCGACCTGGCGCTGCCAGACCCCATGGCGCCCGGGACGGTTCTCCGCCGCGATCGAGTCGAGCGAGATCGCCCCCGGCCGGGGCCAGAGCAGCGCAGCCGTGATCGAGCAGTAGAGGACCGATCGCGGCTTGTAGCGGTCGAGCCCCCGCTGGGCCGCCACGCGGGCGGTCCGGGCCTGGACGAAGTCGGTGAGCATGAACGTGCGCACGCGCGGGGCGGGTTCGGCCGTCACCACCTCGACGGCAGCGCCGGCACGAGCAATCGAGCCGGCCAGCTCCTCGGCTGCCACCTGCCACCCGGTGGTGTTGGCCGCCGAGACGATGAGAATGTCCGTGCCGGGCACTCGCGGGTGTTCAGGCCCGCCGTCGGGCCCGCGGGGCGTGGCCGGAAGCGCCGTTGAGCTCCAGCAGGTTGGAGCGAAAACCCGGGGTCCGGATGAGCTGGATCGGCTTCAGCGGCGAGGTCCGCACGACGTAGAAGCGAGCGCCGTCCCGATCCTCGATCGCCGTCACCGCCGGAGCCTGACGTCGCCAGGCCAGGGCCCAGATGATGGCGAACCCGGTGGCCACGGCTGGGACTTGGGGCAGCACGAAGGCGAGTGCCCCAGCCCCGATCGTCGAGACGAGAAGAGGCCACAGGCGGTTGATCAGCGTGCGCGCGGGATTGACTTCAGGCAGAGACGGCTGCGTCCGCGCGCTCGCGAGCAGCGAGCCGATCTGGGTCGAGGCCTCCGGGCGGCGCCCGAGCCAGAATCCGATCACGGCCGCGATCACCCACCAGCCGCCGGCCACGGCCAGGACCAGGCTGTCGCCGTTTCCGATCCCGCCGGCCACGGTCGCCGCCGCCAGGGCGGTGGCGGCTGCCCCGCTGGTCAGCACGGTCGTCCGCAGGAAGTCGGCGAATCGCATCGGGCTACTGGTCGACCAGGAGCGAGAGCAGGCTCACCACGCCCCGCGGCCCGTCGACGACCACGTCGGCCTCGGTGACGATCTCTTCCGGTCCTTCGTCGGAGCGGACGCCCACCTTGACGGCGTGGCTGAGCCGCCCCTCGCCCACTAGTTGGTCGAGCATCCGGAAGGCATCGAGATCGGTCACGTCGTCCCCGACGTAAAGCGCGGCGTCGACGTCCTCGCCGTCGAGAAACGAGCGGATGCCCTGGCCCTTGTCGATCCGGACCGGGGGGCGGACCTCGAGAACCTTGCGCCCCCAGTGGGTCCGGAGACCGGCTGACTCGGCCTTGGCCGCGATCGCGTCGATGGCGGCGCGCGCCGCTTCCTCATCCGGAGCGCCGCGCCAGTGGAAGGCGAGGATGGCGCCCTTGTCCTCCAGCCTCACGCGCCGCAGGCGGAGATCCGGGGTATCGACCTCCCGCGCGAACTCGCTCATGCGCTCGGCCCAATCCTCAAGCGCGGGGTCGAGCACCGCCTCGGTGGCTCCAGCCCGCAAGAGCTCGGTGCCGTGGGCGCCGAGATACGCGATGGTCCCGATCGAGACCATCGCGCGGGCGTCGGAGGCGCGACGTCCGCTCACGCAGGCGACCTGGCCGTAGCGCCGGGACAGGGCGATCAGGAGCTGGCGCGTCCGCTCTCCGACCACGGCGTTGGCGGGCTGGTCGACGATCGGAGCCAGGGTGCCGTCAATGTCGAAGAAGAGGGCGGCCCGCGCCGGATTCTCGCGAAGCGGCGCGAGCGCTTCCGAGCCGAGCGCTGACGTCACGAGCCAGAGTCTAGGTGGAGGCCCTGCGGAGCGCCTTAATATCCGCCGATGCCCGCTAGCCGCACGCTGAAGCTGGCCGCAACGGGAACGCTGGCCGGGCTCTACAGCGGGCTCTTCGGGGTCGGTGGGGGGACCGTCATCGTGCCCCTGCTCGTCCTCTGGCTCGCCTACGGCGAGCGCGAGGCGACTGGGACCTCGCTGGCCGCGATCGCCGTGATCGCCGCGATCGCGACGCTGGTCCAGGGGGCGTACGGCAATGTGGTGGTGAGCAAGGGCCTTTTGGTGGGCGGGCCGGCCGTGCTCGGGGTCCTGGCGGGGACCTGGCTTCAGCAGCGAATACGCACGGAGACCATCGGGCTGCTCTTCGCCCTTCTGCTCTTCGCCGTGGCCATCGACCTGATCGTCTCGTGATTGCCGCCATTTTCATCGGAGCTGCGGGCGGGGTGGTCAGTGGCCTGCTCGGCGTGGGCGGCGGAATTCTCTTCGTGCCCGCCCTCACCCTGGCCCTCTCGCTCTCCCAGATCAAGGCCGAGGCGACCTCGCTGCTCGCGATCATCCCGGTGGCGCTGATCGGCGCCGCCCGCCAGCACCGCTACGGGAACGTGCGCGTTCGTGACGCGGCTGTGCTCGGTGTGCTCTCGGCCCTCGGAGTGCTGGCCGGGGTGGCGCTGGCCAACGTCCTCCCCCAGCGGGCGCTCAAGCTGAGCTTCGCGGCGCTGATGCTGCTGGTCGCAGCGCAGTTTCTCCGGCGCTGGCACCGCAATAGGATTAAGACGGGATGACCGAGGCCGATCAGCGCCAGGACTATGCGATCTCGTCCCTCGACGAGATGGGCGAGGGCTACGGATTCAGAAAGATCCGGCATGCCGTCGGCGTGACCGCGTTCGGGATCAACGCGATCGTCCTCCCCCCGGGCTACGACGGGCGCTACCACTACCACGACGAGCAGGAGGAGACCTACTTCGTCCATCAGGGCGAGGTCGAGTTTCGCTTCGGCGACGGCACAACCCGCCGACTGAAGCCGGGCGGAGTAGTGCGCGTGGACGCGCCGATCCAACGCGGAATGCGCAACGTCGGCGACGGCGACGCGATCATCATCATCGCCGGCGGCAAGGGCGGCTACGTGGGGCGAGACGGACGCCCGGGGGACGAGTCCCCCTCCGAAGGTCCGCCTGGCAGCTGACCCGCTCCGCGGTGGCACCGACTTCGAACGCTGCCCTGTTGCTCCACGGGCAGCCGGGAAACGCACAGGACTGGGATGCCGTTCGAGCCGCCATCGACGGGCGCGTGCCTACGCTGGCGATCGACCGCCCAGGCTGGGACGGCCGCAGTACACCCACCGACCTGGCCGGAAACGCCCGCGCCGCGGTGAGCGTTCTCGATGACGCGGGGATCGAACGAGCCACCCTGGTTGGCCACAGCCTGGGCGGGGCGGTCGCGGCCTGGCTGGCGGCTGAGTATCCCGAGCGCGTGGGGGCGCTGGTGCTGGCGGCACCCTCGGCCAGTTGCCAGTCGCTAAACCGGCTCGACGACCTACTGGCCACCCCGTTCCTGGGCTCGGCGCTCGCCACCGGGGCGTTCATCGGTCTTGGTTTGACCTTGAAGCTGAGAGCCGCACGGCACCGCATCTCAAGCGGCTTCGGGCTGCCCGAGGACTACCTGCTCAGCTACTCGCGGACGCTCCTGAACCCGCTCGTCTGGCATTCCTTTGCGGTCGAGCAGCGGACGCTCACGCGCGAGCTTCCCGAGCTGGAGCTGCGCCTTGAGTCCATCTCAGCCGCCACGATGATCGTCACGGGCACCGCCGACCGGATCGTGTCCCCCGCCTCGGCCCGAGCGCTCGCGGCGCGAATTCCCGGCGCAGATCTGGTGCAGCTGCGGCGCGCATCACACCTGCTCCTGCAGGAGCGCCCCGTCGAACTGGCCGAGCTGATCGTCGCGGCGGCGTCGGGCGCCGCCACGGCGGCCGTCGCCGCTCCTCAGGACTCGCTGGGGTCCGGTTGAGGCTCCACGTTCGGCTCCGGTTCAGGGACCACCGGGGTCGCCGGCTCTTGGGGGGCAGGCACGGTGGCCGGCTCCTCCGGGTCGGCCGGATGGCCGGGATCTGGGACGGCCGGAGTGACCGGCGCCTGCGGGACCGCAGGGGTCACCGGTACGGCGGGTTGTGGAACCTCGGCCGTGGTTACGTCGTAGCTGAGAGAGAGTGTCGTGTCCATGCTGCCTGGCCTACCCGCCTGACGGCGGCTCGACCCATACGATCATCCCCATGACACAGATCCTCCTGTTTCATCACGCCCAGGGACTAACGCCCGGTTGCCTGGCCTTCGCCAATGACCTGCGTTCCGCGGGGCACGTGGTTCATGCCCCCGACCTGTACGACGGGCGGGTGTTCGACGAGCTGCCCGACGGCGTGCGCTACGCCGAAGAGGAGATCGGCTTCGGCACTCTCATCGAGCGCGGGCGAGCGAGCGCCGAGTCGCTGCCGCCAGAGATCGTCTACGCCGGTTTTTCGCTCGGGGTCCTCCCGGCCCAGATGCTGGCCCAGACGCGCCCGGGGGCCAGAGGCGCGCTTCTCTTCCACTCCACCGTGCCGCCGTCCGAGTTCGGCGACGGTTGGCCGGCCGGCGTGCCGCTGCAGATGCACCTCATGGACCGGGATGAGTTCGCGCTCGAAGGCGACCTCGACGCGGCTCGCGAGCTCGCCGCTACGGTCGATGACGCGGAGCTCTTTGAGTATTCCGGCGACCGGCACCTGTTCGCGGACACCAGTCTCCCCGACTACGACGAAGCCGCGGCGACGCTCCTCACCGAGCGAGTCCTCAGCTTGCTCAGCCGACTCGACTAACCGGCCGGACTCCGTCAGGCCGGTGCACGGCGGCGAGCAGTCCGGCGTATGAGCGCACGAGCGCCGCTCGCTCCTCCTCGAGGAGCGAGCTGGCCCGGTCGCACCCCTCCTCCACCCATCGATCTGAGTAGTCCATGGCGAGCGCACGCTCCCGCGCGGCCACGAGCACCTCGCTGGAGGGCACTCCGTAGACGTAGGCGTAGAGCGCTGCCAGCGCGTCGGTGAGCGGCGCGTCATCGCCCCCAGGTTCGGTTCGCTGGTGGACACGGTGGACCCGCCACCACTCGACCTCGAGGCTCGCCGCGTGGTCGGGCGCCAGCGGCTCATCGTGGACTCGAGCCACGAGCGCGTAGAACCGAGCCATGGCCCGCCGAGCGCCCTCGGGATCGTTGTCGGGAAACGGAGCCCAGAGCTGATTGGCCCGCAGCACCAGCCAGGCGCCCCAGAGCGTGGAAGGCCAGGGCAGCCCGAAGGTGTGGCGCGTCAGCGCGACCGCCGAACGCAAGAAGGCGATCCACTCGCGGCGGTAGTAGGCAACCCAGGCATCGCATTCGAGCCCGCCGACGCGCCGGGGATCGAAGGCCCGATGCGGCTTGACCGCGGCTCGGTCTCGTCCGCGCCGGCGGCCACCTAGAAATGTCCGGCCCACGATGCGAACCTAACGATTGGCGGCCTAGGTTTCCAGACCTCTCCGCACGACCACCATGGTGTCGACCTCGTGCAGGATCCCCCACCCCGCGGGCGGATCACCGGCGCGGAACAGATCGTTGACGACCGACGTCGGACCGGGACCACCGGTCCCTCCCGGGAGATCGAGGCGCGCGTCGTGGAACGCCACCCTGCCGCCGGCTTTGACGTGCGGGTGCCACACGTCCCAGTCCTCCCGACATCCGTCGGGGCTGTGGTCCCCATCGATGAAGACCAAGTCGACGGGAGGGCCCGCCCAGGTTCGGCCCACCTCCTGGCTCCGGGCGATGTGCCAGCGAAGCTTCGGCCCACCGTGGCGGCAGCGGCGTCCGACGGCGAGGCGGGTGGCGCCAGCGGTGGCCCGCGACCCGGGGCGAAGCGCCCAGCCCGCCTCGTCAGAGAAGGGGTCGATCAGGTGGAGCACGGCCTGGGGTGACATGGCCTCGCAGAAGACCACGGCCGAGGAGCCCTCGTAGACCCCGATTTCAACCACACACCCTGCCTCGTGGGCCAGCTGCCGCAGCAGCACCGCCTCGGGCTGGGTGTGCATCGAGCGGGGCGGGATGAGGCCGACGCCGAGCGCAAATGCGCGGAAGCTCGGGTGATCGCGCACCGAGGTGGGGGTACGCGAGCGGATCGCCTTCGGGAGCGGCACACGGCGGCAAGATAGCCGTGTCCCGGTTGACTGCATGATGACTTGACGTGATGTCTTAGTGCTGTCACTATGGCGTCATGCAATTGGAAAGCCACGTTCAGGCTCTTCGCGAGGACCTGAGTCGCGTAGCTGCCGTCGGAGACGAATCGACGTCTCGGGCCGCTGAGCTCTTGTCCTCGGCCCTCGAGTCATCGCTCGGCCGCCGCCTCCAGGAGGCCCTGGCGGAGGCGGCGCTCGAGCTGTCAGCCCAGCTCCCCCAGGGCCGGGCCGAGGTGCGAATGGCCGGAAGCGATCCGGAACTCGTATACGTCGACGACGAGCCGGCGACGCCGGTGGAGGCAGGCGACGAGGGCTACGGCGCCCGCATCACGCTGCGCCTGCCGGAGAGCCTCAAGTCCCGGATCGACTCGACGGCCGCCGCCAGCGGCCTGTCCGTCAACACCTGGATCGTCCGCGCGCTTCGCCGAGCCGTGGAGACACGGACGTCCGCTACCAGCGGCCGCCGCCGGCTGACCGGCTACGGCCGAAGCTGAAAGGAACCCTGATGACCGAACAGCATTTTTCAACTCCCCAGCCGGTCGAGCTCGCGGTGCGGATCGCGTCCGGCGACCTCGACGTCAACACCGTTGAGGGTGATGAGTCCACCGTCGTGATCGACGCCTCCCCCAAGCTGATCGACACGCTGAGGGTCGAGCTCGTGGGCGACCGGCTCGTCATCGAGCAGCAGAAGCGCTCGCTGGGGGGCTGGTTCGGCCGCTGGGACGACCCGCTTCGCATCCGGGTCCAGATCCCCGTCGGGAGCCGCGTCAACGTTGCCACGGCGTCGGCCGACACCAGGCTCGATGGGGACTTTGCGGGGCTGGAGATGAAGTCCGCCTCCGGCGATGTCGCTCTCACCGGCCGGCTTAACGGCGACGCCATCATCAAGACGGTGAGCGGCGACGCGCGCTTGCCGCGCATGACCGGAGATCTGACC
Source organism: Solirubrobacteraceae bacterium (assembly GCA_035505215.1). Lineage (GTDB taxonomy): Bacteria > Actinomycetota > Thermoleophilia > Solirubrobacterales > Solirubrobacteraceae > Palsa-465. The sequence continues at coordinate 336,503 of DATJQY010000034.1, read as the reverse complement.
GGACAGAGCGTCTCCGGCGATGTCACCGTCCAGGCGGTGGAGGGATCAGTGTCCGTGAACTCGGTCTCCGGCGACCTTCGAATCGGTTCCGTGCACCAGGGCCGGGTGAACGTGCAGAGCGTCTCCGGCGACGTGGAGCTCGGCGTGGCCCCGGGAACCAGCATCGACATCGACGCCGCGACCGCCTCAGGGGATCTGGCGTCGGAGGTCCCCCTGTCCGATGCGCCCGATGACGGATCCGGGCCGACAGTGGTCATCCGCGGCAACACGGTAAGCGGCGACTTCCGCGTCGTGCGAGCGGGGGCGCCGGTCTAAGCGTTCCGGGAAGCCGCCTATCTCGATGGCGGCGGCTGAGACGTCGCTTCGCGAGCGTCGTCTATGGCCGCGATCTGCTTTGCCTAATGGACCAGCGCGGTGTGGGCCGGGTCCTCGGGATCAGAGGGCAGGCGTTGGGCCTGCTCGTCGCGGAGCCACGGGACATCGGGCCCGAGCGCCGACTGACCACTGCCGAACTTTGCCGATTTGGTTGCCCATACGTCAACCAAATCGCCATCGTTCGCGGCCCAGTATGCAGAGTTGGCCTTAGCCAACCGCGCCGGTCGGCTGTCCTCGGCCGCCGAGCGCCTTGGCCTTGATCTCGTCGAACTCGGCCTGGCTGATGGTGCCGCTGTCGAGCAGCTTCTTGGCCGTCTCGATCTCGCTGGCCGGCCCACCCTTTCCGGCCGCCTGACGGACCGCATCGTCGAACGTCGCCTGTGCCGCCTGAGCCTGCTTCTCGCTCCGGTCAGCCATTCCGTCGTGGTTGAAGATCAGATAGGCCAGTACGCCGATCCAGGGCAGGAACACGATGAAGATGATCCACGCGGCTTTGCCCCAGCCGCCAATGTCCCGGCGACGGAAGATGTCGCTGAAACAGATGATCGCGACCCAGATGAAGAGCACCCAGGCAAAGATGATGAGGATGTCCCAGAGGACGTTCAGAAAGGGATACGACGACGCACTGATCAGCACGAGGTTTCTCCTCCGGTCGTTCGGTTTGACGTGCCCTTCTGGATCCGGCGCCAGTGAGCATGCGCCGCCGGGGGTGCCGCGGCATCACCCGGATCGGATGAGGGCGCTCGCGGGGCTATCACCCGTTTGCGGTGATGGACGCACGCGGCACTGGCTGCATCTTGGTGATCGTGAGCGTCAGCGGGAGACAGCCCGGTCACCACTTCGCCAAATGGAGCGCACGGGTCATCTGCACCGCTCTGGTTGCCCTGGTCGCGCTCGCGGGCTGCGGGAGCAGCAAGCCCGCCTACTGCTCGGCTCGAACCAATCTGCAGAACTCGGTCAAGGGGCTGACCAACCTGAACTCGAGCAGCGGAATCAGCGGCTTGAAGGCCCAGCTCGACAAGATCCAGAGCGACGCCAACACTCTGATCAACCAAGCCAAGTCCGACTTCCCGAGCCAGACCAGCGCTATCAAGTCGTCGCTCGATGGCCTCGAGAGCGCCGTCAAGGGGCTCCCTTCGAGTCCGTCTGCCAGTCAGATCGCCGGCGTCGCCGCCAGTGCCTCAGGTCTCGTGAGCTCGGTCAAGAACTTCTTCGACGCCACGAGTTCGAAGTGCAGCTGACCCTGTAGGCCGATCAGGCGGCCATCGCGACCCGGATGCGCTCTGCGGTCGCCGCGAGCTCCTCGTCCTCGGCGGGACTGGCGCGACGGAAATCGAGGTCGTGCAGACCGTCAATGGGGACGAGGTGCACGTGCGCGTGAGGCACCTCGAGGCCGATCACGGCCACGCCGATTCTCGTCGCCTGGGTGACCTCTTGGATTGCCTGCGCGACGGGCCTTGCGAAGGGAAGCAGCCCCCCGAGCAGCGGATCTGGCAGCTCAAAGACATCTGGAATCTCGGCCTTCGGGATGACCAGCGTGTGACCCTCGCGAATCGGTCGGACATCCAGAAAGGCCAGGAAGTCGTCGTCCTCTCGCAGGATATGGGCCGGTATCTCCCGCTCGATGATGCGCGTGAATATCGACGGCATCGTCCCGGAACCGTAGCCGTTACCGCCGGAAGCGGTCACCGATCCGTTCCGCGACCGCCTCCGGAGGCAGGTCGATGGCGCCCTCCCAGTGCAGGCGCTCGAGGAACGTCGCGTCAGATCGGTAGAAGGGCTTCAGGTTCGAGCGGCAGGCGATCCGGAGGTTCAGCGGATAGCCCGCCGTGCCCCGTGGCGCACCGTAGCTCGCGAGGTTGAAGCTCTCGTATCCCATCTCCGCATACGCCCCGAGGGCGAGGCTCAACCCGTAGCCCAGCTCCTCGGTCAGGCTGTCGTCGAGCTCGGCGGTTGAGACGACGGCCGGAATGAACGCTCGCAGCTCAGCTGGAGCGATCGGGGCGAAGCTCACGAGCCATTCAATCTGCCCCGTGCTGCCGAGGTGCCGTTCGCCGGCGCCTCGCTCGGCCTTCAGGTAATCGATGAATCGCTCCTCCGGAACGTCCGCGAGCAGGCGTTGGAAGGTGGTCGGCTGGGAGTCGACGATGCCCTGGAGGTGGGGGTGAAACAACGAGCTCCCGGACGGGAGCATGTGGTTGGCGTTGATCGACGTCCACCGCGCGGTCGGATCTGCCGCCATGACCGCGATCGCGAACGCGACCTGCGTGGCCAGGTTGTCGCTCATCAACCGAGGCGTTATGTCCTCCAGCGGGAGGTAGTGGAGCCGGGGCGAGTAGACCGACACCGAACTGTGCGACGAGTAGGCGTGCAGGTTCGGAAACAGCAGTGCCTCGCCTCGCACGATCCGGCCCTCCGAATGGATCTCTCGCGACAACCTGGGCGTTAGCCGGTCGATCCGCTCGGGGCAGAACGGACAGCTCGGCTCCATCTCAGCCGCAAACGCCCCCAGATCAAGGTCGTTCGCTGGCATCAGCCCACGCTCCGGCAGGATCCGCGAGGTATGGCCGGTCAGAGGGTCGGAGCGCACCTCCACCGGCGTCCTTAGGACCTCTCCGGTGCTCGGATCGAGCATCTCGGCACTCAGAAGCTCTCGCGTAAGTTCCACTTTTGGCCGGCTATCGAGGTGTACCTGGGATGAGGGGGCAATTGTCTTTGATGCCTCACCTCGGTTGGGAGTGGGTGCTGCGCCACAGGTCCAGTCTGGGTGCCAGCATCCCGGCGAAGGTGCTCAGCATGGCCGTAGAGGAGGTGATGGCGGGTCCGACCCTGCTCGGAGGAACGGCGCTGCTCGGGACCCTCGACGGCCAGGGCTGGGTCCACGCGGGCGACACCGCGGTATGTGGTGCGCGGCGGATGGAGATCCTCTACCTCGAGCGCTTTGGGGAGCTCGCCAACCAGACCGAGGCCGGCACGGGAGCGGTCGCACTCGCTGTTCCCGCCCAGCCCGACCTCGATGCTCTGAAGGGCGAGCGTCTCGAGATTCTGCCGCGACCAGACACTGGGGTCCCCGCGCTGGCCGAGACCGGCTACCCGGTCCCCGACCAGGCGGTCTTGGTGGCGTGGTCAAAGCGCCGCATGTCCCCCGGACGGCACTTTGCGGTTCTCATCCTCGACGGGATGCGGGTAATCCTCGCCGCCCCAGATGGCGAGCGCCTGATCGACGCCTCCGGCGATCAGCTGGCCGCCGACACGGCAAGCTCGACCCAGGTGAAACTGCGAGCCCCCGACGGCATCGAGCGCTGGGTGGTTGGCCCTCTGCCCGCGTGGGGCGAGCGCGGCAAGGGCGCCGAGATGGTGCGCGAGCACCATGCCCGCCTCCTCCCAGATCCGCTCCTCACCGAACCCGAAGGCTCGATGGCCAAGTTCATGGTCACCCCCGCTACGGCCAGGGTGCGCGTCCATCAGGTCTGGCCAACGGTTCTGATCAGGATGCTGCGCACACGCGGCGTCCTGCCGCTCGATAACTGAGGCCGCCGCGGTCGCCCCGGCGGCTCCAGTAACTGCTTGGATTCTCAGGCGCGCGAGGGCGTAACTCGAGGCGCTGGGGGGCTAGTCGTCGATCTCTGCGTCGCCCGTGCGGATGCGCTCGTCGACGCGCTCTCGCATCGCTCTGAGCGTCTCGGGCGAGTGCCCCACCCAGTCCAGGAGTTCTCCGACGATCCGAACGGGTTCGCGGGTCCGATAGGACCTGGTCGGATTGCCCGGGAACTTCCTGTCTGCCACGTTGGGATCGTCCTCGAGGACACCCGTCGGCTCAACGACGTAGATCCTGCCGCGTCCCTCACCCGCCGCTAGCTCGGCTCCCCAAGTCGCGGCGTCGAGGGTCGCGGTGACGTAGATGTGGTTCGCCGTCCTCCCCTCCCCGTAGTTCGAGCGCCGGCCGGGCTCGAGCAGATCTCCAACCTTCAGATCCGCTTTCGTGCCGTGGAACAAGCGCCCGGACGCGTCGACCTCAAACGGCGTTGGTTCGCTCGCCACACAAGCTCCCACCACAGCCGGTCACGACCGTGCCGTCCGATGAGGGGCGAACGTAGCACCGCATCACCCAACGCCACTTGGCGATTCGCCGGTCGCGGGTGAAGCCGAGTTCCTCGAAAAGGTTCTCCGGGCCGGTGTGAAAGTAGGCGCCACGTTGCGGCTTACGGCCCTCCACCTGCTCAGGGTAGGCCTCGACGAGGCCGCCGCCGGCCGCTTCGATCGCCGATAGGGCGCCGCGCACGGCGGCTCTGGCAACCCCTTTTCGCCGATGACCTTTCCCGGTGAAGATGCAGCCGATCCTCCAGTCCGGTAGCTCGATGAGCTCCTTGGCGTAGGCCTTGGCGTTCTTGATCCCCGCAACCTCAGCCGGGGTGCCGTATTGACACCAGCCGACACAGGACGTGCCGTCGTAGACGAGGACTTGGTGAACGGTCCCCTCTCGAGCGTGGCGATGCTTGTTCTCACGGTTAGTCCGTGCGCTGGTTCTTTCAAGCCCTTCGGGATGAAAGCCCATGCACCAGCAGCCACCCCACACGCCGTTGTTCGCCTCTACCAGCGCAGCGAAGTCCTCCCAGGTCTCTTCAGTTAGCAGAGCGGTCGTGTAGGCCCCCTTCGCCGTGCCCTCGAGCATGAGCCGGATCGTCGCACAGCCGTGCGTTACGCCGGATCCAGAAGCGAAAAAGGCCCACTTGGGAGATTTGGCTGAGGCTCTCACTCAAATCTCCCACTCCAGGGCTTCTGACGCGGCCATACAAGAGGAACCGTCCGGTTCGTTGCCGTCGAGGGTGATGCTGGGGCACCGCCCAATCGGCCGCGGGGAGATGCCATTGCTCGATCACCACAAGGAAAAAGCACACCCCCGGGACAAAAAAGTCCCTATTTCCACCCACGACGCGGCGAAGGAATCGAACCTTCCAAGCCGGGGGCTGCCCGGCCCTGCCAGTTTTGAAGACTGGATGGGCCACCAGGCCCGTGCCGCGCCGCGGCGGAGCTTACGAGGCGCTCGGCCTCGGGGGCCTCGGGCGGCGGCGGCTGAGAGCTAGCCGAGCCCTCGTTCGAACGCGCCCTTGACGCCGGCGTCGAGGGAGTTGAGGCGGTAGAGGGCGAGCGCTTCCGCTGAAGCGAACTTGCCGCCTGGGGCAGTGGTGGGGCCGTGGTGGGTGAGGACGCAGTGCAAGAGCGCGAGCCGGTGCTCATCGTCCATGTCGGCCGCGCGCTCGGAGATGATCCGCTCCCCGATCACCAGATGCCCCAGCAGCCGTCCCTCATCGGTCAACCCGAGTTCGGCGCCGTAGGTGAATTCACGCGTGCGGCCGAGGTCGTGGACGATCGCGGCGGTGAGGAGGAGATCGGGGCGCAGACGCGGGTGCAGCTGGCACAGCTCATGGGCCAGCGTGGCCACCGCGACGGTGTGCTCGAGCAGGCCGCCGAGGTAGGCATGATGCCCCGCGCGTGAGCAGGGCGCGCGCCGCCACTCTCCACGTAGCGAGGCGTCACCGAGGAGACGCTCGAGCAGCGCCCGGTACTGGCGGTCGTGAACCTCGCGCGCCAGGTGTTCAAGAAACCCGTCGAGCTCGTCCAGGTCCCGGTAGGCGCTGGGCAGGAACGCACCCGGGTCGACGCCATCGTCCAGACCCACCCGATCGATGTCGACGATCTCCAGGACAAGCTCGTCTCGGAACCGCTCGACCTGCCCGGCCACCCGAACGAGCTCGCCTCGCTCAAACCGGCCGGCCAGCGCATCGGCCTCGCGGAAGGCACGGGCCTGGACAGCGCCCGTCTTGTCGCGTAGCTCGAGGGCGAGATACGGGGAGCCGCTGCGGGTCACGAGCCGGTCCTTGCGAGTGCAGGCAAAGATGCCGCTGACGTCAGCCCCGGCTCGTAGCTCGCTCACCGTCGGAGCACGCTGCTCGTGGAAGGTGGCGGCGGTGGCGGGATCAGGACTCATCGCCTCATGATCCACGGCGCACCGGATGCGATTCCGAGGTGCCAGAGCAGGGTTCCCCGAGGGGATCAGGAACCGCGCCGCTAAAGGCTTTTCCGTCCTCAGGCAGCCGAAATCATCGGTTCCATGATGTACGGTGAACCGAGCCATGCATCCGCTGCAATGGGAATATCGACCCGACCGTCTGAGGGCCCCGGCGCTGGTCTGTGCCTTCAAAGGTTGGAATGACGCCGCCGATGCCGCCTCGACCGCGCTGACCTTCGTGGGCAGCACGCTCGGCGCTCGGCGCTTTGCGACGATCGACCCTGAGGAGTTCTACGACTTCCAGGCGGCACGCCCCCAGGTCAAGCTGGTCGACGGCGAGACACGATCGATCGTGTGGCCGGCTGTCGAGCTCTACGAGGCTCGGGTCCCGCGCGCACCCCGCGACCTGATCCTCCTCGTGGGTACCGAACCCTCGATGCGCTGGCGGACGTTCACCAAGGTGATCGTCGAGCTGGCCGAGGCCCTCGGAACTCAGCTCGTGGTGACGCTGGGGGCTCTCCTGGCTGACGTTCCCCACACCCGGCCCGTCTCGGTGACCGGGCTCGCCTCAGACCCGGTGCTGATCTCCCGGCTCGGGCTCACCCGCTCGACCTACGAGGGCCCGACGGGCATCATCGGGGTCCTGCACGCCGCCTGCCAGCAGGACGGTCTCCCCTCGGCGAGCCTGTGGGCCGCGGTCCCGCACTACGTGGCGGCCACCCCCAATCCCAAGGCTTCGCTCGCGCTCGTGCGGAAGCTGGAGGGCCTGCTTGGGGTGGTTGTGGATGCCAGCGAACTGGAGACGGCGGCCAGCGAATACGAGCGCCAGGTCAACGCCGCCGTGCAGAGCGATCCCGACGTCCAGGCCTTCGTCGAGCGCCTCGAGCAGGTGGCCAGCGCCGACGTGGCCGAGGATCCCGGCCCGCTGCCCTCCGGGGAGACGATCGCGCGGGACCTCCAGCGGTTCCTACGCCAGCGCGGCGAAGACCCGGCTGGCCCCAGCGTCTGAGCCTCAGCGCAGCCGCACGCCCCAGCGGGCCACATGCTCCTCGCCCGGCTCGAGCCGGACGATCAGCTCGCCCGTGGCCAGGGCGTTCGGCGGAGCCGTCATCGGCTCGGCGGCGAGGCCACGGCGCTGGCGCTCCGGCGCCAGCGTGTCGGCGGTGTAGACCTCCATCACCGGATACGACTCATCGCTCCAGAGCTCGACGCTATGACCGTCCGGGCAACCGAGCTTGACCCAGGCTCGGCCGTCCCCGTCCCGCTCCAGGTGGGTGAAGGCGTAGTCCATCTCGAGCGCGCCGATAGGTCGAGCGGAGCGAAAGTCGTAGTCGCTGCCCTCGACGGGCGCCGTGCCCGTCGGCAACTGACGTTCAGGGTCCGTCTCGACCCGCGTGGCCGCTTTGAACTCCAAGGTGCAGTCATTAAGCGTCGTGTCCGGCCCCGGCGAGAGGTAGGGGTGCTGGCCGCAGGCATAGGGACAGGCCGCCTCGCCGATGTTCCGGGCACGCGTCTCGACGGTCAGCCCGTCGTCGCTCAGTTCGTACTCGACCGATATGTCGAGCGGAAAGGGCCAGCGATCGGTGGCATGCAGCCGGGTCCCGACGCGCACGCGGTTGCTGGTCCGCTCCAGCGGCGCCCAGTTGCGCCACCGGAGAAGGCCATGGATCGCGTTCTGCTTCTCTGGCTCGCTCAGCTCGAGCTGGCGCTCGCGGCCATCCCAGGTGTAGCGGCCATCGCCCAGGCGGTTGGGCCAGGGGATGAGGGGCATGCCGTGGGCTCCGTCGCACAGAGCATCGAGGTCGTAGGGATGCAGCACGTCGCGCTCTTTGTCGACGTACTCACGCACCCCTCCACCGACCTCGACGACGGTGGCCACCTGCTCGCCGTGGCGAATCTCAAATTGCTCGCCGGACGGAGGTGGAGCCACGGTGGCGATTATCACCTGTTGCGCCGGCCCCGCCTAGCGCTCTGCCGCCGGGCACATGAGCCGGTAGTCACACAAGGAGCAGGCGGTGTACGACGGGGTGGGCTCGAAGCCCTGGGAGAGGATCCCCTCGGCAACTTCGGTGGCCACGTCGCGGATCCATTCGGCCCGGTCGCCCGACTCGTCATCGACGCTGACCTTCTCGTCGTCGAGCACGTAGTAGTAGGCCTGACGGGAGGCCTCGAGGCTCCACGCCTCGCGCGCCCCCACCGCGTACAGCGACAGCTGTACGTCGTCGGCCAGCTGCGCCGAGCTCTTGGGCCGGCCGGTCTTGTAGTCGATGAGCTCGTACTCGCCCCCGGGAAGCTGGTCGACCCGGTCCACCCTTCCTCGCAGCAGGTGGGGGCCGAGCCGGAAGGTGAACGGGCGCTCGAACCACATGGGGCGCGCCTCCTCGGACTGGAAGCGATGGTGGTAGCGCTCGAGTGCCGCCGCCGCCTTACCCCGGAGCTGGCGCTCCTCCTCGGAGTCGCCGAAACCGGCTCGGCGCCAGCGCGCATCGAGCAGTCCCAGGAGCTCGGCCAACGAGCCACGGGAGCCGTCGCCGTGGAAACGCTCCAGAACCTGATGGACCAGGATCCCGAAGCGCTGATGGATCGTGGGCTCCTGGGGAATCCGGAAGACCCGGGCGAACTTGTACTTCAGCGGGCAGGTGCGGTAGGTGTCGATATCCGACGCCGAGAGGACGACGCCGTCCCCGCGCTTAGGGAGAAACGGCTCCAGCGACGGCTCGTTCCGGGCCGCGATCGCCTGGCTCCGGCGTCGGACATCGCGCTCGGCGTCGAGCAGGTAATCGTCGAGCCCGGACGAGGTCAAGACCTCCCGCTGCTCGGCGGTCACGGCTTGAAGGATGCGGGCGTTGACGTCACGGATCGCCTCGGCCAGGCCCTGGTCCTCGGGCCGGGCGATCAGCGCGGCGAGCTTGAGGAGCTCCAGGTAGCGCGCCACGGCGTGGGAGACATCGAGGTCGGTATCGAAGCGGAGCTCACCGAGCCGGCTCCCCGCGCGCATCGTTCCCTCGAGCAGTTCGTCGCGGAGCAGGCGATAGGTCGAGTGGAGTGTCTCGGTGGGTCCGAACAACTCCTCTCGCTGGTCCTCCCACTCGGCGCCGAGCTTGAGTCGAGCGCGTTCGACCGGCGCTGCCGGGGGTAGCACCGCGCCCCGGTCGTTGAGGCTCGGATAGGAGGCGATCACGCGGCGACGGGCCCGCGTCATCGCGACGTAGAGATCGCGGCCCAGGGTCCGCGGGGCAGGCTCGGGGGCGGAGACACCTTCTCCGAGCAGCTCCACCGGAATCCGCTCGAGGCCCTGGGGAGCCAGCCCCGAGTGCAGCCCGACGACATACACGTGATCGGCTTCGAGCCCGGCAGCGGCCTCGAGGGCGACGACCTGAACGGCGCGGACCTCGCTCAGCTGCGGTTCGTCGTCCTCACGCATCCCGGAGTCGGCGACGCCGGCGATCAGCCGCGCGAACTCCCGTGCCGTGGCCTGAGGCGATCGGCGGCCGTAGGAGGAAGCAAGCTCGCCGAAGCGGGCCAGCGCGCGTAGCCGCTCGACGACGTCGGTCTGGGCCGCGAACAGCTGATGGCGCCGCAGCCCGAGGCGGTCGATCAACCGATGGACATAGAGATCGGGACGGGTGGTATCGAGACCAGAGGCACCGGCGCGGTAGAGCTTTAGAAACACTCGGATCCGCTCGCGAGCCTCGGGCGGGACCTGGGGAGACTCGGTGGCGGCGGCCAGGGCCGCCACCATGTCCAGCTTGCGCCGGCGCGCGATCTGGGTGCAGCGGGCGATGTCGACCGAGCGCAGGCCGACGGGAGGGCGGGCCAGGGCGCGGACGACCGCGGAGGCGTCCGAGGGGTCGGCTAGCAGACGCAGCCAGGCCAGAAGATCTCTGATCTCGGCCCGCTGGAAGAAGGCAGACGCCCCGGCCACTCGGTGGGGCACGGCGCGTTCCTCGAGCGCGACCGCCACCGCCTGTCCCTCCCTGGAAACGGTTGGGACGAGCACGACGATCTCGCCCGGCTCCACCCCCTCACGCGCGGTCAGTCGCTCGATGTCGGCGGCCACGGACTGGGCCTGGGCGCGATCGTTGGCCGAGCGCCAGAAGACCACTTCGCCCGGCCGCTCGGCACCGCGGGCGGCGGCCGCCGAGGGGTCCAGAGACTCGAGGCAGGCCCGGGCCGCGCTCAGCACCGGCTCGGGGCAGCGGAAGCTTCGCTTCAGGGTCACCACCCTGGCCCCGTCCAGAGCGAAGCCACCGCGCGCCGGATCGGAGGTCACCGTGAGTGTCTCCCCTCCAAGCCGCCTGACCAGCGCCGCCGCCGCCGGAGTGAGCCCGTCGGCGTCGTCGACCAGCAGGTGGGCGTAGCGCCGCGCGGCGGCCGGTCGTTGCCCAGCCGCCGCCAGAGCGTCGCGGATGAGGTTCCCGGCATCGGTGACTCCCGCCTCGGAGAGCATGCGCTCATGGGCGCGGTACACCTCGGCGAACTCGCGCTCGAGGGCAGCGTCGGCCGGCTCAGCGCCGAAGTCCTGGAGGGCCGCCGCCCATCGGGCGTAGTCCTCCGGGGCGATCAGGTGCGCCTTGAGCCGGTCGATACGGCGCACGAACCCAGTGATTAGCGCGTTGGCGCTTCCGGCAAAGTCATGGCGCTGAAGTGACAGCTCGTCGATCCGCTCGAGCAGCATGGCGAACCGCTCGCCGGAACTCAGGACCGAATCGAGGGCGTCGAACTCGGCCCCGACGGGTCCAACGACGAGAGCCGCGAGCTCCAGTGGCGTCAGCACGAACAGCTGCTCATAGCCATCGGTCAGGCCGCCCTCCAGCCGGGCCCGAAGCTCGTCCGCGCGCCCGCTCGACGGGGTAACGACCCCGATCCGCTCCGGGCGGATCCCCTGCTCGGTCAGCCATAGAAACCGCTGGTGGAGAGCCGTCGTCTTACCCGTTCCACCCGCCCCGGTGATCAGCAGCGGGCCGCCCGTGTGACTGACCGCCTCGCGCTGGGCTGGCGAGAGCTCGGGGGTGATCGACGCCACGTCTGACAGCATAGGTCCGGAGATGACCTCGACCCGCTCGGCACTGGACGCAGACTGGCTCGGGGTCTGCCGTCGGGCCGTGACCGGTCTGGAGGAGATGTTGGCCGATGCCCCGACGACCGCGGAGCGGGCCGTGGAGACGGGTAGCCGGGGCAGCGGCGGTGACCGTACCCTGGTCATCGACCACGAAGCCGAGGGCCTTGTCATCTCCCAGCTTGAAGCTCTGCGTGACGAGGGCTACCGCTTCCTCGCCATCTCCGAGGAGCGAGGCGAGGTCGACTATGGCGATCGTCAGGTGAAAGTGATCATCGATCCGATCGACGGCTCGCTGAACGCAAAGCGGGGAATCCCCCACCACGCGCTGTCGATCGCGGTCGCTGGCGGGGACACGATGGCGGATGTCGAGTTTGGGTTCGTCTACGACTTCGGTCCCGCCGAGGAGTGGTGGGCTGAGCGCGGCAAGGGCGCCTGGCTCAACGGACATCGGATCGATCCACACGTGCCGGAGCGCCGGGGCCACGACGGTCGGCTTGAGGTCCTCGGCATCGAGTCGGCGGACCCGCGATGGGTGGCGGCCTCGATCGAGGGACTGGTCGCGAGCGCCTATCGCCTGCGGGCGCTGGGAACGATCGCCGCCACGCTTTGCCAGGTCGCGGCCGCGCGCTTCGACGGGATGGTGTCGCTGCGGCGCTCGCGCGGCGTGGATGCGGCGGCAGGACAGCTCATCGTCCGCGAGTCGGGCGGCGTCGTGAGCTTCCCCACCTGTCCGGATCCACTGGCCGCTCCCCTCGACGCCGCCCCCAGTTCGCCGGTCGTCGCCGCCCGAACGCTGTCCACCCTGCACGAACTCGAAAGGATCCCCAAGCCGTGATCGACTGGATCATCGCCGAGCGAATCGCAGCCTTCGTCGCCGGTGAGGGCGACGCCGAGCTCCCGACCATCGATCTGGCTCCCCTGGCCACCGAGTCGGAGGCTCGGGTCGTCGCCTACACCGGGCTTCAGCCAACGCGCCCGCTGCCTGCGCCCGAGGGGATCGGGCGACGGGAGTGGGTGGCCACCAACCTCGGGTCGATGCGCGCCCTCCTCGACCCGGTCCTCAACCGTGCGGGCCAGAACCTCGGCCCCCTCCGCCCCGCGGTGCAGATCGGCGTTGGCCTTGTCCTCTCGACCGAGGTCGGGGTCGTGCTCGGCTATCTGGCCCAGCGCGTACTCGGCCAGTACGAGCTGGTGCTGCTCGACGAGGCGGTGGAGAACCGGCCTCCGCGACTCCTCTTCGTGCTCCCCAACCTCGGCCAAGCTGTCCGCTCCTTCGACGCCGACGAGCGCGAGTTCATGACCTGGGTGACACTCCACGAGGTCACCCACGCGGTTCAGTTCGCCGGTGTGCCATGGCTACACGCGCACGTGGCGGGGCTGGTGCAGGAGCTGCTGGCCAGTGCCGAGGTGCGGATCGAGGCACCCCGCAAACTGCGCGTCCCCAGCCGGGAGGAGGTAGGCGAGATCATGGCCGCGCTCCGCAAGGGCGATCTGATCTCGATCGTGACCAATAAAGCCGAGCGGGCGACGCTTGACCGCGTCCAGGCGGTGATGGCGGTGATCGAGGGCCATGCCGAGCACGTCATGGATGCGGTGGCACCCGACCTCGTCCCCTCCCTACCCCGCCTGCGGGCGAGCATCGACCGCCGCCGACGCTCTCAATCAGGGCTGTCTCGTCTCCTCGCCCGGCTGCTGGGCATGGACCTGAAGCTCCGCCAGTACGAGCAGGGCAAGCGCTTCTGCGACGCGATCGTGGCCGAGGCCGGACCTGAGGCCCTCCACCACGTGTTTTCGGGTCCTGAGGCGCTGCCCACCCTCAAAGAGCTGACTGATCCCAAGGCCTGGCTGGACCGCACCGCGGCGGCTGTTTAAAAGCCGATAAAGAGCTTGCGGTGCCTGTAACGCCCCCTCTAGGCTGGGGTACAAACATGTGTTCGATATTTCAGCGAATCCGAGAACGGAGAAGAGATGGCGACCACAAGCAGCAGCGGGGGCGGGACGAACGCCGCCACTCGCCGAAGCAGCACTAGAAAGGCAAACACCCGGAGCAGCTCCAGCCGCAGCACGGGCAGCCGCAGCGCCGCCAGCCGCAGCACGGGCAGCCGAAGCGCCGCCAGCCGCAGCACCAGCGGCCGCAAGACGAGCGCTCGCAAGACCACCGGCCGCCGGACGGCGACCTCACGGCGGAGCGCCCGGACGACCGTGACCTCGACCCAGCCCCGGACGGCTGCCGGTCACGTTCAGCTTTACGCCGAGCGCGCGGTCCTCGTGCCCGTCGGCGCCAGCCTCCTGGCCCGCGACAACCTCGTCGCCACGGTCGGCGGCCTGGTGACCAAGTACCGGACCCGGAACGGCGTCGAGCGTGAGCTCAAGCGCTATGAGCGCCGCGGCGCCACGGCCCGCAACCGCCTCGAGCGTCAGGTCCGACGGAGCCGGACACGCTTTGAGCGCCAGCTGCGCCAGCGCCGGAGCCTCGTCGAGCGGACGGTGCGTCAGAACCGTCGCCGCGTCGAGCGGGAGGTCCGCTCGGTCCGCAAGGACGTCGAGAAGCGGTCCGGTATCGTTGGTGATCGGATCGAGAAGCTCGTGTCCGACGCACAGGGGCTTATTTCCTAGCCTCAGGGCAAGTTTCCCCCACCCCGGCAGGGAGAGGCCGGCGGCGGGGAGAGTTCGCCGGCCTCATATCCTCGCCGGCGAATGCAGCACCCTCTCCTCCCTCAACCGCCGGGGCGCCACGCAAGTGGCGTCCCGGTCGGTCTTTAAAAGGCGGGACTGGAGGTCCCGCCGTGCTAGCTGCCGAGCGACCGGAGCGGCTACCGCTAACCAGGAGCGGAGGGAGCGAGGCCCGAAGCCGGACGCGGTCACCGGCCCGCGAAGCCCAAAGCCGGACGCGGTCACCGGCCCGGGGTGGGCCGTTCACGCTCGGACATCCCAAATCGACCTGCTTGAATGGAACCAATGCCGACCCGTGAACAGGTAATCGACTCGCTGCGCTCGGTCATCGACCCTGAGCTGCGGCGGGACATCGTCGAGCTTGAGATGGTCCGGTCGGTCGAGATCCACGAGAACGGCGTCGTCGACGTGATGGTCTCGCTGACCACTCCGGGCTGCCCGATCCGTAGCCACTTTGAGACCGGCGTCGCTCAGGCGGTGCGCGAGCTCGACGGTGTCGTCGGCGTCAACGTCAGCTTCGACGTGCTCTCTGACACCGAGAAGGCGGCGCTGGGCCACAAACTCGGCCGCGGATCGCTGCCCGAGGGCGCCCTCGCCCAGGTGGCCAACGTGATATGCGTCGGCTCGGGCAAGGGCGGCGTGGGCAAGTCAAGCGTGACCGCCAACCTCGCCGCCGCCCTCGCCGCCGAGGGCAAGCAGGTGGGCGTCCTCGACGCCGACGTGTGGGGCTACTCACAGCCGCGAATGCTCGGCGTGGGCACCGAGCGCCCGAAGGTGAACGCCGAGCGCAAGATCGTTCCTCTGAGCACCCACGACGGCATTCGGGTGATGTCGATCGGGTTCTTCATCGAGCAGGATGCCGCGGTTGTGTGGCGCGGCCCGATGCTTCACAAGGCGCTCCAGCAGTTCCTGGAGGACGTGGACTGGGGCGAGCTCGACTACCTGCTCATCGACCTTCCTCCAGGCACGGGCGATGTCTCGATGACGCTGGCTCAGCTGCTGCCCCAGGCTAAGTTCGTGATTGTCACCACCCCCCAGCCGGTGGCCCAGAAGGTGGCCCGCCGCTCAGCCGAGATGGCCACCAAGCTCAAGCTTGAGGTGGCGGGCGTGATCGAGAATATGGCTGGCTTCGTGACCCCGTCGGGGGAGCGCTACCAGCTCTTCGGCGAGGGTGGCGGCCAGCTGCTGGCCGACGAGCTCGAGGTGCCGCTGCTGGCCAAGGTGCCGCTGACCATGGCGCTCCGTGAGCAGTCAGATGCCGGCCTTCCCGTCGTTTTCTCAGATCCCGATGACTCCGCCGCTCAGGCGCTGCGCCAGGGCGCACGCGGCCTGATCGCGCTGTCGCCGATCGAGCTCCCGGTCATGCAGGCGGCCGCTCCGGCCGCGGCGCCCAAGCCCGTCGGCATGTCGCTACCGATGGCCTAACACGGTGCCGTCGCCGGTCGAGCGCGGCCGGTTTGACGTGATCGTCGTCGGCGGCGGCCACAACGGCCTCGTCGCGGCTACCTTGCTCGCCCGGGCCGGACGGTCGGTGCTCGTGCTCGAGCGAAGCGAGCGAGTCGGCGGGGCCGCGGCATCCGAACGGATCTTCCCCGGGATCGACGCCCGAGTCTCCCGCTTCGCCTACCTGGTCAGCCT
Organism: Solirubrobacteraceae bacterium; assembly: GCA_035505215.1. GTDB lineage: Bacteria > Actinomycetota > Thermoleophilia > Solirubrobacterales > Solirubrobacteraceae > Palsa-465. The sequence continues at coordinate 320,745 of DATJQY010000034.1, read as the reverse complement.
GTTTCCGGCTTCGCTGCTGCGGCAGCTGGGCGTGCGGATAGAGCTGCGGCAGCGGGCCATCTCCTCCTATACCCCGGTCGGAGACACCGGCCGGCTCGACGCTCGGCCTGAGCCGCTCGGCGAACTGCTTCAGCGCGTCGCTGAGCGCGTCTTCCCCACGCTCACCGAGCCGCTGCTGAGCCGGGACGAGCTGCGGCGACGGATCGGGGATGACGAGGCATGGGAGGCGCTGTTCGAGCGGCCCCTATCTCAGCTCCTGGAGGCGATGGTCCCCGAGGACGACGTCTTGCGCGGGGTGGTGCTGACCGACGCCACGATCGGGACGTTTGCCCCCGCCGACGATCCTCAGCTCCGCCAGAACCGGTGCTTCCTCTATCACGTCATCGGCAATGGCACCGGTCGGTGGGACGTCCCCGTCGGCGGGATGGGAGCCGTGGCCCATGCCCTTGAGCAAGCCGCCTGCGAGGCGGGGGTAACGATCGGCACCGGGACCGAGGTGAGCCAGATCGCCACCGACGACACCGCCGCCGAGGTGACGTCTGCAGACGGTGGGACATGGGCCGCGTCGCATGTCCTCGCCGGAGTAGCTCCGGCGGTGCTGGCCCGGCTCTTGGACGGGGCAGCACCGGCGCCGCGCCCCGAGGGCTCGCAGCTCAAGCTCAACATGCTCCTGACCCGGCTGCCCAGACTGCGTGATCCCTCAGTCGCGGCCGAGAAGGCCTTCGCCGGGACCTTCCACGTCAACGAGGGCTACGCGCAGCTTCAGCGGGCGTACGCGGAGGCAGCCAGGGGGTCGATCCCCACGATCCCACCTTGCGAGCTCTACTGCCACTCGCTGACCGATCCCAGCATCCTCAGCCCCGAGCTGCGAACGGCCGGCTTCCAGACGCTCACCGTGTTTGGGCTGCACATGCCGGCGCGGCTGTTCGCGGACGACGAGACCAAGCGGACCGCGGTCGAGGCGACCCTGGGGTCGGTCAACAGCGTCCTCGCGGAACCGCTTAAGGAGTGCCTGGCGCTCGACGGAGACGGTGCGCCCTGCCTCGAGGCGCACACGCCGCTTGACCTAGAGGCCGAGCTGGCGATGCCCGGCGGCCACATCTTCCACCGTGACCTCGCCTGGCCGTTCGCGGAGTCAGACGAGGAGGTCGGCCGCTGGGGCGTCGAGACGCCTCATGCAAATGTCTGGCTATGCGGCGCCGGCGCTCGACGCGGTGGTGGGGTCAGCGGTGTCCCGGGCCACAACGCGGCTCAGGCGGTCCTGACCGCCAGCCGGTGACCCGATCACTCAGCGATTGGCGAAGAAGTCAGCGTTGATCTTCGTGTAGTTCTGCCACTCGTCGGGCAGTTGGTCCTCGGCGAAGCAGGCATCGACGGGGCAGGCTTCAACGCAGGCGTCGCAGTCGATGCACTCCTCAGGATCGATGTAGAGCATCTCAACGCTGTCGTAATCCGGCTCGTCCGGAGTCGGATGGATGCAGTCGACCGGGCACACCTCAACGCACGAGTTGTCCTTCGTGCCGATGCAGGGCTCGGCGATCACGTAGGCCATGTCAGAGCTTCTTCCTGTCTCGAACTCGTCAGGGAGTGCCGCATTCTAGGCAGCATCCTCGGCTGTAGCCTCCCGTTGTGCTCTTGCTCACCGGCGCCACGGGGACCATCGGGCTTCCCATCGTCCGCCGCCTGACCGCGGCCGGCGTCCCGGTCCGCTGCCTGGTCCGCGACCCACGACGGCTGGGCGGACAGCGGGTCAAGGTCCAGATCGCGCTCGGTGATCTGGCCGATCCGTTCTCGTTCCGAAATGCGCTGCGCGGCGTCGACACCGTCGTCCACCTAGCCGCCACGATCCGGGATCAGCCGGGAGGGTCGATCGAGGAACTCTCGGGCGTCGCCACCTGGCGGCTCGTCCAGGCGGCCGAGCGTGCGGGCGCCGAGCGCTTCATCTTCTTCTCCACGCTCGGCGCTTCTCCCTGGAGCCCAGCTCGGATGATGCGGGCCAAGGCGATCGCCGAGCGCGCGGTCATCGAGTCCCCGCTCCCGTACACCGTCTTCGCCCCCTCGATGGTCTATTCACCCAGCGACCCCTTCATCACCCTGCTTGAGCGGATGTCGCTGCTCCCGGTCATGCCGATCGTCGGGTCCGGCCGGGCGACGGTTCAGCCGATGTGGGCCGAGGATGTGGCCGAGTGCGTCCTGGCCGTCCTCCCGGGAGGCTCCCGCCACGATGACAGCGCGGGGAGGCGCTACGAGCTGGCGGGGCCAGAGACCCTCAGCTACGCCGAGGTCGTGCAATCCGTGCTTCAGTCGCTGCGCCGCACCCGGCCGCTCCTCCATATCCCGATTGGCCTCGTGCGGCGGTTGCTCACCGCCGTCGAGCTCGTAGGTGGGCCGACCGCGTTCGCCACCTGGGACGAAGCCGAGCTGCTGGAGATCCCGCTGATCGCCCGGCAGGGCACCGCCGATGCCGAACGCCTGGGGGTCCTGCCCAAGCCGATGCGTGCCGTCCTCGGTGTGGGCTGAACCTGGTAGCTAAGCCGTCGACCCGGGTAGCCAAGCCCAAGGACAAACCGCTGAAGGCGAGGGAGAGAGATGGCATCGGCGAGCGAGCAGAGCACGGAATCGGCCGAGCAGGAAGAGGCCACCGCCAACGGGGAGGGCGCGAGCTCCCCGGACGAGACCTCAGCCCAGGAGGAAGACGGCAGCAAGTCGGGCGACACGAGCGCGGATTCAGACACCCAGGAAGAGGGGGAGGATTCCGAGGATCAGGACGAAGGGGGCGCGGCCTCCGGGCGCAGCATCGCCTCCGCGATCGAGGACGTGAGCACCCTTTCCGGCGAGACGATCAACGACCAGGACGGGCGCAAGATTGGCCAGGTCAAGGAGATCTACGGCGTCGGTGACGACGAAGCGCCGATGTGGGTGACGATTGAGAGCGCCACCGGGCTGGGCCGCAAGCGCCAGGTGTTCGTCCCCCTGGCCCGCATCAAGAACCAGGCCGACGAGTTTCGCGTCCCGTACAGCTTTGATCATGTCCACGACTCACCTGAGGTCGAACCTCAGGATGAGATCTCCGAGGAGGACGACCGGGCGCTGCGTGTCTACTACGCCATCGGCTTGGCCGATCAGGAGCTGGTCGAGAGCGCGCGCTCCTACGCCAGCCAGGTTCCCGAAGAGGAGGGCCCGGCGACCAAGATCGACGCCGACTCCGCCGAGGGCCCAGCCCGAGAGCTCGACGACACCCCGCCGGCCAAACGCGTGGCCGAGGCCTACGAGAAGCAGAAAGAGGAGCAGGGCGACGAGCACCGCAAGGGCAGCGGCGCCACCGCGGACGCCGTCTTTGAGGACGACGGGAGCGGTGACGGGGACGAGGAGCCGGAAGGCGAGGAGAAGGAGCCGAAGGGCGAGGCCGACGAGGACTGATTCAGCGCGCCAGCGGGGCCACGCGCTCCGCCCACGGCCTGGCCTGCTCCAGCTGGCCGGCCAGCGACAGCAGCATGTCTTCCCGCGCCGGCCGGCCGATGAGCTGCACCGACAGCGGTAGGCCATCCTCGCTGTGATAGAGCGGCAGCGCGATCGCTGGCTGTCCCGTCACGTTGCAAATCGCGGTGTACGGCGTGAAGTGGCCTGAGCGCTGATAGTTCTCCCACGGATCGGGTCCGCGACCGTGAACCTCACCGATTCGGATCGGTGGCCGGGCCAGGGTGGGGGTCAGCACGATGTCGAAGGGCGCCATCCAGCTCACGAGCGACCGCGCCACCGACTGGAGGCGCCCCTCCGAGCTCAGAAAAGTGAGCGTGTCCTGGGTGCGGGCGCGCTCGTAGAGCATCCAGGTCAGCGGCTCGACATCGTCCTCGGTCGGTTCGCGGCCCCGGATCCGGCCGCCGATCGCGGTGACGATCGAGACCATCGGGCCAAACGCCCGCGTGAAATCCGGGAGCAGATTCAAGCCAGACCACGGCGGCGTGACCTCCTCGACCTCGTGGCCGAGCTCGCCCAGCAGCCCGGCGGCGTCCCGAGCCGCTCGCTCGCAGGGTGCCTCCAGCACCGCTCCTTCGAGCGGGGGGTTCAGCGCCAGCCCGATCCGCAGGCGCTCCGGCGCCCGCGCCGCGCTCGTCGCGAACGGCTCGGACGGGGGCGGAGCCCAGGTGGCATCGCCGATCTCGTAGCCGGCCATCACGTCCAGCACGGCGGCCGTCTCGGCGACGGTCCGGGTCAGCACGCCATCGTTGACCAGGAAGCTGTCGCCGGCGTCTGGCGCCACCGACACGCGACCCCGCGCCGCCTTGAGCCCGACCAATCCACAGCACGCGGCGGGGATCCGGGTCGATCCGCCGCCGTCGTTGCCGTGGGCGATGGGAACCATCCCGGCCGCCACCGCGGCGGCCGATCCACCGCTGGAGCCCCCCGGGGTGCGCTCCAGATCCCACGGGTTGCGCGCCGGGCCGAAGCGCCGCGGCTCGGTCGTAGGCAGGATGCCCATCTCCGGCAGCTTGGTCTTGCCCACGATGACGAAGCCCGCGTCCTTCAGACGCCGGACCAGGGCCGCGTCGCGCCCAGCCACGAAGTCGCCGAACAGGTCGCTGCACATCGTCAGGGGCATCCCGTCCACCGCCCGGTTGTCCTTGATGGCGATCGGGACCCCGGCAAAGGGCCGCGAATCGTCGGCGCCGATCTGATCCGCCGTGGCGAGCGCGGAATCGTGCGCCACGTGGGTGAACGCCCCCACCTCGGCGTCGAGCTGATCGATCCGCCTCAGCGCCGCCTCGACGAGCTCCCGCGCCCTGACTTCGCCCGAACGGACCAAAGCGGCAAGTTCGACTGCTGACCGTGTGAGCAAGTCGTTCACGGGCTGGGCAAGCCTACCCCGATAGCCTGTGTCGAGATGACCGCCACCGCCGAGGTTCAGTCAGGGCTCGAAGGCGTAGTCGCGTTTGCGACAGAGATCGCCGAACCCGACCGCGCGGGCGGGGCGCTCCGCTATCGCGGCGTCGATATCGAGGAGCTCGTCGGCCGCGTGCCCTTCGAGCAGGTATGGGGCCTGCTCGTCGATGGTCAGCTCCTGCCCGGGATGCCCCCAGCCGAGCCGTATGCGCTCACGGTCCATTCCGGTGACCCGCGTGTGGATGTGCAGTCGGCGCTGGCCATGCTGGGCCCGCAGTGGGGCTTCCGCCAGCTGATCGACGTCTCCGACGAGGAGGCGCGGGACAACCTGGCGCGGGCTTCGGTCATGGCGCTGTCGTTCGTGGCCCAGTCGGCCCGGGGGATCGGCCGTCCACCCGTGTCTCAGCTCGAGGTCGACAAAGCTCGCTCGATTCCCGAGCGCTTTCTCATCCGCTGGCGCGGGGAGGCGAACCCGGACCACGTCAAGGCGATCGACGCCTACTGGATCTCGGCCGCCGAGCACGGCATGAATGCCTCGACCTTCACGGCTCGGGTCGTCGCCTCGACCGGCGCCGACGTCGCGGCCGCCCTCTCGGCCGCTGTGGGCGCGCTCTCCGGCCCGCTGCACGGCGGTGCCCCCAGCCGGGTGCTGACGATGCTCGACGAGGTCGCGGCCATGGGGGACGCCGAGCGTTACGTCAAGCAGGTGCTCGACCGAGGAGATCGGCTGATGGGCTTCGGGCACCGTGTCTACCGGGCCGAGGATCCGCGGGCGCGGGTTCTCAGGCGAACGGCGAAGGAGATCAATGCTCCCCGGGCTGAGGTCGCCGAGGAGCTGGAGCGCGCCGCGCTGGCCGAGCTCGAGGCGCGCAAGCCCGACCGCGTGCTCGCCACCAACGTCGAGTTCTGGTCGGCCGTGGTGCTCGACTACGCCGAGGTTCCGCCGGAGCTGTTCACGCCGATGTTCACCTGCGCCCGCACCGCTGGGTGGTCAGCTCACATCATGGAGCAGAAGCGCGAGGGCAGGCTGATCCGGCCGACCTCCAAGTACGTCGGCCCGCCGCCGCGGCATCTGGAAGAGGTCCAGGGGTAGAGGTTCCGGCGCCCCGGGCGTCGGCTCAGCTCATTTGGCGAGCACCTGGGCCGCCGCGCGGCGGTACGGGCCCTCGGCGTACTCGGCCAGCATGCGCGCGGCGCAAAAGTGCGGCCCCAGCGTCCGAAGCGAAGCGCGCATCCGCTCGATCCAGGCTGTCGGGACGCCGTCGAGGTCGCGCTCGTAGAAGTTCGGCACGACCTCGCCGCCCAAGAGTCGGTGAAGCGTCTGGGCGTCCTCCTCGTCCTGAGCTCCGATGTCATGGCTCCTCTCGCCAGGGATCGCCCAGCCATTCGACCCGTCATAGGCCTCGGCCCACCAGCCGTCGAGCACGCTCACCTGCAGGCCGCCGTTGAAGGCGGACTTCATGCCGCTCGTCCCGCTGGCCTCAAGCGGCGGACGGGGAAGGTTCAGCCACACATCACAGCCGCGGACGAGCATCGCCCCGGTGGCCAGGTCGTAGTCGTCCAGGTAGACAACCCGCTGCCCCACGATCTCCGCCGCCTTCATGCCGAAGAGCTGGCGCAGTGAGTGCTTGGCCTCCTCGTCTCGCGGGTGGGCCTTCCCGGCCAGCACCACCTGCACCGGTCGCTCGCCCCCGAGTAGAGCGAGCGTCAGCTCCGGGTGGCGGGTGAGCAGCTCGAGCCGCTTGTAGGTGGCGACACGGCGGGCAAAGCCGACCGTGAGCACGTCCTCGTCAAAGCCCCGAGAGGCGGCCTCCACGTAGTCGCGCATGTCCCCTCGGAGCAGCCGATCCTGGGTGCTGCGCAGACGGATGAACTCGATCATCTCCGCCCGCTGGCGCCGGCGCACCTCCCAGAGCTCGCGGGCCGGGATCTGATCCACCGCCTCCCATGTCCGCGGGTCGGCGGCGCGGGCAGCCCAGTCCGGCCCCAGGTACCGATCGAGTAGGGAGCGCATGGCCGGCCCGATCCAGGTGGGGACGTGAACCCCGTTGGTAACGTGCGCGATCGGCACCTCGTCTCTTGACCGTTCCGGCCAGAGCGACGCCCACATCTCGCGCGACACCTCGCCGTGGCGGCGGCTCACTCCGCCGGCGGCGCCACTGAGGCGGAGGGCTGCCTGCGTGACCCCGAACGGCTCCGATGGATTCCCCGGATGGGTCTGCCCCAGTTCGATCACCTCGTCCGCGGACAGCCCGAGCTCGCCCACGAGACCGTGGATTGCCGCTCCAAACTGCTGTGGCGAATATGAGTCGTTTCCGGCCGGGACCGGCGTGTGGGTGGTGAACACGGTTCGGGCCCGCGCCTCCTCCAGCGAGCGCGGGGCGCCGACCGGCGCGTCACCGTTATCGCGGGCGGCGGCGAAGGCCAGCGGCGCCAGGGCGGCATGGCCCTCGTTTAGGTGGATCACGCTGGGCTCGATCCCGAGCGCTCGCAGCGCCCCGATCCCGCCCACGCCGAGCAGGACGTACTGGGCCAGCCGGGTCGTCGGGTCGGCCTCGTAAAGGCGCCCGGTGATCCAGCGCTCGAGCGGTCCGTTGCGAGAGATGTCGGTGTCAAGCAGGAACAGGGGCACGCGGCCGACGTCCACGCGCCACACGTGGGCCAGGACCTTGGTGTCGTAAATCGGAACCTCGATGGTGAGCGGAGAGCCGTCGGCTCCGGTGACGCGGGTCGCCGGCAGGCGCTGGGGGTCGGTATCGATCCAGTACTCGTGTTGCCAGCCGCCCGCGTCGATGCGCTGACGGAAGTAGCCCTTGCGGTAGAGCAAGCCGACGGCGACCATCGGCAGCGCCTGGTCGGAGGCCTCCTTGAGCAGATCGCCGGCGAGGGCCCCGAGGCCCCCCGAGTACACGGGCAGGGAGACGTGGACTCCATATTCGGCGCAGAGAAAGCCGACCGGACGCTCAGGGTCGGTGCCCTCGGCCGCCGGGCGCCCGAGGTCGGCCCTTACCTGTTCGTCCAGAGCCACCGCATGGGCCACCAGCGCGTCGTCATCGGCGGCGCGCCGCAGCGCCCCCGTCGAGGCCTCCTGGAGAAGGCGCACCGGGTTCTGAAGACAGAGCTCGAAGCGCTCACGATCGATGGCGGCGAACAGGTCGGGGCCGCCCGGGAGCCAGGACCACCGGTAGTTGTAGGCCAGGCGGGCCAGCGGTGCCAGCGGGTCAGGAATTCGCTCGGCGAGTTCCTCGGCGGCACGCCGAACGTCCTCCCGCCCGTCCGGGATGAAAGTTGAGCCTGGATCGCTCACGGGTCGGTGATTATCTACCCTCGCGCGCTTGACCCATGCGTCGATCGAAATCTTGGGGGCCCGACTCGGCCTGCTCGCCTTCGGGGACTCGATCACCAATGGAGGCGGCGAGCTCCAGTGGGGCGTGGCGCTTCAGTCGTGGGCGCTCTGGCTGGCCCGCGGGCTCGGGCTTCCGTTTACGAGCTACGCCTTTGACGGCGCCACGATCCAGGACGTAATTGGTGAACAGCTGCCGCAGGCGGGGCGCACGGAGGCTCGCTATGACGTCGGCTGCCTTTACATTGGCGTCAACGACGTCCGGAGCTTCGAGTGGGATGCGGCGCGTTTTGAGGATGGCTTTGCCCACGCGCTGCACTTCCTGGACGACCGCTGCGACAGAGTCCTGACGTTGACCGCACCCCTCGACCTGGGCCGGCCGCGTGCCGGGGCCAAGGTCCGCGAGCTCAACCAGGTGATCGCCCGCGCGGCGGCGGACGCCGGGGCCCTCGTCCTCGACCTGCAGGACTTTGGAGCTCGCAACCTGGTCATGACCGACCACGTCCACCCCACCGCCTTCGGCCAGATCGCGATCGCGGAACGCGCGCTCGACGTCCTGGCCGGTGACGGAATGCACGTCGTTGTGCGGCCATCATCGCTGGTCCGCTACGAGACCAGCCGCCGCGGCCGACTGCGTGGCGATCTGACCTACCTCTACCGCCATCTCAAGGTCAGCCTGCGCGCACTGGCGCTGACCGCCTACTTCAGCCTTCGTCCTCCCAGACGTCGTCCTTGAGAATCTCGCCGTCAGCGTCGTGGTGGGGGCCAAAGACGAGCAGCTCGAGCCCCTCTGGACCAGCGGCAAAGGCCCGCGTCACCTGAGGCGAGATGCGGATGGCATCCATCGGCCCGATCTCTCGTACCTCGTCGTCGAGCTTGATCCGGCCGCTTCCGGACAGCACGAGATAGATCTCCTCGGCCTGGTCGTGGCGATGGGCGCCACCCCGCTGACCCGGTTTGATCACGTGGTAGGCCATGCCCGTCTGCTCCGCCTCCAGCGCTCGCCACGGAAACCGCGCTTCCTGAACCTGCTCGAAGCCGAATCGGGGCGCCACGTCCTCGACCTCACGCAGATTCTTGATCGTGAAGCTCATGGCCTCACCCTACCTGCCTCCCGGGTGGCCTCACGCAGGCGCCGGGCCAGCGCCGGTGTCAACGCCCCCTGCTGCAGCTGCCAGCGCCAGTTGCCCGATGCACGAGAGGGTAGGTTCATTCGCGCCTCGCTGCCCAACCCCAGCACGTCCTGGGCCTGCATGACGGCGAGGCGCGCCGGAGAGCCCAGCGTGAGGCGAATCAGCCCCCACCAGCGCTGGCGCTCCAGCATGCCCCGCGCGTGAAGTTCGCCGTCCACCTGCGCCCGCACATCGACCGAAAGCGACTCGTACCAGCCGCGCAGCGTGTCATGGTCGTGAGTGCCGGTGTAAACGACGCGGTCGGCGAGGTGGTTTTCCAACCGATGGGGACCGTGCGGATCGCTCGGGTCAAAGCCGAACTGGAGGACCAGCATCCCCGGGAGGCCGAGCTCATCCCGCAGGCGCTCGACGGCCGGGGTGATCACGCCCAGATCCTCGGCGATCAGCGGCAGCTGTCCGAGCTCACGCGACGCGGCGTCAAACATGGCGTGACCCGGGCCGCGCTTCCAGCGCCCGTCGCGAGCGGTCCGCGAGCCCGCGGGCACCGCCCAGTAGGCGACGAAACCGCGGAAATGGTCGATCCGGGCCAGGTCGAAGAGCTCGTGCGTCCGGCGCAGCCGCTGCACCCACCAGCGGTAGCGGCGACGCTGCATGGCCGGCCAGTCGTAGAGCGGGTTACCCCACCGCTGCCCGCTGGCCGAGAAGGCGTCGGGCGGGGCGCCCGCCACCAGGCCCTCCTGGAAGAGCTCGGGGTGCGCCCGCTGATCGGCGCTCCCGGGGGCGACGTAGATGGCGATGTCGCCGACCAGGCGCACTCCGCGCTCCCGGGCGTAGCTTCGGAGTTCGCGCCACTCGCGCTCGAATCGGACCTGGTCGGCCAGGGCGTCGCGCCCTCCGAAGCGCTCCCAGTCCGAGGCCCACCACCCGTTGCGTTCCCGAAACTCAGCGAGCTCTGACCGGCTGACGGGCGCCCGAGGCGAGCCAAGCAGGGCCGGGGAGGAGGCGAACGCGGAGCGTGCCTTGTAGGGCGAGCGGTAGCGGTCCGGAGGCCCGAGGGGAAGAACCTGCCACCAGGATTGCCCGGCGGCGGCCAGCCAGTCGACAAACCGGAACGCTTCCCGCCCCAGGCGGCCCCCGGGCAACGACGTCACGTGGAGCAGAACGCCGCTCGAGCGGGGCAGGTCGATCACGTTCTGTTCACACGGCCGCGCTCGGTCATCCGCAAACGTTTACCCGAATGCAAGCGCCGGTATGTTGATGTCATGGCCACGCGCACGAGTGAGATCCAGGCGCCGGTGGCGCAGAAGGAGGAGGCTGCCCGCCGCGGCCGGGGCGGGCGCGGCAAGCGCGCCGCCATGCCAGCCCGGATCGTCATCCAGTACCCCACTCCGTCCGTGGACGACGGTGGCTACGCCGCCAAGCGGTGCGCCGGCGACACGGTCCACGTCGAGGCCGACATCTTCCGGGACGGGCACGAGCTCCTCCGGGCTGTTGTCCGCTACCGCGGTCCCAGCGGTGGTCGCTGGCAGGAGAGCCAACTCAGACGGCGCGACGCGCATCTCGGCGGCGTGCGCTGGGCGGGCTCGTTCGAGGTCGAGCAGACGGGGCGCTACGAGTACACGATCGAGGCCTGGACCGACGTCTTCGGCACCTGGCGTGACGAGCTCGAACGCAAGCTGAACGCCGGCCAGCACGACCTGGCCGGCGAGCTCTCAGAGGGTGACCTGTTACTCCGAGCGGCGCTTGACAACGCCCGCTCAGAAGGCGACCGCAAGCTGATCGAGCACGCGCTGCTCACCCTCAGCGACCCCGCAGCTCCTGAGGCAGCCAAGCACGACGTCATCCTCGGCCCTGAGCTTCTCGACGCGGTCGAGCGCACGCAGGAGCGCCACGGGGCGGTCAGCCTCGAGCCGCCGTTGGCGATCGAGGTCGACCGGATCCGAGCTCGCTTCGGCGCCTGGTATGAGCTCTTCCCCCGCTCCTGGGGTGGGTTCGCGGGGGTGCAGAAGCGCCTCCCCGATCTGGCCGAGCACGGCTTCGACGTCGTCTACCTGCCCCCCATTCACCCGATTGGCCACACCAATCGCAAGGGTCGAGATAACGCCCTGGTGGCCGGGCCGAAGGACCCAGGCTCCCCCTGGGCGATCGGCGACGAGACAGGCGGACACGACTCCATCCACCCCGACCTGGGCACCGAGGAGGAGCTGCGGGAGTTGACGCAGGCGGCTTCGAAGCTGGAGATCGACATTGCGCTCGACTTCGCGATCCAGGCCTCGGCTGACCATCCCTGGCTGGCCGAGCATCCCGAGTGGTTCCATCGCCGCCCCGACGGCACCCTCAAGTACGCCGAGAATCCACCCAAGCGCTACCAGGACATCTACAACTTCAACTGGGAGTCGCCGGACTGGCGGGGACTCTGGGACGCGCTGCTTGAGGTCGTTCTGCACTGGGTCGACTGCGGGGTCAAGGTGTTCCGCGTCGACAACCCCCACACCAAGCCGTTCGCCTTCTGGGCCTGGCTGATCGAGCAGGTGCACGCCCGCGATCGCGACGTGATCTTCCTGGCCGAGGCGTTCACCCGCCGGTCGGTCATGCGCCACCTGGCCAAGGTGGGCTTCAGCCAGTCCTACACCTACTTCACCTGGAAGAACTCCCGCTGGGAGCTCGCCGAATACGTATCCGAGCTCGCCTACTCAGGTGAGCAGGAGTACTTCCGGCCCAACTTCTTCACCAACACCCCGGACATCCTCCACGCCTATCTCCAGCACGGCGGCCGCCCGGCCTTCGAGGCGAGGCTCATCCTGGCCGCGACGCTGAGCCCCAGCTACGGGATCTACTCCGGCTACGAGGCGATCGAAAGCGTCGCCGCCGAGGAGGGCTCGGAGGAATATCTCCACTCGGAGAAGTACGAGATCAAAAAGCGCAAGCTCAAGGGTGAGCTGCTGCCTCTGATCAAGCAGCTCAACTTCGCGCGCCGGGAGAACCCCGCGCTTCAGCATCTCTCCAACGTGACCTTCCTCGATACCGCGAACGACGGCTTGATCGCCTACGCCAAGCAGTGGGGCGCCAACACCATCGTGACCGTGGTCAGCATCGATCCGCACCAGACCCAAGAGGGGGTGGCGACGATCCCGGCCAGCCTTGGGCTTCCGCCGAGTTTCAGCGCGCGCGATCTCCTGACCGATGAGCGGTACCAGTGGCGCATCGGGCCCAACTACGTACGCCTCGAGCCCGGTGTGCGTCAGGCCCATGTGGTCCGCGTCGAGAGCTAGCCCCTCGGTCCAGGGCCGCAAGCTAGTGTGAGGTTCCGATGTCGGTCGGCCCCTCCACACTCACCCACCTGCTGGCCGCCGAGCGGCCGTCCCCCCGCACCGCCAGCCACGGAGATCCCGACGCCGCCGCGCAGGCTCAGACCAGGCAGTGGTTCGAGGCCGAGCCGCTCTGGTTCAAGCGCGCCGTTTTCTACGAGATCCACGTCCGCGGCTTCTATGACGCCAACGGCGACGGGATCGGCGATTTCCGTGGACTGACCGAGAAGCTCGACTATCTGCAGTGGCTGGGCATCGACTGCATCTGGCTGCTCCCGTTCTACCAATCACCCCTGCGTGACGGCGGCTATGACATTTCCGACTTCACCAACATCCACCCTGACTACGGCACGGTTGACGATGTCCAGCAGCTGATCGACGCCGCCCACGCGCGGCGCATCCGAGTGATCGCCGACCTGGTCATGAACCACACCTCGAACGAGCATCCGTGGTTCCAGCGCGCCCGCCAGGCCCCGCCCGGATCCCCCGAGCGCGACTTCTACGTGTGGTCGGACACCGATGACCGCTACCAGGACGCTCGGATCATCTTCATCGACACCGAATCCTCGAACTGGACCTGGGACCCGGTGGCCGGGCAGTACTACTGGCACCGGTTCTTCTACCACCAGCCGGACCTCAACTACGACAACCCCGCGGTTCAGGATGCGATGCTGGACGTCCTGCGCTTCTGGCTCGACCTGGGGCTCGACGGCTTCCGGCTCGACGCCGTGCCCTACCTGTTCGAGCGGGAGGGGACGAACTGCGAAAACCTGCCACCGACCCACGAGTACCTGAAGCGGGTCCGGCGCGAGGTCGACGAGAACTATCCCGATCGGGTGCTGCTCGCCGAGGCCAACCAGTGGCCGGCCGACGTCGTGCAGTACTTCGGGACCGCCGACGAGTGCCAGATGTGCTTCCACTTCCCGGTCATGCCGCGGATGTTCATGGCCCTGCGCCGGGAGGAGGCAGTGCCCATCTATGAGGTGCTCGAGAACACGCCGGAGATCCCCGAGACCTGCCAGTGGGGCCTGTTCCTGCGCAACCACGACGAGCTCACGCTCGAGATGGTCACCGACGAGGAACGTGACTACATGTACTCGGAGTACGCCAAGGACCCACGGATGAAGCTCAACCTGGGCATCCGGCGGCGGCTCGCGCCGCTGCTCGACAACGGGCGCGACGAGATCGAGCTCATGCACGCGATCCTGTTCTCGTTGCCGGGCTCGCCGGTGCTCTACTACGGCGATGAGGTCGCCATGGGAGACAACGTCTTCCTCGGGGACCGCGACGGCGTTCGCACGCCAATGCAGTGGACCGGAGATCGCAACGGCGGCTTCTCAAGGGCCGACTTCGCCCAGCTCTACGCGCCGCCGTTGATGGATCCGGTGTACGGCTTCCAGGCCGTCAACATCGAGGCCCAGCTCCGGACCCCGACCTCGATGCTGCGCTGGCTGCACCGCTTCATCTCCCTGCGCAAGGAGCATCCGGTATTCGGCTTCGGCACCTATGAGCCGATCGAGCCGTCGAACCCGCGCATCTTCGCCCACCTGCGGCGCTTTGAGGACGACCTGGTCCTGTGCGTGCACAACCTGGCCCGCTCCGCGCAGGCGGTCGAACTCGACCTCCGCGAATACGAGGGCCGCTACCCGGTGGAGCTGTTCGGCAACTCGCGCTTCCCACGGATCGGCGAGCTCCCGTATCTGCTCACGCTGGGCTCTCGCGGCTTCTACTGGTTCGCCCTGGTCGAGGAGGGAAGGGTTGGGTCCGATGGCTGATCCGGCCCGGCTCCAGGAGCTCGACATCCCTCATGTGCTGGAAGACCGCGGCCTGCCCGAATGGATCGCCGTGCAACGCTGGTACGCCTCCAAGTCCCGCTCGATCGCGGGGATCGAGATCGTCGAGAGCGTGATCCTGCGGGAGGACCCGCTGCTGCTGCTCACCCTGGCCCAGACGCGCTTTGCCACCGGCACGCACGAGCTCTACCAGCTGCTGCTCACGCTGGAGCCTGCGTCCACGATCGAGGACGGCGACGCCGCGACGGCGCAGATTGCCAGAGTGGATGGCTGTGCCGTCCTCGATGCCCTGGCCGATCCCGATCAGGCGACCGAGCTCCTGCGCCGGATCCGATCCGGTGACCGGATCGAGACCGAGGACGGCTGCTTCAGCTTCCAGTGCGCCGATCCCTCGGTCGACGTTTCCGAGGCGGCGCCGGTCCGGCTGATGGGGGTGGAACAGTCGAACTCCTCGCTCGTGTTTGACGAGCGGCTTGTGCTCAAGGTGTTCCGGAAGCTCGAGCCCGGCGTCAACCCCGAGCTCGAGGTGCTCCGCTTCCTGACCAGTCATGAATTCCCCAACATCGCGCCCCTGCGCGGGTGGTACGAGTACGAGGGCCACGCGCTCAGCGCGACCCTGGGCGTGGCCCAGGATTTCCTCCCCGACGCGATCGGAGGCTGGGAGCTGGCGCTCCAGGAGATCCCCACCGAGCCGGAGAGATTTCTGCAGCGGGTCGGCGCGCTGGGAAGCGTCACGGCCGAGATGCACAACGTGCTCGCCTCCGACGCCGGCGACCCCGCCTTCTCCCCTGAAGAGCCGAGCACGGAGGCCATGTCCCTGCTCACGGCCACCGTGGACGAGGACATCGAGCGGATCTTCGTGCGTCTGCCCGACAATGAGCGCGTAGGCCCGATCGCCGGGCGCGGGCAGGACGTCCGGGAGCGCCTGGCCTCGCGCTCCCAGATCGGCGTGGGCGGGCGGGTCATCCGCACGCACGGCGACTACCACCTGGGGCAGACCCTGTGTACACCCACCCGCTGGGTCATCATCGACTTCGAGGGAGAGCCGGCCCGGGCCCTCCCCGAGCGGCGTCAGAAGCGCTCGGCCTTGCGTGATGTGGCGAGCATGCTCCGCTCGTTCGCCTACGTCACCTCGGCGGTCGAGATTCTTCACGGTGGCTCAGCTCCGCCGGACTTCGAGCAACACGCGCGCGAGCGGTTTCTGGAGCAGTACCTCGCCACCGTCGACGCCACGCTGCTCCCACCCGGCGAGGCGGCGATCTCCAACCTGCTCTCGATCTACGAGCTGGAGAAGGCGATCTACGAACTCCAGTACGAGCTCAACAACCGACCCGACTGGGTCGCCATCCCGGTGGCCGGCATCGTCCGGCTGCTCGAGGAGGTGTGAGGATGGCCACCGTGGCCACCAGCGAGCTCGACGCGCTCGTCCGCCGGGTGCACTCGAATCCGCACGGGGTCCTCGGGGCCCATCCCCTGGACGACGGGGTCGTCGTCCGCGCGCTGCGCCCCGCCGCGTGCGCGATCACTGCCCAGCTCGACGATGGCCAGACCGTGGAGCTTCAGCAGATCCATGCCGGCGGCGTATTCGAGGGGACGGCCGAAGGCGCCGAGCTCCCGCTCCACTACCGCCTCGAGCTCGACTACGGCGACGCCGGGACCTTCACGATTGAGGACCCGTACGTGTTCACGCCCACGATCGGCGAGCTCGACCTGTACCTGATCGGCGAAGGCCGCCATGAGCAGATCTACGAGAAACTGGGCTCGCACGTCATGGACCACGAGGGCGTTCATGGCACCGCCTTTGCCGTGTGGGCGCCGGCGGCCAAGGCGGTCAGCGTGGTCGGCGACTTCAACTCCTGGGACGGGCGCCTGCACGCGATGCGCTCGCTGGGCTCAAGCGGGGTTTGGGAGCTCTTCCTCCCCGATGTCGACGCGGGCGTCCACTACAAGTACGAGATCCTGGGCGCCGACGACGAGCTGGTGCTCAAGGCCGACCCCTACGCCCAGGAGGCCGAGCATCCGCCGCAGACGGCGTCGATCGTGTTCCGCTCGGAACACAGCTGGAGCAAAGCCGATGAGCAGTGGCTGAGCCGGCGCGCCGAGGAGCAGCCGCTGGCCAGCCCGATGTCGATCTACGAGGTCCATCTCGGCTCCTGGCGACTCAACTCGCTCGAGGACAACCGACCCCTGACCTACCTCGAGCTGGCCGATGAGCTGAGTGCCTACGTCAAGGATCTCGGCTTCACCCACATCGAGCTCCTACCGGTCATGCATCACCCGTTCAGCGGTTCTTGGGGCTACCAGGTCACCGGGTACTACGCACCGACCCCGCGCTACGGGAATCCCGACGAGCTTCGCCAGTTCGTCGAGCGGATGCACGCCGCGGGCATCGGGGTGATCCTGGACTGGGTCCCGGCCCACTTCCCGCGTGATCAGTTCGCGCTCGCCCGCTTCGACGGCACCGCGCTCTATGAGCACGATGACCCGCGGCGCGGGGCCCACCCGGACTGGGGGACGCTGGTGTTCAACTTCGGGCGCCATGAGGTGCGGAACTTCCTCACGTCAAACGCCCTGTTCTGGATGCGCGACTACCACGTCGACGGCATCCGCGTCGACGCCGTGGCCTCGATGCTCTATCTCGACTACTCGCGCAAAGCGGGGGAGTGGATCCCCAACCAGTTCGGGGGCCGGGAGGATCTCGATGCCGTCACCTTCCTCAAGCAGCTCAACGAACTGATCTACGCCCAGGAGCCTGGGATCGTCTCCGTGGCCGAGGAGTCGACGGCCTGGCCCGGGGTCTCACGACCGACGTATGTGGGCGGACTGGGGTTCGGCTTCAAGTGGAACATGGGCTGGATGCACGACACCCTGGCCTACTTCCAGCAGGACCCGATCTACCGCCGCTATCACCACCACGAGCTGACCTTCAGCCTGATGTACGCCTTCAGCGAGAACTTCATCTTGCCTCTCTCCCATGACGAGGTCGTGCACGGGAAGGGCTCGCTCTACACCAAGATGCCGGGCGACCGCTGGCAGAAGCTGGCCAACCTCCGCACCCTCTATGCCTACATGTGGGCCCACCCGGGCAAGCAGCTCCTGTTCATGGGCGGGGAGTTCGCCCAGGAGGCCGAGTGGAGCCATGAGCGCTCGCTCGACTGGCATCTGCTGGAGCAGCCCGACCACGCCGGAATCCAATCGCTGATCCGTGACCTGAACCGGCTCTACCGCGACGAGCCGGCGCTCTGGGAAGTTGATTCGGATCCCACGGGCTTTTGGTGGATCGAGCCCAACGACGCCGATGCCAACGTCGTCGCCTTCGCCCGGCAATCACGCGACGGAGACCGCGTGGTGGTATTCGCGGCCAATCTGTCGCCGATCCCGCGTGAGAACTATCGCCTCGGCCTCCCCCGCTCCAGCCGCTGGCGCGAGGCGATCAACACCGACTCGACCTTTTACGGGGGCAGTGACCTGGGCAATCTCGGGGGAGTGCAGCCCGAACCCATCCCCTGGCACGGACAGCCCTTCTCGGCCGAGGTCACGCTACCGCCACTGGCCGCGGTCTGGTTCGTGCCTGAGACGGCCGAGTAGTGGTGGGCGAATATCCGTGGGAACGGCCCCTCGGGGCCCGGGTGCTCGATGCCGAGCGCGCCGAGTTCCGGGTCTGGGCGCCCCGGGCCGGGAGGGTCTCGTTGCGGCTGCGGGGCGAGGAGCTCCCGCTTCAGGATGCGGGCTATGGCGTCCATGAGACCGCCGTCGCGGCCTCGGCCGGAGATGACTATCAGTTCGTGCTCGACGGACGACCCCTGCCCGATCCGTGCTCGCGCTTTCAGCCACGGGGGCTGCGGGGTCCATCGCGGGTGGTTGCACCAGCGCCTCAGATTCCGCGGGCAGAGCCACGGCCCCTCCAGGAGCTCGTCATTTATGAGCTCCACGTCGGCACGTTCAGCCGGGAGGGAACCTTTGCGGGCGTGGTCCCCCACCTGCGCGGGCTGGCCGAGCTGGGGATCACCGCCATCGAGATCATGCCCGTGGCCGAATATCCCGGCCGGCGGGGGTGGGGCTACGACGGCGTCTACCTGTCGGCCGCCCAGTCGTCCTATGGCGGTCCGCACGGCCTGCTTGAGCTCATCTCGGCCGCCCACGCCGAGGGCCTGGCCGTCCTCCTCGACGTCGTCTACAACCATGTCGGTGCCTCCGGCGTCAAGGCGCTCGAGGCGTTTGGCCCGTACTTCACCGAGAAGTACGAGACGCCCTGGGGGCGGGCGATCAACTACGACGACGCCGACTGCGATCCGGTCCGGGAGTGGGTACTCCAGAGCGCCGAGGGCTGGGTGCGGGACTTCGGGCTCGACGGGCTCCGCCTCGACGCCATCCACGCCATTTTCGACTCAAGCGCCGAGCACATCGTCGAGGCCGTGGCTCGGCGCGTGCACGCGGTCCGTCAGGATGCCCTGGTGATCGCCGAGTCAGGTCTCAACGACCCCCGGGTTATGCGTCGGCGCTCCCGCGGAGGCTACGAGTGCGACGCCGAGTGGGCGGACGACTTCCACCACGCCCTGCGCACCCTCGTGACCAACGAGCACGAGGGCTACTACGCCGAATTCGGGCAGGTGGCGCAGCTGGCCAAGGCCTTCCACCGCCCCCACGTGCACGACGGGAACTACTCGAGCTTTCGTCGCCGGCGCTTCGGCGCGCCGGCTGACGACGTCCCTGTGGAGCGCTTCGTGGTCTTCTCCCAGAACCACGACCAGGTGGGCAACCGGGCCTTCGGAGATCGCATGCCCCCGGAGGCCCGCCGGCTGGCCGCGTTTTGCACCCTGCTCTCGCCCTTCGTCCCGATGCTCTTCATGGGCGAGGAGTACGGCGAGGTGGCTCCGTTTCAGTTCTTCTCCGATCACATCGACCCGGAGATCGCCGAAGCGACGCGGGACGGCCGCCGGTCGGAGTTCGAGGCCTTCGCATCCTTCGGGAAGGAGGTGCCCGATCCCCAGGACGTCGCCACGTTCGAGCGCTCGAAGCTGACACGCACGCGCGAGGACGAGCTGGCTTCGCTGTACGCGGAGCTTCTCGCCGTGCGGCGCGAGCTCCCCCAGGGCGACGCTGACGCGATCGAATTCGACGAGGGTGCGCGCTGGCTGCGCGTCCGCCGTGGCGCCTTCGAGCTCCTGTGCAACTTCTCGGCCCAGGCGGTGGCGCTCGCCGTCGGGGGGGAGATCCGGCTTGCCACCTCGCCCGAGGCGCGGATCGAAACCTCGGAGCTCCACCTGCCCCCGCTGTCCGGAGCCCTGGTGCGGTGACCGACGTCTGGCCTGGTGATCCCTTCCCCCTGGGCGCGACCTGGGACGGCTACGGCACGAACTTCTCGCTCTTCTCCGAGCACGCCGAGGGTGTCGAGCTGTGCCTGTTCGACGACGATGACCAGGAGACGCGGATCGTGATGAAGCAGCGCCGCGCGCTGAACTGGCACTGCTACCTGCCCGAGTGCCGGCCCGGCCAGCGCTATGGCTTCCGCGTCCACGGCCCCTACGCCCCGGAGGAGGGCAAGCGCTTCAACCCGGACAAGCTGCTCATCGACCCCTACGCCAAGGCCATCGAGGGCGTCGTCGACTGGGCCCACGACGCCAACGTTTTGCCCTACGTCCCCACCGGAAGCGACGACGCCGACCTCGAGCTCGATGACGAGGACGACGCGCCGGCCATGCCCAAGTCGGTGGTCATCAGCGACGACTTCGACTGGGAGGGCGACCGCCCACCCCAGATCCCCTTCGTAGACACGGTCATCTATGAGACCCACGTCAAGGGCTTCACCATGCGTCATCCAGAGGTCCGGGAGGACATCCGCGGGACCTACGCCGGGCTGGCCTCGGATGAGGCGATCGCCTATCTCGTCGACCTGGGGGTGACCGCCGTCGAGCTGCTTCCCGTCCATCACATCTCCGACGAGTCGTTCCTGGCCGAGCGCGGGCTTCGCAACTACTGGGGCTACAGCACGATCGGCTACCTGGCCCCCCACTCCGAATATGCGGCCACGGGCCGGCGCGGCGAGCAGGTCCGCGAGTTCAAGGGGATGGTCAAGGCGCTTCACCGGGCGGGGATCGAGGTGATCCTCGACGTCGTCTACAACCACACCGCCGAGGGCAACCACCTGGGCCCGATGCTCTCCTTCAAGGGCGTGGACAACCAGTCCTACTACCGGCTCTCGCAGGAGGACCCTCGGTTCTACATGGACTTCACGGGCACCGGGAACTCGCTCAACCCGGTCCACCCCAGCGTGCTGCGGCTGATCATGGACTCGCTGCGCTACTGGGTCACCAACTGCCATGTCGACGGCTTCCGCTTCGACCTGGCCTCGGCGCTGGCCCGCGAGTTCTTCGAGGTCGATCGGCTGTCGGCCTTCTTCGACACGATCCACCAGGACCCCGTGCTCTCGCAGGTCAAGCTGATCGCCGAGCCGTGGGACGTTGGTCCCGGCGGCTACCAGGTAGGAAATTTCCCCGTCCTGTGGTCGGAGTGGAACGGGGTCTATCGCGACTCGATGCGCGACTGGGGCCGCGGGTTCACCAATTGCGGCGAGTTCGCCCAGCGGCTCTCCGGCTCCGCGGATCTGTACGAGGCCGATGGACGTGACCCGTTTGCCTCGATCAACTTCATCACCGCCCACGACGGCTTCACGCTGCGCGATCTCGTTTCATACGAGCAAAAGCACAACGAGGCCAACCACGAGGACAACCAGGACGGAACCGACGACAACCGCTCCTGGAACTGCGGCGCCGAGGGCGACACCGACGACCCGGAGATCCTGGCGCTGCGGGCCCGCCAGCAGCGGAACTTCCTCACCACCCTGCTCGTGTCCCAGGGCACGCCGATGCTGCTGGGCGGCGATGAGATGAACCGTACCCAGGGCGGCAACAACAACGGCTGGTGCCAGGACTCAGAGATCTCGTGGTACGACTGGAATGCGAACCCGCCGGCCGAGGAGCTGCGCGACTTCACACGTCGGCTGATTCGCCTGCGCAAAGAGCACCCGGTATTCCGCCGCGACAGCTTCCTGCGCGGACAGGAGGGAGAGCGGACCCGCCTGCCCGACGTCTGGTGGTTCCGCCCCGACGGGCGCAAGATGACCCGCCGCGACTGGAACGACGGCGACCACGCGCTGGGCATGTTCCTCAACGGGGGGGAGATCGAGACGCTGGGTCATCGGGGCGAGGAGATCCTCGACGAGTCATTCCTGCTCCTGTTCAACGCCCACCACGAGGACCGGACGTTCATGCTCCCGCGACGTCGCTTCGGCGCGCAGTGGGCGCTTGAGCTCTCGACCGCCGATCCCGCGTCCGCGGCAGGGAGCCAGACTTTCGGAGCGAGGACCGAGCTCGAGGTGATGGCTCGCTCGATCTTGATCCTCAAGCGCGTCACGTGAGCGCGCCCGAGCACGCGGCCGAGCTGCGCGCGACCTACCGGCTGCAGCTCACCTCGTCGTTTGGCTTCGGATCGGCGCGGGCGCTCGTCCCCTACCTGCGCGACCTGGGGATCTCCCATCTCTACCTCTCTCCCTCTTTCCAGGCCCGCCCCGGCTCCACTCACGGTTATGACGTGGTCGACCCCGGGCGGATCTCGGACGCGCTCGGAGGCGAGGCCGAGTTTCAGCAGCTGAGCGACGAGGCGCGCAGCGCCGGCATGGGCATCGTGCTCGACATCGTCCCCAACCACATGGCCGCCGACGACGCCAACCGCTACTGGGCCGACCCCGAGTTACGGCGGCGGTTCTTCGACATCGACGAAGCGACCGGGCATTACCGGCGCTTCTTCGACATCGACGACCTGGCGGCGATCCGCCAGGAGGATCCGGAGGTGTTCGAGGCCACCCACGAGCTCGCCCTGCGGCTTCTCAGGGAGGGCGTGATCGATGGCGTCCGGGTCGACCATCCCGACGGCCTGGCCGATCCGGGGGCGTACCTCTCGGAGCTGGCCTCGCGGGGAGCCCAGCGAGTCTGGGTGGAGAAGATCCTCGACCCCGGGGAGCGGCTGCGGGACTGGCCGGTGTCGGGGACGGTCGGGTATGAGTTCTTGAACGACGTCTGCGGGCTGTTCGTCGATCCGGCGGGCGAGGGGCCGTTGACGGCACTTTGGAAGGAGGTGTCCGGGGATGGGCGGCCGTTCGGCGAGGTGGCCTTCGAGGCCAAGCTCGAGCAGGCTTCGGGCACCTTCCGCCGGGAGGTCGAACGCCTGACCCGGGAGCTCGATGCTGAATCGGGTGTCCTATGGGAAGGTAATTCAGCATCATCCACTGAGGAACTCGCTCGCGCCCTCTCCTCGCTGCCGGTCTATCGGACCTATATCGCAGAAGGACGCATCGAGGACGCCGACCGCCAAGCGATAGCCCACCTGCAGCCGCCCTTCCAGCGCCTCCTCCTCTCAGACGGCCCTCCAAGGTTCATCACCCGCTTTCAGCAGACCACGCCGGCGATCATGGCCAAGGGGGTCGAGGACACTGCCTTCTACCGCTACGGGCGGCTGCTTGCGCTCAACGACGTCGGCGGCGATCCGTCGCGCTTCGGCGTCGGGGTCAACGATTTCCACGCTGGCAACGCCGAGCGGGCCGAGCGGTTTCCCCTCAACCTGGTCACGACGATGACCCACGACGCCAAGCGTTCGGCCGACGTCCGCGCCCGGATCGCCGGCCTGGCGGGGATGGCCGAGGAGTGGCGGGCTCAGGTGGAGCGCTGGTTCGAGCTGACCGAGCCGTTGCGCGACGGCGGGGCGCCGGATGACGTCGAGCGCTACTTCATCTTCCAGACCCTGGTCGGCGCCTGGCCGATCGAGGCCGAGCGGATCGGGACCTACATGGAGAAAGCGCTTCGGGAGGCCAAGCGCAACACCAACTGGGTCGAGCAGAACCACGAGTGGGAGACGGCGGTCAAGCGCTTCTGTGCCGCTCTCTACACAGAGCACGCGTTCTTGGCTGAGTTCGAGCCCTTCGCCGCCCGGGTGGCTGCAGCCGGAGAGCGCTCGGCCTTGGGTCAGCTCGTGCTGAAGTTGACCGTTCCCGGGGTACCCGACATCTACCAGGGGGACGAGCTGCCCTATCGCGCGCTGGTCGATCCTGACAACCGGCGTCCGGTCGACTGGCGATGGCGCCAGGCGCTGCTCCGCCGGCTGATGGGCGGCTCGCCGCCCACCGGCGCGTCATACAAGCTGTTCTTGATCCTGCGCCTGCTCGGGCTGCGGGCGAGGCGGCCCGAGACCTTCCTTCGCGGCGGCTACGAGCCGGTGGAGGCCGGAGCAGAGATATGCGCTTTCCTGCGCGGGGACGACGTGCTTGTCGTCGCCGCGCTGCGCTCGATCCCCGACGACGCGCCGCTGGCACTGCCCGGTGGACGGTGGCGAGACGTGCTGAGCGGCGAGGAGCGGTCGTTCTCCTCGCCCCAGCCGGCCCGCCGGCTGATCGGCGAGCGTGGCCTGGCGATCTACGAGCGGCTCGCCGTGGGGTAGGGTCAGATGCGTGCCTCGCCTCCGCCAGGTCGTCCTCGCCGCGCGTGACCTCGACGCGGTCGCAGCTCAGCTCCAGGCAACGCTCGGGCTCGGCGAGCCCTACGCAGATCCCGGGGTCGAGCACTTCGGCTTACGCAACGCTGTCTTCACGCTCGGCGACACGTTCCTCGAGGTCGTCTCGCCGATCCGTCCCGACACCTCGGCCGGACGCCTGATCGAGCGTCGCGGCGGTGACTGCGGCTACATGCTCATGTTCCAGGTCGCGGACCTGGCGGCGGCTCGGGAGCGAGTCCGGCGCGAAGAGGTCCGGGAGGTGTTCGAGGTCTCGCTCGACGACATCGAGGAGGTTCATCTCCACCCGGCCGATGTCCGAGCGGCGATCGTCTCCTTGAGCCAGCCCAAGCCTCCCGACTCCTGGCGTTGGGGTGGGCCGAACTGGACCAGTCGGCGGGCACCGCTCCGCGTCACCGGCGCCACGATCACCGTGACTCAGCCGGTCGGCGTCGCCGCCCTGTGGCAGGCGATCCTCGACACCGAGCTGAAGAACGTCGGTATCCGGATCAGCACCGACGAGTTCGAGCGCGGCCTCACCGAGGTGGTCCTGGCCCCCGAGGACCCGGATGACTGGCCTCGGGAACGGGAACCGGTCATCATCGGAGGGGTACGGTTCGTCTTTGAATTGTTCAAGGACGAGGTCCCCAGCCCATACGAGCCCAAGGACATCCTGGAGGTGTGATGAGCGAGATCGTGCTCTTTGAGGTGGCCGACGACGTCGCAGTGCTGACGTTCAACCGCCCTGATCGGCTGAACGCCTGGATCCCCGAGATGCAGACCCGGTACTTCGACCTGCTGGAGGAATGCGCTTCCCGCGCGGATGTCAGGGCCATCGTCGTCACCGGTGCCGGGCGCGGATTCTGCGCCGGCGCCGACATGCAGGCGCTTCAGGACCTGACCAGCGGCGAGCGCTCGTCAAACGGCAGCGCTGCTCCGGGTGCCGGTCATGACCCGCGCCCGGTCACCTTCCCGCTCACCATTCCCAAGCCGGTCATCGCCGCTATCAACGGCGCCTGCGCCGGGCTGGGCTTTGTCTACGCCGTGATGTGCGACCTTCGCTTCGCCGCCGCCGAGGCCAAGTTCACCACCGCCTTCGCGCGCCGCGGCCTCGTCGCCGAGCACGGAATCAGCTGGATGCTGCCTCGGCTGATCGGGCCTTCCCGGGCCCTTGACCTGCTCCTCTCGGGCCGGGTCATCTTGGGAACCGAGGCAGCTGAGCTCGGCGTGGTCAACCAGGCCCTCGCGGGCGAGCGGGTCCTCGAGGAGGCCCTCACCTACGCCCGCATGCTGGCCGCCGAGTCCTCGCCCGCCAGCATGGCGCGGATGAAGCAGCAGGTATACGCCGACCTCGAGCGCCCGCTCCCTGAGAGCCTGGAGGCAGCCAACCAGCTCATGGCCGAGTCGTTCACCGGGCCGGACTTCGGCGAGGGCGTCCGGAGCTTCGTTGAGCGGCGCCCACCGAAGTTCGAACCGGTTTCCGGCGCCCCGGCCGGCGCCACCTCATAGCCGGCCGTCCGGCGTCGCCGGGGCTCGGATAGCGTCTCGGCGCCGTGCGCATCCTGCTCATCTCCTGGGAATACCCGCCCGTGATCGAGGGCGGGCTGGGACGCCACGTGCGCAAGCTCTCCGAGCACCTGGTTCAGGCCGGCGTCGAGGTCCACGTGCTCACCCGCGGCGGTGGCCACCTACCCGCCGAGGAGGAGCGCCACGGGGTGATCGTTCACCGCGTCAGCGAGCCGCCCTTCCCGAAGGAGATCGGCGCCTTCGTGCGCTGGGTGGACGAGATGAACGCCGACATGTATGCACGGGGGTCGGCCATAGTTGGCCGCCACGAGTTCACGCTCGTGCACTCGCATGACTGGCTCGTCGCCGGCGCCGCACAGTGGCTCAGCCGCGCGACAGCGCTTCCCTGGGTGACCACGGTGCACGCAACCGAGTTCGGGCGCCACCAGGGCTGGGTGCACGTGCACCCTCAGTCTCACATCCATGGCGTCGAGCGCGCCATGGTGCGACGGTCCGACCGGGTGATCGCCTGCAGCCGCTTCATGCAGAGCCACATCGCCGCCGTGTTCGGGATCCCGGAGCGCTCGATCGCCGTCATCCCCAACGGAATCGACCCGGGTGATCTGGAGCCGTCGGTCGAGGACCTTGGGGCGCTGCGGGCCCGGTATGCGCGGCCGGACCAGCACCTCGTGCTCCTGGTCGGCCGCCTCGTCTACGAGAAGGGGTTCCACCTCGCCCTCGACGCCCTCGCGCACGTGGTGAGGAGGACCGGCAACGTCCGCTTCCTGGTCGCGGGAACCGGGACCGCCGAGGCGGAGCTTAAGCGTCAGGCGCGTCGACTCGGCCTGACCCGCCACGGGACCTTCCTCGGCTGGGTGGGTGACGACATGCTCCACTCGCTCTATCGAGTCGCCGAGGTCGTGATCGTCCCCTCGATCTATGAGCCGTTCGGGCTGGTGGCGCTCGAGGCGATGGCCTCGGGCTGCCTCTGCGTGGTCGCCGACACGGGCGGTCTGCGCGAGGTTGTCCCCGACGGCGGCATTGTGGGCCTGCGTTTCCCGTCCCGGGATTCGGCCGCCCTCGGCCGGGTCCTTGAGGACGTGCTGGAGGAGGGCGAGGGGCGGGCCAAGATGGTCGCGGAGGCCCGGGCCCATGTGCTCAAGTTCGACTGGGCGGAGGTGGCCCGGCGAACCGCAGCGCTTTTTGCGGACGTTGCGGCGAACGCAACTCTGGGTAGGGCGGATAGTTCCAGTACCAAGCGGGACCGTCTGCCCCAGTAGTTCTCAATCACGAAGGAGGGCTCTATGGCCAGAAATCTGGTCGAGCACGCTCGTCGTCATGTCATCGCCTACCTGGCTTTGGTCGTGGCCTTGCTGTCCATGGGTGGCGCCGCCTACGCGAAGTTCACGATCCCCAACGGATCGGTGGGTGAGCGCCAGATCAAGAACCACGTGATCGACCCGGTCAAGTGGGATACCGCCTACGTCACGGGGTTCGTGCGCAAGTGGGCGACCATCAGCTCCTCTGGCGGGCTGCTGTCAACCGCGCCCGGCGGCCAGGCAGAACGCCTCAGCGCCGGCCAGTACGTCGTCACCTGGGGTGACGCGTTCGGCGGCTGGTGCGCCCCGGTGGCCACCGTCATCGGTGGCTCGGCGACCCGTCCGGCCACCGGAACGACCGGTCCCACCGGGCCAACCGGGACCACGGGCGCGACTCCCAACGGCGTCGTACCGGCCTACGCCGAGGCCCGGGTCATCCAGCGCAGCGGCGAGTCGACGCTCGTGGCCGTGCAGACGTTCAGTCACGGGCGTGCGGCGGACGAGCCGGTTTCGGTCGGCGTCATCTGCGGCCCGGGTGCCGGCTCCGGCCAGCAGTATCCGACGGCCCTGCCGTAAGCGGGCCTAGGCGAATCTAGATCACACGTGAAGAGCCCGGCTTCGGCCGGGCTCTTTGCGTTTCAGCCCGACGGCACCTGGTCGGTCGACTCGGAGCTCGTCTCCACGTCTTCCGGCTGCTCGGCGATCATCGGGCCGTCGCCCGAGGGATCGATGATCCCTTCCTCGAACCAGGTGTAGCGACCCTCGAGCAGCCGCAGGGCGGCGGCGTGGTTGGCGTCGTCCTCGTTTGACCACAGCGCCGTGAACAGCTGCTCGACCCGGAGCCGGGCTTGGCGAGAGAACAGGTCGGCCAGCTCGATCGCCTGCTCGCGGCGGTCCGGATGCTCGCGCCCGATCGTCTGGGCGTAGACGCAGGCCGAGGAGATCGCGAACAGCTCGGCGCCGATGTCGACCGTCCGCCCCAGGAAGGCCTGTCGCTTTTCAAGACCGGCCTGCCAGCGCGTCATGCCGTAGAAGATCGAGCGCGCCAGCTTGCGGGCATGGCGCTCGACGTAACGAACGTGCTCGGCCAGGGGACCGAACTCCTTGTAGGCGCCCGGCCGCTGCCCTTGGCCGACGGCGAGCTGAGGCAGCCAGCGGCCGTAGAACTTGCCTGCCGCCACCGCGCTCTTGGCCTTGTCACCCAGCTCGGTCTCCGGGTCGAGGATGTCCCCGGCCACCTCGAGGTGGGTGTCCACGGCCTCCCGCGCGATCAGCAGATGCATGATCTCGGTCGCTCCCTCGAAGATCCGGTTGATCCGCATGTCGCGCATGGCCTGTTCGACCGGGACCGGCTTCTCGCCGCGAGCCTTCAGCGACTCGGCCGTCTCGTAGCCCCGGCCACCGCGAACCTGCATGAGCTCGTCGACCACCCGCCAGCCCATCTCGGAGCCGTAGAGCTTGGCGATCGCGGCCTCGATGCGGATGTCGTTCTGCTTGTCGTCGGCCAGGCGGGCCGACACGTCGAGCATCGCTTCGAGGCCGAAGGCAGTGCCGGCGATGAAGGCGAGCTTCTGGGCGACCGCGTCGTGCTGGCCGATCGGGGCCCCCCACTGGACCCGTGCGTTCGACCACTCCCGGGCCACCTTGGTCGCCCACTTGGCCACCCCGACGCAGATGGCGGGGAGCGCCAAGCGCCCGGTATTGAGCGTGGTCAGGGCGATCTTGAGGCCCTCCCCCTCCCGGCCGATCAGGTTCTCGGCCGGGACGAACACATTGTCGAGCAGGGTGACCGAGTTCTCGATCCCCCGCAGCCCCATGAACTGATTGCGCCGCTCGACCGTGACTCCCTCGCTGTCGTAGGGGAGGATGAAGGCGGAGATCCCACCCCGCCGGCCCTCGCCCTTGGGCACCTTGGCCATCACCACCACGACATCGGCGATCGCGCCGTTGGTGGCCCACAGCTTGCGCCCGTTGAGGACGTAGCCACGGCCATCCTCGGTCGGAGTGGCCGTCGAGGCCAGGCGGGCAGGATCGGAGCCGACGTCGGGCTCGGTGAGCAGGAAGGCGGAGATATGCGTGCTCGCCACGAGCGGCAGCCACTTGCGCTTCTGCTCCTCGGACCCGAACAGGCGCAATGGCTCGGAAACCCCGATCGACTGATGGGCCGAGAGGAGTGTCGAGAGCGAGGAGTGGACCGATCCGGCGAGCGCCAGCGCGTGGTTGTAGTAGACCTGCGAGAGCCCGAGGCCGCCGTACTCGCTGGGGATCTTCATCCCCAGGGCGCCCAGGCGCTTGAAGCCGTCGAGCACGGGCTCGGGGATCCGCGCCTCGCGCTCAATCTCGAGCGGGTCGACGTCCCGTTCCAGGAATTCCCGTAGCTCGGCTAGGAAGCGTTCGCCCTTCTCCACCGCCTCGGGATCAAGCTGAGGCTGGGGGTGGATCAGGTCGAGCCGGAGGTGCCCGAGGAACAGCTCCTTGCCGAAGCTCGGCAGGCGCCACTCCTTCTCACGCGCTTCCTCGGCGACCTGCCTTGACTCTTTCTCGCTGACAGTGGTGGCCATGTCACAACGATAGAGCGCGGCGCGCGGAGAGGCGTGGCGGCGACCGATTGTGATCCCGGACCCCCGGGTAGTTCTGGCGCTGAGGCGATTTCCGAGACAGGAGGACGGACATGGTAGTTGCTCGGCTCATACGTACGGTGGCCTGGATCGTGGCCGCGATCATCGTGGCGGCGATTCTCCTGCGCCTGTTTGGAGCCAACCCCCAGAACACCGTGGTCAGCGACATCCACGACGCCGGCGCCTGGCTCGTGACGCCGTTCAAGAACATCTTTTCGCTCAGCAGCGCGAAGGCCACGATGGCGCTGAACTGGGGCCTCGCGGCGATCGTGTATCTCGCCGTGGCCCACATTCTCGCCGGGCTCCTGACCCGGGTCCCAGGTCGTGGCTACCGCCGCGTGCGCCCGGTCGTGTAACCAGGATCAGAAAAGGGAGACAGATGACTGACAAGAACGTCGATGAGGCCAAAGGCCGCGTGAAGGAAGCCGCCGGTTCGCTCACCGGCGACTCGGACCTGAAGAACGAGGGCAAGGTCGACCAGGCGAAGTCGTCCGTGAAGGACACGGTCGACAAGGTCGCCGACAAGGTCACCGGAGACGACTGAGGCGAGACGAGGGCGGGCTCCGGCCCGCCCTCGCTCACCACGCTGCGGACCCAGGCCCCCGAGCGGCCTGCGGTCGTTCCGCCGGAAAAACTCGTAACTTGCACCCCCATGCGTGTGGGTCGCATAGCAGCCGCAATTGGCACGGCCGGCTTGGTGAGCGCGTGTGGGGGAAGCGTCCCCCCGGCGACCACAACGCCCGCCAACCTGCCGAACATCGCCCAGATCCAGGGCGCGATCGCCGGCACCATCCTCAAAGACGACCACGTGACCGCCGCGGTCTACTGCCCCACCCAGGTGCCGCAGATCACCGGTGAGACGTTCTCCTGTGTGGGCGTGGCCACGAAGCCCAAGCCGGCGACGTTCATCTTCCAGGTCACCGAGCACGGCGGAACGTTCGTGAGTTACGCGCGGACGGCATGACGATGCGGTGGCGCCCCCGCTGCTGACCGAAGGCACGGCGCGTCGACGCCATCGCGGGCGTGGGACGGCAGGCAGCTGGGCGGCCCTGAACCCCGACTACGCGGTGCTGGCCTGCCTGTTACTCGCCGGGCTGGCGCTGCGCATCTACTTCACGCTGGCGTGGCATCCCGCGCTGACCGGGTACTCGGACAGCGGGATCTACTTCCAGGGTGGGGTGCAGTCGGTGTGGACGGATCCGCTCCGGACGGTCGGCTACTCGATGTTCCTCCGGGTGCTGCACGGGATTTCCCCGCACCTGATCCTGGTGACGCTGGTGCAGCACGCTCTCGGCCTCATCACCGCCGCGCTCTACTTCTTCATGATGAGGCGCCTCGGCGGCCCCCGCTGGCTCGGCCTGATCCCGGCGGCGGTCATCGCGCTGGCCGGAGATGAGCTCTTCATCGAGCACGCTGCGCTGAGTGACGCGCTGTTCATCTTCCTGCTCGCGGTGATGCTCTACGGCACGATCCGGGCCCGGCCTGGAGAGGATCCTCGACCGTCGAACCTGGTCTGGGCCGCGGCGGGTGGGCTTGCCGCCGGCTTCGGCGTCTGGGACCGCGAGGCGGCGCTCGAACTCGCGCCGCTCTTCGCCCTGTGGCTTGTCTTCTCGGCCGGCCGCCCGACCCGCTACAGCTTCCTGGTGGGCCTGGTATCGCTGGCGACTGCCGTCGCGACCGTCGAGGGCTACATCCTGTGGCGCCATGCCGACTCCGGCCTGAGCGGCCTGACCACGAACGGCAACTGGAACATCTATGGCCGCGTCGCACCCTGGGCCGACTGCCGCGACTTCACGCCTCCCGTGGGGACTCGCGCGCTGTGTCAGTACACCCCGGTCTCCCAGCGCGGCTGGCTCAACTCCGAGTTCTACATCTACTCACCCGACTCGCCCGCCTACAAGCTGATCGGGCCGGCCTACTCCGTGTCGAAGGACCCCTACGCGATGCGGCGGCTGCTCGAGTTCTCGGAGTCGGCCATCGCCGGCGAGCCCCTCGAATACCTCTACGCGGTATGGCGGGACACGCTCCGGCTGTTCAACCCGGACATCTCGTCCTTCGGCGATCTCTCACCCCAGCAGCTCATCAACTACCTGGTCGCCGGCACCGACAACCACGGCCACAACCCGTTTGTCACCTACTGGCAGAACCTCCTCTATCCCCACGACGGCCCCGAGTACCGCGCCCATATCGGCGCCCTGGAGGAGTGGGAGAAGCTGACCCGCCTCACCGGCATCCCGATGGCCCTGCTCATGCTCCTGACCCTGGCCTCTCCCTGGCTCGCGCCGCCCGGCCTGCGCTCACCGGCCATTCTGTTCGCGCTCACCAGCCTCCTGCTCCTGTTCGTCCCGATCTTCACCAAGTCCTACGACTACCGCTTCGTCATACCTGTCCTGGGACCGATGTTCGCCGTTGGAGCGATCTCGGCCTGGGGGCTCTGGCTGAGGCTCCGGCGGCCCAGACCGCTCGGCCACTCCGGACCCTCGTTCGTCCTGGGCCGTTAACCGCCGAGGGCCCGGCTCCAAGCCGGGCCCTCGAACGAAGCGTCTGCTTGTCGCAGCCGATTACATCATCCCGCCCATATCGGGCATTCCGCCACCGGGCATCCCGCCGGCTTCCTTCTCCGGCACCTCGGCGACGATCGCCTCGGTGGTGAGGATGTTCTTGGCGATCGAGGCGGCGTTCTGCAGGGCAGAGCGGGTCACCATCGCGGGATCGATGACCCCGTCCTTGACCAGGTCGACGATCTGGCCCGTGGCTGCGTTCAGGCCGTAGCCCTTGTCGGCGTGACGGACATCGTTGACCACGACCGAGCCCTCGAGGCCGGCGTTCTCGGCGATCTGCCGCAGCGGCTCCTCCAGCGCGCGGTGGACGATGTTGGCGCCCGTCCGCTCGTCGGCGTCCTCGATCTTGTCGACGCCGAGACCCTGCTGGGCGACCAGCAGCGCCACACCGCCGCCGGGCACGATGCCCTCCTCGAGGGCGGCCCGGGTGGCCTGCAGCGCGTCCTCGACGCGATGCTTCTTCTCCTTCATCTCCGTCTCGGTGGCCGCGCCGACCTTGACGACGGCAACGCCGCCCGACAGCTTGGCGAGGCGCTCCTGGAGCTTCTCGCGGTCGAAGTCGGAGTCGGTGTTCTCGATCTCGGTCTTGATCTGGTTGATCCGACCCTTGATCGCCTCGGCCTCACCATTGCCATCGACGATGGTGGTGGTGTCCTTGGCCACGACCACGCGACGCGCGCGGCCGAGCTGCGAGAGCTGAGTGTTCTCGAGCTTGAGGCCCATTTCCTCGGTGATCACCTCGCCGCCGGTGAGGATCGCAATGTCCTCCAGCATGCGCTTGCGGCGATCGCCGAAGCCGGGGGCCTTGACCGCGACGCCAGTGAAGGTGCCACGGAGCTTGTTCACCACGAGCGTCGCGAGCGACTCGCCCTCGACGTCCTCGGCGATGATGAGCAGCGGCTTGCCCGACTGGATCGTCTGCTCCAGGACCGGCAGCAGGTCACGGACCGAGCCGATCTTCTGGTTGGCGATGAGGATGTAGGGGTCCTCGAGAGTCGCCTCCATCCGATCCTGATCGGTGACCATGTAGGGCGAGATGTAGCCCTTGTCGAACTGCATGCCCTCGGTGAACTCGAGGTCCATGCCGAACGTCTGGCCCTCCTCGACGTTGACCACGCCGTCCTTGCCGACCTTGTCGATGGCGTCGGCGATCACGTCGCCGATCTCGTCATCGCCGGCGGAGATCGTCGCCACGCGGGCGATCTGCTCCTTGCCGGAGATCTCGACCGACTGGGTCTCGATGTTCTTCACGACGTCATCGACGGCCTTCTCGATCCCGCGCTTGAGCGCGAGCGGGTTGGCGCCGGCGGCGACATTCTTGAGGCCCTGGCGAACGATCGCCTGAGCCAGCACCGTCGCGGTGGTGGTTCCGTCACCGGCGACGTCATTGGTCGCCGTGGCGACCTCGCGCACGAGCTGTGCGCCCTGATTCTGGAAGACGTCCTCAACCTCGATCTCCCGCGCGATCGTGACACCGTCATTGGTGATCGTCGGGGCACCGAACTTCTTGTCGAGGACGACGTAGCGGCCCTTGGGGCCGAGGGTTACCTTGACGGCGTTTGCGACCGCGTCAACGCCCTGTTCGAGCGCCTTGCGGGCATCCGCGTCGTACTTGAGTTCCTTGTGTGCCATATCTGTTCTGATCTCTCCTAGGACTGGACCTTGGCCAGCACGTCGGACTCGCGGAGGACGAGGAGCTCCTCGCCGTCAACCTTGATCTCCGTGCCGCCGTACTTGCTGTAGAGGACCTCGTCGCCTTCAGAGACGTCAAGCGGCGTGCGCTTGCCCGTGTCCTCGTTGACCTTGCCGTCACCGACGGCAAGGACCTTGCCCTTCTGTGGCTTCTCCTTGGCGGTATCGGGCAGGACGATCCCACTCGCGGTGGTCTCCTCCTCCTCGATTGCCCGCACGATCAGCCGATCGCCAAGGGGCTTTAGCTTCATCTAGACAACCTCCGGTAAAAGCGGATGCTGGGTGGTTCGGTGCTCGCAGCGGCTGCTGGAGCCCCTTGGCACTCTGACTACCCGAGTGCCAACGCAGGTGAATATAGCGTGTCCGCGGAGTTTTTCAACGATTTTTGGCACTCGGCAGGCGAGAGTGCCAAGCCCCCCGCCCCCGGAGCACCGAGCCTGCCCGCTGCCCGAGCTGTGGGCGATAACTATCGCTATCCGAGACTTATCTCCCAAGCAACCATGAGGTTGCGCGTTCAGCGGGCTAGTTCTGTGCCCCGCCGAGCCCGTGCAGCCGGTCCCGGATCTCCGGGGGGTTCTCGATGATCTGGGAGAAGCGGACCACGGTCACCGTGTCCTCCAGGTCCACGGTGCGGCCGTAGATCTGCTCCAGGAAATGGACCATCTCGTCGATCCGGCGGAACTCGGGATTGTCGTGCTCGATGTCACGCGGCGAGAGCTCGCGCACGCGCTTGACCTCGACCTGGTCGATGACGGCGCTGAAGATCTTCTCCCGCGGTGAGTGCTGGTAGCCGATGGTCACGAGCACGCAGTCGTTCTTGCGGTACTTGTGGGACTTGTCCCCGAGCCGGATGGTGGCCGTCTTGCGGCCGCGCCGAAGCTGGTCGGCGAACACCGACGAGTAGAAGTTGAGGACCCGCACGAGGCGCCAGCCTACCGATCAGAGGCCCGCCGCGATAGCGCTCGCGCCACCATCTCCCGCTCGCCGGAATAGGTCAGCGCCTCCAGGGCTTCCTCGATCGGCATCCACTGCACCTGCTCGATCTCGTGGTCGTGCGAGAGCTCGCCTGACCGATACTCCAAGAGGTAGAACGCCACCCGCTTGTCGATCGGCTTGCCCTTGCGCTCGTAGCTGTACCTGACCTCACCGAGCTTGGCCACCGGCTCGGCGACGAGGCCCGTCTCCTCGCGGACCTCGCGGATCGCCGCCTCGACCTCGGTCTCGTCTCCGTCGGGGTGGCCCTTGGGCAGCCCGAGCACGGTGCCGCCCTGGCTGCCTCGCCGCCTGGGCACGATCACGGCCACGTCGTCGCCGCGCACGACCACGCCCCCGGCGGAGAAGTCCTTGCGATGGCTGTGGGTGTCGGCGCGTCCCGGCTTACCTTCGCCGGCGGCGGCCTGCTTCTCAGTAGACATAGCGCTCGAGCGCCGCGGGATCGTGAACGGTCAGTCGGCCGCGGCCCTGGCTGATTATCCCAGCCCGCTCGAGGACGGCGAGGAACCGGCTGGCCGACTCACGTGAGGAGCCGGCGAGCCGAGCCAGCTCGGCCTGAGTCGAGGTGATGAGGACGTCGTGGTCACCGGCGCCTTCGGTTCGCGCGGCGTGGACGAGCTGGGAGAGCACGCGGGCCACCCGGCTCTGGACGGTCTGAAAGGAAAGTCCGGCCACGCGCTCGTTCGTCTCACGCAGCTTGCCGCCCAGGGCCACGATCAGCTTGACCGCTATCTCCGGATGGTCTCCCAACAGCCGCTGCATGTCTGGTCCGAGGATGGCGATCACCTCGAGTTCATCGACCGCCTGAACGGTGGCCGACCGACGTTGGGTGTCGAGCATGGCCAGCTCGCCGAAGATGTCCCCCGGCCCGAATCGGGCCAGCGTGATCACCCGGCCGTCGGGATGCTCACGCAGAGCGCAGGCGTGCCCGGAGCGGATCACGTAGCAGGTGCTCGAGGCTTCCCCCTCGCGGAACACGACCTGATCGGCCTCGAAGCGATCGACGCTCGCCACCGCGGCGACCGCTCTCAGCTCTTCCTCGACCAGCCCGGAGAAGAGGGGAACTTCACGCAGAAGCTCGGTCGTGATGTCGCCCGGAGCCATGGCGGGCAGGTGTAGCACGCCTGGCGAGCCAGGCGCGCAAGCGCTCGGCCGTCAGACGAGGTCGAGCGCCTGTTCTCGCCGGCGCCGCCGGCTCACCGAGATGACCCACCAGGCCAGAGCCGCGACCAAACCCAGCGGTACCAGCGCCGCCACCGCGATCAGCGCGATGCCGGCGGCCACGGTCAGGGCCCGACCCGCGTCGTGCGCCGCCTTGCCGAGTCCGAAGCCGCCACTCTGGCGCGTGACCGGGACCACGTTGCCGCCGTTGATCGTTACGGCGACCTGGCTGTAGTTGATCTGCTGGTTGAGACCCCGCAGGGTGGCTTCGTCGCTGGAGATCGAGGCTTCGGCATCGTGAATGCGCGCGGTCAGGCTGTCGATCTGCGCCTGGGTGGTGGCGCCGGCCAGCTGCTTGAGCAGCGAGCTCCGCAGCGCTCGCGCGTCGGCGAGTGCCCGGACGTCGGCGTCGTACCGGTTGTTCACGTCCTGGCTCGTGTCGGTTCGAGTGCCCACGCGCGCGTAACGAAGGGTGGAGAGCGAGGCCATCGCCTGGGGAAGCGCCGCGCTGGGGATGCTGAGCTGGAACTGGGCCCATCCTCCGGGGCCGCTGGTCGCGGTCACGGTGGAGCTGTTGACGATCCCCCGGTATTGGCCGACCGCGTCGAACACCTCCTGCGCCACGGTATCGACGCGGGCGGGTGCCGTAGTCAGCGTGAGCTGCGCGCCCTGAATGACCTTGCGGCCATTGGGCGGCGGTGCCAGCCCAAGCTGCGAGACACTGCCCGAAGAAGCCGAGCTGGGGCTCAGAGCACCGGAGGCAGACGAGGCAGCGCTGGCCGAGGCCGATGCGGTACGCGGCACCGACGCCGAGGCCGTTGGGAGCGCCTGAGGAACCTTCGCGCTGCTGCTGGACGCGGTGGTCATGACCGGATGGCCTGAGCCGCCGCCCGCGCCCCCGCCGGCAGCCACAACAACGATGGCGGCGATCAGCGCCGCCGCCACGCCCACAGCGGGCGTCCAGAGCCACCAACGGCGATGACCCGCGCGGGCGCGGCCTGCCTCGCTTGGCGACGCAGTGGGCGCCGCAGCGAAGCGCCGCTCCAGCGCCCGATCGAGGGCTGCCGCGAAGTCCGGATCGATGGTCGGGCGCTCGTCGGCCAAGAGCAGGGCCAGCTCGGCCAGTTCGGCGTGGACCGGAGCCACGGGCTCGCCGGCCAGGGTGGCGTCGATCGCGTTCAGCGCCTCGAGCTGAGGCATCGCATCGTCATTAATCGGTGACATCGCAGGCCTTCCTCAGCTTCTCCAGGGTGCGGTAGAGGAGCGTTCCGGCGTTTGATTCGCTGACGCCAAGTAGCTCGGCGATCTCGACGTTGGAGAACCCAGCGTGGAACTTCAGCGCGACGATCTCCCGCTCCCGGGCCGAGAGCCGAGCCAACGCGGCACTTACGGCCGTGCGCTTGAGAGCCACCTCAGCTCCATCCTCGACGGTCACATCGGCTTCGTCTGACCGAACCGGGTCGCCGGCGAGCTGGACAAGACGCCGGCGGCGGCGCAGCTCATCCAGGGCCGCGTTGCGGGCGATCCCGAACAGCCAGGCTCGTTCTTCGCCGCGACGCCGGTCGAAGCTCCGGCGCCGCCGGTAGGCCCGTTCGAAGGCCAGCGCGGTCACGTCCTCAGCCGCGGCTCCATCCCGGAGGAGGGTCGCCACGTAGGCGTAAACATCGTCGCGGCTCGAGCGGTAGAGCGCCTCGAAGCGCTGCCACGCGTCGACTCGTTCCCTCGATGGCGAGAAAACGTCGATCACACCCCTACTACGTAGCGGGCGGAGAACCGTCACGCAAGTCTTCGAAGAACAACTGACCTCGGCGCCTCAGGCCAGCGCTGCTCGGCGCCTCAGGCCAGTGCTGCTCGGCGCCTCAGGCTAGTGCTGCGAACAGCCGAGGATCGTTGGTGATCACGCCGGTGACTCCGAGTTGCTTGAGCGTGCGCAGCCGCGGCAGCTCATCCACGGTCCACACATAGACCTCGCCGCCCGCCGCGGCCACCGAGCGGACGAGTCGGGGGGTGACGAGCCGCCACTGGACCATCAGCGCGTCGCAGCGACGGCGCCTAACCTCGGCCGCGGCCCACCCGGGCAGGACGGCCCGGAGGCCGAGGAGGGCGATCGCCGCGGGGAGGAAGGTGGCCCGGGAGCGGAAGGGGTCTCGCTTGAGCTTGGGCACCGACCAGCCGAGCCGCACTCCCGGCGCCGCCTGGCGGATCAGCCTGAGGCTCGAGCGGTACTGGCTCGAGATGATCGTCCGCTCAAGCAGACCGAAGGAGCGGAGCGCGTCCACCACCTGGAGTTCGTACCCGGGCAGCTTCAGGTCGACGTCAAGCTCGACAGCCGCGAAGCGGTCCGCCGCCAGATGGGCCAACCCTTCCTCCAGGGTGTGCGGAGTGCGACGCTCCGCGTCCTCGTAGTCGTGGGCCACGAACAGGCGCGTACCCCCGCGGTCGGGCAGGACGTCGAACTCGATCATGTCGACGCCGGCGGCCAGTGCGGCGTCGAAGCTGGCGTCGGTGTTGCCGGGAGCGATCAGGTCTGCCCCCTTGTGCCCGACGCGGCGCATCGGCTTTCCGCTCATGGGACAGAGGCTAGTTGCCTACGCCTCAGCGCTGGCACCCAGGACACCAGTAGGTCGTGCGGTTGGCATCGCCCTGCCCGCGAGCCCTGACTCGGGTTCCGCACCGCGGGCAGGGCTGCCCCGTGCGCTTGTAAATCCGCGGAGCGATCGTCCGCGGGCCGTTTTCGGCCGAGAGCCGCATCCGCGGGCGAACCTGGTTGATCACGGCGCTCGCCTCCTCGTCGCTGACCTCCGCCACCGGCCGCCACGGATCGATCTGCGCCTCCCAGCATCCCTCGGCCTTCCAGATGTTCCCGATCCCGGCCACGTTGCGCTGATCAAGAAGAGCGTCGCCCAGGGGCCGCGTCGGGTCATCCGCGCGCAGGCGACCGAGGAAGCGCGAGGAGTCGAACTCCGCTGCCAGCACGTCCGGGCCGAGCGCCGACAGGCGCTGGTCAAAGCGCACGCGCCCCTCGGTCAGGAGCTCGAGCGTCGGGCCGTGGCGCTCCACCACCCACCGCTCACCGATCCGCAGCATCAGCCAGGTGGCGGAACTCCTCGACGGCTCACGCACGACGCTCCAGTAACCGGACATGCCGAGGTGCGAGTGAAGGACGAGCCCGCCTTCGAAATGCAGGAAGAGGTGCTTCCCGTGCGTGGTGAGGTGGGTGACGGCCTGGCCGGCCAACCGCTGCGGCCAGGTCGGATTGCGGGGGCTGAAGATCTCATCCGGCGCCCGGCCCTCGAGCGCCGGGCGGATGCGCTTGGCCGTCCAGGCGATCGTGTCCCCCTCGGGCATTGGGAACTCAGGCGCTGAGGGTCATCCGGCGCGGCCCCTCCTGGAACCCGAGGGCCACGAGCAGTCCCATGAGCGGCGAACCGAGCGCCGCTTCGCCGTCGACCTTCTCGAGCGCCAGACGCTTGATCTGTCCGGCCTTCACACGCTCGACGAGCGCGGTGAGAGCGGGCTGAAGGCGGGCATCCTCGGCGTCGACGAGCGTCTGGAGCCCCTTCCCCCCGCGCTCCAGATAGAGAATCGGCTCCCCCGCGGCCAGCACGACGTAGGCGCCGGCGACCCTGGCTGTCTTTCCGCGCTCCGGCCAGCGCAGCGCCGCCCCGAAGGGCTGCGCGGGATCGACGGCGGAGAGAACGATCGGCTCCGCGTCGTCTGAGCGCTCGGCCCGCAGGCGCTCGACCGCACCGGACAGCGCGAACTGCGCCCCCCCGAGCCCTTCGACGAAGTAGCCCCGGCGGGCCGTGCCCAGCGTCTCGAGCTGAGACAGCTCCGGATAGAGGGCCGAAAAACCGCCGGGCACCCCCTCGGCCAGAACCTGCTCCCGGGTCAGGACGCCGTAGCGCTCGAGCAGCAGCTCGGCCCAGGCACGCCGCCGGGTCGCCGGGTCGCCGGCCTCGCCCAGAAGCGGGGCCGTCAGCGACCAGCGGCCCTGGATCTGGGCGGCGGCACCCCGGCGCTGACGCACCGAGAAGCGGCCCCCGCGGCGCACGAGGTCTCGCTGGGCCCGGGCCAGCGTGAGGCGCGGCGCCCGGAGGGGAGCGAAGGCATCGTTCGTGACCTCGCCGGCCCAGGCCAGATCCCACAGCGCCTCCTGAAGCTCCTCGGGAACCAGGTCGACATCCACGAGCAGGTCGGTGAAGAAGCAGGCGCCCCGACTCAGGCGCTCGCGAACGGCGGTGTGGGCATCGGCGTCCGGCGAGGCGACCTTGGCCGGGGGCGGCCCGAGCACCGGCAGATCCTCGCGGAAATACAACGCCACCCGGCCCGAATGGCGGCCCATCGCCCCGGCCCCGATCCACACGATCTCACCGGCCGCGCAGAGCTGATCCATCCACGTGGGCGAGTAGGCGCCAACCCGCCGGGGAAGAACGTCCCGCTCCCAGACCTCGGCGGGCAGAGCCAAGCCCTGGAGCGGAACCAGCGCCTCCCGCAAGCGGTCGACGCCGGCACCGGACGACGGATGACGATCGACGTTCTGCCAGTTAGGGAGGAACCGCGCCAGCGCGCGAGCGTCGACCGGCTCGACCTCCTTGCGCAGCACCGCCAGGGAGGCGCGCCGGATCCGCCGTAGCACCTCGGGGTCGCACCACTCGCGGCCGCTGCCGCCAGGTCGCAGCTCACCCCGAACCAGCTTGCCAGCGCGTTCGAGCTCAGACAGGGCGGGGCCGAAGTCGACGCCGTAGCGCGCCCGGAGCTCGGCGGCGATAAATGGGCCGTGCGTCCCGGCGTACCGACGGGCGACGCGAATGAGGGCATCGGGGACGTCGTCCAGGAACGCCGCCGGCAGGCCGCCCGGCGGAGCCACGCCGAGGGCGTCACGGTAGAGCCCGGCGTCGGCGGCGTCGATCCAGCGCTCCTGGCCGGCCAGCCGGACCTTGATAGCTCGGCGCTCTGCCTCGAGCTCGGAGAGCATCCGTTGGGCGTCGAGCTCGGCCAGGACGCGCCCTGACGCCTCGTCGTCGGTCAGGTCGCCGACCGTACGCAGGATGTCGTGGAGCTGGTCCTTGCCGGTGGCCCGGCGCAGCTCGGAGCGGAACTGGAGGTCGTCCTCGACCACGGCCAGGGCGGCCGGGTCGATGAGGTCGCGGAGCTCCTCCTGGCCGAGAAGCTCGCGGAGGAGATCGCGATCCAACGACAGGGCGGCGGCTCGCCGCTCCGCGTTGGGCGTGTCCCCCTCGTACATGTAGGTCGCGACGTAGTCGAAGAGAAGCGAGGACGCCAGCGGCGACGCGGTCTCGGTCTCCACTTCGACCAGCGAGATCTCCCGCCGGTGCAACTTGGTCAGCAGATCGACGAGACCGGGAAGGTCGAGAACGTCACGCAGGCACTCGCGGTAGGTCTCGAGCACGATCGGGAAGTCGTCGTACTTCTTGGCCACCTCGAGCAGCGTCTGCGCCTTGAGCCGCTGCTGCCAGAGGGGGGTCCGCTTTCCCGGGCGCGCGCGCGGGATCATCAGCGCCCGGGCGGCGTTTTCCCGGAAGCGGGCGCCGAACAACGCCGAGCCGGCGAGCTCGCCGACCACGCGATCCTCGACCTCCTCAGGCTCGATCAACACGAGATCGACCGCGGGTGGCTCTTCGGCGTCCGGGAGGTGGACGATGATCCCGTCGTCGGACCAGATGGCGTCCGATTCGAGACCGAGCTCCTCCCGGATGCGCGCGCTCAGAGCGAGACCCCAGGCCGCGTGGACGCGCCCGCCGAACGGCGACAGAACGCACAGGCGCCAGTCGCCGATCTCATCCCGGAAGCGCTCGATCACGATCGCCCGGTCGGAGGGAACGACCCGGGTTGCCGCCTGCTGCTCGCGCAGGAACTCGACCAGGTTGCTGGCCGCGCGGCGGTCGAGGTCGTAGTCGCGCTCGAGGACCTCGGGGGCCTGGTCGACCGCCCAGCGGGAGAAGGCGCCGATGGCCTCGCCGAGCTCTCGGGGACGCCCTACGCTGTCACCCTTCCAGAAGGGAACGGCACCGGGGAGGCCTGGGGCGGGCGTGACGATCACGCGGTCGCGGGTGATCTCCTCGATTCGCCAGGTGCTGGCGCCGAGAAGGAAGGTCTGGCCGGGGCGCGCCTCGTAGACCATCTCCTCGTCGAGCTCGCCCACCCGGCGCCCGTCGGGCAGCGTGACGGCGTAGAGGCCGCGGTCGGGGATCGTTCCCGCGTTCGTGATCGCCAGCTGGCGGGCGCCCGGGCGGGCCCGGATCCCCCCCTTGATGCGATCCCAGATGATCCTCGGGCGGAGCTCTGAGAACTCGCTCGAGGGGTAGCGGCCGTCGAGCATGTCGAGCACGTTTTCGAACTGGTTCCGGGGTAGGGAGGCGTACGAGTGGGTGCGCGTGATCAACGCGTAGAGCTCGTCGACCGACACCGGCTCGTCTTCCGGCGCCGCGGCGGCGATGGCGACGATCTGCTGGGCGAGAACATCGAGGGCGTTCCGGGGCACTACCGTCGTCTCGATCTCGCCGCCGCGCATGCGGCGAGCGACCACGGCGCACTCGAGGAGATCAGCGCGGAACTTGGGGAAGATCCGGCCCCGGCTCACCGCGTCGACCGAGTGGCCGGCCCGGCCGATCCGCTGGAGGCCCCGGGCTACCGACTTCGGCGACTCGACCTGGATGACCAGGTCGACGGCGCCCATGTCGATCCCAAGCTCGAGGCTCGAGGTGGCGACCAGGCAGGGGAGCTCGCCCGCCTTGAGCATCTCTTCGACCACCAGCCGCTCCTCGCGGGCCAGCGAGCCATGGTGGGCGCGGGCGATCTCACGAGGCGGTGCGTCGGCGAGCTCAGGCGTCTCGCCCGCGGCCCGGTCCGTGGCCAACTCGTTCAGCCGCAGCGCCAGCCGCTCGGCTCCCCGGCGGTTGTTGACGAAGACGATCGTCGAGCGGTGCTGCTCGATCAGATCCAGGAGCTCCGGGTAGATGGCGGGCCAGATCGAGCGGCGCGTGGCCTCACTGCCGCCGGCCAGCGGGTCGAGATCGGGAGCTCCCACGCCGGCATCGGGCTCGACCATCGACTCGACCGGGACCTGGATCTTCAGGTCGAGCGACTTGCGAATCCCGGTGTCGATGATCCGGCAGCTTCGCGAGGGCCCAACCAGGAAACGGCCGATCTCCTCCAGCGGCCGCTGGGTGGCGGAGAGGCCGATCCGCTGGACCTCCTGGCCCGCCGCCTGAACCAGGCGCTCCAGCGTCAGCGCCAGGTGCGCGCCACGCTTGGTCGCCGCGACGGCGTGGATCTCGTCGACGACGCACCACCGGGCTCCGACCAACAGCTCGCGGGCGCGAGAGGTAAGCATCAGGTACAGCGACTCAGGTGTCGTGATGAGGATGTCCGGTGGCTCGCGGAGCATCGCCTGGCGCTCCTTCTGCGGCGTGTCGCCGGTCCGCACGGCGACCTTCAGATCGGCGCCGATCCCGCGCAGAGGCACCCGCAGGTTTCGGTCGATGTCATAGGACAGCGCCTTCAGC
Organism: Solirubrobacteraceae bacterium; assembly: GCA_035505215.1. Taxonomy (GTDB): domain Bacteria; phylum Actinomycetota; class Thermoleophilia; order Solirubrobacterales; family Solirubrobacteraceae; genus Palsa-465. The sequence goes on along the minus strand of DATJQY010000034.1, from coordinate 277,368 downwards.
GGTGAGACATAGACGAGCCCGATCCCGCCGGGCTCCTCGCCGGACTCACGTGAGGCCACGAGCTGGTCGATCGCCCACAGGAAAGCGGCCAGTGTCTTGCCTGAACCGGTGGGCGCGGAGAGGAGCACGTGCTCGCCGGAGGCGATCGCCGGCCACGCCTGCTCCTGCGCGGCCGTCGGTCCCGCGAAGGCTCCGGCGAACCACTCGCGGGTTCGGGATGTGAACTCTTCCAGTGCCACCAATAGTCGAGCGTAGCGCCCGGATCGAGCCGGTTCTGGGGGCGGTCTAGCCTCCCTCGAGCGACATGAACGCCACCGCTTCACCCAGCCCCGCCGAGGCTCTGAGGGTGGCGATCCGGCGCCGGGGCTGAACCGCTGGGCGAACCTCGCCAAGGCGATCTCCGAGCCGCTCCGCCAGGGCATCGAGGTCTGAGACGTTGACCACGAGGCCCCAGAAGCGGGCCGGCCCGTCACGTTCCTCGCGAGCTTCTACGAGCTCGAGGATCACCGGGCCGAGGCGCCGGAACCCCTGCCTGATTCCACCCGGGGCCTGGCGTATGCGGCGGAGCTCGAGGCCCGCCTCGGCCAGCTCCGCCGCGGTGCGGGCAAAGCGGGGTGTCATGACGACGACGTGGTCGAGACCGACGGCGCCATTGGGGTGCGGCACCGGCTCCTCGTCGCTCGGCGCCTTTCCGACCGACGTGTCGAGACCGTCAATCGCCCCGACCGGCTCGATTCCGTCCAGACGCCATCCGACGATCCCCTCTCCCGCAGCGCCGAGCTCGATCGAGACCCCGTCCAACCACACCGCCGTCCCGCTGACGTGGAAGCCGAGCTCGGCCCAGCCGGCTACGCCATCGGCCAGCCGCAGCCCTGACAGCTCCGGGCGGCTCACTCGGCGAGACCGACGGAGTCACTCACCCCGGTGGTGGCGGCGTCGGGCTGCGGGAGCGCTGCCTCTACGGGCGCCGCCCGGAGGGCAACCGCACCGGTGTCGTCGGCGTGACCCTCGGTCTGGAACTCGTCCAGCGCGGCCTGCAATTCGGACAGGAGCTCAGCCGGGGAGGCGCCCGCGCACCCGGCGAGCAGGCGCCGCAGGCGCTGGGTGCCGAAACGCTCGCTCGGCCCACGCGTGTCGGTGACGCCATCGGTGTACATGAGCAGGGTCTCATCACCGGCGACGCTGACCTCTCGGTCCTCCCACGTGCTGTCCTCCCAGCCGCCGAGGATCGGGCCTGATCCGCCGATCTCCCGGATCCGCCCGTCGTCACGTACCAGCAGGGGCGGCGGGTGGCCGGCCGAGCACATGAGAATGGCCTGGCCCTGAAGGCGCACGCAAAGGGCGCTGCACAACGACAGTCCCGACTGCTCCCGGAGGGTCTCGTCGAGCCGGGCCAGGATGGCGCTCGGCAGGCGCTCCTGCTTGGCTAAAAAGCGCGCACCATGGCGAACCAGGGAGGTCATCGCAGCCGCCTCGACGCCCCGCCCGGTGACATCTCCGAGCAGCACGAGCCAGCCCGACGGCGTGGAGAAGAAGTCGTAGAAGTCGCCGCCGACCTCGACCTCGTCCAGGGTGCTGGCCGGCCGGTACATGGTCGCCACCTCCCATCCCGGGATGGCCGGCACGCGGTCGGGGAGCAGGCTCCGCTGGAGCGTCACAGCGATCTCATGGCGGCTGGTGGCCAGGCGCGCATTGTCGACCGCGATGGCGGCGCGATCGGCGATCTGCTCGGCGAAGTCTCGATCGCTCTCGTCAAAGCGCCGTCGCGATTCGGCCATGACCAGGGTCAGCACGCCAAGCGTTCTCCCCCGGGCGGGCAGGGGCACGAGCAGGACGGAGCGGAAGCCGACCTCCTGTAAGAGCCGCAGGTGCTCGGCGTCGCGAGCCCCGGCGGCAATCATCTCGCCGCTGATGTCGGGATAGAGCTCAGACACCCCGGTACGGATCACCCGTCCCACTCCCTGGTTCGGATTCGGCGGATCCGGCTCATGGCGTCGCAGCTGCTCGGCGAGAGCCAGCTTGGCGGGGTCGGGGTGAGCGGCCACGACCTGCTGGCGGGCTCCGAGCTCATCCACCAGGTCGACCACGCACCAGTCGGCGAGCTCCGGCACCGCAAGCCAGGCCACGTTGCGCAGCGTCTCCTGGTAGTCCAGAGAAGACATCAGGGTTTCGGTGGCCTGGGCCAGGAATCGCTCGTGAAGCTGGGCCGTTTTCTCCAGCGTGACGTCCTCGATGATGGTGACGATGGCGATCGGCTGGCCCGCGTCGTCGCGCAGCGGCATTGACTTCAGCAGGTCCCACTTCATCTCGCCGGTCTCTCGGTGAACCGTCCGCATGAGCAGGGACTCGCCGGGCTCACCGGCAAGCTGGCGAACCGAGGGAACGTCGGCCATGGTCAGCTCGTGACCTCGCTCGTCCAGGACGATGTAGTCATCGAAAATGCTTCCCGCGCCCCGCGCCTGCATCTCCTCCACCGTGTGAAAGCCCATGCTCTCCAGCGCCGCGCGGTTGGCGTGGACGATCCCGTCCCGGTTGCGGATCGTTACCGCCTCGGCCAGGGAATCGAGGATCTCGGCCAGGCCGGCGCCCTGTGCCCCGAGGCGCGCAATCAGGTCGGGGAGGGAGCGGACCGGCGGTGGGGGCTCGGTATGACTCACGACCACACCACGTCGCTCAAGCTGCCGCGCCGATCACGCGGATAGCGTACTTGCACCAGCCATCGTCTTTGCTCGCTGAAACACCTCGTCGAGCATCGCTTCGGTGAGGCGCCCGGTGAACGTGTTTTGCTGGCTTGGGTGGTAACAGCCGAGCAGCTGGAAGGGCCGTAGGGTGATGCTGGCGCCGTGGCCGAAACGAGGCCGTGGCCGCGGCGTCGCGATGCCCAGCCCGGCGAGGGCCCGCAGCGCGGCGTCCCAGGCGAAACCGCCAAGACAGACGATGACCGCGGCCTGCGACAGGAGCTGGAGCTCGCGTTCCAGGTAGGGCAGGCAGTTGTCACGCTCGGAGGGCAGCGGCCGGTTGGCGGGCGGCGCGCAGCGCACGGCGGCCGTCACGTAGCACCCATGAAGCTTCAGTCCATCGTCGCGGTGGATCGATTCCGGCTGGTTGGCCAGCCCGGCCCGCCACAGGGCCGCGAACAGCCAGTCGCCGGAGCGGTCACCCGTGAAGATGCGCCCGGTCCGATTGCCCCCGTGCGCCGCCGGGGCCAGCCCGAGGACCATGATCGCGGCCTCGGGATCCCCGAAGCCCGGGAGCGGACGTCCCCAGTACTCCTCGTCGGCGTAGGCCGCGCGTCTGACCCGCGCCACTTCCTCCCGCCAGGCGACGAGACGGGGGCACCGCCGGCACTCGACGACCGTCTTGCTGACCTTCGCCAGGGTGTCAGCCACGCTAGCTCTTGAGCGCGCGACCGTACTGGCGCTCGTAGTACTCCCGGTAGGCGCCGGAGCGGATCGGCTCCCACCACCAAGCGTGCTCCCGGTACCAGTTCACCGTCTCCGCCAACCCCTGCTCGAAGTGAACCCGCGGCTCCCACCCCAGGGCACGGAGCTTCTGTGAGGAGAGCGAGTAGCGCCGGTCGTGGCCTGCACGATCGGTCACGAACTCGATGAGCGACTGATCGGCACTGCAGAGCTCGATGATCCTCGTGACGACCTCGATGTTCTCGCACTCGTCAGGGCCGCCGCAGTTGTAGACCTCACCAGGTCGGCCGTGCTGAAGGGCGTGGCCAATCCCCCGCCCGAAGTCCTCGACGTAGAGCCAGTTGCGCACGTTGCGCCCGTCCCCGTACACGGGCAGCTGGTCGCCGGCCAGCGCGTTGAGGATCATCAGCGGGATCATCTTCTCCGGGTATTGGTAGGGCCCGTAGTTGTTGGAGCCCCGGCAGATCACAGCCTCGAGGCCGTAGGTGTGGACGTAGCTGGCGACGAGCAGGTCGGCTCCGGTCTTGGTCGCGCTGTACGGGCTTGAGGGCGCAAGCGGCGAGGTTTCGGTGAAGGAGCCCTCCTCGATCGAGCCGTAGACCTCATCGGTGGAGACCTGCAGGTAGCGCAGGCCGTGCTCACGCGCTGCCTCCAGCAGCACGTGGGTCCCCTGCATGTTGGTCATGATGAAGGCCTCGGGGCCGCTGATCGACCGGTCGACGTGGGTCTCGGCGGCGAAGTTGACGATCGCCTCAGCGCCCTTGACCGCCTCGGCCACGGCAACCGGATCCTCGATCGCGCCGTGAACGAAGCGCACCTCGTCGATCACGTCGTGCAAATTCTCCTTGCGTCCGGCGTAGGTGAGCTTGTCGAGGACGGTCACCTCGTCACCATGCTCGCGCCGGCGGATCCGGACGAAATTCGAGCCGATGAAGCCGGCACCACCGCAAACCAGGAGTCTCATGAGCGCAGTCCCACCCTCATATAGTCCTCCAGTCCCTGCTGCCAGGGTGGCAGCCGAGGCGCCTCCGGGCGCTCGCTCCGTAGCACGCTGTAGGCGGGACGCGGCGCCGGCCGGTTCTGCTCCGCCGTGGTGCTGGGATTGATCTCGCAGTCGAGGCCGGCGCTCGAGACGATTTCCCGCGCCAGCGCGTACCACGAGCAAAACCCGGCACTGGCCACGTGCAGAACCCCCACCGGCCGGGTGGTGCAGAGCTCGAGGATGGCGAGCGCCAGATGTCCGGTGAAGGTCGGGCAGCCTGTCTGGTCATCGACCACGGACAGCTCATCGCGTACGGCGGCCAGTCGCAGGATCGTGGCCGGAAAGCAGCGACCGTGGATTCCGAACAGCCAGGACGAGCGGACGATGGTGTGCGACTCCGGTGCCGCCGCCGCCACGGCGACCTCCCCGGCCAGCTTCGAGCGGCCGTAGGCGGACAGGGGGTCGGTGAGATCGGCCTCGAGATACGGGGTCGTCTTTGCGCCGTTGAACACGTAGTCGCTGGAGATGTGGATCGCCCAGGCACCCGCCTCCCCCGCCGCCTGCGCGACGTACCCCGCTCCTGCGCCATTGACCGCCGCGGCGGCGCCCTCGGACGTCTCGGCGCCATCGACGTCCGTCCAGGCAGCACAGTTGACGACCACCTCAGGCGCGGCATCGCGAACCGCGGCTCGGACCTCGCCCGGATCGGTGATATCGAGCTCGCCCCGGGACAGCGCAATGCAGTCGTATCCGGCCGCCGCCGCGGCGGCCGCGACGTCCTGTCCCAGCATCCCGGCGGCACCGGTGATCAGCAGTCGCATCGGCATAGGCGCTGTAGGGTAATTGCGGGCATCCACATGCGACCGCTTGCCGAGCAGACGATCCTGGTTACGGGAGCGACGGACGGGCTGGGACGAGCGCTGGCCGGACAGCTGGCGGCGGGTGGAGCCACGGTTCTAGTACACGGCCGCGATCAGGCTCGCGGCCGGCAAACCGTGGGGGAGATCATTGGCGAGACCGGCAATCGGGCCGTGCACTGGCTGCGCGCGGACCTGGCCTCATTGGATGAGGTGCGCGGATTGGCGGACCAGGTCATCGCCGAGTGGACGGCCCTGCACGGCCTGGTCAACAACGCCGGCATCGGAACGACGCTCCCGGGGGACGGGCGACGGCTCGAGAGTCGCGATGGCTATGAGCTCCGCTTCGCGGTCAACTATCTGGCCGGCTACCTGCTGACGCGACGGCTGCTGGGATTGGTCGAGCGCTCAGCGCCGGCCCGGATCGTCAACGTCAGCTCGGCCGCCCAGTCGCCCATCGACTTTGACGACGTGATGCTCACCCGCGACTACGACGGGATGCGCGCCTACGCCCAGAGCAAGCTGGCCCAGGTGATGTTCACGCTCGACCTGGCCGATGAGCTCGACCCGGGACGCGTGACGGCCAACTGCCTGCACCCCGGCACCTTCATGCCGACCAAGATGGTGCGCGCAGCCGGTGTCACTCCCGTCACCTCGCTGAAGGACGGGACCCGAGCCACTCTCCGCCTGCTCGTCGACCCCGAGCTCGACGGGGTCAGCGGCCGCTACTTCAACGGCGAGCGCCCGGCCGAGCCCCAGGCTCAGGCGCGGGACCCGGCGGCGCGGCGGCGCCTGCGCGATCTGAGCAACCGCCTGGTCGGGCTCTAGTCGCTCCAGTGGTCGGGGATCATCTCGCCGTCACCGCCCTCGGGGCGATCGTTGCCGACGGCGATCACCTCCAGGCCGTCGGGGCCGCCCTCGAAGCTCCTCACCACGTGCGGCGCTACCCGGATGACATCCCATTGGTGGAGATCCAGGATCTCATCGTCGAGCTTGACTCGGCCGGCGCCTGAGACGACGACGTAGGCCTCTTCCTGCTCACGATGGCGGTGGCCGATCGGCGAGCGGTAGTTGGGGCCGTAGCGGAAGTAGCTCACCCCGAGGTGCTGGGAGTCGAGATGCTTGCGCGCGAACCGGGCCTCGATGTCAGGCCCACGGTTGGCGGCGGCGTCGTCGATCTCCTTGAGGTTCTTGATGGCGTAGTCAGGCATGCGGTGGACAATAAACGTTCACGTTCTCACTCCCTGCGCCGCCCCCGGCAGTGGTAGCGTCGGACGGCATGGGAACACGCACGAAATACTCACCCGGAACCTTCTCCTGGAGCGATCTGACTACCCCCGATCAAGACGCGGCCAAGGGCTTTTACTCCGCGCTCTTCGGCTGGGAGGCTGACGACCAGCCGATCGGCGACGGCGCCTTCTACTCGTTGATGTCGCTGGACGGACAGAGCGTTGCCGCCATCGCCCCGCAGCCACAGCAGCAGCGCGATGCGGGCGCCCCGCCGCTGTGGAACTCCTACATCACGGTGGAGAGCGCCGACGCATCGCTGGGCCTGGCCATCGAGCTCGGCGCGCAGGTGCACGCAGACGCCTTCGACGTCATGGAAGCCGGCCGGATGGGGGTCGCCCAAGATCCTCAGGGGGCGTTCTTTCTGGTTTGGGAGCCGCGGAGCAACATCGGCGCCGGGCTCGTCAACGCTCCCGGCGCCCTTTCGTGGAACGAACTTCACGCGGAGGACCTCGACGCCGCCGAGGACTTCTACGGCCAGTTATTCGGCTGGAGCCTCGAGCGCTTTCCCAGCGACGAGATCGACTACCGGATCATCAAGACCGCCGACGGTCGCTCCAACGGTGGAATGAGTGGGACAGTCGTACCAGACGCCCCGGCTCACTGGCTCGTCTACTTCGGCGCCGAGAGCGCGGACTCCTCAGTGGCGAAATTGGGCGAGCTCGGCGGCACGACGCTGATGGAGCCGATGGATCTCGGCCCGGGTTTGCGGATCGCGGTGGTGCAGGATCCCCAGGGCGCGGTGTTCGCGCTCTACTCCGGGCGCTTCGACGACTGACGGCTCAGGCGGCTGCGACGGCCGGCTCGGGCTCGGCTTGCTCGGTGCCCTCGGCGTGGCCGTAGGTGGCGAAGTCCCGCCCACGCACGAGCAGGACCGTGAGTAGGGCCCCCGCCAGGGCGAAGATCCCGGCGACGAGCAGAATCTCGTTCATCGCACTCGTGAAGGCGATGTGGACGCCCGCCACGGCACGGGCCCGGTCGGCGTGAGGCACCGCGCCGAGGACCTGTTGGGTGCCGCCGGCGGCCACCGCCTTGCCGATTTGCCCCGCCTGTCCCGCGGCTGCGGTTCCGGTCAGATGGGGCGCCAGCTGGCTTGAGATCTTGCTCTCGAACAGCGCCCCCAGCGCGGCGATCCCCGTGGCGATACCGACCTGCCGGAAGGTGTTGTTGATCCCGCTGGCCATCCCGCTGCGCTGCGGCGGAACCACACCGATCGCCGTCGAGGCCAGGGCGGGGTTGACCAGTCCGACGCCCGCGCCGGCGACGATGAAGCCGGCCAGGAGAGCTGTCCAGCTCGACGTCGGGGTCAGGCCGCCCATCAGGAGCAGCCCAAGCCCGGTCAGCGCGAGCCCGCCCCCGAGGAGAAAGCGCACTGGAACCCGCGAGCTGAGGTTGCCGGAGGCAGCCGCCGCGACAAATGAGACCACCGTGAAGGGGAGGAAGCGGAGGCCCGTCTGGAGGGGTGAGTAGCCCAGCAGCGTCTGGATGTAGAGCGTGAGGTAGAGGAACATCGAGAACATCGTCGAGGACACGGCGAACGCGGCCAGCGAGGCGCCGCTGAAGGTGGGCTTGCGGAACAGCCCGAGGTCGAACATCGGCTGATCCTGAGCGAGTTCGGCGATCACGAACGTGACCAGGAGGACGATGGAGCCTGCGAACAGACCGATGATCTGCGCGCTACCCCACCCGTCGGAGTTGCCCTTGATGAGGCCGAGCATGAGCAGAAACAGGGCAGCGGTGAAGGTGACGGTTCCGAACCAGTCGATGCTGCGGGCCTCCGGATCCCTTGACTCGGCGAGCTTCGTCATCGCCAGCGCCGCTGCAATGAGACCAATGGGCACGTTGATGTAGAAGATCGAGGACCACCCGAGGCCTTCGGTCAGCGCGCCGCCCAGGAGCGGGCCCACCGCCGCCGAGGCGGCGATGGCGGCGCCCCAGATCCCAAACGCGGTGCCACGCTCGCGCCCGTGGAACTCCTGCGCCAGGAGCGCCAAAGCGGTGGCGAACATGATCGCCCCACCGATCCCCTGGCCGCCCCGGGCGAGGATCAAGAACAGCGCGCTCGGCGACAGAGCGCAGAGCAGCGAGGTGAGCGCGAACAGCACGAGGCCGATCGCATAGATCATCCGCCGGCCCAGGCGGTCGGCCAGCGTCCCGGCCGTCAACAGCAGCGAGGCCAGCGTCAGGGCGTAGGCGTCGATCACCCACTGGATGTCGGAGAAGCTCGCCTTGAGGTCCTTCGCGATCGTCGGCAGCGCGACATTGACGATCGTGATGTCCAGCAACAGCATGAACGTCCCGACGCAGACGACGAGCAGGGTCCACCACTTGCGCTCCATCGCCCTGATCCTAGTAAGCGGCCGTCGTGGGCTCAGGGGATGAGCAGCAGCTTGCCGGTGGTCCGTCGCGCCTCGAGATCCTCCATGGCCTGCCGGGCATGGCTCAACGGGTACTTGGCCCCAATTCGCACCTGGACGGCGCCGATGCTCATCAGCTCGAACAGCGCCGCGGCGCGGTCGTGCAGAAGCTCAGAGGAGCGGGTGTAGGTCTGGAGCGTGGGACGCTGGACGTAAAGCGAGCCTTTGGACTGGAGCACCCTGACGTCCAGCGGATCGGGAGGCCCGCTGGCCGCGCCGTAGAGGATCATCCGGCCCGTCGGGGCCAGGGCGTCGAAGCCCTCCAGGAAAGTCGTCTTGCCCACGCCGTCGTAGATCGCCGCCATGCCCACCCCGCCGGTGATCTCGCGCGCCCGCTCAGCGAAGTTCTCATAGCCGATCACCTCGTGCGCGCCCGCGTCGCTGGCCAGAGCACCCTTTTCGTCGGTCGAGGTGGTGGCGATCACGCGCCCATCGCGCAGCCGTGCCATCTGAATCAGGAGCAGCCCGACGCCGCCGGCGCCGGCGTGGACGAGCACCCAATCGCCCTCCTGGATCGGATAGGAGTCGTGGGAGAGGTAGTGCGCCGTCATCCCCTGAAGGAGCGCGCCCGCCGCCTCCTCGGAGGACACGCCGTCGGGCACCGGGACGAGCTGCTCCCGGGGCGCTGCGACGAGCTCGGCGTAGCTCCCCGGGACGCCGATCCAGGCCACGCGCTCGCCGGTCTCGACCACGGTGCCCGCACCCTCGACGCCCAGAATGGCGGGAGGCTCAAGCGCGTAGGAACGGCCTTCTCGCTCGTAGACATCGCGGAAGTTGACCCCCACCGCCTCAACCTTCACGAGCACCTCCCCCGGCCCGGGCTCAGGATCTGGCACGTCCTTGTATTCGAGGACGTCAGCCCCTCCATGCCTGTCGTAGACGACCGCTCGCATCTCAGTACCCCGTACCCGCGCGGCCGCGGCCCTACGCCCGGCCGTAAACCGGGATGGCCGCGCCGCTCACCGGGCTCGACTCATCCGAGAGCAGATCCGCGATGACTCCCGCGATCGCCCGTGGCTTGACCCAGCGCTCGTGGTCCGCGTTCGGCATCGATGCACGGTTGGCCGGCGTGTCGATGACGCTGGGGAGGATCGCGTTGCAGCGGATTCCGTCGTCGCGGTACTCGACGGCCACCGCCTCGGCAAACGCGATCACAGCCGCCTTGGAGGAGATGTAGCCGGCCGCCCCACTGAACGGCTGCACCGCCGCCCGGGTGCCCACGCACACGATCGAGCCGCCCCCGCCTTTAAGCATCGATCCGAGCGCCGCCTGGGTCATCAGGTATGTGGCCCGAAGGTTGAGCCGGAACTGGTTCTCGAACTCCTCGATCGCCGTCTCGTGCACGCGCCCGCCCATGGCAAACCCACCCACGAGGTTGACGAGGCCCCGGAGCGGCGCCTCCGCGTCCTCGGCCCCCTTCCGGACGACCTCGGCCACGGCTGAGGGCTCGAAGAGGTCAGCGTGGGCGAGCTCGAGACCCGGCTGCTCGTGCACCCGCTCAAGCTCGGCCTCGACCACCCAGGGCACCACGACGCGCCAGCCGTCGTCGAGCAGCCGCGTGACCACGGCGGCGCCCAGACCGCCTGTCCCTCCAGTGACAATTGCGCTGCATTTCACGGGTGCCGTCCGCCCGCCACTCTATCTTCGAAAGTGTTATGGAAGTTCGGGAATTTGCGGATGGAATCGAGGTTGCGCAGGCCCTGCTCGTGCGTGAGGTCGAGGTTCGCTCGCGCCGGGACGGCGGCGAATACCTGAAGCTGACCCTCGGTGATCGCACGGGAAGCGTGCCCGCGGTGGTGTGGGACGGTGTCGCCCAGGCGCGTGAGCTCTGCTGCGCCGGCGAGGTCGTCTTTGTCACCGGTCGCTATGCCGTGCATGCCCGCTTCGGCCCCCAGTTGTCGGTCTCGGCGCTGCGGCAGGCGCGTGAGGGTGAATTCGCCGCCGCCGACCTGCTCGACGGCCCGACGCGCACCGCGGTCCAGATGGAGACCGACCTGCGTGAGCTTCTGGGCACGGTCCAGAACCCCCACCTGCGGCGGTTGCTGGCGGCGATCTTCAGCGAAGGTTCGCCGACCTGGTCGAACTACCGGAACGCCCCGGCGGCCAAGCGCTACCACCAGGCCTACCGGCACGGGCTGCTCGAGCACTGCCTGACCGTGGCCCAGGCGGTGAGCGCGATCTCGGCCACCTTCCCCGGAATCGACCGTGACATCGCCGTGACCGGGGCACTGCTGCACGACATTGGCAAGCTCGAGGCCTACGAAGTCGCGGGCGGGGCCATCTCGATGTCTGACCACGGCCGCCTCTACGGAGAGATACCGATCGGCTACTACCTGGTTCGCCGCACCATCGAGCGCTTGGACGGGTTCCCCGCCGAGCTCGCGCAAGCCGTCCTCCACATCATCCTGAGTCATCACGGCTCGCTCGAGCATGGGAGCCCGGTCGTGCCGTGCACCCGGGAGGCAACGCTCGTCCACATGATCGATAACCTGGGCGGCCGCCTGGGCAGCTTCGACCGGATCGAGAAGGAGCTCCCGGTCGGCGAGGAATGGTCGGGCTACGACAAGGCGCTCGGCGGTGGCGCCTACTTCGCCGGCCGCGCCGACGCTGAGAGCCAGGCGGCCTAGCGCCTGGCTCTCGCAGCCCCCGGTTGTGTGTGCGGCCTCAGGCCGCAGCGGGCTTGATGTTCTGGTTGACCCGGAACAGATTCTCCGGGTCATAGCTCCGCTTGATCTGGGCCAGCCGGTCGTAGTTGCCGCGGTAGCTCGCCCGGACCCGGTCCTCACCCTCGTCCATCATCATGTTGACGTAGGCGCCGCCGGCGGAGTAGGGATGAAGCGCCTGCTGGTAGCTGATGCTCCAGCCCCGGATCTCATCCCGGTTGGCCGGATCGGGATCGACCCCCGCGAACACCGAGCCCCAGTTGGCATCACGGTAGCCCCACGCCGTCTCGTCCGCGGCGACGTCGTGCGCGGCGCCGTCGATTGGGTACAGGTGCATGGTCGACTTCATCGTCGGCAGGGAGGTGCCGAATTGATTGTGGATCTGGACTGCCTCGTCCGGGATCTCCGTAACGAAGTCGGCCCGCCAGTACCACTGGTCGCCGGGTGGATACAGGCCGTCGAAGGCCCCCTGGAGCATCGCGTGCGGCATCGCCTGGACGCCGTGCATGAGTGGCTCGGGAACCGAGTCGAGCAGGGGGGCCATCGCCTTCGTGGCGGCCTCCTCTGAGCCCACGTAGCACCACACCACACCGCACACCTCGCGCAGGTGGATGGCCTCCGGGAAGGGCGGACCCGGCGGGACGATGTGGTAGGCGAAGAATCCATTCAGCTCGCGCGGAGCGGAGGGCAGGAACTCGCGGTATACCGAGAGAACCTCGGCGCCCTGGTCGGCGGGCCAGAAGGTGGGCCCACCGAAGATCGTCCCCACCTCGTGGAGCCGGAACAGGAACGAGGTGACGACGCCGAAGTTCCCACCACCACCGCGGAGCGCCCAGTAGAGGTCCGGATGCTCATCGGCATTGGCCCGGACGATGTCGCCATTGGCCAGCACCACCTCGGCCTCCAGCAGGTTGTCGATCGTGAGCCCGCAACCCCGGGTGAGGTGTCCGAGGCCCCCACCCAGCGTGAGCCCACCGACGCCGGTCGTGGAGATGATCCCGCTCGGCGTGGCCAGGCCGTACTCGCCGGTGGCGGCGTCGACCTCGCCCCAGACACAGCCCCCGCCGACCCGCACGGTCCGGGCCTCCGGGTCAACCTCGATGTCCTTGAGCAGCGACAGGTCGATCACCACGCCGCCGTCGCAGGTTCCGAGGCCGCCCCCGTTGTGGCCGCCCCCGCGGATGGCCAGCAGCAACCCGTGGTTACGCGCGAACGTGACCGCCCGGGAAACATCGCGCGTGTTGGCACACCGCGCGATCAGCGCCGGGTGGCGGTCGATCATGCGGTTGTAGATGAGCCTCGCCTGCTCGTAGTCGGCGTCCCCGGGCCCGATCAGCTGCCCCTGGAAGTCGGACAGCTCGTCTTGCGCAAGCTGCGCGGGTTGGGTGGTGGTGCTCATAAGCCCTCCTGTCGTTGGTCCGTGTGGCGCGATCCACCCTAGGTCGTCGCCGGCGCCCTGTCATGACGAAAGCTGACCTATTTCAAACCCGCTGTTAGGCCGCTACTGAACGCTCCCATTGCGCGAATGGTCAATCCTGACTATCGTGACCTCTGGGGCAATGTTGGAGCACGATCTTCCCGCTTCGCTTCGGATCTCTTCGCCGTTTCCGTTCGTGGGTCGGGCGACCGAGCTGGGCATGCTGCGAACCCTCCTGCCGCGCGCCCAAGGCGAGGGCCGCCGCGTCGTGCTGCTCGGCGGCGAGCCTGGATCGGGCAAGAGCCGGCTGGCCCGTGAGTTCGCTACCGAGGCGGCTCGCGACGGGGCCCTCGTCCTTTATGGGGCGTGCGACGCCGTCGTGCGCACGCCCTACGGGCCCTTCGCCCAGGCCCTAAGGAGCCTGGCCCGGGTGCTCGACGCGGACGATTTCAGGGAGGCGCTGGGGGCAGGTGGCGGCGAGCTCACACGGCTGCTACCCGATCTTCCGGCTCAGATCGGCGAGCTGCCACCCCCGGTCCGGGCTGATCCCGACACCGAGCGCCACCGCCTGCACATGATCATCACCGATCTGCTCGCCGGGGTAAGCCGCCGCCAGCCGTTGGTGCTTGTGATCGAGGATGGGCACTGGGCCGATGCCGCGACGCTGCTGCTCCTCCGCCACCTGGCCCGTGCGCCCTGGACCGGCCGAGTGTTGCTGTTTGCCACCTTCCGGGACACCGAGGCCGACGTGCCGGAGTCCCTGTCCGCCACGCTGGCCGACCTACGTCGCGCCGATGATGTTCTCCGGCTCACGGTGGGCGGCCTCTCCGACGAGGAGGTCGCCGAGTTCATCCGTCGCGTCGCCGAGGGACACCTCGGGCCCACGACGGGCGAGCTGGCGCGAACCATCAGTGAGGTCACCGGCGGCAACCCCTTCCTCGTATGCGAGCTGTGGCGGTCGCTGATCGAGACCGGCGCCATCGAGCTGCTCGACGGCGAGCTCCATCTGGCCCGGCCGCTAAGCGATCTGGGAACGCCCGAGAGCGTCCGTGAGGTGGTGAGCGAGCGCTTGGCGCGGCTGGCCCCGGACACGACCGGGCTGCTTGAGCTGGCGGCCACGGCCGGCCCGCAGTTCGAGATCGATGTCATCCGCCGAGCCTCGGCCCTCGACGAGGGAGAGCTCGTGAGGGCCCTCGACGAGGCGTTGCGCAGCGGCATCGTGGAGGAGATTCCGCGTCTTCAGATGGCCTACCGGTTCACCCACGAGCTCGTTCGCCGGGCCGTCTATGACCGCCTCAGCGGAGTTCGCCGGGCCGAACTCCACCTCCGCGTCGGTGACGCGCTCGAAGCGGCCGGCCGCTCCGTGGGCACCCTGCCCGACCTGGCCCACCACTTCGCCGCCGCCGCGCCGTTGGGGTCGGTGGCGCGGGCGGTTGAATACAACCTGCGGGCGGCGCGAGCCGCCACCGAGGCCCTGGCTTTCGACGAGGCGGTCAACCTCCTGCGCACCGCGCTTGAGCTGGGGATCGAAGACACCCGGGAGCAGGCCGAGGTGCTGGTCGAGCTCGGCATGGTGGCGCACCGGGCCGGGCGAGCCTTCGAGGCGCGCGACGCGTTTCGCTCCGCCGCCGCGATCGCACGCGAGCGGGGGGACGCCGAGCTGCTGGCCCGCGCCGCCATCGGCTTCGAGGACGCCAGCTGGCGTCCAGGCTCGCCGGAGCGGCACTCGCTGGTTCTCCTCGAGGAGGCGGCCAGTGCGCTGGGCGACGAGCCCACCGAGCTGCGGGTCCGCCTGCTCAGCGGCCTCGCCCGGGCGCTCGACATGCAGGGCCTGCAGGATCGCGCGGCGATCGTGCGCGCCAATACGATCGCCCTGGCTCGGCGGCTGGGCGACGAGGCCGGTCTGGCGATCGTGCTCACCCGCTCCTACTGGTCACGCGGATCCAGCTCCGTGGAGGAGATTCTGGAAATGCTCGCCGAAGCCATGACGCTTGGAGAGGAGCTCGGCGACACCGAGATCCAGGCCGAGGCGATCTCCTGGACGGTTCCCGCGCTCGTGATGGTGGCCGACCTGGCGTCGGCCCGGCTTGAGACCTCGCGCCTGCTTCGCCTGGCCCAGATCACGGCCCAGCCGTTCTACCTGCACGTCGCCGAGCACTACGGAGCCGCGCTCGCCCTCGGAGACGGACGGCTGGCGGAGGCGGAGGAGATGGCGTACCGCTCCGAGGAGGCGGGCCGCCTCCTCAGTGGCCGTGACGCGACGGGCACCTACGGCATCCAGATGTTCAGCCTGCGCCGTGAGCAGGGGCGGCTGGCCGAGCTCGCCCCCGTGATCAGGGTGCTGGCCGGCGGCGGCCGGGATCGGGGAGCGTGGCGCCCCGGCTTCGCGTCGCTGCTGTCCGAGCTTGGCATGGAGGCCGAGGCCCGGCGCGAGCTCGACCTGATCGCCGCCGAGGGGCTCGATCCGTTCCGACAGTCGCTGTGGCTGGCCTCGCTCACTTACATCACCGATGCCTGCGCCGCGCTCCGCCACCGGGAGATCGCCGAGCTCGTGTACCCGGAACTCAAGCCGCTTGCCGGTGCCAACGTGATGATCGGTCACCTCGTCGCCTACTACGGAGCTGCGGATCGCTACCTGGGAATGCTCGCGGCCACGCTGGAGGAGTGGGAGCGAGCGGAGGAGCACTTTGAGCGCGCGCTGGCCCTCAACGAAGCGATGGGCGCCCGCACGTGGCTCGCCCATACGGCCTACGAGTACGCCCGCATGCTGATCGAGTGTGGTGAGGGAGACGAGCGAGGGTTGGTGATGCTGGGCCGAGCCGGCGAGCTTGCCTCGTCAATCGGCATGACCGCCCTAGCCGGACGGATCGCGGCGCTGAGCCGCGCTCAGCCGGTCACCGCCGTGTCAGCCGAGAGCACGCCCCAGCTCCCAGACGATCTCTCGGCGCGGGAGGCCCAGGTGCTCCGGCTCATCGCCCGCGGCCTGAGCAACCGCGACATCGGCGCCAGCCTGTTCATCAGCGAGCACACGGCGGCCAACCACGTCCGCAGCATTCTGCGCAAGACCGGGTGCGCCAACCGGACCGAGGCGGCCTCCTATGCCCACTCTCATGCGCTTGTCGACGGCTAAATCACGGGTTAGGATCGGAGGGCCATGCCCCTGTACATGATCGAGCGAAACTTCGCCGAGCAGCTCGACCTGTCCGGCGAGGACATCACGCTCATCGAGGAAGTCAACGCTGACGAAGGCGTGCGCTGGCTGTTCTCATTCCTGAGCGCCGACCGCCGGCGCACCTACTGCCTCTACGAGGCGCCCTCACCCGAAGCGATCATCGCCGCGGCAGGGCGGGTCGGGGTTCCGGCGGACGAGATCGTCGAGGTTGAACCCGGCACCATCGGGCCCGGCCGCGCGCAGGAGTGGGCCGCCACGCAGAGCGCATAGCCAGGCCGGCGTTAGGTAACTCATTGGTCGCGGATTTGCGCAAATAGCGCACGGGTTTCCCCGTAGGCGGTAGGGCTCGCTCACTCCCGGATAAAGTTGCCCTGGGATGGCGAAGGACACCGAGAAGCTGATTCGCCAGCTCTCGCTGATCTCATATCTGATGGCGGAGCGGCGGCCGGTCACGGCCAATGAGATCCGGCGGGACGTGGAGGGGTACAGCGTGATGAACGAGGATGCGTTTGCGCGGCGCTTCTATGCCGACCGCTCCGAGCTCGAGGCGCTGGGAATCGTCCTGTCGGTGGAAAAGCCGGTCGATGGCCAGGTGGAACAGGAGACCTACTCGCTTCCGCCGGAGAACTTTCACCTGCCCCCGATCGAGTTCAGCGATGCGGAGCTGGCCGCGCTGCACACGGCGCTCCAGCTGCTGGACGGCGAGTTCGCTTACGCCGAACCCCTCCGCCTGGCCCTCCAGCAGATCTCGTGGGGACGGCCGAGCCCGCTGCGCGCTCCCGAGCAGCAGGGGGTGGCCCTCGGGATCACCGGGTCCGCCGGCGGGCACGAGGTCTCCCAACGCCTGGCCAAGATCGAGACCGCGATCTTCCGTCGCAAGACGATCCTGTTTGAGTACTTCACGATGCAACGGGGTGAGGTGGCGACGCGGCGAGTCGACCCCTACCAGCTGCTCTACCAGGGCAACCAGTTCTATCTCGTGGGGCGCTCTCACGAGCGTGACGCGATCCGGGTCTTCCGGCTCTCCCGCATCCGCGGCAAGGTGGGCTACGCCACCAAGGCCGAGCACGACTTCCAGCGCCCGGCCGACTTCGATCCTCGCGCCTACGCCAACCGCATCGACTGGCAGTTCGGCGACCCGATCGGAACCGCCGAGGTGTGGGTGGGTCGCCGGATCGCCTGGCAGATCGAGCGCCACTTCGGACCCTTCGGGGAGATGCACCCAGAGGACGAGGACGGAGACCAGATCTTCACCACGAGCTACGCCGACGCGCGCCAACTGATCTCCTGGGTCCTCGGGCTGGGAGAGAACGCCCGCATCCTGACTCCTGGAGAGCTGGCCGACGGGTTCGCCGAACGGCTGGAGCTCCTGATCGAGCGCCACACCGGCGCACCCCAGCTCGCCCCGGAGCTCGACAGAGGAGCGGCTGCCCCCGCACCCGGACGCAGCGAGGTCGAGGCCGACTCGGAGAACGGCCATCATCCCGACGCCGGCATCCGCCCCGAGCGCTTCGCCCGGCTCGTCACGCTGGCCAGCATCCTCCTCGACGGCGGTCGGGCAGGACGGCGGCTCACCATGGACGAACTCTGCCGGGACCTCAACGTCTCCGAGCAGGAGTTGCGCGAGGACGTGGCCGTGCTCAACGTGGTCAACTTCGGTGCCGGGACCTACGTGCTCTACGCCGAGATCGGCGATGACGGCTCGATCGAGGTCGACCCCGAGCCCTACGGCGATTCGTTCGCGCGCCCCGCCCGCCTGCTCCCGGTCGAAGCCAAGGCGCTCATCGCCGCCATCGACCTGATCGGCGAGCACATCCCCGCGGGTTCGCTCAACTCGGTCCGGGCCAAGGTCGTGACCGCGCTGGGCGAGGATCCGGCCCAGGAGGGGCTCCAGGTCGCTCCGCGCGGCGGTGACGACGCCGAGATCGCGGCCGTGGTGTCCCGGGCCATCAACCAGCAGCGGCTGCTCTCCTTCGAGTACTACAAGGAGAACGAGGATGAGTTCTCGACCCGGACGGTCGAACCCTACGCGCTGATGAACGGCCGCGAGGGTTGGTACGTCGCCAGCTTTGACCCCTCGCGTGATGACATGCGCCACTTCCGTCTGGACCGCATCAAGTCGGCGACGGTCACCGACCAGGAGTTCGAACCGCGCCCCGATGTCGAGCCCTCGGCCGACGTCGACGGTTGGCCACGCACGGGCGAGGTTCCCTCCTCCCAGCGCGCTCGAATCTGGATCTCGCCGGAGCGGGCCCGCTGGGCCCGCGAGGAGCGGGCGGTCGTGGCCGAGCTAAAGGACGGCGCCGTGATCGTCGAGCTCGGCTTCGCTGGGGCCACCTGGCTGGTGCGTGAGGTGCTCAAGGAGGCGGGTGACGCCGTCGTCCTCGAGCCTGAGGAGCTCCGCACCGAGGTCCGGGGGGCCGCGGAGGCGATCCGCGCCCTGGCCGCGGCCTCCGTGAGTTGAGCCGGCGCAGCCAGATCACGATGAGCGACCAGGAGGTCGCGGACTTCGTGGCCGAGCAGCGGGTGGTCGTGTGCGGCACCACCGGTCCCCACGGCTGGCCGCACCTGATGCCCCTGTGGTACGTGGTCCGCGAGGGACAGATCTGGGCCTGGACCTACGCCAAGTCCCAGAAGGCGCGCAACCTGGAACGCGACGACCGGGCGACGCTCCAGATCGAGGACGGGGAGCGCTACGAGGAACTCCGCGGCTTGATGATCGAGGCCCACACGGTAATCCACCGGGTTACCGAGGACGTCGCGCGGCTGGGTCAGGAGATCTACGAGCGCTACGGAGTCGGCGCCCTGGGCGACGAGTTCATGGACGCCGTCCGCGCCCAGGCGGTCAAGCGCGTGGCGCTCCAATTCGTTCCCGCGCGGGTCGCCAGCTGGGACCACCGCAAGCTCCAGGGGCGCTACTAGCCCGTAGTCTCCCGCCCATGCAAGCGCTGAAGGGTCTCATCCTGTCGGGCGGCAAGGGAACCCGGCTGCGGCCGATCACCCACACCTCGGCCAAACAGCTCGTTCCGGTGGCCAACAAGCCGGTGCTCTTCTACGGCATCGAGGCGATGGCCCAGGCGGGCATCGCCGAGGTGGGGATCATCATCGCGCCGGAGACCGGAGACGAGATCCGGACCGCCGCCGGCGACGGTTCCCGCTTCGGCGTCGAGCTCACCTACATAGTCCAGGATGAGCCTCTGGGACTGGCCCACGCGGTGCTGACCGCCGAGGCGTTTCTCGGCGACTCGCCGTTCGTCATGTACCTGGGCGACAACCTCCTCCAGGGTGGGATCGAGGATCTCGTGGGCGCTTTCCGCGAGCACGGTCCGGACGCGCTGATCCTGCTCACGCCGGTGGCGGATCCCGAGAACTACGGCGTGGCCGAGCTGTCCGACGGATCGGTGGTGAGACTGGTGGAGAAACCGCCGCAGCCGAAGACCGACCTGGCGCTCGTCGGCGTCTACATGTTCACCCCGGCGGTCCACGACGCCGCCCGAGCGATCGAGCCCTCAGGTCGCGGGGAGCTGGAGATCACCGACGCCATCCAGCACCTGGTCGACCGCGGCCTCAGGGTCGAGCCGCATGTGGTCCGGGGCTGGTGGAAGGACACAGGACGGCTCGATGACATGCTGGCCGCCAACCGCCTGGTGCTCGACACGATCGAGGGCCGGATCGAGGGTGAGCTGATCGCCTCCCAGGTCGACGGCCGCGTGGTCGTCGATCCCGGCGTCCGGCTCGAGCGCTCGACGGTGCGCGGCCCGGCGATCATCGGCGCGGGCGCCAGGCTGATCGACTGCTACGTCGGTCCCTACACCGCGATCGGGGAGAACTGCCTGATCGAGAACGCCGAGGTGGAGCATTCGATCCTCCTCGCCGGCTCCGCGGTCCGTGATCTGGCCGGCCGGATGGAATCCTCGCTCCTGGGGCGCAACGTACGGATCGGGCGAGATCAACGCCAGCCCCGGGCCTACCGGTTCCTGGTTGGTGACAACTCAGAGGTCGGGATCCTGTAACCGAGCGGTCCCGCTGATCCGTTTCTGCGCTCCCGCTCGTCCGTTTGGAGCGCTCCCGCTCGTCCGTTTGGACCACCCCCCTTGTCCATGTGGGTGGGGGGGGCTAATTGAAAATGCTCAGCGGTCGATACCTGTCTGAGCAGGTCCCAGTTGCCTGCCCTACCCCACGTCCCAGGGTCCACGTATGCCTGAATCAGTTGGTCTGCGAAGCACTCACCCCACGCTGTCTGTCGATCACCACTACGTAGGTGAGCGAGCGGCGGTAGTCAGCCTCGATGGCGATCTCGCCCTTGAATCCGCACCTCATCTGAAGCAGACGCTCTCAGATCTGGTGGCGGCCGGCCGGGACCGGCTGGTCCTCGACCTGGCGGAGGTCCCATTCATGGACTCGACCGCGCTCGGGGTGATGATCGGCGTCCAGCGGCGGTTCGCGGGCTCCGAGCGCCTGGCCATCGCCTCGCCGACACCGCCGGTGCTCCGCGTGCTCGAGTTGACCGGATTGGCGACGGGGCTCCGGGTGTTCGACACGCGTGAGGCGGCGCTGAGCTATGTGACCGAAGACGACGCCCCGGTGGCGGAGCGAGCCACACCCCCGCTGACCGCGGATGCGTCGTTGATGCTCGGGATTGCCTCGACGGCGATGCCGTTTGCCCAATCGGCCGAGGATCAGGCCGAGCGCTGGCTGCGGACGCTGCGCAATCACGGCGAGTCCGGCGCGATCCTGGCCTCGCTCGGCCTCTCTGAGACCGCTCTGGAGGATCCCGGACACGACGGGGACGACGCCCCGCCGGAACGCGGGGACCCGGACGCCGTGGTCACGGTCACCAATGAAGCGGGCCGAATCGCCGCCGACCGGGGAGCGCCCAAGCTGGGAACGCTCGACGTGCTGATGGCCGTGACGTCGGTGTACGGCCCGATCTTCTACCGCGTGCTGTCGGCCCACGGTGTCGACCCCGCCGAGCTGACCGCTCGGCTGGCCGGCGCCGAAGCGGCGAGTACCGAGAGCTAAGCCACCTCGGCGCTGTCGGCGGGTAGCTCACTGCGCAGAGCCGCGAGCTCGCGCTGGAGCTCTTCGACCTGCATCTCCAGGGCGGCGACTCGCGCGGCCAGCTCGCCGTCGCCGGGTGGCGGGGCGTGGGTGGGTGGGGCTGGGCTGGGGCTCGGTGGAGCTGCGCTGGGGCTTGGCGCCAGTGCACCTTCGCTCGGGGTCGAGGCGGCCTCGCCGGCGTCCTCGCCCCCCAGAAGGTGCTCGAAGCGATCTTCCTTCTGGCCGGGCCGCCGGGGCACGCGGCGGGCATATCCCCGTTCACCCAGGACACCCAGTACGTGCTCAACCTGCTCGAGTGAGCCGAAGCTCGTCATCCGCTCACTGCGCGACTTGAGCTCGCCCGGCGTCTGTGGACCACGGAGGAGAAGGACGGCCAGGATCGCCAGCGCCTCGCGGTCGAGCGATAGCGCTTCCTCGGCCAGGTGGCGATATTTGACCGCGCGGCTGCTGTGTCCGCTGGCCATTCGGGTGAGCCCGTAGCGGGAGAGACGGAAGGCAGCCTCCCGCACCGTGTTCTCGTCGTAGTCGGTGACCGGGTCCCGATTCGTCACCTGGTTGCAGGCCAGGCGGAGCGCGTTCAGCGACAGCGGATACTGGTCTGGGGTCGTCCAGCGCTTCTCGATCAGACAGCCGAGGACCCGCTGCTCGACCGGGGTGAGCTCGCCGAAGTGCATCCGCGCCGAGGATAAAGTGCCCGGGAAGGTCTCGTCCGCGAGGGCGTCCTGGCTGATGACATGCAGATAAGACGAACACTCCCCTGGCTCATCGGCACCCTCCTCCTCGCTGGATGCGGCGCGGCGTCGTCTCAGAACTCGACGACCCCCAAGACCACGCCCGCGACGAGCGCGAGCGTCGGCGTGACCGACGCCCACCCGGCCCACCAGGTCTCGCACCACAAGGCGCCGGCGAAGCATCGGGCGGCCGCGAAGGTGACCACGCACGCCTCGCCTCCGCCGACGACGACCCAAGCGCCTCCGCCGACGACAACCCATTCGGCCCCTCCGCCGACGACCACAACGCACGCAGCGGCGCCGACGATGACCACCACCCATTCGTCGCCCCCGCCCACGACGACACACTCGTCGCCACCGCCGACCACGACCTCCTCGAGTACGGCCTGCATTCCCCAGGGCGCCAACGCCGGTGACGCTGACTCCGACAATCGCGGCGCCCCCAGCGACGGAGACGGCTGCCTCTAATCGAGTCGGCCTCGCCGGGTCGCCGGGCGGAGCCAGCTCGTCCTCCGCAGCGACCCTTTCCCGCCAATCACCGCAGAACCTGCGGGGCGCTCGGCGACACCTATCTGCCCCGGAAAGACCATTCGCTGAGCGGTCGGCAGATAAGTGTCGCCCAGCACCCCCGCCGCCCGCATCCGGGTTGACAGATATATCGCTTCGATATATCTGCACGATACATGGCCGCGGACCCTCGCAGTTCCGAGCGCTCAAGCTCCCTCCCCGCCCCGGCCGGGCCGCCACTCCCGGCCCCACCCCTCACCGCCACCGGTCGCGTGATCCTGGGGATGATCGCCAAGGGGGTGCGGTCGGGCTACGAGATCAAGCAGCTCGTGGATAAGTCGACCCGCCACTTCTGGGCTGCCAGCTACGGCCAGATCTATCCCGAGCTTCGCCGGCTGGAGGACGACGGTTTGATCGAGGGCCGAGCTGATCCCTCGGGCGCGAGGGTCAGGATGGTTTACGAGCTCACGCCTCGCGGGGAGCAGGCGCTCGAGGACTGGCTCTTCTCCGAACGAGCACTCGTCTACGAGTTGCGTGACGAGGGGATGCTGAAGCTGTTCTTCTCCGACCTCGAACCTGAATCGGCGCTGCGGACGGTGCGCGCGATGCGTGAGCAGCACGAGAAAAAGCACGAGCAGCTTGGCCTGATCCAGGCCGCGGGCGGCCACATATCGACGGGCCCGGGTCTGGCGCTGGAGATCGGCCTTGGCGTCACCGGCTGGCTGATCGAGTGGTGCAAGGCAACGGAAGCCCGGCTGGCCGGCGACCTTGAGGAGACGGTGTAGGCGTGCTGGCCCGGTGGGCCGCCTTCCTCTACGCGCGCGGCCGAGCGCTGCTCATCGTCACCGTCGTCTGCGCAGGCGTCGCCGGAGTCCTAGGGGTGGGCGTGGCCAAGAAGCTCTGGCCCTATGACGCGCGCGACCCGGCCACCCAGAGCGTTCAAGCGGCGAAGCGGTTCCAGGCCGCCACCGGGCGCCAGATCGACGCCGGCGTGATCGCCCTCGTGCACTCGGGAGATATCCGGAGCGCGCCCGCACGCCATCGCGTCGAGCAGATCGCGGCCGAGCTCTCAGCCCAGGCTGACGTGGCCTCGGTGCAGTCGTTCTACACGACCCGCGACCGGGCGATGGTGTCCCGCAGCGGCCGGCTCACGTACGTGGTCGCCTACTTCAAGCCGCTGTCCAACAAGGCGCTCAAGGACGCTGCGCAACAGATCGAAAACCGCTTCGCCCACCAGCGCGACGTTCAGCTGGGCGGCGACGCGGTGGCCAACGCTCAGGTGAACACGCAGGTCAGCCATGACCTGGAACGCGCCGAACTGCTCGCCTTCCCGTTCATCTTCCTGCTCTCGCTGCTCTTCTTCCGCTCGCTCCTGGCCGCGCTTCTGCCTCCCCTGCTCGGCGGCCTGGCCATCGTGGCCACCTTCTTTGCCCTGCGCATAGTCTCTGGCTTCGTCGATGTCTCCGTGTTCGCCCTGAACTTCGTCACGGGCATGGGGCTTGGACTGGCGATCGACTACAGCCTGTTCATGGTCTCTCGCTACCGCGAGGAGGCGGCCCGCACCGGATTCGGTCCTCCGGCGCTGAGCCGAACCCTTCAGACCGCCGGCCGGACCATCATCTTCAGCTCACTGACTATCGCCGCGGCGATCGCGTCACTGATCGTCTTCCCGCAGAACTTCCTCTATTCGATGGGCATCGCGGGGGCGATCGTGGCCATCCTCGCTGCCACCCTCGCCCTGACCGTGCTCCCGGCGCTCCTCAGCGTGCTCGGACCCCGGATCAACTCGTTCGCGCCGCCCCGGCTCCAGCGCGCCGCCGAGCGCGAGGCCCTGCCCGCCGAGGCCGGATTCTGGTACCGGCTCTCCCGTCTGGTCATGCGCCGCCCGGCGGCCATCGCCGCGGCCTCCGCCGGGTTGCTGATCGCCCTCGGGATTCCCTTCTGGGGCGTCAAATTCATTCAGGCTGACGCCCGCGTGCTGCCGACCTCGGTGAGCGCCCGGCAGGTCAATGACACCCTGAACAGCCAGTTCCCGCCCAACCGGACCGCGCCCCTTGAGATCGTGGTCGGGGCACCGGCGCGCTCGAGCCAGGTCCGCAGTCTGGCGGCGCGAGTGGCCGCGCTTCCGGATGTCGCCGCCGTCGCCCCGGCCCAACCGGCGGGAAGCGAGAACACACTCCTGACGGTCTCGCCGTCTCAGGGTCCGATGACCACCGCCACGCAGCGCCTGGTCAGGAACGTGCGGGCCATCCACGAACCCTTCTACGTCGGGGTCGCCGGCGAAACCGCGATGTTCGTCGACCTCGAGCACAGCCTGGCCGTCCACCTACCCGAGGTGCTCGCGATCGTGATCGGCTCCACTCTGATCATCCTGTTCCTGTTCACGGGATCCATCGTGCTGCCAGTCAAGGCGGTGGTCATGAACTTCCTCAGCCTGAGCGCGATGCTGGGGATCCTCGTCTTCATCTTCCAGGACGGGCACCTCCAGGGCCTCCTCGGCTTCAGCAGCGAGGGTGCGCTGGACTCGACCCAGCCGATCTTCCTCTTCGCCGTGGGCTTCGGGCTGGCCACCGACTACGGCGTCTTCCTCCTGTCCCGGATCAAGGAGGCCCACGACCGTGGCCTCCCGAATTCCGAAGCCGTGGCTGTCGGCCTGGAGCGAACAGGCCGGATCGTCACCGCGGCGGCACTCCTGTTCGCGGTGGCGCTGGGCGCCTTTGCCACCTCCAAGATCGTGTTCCTCAAAGAGCTCGGGCTCGGCGCCGCCCTTGGAGTCCTGATCGACGCGTCGATCGTCCGGGCCTTCCTTGTGCCCTCGCTGATGGAGCTCCTGGGTCCGCTCAACTGGTGGGCCCCACGCCCACTGCGGCGCCTGCACGAGCGGGTGGGGCTGCGTGAGGGCCCTCCCTCGGCCCCTGATGCCGCGGTCGGCTCCGCTCGGACCGGGTGACCAGCCGGCGCGCTAGCTTGCGCGCGTGACGAATCCATGCCAGGCGCTGGGAGCCGCGGCGGCACGCGCCGCCCTCGCCGGCAATCCCTCGGACGGCTACGGCGGCGCCGTTCTCGCGGTATCGCTCGATGCGTGGCGGGCGGAGGCCGAGGTCGAAGCCGACTCAGGCGGCGGCGTCGAGCCGTCCAACGCGCTCGTGCAGGCGACCGTGGACCGGTTCACGCGGGAGCTGAATCCGGAGGCGGCCGACTCCGCGGTGCGCTGGACGACCACGATCCCGCAGCGCGTGGGCCTCGGGAGCTCGAGCGCCCTGGTGATCGCGGTGACCCGCGCGCTTGCCGCGCGCCACGGAATCGATCTCGCCCCGTCGGAGCTGGCCGAGTTCGCGCTGGCGGTCGAGACCGAGGAGCTCGGGATCGTGGCGGGGCTTCAGGATCGGGTGGTGCAGTCCTACGAAGGGCTGATGTTCATGGAGTTTGGCCGGCCGCCGCGCTACGAGCGGCTCGACCGCGGGCTGCTCCCCCCGCTCGTCATCGCCTGGCGCGAGGCGGCCGCCGGGCACTCCGGCGATGTCCACGGAAGCCTCCGAGACCGGCATCGCCGGGGCGAGGAGGCGGTCCACGGGGCGATGGTCGGCCTCGCAGCGGCCGCCCGGACAGCGCGCGCGGCGCTCCTGGAGGGCGACCTCGACCGCTTCGGTCAGACCCTGAACGCAACCTTCGACCTGCGCCGGAAGCTGGTGGAGCTCGATCCGCTGTGCGTAGAGATGATCGAGGCGGCACGCGACTGCGGGGCGAGTGCCAACTACACCGGTTCAGGCGGCGCGATCGTCGCCGCATGCCGCGGCGAGAGCCAGGCCGTGGAGGTCGAGCAGACGCTCGCCCAGATGGGGTGCGGCTCGGTGCGCGCCTGACGGTAGGAGCCAAGACCCGGCCGGCGAAACCAGCACCATGGGCACCGGCCGGCTCGAGTCGTTCTCCGATGGCGTTCTCGCCGTGGCAATAACGCTGCTGGTGCTGAACATCGCCGTGCCGGGACTGAACCGGACGGCCAACGGCGCGACCCTGGCTCACCACCTCGCCTCGCAATGGCCCGTCTACGCCGCCTACGTGACCTCGTTCTTGACCATCGGGATCATCTGGATCAACCACCACGCGATGATCAGCCGGCTGGCCCGGGCCGACCACTCGATCCTGATCCTGAACCTGTTGCTGCTGCTGACGGTCGCTGTGATCCCGTTCGCCACCAGCTTGTTTGCGGAGTACCTCAGGGCAGATCACGGGGCCAAGCTCGCCGCGGGGGTGTACGGCGGAATCCTCCTCGCCATGGCGCTGGCCTTCTCCGCGCTGGACCGCCAGATGATGCTGCGCCGGCCCCAGCTGCTGAAGGACGAGCTGAGCCTGGAACAGCGCCGCCGGATCCTCGCTCGGGCCAGGGCCGGGCTGATCCCTTACGTGATCGCCGCCGGGCTGGCCGCCGTCTCGCCCTACGCGACCCTCGTCATTTGCCTCGGGCTGGCCGTCTTCTACGCCCTACCGGTCGCCAGCGGCATCGGGATCTAGCCCCGCCACCAGGCCGCCAGGACGCGGCGCCAGTTGCCCCAGGCGATGGCGTCGACCTCGTCCTCGTTGAACCCCTGGTCGCGCAGCGCGTCGAGGACCCGCGGCAGTCCCTCGACGCCTCCGACCGCCCGCGGGATTGTCGCCCCGTCGAAGTCAGAGCCCAATCCGACATGCTCCGGCCCGATCCGGTCGGCGACGTAGCGGGCATGCTCTGCGATCAGCTCGAGCGGAGTGTCGGGGTCATCGGCGAAATCCGGGCGCAGGAACGGGGTGGCGAAGACGATCCCGACGAGGCCGTCCGAGCCACCAATCGCGTCGAGCTGAGCATCGGTCAGGTTCCGAGAGGCGGGGCAGAGCGCGTGGGCGGCGGCATGACTGGCGACGATCGGCCCCGCCTCCAACCGCGCCAGATCCCAGAACCCGGCCTCGTTGAGGTGACTGACATCGACCAGGATCCCCAGCTCGGCGCAGCGCCGGACCAGGGCGCGGCCGGCCGCCGTCAGCCCGGGTCCGACATCGGGAGTACTGGGGGAGATGAACGGGACCCCCCAGGCAAAGGCGTTGGCGCGGCTCCACACGGGCCCGAGCGACCGCAGCCCCGCCTCGTACCAGAAGTCGAGCGCCTCGAGATCGGCGTCGATGGCCTCTGCCCCCTCGAGGTGCAGCACCGCCAGGGGTGGGCCGTCGGCCTCCCGCGCGGCGTCAACGTCAACGATCGCTCTGCCCATCCGGAGATGGCCCTCGGCCTCGAGCCGGGCCAGGCGCCCCGCGACCGTGGTGGCCTCGGCGGCGGCGATGACGTGATCGAGCGGCGGCGCGTATTCGAACTCCAGCACCCCGTCATCCCGTGGGACCGTCCGCTCCCGGAGCCGGCCGCCGCCAGAGAAGATGGCGAAGATCGCCCCGCGCAGACCCGCGGCCCGCATCCGCCCGAGGTCGAGGTGCCCTTCAGGACGCCCGTCGATGATCAGGTCGTGGTCGTCGCGGGTCAGCGCGTCGTTGTGCCCGTCGAAGACCGGCTGCATCGAGCGGAACCTACCGGCTCAGGTCAGGTGCAGCCGGTGGGCCATGGCTGCCGCCTGCGTCCGGCTCTGGACCCCGAGCTTGCCGAGGATCCGAGAGACGTGGACACTGGCCGTCTTCTCGGCCATGAACAGGGCGGCGCCGATCTGGCGGTTGGTCGCTCCCTCCGCGATCAGGGCGAGGACCTGACGTTCACGCGGCGTCAGCCCGAAGGGCTCGTCCTCGGCCTCGGTGTCACCCGCGGCAGCAGGTTCCTCGTCGAGCTGGAGGCGCGCGCGCTGGGCCAGGGCTGAGATCTCGGCCTCGAGCCACTGCGCGCCGAGGCGCTGCGCCACCATGTGGGCGCTCCGCGCCGCCGCGGCTGCGGCGTCACGGTCCCCGCGCTCGACGTGGGCTTCCGCTTCGCGCCAGTGGAGCAGGGCCGCGTAGTAGGGCCGCTCGATCGCCTCCCACTCCTCCGCCGCCACTCGCCAGCGTTGTGGATCGCTCCGCGCTCGGCCCCGGCTGAGCTCCGCCTGACCGACGGCGAACCACGCCTTCTCGACCGGGCCTCCCTCCTGGGCCGCCGCGTCGAGGCGGCTCAGGTGGATCTGGAGGCGCGCCATCGCGTCGCGCTCCTCGGCACGCTCGCGCAGGTCCTTGGCCCGGCGAGCGATGTCTGCCTCGACCCGGGCACCGACCGCGCTGGCCCGGGCGATCCGCATCACGTCATCGGTGCACACCTCAAGCCGGCCGAGTGCGTGCTCGACCGAGGCCCGCGCGGCCAGCAGGTCGTAGCGGCGCCGGTGCAGCTCGCCCTGAAGGGCCCCGTACCAGCCGATCCACTGCGGCTCGGCGGAGGCCTCGACCAGCGGCTCCACTTCCTCGAGGCGCCGAGCCGCCTCGTCATCCCGCCCTTCCCCGAGCGCCGCCTCGGCCTCGACGATGCTGCGGAACACCGAGCCCTTGTCCATCAGCACGGTCGAGGGCTTCAGGTGGGCGCGCATGAGGTCCCAATCGCCGGCCTCGAAGGCCACCCAAGCGACCGTCAGCATGAGCCAGTCGTGGAGCCGGACGACCCGGGCGGGGATGTTCTGAAGGCCCTCACGCGCGGTCTGAAGGGCTTCGCCCGTGCGGCCGGCCAGGAACAGCATGTCGGCCAGGTTCGAATACGCGTAGCCGAGGTTGTCGAGATCGTCATCGGCGCGGGCGATCTCGATCGCCTGTTGGAGCTTGGCGATGCCCGCCTCGACGTCGCCGAGCGCGATCTTGGCCATGCCGAGGGTGTTCAGCACCTCGGCTTCGGCGCGTCTGTCGCCCGCTTCCACGGCGGCGGCCAGGGCCGCCTCAGCGTCCGGAACCGCGTCGCGGAAGCGGCCGCGTAGGAAGAGCGTCCGGGCCAGCCAGGCCATCAGCGGTGGGCGCTCGCGGCTGGCGCAGCCGGGGGGTAGCATGGCCAGGGCCTGCTGAGCCGTGTCGACTCCCTGGGCCCCCAGGTTGAGCGCCCACTGGACCCGGGCCAGGCGCGAAAGCAGGCCGGCGTAGACCTCGGGTTCGGCGTCGACGTCGACGTCCTCGAGGGCGAGCTTGAGCAGCGTCTCGGCTCGGGAGCGATCGCCGGCGATCCCGTGGGCCGTGGCCGCGAGGGTCAGCAGGTCGAGGCGGGAGAGGGGAATCGTCTGCTCGGCGTCACGCACCCGCGGCCAGAGCTCGAGCGCCCGCTCGGCCAGCTCCCCTGCCTCCGCGTAGGCGTGGATCTCGCGCGCCGCGAGCGCGGCCTGCACCGCGGCCCGCAGCGCCGCGGGCTGGTCTCCCGCGGCCGCGTAGTGACCGGCCACCGCGGCGGCCCGCTCCGCCTCCCGCTCCTGGCCGCCACCCATCCGAGCCTCGAGCCGTCGAGCCAGCGCGAGGTGGAGGTCTCCGCGCTCACCCGGGAGCAGGTCGTCGTAGAGGACCTCGCGTAGGAGGGCGTGGCGAAAGCCGAAGCGACCTTCCTCGTCGGTGGTCAGCACGTGCTCGGCCACCGCCTCGCGCAGTGCGCTCTGAAGCGCGTCCCGCTCGATCTCGGTCACCTCGGCGAGGACGGCTTCGCCCAGGCGCCGGCCCACCGCGATGGCCCGCGCGGTGCGCTGTGCCTCGGGCGATAGGCGCTCGATCCGCAGCATGAACGCGTCGCGCAGGCTCTCCGGGGGCGACCCGCGCCCGTCGAGGCCGGCGGCCAGGAGCTCCTCGGTATAGAGCGGGTTCCCCTCGCTTCGCATGTAGAGCCGGTCGACGAGGCCCTGGGCCGGATCGGCGTCAAGAATGTCGGCCAGCAGCTGGCCGAGCTCGCCGCGGTCGAGCGGCGCAACGCCGATACTCCGGACGTGCTCGAGGCGATCGAGCTCTGAGAGCAGCGACCGCAGCGGGTGCCGGCGGTGAATCTCATCGGTGCGGTAGCTCAGGACCACGAGCATCGACTCTTGCCGCAGGCTCCGGGCCAGGAAGGAGACGAAGGTCCGCGTCGAGCGGTCGGCCCAATGCATGTCCTCGAGGATCAGGGTCACCGGGGCGCTCTCGGAGAGGCAGTCGAGCAACTCGACCAGCGCCTCGAACAGCCGCAGCTGTGAGGAGGGATCATGGACGGGAGTCGCAGATCCCGTGTCGTCGAGCCCGGGGAACAGGGCCGCGAGCTGAGCCCGGCTGCCCCGACTGAGCTCATCGAGGGCGGGGTCTCGTGACCGGACGAGGGGGCGCAGCGCGCTGGTGAGCGGCGCGTAGGGCAACTCGCCCTCGCTCTGCTCGACGGCATCGCCGCGCAGGACGAGCACGTCACGCTCGGAGAGCAGCCGCTCGAGCTCTCCGATCAGCCGCGTCTTGCCGACTCCTGAGTCACCGCCGAGGAGCAGTAACGCCGGTTGCCGGTTGCGGGCAGCCTCCGCCGCCTGTTCGAGCTCCCGGAGCTCTGAGCTCCGCCCGACGAACCGGTTGCTGCTCAGTCTGCGCGCCACGCCCGAAGTATCGCCCGATCGCCGTCCGGACGAAATGGTGCGAGCGGTCCCCGAGCCAGCGCTGGTTGGCCGCCTGCCGTGCGAGTTCCTGGCGGTGGCTTGTGGCGAGTTCATTGGTGAGGCTGGGATGCATTCTGGGCTCCTTTTCCTATCCACCTTCACTGGCGGCAGGATGAGCTGCGACGCCGGCCCTGACATCGGTCAGAAGGAGCGCATTTCGCTCTCTCCGGCCTTACCGGCCGCGACGGACCCCTTACTCAGCGAGAGCCGACGCGGGCGCCCGGCACAAACGGCCGGTGGCTGATGATCTCGAGCGTGGTCAGGCGCAGGCGAAGCGCCTGCTCGGCCTCGCTCAGCGCCTGGGCAGAGCCGACCGAGCGCGTCTCGAACGCCCGCTCCTGCGCCAGCTGATCGAAATTGGCCAAATCGTCGTCCTCAGCCAGCTCGACGCCACCCCGCAGGTACCAGAGCTCGGCGCCCTCGTAACCCGCGCACAGGCCGCGTGCAAGCGGATATTGGGCCGGGTCATAGAGGACGATGACGCGGGGCTCGCCCGGCAGCCGCAGCCGCCTGACCTGGCGCGCCGGAATCGTTTCCCGCAGCCACCGCGGCGCGCGAAAGCGCGACGGTTCGAGTGCGACGACCCGGGGAATCGCCAGCAGGCTGCGCGCGTGGCCTGAGAGCGCGAACCGGTCGAGCGCGGCCGGCAGCAGGAGAAGCCCCAGGGGCTCCTTCAGCGCCGGTGCGTGGGGCGCCGGCAGTGCTCTTTGCCGTAGGAGTCGAGTTCCCATTGACCCATGCTTTCGATCAGGTTCACCTCTTTGACCGCCTTTGCTACCAGCGTCCCTCCGGTCAGGGCAGTACCGCGGCGCCCGTGAAGGCTGATCTGCACCGTCCCGTACAAGAGCTGCGTCTGGTCCTGGCTGAGGAGCGTCGACACGTCCGGGAAACATCTTGCCAGTAGCGCCGCGCAGCCTCCTCCGGAGCGCATGTAGTGCGCGAGCTCCGCCTGCGCGTGGTTGTCGAGAGCGGCGCACGCGTCGGTGAAATCGCCTTCGGCCACCGACCCCACATAGTTGTCGACGGCGTCGATCGGACCAGGGCCGGTCTGCCCGCACCCTCCGAGCAGGGCGGCGGCGAGGATCACAATGACCAACGCCCGGCGCATCAGCTCGGGGGCGGGCCGGGATTGGGTCCTTTCGGCGCCACCGCGAGTACTGCCGCGGCGACCGACTGAGCCAGCGCGAGTTTCCCCCTCCCGCCGGGCGGACGGCCGGTGACGCTCACCGTCACATAGCTACCGGCGGTGGATTGGGTCCCGTTGGTGGCGACGAGCTCTGACTCGGCCGGGATCCATACCGCCTGGGCGCCCCGGATCGTCACGTCCTGGGGCATCTGGCCCCGGCCGCGGGCGGTCCCCGCGAAGGCCTGGACCTGATGGACGACCGTGGTGTCGTACTCGGTCCAGGCCTGGGTGGCCGCCTGAGCGATCGCGTCGACGCGGACACCTGAGCGCTGGAGCACGCACTCGATGTTGGCCGGGTCGGAGTCGGCGATCTGCGATCCTGCGTGGCCGATCATCGCGTCGGCTGCCTGCCCGGCCCGGGCGCAGACGCGCTCAGGTGCCGGGACCTTGGCCACGGGACGAGACGAACTCCCGCAACCGGCGGCAACCAGACACAGGAGCAGCGGCGCGCTCGTCGCGAACCGCCCGAGCCTAGATCGGCAGACGCCGCCGCAGCTGCCCGAGCTTGCTTCCGTCACTCTCCTCAGACTGCGGCGCGGCATCGATCTCATCGGCCGCCGCCGGCGCCTCCTCCCCGCTCGGCATCAGCCGCCCCGAGCTCAGCGGACTGAGCCGCGAGCGGGTGGCGGCGGAGATCTCGTCCTCGCTCACACTCAGGGGGTGATGGCAGGCCGCCAGGTGCCCGTTCGCGTACTTGGCCAGAGGCGGCTCGACCTGGCTGCAGATCTCGGTGGCCCGCGGGCACCGGGTATGGAAGACGCAGCCGCTCGGTGGGTCGATCGGGTTCGGCGGCTCGCCGCCGATGACGAGTCGCTCTCGAGCCCGGTTCTCTTCCGGGTCGGGGATCGGGATCGCCCCGAGCAACGCCTCGGTGTAGGGGTGGATCGGCTTGGCGTAGAGCTCCTTGGCGGGTGAGAGCTCCATCAGCTTGCCCAGGTACATCACCCCGATCCAGTCCGACACGTGGCGGACGACAGACAGGTCGTGGGCGATCAGGACGTACGACAGCCCGAAGTCGTCCTGGAGGTCGTCGAGCAGGTTGATGACCTGAGCCTGGATCGAGACGTCGAGTGCCGACACCGGCTCGTCGAGCACGATCAGCCGTGGGTCCACGGCCAGCGCCCGGGCGATGCCGATGCGCTGGCGCTGTCCGCCTGAGAACTCGTGCGGGAAACGGTTGATGTGCTCAGGGTTGAGTCCAACCCGGTCGAGCAGTTCACGCACGCGGCGGCGGGCCTTGTCGCGCTCCATCCCGTGCAGGCGCAGCGGCGTCCCGATGATCTGACCCACGCGCTTGCGCGGGTTGAGCGAGGAGACCGGATCCTGGAACACGAGCTGGACCTCGCGGCGGATCGGGTCAAGCTCACGCCGGCCGAGGTGGGTGATGTCCCGGCCGCGAAAGCGCAGGGCGCCATCCGTGGGCTCGAGCAGGCGCACCATGCACCGGGCTAGCGTGGTCTTGCCGGAGCCCGACTCGCCGACGATTCCCAGCGTCTCACCCTCATTGAGGTGGACCGACACGTCATCTACCGCGTGAACGTGAGCGACCGTGCGGTCAACCAGCACTCCCGTCCTGACCGGGAAGTAGAGCTTCACGTGGTCGGCCTCGAGCAGCGGCGTCTTGCCGTTACTCGCCGCCTCGGAACCCTCGGCCGTCGATGCCTCGGTGCTCACGCCACCACCGTCTCACTGGACAGCCCGATACGGCCGTTCACCTCACGCTTCTCCCGCTTTTCGGCCACCGTCAGCCAGCACCGATCCAGGTGTTCCTTGGCCTCGGCGACGCGTGACTCCAGCGAGGGCAACTCGGTGCAGCGGTCAAAGGCGTGCGGGCATCGGGGACGGAAGTGACAGCCCTCTGGCGGGCTGACCAGTGACGGCGGTTGCCCGGGGATGGCGGGCAGCCTCTTTGGAGGCTCGCGATCCATCCGGGTCACCGATCCCAGCAGACCCCACGTATAGGGATGCTGGGGGTCGTAGAAGACCTCGTCCAGCGTCCCCTGCTCAACGATTTGGCCGGCGTACATGACGACCACGCGATCAGCGATGTCGGCCACCACGCCCAGGTCGTGGGTCACGAACAGGACGCCGCTATCGCTCTCCTCCCGCAGCTTGCGGACCTCCTGGAGGATCTGGGCCTGAATGGTGACGTCGAGCGCGGTCGTCGGCTCGTCGGCGATGAGCACGCTGGGGGACAGCGAGAGCGCCATCGCGATCATCACCCGCTGGCGCATCCCGCCGGAGAACTCGTGGGGATAGGCGCGCGCGCGATCCCGCGCCCGGGGAATGCCCACCCGCTCCATGAGATCGACCGCGCGGTCCATCGCGGCGGCCTTCGAGACATCCTCGTGGGCGCGGATCTGCTCGATGATCTGATCGCCGACCCGGTGGACGGGGCTGAGCGAGGAGATCGGGTCCTGGAAGATCATCGCGATCTCCTTGCCCCGGATGTGCTCGAGCTCCTCCTCGGTGGCCGTCACGAGCTCCTCACCGCGCAGCCGCGCCGAACCCCCGAAGCGGGCATTCGGCCCCCGGGTCAGACCCATCAGCGTCATCACCGACACCGACTTGCCGGAGCCCGACTCGCCGACGATCGCCACCACCTCACCGCGGTCGAGCGTGAACGAGGCGCCGTCCACCGCCTGCACGACTCCCTCGTCGGTGACGAATGAGACCTTCAGACCCTCGACATCGAGCAGCCGCTCAGCCACTGAGCCTGATCCGCGGGTCGAGCAGGGCGTAGACGATGTCCGTGGCGGCCGTGAACAGGGCCACGAAGAAGCCCGTGAACATGGCGCCGACGAGGATCGGTGGGACGTCGAGGTTGCCGATCGCCTGGGCCTCGTACTGTCCGACGCCGGGGATGTTGAACACCGTCTCGGTGACCAGCGCCGCGCCCCCGAGCAGCGTCGCGAAGTCCAGGCCGAACATGGTCACGATCGGCATCAGCGAGTTGCGCAGGACATGGCGGCGGAACACCCGGCCCTGGTTCAGACCCTTGGCGCGGGCCGTGCGCACGAAGTCCTGGTTGACCATGTCGAGCAGGTTCGAGCGCAGCACGCGGGAGTAGAAGCCGATCGACAGAACCGCGATCGAGATCCAGGGCAGGATCAGGTGGTAGGCCCACTGGGCCGGACTGGTGCCGAACGTGACGTACCCGGTGTTGGGGAAGATCTTGAGCTTGAACGCGAACAGGTACAGCAGTACCTCGGCTAAGAGGAAGACGGGTATCGAGACCCCGAGGATGGCCAGCACCATGAGGGCACGGTCGCTGACGCGCCCGACACGTAAGGCGCTCACCGAGCCGAGCACAATCGACACGATTAGCCACATGATCCCGGCCGGAACGACCAGCGAGAGGGTGGCCGGGAAGCGCTCTTTGAACTGGTCGACGACGTTGAGGTCGTACTGGTAGTCGATCACCTGGCCGGTGAAGATCAGCTTCATCGTGTTCGCGTACTGCACCCAGAAGGGGCGGTTGAAGCCGAACTTCCGTGACACCTCGTTCACCGTCGTCTGGGTCGCGTTGCGCCCCGCGATCGCCCGCGCCGGGTTATAGGCCGGGATGACCTCGAAGATCCCAAACACGACGACCGAGATCGCGAAGATGAGCGCGAGCGCCGACAGCGTGCGACGTACGATGAACCGCGCCATCAGGTCTTGATCCGCAGCTGGGCGCGCGGGTCAAGCGCGTCGCGAACGCCGTCGCCGACCACGTTGATGCTGAGCACCGTGAGGACCAGCATCGCGCCCGGGATCAGCGACAGGTAGGGGGCGGTGAAGATGTACTGAAGGCCGTCGGAGATGAGCGTCCCCCACGACGAGTTGGGGGGCTGGACCCCGGCTCCCAGGAAGGACAGGTAGGCCTCGAGAAGGATCGCGTAGGCGAGCATCATCGGGACGAAGACGATGATCGTCGAGGCCGCGTTGGGCAGGATTTCCGAGATCATCGTGCGCCACGGGCTCATGCCCTGCACACGCGCGGCGTCGACGAAATCCTGCTGGCCCAGGCGCAGCACCTCGCCCCGAATCGGCAGCCCCAGGTAGGGGACGTAGATCACCCCGATGATCACCGCGGGGACGAGCAGGGAGTTCCCCTTGATTGGCCCGATTCCCCCGAGGGCCAACGCGGTGCCCACCGCCACGCCGAGGATCACCGGTGGGAAAGACCAGATCAGCTGCATCAGCGGTCTCAAGATCGCGTCGATGGGGCCTCGGAAGAAGCCGCAGAGCAGCCCGACCAAGGTCCCAAAGACGATGATGATGAGCGTCGCCACGGCGCCGATGATCAGCGAAGTCCGCCCCCCGTAGAGGAGCCGCACGGCGAGGTCACGCCCCTCGCTGTCGGCGCCGAAGAAGTAGCGGCTGCTCAGCGTCGGCCCGATTGGGATGCCGTCGACCGAGACCACGTTCGTGACCTTGCCATTGAGCTTGATCGTTCCCGTGACGTTGGTCTGGTTGGGGCCGATGTGGGCGACGTCCGAGGAATACACGGGCGCCAGGAAACAGAGCGCGACGAGCAGGATGAACAGGCACCCGAAGCCGAGCGCGACCTTGTTGCGGCGCAGCCGCCGCCAGGCCAGCGACCACGGTCCGATGGCATGGATCTGCTCCGCCTGGTCCCCTCCAGGCGCCGTGGTCGCCTCCTGCCCCCACGGCTTGAGCAGAACCTGATCCTCAAGCGCCACACCTTCCCGGCCCTCGCTGGTGTGATCGCCCCGCGGGTCCTCATTCGAGGGGTTACCTTCCCCCCGGTTGCGCGAGCGGGGAAACGGGTTCAGGGACATCGTGCCGGGACCACCTTACCGCCTGGCCGCAAGCCCGAGGCCGGGAGGGCATCCGCAGCACGGACGCCCTCCCGAGCACACGGTGCTACTTGAGCGCCAGGCTCGTCATGTCGGTCTGATACTCCACGGACATCACGCCAGCGTTGAAGTTCAACCGGTCGGAGTAGAACTTCGGGAACTCCTCGTGCCCGTAGGCCATGTAGTAGCCCTTCCCGACGGCGTAGTCGTCAAGCGCGGCCCACTGGCTGGCCACCGAGTTGGCGTCCTTGGTCGACAGCGACGCCACCTGCGAGTCGTAGTGCTTGTCGCTGACGTAGCCGTAGTTCAGCGAGGACCCCGCTGATGAGGTGAACAGCTGCATGAAGTCCCATGGGTTCGGGAAGTCCTGGACCCAGTCGCCGAATCCGGCTTGGGGCTTCGTGCTCGGCGCACCGATCGTGGTGAAGTAGACGCCACTGTTGATGATCTTCTCGGTCGCCTTGAACCCGAGCGAGTTGAGCACCGAGGTGAAGTAGTCCACGTACTCCTTACGCGGGCTGCGCTCTTCTCCCCACACCGTGACCGGCTTGCCGATCATGCCTGACTTCTGCATGAGCTGCTTGGCCAAGGTCATGTTCGGCGGCCCAGCGGCAGCATGGCCGGTGAGCTGGGTGCAGTTCGACGGGTCAGAGTGCCCCGGAATCCCGGTTGGGATCAGGTGGCAGTCCTCGACCAGGAAGCCGCTGTCCAGCCGGGACAGGGCTCGCAGATCGAGCGCCGCCAGGACGGCCTTGCGGGCGTCCAGGTTGTTGAACGGCGGCTTGTTGACGGCGACGAAGAAGTAGAACGTCGAGTTGGTCGGGATCGGTGCATAACGATCCGCCGCGGTCGACTTGACCTGAGGCAGGATCGACGCCGGGAGCGTGTCGCCCGGGTCGAACACGTCGGCCTGGTTGTTGAGCACCTGCTCGGCGTTGGCCAGGACGTTGTCGTTGACCTGGTAGACGATCTTGTCGACGTGTCCGGCGGGCACCGTCGGAACCCCGGAGAAGTTCGGGTTCTTGATCAACGTGTACGTATGACCGGCCGAGATCGGACCCCACTTGTACGGACCGTCACCGAGCGTGCCGGTGCTGGCCAGGTTCTTCATTCCCGTACTCGGGGGCACCGGAGCGGTCCCCGCGAGGGCGAAGATGTCGACCATCGGCGCGAAGGGCGCCACCAGGTGCACGGTGATCGTGCCGGCGCTGTTGTTGGTCGTAACGCCGGAGATCGTGCTCGCCTTACCGTTGGCGTAGGCCGTCCCGCCGACGATGTTCGCGCTCAGGAACGACGCCGCCTGCCACGGGATCTTCAGATCCCGCTCCCACGCGTAGAGGAAATCGCTGGCTTTGATCGGCGTGCCGTTCGAGTACTTCAGACCGGGGCGGAGCGTGAAGCTCAGCGTCTTGCCGCCGTCGGTGATCGTGGGCATGCTCTTGGCCAGCGCCGGCAGGATCTGCGCTCCCGCTGTGCCCTGGACGCCACGCTTGAAGGTCAGAAGCGGTGTGTTGACGACTGAGTAGAGCTCGGTTCCCTGGGTCGTGAAGTCAAGACCCTGGTCGGCCGACAGCGGGGGCGTCCCCGAGTCGATCGTAATCGTGCCGCCGCTCTTGACGGCGGTGCTGCTGCCTGACGAGCTCGACGAGCTCGACGAACTGCCGCAGGCCGCCACCGCCACAGCGGCACCTAATGCGATGAGGGCCAGAAACACCCCGCGCACGTGAATCCTCATAGAACCTCCTCCTACAACCTCATTGGCTTTGCCCGCCGAAATCTATTTCAGAAGCGCCTTACGCGTCATCCCAGCGCCGTTCCCTAATCAATTTTCAATACGTCAGGGGCGCCGTCAGCGGAGGTGGAACGAGGTCCAATCCAGCCCCGCGACCGGGCTTAGGACGAGCCGCTTGTAGTCCAAGCGGTCGGACACGAACTGGGGAACGGTTTGATAGCCGAACACCGCGACGTATGCGTGATCGGCCACGTAGAGCTCGAGGCGGTGCCAGAAGTCAGCGATCGAGCCGAGCTCGCTCGAGGGGACCGCACTCAAGATCCGCACCTGCCGCGTCAGGTAGGGGTCGCCCAACGCTGTGAGCCGCTGGTAGAAGTCGACCGGACTGGGAAGACCCGCGCTGAACTCGTCAAAACCGGTCTGCGGATTCGGCGCCCGGGCGGCGACGGTGGCTCGATAGGACGCGGGCGCAGTCAGTTTGATCCGGGCCTTGAAGCCGAGTTCGCCCAGCAGCGTCGTGTAGTAGGCCATCCAGGCGGAGAAGGGCGGCTCAGCCTCACCCCATACGGTGACCGGCGTACCCGCCAGCCCGGAGCGGGCCACCAGGGCCTTGGCTGCGGCGAGGTCACCCCCCTGCTCGATGTTGCCGCGGGGGCACTGGTCGTGGGAATGGCCCGCCATGCTCGGCGGGATCAGGAAGCAGCCCTCCTGGAGCATGCCCGGTCCGAGCCCTCTAAGCGTGTTGTCGTCCAACGCAGTCTGGACGGCGATTCGGACTGGCAGGCTCGAGAAGGGCTTGCGCGCGATGTTCATGAAGATGAAATAGGTGCCGTTGACCGCTTGCTTGGAATAGCGGTCCGCCGCGTCCCGGACGATGGTGGGGAGCAGCCCCAAGGGAATGCGGTCGTTGGAATCGAAGACGTCGGCTGTGTTGTGGAGAACGGCGAGGGCATTGACGCGTGGGCTGCCCGTGATCCTCACCGACACACTGACCTGGCCGACCGGAATCCCGGAGGGCCCCGGACGCCAGTTCGGATCGGGGCGGGCCGAGAACGAACGTCCCGGCACGATGCGGCCGAACACATAGGGTCCGATTCCCGGCGGGGGATCGGCCGACTCGGTGCGCATCGGTGTCGTGCTCGGCACGGGAGCCGTGGCCGGCAGCGCGAGGACGTTCTCGAACTCTCCCCAGGGCGCCGTGAGCCGGATGGTGATCGCGCCCGTGGCGTCATCCGTGCTGATCCCGCTGATCGTCTTGGCTCGGCCGGCAGCGAACGCCGCGGCGCCGACAATCCGGCTCGTGAGCAGTTCTGGGGCATCGCGCCAGCCGAGTCTGATCGCCCGTTCCACCGCCCACCGAAAGTCCGACGCCTTGACCGGCTGGCCGTTGGAGTAAACGAGCCCCGGCTGCAGCGTCAGGGCGTAGGTTCGGCCGCCATCGCTGACCGTGGGCGGGGCGCTGGCGAGCCCATCGGTCACGTGCGTTCCGGGAAGCCCGTTCGCGTGCGGGTAGGTGAGCAGCGGCGTGTAGACGAGCCAATCGGCCTCGAGCGCCTCGGGGTTTGAGCCGACGGCCGGGTCAAGCGAGTTCGGCGCCACCGCCATCACGAGTGATACGTCGCCGCCGGCGGGCTTGGCCGGTGCCGCGGAGCCTCCGCATCCAGCGACGGTCAGGCCGGCCATCGCCGCCATGACCGCAAGCATCCTCACGCTCAGGCTGCCTCCAGCACCACGGCCAGGCCCTGCCCGACGCCGATACACAGCGCTGCCACGCCGTAGCCCCCACCGCGCTGCTCGAGCTGGTGGGCGAGGCTGCCCAGGATCCGCACCCCCGACGCCCCGAGGGGATGGCCGAGCGCGATCGCGCCCCCGAACGGATTGACCTTGTCCGCGTCGAGTCCCTTCCACTGCCCGATGTCAGCCAGGCACTGCGAAGCAAACGCCTCGTTGAGCTCCACCACGTCGACGTCCTCCCAGCCGATGCCGGCGCGCTGAAGCGCCTGCTCGGCCGCCGCGACCGGGGCGATCCCGAACACGTCCGGGTCAGCGCCGGCGGCGCCGCGCGACACGATCCTGGCCAGGGGCGCTTTGCCGATCGCCTGCGCAGCCTCCTCGTCGGCGATCAACACCGCGCCAGCGCCATCGTTGAGGGGTGAGGCGTTGCCCGCCGTGACCGTTCCGTCCTCGGCAAACGACGGCTTGAGCTTGGCCAGCCGCTCGAGCGAGGTGTCCGGCCGCATGTTCTCGTCGCGCTTGAGTTCGGTATCCGGGACGGGCACCACCCAC
Source organism: Solirubrobacteraceae bacterium (assembly GCA_035505215.1). Taxonomy (GTDB): domain Bacteria; phylum Actinomycetota; class Thermoleophilia; order Solirubrobacterales; family Solirubrobacteraceae; genus Palsa-465. Next base: position 236,279 of record DATJQY010000034.1, on the reverse strand, counting down.
TGCTCGTAGAAGCCGCTCTCCCACCCGGCCACCGCCCGCTGGTGGCTGCGCAGCGCAAACGCGTCCTGGTCCTGGCGTGAAATCTCATAGATGCCGGCCAGCTTCTCCGCGCTCTGGCCGAGCGAGATCGTCCATTGCTCGGGCATCCTCGGATTGACCATGCGCCAGCCGAGCGTGCTCGAGTGGAGCTGCTGATGCTCGCGGGGAAACGGCCGCTCGGTCTTGAGCAGGATCCACGGAGCTCGGCTCATCGACTCGACGCCACCCACGACGACGATCGAGGCATCGCCGGTCTCGATCATGCGACTGGCCTGCATCGCCGCGTCGAGACTCGAGCCACACAGGCGGTTGACCGTCGACCCGGGCACGCTCGTGGGCAGCCCGTTGAGGAGCCAGGCCATCCGGGCCACGTTGCGATTGTCCTCACCGGCTCCATTGGCATCGCCGAACAGGACATCGTCGACCCGGGCCGGATCGAGCTCGGGGACACGGCCGAGGAGCCCGCCCACCACATGGGCGGCCAGATCATCGGGTCGGACGTGGGAGAGGGAGCCGCCATAACGGCCGAAGGGGGTCCGGATGGCGTCGATCACGTAGGCCGCGCTCATGAACGGCCAGCTTACGCAGGGTTGCGCGTTGACGTGTGCGCCCCCGACCCGGCAGGATGCACCGGATGAGCAAGGATGCCGGGAGGCGAGCGCTGAAGGAGCAGCTGGGCAACCGCCTTCCCAAAGGGGTTACCGCGCTGGCCGACGAGGAGCTGGAGGATCTGGCCGAGGCGGTGCGAGCCGCCCGGCGGCGACAGGCCAAGGCGCTCGCCGACGCCGGCGAGCGCGCTCTGCACAAAATCCCCCGGCTGCTGCGCGGTCCCGTCCGGAAGGCCGCCGGTGGCTGACGATCCCGCGGTCCAGGCGGAGATCCTCAAGCTGGCTCGGCTCCTCCAGCGCGAGCCTGAGCGGCTGGCTTACCTTGCGCGGCTGCCGCTGAACGACCTCAAGCAACTGCGTGCCCAAGTGACCGAGACGCTGTTCACCGACCACGAAGCCGTCCTCCGGCGGCTCGCCGCTGCCAGCCGCCTGCTCCCGGTGTCCCTCGTGGCCAACCTGTCGGAGAACACATTTGGACCCATCCTGTCGGCGCGGATCGCCGGCCTGATGGAGCCCGAACGGGCCGATCAGGTGGGCCAGCGCCTGCCGACTCGGTTCCTGGCCGATATCGCGATCGAACTCGATCCCCGGCGGGTCGAAGGCGTGATCGCCCGGATCCCAGCTGACCGCATTCGTGAGATCACGGATGAGCTGGCCGGCCGCCAGGAATACGTGACGATGGGGAGGTTTGTCGGCCACCTGAGGGACGAGGCACTGGCGGCGGCGATCAACACACTGAGCGACGATGACCTGGTCGAGACTTTCCTCGTCATGGAGGATCCGCCTGAGCTCGACCGACTGGCGCGCCTGACTGATCCCGATCGGATCGAGCGACTGGCGGCGCGGCCAGGTTCGCCTATTCCTGCTCCCTGACCGCAGCTTCGAGGTCAACCCGGCTCGCCACCCCGATCAGCTCGCCGTCCGCCGTGGTGACGATCGCCCAGCGGAGGTCGCGTTTGGCCAGATCCTGTGCGGTCCCTTCGGCCGTCTTGTGCGGGCGCACGGTGCTCGGACCCGGATCCATCACCTCTTCGACCGGCTGATCGGCATCCCCGTCACAGCGACTGACGGGCAGCCGCCCCAGGACCACTCGGCTCCGGCTGAGCACGAGTGCGAACGGGTACCGAGACTGCCTGACCCGCGCGAGGACGTCTCCCACGCTGTCGGCCAGGCCGCAGCCGACAGCGTCGTCCCGCGCCACGTCGGCGACGGTCGGCTCCTGCGCCCGTGTGCCTTCGACGGGGCGGCGGTGGACCAGCCAGTCGACCTTGCCGGCGACGTAGTCGTAGACCTCGGCGAACCCCAGCGTTTCAAGCCGGCACGCGGCTCGTGCGCTGAGGTCTCAGAGCGAGTCCCAGCAGTAGACGACCACCGGGCGTCCGCGGTCGAGCACGGCCGCGCGTTCCGCCGTCAGCTCCTTGAGCGGGAGACTGATGGCGCCGGGAAGATGGCCCTCTTCGTATTCGGCCTCCGGCAGGGCCTCGACCAGCTGGGCCCCCTCGGCCAGAAGCCCCTCCAGCTCCGCTAGGTCGATGTGTCCCGCCATCGATCAGCCCCTGGCCGTACGCCGGAAATCCATGGGCGCAGTCTATGGGCGCCCGGACTCGGGGCACCCCGGGATGGCCAGGGTTAGCCGTCCGCCAGACCGTCGCCCAGTACGAGCGCCACAAGCTGAGCTCGAGTGTGAGCTCCCACCTTGACCATGGCATTGCGGACATGACTGCGCACGGTGGCCGGACTCAGGCTCAGGTCCGAGGCAATCTGTGGCGTGCTCCGCCCCAGTGCGACACGCCGGACCACCTCGCGCTCACGGGGGGTGAGCGATCCTCCGAGCTTCCCGAACGGCTCGGCTCCGGACCCGGCCGATCCGCCCCGCTCCGCCCCCGGAGGAGTGGCACTGATCAACTCGCTGCCGTGCGGCTCGAGCTTGGCCGACAGGGTCACGAACAGGGCGCGCCACTCGCCGTCGATCGTGGTCGCGTGGGCCGCGTAGCTAATCCGCAACGGCCTCCCGCTCGGATGCGAAATCACCCGTTCGCCGTACAGCTCGTTGTCTCGCAGCAGGTGCTGCCACTCGCCGGATCCCGTGGACGATCTCCCGCCCACGAACGCCGTCCCGGCAGGCTGTCCCACGACCTCCTCCCGCGGGTGTTGGAAGAGCTCGGCCGCGGCCTCGTTCACGTCGACGAAACGCAGATCACGATCGACCAGGGCCATCGGGATATGCGAACGCTCGAAGACGGACCAGAACGGTCCGCCATCTGAACCGTCTGGAGATTTCGACATAGCGGGGGGTCTGAGCGCGCCGATCGGGGGCTCAGGGGGCGGAGCCTACGTAGGCCAACGACCGTTGCCAATCCTCCGTTTGGATGATCGTTGGCATGTAGGGTCGCTAACTACCGCCCGTTCTGCGGGGGCTGAGCTGTTACTCGTCCGTGAGCACGTCGCGCAATGCGGAGTCGAGCTCGGGATGGCGAAAGCGGAACCCCAGTTGCTCCAGCCTCCGCGGGATAACCCGCTGCCCGGTGGTGATGATCTCAGCCATCTCGCCGTAGAGCAGGCGCAGCGCGAGCCCGGGGACGGGGAGCACTGCGGGTCGCTTGAGGGCACGTCCCAGTGCGCGCGAGAACTCGGCGTTGGTCGTCGGTTGAGGCCCCGTGACGTTGACCGCGCCCGCGGCACCCTCCTCATCCAGGCAGAACATGAGCGCGGCCACAACGTCGTCGAGATGGATCCAGGGTATGTACTGGTGCCCACCGGCCACGGGCCCTCCGATCCCGAGGCGGAAGAAGGGCAGCATCTGAGCCAGGGCGCCGCCGCTTGGGGAGAGGACGACTCCAGTGCGCGTCCTGGCGACCCGCATGAGCGACTCGGCCTCTTCCGCCTCGCCCTCCCAGGCCGTGACAACCTGAGCCAGGAAGTCGTCGCCCGCGGGGGCATTCTCGTCGAGCTCGCGGTCGTCGCTGGGGCCGTAGAAGCCGGTCGCCGATTGCGATACGAGTACGGCGGGCCGCTCCTCGTCGGGAAGATCGCGCAGAGCCGCCACGAGCTGGCGCGTGCTCTCGACGCGTGAGGCACGGATCCTCGCCTTGGTGGCGTCGTTCCACCGCTGGGCGACGGGCTCTCCGAGCAGGTTCACGACAGCGTCGGCACCCTTGAGGGCCTCGGAAGGGGGCACCGAGCCTGTGGGATCGGCCCATTTGGCCACGTCGACTCCTTCGCCCAGACTCTGGCGCGCCCTGCCTTGGTCCCGGGAGAGGGCAATGACCTCGTCTCCGCGCGCGCGGAGGGCAGAGATCAGGGCACGCCCGATGCCGCCGGTCGCGCCGGTGACGACGACCCGCCTCATGACCGACCGCGGAGGAGATCGCGGTGGCCTCTCGAACTAGCGCGAGGTGAGGCGGAGGCCGCGATGTTGAAGGACTTCAAGACTTTCTTGCTGCGCGGGAACGTCGTCGACCTGGCGGTGGCGGTTGTCCTCGGGGCGGCGTTCGGCGCGCTCGTAACCGCGCTGGTGCGTGACCTGATCACGCCCATCATCGCGCTCATCTTCGGCAAGCCGAACTTCTCAAATCTGTCTTTCACAATCAACTCAAGCCACTTCCTCTACGGCGATTTCCTCAACTACCTGTTCGCGTTCGTCACCATCGCGACGACCATCTTCTTCTTCGTCGTGCAGCCCGTCAACGCGCTGATGCGCCGGCACAGGGTCGAACCCGATATCGAGTCCGAGACTCGCCCCTGCACCGAGTGCCTGAGCGACATACCGCGTCAGGCGCGCCGCTGTGCCTTCTGCACCTCCGCGCAGGAGCCCGACGCGGCGATTGCCACCCCGTAGAGACGCCGAGGGCGGAGGCCAAGGCCCCCGCCCTCGAACAACTCATTCGAATAAGGCCCTTAGAGGCCGGCTCCGCTCAGATCGCCGAGGATGCCGTTGAGCACCGCGGTGAGCTGCTGGACGCTACCGGTCAGGCCGGAGAGCGTTGATCCACCCGAGGGGTTGAGCAGGTTGCTCACGTCACAGAGCAGGTTTCCGAGCAGGTTGCCCGTTCCGGAAACCGCCGTGATGTTCAGGTTGATCGGAAGGTTCGACGTCGGCGACGATCCGCCACCGAGATGAACCTCCAAGCCGAGCAGGTTGAGGTTGATCGGACCGAGCACGAGGTTCAGCACCGGACACGAAGCCGCGGCACGCGCCGACGGGTTCGACGAACTGCTCGACGGTCCGGCTAGGTTGGCCGGCAGCCTCACGCCGTAGCGCGTGACATGGCGCCCGGCCACGGTGCCCTTCAATGTTCCGACAGCGTACGCCTTGCCACCCGAGGCGACGAAGCGCTGGATACCGAAGGTTCCCTTGAACTGCTTGTCCCCCGTCTTGGTTACACCGGTGACGGGCATGGTGTACAGCGCCGGGAACCGGTAGGCGTTTGCCTGTGATCCGAAGCCGTTAGATGCCGCCATCGCTGGGACCGCCGCGCACCCGAAGGCAAGGCAGACACCGATGGCGACGGACGCAATGCGAAGTCGCATATGGACCCTCCACATGGGTTGAACTGGAGACAACCCGCTTCGACGACGCCCCGGGAAGCGACGAGACCGGGAAACGGGTTGCCCTGGATCTTCAAGGGGTGCCCCTCAACCCATGCACCAAAACCGAGAGCAGTGGCGAGACTCGGAATCGAACCGAGGACACCACGATTTTCAGTCGTGTGCTCTACCAACTGAGCTATCTCGCCCTGGGTTGGCGATCCTAGCGAGTTGCCCTAGCCTGTCGGCCATGGGTGGCGTCCGGTCCTTCCTCCTGGCTGTCTTCGCGGGGCTTGCGCTCGCGGCCTGTGGGTCGAGCTCTCCGGCCTCGAGTCCGCTCGGCTCTTCCCTCTCGTACTTCCCCAAGGACAGCCCGTTCGTCGTCAGCGTGACGACGGCGCCGCAGGCGTCTGCGGTGAAGAGCGCGCAGGCGATGTTGGCGCGGATTCCCTTTGCCAACTTCGGTCAGGCGGCTCTGATGTCCCGCTTGCAGCAGATCGGCGTCAACTACGACACCGATATCCGGCCCCTGTTCGGCAATCCGCTCGTATTCGGGCTGGTGGGGAGTGGCTCAGCTGGACAGCAGGCAGTCGTCGTGTGGGTCACCAAGGACGCCGGCACGCTTAGCTCACTGATCAAGAAGCTCCAGTTTCGCGCCTCGGGCAGACACGGGGGGGCGACCCTCTACCAGGCTTCGAACTTCACGCTGGCGGTCGCAGGCGCCACCTTGATCGGAGGTGAATCGCCGGCCGTGGTCGACGCCGCGATCGACCGACACGCGTCAGGCAGCGGGATGAGCGCTGCGCTTTATGACTCCGAACTTGGAAGCCTGCCCCGCAACGGGCTGGTCGAGGCCGCCGGCAACCTGACCTCCGTCCTCGCCTCCTCGGCTCGGACGTCAAAGGCGCTCAGCATCCCCTGGGTGGGGGCGCTGCGCGGCTACGGGGTCGCGATCACCGCCGGGTCTGGCGGGCTGAGCTTCCGTTACACGCTGGACACGTCCGGAAAGCCGCTGAACGCGGACGAGCTGCCGATCGCCCCGGGATCATCACCTCCGGGCTTGGCCGGCAGCATGCCGATCCAGGTCGGCCTCCGGCAGCCCGCGGCGACGCTCGCCTTCGTCCTCCAAGCCGAGCGGCTGACCGCGCCGGCGAAGTACGCCGCCGACGTGGCCGAGATGAATGCCGTCCGCCGCCGCACCGGGGTCGACTTCCAGCGCGACATCCTCGGCCAGATGGGCAATAGCGCCGCCGTCGAAAGCACCGGCCACGGGTTCATCGCGCGCGTCGACGTGAACGATCCCGCCGCCGCCACCCAGACCCTGCGAAAGCTTGGAACCTCGGCCCTCGGTGTCTTCGGGACGCACCCCGGCGCCCACGTGACATCCGGCCCGGCGGGCTTCGAGGCCGTCCACACCCCGCACAGTCCGACCATCCTGTTTGGGATCGTGGGCAGCGAGTTCGTCGTCGGTACGGCGACCCCGGCCCAGCTGCGGGCATTTGCGGCGGCGCCGGCGGCTGCCGCCACCGGTGCCCAAGGGGCGGTGGCTTTCCGGATCGCCCTGCCACAGCTGATCCAGCTCACCCTGCACCACCCCGTCTCGGGCACGGTCCGACAGGTGTTGAGCGTCCTGGGCGACATCACCGGGTGGGTCTCGGCCAGCCCGAGCGCGCTCAGCGGCAACGCCACGCTGGCCGTCAAATAGAACCCGCCGTCGCCGCCGCCCCGCGCGCGACAATCCCGGAGTCGATCACGACGGTCAAGGAGGCAGCCGGATGCCGGCCACCAGACAGCTCTTCGTCCTGCGCCACGCGAAGTCCAGCTGGGAGGACACGGGCCTGAACGATCACGACCGCCCGCTCGCGCCGCGAGGCCGCAAGGCGGTGAAGGCGCTCGCTGAACATGTCCGCAGCGCCGACATCGAACCGGTGCTGGTGCTGTGCTCAAGCTCGCGGCGGACGCGTGAGACGCTCGAGGGCGTCAAGCCCAGCGGCAAGTGGACGATCGAACCCGAGCTCTACGACGCTGGGCCGACCACGATCGTCGATCGGCTGCGCTGTGTGCCTGAGGACACGAGCTCGGTGATGGTGATCGGCCACAACCCGGCGCTGCAGATGCTGGTCCTTCGCCTCGCCGGGAGCGGCAACGGCCAAGCCGAGGGCGACCTCGCCGAGGTGCAGCGGAAGTTCCCAACCGGTGCGCTGGCGACGCTGGAATTCGACTGCCACTGGGACCTGCTCGGGCCCGGCTGTGCACGACTGACCGCGTACGTCAAGCCAAAGCAGCTGACAGTCGGCTGAGGCCGCACGTCAGTTCTGGAGCCGCCGCAGCAGTTCCAGCGCACCTTTTTTGGAGAGCGGCTCGTTGAGGTTGCCGCACTTCGGCGACTGCACGCACGAGGGGCAGCCGGACTGGCACGGGCACTCGCCGATCAAGCGCCGCGCGTCGCCGACCAGCCGTTCGAACTGGTCATAGCCGCGCTTGGTGATCCCGACGCCACCCGGATGGCCGTCGTAGATGAAGATCGTCGGCCCACCCGTCTGCGGGTGGGCGTTGGTCGAAAGGCCGCCGATGTCCCAGCGGTCGCACATGGCGATGAGCGGCAGGACGGCAATCTGGCCGTGCTCGAGGGCGTGCAGGGCGCCCAGCAGCATGTCGGCCGGGAACGGCTCCGCGTCGATCAGCTCATCGAGCTCGAACCACAGGGCCCGGGTGGGGAACTCGGTGGTGGGGAGATCGAGGGTCTGGAAGTCGATCACCTGGAGATCCTGGAGTGACTTGCGCTGGTAGCCGAGGACCGTCTCGGAGTAGACGACTTCGCCGAAGGACAGCGTCACGCCCATTGTCTGGCGCTGCTCCCGGAGACGCTCGACGAGCGTCATGCTCTCCCGCTTGGTCTGGGTGAAGTAGTCGCCGTTGAAGGGTTCGAGCAGCGCGCGCCGCCCCGTCAGGTCGAGCTCGAGCACGTGATAGGCCCGCCCCATGTGCAGGTAGATGGCTCCCTCGTGCACGGTTCCGTAGGCCCGCCCGGCCTCGACCGAACCGAGCACTTCACCGGAGCTTCCGTCGATCAGGATGAAGCTGTCCGCGCTGGACGAGCGCAGGGCGACGCGAGCGGCCGGATAGTCATCGGCGCGCCGGGGAACGAAGCCGGTGGCCCGCTCACGTAGGAAGCCGGCGAGCGTCAACTCCTCGGCGCAGTCCCGCCACTCCTCGCCCAACACCGGTGCATCGGCGTCGGAGAGCGGCGCCTCGTGGGCCGCGCACACGAGGTGCTCGGCGTAGATCTCCGAGCTCTGGGGGTCAAGGATGGCCGCCTCGACCGGGCGAGCGAGAAAGTCGTCGGGGTGGCGGCAGAAGAACTGGTCCAGCGCGTCCTCGCCGGCGATGTAGACCGCCAATCCCCGCCCGCGCCTTCCCGCCCGGCCCCACATCTGCTTGAGGCTGGCCACGGTGCCGGGGAAGGTCACACACACTGCGGCGTCGAGCTCGCCGATGTCGATGCCCAGTTCCAGCGCGTCGGTGGCGACGACTCCGAGCAGCTCCCCGGACGTCAGCCGCCGCTGAATGTCCTGGCGCTGAGCGGGCGTGTATCCGGCCCGGTAGGGGGCGATGCGCTGGGCGAGCTCAGAGTCCAAGCGGTCCGTGGCGTGGCGCAGGATCAGCTCTACGCCCTTGCGTGACTTCATGAAGCAGATCGTGCGGGCCCCTGCCGTGATCAGCTCAGAGAACACCTCGGCGGCTTCATAGAGCGCGGAGGCCCGCACCCCCAGCGCCTCGTCGAGAAGGGGCGGATTCCACATGGCGACGCGACGCTCGGCGCGCGGCGCCGTGTCACGCTCGACGAGGTGGAAGCCCTCGAGTCCTGTGAGTCGCTCGGCGAGCTCGACCGGGTTGGCGATCGTCGCGCTGGCCATCAGGAAGCGTGGCTCGGTGCCGTGGATCGCCGCTACGCGCCGCAGGCGCCTGAGGACGTTGCCCACGTGCGAGCCGAACACGCCGCGGTATACGTGCGCCTCGTCGACCACGACGAACGCGAGGTTGGCCAGCAGCTCGTCCCAGGCGTCGTGGTGGGGCAGGATCCCGACGTGGAGCATGTCCGGGTTGGTCAGGATCAGGTTGGCCCGCTTGCGGATGGCCGCACGCTCGGCCCGCGGCGTGTCCCCGTCGTAGATGGCTGGGCGGATCGCCTTGTGGAGGCCGAAGCGGTGAAGCGCCCGGGCCTGGTCCTGGGCCAGGGCCTTGGTCGGGTAGAGGTACAGAGCGCGGGCCGCGGGGTCTCCGGAAAGGACCTCGAGGGTTGGGAGCTGGAAGCAGAGCGACTTTCCTGATGCCGTGCCCGTGGTGACGATCGTCGGCCCGTCGAACGCGGCGTAGAGGGCGTCTGCCTGGTGCTGATAGAGAGCGTCGATGCCGGCTTGCTCAAGGGCGGCGGCAACCGTCGGGCTTAGCTCCTCGGGGACGGGGACGCAGCTCGGGACCCGGGCTTCGTAGAGGTCCTCGTGGACGAGCCGGTCATCGGCGCGGCCGGTCTCGAGCAGCGTTCCCCAGGGCTCGGTTCGACTGGTCGTCGCCACCTGCTCAGTATGGTCGCCCGCGATGTTGCGCTGCGTCTATCTCGACTTGGATGGGACCCTGCTCGGGCCCGGGGCCTCGCTGCTCCGAGGCTCCGACGGGGGTTTCGCCCTGGAGGGGGTGCGGGCGCTCCAGGCCTGTCATCGGGCGGAGGCCGAGGTGATGCTCTACTCCGGGCGCCGCCAGGCCAGCGTGTTCGAATGCGCCCGACTCATCGGCTCCTCGGCCTACACGTTCGAGGTCGGCTGCGGCCTGGTGGTCGACGGTGAGCTCGAGTGGCTCACCGACGGCCTCGAGCCATCGGCCTCGGCCGGGTCGATCTACGAGCAGATCGCGCGGTCGGGCGCGCCGGGAGTTCTGCTTGAGCAGTTCCAGGGACGCCTCGAGTACCACACACCGTGGTCGGTCGGGCGCGAGGTCTCGCACCTGTTTCGGGGGTCGGTCGACCTGGATGAGGCGGCGCAGGTTCTCCGGAACGGCGGCTTTGATTGGCTGCGTCTGGTCGACAATGGAGTCGTCCGCGTCGCGGCCGAGCAGATGCCGGGGTTAGAGGTGATCCACGCCTACCACCTGATCCCGTCGGCGGCCTCCAAGGCCCGGGCGGTGGCCCGCCACATGCAGGCCCGGGGCTACGAGGCGTCCGAGTGCATCGCCGTGGGCGATTCACGTGAGGACATGGGAGTCGGGGCTCTGGTGGGCACGTTCTGGCTCGTGGCCAACGCGCTCGAGCGCGATCCCCTCCTGCCCTCGGAGATCGCCGGCCGAGCCGATCTGCGAGTGACCGACGAGGGCTACGGCGCCGGGGTCTACGAGGCCGTGGTCACGACCCTCGCCGAGGGAAGCTAGAACCGGCTCAGGCCTTGACGAGCTCCGGCGACTTCGCCGCTTCTACGAGCTCGTCCGTGCGTGTTTCCTCGTGAACCTCCGGGCCGTCCTGCTCCGCGTCGGCGGCGTCGCTCACCGCCCAGCCCAAGCGCTCGAGAAGGTTGACCGCGAAGCGCTCACTCTCGAAGTCGCTGGTGTTGATGCGCTCACGGAGCATCACGCGCCCCTCGAGTTCCGCCGAATCCCCTGCCGTCACGATGATCTGCGGCATTCTCTCTCTCCCTTCGCCAGGAGTTCTCTCTGGACGAGGTCAGAGTCTCAGCCGAGGCTTCAGCCCGAGTAAAAATCTGGTAGCTCTGGACGAAGATCTGAGTCGGCGCTGTCTGGCTGCGTCGATCGGCTTACTCCCGCCGGAATAGGCGCTTGAACCATTCCACCATGCGGCGCCAGGGGCCGAGCTCCTCGGGCGAGCGACGGGCGGCCGGAGGGATTGTCGTCCTGACCACCGCGACCCATTCGTCAAGCGGAAGGCGCCCGTCAATCAGGCCCGCGAGGGCGTGGGTCACCGGCGCCTCGATGTTCGCCACCGCCAGCGCCTTGTCGAGCAGCGGCACGGTCTCAAGCGCCTCGACCGCTTGGCCGACCCGGGCCGGAATCTCCGCCGCCGCCACGCCCTCGGCCAGCAGCTCGCCCGCTCGCCGGTTCCGGCTCTCTGGCGCCAGCGCCGTGGCCACGAGGTCGCCGGTCCCGGCCAGCCCGATCATCGAGGTTGCGCTCGCTCCGCGCGTCACGGCCCAGCGCCAGACCTCGGAGAAGATATGACCGGCGGCCGCGCCGGCCACGTTCAGCCCCTGCTCCACGGTCGCCCCCGAGGCGAGCGCGGCGGCGTTCTTGGCCACGCCCGCGAGTTCGACCCCGACTGGATCGTCGGACTGCTCGCACACGACCCCCGCGCGAACGAAGACGCCAGATACCGCCGTTGCCAGTTCCTCGCTCGCCGAGGCGGCGACCAGCCCGGCGCCGGCGCTGACCATCTCAAGCGCGTGCGCGGGACCGCCGATGCAGCCCACCCGCGTGGCACCGAAAAGACGCGTGAGTAGTGCCGTAGGGGGCTCGCCGTCCGGCCCGACGAGACCTTTGGCCAACGAGATGACTGACGCCTTGTCGGACAGACCGCGCTTCTCCAGCCCCGCGATCACGTCGTGCAGGCCCATGGAAGGCACGCTTAGAAAGACATAGTCCGCGCGGGCCACTCCGCCGCTGGCCGGCTCGATTCGGAGCTCCCGCGGCAGCCGGACGCCGCTCAGATAGACGCTGTTCTCACGTTGCTCGTTCAGTTCTCGGGCCTGTGTCTCGCTGCGCGTCTGGAGGGTCGTGCGCAGCCCGCCCCGGGCCAGGATCACCGCGACAGCCGTCCCGAACGAGCCCGCCCCGATGACGGTGGCGCGCCTCGTCCCGGGCGCGGGGAGGTGGATCGATGGGCGCGGAACGGGCGGCACGGCGCCGCGAGCCTACCCGCGTGGGCGCAGTCGACCTGACAACAGCCGCTCAGCCTTGAGCTCAGGCCGCTCCGCGGACGCGGTCGCTGGCGCCGCCGCCGGCCGACTCGTCCTCACGGGCCACCGTATCCGCGAGTATCCGAGCCGCATCCGTCAGCTCGCCAAACGCGTCGGCCACCACGCCCGCGTCAGATCCGGTGATGGCGCGGTTGAGCCGGGCCACGCTCGCGTCGAAGCGCTCCCACAGGTGCTCGGGTCCGCGACGACCAGTGCCAGGGCGCAGCTCGTAGGGTGGTTCCGAGCGCTCGGCCCCCGGAACCGGGCGCCAGGCGAGTCCTGCGGCGGCTGCATCGCGCCATGCCACCTGCTCACGTGAGGCGGCCTCGGCCAGGCCCCGGAGGCGGGCGGCGAAGCCGGCGTCCGGTGGCGCAAGCTTGTGTGTGCGCATGGCCTCAGCCCAATCGCTCCCAGCCTGCTGAACCGCGCGCTTGATCTCCTCGCGCTGCGGATCGGGGTGGTTGCCGGTGCTCATCGCGGCGCAGCCGTCGGGGGACCGCCGTTCTCTAGGTCGGAGTCGTGCTCCAGGACGCCGATCGGCTCGCCGCCCCAGAAGTCCTCAGCGGTCGGACCCGTGCGTGCGGCCGTGGCCCGGCCAACCGTGGTGGATCCCTGCTCGAGCACACGCTCGAGATCGGAGCGCCTAATCCGGACCCTCCGGCCGACCCGCAGCGCCGGCAGCGAGCCCTGATCAATCCAGTTTCGGACCGTCTGCTGATTGAGCTTCAGCATCTCCGCAACTTCGGCCACGGTCAGGAAGGTTTCTTCGAGGTTGTCGCTGGTGGACATTTTTTGTCTAATTGAGACAAATTGGATCTAATTCAAGAGTAGAATACCGCAGCGGTAGGACGTTTTGGCCGGCTTCAACAAAAAAGGTCTGCAAACGGGTGGGTTCTGAGGACATGCGCACGAGCGGGGGGCGTTCCGAGTCGAGCGAGACGAGCAACGTGGTGCGCATTCCCCGTGACTGGTTCGGGCCAAAAGATGAGCTCGTGCCGTTCGGGCCGAGGGCCTGGGAGGAACCCGGGCCGGACGAGCCTAGTGCGGTCAGTGGTGATCCCGCCGCGGCGGAGCCGGTCGACGCGAACCTGTTCTGGGGCGAGGACGCGGGGACTGTGCATGGCGTTCTTGATCCGCCAGCGGGGGGGATCGCCAGCGCGGACCGCCGGACGCGACCGCTCGTCGCCGCGGCGTTGGTTGGCGTCATCGCCAGTGTTGGAATTGCGTTCGGCCTTCTGGGCGGCTCAACGCATCATCCGCCGCACCCGGCGCCGACGCTCGCAAACCGCGCCGACATCGCACCGAGTCCGCGGGGCCTCCTACGCCTGATGGCCGGGGCCACCACACAACGCCCAGCGCGCGCGAGGAGCGCGAAAACAGGCCCAGGCTCGTCGACTCCAGGCCTATCCCGTTCAAACCAGAACCCGCCGCCCACGCGCGTGAGCTATTCCCCCTCGCGATCCTCCAGTGCATCTGCGGCCGGCAACTCCGCGGTGCTCTCCTCAACTTCCGCCGCTGCCGCTTCAGCGCCAACCACGACCCACTCTTCACAGCCCGCCTTCGGCTCAAGCGGCGCGCTTGGGCCAATGAGTTCCCCCGATGGGTGATTCGCCACGAAAGGACAGTCGTTGACAAGCAGCATCCTCAACTACCTACGCCACCACGCGCTCGCCGCCGCGGCGTTCGTCTGCTCCATCCTCGCCCTTGCCGGGTCCAGCTACGCCGCCTTCACGATCAGCGGCTCGCAGATCAGGAACCACACGATCAACCCGGTCAAGCTGAATCCGAAGTTCATCAACGGGAACGTCCGGGCCTGGGCAATCGTCGCCCCGAACGGAAAGGTGATTGCGAGCGCGGGAGGACCGAAGGTGACACCGCAGCTCACGCCGGATGTCGGGGGCTACCTCATTAGGTGGAACGTTGCTGTTGGTCGTTGCTCGACAGTGGCAAGCGTTGATTCCGCGTCGTCGCCGTCGACGGAACGGGTCCCTGAGCCCGGGAGTTCCTCGACGCCCTTTACAGCCGGATATGCCGTCGCCTCCACTCTGGGGCCGTTTCGGCGCGGTGTCAAAGGCTCAACGTTTGTTCAAACCTTCGAGCAAGCTGGACAACCGACTCAGCTCGGATTCGATGTCGTAGTGGTCTGCTAATCGAAAGAGACGTACGGGCAGCCGGGCATGGAGACCGCAAAGAAGATTGCTATCGCACTTCTATTGATCGCCGGTAGTGGGCTGACGGATGCGAAAGCCGCCCAAGCTGGCGATTACTACGTCTACGGGTGTTCGAGCTACGGCAATACGGCTTCGGCTTTTACTCCATTCACGAACGCGGACCACTTAAGCGCTGCGAACGGATGCATGCAGCCGGCACCAAACGGTGGCTACCGAAGCCTTGAAATTAACGGCGAGACTGGAGGCCAGGCTCCAGTTGCCTACGGCTTCGGCGCAAACTGGACCGCTTACAGCCCTTCCCCAGCCATTTCGATCGTGGGCGCTTATACGCCTCTGAACACGGTCCTCGTCGATTGCCAGCTACACACGGACGGCTTCACGGCCGAGTTTCTCTGGGGCAGCGGCACGCAGGCGATCAACCACGTGAATGGGTGCGATTCGTCCGGCGTCGGCTTTGGTACTGGCATCAACATTTCGTTCGCTCCCTCTAGCTATTTCGGGTGGGGAGCTGGCTGCTGGTTGCTCTCGAGCTGTTCCACGTCAAGCAGCATTGGCGCTGTCCTCGGCGTTCAGGGCATCCAGCTAACCGCCGAAGAGAACTCTGGTCCATCGATCGGCGCGGACGGCGCGAACAACCTCTGGAACTACGGCGGTCGCTGGGTGCGCGGCGGGGGTTGGCCGGTCAGCTTCACCGCCAGTGATCCGAGCGGCGTCTGCGCGACTGATCTGCTGCTGAACGGTGGGTTCACTCTGAGCGACGACACCCTGGACAACAGTCCCGATACCTCGAGCTTCACGCAGTGCTGGCCGACCGACACGACCACGGGCTCCCTTGACACCGACAGCTTCGGCAATGGGCCGCTGACCATCGAGTACGCGGCCCGGAACGCGGCGAACGTCGTGTCAGGTCCGAGCGAGACGCTGCAAGTTGACAACACCCCGGTCAAGCTGGCGCTCGCGACGCCAAACGACCCCGACCCGAACGTCTGGGTCGACCACTCCGTCCTGGTCACTGCGGCGGCGTCCGCGGGACCGTCTGGCATCAGCAGCACGAGCTGCAGCACCAACGGTGGCGCCGGCTACGCGTACCCGACGGGAGGAATCAGGCTCGACGGCACCGGCATTTGGAAGGTCTCGTGCACGAGTTGGAATAACGCCGACGACGTCAACGGTCAGCCGGCGAGCTCGCCGACGCAAAGCGCCACGGTTCACATCGACGAGACGCCACCCGCAGTCTCGTTCGAGCCCGTCGACCCGGCCAACCCACAGATGGTCGTCGCCGACACGAGCGATGGGCAATCCGGCGTCGCCGGGGGCCAGATACAGATGCGACCGGCGAGCGGGGGCGCCTGGCAGACCCTCCCCACTCAGTTCGACGGAGTCCACCTCTTGGCGCAGTTCGACGATGCCGACCTCGCTTCCGGCCAGTGGGTGATCCAGGCAACCTCCTGCGACAGGGCAGGTAACTGTGCCTCAACCGACGAAGCCGTCACGCTCCCGGTCCGGGCGCGATCGATCTCGAACGTGAGCTTCAGGCCGGTCAAGGATCCGCTCGCGCCCCGCATCGTCAGGGAACGCGTCGTTGTCGGGTCGCACTGGGTGACCATCCGCCGACACGGCAGGGCGGAGCGGGTCAAGCGAGGTGGTCACACCAAGATGGTCGCGATCGTCAAATACCGACGGCGCTGCTCACGCACTCGCGTCAAGGTGGGAAGCCATCGATGGCGCGAGCGGACGGTGTGCCAGCAGGCTGGGCTCATTCTGAAATCCCATGACCGCGCGCGCTTGGGCCGGCCCGTCGTGCTCCATGGGCTGCTCACGACCGCGGGCGGGCTTCCGATTGCGCATGCGCGCGTCGAGATTCGGACCGCTCCTGACAACGGCCTCTCCGAGTACGCCTCCGCCGGCACCGCCACCACGGACGCTGACGGGAGCTGGAGGGCCACGCTTGGCCCCGGCCCTTCCCGGCTCATCTCGGCTGTCTACGAGGGTGCACCAACGGTCCAGCCGTCGCAGGGGACGGCAACGCTCACGGTGCCGGCGTCGGTGGACGTCCTGCGGGTGTGGCCTCGGCATGTCGGCTGGGGCGGGAAGGTCCATATCAAGGCCCGGCTACTGGGTGGCTACCTACCCGGGGGCGGCGCCCTCGTCCGGCTGCGCCTGGGCTACGGCAACGCCAAGATCACCTACGGCGTCCAAGAGCACGTGGACGGAAGCGGCATCTTCGAAGTCACGAACACGTTCGGCGTGGCACCACCTGGAGTGATCCGCCGCTACTGGCTCCAGGAGTGCACGCTGCCCCAGGGCGACTACCCATTCGCGCCGGCATGCGGACCGCGCAGCGGCGTGATCGTGGGGGGCTAGACGGATCCCGAGCTCGCCGCAGGGCCTAAGCGTGCAACAAGACTGAACCAAACAGCCCCCGGATGTCGGGTTTGCCTTCGGCAAACGCTCTTGCCATCAGCGATCTCTCGAATCTGATGACAGCCCGACAACACGCAGCGGCTAACCTTTGGGGACGTGGTCGGCGACCTCCTGCAACCGACACATCTCCTGTTCGTCCTCGCGGTGGCGCTGCTTGTGCTGGGGCCGAAGCGGCTCCCCGAGGTGGGACGCGCGCTGGGCAAGGGCCTCCGCGACTTCAGGAGCGCGATGAGCGGCGAGGAACTCCCGGAGCGGACGACTTCGGCACCGGAACCCTCGTCCAGCGCTCAACCGTCGCCCGCGCCGGCGGCCACCGTGGCGACCGAGCCCGTGCCGGCCGACGCGGCGCCCACCGAGGTGCAGGCTCCGCAAGACACACCGGAGCCCGTGGCGTCCTCCTCGCGCTCCGACTCCAGCACCTAGGACTCACCGCTGCTGCCGCTCTGATCGGTGTCGGGCGGCGAGGATACGCTCGCTCGATGCTTGGAGCCGAGGGTCCTGGAGGCTCGGCCGATGTCTCGGCGCTGATCGCGCTCCTGCGAACGGGGAAGCGCCCGCCAGCGCACTACGCGGATCTGATGGAGCAGGGTCGAACCGCGACAGACCTGCTCGAAGAAGAACACGGACTCCTGGCTGGGCAGCTCGCTTCGGACGCGGATGCGGATCTTGTCGGCTGGACGGAGCAGGGGCTGCGCCTGCTCACGGTGTTCGATCCGGGATACCCGGAGAACCTGCGCGCGGTTCACGATCGGCCGCCGCTCATCTTCGTCCGCGGCGAGCTCACCGCCGGCGATGACCGAGCGGTCGCCGTCATCGGGAGCCGGCAGGCCTCGACGGCCGGGGTCGCACGCGCGCGTGAGATCAGCGAGGAGCTGATCGCCTGCGGTTACACGGTCGTGTCCGGGCTCGCGCTCGGAATCGATGCTGCGGCGCATCGCACTGCGCTCGAAGGCAAAGCGCGGACGCTCGCGGTGATCGGCACCGGTCTCAACCGCTCCTATCCAGCCGAGAACGCATCCCTGCAACGCCGGATCGCATCCTCGGGCGCCGTCATTTCGCAGTTCTGGCCCGACGACGGACCGCGGCGAGAGAACTTCCCCCTGCGCAATGCGCTGATGTCAGGCCTCACCCTCGCCACCGTCATCGTCGAGGCGAGCCAGCGAAGCGGAGCACGGATTCAGGCGCGGTGCGCTCTGGCCCACGGCCGTCCGGTACTCCTCGCGCATTCGCTCCTCGACCAGCCGTGGGCCAAGCAGCTGGCTGAGCGTTCTGGTGTCCACACCGTCCGTTCGCCCGCCGACGTTGTGCAAGTGGTCGAGCAGGTCAGCTCGATCGAGGCTCCGGCCGGTTGACCTCTCTCTCAAGATGGCCACCGTCCGCGAGCTGAGCGCGCCCTACGAGAACTTCATGCTCGGTCCGCAGCGGGGGCCTGGCGTCTGCACGCGCTGCTTCAACCTAACCGACGGCTATGAGCACTGCTACGCGTGCACGCGACAGGACGCAGTTCTAGACGCAGTCGCACCGATCTCCTACAGCGTCGCGCACGAGCAACTGCACCACGCTCTGGCCGCCTACAAACGCTCGACCGGAGCGGCGGCTCGCCGACTGGGGGCGCAACTCGCGGCCGTGTTATGGCGCTACCTGGATTCCCATGAGCCATGTCTGGCGCGGGCGGCAGGTGTCGAGGGCTTTCCGATCGTGACCACGGTGCCATCCGGCGAAGCCGCCCGTGACGGGGAGCATCCGCTGCGCTGGATGGTGGGCGAGGCGATCCAGATCACCCGGGGCCGCCACGCACGGCTGCTCCAGCGCTCCTCCAATCAGGTCGTACCGCGGTCATTCAGTCCGGATCGCTACGTCGCCGAGAGGTCGCTGTGCGGCGAGCCGGTGCTCCTCATCGACGACACCTGGACATCCGGCGCAAGTGCGCAGAGCGCGGCGGCGACATTGAAGGCCGCGGGAGCCGGGGTGGTCGCGGCCGTGGTGATCGGGCGCCATGTCAACCGCGAGTGGCACGAGAACGACCGGCGCCTGCGCGCGCTACCGCGGTTTGACTGGTCACGGTGCGCCCTATGCGTCCCGGCCGCACCGCCCGTGCGGCCGGTCATCGCCGACGCGCCCCCAGCGCCCAGGGCGGAGAAAGCTACGCCCGCGTAGCTGTTCGTTACGCTGAACGTCGCGACGATGCCGCGACCGCCCGCTCCCCCACCGCCCCCTCCCGTCAACGCCCGGCGGCGCTACGCACCGCGGATGCCCCCGGAACAGCGGCGTGAGCAGCTGATTGACGCGGCCCTGAGCGTGATCCTGGAGCACGGGTACGGCGGCGTCTCGATCGAGGCGATCGCGCGTGAGGCGGGCGTGACACGCCCGGTGGTGTACGACCACTTCCCCAACCTTCCCCGCCTCATCCATGCACTCGTGGAGCGCGAGGAGCGCTACTCGCTCGAGCAGCTCGACCAGGTCGTGCCGCCGCTCCCGGACGAGCGGGGCGAGACCGATCCCGGTGAAGTCTTGGCAGGTTCAGTCAGACGCTTCCTGGACGCGGTCATGGAGCGGCCCGCGACGTGGCGACTGATCCTGCTCCCCTTGGAGGGGACGCCGTCGCTCGTCCGTGAGCACGTCGAGATCAACCGGGCCCGCATCGTCGAGCGGATCGAGGCGTTCGTGCAGTGGTCGATCGACCAGGGACAGTTGCCCGCGGAGCTCGACGCCGAACTTGCGTCAAGGGCAATCCGTGATCTGGGCGAGGAGGCGGGACGAACGGTTCTCACCGACCCTGAGCGCTTCCCGCCCGACCGTTACGAGCGTTTTGTCCGCAGCGTCCTCCGGCTGATCTGGCCGACGGGCGTTCCCGCGTCGGGCGGCTGACGCGGCCGTTAAACAGGACGGGGACCCGCTTCCAAGGTCCCCGTTCCTGGTCCATTGGGTGCCCACGGCCGGGTCGGGCGATCCCTCAGGACGGTGCTACGCCCCCACGAACTCAAAAGGCCAACGAAAGTTGCGCCGGACGCCCCGCGGCTGCCTGCTTTACTTGCGTGTCCCCGTTCGGGGGCGTAGCTCAGTTGGTTAGAGCGCCGGCCTGTCACGCCGGAGGTCGCGGGTTCGAGTCCCGTCGCTCCCGCTCTCAGCAGCGCCTGCAGGTCGGGTACTCCCTCTCCGATGTTCGGCATTCGCCTAACTGAGCCGATAAAGGAGGCATGCCGGTGAAACGACAGGGGGCGTTCGCGCGGGGGCGCCCGGAGCTCGACAACAACACCGACGCCTACCGCGACCTGCTCGAGCGTGTACCGGCGATCGTTTACATCGCCGACACCGGCGTCTCGGGCGCGTGGCATTACATAAGCCCTCAGATCGAGGCGATCCTTGGCTACACGCCTCAGGAGTGGTACGCCGACCCGCTCCTGTGGAGCCAGCGTCTGCACCCGGACGACCGCGACCGCGTGCTCTCCGAAGAGGCGGGCCTGGCCGACCGCAAGGCGACCACACCCGCGGAGGAGTACCGCATGTTCCACCGCGACGGGCACGTCGTTTGGATTCGCGACGACGCCTCGCTGCACTACGACAGCGCCGGCCGCCTGCGCTGGCACGGCGTTCTTTCGGACATCACCGAGCAGAAGCGGGCCGAGGCCGAGCTCGAGCGACGGGCGGCCCAGCAGGCGGCGGTCGCGCGGCTGGGGGAGCGAGCTCTGGAGAGCGTCGACATCTCCGATCTGATCGATCAGGCGTGTGCGGCGGCGATCGAGCTCCTCGACGTCAAGTTCGCCTCGGTGGCCGAGCTCTCGACGGACCGAAAGCTGTTTCGCGTGTGCGCTGGGGCCGGCTGGCCGGCCGACCACGTCGGCGCGGTGACGATTTCCACCGGCGCCAGCACGCAGGCCGGGTACACGATCATCAGCGGCGCGCCCGTGGTCGTGACCGACTGGGAGACCGAGGAGCGCTTCACGGAGTCCCGCCTGCTCGACTTGGGGGCGCGCAGCGGGATCTCGGTGACCATCGAGGGACTCGATCAGCCCTTCGGCATCTTCGCGGTCCACTCCGAGCGCCCCCGGCAGTACAGCGCCGGCGATGTCGACTTCATCCAATCGATTGCAAACGTGCTCGCGGACGCCCTCGCCCGCCAGGCGACCGAGGACGAGATTCGCCACCGCGCCCTGCATGACCCACTCACCGGACTCCCCAACCGGATCCTGTTCCTCGACCGCCTGGAGCTGGCGCTGGCCCGGCTTCGTCGGGGCAAGTCGCTGGCGGCGGTGATGTTCCTCGACCTCGACCGCTTCAAGCTCGTCAACGACAGTCTCGGACATCACGCGGGCGACGAGATCCTGACCGCGGTGGCGCCCCGCCTCAAGCAGGCGCTGCGGGCCACCGACACCGTCGCCCGGTTCGGCGGCGACGAGTTCGGGATCCTGCTTGAGGACATCGACAGCGAGCTCGCCGCCACCCAGGCGGCCGAGCGGATCGCCGCGGTGTTCGCCCGGCCGTTCGTCCTGGGCAGCGCCGAGCACTTCGTCACCGCAAGCGTGGGGATCGCGCTCGCCCGCGGGGGCGAGCGCGCCGATGAGCTGGTCCGCGACGCCGACACGGCCATGTACCGGGCCAAGGAGGCCGGGCGGGCACGCTACGAGCTGTTCGACGACGACCTTCGCGCCCGCGCCGTGTCTCGGCTGCGCATGGAGACGGAGCTGCGCCGGGCGCTCGAGCGCGGCGAGCTCTGGCTCGAATACCAACCGGTCGTCTCGCTCCGCGACAACGCGATCGTGAGCCTCGAGGCACTGCTGCGGTGGCGACACCCGGAGCGCGGTCTCATCCCCCCCACCGAGTTCATCCCCATTGCCGAGGAGACGGGGCTGATCGAGTCGATCGGCTCACGCGTACTGGACGAGGCGTGTCGGCAGGCCGCCCAATGGCATGCCGCGATGCCCGACCGCCCGCCGGTGGGGATCTCCGTCAACCTGTCGGCCGTCCAGATCGCCAACTCGACCCTCCCCGACACGGTCGCGATGGCGGTGCGCGCGGCGGATCTCGATCCCTCGACGCTGCGGCTCGAGATCACCGAGAGCGTGCTGCTCGCGGAGACCGCACGGCTCACCGAGACGCTGGCCGCGCTGAGGAAGCTTGGGGTCCACCTCGTGCTGGACGACTTCGGCACCGGGTATTCGTCGCTCGGCTACCTCACCCGCCTGCCCCTCGACGCGCTCAAGGTCGACCGCGCATTTGTCGCCCGCCTCGGGCAGGATCAGCAGGACACCAGCATCACTGAGGCCATCATCGCGATGGCGGGCGCGCTCTCGCTGCCGGTGATCTGCGAGGGCGTGGAGACCGAAATGCAGCTCGCCGAGCTGCGGCGGATGGGCTGCGACCAAGTCCAGGGCTACTACTTCTCGCGCCCCGTCGACGCGCGAGCGATCACCTCAATGCTGCTCCACGACCCGCCGTGGTCGAAGGCGAACGGTAGGGCTGAGCGCCTAGGAGGGTAAGGGCGGGCGCCGCGGGCCAGGCCCGGGTGACCCGCCTACGGGAGCCGCGGCGACCAGCGTGTCCCGCCGGCCAGGGCCACCAACAGCAGGACCAGGCCACCGAGGGCAAACTCGGCCGAAACCGTGCGCTTGCGGGGTACGGTGCCGAGCTTGCGCGCAAGGCCTTTGTAGATCGAGCTCAGCTCATCGGCGGACTGCGCGTTGAAGCTGCGCCCACCGGACAGCTGGGCGATCTGGGCCATGAGCTGGGGATCGGGCGGAACGGGAACCGCACCTCCGAATGGACCGGCACCGGGGAGCATTCCCCCTGGCGTGCCCAGCGCCACGGTGTAGATCGGGATCCGGTCCGCCGCCGCCTGCCGGGCCACGGTGGTCGGATCCTCGCCCTGATTGGCGGCGCCGTCGGAGAGGAGAACGACTGCCGAGGGCGGGTGCTTTGGCTGAGCGCCATGGAGGAGCTGAAGCGCCAGGGCGAGCGAATCCCCCGTATCGGTCGCGCCGCCGGCGCTCTGCGAGTTGATCACCGACCGCGCCGCGCTGTGGTCGGCAACCGGTGCCTGGACGCTGTTCGGGGCGGTCGAGAACGCGATAGCACCGACGCGCGCCTGCGCCGGCAGCTGGTCGATGAAGGATGTGGCCGCCCGCTCGGCCGCCGCCAGCCGCGAGGGCTGGACGTCGGTAGACGCCATCGACCCGGACTCGTCGCTGACCAGCATGACCGCGGCTTCATTCACCGGCGCGCTGTAGGTGACCCGCGGTCGCGCCAGGGCGAAGGCCAGCGCGGCGAGCGCGGCGAGCAGAAACACGGCCGGGAGGCGGCGGCGCCACGAGCTGGCCGGGCCGACAGCCAGTTGCAGCGTCGACACCGCCGTAAAGCGAACCGCGTAGCGCCGAGCCCGCCGGCGCGCCCAGATCAGCGCGGCCACCGCAACGGGAATCAAGACGAGCGCACCCAACCAGGCCGGGTCCGAGAAGCTCATCGCAGGTGCCGCCCCAGAGCCAGCAGCCAATCCGACTCGGTCGAGAGGGTGATGTGATCGATCCGCAGGCGCCGCAGCTCACGGGCCACGCCCTCACGGCGCTCACGTTCCAGATCGGCGAAGCGCCGCCGCACCCGCCGTGAGGAGGTGTTCACCTCGATTCGGGCGCCGGTCTCGGGATCGACCAGCGCCAGCTGCCCCACCGCGGGGAGCTCCGCCTCGCGTGGATCGGCGATCTCGACGGCGAGGACCGAATGCCGGACTCTGAGCGAACCCAACGGCCGCTCCCACGCGCGCTGATCGCGAAAATCCGACAGTACGACGACCAACCCCGGCTGACGAGCCAGGCGAGCGACCCGGCGCAGGCCATCCGACAGTGCGTCCGGATCGTGCCCACCGTCGAGCGCAACCCCCTCAGCGAGGACCCGACGGAGCGCGACCATGGCGGGCTTGGACCCGCGGGGAGGGAGCACGCGCGGCTCGCCCGCCCCGAAGGCGATCAGCCCGACGCTGCCGGCTCGCCTCACGCCGAGGCGCCCGAACACCAGGGCCACGCCCTCGGCGACGTCAGCCTTGAGCCGCGCTGCTGTACCGAAGGCCATCGAGGGCGAGACATCGAGGACGATCCAGGTCGTGAGCGCCCGCTCCGGGACGTGCAGCCGGACGTGCGTCTGGCCGGTGCGCGCGGTCGCCGCAGCGTCGATGTGACGCACGTCGTCGCCGATCTCATAGGGACGCAGCTGGGCCAGCTCCGTGCCGATCCCGACACCCGCCGCCCGCCGGTCGCCCGGGAGCATGCGGGCGACCAGCCGACTGAGCGAGACGTCAAGCGCCTCGATCATTGGCTGGGCGATGGGACCCGGACCTTGGCGGGCCGCGGGCGGCTGAAGCAGGGTTGGGTTCACCGCGCCCGGACCGACCTCAAGGTCTCCTCGGTGTGCGTGTGGCGCAGGAGCCGCTCGTCATCCGGGGCCGGCACCACGCTCAGCACCTTGTCGAGCAGCTGGTCGGCCGTCACGCCCTCGCTGAGCGCGTCGTAGGAAAGGACGATCCGATGCCGGAGAACGTCGGGCGCGAGGTCACGGATGTCCTCCGAGGCCACGTGCCCTCGCCCGCGCAGCAGCGCCAGCACTCGGGCCGCCTGGACGAGCCCGATGGGACCGCGCGGGCTGGCGCCGAATTCGATCATCGGAGCGAGCTCGGGCAGCCCGTGCTCGGCCGGGTGCCGTGTGGCGTCGGCCAGGGCCACTGCATAGCCGATCACGTCACGATCGACCAGCACGGTCTCGACAGCCCGCGCGTGGCGATGTAGCTCCGCGAGGGTCAGGCACTCGCGCACCGTGACGGCTCCCTCCAGACTGCGCCCCACCACCGCCGCTTCCTCTCCGGTACTCGGGTAGTCGACGAGGATCTTCATCAGGAAGCGATCGACCTGAGCCTCGGGCAAGGGGTAGGTGCCTTCGGATTCGATCGGGTTCTGGGTCGCCATGACGATGAACGGCAGCGGAACCGCGAAGGTCGTCCCGCCGATCGTGACCTGCTGTTCCTGCATGACCTCCAGGAGCGCCGACTGGACCTTGGCGGGCGCTCGGTTGATCTCGTCGGCGAGAAGGAAGTTGCAGTGGACCGGACCCAGCTCGGTGTCAAAAGCGCCGGTGTCCGGTCGGTAGACCCGGGTCCCGACAAGGTCGGAGGGCACAAGGTCCGGGGTGAACTGGATCCGGTTGTAGGAGCCGCCGAGGACCGCCGCCAAGGTCTTCACGGTCAGCGTCTTGGCCAGGCCCGGGACGCCCTCGAGCAGGACATGCCCGCCCGCCAGCAGGCTGACCAGCAGCCGCTCGAGCATCGCGTCCTGGCCGACGATCACTCGCTTGATCTCATGCAGCGCCTCCTCCAGGGCCACGCCGGCCTCGGCGCGTAAGTCGTGGCGTTGCTCGGGTTCGTTCATCTGTCCTCCATGGTTTTGTTGCAACTAGACAAGACGCCCGAACCACCACAGCGTCAGCACGCTGCCAAGGGCGAGTAGGGCGAGTCCAATACCGACAAAGCTGGTGGTGATCTCTTCGAGGACGCGCTTCTTTCCGAGGCGCGCCGCCAAGCGCTCGTAGGCCGCTTTCACCCCGGCGCTATCTGATGCGGTGAAGGCCTTCCCCCCCGACAGGGTCGCGATCTGCGCCAGCTGCTCACGACTGACGGGCACGGGGGCTGTCGTCGAGCTCGACCCGTGGCGAATGACGATCGTGCCGTTCGGGGTGCCCACAGAAACGGTGTAGACGGGGATGTGGGCGGCCCGGGCCTGACGGGCCACCGCGAGCGGCGATACGCCCACGTTGGAGGCGCCGTCCGAGATCAGGACGATCGAACCCGGTGGGTGTTTGCCCGCCACGCGGGGGACGCTCGTGATCTCGTTCATCGCCGTGGTGAGCGCCACCCCAACCGCCGTCCCGCCACTCGTACGCGGCAAGGTCGAGAGCGCCGTGATGGTGAGCGAGTGGTTGGTGGTGGGTGATTGCAAGACGCTCGGCCGCCGGGCGAATTCGAGCAGCCCGACCTGCACCGCACTCGGCACCTGGTTGACAAAGCGGCGCGCCGCCCGCAGCGCCGCCTGCAGGCGCGAGGGTGAGACATCGGTGGCCTGCATCGAGCTGCTGGTGTCGTCGGCGAGCATCACGACCCCATCGGTGACCGGTTTGGCGACGCTGCGTTGCGGGCGGGCGACGGCCACGATCAGCGCCACCAGCGCCAGCGCGAAGGCCAGCATCGGGACATGACGCCGCCAGCGCGGGCCGCGGGGGGCCACCGATGCCGTCAACTTGGGGGTCGTGAAGGCCGCCGCCGCGAGAGCACGCCGGCGCTGCTGGGTGACGTACCACCACACCAAGAGCGGAACCGCCAGGAGCCCGAGAAGAACCAGTGGCTCGGCGAAGCTCATGGGCCCGATGGGCGGCCCTGAAGGGTGACCTGGGTCGTGTAGGTGCTCGGGCCCAGCTCGTAGGCGATCTGCACCTGCTGGCCGGGGTGCATCCGCGCCAGTGCCGAATCGATATCTCCCGGGCCCTGGACAGGATGACCAGCGATCTCGGTGATGACGTCCCCTGGTTGGAGGCCGGCGGCGTCGGCCGGCCCCCCGGGGACAACGTCGACGATGATCGCTCCGGTTGTGCCCGGGAAGAGGGCAGTGTCAGCCCCCAGCCAAGCGGCCCGGTTGCTTGAAACCGATGACGACTGGCTCGAGGAGGGAGCCTGCGTGTCCGGGCTTCGGAGGGCCGCGACCGCGGCGTACGCCACGCCGCCCGCGAGCAACATTGCCGCCCCAAGGAGGACGGCACCCCGAATGCGACGAGCGTCGGCACCGCGAAGCCGCGCCGGGATCCGCAGCCGGGGCAGCTCGATCTTGTGCAGCGCCGCCCGGAGGCGGTCGAGCGCCGACGGACCGCGCGGCGGCGGCTCGACTTCCGGCGGCTCCGCGGGCT
This sequence comes from Solirubrobacteraceae bacterium, assembly GCA_035505215.1. Taxonomy (GTDB): domain Bacteria; phylum Actinomycetota; class Thermoleophilia; order Solirubrobacterales; family Solirubrobacteraceae; genus Palsa-465. The sequence continues at coordinate 209,624 of DATJQY010000034.1, read as the reverse complement.
CCTCGACGGGGCTCCGGCGCTCAGCCAACCGCTGCGCCGCCTCGGCCGACTCGTGCCGCCAGTCTCCAGACCAGAGATGACGTGGTGGGCTCATGCTGGCGGACGCTAAGCGGCCTTAATCAGATCTGGCTAAGAACCGCGGGACCACGAGCGCGCGATCTCAGCCGCGAGCCTGCAGTTGCCCCGCACGATCTCCAGATTGATGGCCACGCTCGCGCGGTCGGTGTGCTCATGGACGTATTCGAGCAGGAAGGGCGTGATGTCCTTGCCCCGGACAGACGCCGCCTCGGCTGAGTCGAGCGCCTCGGCGAGCAGCCGATCGTGCAGTTCCGGGTCGAGCTGTGAGGCTTGGGGCAACGGATTTGCCACCAGGATGCCGCCCGGCAGGCCGAGCGAATCCGCCGCCCGCATGACCCCAGCGACCTCATCGGGCGTCCGGACCAGCGAGTCGACGCCGTAACCGCTGTCGGTGAGCCAAAAGCCGGGGAAGCGATCGGATCCGTAGACGAGCACCGTTACCCCCAGCGTCTCCAGCCGCTCCAGCGTGGCGCCGATGTCGAGGATCGACTTAACCCCGCCGGAAACGACCGTGATCGGGCAGCGGCCGAGAATCCCGAGGTCAGCTGACTCATCGAAGGTGGTCGCGGCGTTCCGGTGGACGCCGCCGATGCCACCCGTGGCGAAGACCCGGATCCCCGCCCTCGCGGCGAGCAGTGACGTCGCCGCGACGGTCGTACCTCCACTTGCGCCGTGCGCCATGGCCACGGGGAGGTCCCGCGCACTCAGCTTCAGCGCCCCCGCGGCGCCGGCGAGCCGCCGGAGCTCATCCTCCTCCAGCCCGATCCGGACGACGCCGTCCAAGACGCCGATGGTCGCCGGCATGGCCCCGGCACCGGCGACCGTGCGCTCGAACTCCCGCGCCGCCTCAAGGTTCTCGGGACGAGGCAGGCCGTGGGTGATGATCGTCGATTCGAGCGCCACGACCGGAGCGCCATCTCGGATCGCCGCCGCGACCCGCTCGGCGACGACAACCTGGTGCTGTGCGGACCTCTCCGACCCCTCCACGTGATCATGTTGACATGGACGAGCAGAGCGAGAGCACCGCGGTGAAGAGGATCTGCACGATCGGCGATCTCATCCTGGACGTCGTGGTTCTTCCGGACGCACCGCTCAGCCCGGACGCCGACACGCCGGCGGCGATCCGGCTCGTGGCCGGCGGCCAGGCGGCGAACGTAGCCGCCTGGGCGAGCGCTCTCGGGGCCAGAAGCCGCCTGATCTGCAAGCGCGGAAGCGACCTTTCGAGCCGATCGGCGACCGAGGCGCTGGAAAGGCACGGCGTCGAGATCTGCGGCCCCACCGTCGAGGGACGCGGTGGCGTCGTCGTCTCGACCCGGGACGTTCACGGCCACCGGACGATGGCCTCGGACCGGGGCGTCGCCGCCCAGCTTGACCCCGGCGAGCTGGACCCGGCTTGGCTCGACTCGTGCGACGTCCTCCACGTCTCCGGCTACTGCCTGCTGCGCGAGCCCATGGCCGAGGCCACCATCGCGGCGGCCGGACATGCGCGGCGGGTCACCGTCGACCTGGCCTCGGCGGGTGACATCGCCCGCGCCGGCGCAGCGCGGTTCGCCGCCCGGCTGGAGGCGCTCGCGCCCGACCTCGCTTTCGCCACCGAGGCGGAGCGCGACGCTGTCCGTGGCTTTGACACGCGCTGGGTGATCAAGCTCGGCGCGGGCGGCGCCCGCTTCCCCGAGGGGCTCTATCCCGCCCCCCGGCTCACGCCGGTCGACACGACGGGCGCGGGTGACGCTCTGGCCGCCGGGTATCTGGTCGGAGGTCCCGAGCTCGCCATTGGAGCCGCGACACGCTGCGTGAGCCGGATCGGGGCAATGCCGCCGGTCGCGGGCGGCGATTAGGCGTTACGGGCAGCGCGGCCGGTCACGCGCGGCGCGCGCGGCAAACGCCCCGTCCACCGGCGCGTTGGCCAGGATGAATAGATCTGGCTGCTGCCCGGGCATGCGCCGCCCGGCGAGGAAGGCGTAGTAGGGATCGCCGGAATACGCGACACCGGCGGGGCAGCGCCGCGCTGCTGATACCGCGCGGTCAACCGAGGCTGGGCCGGCCGACCAGGCCAGCCCGGACTGCGCACCGGGGCGTTTCGCCGCCCACGGATCGCCGGGGCTGATCAGGAGCGATAACGACTCGAGGCCCAAGAGCGTGGTCAGGCCCAGCACAGCGAGACGCCACGCCATGCCCCGGGGGAACACCCACGCCGCGCCGCAGGCGGCAAGGGCCAGCAACGGCGGCTCGGCGATGACGAGGACATTGATGTAGGACCCGCGCTTGAAGACGGTCAGGACGAGGATGAGCGCGGCGCCGGCCGCCGCTACGAGGGTCCGCATCAGCGCGCGGTCGGCGACGGGGGCCCGGCCTGAGAATCCGAGCCAGAGGGCGGCCGCGGCTCCGATCAGCAGAACCAGTTCGCTCCAGATGGCTTGGGCGAGGAGGCCGCCGACGTGGTGAAGCGATGCGCTGCCCACCTGTAGCTGGGCGTGGACGGCCTCGCGCCAGACGCCCGCGCCGAACAGCCCCAGCGACAACGCGGCCAAGCCAGCGCCGGCCACCACCAGGCTCAGAAGCGTCCTCCGTCGCGAGATCGCCACCAGAGCAATCGCCAGCGCCGGGATGACGAAGGCGAGCTTGCACCAGGCAGCCAGAGCCAGGAGCAAGCCGGCCGCGAACGCGCTCTCGCGCCGGGCGCCCAGGATCGCTCCCCCCAGGAGCAGCGGCGCGGCCAATGTCTCCGGCATGAGCAGCGCGTGCTCGTGAAGCGAGACGGGGAGTAACGGGGCCGCGGCGGCGCTGGCCACGGCCAGCCACCGCAAACCGCTGAGTCGCCAGACCGCGGCTCCGACCAGCGCAGCGGTGATGAGGTCGAACAAGGCCATGCCGGCACGGAGCGAGGCCAGCCCATCGTGGAGGCTGAGCAACAGGGCGCCGACCAGATAGACCGGAGGCGGCTGGGCGGCAGCGAAGTCGCGGTAGGGAACCAATCCATGCACGAACTCACGCGCACTTTGGGCGTAGGCGCCGTCTGAGAAATCCCAATAGCCGTTTCGCTGCCAGAGGGCCAGGAGGACGAATTCGACCACCGACAGGAGCACCAGCAACGCCAGTCCCAGCCGAGAGAACGCCGCCGGTCTCTCGCCAGCGCGCCGAGCTACCGGGTCGTTGCGGCTCGACGCAAACGCCGACATCCGCCGCAACCTACCAGCGCTCGACCGCGGCCCGGCCGGGGGTTCAGTCAGCCGCGGGCAGGCGAACTGCGGACGTTGTCGCTCGTGGCGAGCGACGGCTCGCCGGCTTGGCGGAGCGCTCGTGCGACCGATCCGACTTGAAGCTCAGCGCGGCCACGGCGGCGAGGCCGAGGGTGAGGAGCCCGGCGCCGACGAAGACCGTGCGCACGCCGGCCACGGTGAGGAGCGCTCCTGCCCCCAGGAAGGCGCTCACGAAGGCCACATTCTCCAGCACGTCCTTGAGCCCGAACACCCGCCCGAGCAGGCGCTCGGCCACGAGCTCCTGGACGAGGCGCATCTCCGGGCCCACGAGCAGGTTCTCGGCCAGGCCGATGAGGGTGAACGAGACCAGCGCCGCGGCGAAGTTGGGCGCTAGGGCCGCCGCCGCCATGGCCACACCGGAGAGCGCGATGCCGAAGAGCCATCGGCGGCGCAGGGCCGCGATTTCGGAGCCCGCGCGGGCGTTGGCCCAAGATCCGGCCACCATCCCGGTGCCGTAGAGCGCCATCAACACGCTGTAGCCCGATCCTCCGCCGTGCAGTGGCCCCGTGGCGAGCAGCGGGGCGAGGACGTTGAACATGGCCCCGGTCAAGACGACGAGCGCCGCGACGACGATGAGGACCGCGACTCCGGGTGTCTCTGCCACGGCACGGACACCGGCGCCGGTCTGCGCCCAGATCGATCGGGGCATGGCCTCCTCGCCCGGCGGGTCATCGTCATGCGGTCCCAGGTCGAGCCCGCCGAGGAGCATCGCGGAGGCGACGAAGGTCAGGGCGTTGGCGACCAGGACCACCTGCGGCGTCGTGAAGAGCAGCAGCCCCGCCGTAACCGCGGGGCCGATCATCAGTCCGGTGTTGACGCTCCCGTAGAACAGCGCGACCAGCTGCGAGCGGCGCTCCGCCGGGACCATGCCGGGCAGCGCCGCATTGATGGCGGGGCGGAACATCGACGTCCCGACCCCGGCGAGAAGCACCAGGCCTACCGTCCCCGGGAAGGAATGGACGAAGGCCAGCGCGGTGAAGCACCCGGCCCGCAGCAGATCGGCCGAGATGGTGAGTCGCCGGCGGGGGACGCGGTCGGCCAGCGAGCCGAACAGCGGGGCGAGCACGATGCCGGGAAGGAACTCGCCGAGCAGCACGAGCGAGATCGCCCAGCCGGAGCGAAGCTCGTGGTAGGCGATCAGGAGCAGCGCCACGTAGGCGGCGCTTGTCCCCACCTGAGATTGGAAGAAGCTGATGAAGAAGCGCCGCAGGAAGCGGTTCTCTCTGAGCAGGCCCAGCATTCCTGCTCGAAACATCGGCATTTTCCGCCCGGACCACGAGCCCCCGGGCCGAGGCCCTCAGCGACGAAGGGCGAGAATCCGCGCCGCGGCCTGACGGGCGGAGGCGAGACCCAGCTGACCGTCGGAGATGGCCGCGGTCAGTGCGTGCAAGACCGTTAGCCCATCTTGGGGGGTGTTTTGGGCCGGATTGGTCGCCGCACACAAGACCAGATCGGACCCCGCGCCCGCGGCCAGGACGCCCCGGCGCGCCAGGCTTCCGAACGGCCGCACGGCGCCGGCCTCGATGCCATCGGTGATCGTCACCCCGCGGAAGCCCAGACGGCCTCGGAGCTCGTCCTGAATGACGATCGGCGATAGCCCGGCTGGACGCTTGGCGTCAAGCGCCGGGTAGATCGCCCACGAGGTCATGACGAGCTTTACGCCGGCCGCGACGGCGGCCCGATATGGCGCCTCGTCAACCGTGCGCAGGGTGCCCAGCCCGAGGTTGAGCGTGACCGGCCGAAGATCGGTGTTCTGGGCCGTGCTCGCCGCCCCCAATCCTGGGAAGTGCTTGGCCGTCGCGGCGACGCCGGTTGATTGCTGCGCCCGGATGAAGGCCCCGCCGAGCGAAGCCGCGGTGGCGGGGCGGCTGGAGTACGAGCGGGCGAATTGGTCGATGAAGTCGCCGGGCTCCCGGTAGACGTCGAGCACCGGAGCCAGATTGACGTTGACGCCGACGCCGGCGAGGTTGCGTCCCGCGCCGGCGCCCGCGGATCTCGCCAGCGCCACGCCGGAGGACGACTCGCCGATCTGCCGCTCAGACAGGATCGGCGCACCCGGGAGCCGGCGTACCTCGCCGCCCTCCTGGTCGGTCAGGATCAGCAAGCGCTCGTGGACCGGGCTGGCCAGGGCGGCCCGCTGGAGTTCGGCGACGACATTGCGCAGCTGCGCCCGGCTGGCAACGTTGTTCGAGAACAAGATCACGCCTCCGGCCTCGCCGGCGCGGACCGCCGTCAGCAGGGAGGGCGGCGGCTCGAGTCCGGCATAGGCGTAGACCACACGCTGGCCGGCCAGCTGTGCCATCGACAGCTGCTGCGGGAGGCCCGCGCCGCCGGAAGTGGATACGGCGGCGTGCCGTGCGCCAGGCCCGAGTCCGGCGAGGGCGGCCATGGCCGTGGCCACGAGCGCGGAGATGCGAAAGCCCACGGGGCTCCGAACACTGGGGCCCGACAAGAGTTCCGCGCTCGCGGATCACTTGCGGCGGCTAGCGCCGCGGGCGGCGCTCAGCGCTGCTTGCTGACCCAGGCGAGGATCGCCTTGGAGTGCGTGAGCACGGTGCCGTCCGGCAACTTGAGCGCCGGGAGCTTGGTGTCGCCGGTCTGGGCGCGAAGCTCCTCACGCGAGCCTTTGCGCAGGAATGGGATGGGGTTGCCCTGCGCTGCGACGACCTTGTCGTAGTCGATGCCCGCTTCGCGCAGAGCCTCCTGAACCCGGCGGCAGGGATGAACCTTCACCCCGCCGTCATCGCCGTGGCAGACGAAAAGGATGGGTTTGTCGGCCATGTTGATCGTCCTCCTCCGCAGATTTCGCGCTTCCAGAGACTTAGACCGCGATGCCGTGAAAGATCATCCCAGCGGGAGGAAACACTGGCTACCTGGTTAAGCCATGACGTACCAGATCGCCATCGTTCCCAGCGCGCGCTCAGTTCAGCCTGAACACGGGGTGATCAGGCGCGATCCGGCGTAGCTCCTCATCGCTGGACTCGGGGCCGACGCCGCCGAAGAAGACGCCCACCTCCGCCTTCCAGCGCTTCAGGTACGCGCGGAGCAGCGGCGGCTTGGCATCGTCGGGGAGCTCGGTGGCGGTGAAAGGCTCGGCGCGGCGGCCCAGCAGGAGCCGCCCTTCGCCGCTGGCCCGGAGGTTGCGCACCCACTGGGTGTGCCCGCGGGGCGCGACCAGATAGCGCGCCCCCTCGTATACGAGCAGGTTCACCGGCGTGCGCCGCGGCTCACCCGTCTTACGGCCTCGGACCTCGAGCACCCGCGATCCGAGGACACTGATTCCCGCCCGGGTGAGCACCGCCACCGTGGGGTTAAACACATGGCTGGTGAACCAGCCCGGGCGCTGGTAGTGCTCGGCCATCTCTCCAGTATCGCTCCCGGCCGTCCGGCGCGTAGTTTTTGCGCTGTGCCCTCGCCTTACATCAGCATCCACCACGACCGCGGCGAGGACGAGGTCGCGGTGGAGGAGCCGCTGGAGATCCGCGTCGATCGGCGTCCCCTCGCGGTGACGATGCGCACCCCCGGGCACGACGAGGAGCTCGCTCTGGGCTTCCTTTACGGCGAGGGCCTCATCCGGGAGGTGCGCAAAGCGGGGCTGACCGAGGACTTCGCCGCCAACACGATCGAGGTGGAGGGACCGCTCGAGCGCGACCCGGGAGAGCGCCGCTTCTACACGACCTCGTCCTGCGGAGTGTGCGGCAAGGGGGCGCTCGATGAGATCGCGGTGTACAGCGCGCCCCTGACCGATGGCCCCGTGGTGGCCCGCTCGCTCTTGGTGCGGCTGCCGGATCTGCTCGAGCAGCCGGCCTTCGAGCGAACCGGTGGCTTGCATGCGACCGGCCTTTTCGAGGCGACGGGTCGGCTCTTGGTCGCGCGTGAGGACATCGGGCGCCACAACGCCATGGACAAGGTCATCGGCCGCGCGCTGCTCGACGGGCTGGTCCCGCTGGGCGAGAGGATTCTCTGCGTCAGCGGCCGCCTGTCCTTCGAGCTGGTTCAGAAGGCGGCGGTTGCCGGGGCGCCGATCCTGGTCGGCGTCGGGGCGCCAAGCTCGCTCGCCATCTCGCTGGCCGCCGAGCGCGGGATCACCCTGTGCGGCTTCACCCGCCGGGGCAGCACCAACGTCTACGCCCACCCCGAACGGGTGGGCTGACCTCAGCGCTGGGCGGCAAGGTCGGCCAGCGCGTCGAGCTCGTCCTCGGATGACCACGCGCCGGCCGAGGCACGCATGAGGCTGCGTGCGGGGATGCTGCGGACAATGAAGCCCTGAGCGGCCAGGCGCTCGACCTCGGCCTGCGGGTCCTCGGCCTTCCAGGAGACAAGCGTTGATCGCCCGCGGGGCATCACCTCAAGCCCATTCCCGGTCAGCCGCTCGGCCAGCCGGGCCGCGAGCGCCGCCGCCCGCTCGTGCACCCATTCCCAGCCCGCCTCCTCGAACACCTTAAGCGAGGCGAGCGCCCAGGCGTTTCGCAGCGGCACCGGGAAGCCGTGGTCGAGGCGCTTGGCTCCCTCCGCGGCCTCGAACTCGAGCGCGCGCTCCGGATCGGCCACCGAGGCGTAGCCGGGCCAGGGCACCAGCAGATCATCGAGGCGCGATCGGCTGACATAGAGACAACCGCTGCCCTCAGGACCGCAGAGCCACTTCTGGCCTGAGGCGGCGTAGAAGGCACAGCCGAGCTGGCCGACGTTGACCGGGATCGCGCCCAGCGCCTGGGCGGCGTCGAGGAGCACCGGGACGCCGGTCGCAATGAGCGCAGCAACGTCGACGACCTGGCCGTTGACCCAGGAAACGTGTGAGCAGGCGATCAGCCGGGTCGAGGGCGAAACTGCCTCGGCAACCGAGGCGAACGGCGCCACCTTGATCTCGATCCCGAAGCGCCGCCGGGCTCGGCCGAGCGGAGCCAGCAGGCCGGGATGCTCCTCGTCGCTGGTCACGATCTCGTCACCCGGTTGCAGGTCGAGTCCGGCCAGCACGGTGTTCACTCCGTCGGTGGTCGATCCGGTGAGCGCGACATCTTCGTCCGCGCAGCCCAGGATCGAGGCATAGCCCGCACGTACGCGTGCGGCAAGGTCCATCACGCCCTCGATGTACGTCTTGCCCGAGCGACCGCCGCTCACCTCGAGATCGATCCGTGCCTTGACCGCCTGGGCCGCGCGCTCCGGAAGCGGCCCCTCGGTTCCGGCGTTGAGATAGGAGAAGCGCTCAAAGATCGGAAACTGCGAGCGGAACGCGGCTGGGTCGGACGACGGCACGGCCCAGTTTCTATCGTGTCGGCCATGTGCTTTGAATTTGACGCCCTCCCGCCCCTGCCCCCGGCCGACCTCCTCCGCGCGCCGATGGCCGGCGGCGCCGGCGCCGAGCTTCTGGAGCTCGAGTCCGCCGACGGGACCCATTTCTCGGCCGCCTTGGCCGAATCGCCTGAGGGCCGCGGCGGGATCGTGATCCTGCCTGACGTCCGCGGCCTTTACCCCTTCTATTCCGACCTCGCCGAGCGCTTCGCCCAGGCTGGGTACCACGCCATCGCGCTCGACTATTTCGGGCGCACCGCCGGTCTCGGCCCGCGCGACGCGGACTTCGAGTTCCGCTCGCACGTCGACCAGCTCCAGGTCCCACAGGTCCAGGCCGATCTGACCGCCGCCGCGGCTGCGCTCCGCGACCGCACCGGGGCCGCGGCTCCCGCCACGGTCGGCTTCTGCCTGGGCGGCTTTCAGTCCTTCATGGCCGGCGCCGACGTGCCGGGCCTCTCCGCCGTGATCGGCTTCTATGGCCTCCTGGTCTCACGCTTCGGGGTCGCGGGTCCGATCGAGCGAGCAGCCGACATCAGGTATCCCCTCCTCGGGCTGTTCGGGGGCGCCGACCAGGCAATTCCGGTCGAGCAGGTCGAGGAGTTCGACGATGCGCTCGACGGCGCCGACGTGCCGCACGAGATCTACATCTACCCGGACGCTCCCCACTCCTTCTTCGACAGGCGTCACGAGGAGTTCGCGGACGCGTCCGAGGACTCGTGGCGACGGATGCTCGCCTTCCTCGACGAGCACACCGCCGCCTAGGTGGCGGCCTTCTCCTCCTGCTGGTCCTCGGCCTTGTCCTCATCGCCGTCTGACTTCTCTTCGGCGCTGTCGGCCTTCGCCTCGGACTTCTCCTCGCCGCCGGACTTCTCCTCGGACTTCCCGTCGCTGTCTCCGTCAGCCGAGTCTTCATCCTGCTCAGCCAGCTCACGCTTGAGCACCTTGCCGGTGGCGTTGCGGGGAAGCTCGTCCACGAACACGACGTCCCGGGGCACCTTGTAGTTGGCCAGGTTCTCCTTGACGTACTTCTTGACGTCGTCCTCACTCAGCCCGTCCCCGCGCTGAACGACAAACGCCTTCAAGCGCTGACCGAACTTCTCGTCGTCGACACCGAGGACGGCCGCCTCCTCAATCTTCTCGTGGCTGGCCAGCAGCTCCTCGACCTCGGCCGGGAAGACATTCTCACCCCCGGACACGATCATCTCGTCGTCACGGCCGTCGATGTACAGACGTCCCTGGTCGTCGAAGTGCCCGACGTCGCCCGAGGCGATCAGGCCATCGATCTCGTCTTTGTTGCCGCCGCCGGTGTAGCCCTCGAACTGGGAGATGTTGCCGACGAAGATCCGCCCGCTCTCGCCGGCGGGCAACTCCTTGTCGTCATCGCCGTAGATCTTGACCACCGAGCCGCGGACCACCTTGCCCACCGACGAGGGATCGTCGCGGAGGTCCTCCGGCGTGGCGATCGTGGCGTAGGAGATCTCGGTCGACCCGTAGAGGTTGTAGACGACCGGGCCGAAGGCCTTGAGTGCGCGCTTGGCCACATCCGCAGGGAGCGCCGAACCGGAGAGGAAGATGATCCGAAGGCAGGAGTGGTCGAACTCGTCGATCTTCTCCGGGCCGAGCTCGAGCGTGCGCTGGAGCATCACCGGGACCATCACCATCGCCGTCGCCCGGTGCTCCTCGAGGCTCTTGAGAGTCTCCTCCGGGTCGAAGCGGCGGCGCACCACCAGGGTCGAGCCGAGCCCCATTCCCACCAGCGCCTGCGCAAAGCCGAGGGCGTGGAACATGGGAACGCAGAGCTCTGTGATCTCGCCGGCCTTGAACGGAACCTTGCTGAGCAATCCGCCGATCAGCCCCAGCGACTTGGGCTCGCTGCGCGGTGCGCCCTTGGGGGTGCCGGTCGTGCCGCTGGTCAGGATCGTGATCTTCGGCCCCTCGCCGGCCTTGGGGGGCGCCTCCTTGTCCCCGGCGGCGATGAGCGCGTCCAGCGTGTCGTCGGCGTCTTTGTCGTCTTCCACCCAGGCCCGATAGCGACCGTGCGGCGGGTCGTCGATGCCCTCCAGCACCTCGCTGTACTCGTCGTCGTAGACGAGCAGGTCGGTTCCTTCCCGTTCGGCCACCTCCCGGATCTGTGGCCCCGCGAACGACGTGTTCAGGAGAATGATCCTGGCCCCGCACTTGGCGCCCGCAAACACTGCCTCAAGGAAGCCGCGATGGTTGCGGACCAGGACCGCCACACCGTCGCCAGGCTCCAGACCCTTGTCGCGCCAGGCGTTGGCAATCGCGTTCGAGTTCTCGTGCAGCTCCTGGTAGGTCAGCTCCCCGCGCTCATCGATGATCGCGATGCGGTCGCCGTAGCGGATGGCACCCATGGCCGGGAGCGATCCGAGCATGCCGTAGCGCTCGAGGGCCATCCCCAGCTGGGCCAGGGTGTGGGGCATTTCGAGACCGACGACCCCGCTCCGCGCCAGGAGCGTCGCGAAGTAAGCCTCGTCCAGTCCGCGCTCGGCGAGCTTCAGCCCGCCTTTGATAAGTGACCTCGGATCCAGATCCACTCGTCCTCTCCTCTGCGAAAGCAACCTTATGCGATGCCGCACCAACCATGTTTCCAGCCGGAAAGCGATCGAAACCGCCGGGCACCGGTTCGCTTTTTGCTCTCCGGGTAATAGGAGCACGTGGTCGGCGACCTCATCATGCTGCCGGTGCGCGTCGGCGTGCGCGCCACTCGGCTCTGGCTACGCGTCGCCGAGGAGACCGTTAGCGTCGCCACTGGGGCGACCACGCGACTCGTCGGGCTGGCCGCTTCCCGGGCGAGCGGCGGCGACGGTGGGACCGCGACCATCCCCCGGCCCGACTCCGGATGGGCGCGTCCGCACGAGCCGACACCGAGCGGCAACGTCCCGGCGGCGCCACGGCCGGCCCTGGCCGAACCCCCGCCACCTTCACCGGAATCCGAGCCCGTCCATGTGTCCGAGGAACCCACGCTTGTCGAGGAGCTCGCCGAACCGGGAGCCGAGGACGGCGCCGGTGCCGAGGTCCACATCGCGGAACCGTGGGACGGATACGCGCGAATGAACGCCAAGGAGGTCGTCGCCCGACTCTCTGGATCGGATCCGGCACAACTGGCCGCGGTGCAGCTCTATGAGGGCAGCCACCGGCAACGCCAAACCATCTTGAACGCCGTCCAACGGGAGCTGCGCAGTACCAATGGGCGCAGCGGCTGACACCAAGAGAGGATGAAACGATGCCAGATCTGAACGCCCGCGATGCGAAGTTGGTCCAGTGGCTCAACGAGGCGCATGCCAAGGAAGCCGAGCTGGAGGCCGATCTCACGGCCCACATCGCTCTGACCGAAAAACAGGCCTACAAGAAGCGCCTACGCAAGCACCTGACCGAGACCAAGGACCACAAGCGCCGCGTCGCCCGGCGGATCAAGCAGCTCGGCGGTAGCGCAACCACCGGCCCTCAGGTCCCCGGGGTCCCCGGCGCCGTGGGTGAAGCTGCGGGCAAGGCCGTGGCCGCCGTAAAGGGTCAGGTCGGCACGGCCCGGGCTGTGGTCACGAACCAGGCCGAGACCCACCTGCGCAACGCGCAGGAGGAGCTGCGCGAAGAGCACGTCGAGATTGCCATCTACTCACGCATCCAGACCTTCGCCGAGGCGGTCGGTGATCGCGAGACGGCACAGCTGGCTAAGGCGATAAAGCGCGACGAGGAGCGGATGGCCAAGTTCCTCGACGCCGAGCTGGTCCGACTGGTCAAGGAAGTGGTTCGCTCCGAGGTGCCCCGGCCGCTTCGCGCCACGAAGACGCGCCGACGCTCAAGCAGCGGGCGCTCGCGTAGCACGGGGTCGACGGGACGCTCGCGCAGCTCTTCGCGGTCGAGCTCTTCGCGGTCTCGCTCTACCAGCACGCGGAGGTCAAGCGGCTCCACACGGTCGAGCGGCTCCACACGGTCGAGCGGCTCGGCAAGGTCGGGCGGCTCCACACGATCGAGCCGGAGCTAGCTCGGGCGGCCGGCCAGCGGATCCCAGACCTCCATCTCGTCCCCCGGCACCTTTGGGGCGCTCGAGGTGATGCGCTGCATCAGGTTGTAGAGACGCGGTAGCTCCGGATACACCGTCGGCTTGCCGTTGGTCATGACGGCGCAGGAAAGCGCGCGCTGCGGGTCAGCCCACGCGAGCATGTTTGTGAAGCCGAGGTGGCCGAAGGCGTGCTGAGTGTCTCGACCAAAGAGGCTGAGGAAGGCCGCACCCAGCATTAGCCCGTAGCCGAAGCGGGTCGGGAAGCCGAGCGAGAGGTCGATCTCCAGCCGCGACTGCTCGGTGATGGCGCGCCGCACGGTCTCCGGCCGCACGACCCTGACGCCGTCGAGCTCTCCGCCCCGGCGGAAGATCTCGTAGAAGAGTGAGAGCTCTTCCGCGGTCGTCACCACATTCGCGCTGGGCACGACCGCGGTCAAAAAGCGCGGATCCCGGCTGAGCTCGACCAGCTCATCGAGACTAACCCCGAGGGCTCGGGTAAGCAGCTGCGAGAACGGGGGCAGTGTCGGCGGGCCGGTCACGTAGTCGACGGCCACAACCGGGATGTCCTCGGCGCGGACGCCGTAGTTGGTCCAGCGGAAGCCAAGCGGCGCCCGGATCGCCTCGCTCAACAGGCCCTGGATGTCCTGACCTGTCGCGCGCCTAATGACCTCGGCCAGGATGAATCCACCGGAGACGGCGTGATAGGCGAGAAATTCCCCAGGTTTCCCAAACGGCTTGGCCGAACACAGGACATCGAGGAGAAACTCCCGGTCCTCGATCCGGTCGAGGTCGAAGGCCTCCCGCGGGAGATTCGCCACTCCCGCGCGGTGGGCCAGGACGTGGGCGATCGTGATCTCGCCCTTGCCGTTGGCGGCGTAGTCCGGGATGTACTTGGCGACCGGGTCCTCAAGGTCGATGGCGCCCCGTTCGGCCGCCAAGTGCACGACAAACGCGGTCACGCCCTTGGCGCCGGAGTAGATGAGAAACGGCGTCGCCGGTGAGGCGAGAACCCGCTCGGCGTCGGCTGTGTCGTTCGGGCCATTTCCGCGGGCGTGGCCGATCGCGCGGTTGAGAACGACCTTGCCGTGCCGGCGCACGCAGACTTGCACCGCGGGGTGGACGCCGCTGCGGTAAAGATCCACCGCCGCCTTCCAGATATCCGCCACGGCTGGCGCCTCCAGCCCGACCGCCGTCGGGTCCTCCTCGGCACCGATGGTCGTGACCGCCTCGAGATCGTCGGGGAGGCGGATGCGCCGCAGCGGATCGGGGATCCCGGGCAAGCGAGGAAGCGTCGGGATCTGCGGCATCGGCTCGAGCCTACCCACGGTTCGGCCTAAGCCATTCAGCCGATGCCCAAGACGACCGATAACGGTCCCATGGGCCAGGTCCCCGCCCATAACGGTCCCATGCCGACACAGGACGGCAACCACTTCTCGTGCTCCATGAGCGCGGTGCTGCTGGCTGAGGTGACCGAGCTGGCGGGAGAGGAAGCCATCCCTGAGCTGTTGCGCATCGCCGCGTCCACGCGGACCCCCGAGTACCTGTGCGACATCAGCAACTGGATCTCCTTCGACGAGGCGACTGCGTTGTGGCGGGCCGGGATGCAGGTCACGCACAACCCGCAACTCCCGACCCTCACCGGCCGGCGGGCCGCCCGGCGACTGAGCGCTTCACCCGTGGCGGCGCTGCTGCGATCCCTGGGCTCGGCCGAGAATGTCTATCGCCAGATCAGCACGTCGGCGAGCAAATTCAGCACGGTCACGCGTCTGGACGCGGTTGACGCAGGCCCTGGTTTCGCCATTCTCACGGCGACCGCGGTAGACGGCTTTCCGCGCTCCAGTGAGCACTGCGCTTGGACGATCGGGCTGCTTAGCACCACGACGGTCCTCTTCGGACTGCCCCCGGCTCACGTCGAGCACGACTGCTGCGCGGCGTTTGGAGCCCCCGAATGCACCTACCGCCTCACGTGGCGAGCTGAGGAAAGCGAGGTCATCGACTCAGACGATCAGCTCGTGGCCCTGCGCCAGCAGCTCGATGGCATGCAGGAGCGGCTGCACAGCATGTTCGCCACCGCCTCGGACCTGATCGCGGCCGACGACGTCGCCGACGTGCTGGCGCGGATCACCGATCGCGCCGCCATGGAGGTGCGGGCTCCGCGGTATCTGCTCGCTGTCCGCCTGGAGGAGGATGGCGAGCTTCACGTACACCACCGGGGATTTGACCAAGGACAGGTCCTCCAGCACGCCGAGGAGATCCTTGACCGCCATCCCGCCGACCATCCGAGCTCGTGGCTGGTGGTCCCGGTGCGTTCAGATCGCCGCGACTATGGACGGCTCCTGGCCGCGTTCAATACCGACGAGAAGTTCTTCCCGCAGGAACGCGAGCTCCTCGAGGTCTACGCCCGCTACGCCGCCACCGCCCTCGACGGTGCCGCGGCCCTGATCGAAGCCAACCGGCGCTATCACCAATCGAGCGCCCTGCTGCAGCTGGCCCGCGCGTTGGCCACCGCCGGGACGAGCGGTGAGGTGGCCCAGCGCCTGGCGGCTGCCGTCCCGCTGGTCGTCGATTCAGACCGCGTCGCTGTGTACCTGTGGGAGCCGGCCCGCGGCGAGCTCGTCCGGCGAGCCATAACCACGCGTGACGCGGAGGACCCGGTGGCTGAGGGCGACCTGAGATGGGTCCCGGAGCCCGGCGGACCGCTTGAGCAACTGCTAAACGATCCTCACAGCGAGCCGCTGTTCATCGACGCAGGCGCTGAACATCCTCGGGTCCGGGAGGAGCTGGATCGGCTTGGAGATGCCGCGGTCACCTTGGTGCCACTGGCCACGGAGGACACACTGCTGGGTGTTCTTGGCGTCTCCGTGCTG
Organism: Solirubrobacteraceae bacterium; assembly: GCA_035505215.1. GTDB lineage: Bacteria > Actinomycetota > Thermoleophilia > Solirubrobacterales > Solirubrobacteraceae > Palsa-465. The sequence continues at coordinate 194,109 of DATJQY010000034.1, read as the reverse complement.
GACCGACCTGAGCGCCTGGCTCCCAACCCGGACCTGCTCGACCGCCTCTCAGGTGTCGCCGCCCAGGCCTCTACCGCGCTCCAGAACGGGCGGCTGGTCGACCAGATCACCCACCAGGCGCTGCACGACCAGCTCACCGGTCTCGCCAACCGACTCCAGTTCGCCAACCAGCTGCGCAAGGCTGTCAACCGAGCGCGTCAGCACGATGAGCTAGTGACCATGTTCTACATCGACCTCAACGGCTTCAAGCCGGTCAACGACGAGTTTGGTCACGACGTCGGCGATCAACTGCTCAGCGCGCTGGCCAAGCGCCTGGTTGCCTGCGTGCGGGCAACCGACCTGGTGGCGCGCCTGGGCGGGGATGAGTTCGCCGTGCTGATCACCAGCCAGAGCTCACCCGAGGATTCGGACACCGTGGCCGAGCGGTTGGCCACGGCCTTCACCGGTCCGTTCCGGGTCGACGATCACGTGGTCCGCATTGGGGCCAGCATTGGGGCCGCCGTGTTTCCCGTCGACGCTGATAGCGCGGACGGATTGCTCCGCCGCGCCGACGCGTCGATGTTCGAAGTCAAGCGCGGGGCGCTCGGCTCACGCTAGTCGTTCGAGTAGGTCCCGATCACCCGGGCCTGCTCGATCACATGATCCTCGATCTGCTCGAGGAGAGCGCGGCGGTCGAGACTGGGCGGCAGATCGAGATCCTCGTCCAGCGCGTAGACCCAGAAGTAGTAATGGTGGGGTCCGTGGCCAGGCGGCGGGGCGGGTCCCATGTAGCCCTCTTCGCCCATCGAATTGAGCCCCTGGGTCGGCCCTTCGCCTCCCTCGGGAAGGCTCGTGGTGTCTGGCGAGATGCCGTAGGCGACCCAGTGGGTGAAACCATCGACCAGCGGCGCATCGGGATCGTGGACGACGATGGCGATGGCCTGCGTCCCGTCCGGAACCCCTGACCACTCGAGCGGTGGGGCGACGTTCTCGCCGTTTGACGTGTGCTTGTCCGGTATGCGCTTGTGCCCCTCAAAAGCGGGGCTCTTGATCCTGAGATCGGCAACGTTCAGCTTCTGTGGCATGGACTTCTCCTACCCGCGAGAACGGCCGGCTAACGCCGCCGGAGGCGGTGCCGGACGGCCGGAAGGCGCGCGGCGGCGCCAAAACCGTGCAAGCTGCGGATTCGCGACCCCGTGCAGTCCGGGCCGTGTCCTACGTTCTGAGGCGTGAGTGGGCGTCAAACTGGGCGGCTGACCGGAAGTCAGGGCCGGCGGGGAGCCGGCGTCGTGCCGCGGGTCGCGGCGATCGCGCTCTTCACCGCCGCTCTGGTGGCACTGGCCGGGGGCGGGGAGGCATTCTGGCTCTGCCTGCCGGGGGCGCTCCTGGCCTGTTCGTTGCCGAGCGGGCGCATCCGGGCGATTCTGAGCGCGGCGGCGGTCGTGGGCATCGCCGCACTCCCGCTGAGCGGGTGGCTCAAGGTCTCGCCGCCTCCGTCGCCGGCGCTCACCCTCATCAGCCTGGCGGCGAGCGTGGTCATCTCGATCGCGGTGCGCGAGCGACTTGAGCGGGAGCGCGACGCGCTACGCAATGTCGCTCTGAGCGATCCTCTGACCGGCATCGCCAACCGACGGCTCCTCCTCAGTCGGGCCGAGTACGAGATTGCGCGCCACCGGCGGGCGCGCCACCGGTTCGCGCTCATCATGCTCGACCTCGATGGCTTCAAGCTCCTCAACGATCGCTTTGGGCACGCCGCCGGCGATGAAGTGCTGTGTGACGTGGCCGCGGCCCTGACCCAGGCCATGCGGGGCCAGGACACGGTGGCCCGTCTGGGCGGAGATGAGTTCTGCGTCCTCGCCCCCGAGACCGACGGCCCCCACACGCTGCCTCTAGCCCGGCGCATCGCCGCCACCGTGGCCGAGGCCACTGCGGGGATCGAAACACTCAGTGCCAGCGTCGGAGTGGCGGTGTTTCCGGACGACGGCGTCAACGCAGGCGCGTTGCTTCAGGCAGCCGACGAACGGCTTCTGGCGGCCAAGCGCGAGCGCCATCGCGGACGCATCCGTCGGCGCGCGGCCTGACACAGAGGCATTTCCTCAGTGGGCGGTGACGGTCTCGAACCGCCGACCTCCTGCTTGTAAGGCAGGCGCTCTACCAGCTGAGCTAACCGCCCCGCGCGGATGGTATAGAGGCCGGGAGTTCCGACATCGCCATCCGGACGCGTTGTATTGCAACCCTTCGCCTGCAATTCCCGAGCTATTCGGGTACACAGGGCTCCGAGGTCAGTCTCTCTCCTCCCGAGCGTCTAAGGGCGGGCAGCCAAGACTGGCACCGACGCCGTATTGAGCTTGGCTGTCCGCCCTCTCGGGCTGGCCGCCCAGGGGGACCTACTTATCGCCCTCCTCGACGTGCCGGGTCTGCAGGCGTCGTGCCTTTCGTTGAAGCTCTGCCGCGCCTTCATGCACCGAGGCCTCGTCACGGTGGGCCTGCGCGGCTTTCTCGGTGGCGGCGTCTCGCGCCTCGCGCTCGGCCTCTGCCTTTCGCTCCTCGGCGCGGTGCTCGCGCTCACGGGCACGCTCAGCACGCTCGCGCTCTCGCGCCTGCTGCTCGGCGTCGCCGCCGGCCTTCGGCTGGGTCTCATCCTTGTCCATGGCACTAATCTTGCCCTGTAGCGCTTGCCGAAACCTAGAAGCAGGCAACCATGGCCACTGCCGCCTTCCCGTCTCGAATCCGCCTCCTCGAGGTCGATCCGGATCTCGGCCTCTTCCTGTCAGATGAAGAGCTGTCCGAGGCTCGTCGAGCGGTGGTGGCGTCACTCTTAGCCGTCGGCGGCGAAAAGGATGTGCTGGATGCTCGACTCCAGGAGCATCACGCCTTCGCCGCGCTGCTGATCGACGGAATGGTCCTGGAGCAGGTGCAGGTTGGCGACCAGGTCGGCATGCGCCTTCTCGGGCCCGGCGACGTCGTCTCCCGCCGCGGCGGCGACCCGTCGATCCTCGTGGCTGAATCGTCGGTCCGCGCGGCCCCAGGTACTCATCTGGCACTGCTGGGCGTCGATTTCCTGCTCGCGATCCGCCACTGGCCGGGTCTGGTCACAGGGCTTGAGCTCCGCAACGTCCAGCAGGCCGAGCGGCTTACGACGCAACTCGTCATCTGCCAGCTGCCACGCGTGGATCAACGCGTGCTCGCCGTGATGTGGCTTCTGGCGGAGTCGTGGGGACGAGTCACTCCAGCCGGTGCCACGTTGCCCCTGAGGTTGACCCATGACGCCCTCGGCGCGCTCATCGGCGCTCGGCGCCCAACCGTCGCCGTGGCCCTTCGGGATCTCGCCGAGCGAGGCGCCATCATTCGTCAGGACCAGGGCTGGCTGCTCCTAGAGGCGCCTCCGGGCGCGACGCGGCCGGTCGAGCGCTTCCGGCGCCCGAGCCTCATCGACGATCGGGAGAGCCGTGGCCTCGATCCCGCCGCCCCCGCACGAGCGCCCGACGGCGGCGCGCCCAACTTCATACTCCTCACGGAGCGGCTGGCTGAGCTACGGGTCCGTTACGAGACAGACCGGGTCAGGTTCGATGAACGTCTCCGCACCGTCGCAGCCAACCGGGAGCAGTGCCAAGAGACCCGCGTGCGCGTGAGTAACGAACGGCTCAGTCGGAGCCGCTCTCGACCATCATGATCGCGGCGCCCACGCCGTCCTCGCGCAACTCACCCAGACGCAAGATGGTCACCTGACACTGGAACTCCCGGCCCCGTCGATTGACGGCGTCGACCGTCACCTCCTCGCGCTGTGAGTCACCGGTGAAGACGGCTTTCAGCTGTGGCCGGATCTCGGTTACGGGGAGTCCGATGTCGAGGGATAGGAGGTGCTGTCCCTCCGTCTCCTCCGCGGTCAGGCCCCACAGATCCCGTGCTTGACTGTTCCAGATGCGGATGTTCTGCTGACGGTCGACGACAATGACCGCCAAGCCGATCCGGCTCAGCACCGTCTCCAGAAGGAGGTTCATGTCGTTGAGCTCGATCGAACGATGGCGGAGCTCCTCGTTCATCGTCTCGAGTTCTTCGTTGGTCGACTGAAGCTCCTCGTTCGTCGTCTCCAGTTCTTCGTTGGTCGACTGCAGCTCCTCGTTCGTCGTCTCCAACTCCTCGTTGGTCGACTGAAGCTCCTCGTTGGTCGTCTCGAGTTCCTCAACGGCGGACTGAAGCTCCTCCTGGGCCTGCTCGAGCTCACGGCGCGAGGCCTGAAGTTGCTCCTCGATCTCGTAGCGCTCACTGACGTCGTCGTAGGCGACGATGACCCCTATCAGCGTGCCGTCGGCCAGGAGCGGCGTGGCGGCGACATCGAAGATCCGCTCGCGCTCGCCATCTCGCCAGCGGATGCCGTTGAGCGCAACCGCGCGCAGTTCCCTCTGCACCGTGTCCAGGTGGCTGCGCAGCTCGACCGGCCGGTATGAAACCTCGAGATCCTGGATCGGGCGGCCGAAATCTCCCACCCCGAGCGAAAACACGCGGCGCGCCTCCTCGTTGGCCATGACCAGCGCGCCGGTGGAATCGAGCACTAGCTGGGCCCGCCCGCCCGTGTCGAACGCGGCTTCACGAAGATCGCTGCCGATCGTCTGCGAGGCGCCGTTGTTCGGATCGAAGGCAAGCGCCCGGAGGCGCTCCCGCGCCGCCCGTCGCGCGACCTTGCGGAACACCCGCCACTTCAGATTGACCGGCGTGAACAGGTCAGAGTGGGTGATGAGCATCTCGGACTTGCCGAGCATCAGGAAGCCATCGTTGTTGAGGGCGAAATGGAAGCGCCGAAGGATCTGGGCCTGTGTCTCGGCGGTGAAGTACATGAGCGTGTTCCGGCACACCAGGAGGTCGATGCGAGAGATCGGAGCGTCCTGGACAAGATCGTTGCGGCCGAAGATCACGCAGCGTCTGAGGTCCTTGCGGAACACGTAGCGCTGGTCGGTCCGCTCGAAGAACCGTTCCAGCGCATCACGCGGGACGTCCTCGATCTGACGGGGCAGATAGGCGCCATGGCGCGCGATGTCCAGGGCCGACTCGTCGACGTCGGTGGCGTAGACCTTGACCCGCTCCGCGAACTCAACCTCGCCCAGGGCCTGCGCGAGGACCATGGTCACCGTGTAGGCCTCCTCGCCCGAAGCGGCGCCCGGGCACCAGACGCGGATCGGGGTGCTCGAATCGTGCGTTTCGATGAGCCGCGGAACGACTTCGTCGGCTAGGTACTCCCACGCCGGCCGGTCCCGGAAGAACCGAGTGACGTTGATGAGAATGGTCTTGAAGAGCTCGGCGAACTCCTCGCTGTGCAACTCCAGGTAGTCGAGATACGTGTCGTAGCCCTCGACCCCCACCTCGCTCATCCGCTTCGTGACGCGCCGCTCGATGCTCGAGCGCTTATAGCCCGTGAAATCGAAGCCGCGCTGCTCCTTCACGAACTCGAGCACGGTGTCGAGCGTGGCGCCCCCCTTGGCACTTGTTGTCACGGGGCGCCACCGCTCGAGGCCCGCCTGATCTCGATCTCCTCCGGCTCCAGGTCACCGGGTTCATCCCTCGTTAGGCTGACCGTTCCCGCCCGCATGAGCACCTCCCTGACTGCGCGGGCCTGTTCCGCCGCGTCGTGCGCCTTGTCGCGAAACGAGCGCGCCGAACGCGACCGTCCCTGGGGCTCAAACTGTTCGGCCATGCGCTTCAGCAGCCGGCTTCGATCCTCGAGAGCGCGCACGCCCGCCCACATGGCAGCCTCGACATCCATCGCCTGGACATCGAGCAAGCTCTCAGGCGAGTAGCGATGACCAACCCGGCACTGCCAGAGCATCGTCCCGGCTTCATGTCGCTCGGTGAGGACACCGCCACACTCGGGACAGATCGTGGTCTCTCCCTCGCCATGGACCCCCCCGGACGCATCCGGCGGACTGGTCTTCGCCCCAGGCGGGGGGTCGTCTCCGTTGATCATGGCCACAATCGTGTCGGCGACGCGCTCCGATGGCACCACGGCGTCTGGAGCGACGTGGGCCAGAGCAATTGAAGGCATTCCAGGATATAGGGCGTCGCGGGGATCCTGCACGATCGTTGCCCCTCCCGCCGCCTTGACCGCGGCCAGGCCTACGGCGCCATCACCTCGCCGCCCCGAGAGGATCACGCCGATTACGCGGGCTCCTTGCGCGGCGGCGGCGGAGCGGAAAAGGACGTCGACGGCGGGCCGGTGACCGTTCTCGCGAGGCCCCACGGAAAGGTAGACATGCTCGTCTTCGACCACCAGGTGGCGATCTGGGCTCGCGACCAGGATGGCTCCCCTACGCAGGCGCTCCGCCCCGCGGGCGGCGTGACACGGCAGCGCGCCGGACCGGGACAGAATCTGCGCCAGGAGGCTCGGGGTGTCGGGCGCGATATGGAGGACGATGCAGACAGCCGCGGGAAGATCAGGCGGTAGGCGCTCAACCACACGCTTGAGTGTCTCGACGCCTCCCGCCGACGCGCCTATGACAACGAGATCACGCTTTATGGCCCGCCGTAAGGAAGATTCGGAGGCGGTCACTCCGTACAAGCCTACGCTAGCCACCTAGCCGCGAGAAGGGCGCTACGTGCGGCCAACTGCTCGGGTTGCATTGCAACCACACATCGAGCGCGAAATCTCCGCGGGGTTAGTCTCGTCCTGACGTTTTCTCACGCCGGGACGCCGGCACATGACAGACGCTCCCTCCCACTTCGCCCTCTCCGTGATCGCGCTCGATGAGCACGCGGTCCGGATCGAGGTCACGGGCGAGATCGACCTCGTGAGCGCGCCGGAATTCAGCCAAGCGCTGAGCCGGCGGATCGCGACCGGAAAGAATGTGGTCCTCGACTTCTCGCGCACCGTGTTCATGGATTCCTCCGGAATCAGGGCACTGGTGAACGCGATCCACCAGTGCGAGGACCACGGCAGCACCTTGGTCGTTACGGGCGAGCTGCCCCATCAGGTCCGCCGACTGTTCGAGATCACGCGCATCGAGGCCGCTCTAGCGGTGGTTCGCAGCTGAGGTCCAAGGACCCGCCTAAGAATCGTGTCCCGGCCGATTAAAAACGAGATCGGCCGTGTTAGGGCAGGGAGCGATGGTCGTAATAGGCAGGACCCGACGATCGATGACGCTGGTGGCGCTGTGGCTGGTGGCGCTGGCGCTCGTTCCGGCATCGGCAGCCGCCGCTAAGAGCGCCAAGGTGGCGGTCGCGCGGCCGCCCAGTTTCGCCCTGGCCGCGAGCCGGGGCATGCAGGAGATGCTCGGCTCCGCGGGCCGCAGCCCGGTCAGCTGGAATCCGACGACCGGGCTGTGGGGGGCCGAGAACCCGTCCTACTGGTGGCAGTCCGCGTTGGCGATCACCACGATGGTCCGCTACGCCGAACGGGTCCGCAGCACCGCACCGCTGTATCAGCGCGTCCTGCTCCAGACCTACAAGCGAGGCGTCTACGGCTCCCGGTGGCAGTTCGCCAACCCATACATGGACGACACGGCGTGGTGGGCCTTGGCCTGGCTGGCCGCCTCGCAGTACGAGCTCTACTACATGCATGACCGCCGGGACGCCGGGAGATTTCTCTCCACCGCCGAGTGGGAGGCTCGCTACATCGCGGCGCACCCCAAGTTCTGCGGTGGCATCGAGTGGTCCGTGGGGACGCCCCCCGATGTCGTCATCAATGCCCAGTTCGTTGCCCTGACGGCTCAGCTCTCGCGCTACCGCGCCGCGGGGCCGTTCTACAACCGAAGCCTCGCCTCGACGTGGCTGAACGACGCCCAGGCCGACCTCACCTGGCTCGAGAGCAGCGGCCTTGTCAACCTCAGTCGGGGCAGCGTGACCGACAGTCTCAATGCCTCCTGTCACCCCGTCGGCGGAACCCTCACCTATACCGAGGGGGAGGTCGCCGAAGCGCTGACCCAGATGGGCGCCACCCTGAACAGCGGCTCGTACTACGCGCAGGCCGAGCGATTCCTCAACTACACGATAAGCCCCGTGAGCGGCCTCACAGCGAACGGCATCCTTCAGGAGCACTGCGAGGCGACCCTCGGGGCCTGCAGTCGCGTGCAGTACCCGCTCGACCTCCCGGCCTACAAGGGCTTGTTCGTCAACGCCGTGGCCGACTGGTCCGCCGTCACCCGCAGCCCGATCTTCAATGGCTTCCTGCGCGCCCAGGCACGAGCGGTGATCAACAACGCTATCCGGGGGCCGAGTCCCTGCGCCAGCCCCCGCACGTGTCAGTTCTCTTTCCACTGGACCGGTGAGGCCGATCCCTCGCCCCTCGGCGTCACGCTCGGGGGCCAGGTGAGCGCACTGGACGCGCTGACCGCCGTGCTGCCGTAGCGGTATCTCAAGTCAAGGCGTGAGGGGGCACGGGGCCGGGTAGCTCCCGGGGGAGAGGAGGAGCCCGTTTGGGAGACGGGCCCGGAAGGGAGGACGGATGTACAGGCAGGTGCTTGATCCGGTCGGCCACTCGCTGGGCCTGACCTCGATTTTTGCTGTGCTGCCACTGCTGGTGCTGTTCGTGCTCCTCGGGGTGGTCCGGATGAAGGCGTGGCTGGCGTCGCTGATTACCCTCGCGGTCGCGATCGTGGTCGCAGTCGCCGTGTATTCGATGCCCGTCGGGCAGGCGGGCGACTCGGCTCTGGAAGGAGCGATGTTCGGCTTCTGGCCGATCATGTGGATCGTCATCAACGCCCTGTGGATCTACAACATGTCGGAGGAGACCGGGTACTTCGCCATCCTCCGCCGGGCCTTCAGCAGCGTCTCTGACGATCAGCGGGTTCAGGTGGTCGTGATCGCTTTTTGCTTCGGGGCGCTGCTTGAAGCGCTGGCCGGTTTCGGGACCCCTGTAGCTATCTGCGGCATCATGCTTGTCGGTCTGGGTCTCTCCCCGGTGCGAGCTGCAGCGGTCGCGCTCGTCGCCGATACCGCACCCGTGGCCTTCGGCGCCATCGCGATTCCGATTACCACCCTGGCTCAGGTCACGGGCCTGCCCGTGCACGACCTGGGTGCAATGGTGGGGCGGCAGACGCCGTTCCTGGCCCTCATCGTCCCCTTCGTGCTCATTTTTATGGTCGACGGCCGCCGAGGTCTCCGCCAGACGTGGCCCGCCGCGTTGGTGGCCGGCGTCGTCTTCGCGGTGGTCCAGTTCGCCGTCTCCAACTACGTCTCGATTCCCCTGACCGACATCCTGGCGGCGCTGGCCTCTGCCGCTGCGCTGGTGGCGCTGCTGCAGGTGTGGTCGCCCCAGGCGCCCGGCGCGCCGGCCACCGCCGTAGGCGCGCGCCCCGCCATAGCCGGCGGGGCCGTGAGCGACGCGACCTTCGAACAGCGCGTCAGAGAGCGTCGGGCCCGCGGCGCGGACGACGGGCCGCCACCGACACGCGGCGACCTGATTCTCGCCTTCGCCCCCTACGCGATCATCGTCATCGTCCTCGGCGTGACCAGCATTCACGGTATCTCGGTCCAGCTCGACAAGGCGACCAGTGCGTCCAAGTGGCCCGGACTCAACATCCTCAACGGCAAGGGCAAAGCACCTACGAGCGAGTTGTTCAAGTTCAACTGGCTGACCGCGGCGGGGACCTGGCTCTTCGTCTCCGGCGTGATCACGGCAATCGTGCTCCGGGTCAACCCGCGGCGCGCTCTGCGCAGCTACGGCAGCACGCTGGTGCAGCTGGCGCCGGCGATCTTGACCGTTTGCTCCGTGCTCGCGCTGGCCTACGTGATGAACTTCTCCGGGCAGACGGTCACCCTCGGAACCTGGGCGGCGGGAGCGGGCGGCTTCTTTGCCTTCCTGTCACCGCTGATCGGTTGGTTCGGAACCGCGGTGACGGGCTCTGACACCTCGACCAACTCGCTCTTCGGAGCCCTCCAGGTCGCGGCGGCCCACAAGGCGAGCTTGTCACCGGTCCTGATGTCCGCCGCCAACAGCTCCGGCGGCGTCCTGGCCAAGATGGTCTCGCCCCAGAACCTTGCCATCGGTGCCGCTGCTGTTGGCCTCGCCGGGCGGGAGGGCGACATCTTCCGCCGCGTGATCGGGTGGAGCCTCCTGCTGGTGCTGATCATGGCAATCCTGGTGCTCCTGCAGTCCGGACCGCTATCCGGGATGGTGCCGTAGCGACCTAAAGCTTCACCGTCCGACTGTGCTTCAACGACCGGCCATGCCGGTCGAGCGCCGTCACCGAGACGAACCGAGCCCCGGCGTCGAGCCTGATGACGGTCTCAAAGCCGCGGCGTGCCGCGATGCCCACCGGACGCAACTGGTGGCGCGTCAATCCGGCGTTCACGCGCCAGTCCCTGACGTCCGTGGCGCCGTTCCAGCTGGCGTAAATGAACCTCGTGCCGGTCTGCCGATCGCGAGTGGCGGCAATCGCCGGCCGATGGCGGGGGGTGCCTTTCCAGTGAAGCCAGAGCGACCGGTAGGAGTACATGCCTGGCGGGAGAGCGGTGTCAAACAGAAGCGAGCCGTCGGCGGCGAACTCAATCGTGTGTGGCGCGACACCCCAGCCGACCACCACCCGGCCGGAGGGCAGAACCTGGACAGAGCCCATCGAACTCGACAGGGTTCTCCGGGGAGCGGTGAATGCCGTTCCCAGGGTCACCTTTCTGCGCGACTCATCGACCTCGAGCAACAGGCCGCGTGATTGGCGCTCAGTGTCGATGGCACCGTCCGAGCCGTTGTCGAAGAGGCTGAAGACGTTCTCCGAGACCCGGCGGGCATCGTGTTGCCAGGCGAACGCCGTGCCCGGCCCCATCTCAAAGTCGCTGTTCTTGCCGCCCAGCGTCCACATGACCTCGCCCGTCCGGCGCTCGAGCTTGTAGATGGCCCAGGTGTGACGCGCAGACACGAGCAGGTTGCCGTCCGGCAGCAGCTGGATCGAGTTGGGGTGCAGATAGTCATACCTGAGGTCGACCGGCAGGCAGGAACTGCTCAGGGGAATGTGCTTCAGACTTCGCCACTCGAACAGGAGGCGGCCGGTGGCGATGTCCACCTCCTGGATGATCGATTCATAGACCTGGGCGTCACGCCGCCCGCCGATCGAGGAGAGGTCCGCCGGCACCAGCTCGGGATGGCAGGTGAAGAGCGCGGTCCCGGCGGGTGTCAGCACGAGAGCGTGCATGTCCATCGCTCGCCCACCTGCGGCTCGGACTCGCGCTACCTCGCGGTAGGCCCGGTTCAGCAGCACGGCTTCGCCATGGCCATAACCCGTCTGGAGCACCTTCCCCTCCCACCACACCAACACCGGCTCACCCCGATAGGACGACGTAGCGAAGTTCGTCACCTCGAGCCCCGGGGCCACCGGTCTGAACCAGACCAGCTCGTCCCGGCGATCCACAATCAGCGGCCCGTACTGCTCGGTTCCCGAGAGCGAAACCGGCCCCGGGCCAAGGAACAGGAACCCCGGATCCGCATGGTCGCTTCGCTCCGCCTTCGCGCCGGCGATCGTGGTCACGGTCGGCGCCCGAAGGTGGGGCTGGGAGCGAAAGGCGTGGACCTCACCTGCCGGTTTGACGGGCGAGGAGCCAAAGCGCGGGAGGCGGTGCGACGGCTCGCTGACCAGCTCAGCGAGCCCACCCCCGACGATGGCCAGAGCGGCGACACCGCCCGCGCCCTGGAGGACTTGACGTCGCGTTAGGCCAGCGTTCACAACCGTCAGTCCTAGCGGCCCTGACGTAAACCCCTCGTAAGTCAGGGCACGACATCCAGCGGGCAGACGCGCTGCCCCCGGGGGCCGGATAGGGTGGACCCCCTTGTGAATGCCGCTGCGCACGCCGAGGACTCGCCGGCCACCCGTCGCTTCCAGTTTCGCTTCGACCCTCGCTACGCGCGCGCCAGCCGTGGGTTCGGGGTCGCCCCTGACCGGGCCTGGGTCGTCGTGACTTCGGACGAGCTAGAGGCGAGGTTCGGCCCCTGGCGGGTCCGGACCTCGCTTGACAACGTCAAATCGGTCGAACTCACCGGCCCCTACCGGTTCTTCAAGACGGCCGGGCCGGCGCGACTGGGAGTGACTGACCTCGGCCTTACCTTCGCCACCAACGGTGAGCGCGGAGTGCTCATCACGTTCAGGCGCCGAGTCGGCGGGATTGACCCTCTGGGGCTCCTCCGCCACGGGGAGCTCACGGTCACCGTGGATGATCCCGATGAGCTGGCTGAATTGCTACGCGAGCGGACCCGTTCTTAGCCCCCGAAAGCACAGCACCTTCGCCAGCTTCATCACCACTGCCCCGGTATGTAGGCGCCTCCCTACCCGCACGAACACCGCCCCTCCGAGCCCGGTTCCTCGGAGTGCGACGATCCGCGGGTGCACGCTCATTGGCTGAAGGCCGTCGGACACGCGCGGGGCCCGCTTCCCGCGCGCTGGATCGAAGAGGGACGGACGAGCGCTCTGCGGGAGGGCGGTTTCCCGCGCCGCCCGCGCGTGAGTGAGGATGACCGTCTCGTGCTCTACGCGAGTGTGTGGCGACGGATCTTCGGCGTCGTGGTGGCAGTCGGAGAGGTCTACCGAGTCGAGCATCCCCGATGGCCGTGGCGGATAGCGGTTGAGCCACTGCTAGTCGTGCCGGACCTCGATCTCGCTCCTCCGGTCGAGGCGATCGGCGTCGCGGCGCGCTCTATGTCACAGCAGTCCCACATCCGGCTCGAGGCGGTCCACTACGCGCGGGCCGTGGAGGCACTCAGCTCGATCGCCCGGTGACACTCGGCCATCTGGCCGAGAAGACCAGCGCTGTCGCTCAGCCCACAGGAGCGTTGAGTGGCTCGAGCCACTCGGGCGGCAGCACCGCCGGGGTTCGCCCCGGGAAGTGGGGGACGATTTGAGTTGCCAGTCGGCCTGCCGGCCGGTTCTCAATCGCCGGGCGGAGGTCGTCGAGGCTCATGGCCAAGCGCAGGCTGGGTGCGATCTGAAGGTCGGCCGCGTTTGGGGGCTCGCCCCCGAGGGTCCCGTCCGCGATCCAGTCGTCGATTCGTCGGAGCATCGCCGGGAAGACGGCGATCGCATGGCGAACGTTCTCGTCGGTGGCGCCGCGCGAACGGGCATCGAGGGCGATGAAGGGACCTGCCGTCTTCGCGGCGACGCCATGCGGCATGCCAATCTTTGCTCCCTCGAGGTAGCCGGCGAGCCCGCTGTGGTCCTTGCGGGCCGACCAGAGGAAGATCTCGCGGACCCTTTGCTGGAGTACCTCGTCGCCCCAGCGCTCTGCCTCCTTGACGGCGCGTCTTTGCTCCGCGTCGCCGGGGAACAGTGGAGGCTCGGGCTGGCGGCGCTCGAGCTCACGGGCAATCGCCCGCGTGCCCTGCACCCGTTCACCATCGATCTTGGCTGCCGGCACCGTCACGTCGGGGAAGCGGACGGCCTTGAGCACCGCCCAGGAGACGACCGGCAGAAGGTCGGTCCGCTTGTAGTCGATCCCTTTGTGGTTGAAGAGCAGCTGACCCGTCGTCGCGGCGTGCGAGCCGGGCATCGAGTAGAGCCGGACCTTCATCGGTAGTGACCTTACCGGACGCCCGTGCCAGGCGAGACTCGGCGCACCGGCCTTCTTAGCCGGTGAAGGCCGGCGGCTTTCGCCGCTTCAGCGTGGCCTTCACGGGGGAGATGCAGCCGTACTCTGAGGAGGCATGCATCTCCGTGGCGGCGTCGAGGATCGCAGCCCGGATCCGCGGGTAGGTCCCACAGCGACACACGTTGCGGAACCGGTCGAGGTCCGCATCGGTTACCTGCCGGCCCGCGGCGTGGACCTCGTTGACCAGGCCGACCGCGTCCATGATCTGGCCCGGCTGGCAATAGCCGCATTGGGCCACGTCATAGTCGAGCCATGCCCGCTGCATCGGGTGGAGCTCCTTGCCGACGCTTCGGGCGAGGCCCTCGATGGTCACGACGTGATCGCAGTCGCTCAATTCGCCGACCGGGACTCCACACACCTGGCGAGCGCGGCCGTTGATCAGGCAGGTGCAGGCCTTGCAGACCATCAGGCCGCAGCCGTACTTGGGGCCGTGGACGTGGAGCAGATCTCGCAGCACCCAGAGCAACCGGACGTCCGCGGGACAGTTCACGTGGACCTGCTTACCGTTGAGGATGAACGTGTGTGTCGGCGTCCGCTTGCGCTTGTGCTTGGGGTGCGTGTCGGTGGCCATCAGTCTGGGCTCAGCCCGCGCCCTTGACCGTCGGGCCGCTGTGGGTCAGCCCGTCGGTGGGGGACTGCGGGATTGGGGGAACCGTCGGCATAGGCTCGTAGTCGATATCGAAGTGGTTGACCGGGAAGTAGGTCGGCAGCGTGCCGGTAGCTCGCGCATAAGCGCAGGCGACGGCGGCCATCGATGTCGGCACGGCGAACTCGCCCGCCCCGCCCGGCGTGTCTGTGGTCGGCGGCATCACGATCACCTGAACCTCCGGTGGCGTGTTCCACTGCCGGGTGTAGTGGGCGTTGTCCCAGCTGCTCTCCAGGAAATGGCCGTCCTGGAGGTGGAGGCTGTAGCTCAGCGCCTGGGCGATCCCATCCATGATCCCGCCCATCATCTGGGCCTCCAACCCAAGCGGGTTGATCGGCAGCCCCACGTCGATGACGAACACCACCCGGGTGACGCGGGCTCCGGTGTAGGCGTCCACGATCTTTCGATCCACAGTGGACGGGCGGCAATCGATCTCGGCCACGCACGCGGCAAAGCCCTTGTACTCGCGATGGACGGCGATCCCCTGGGCGGTGCCCGGCGGCATCGGCCGCCCCCAACTCGCCGCGCTGGCGACCTGGTCGAGAACCGCCGTCATCCGCGCGTCGCGCGCGAAGGCACGACGAAACCGGTATGGATCCTGCCCCATCACCTTGGCCGTCTGGTCGACCATCAGCTCCACCGCCGTGCTGTAGTCGGAGCCGTAGACGCTGCGCACACTGGAGGTGTTGAACTCGCCCAGCTCGTAGATCTCATTCAGTTGCTGGGTGACCGGCCCGAAGTTGTACGGGACGTTGGCGGTGAGGTTGAAGTAACCCTGCGAGTACCCCAGCGCCCCGGCCTCCGTATGTCCGACCATCGCCGAGAACACGTCCCCGAACCCCTCGCCGATGTCGGTGACCACGCCGGTGTGGCGCTGGTCGAAGGCCAGGACGTTCTGCCCAGCGTAGGTGACCCGCACCCGTGAGGTCGCCATCGGGTGCACACGCCCCTGTCGGAAGCTGTCGGTCCGATGCCACATCAGCTTCACGGGCTTGCCGATCGCCTTTGAGACCACCGCCGCCTCAAACGCCGCGTCGGCGAACAGGTGTCGGCCGAACGAGCCGCCGCCCTGTGACACGTGCACCGTCACCGCCTCCTCCGGCAGCCCAACCAGATCCGCGATCGTCTGCTTGACCCAGATCGGCGTCTTCAGACTCGACCAGATCTCCGCTCGGTCGGGGCGCACGTCGGCCACCGCGCAGTTCGGTTCCAGCGGATCCCCGGGCCGGAAGTAGAACGTGAAGCGCTGGTCCAGCGTCTGGCCAAGCGCGGGGGCCATCGGCAGCTCGTTCGCCATAAGTTCGCCGAGGACATCGGACTCCGAGACGCCGTCCACCGTGCCCGGTCCCCAGTCGACCCGGAGCGCCCGCACCGCGTCGATGCACTGTCCGAACGTGGCGCCGCGCACAGCCACGCCTCCGGCGATGTACTGCGTGTGAGGGATCACAACCACGTCGGTGATCCCGGGCATCGAGGAGACCTGGGCCAGATTGCGCACCGCCCGAGCGGATCCGTTGATCGTCGGCGCCCGGCATAGCATCGTCGGCAACGCGTTCGGTACGTCTAGGTCCATGGCGAACACCTTGCGTCCGGTGACCGCGGCCAGCGCATCCGTCCGCCGCTGCGGAGTGCCCACCACCGTCTGCGTCGACCGTGGCTTCAGCTGGGCCACAACCCGCGCCGTGCGCTCACTCGCGGCCGCGCGAGTCAGCGAGCCGTACGAGGCGCTGCGTCCGTCCGGCGCGTAGACGTGGCCGTCCCGCACCTTGAGCCGGGGCAACGGCGCCTGTAGCGAACGTGCCGCCGCTTGCGTCAGCCGCCCCCGCGCGGCAGCTGCGGCCACCCGCAACGGGGTGTAGAGCGAGTTCATCGAGTCAGAGCCTTGTGTCTGCTGGTTGAACAGCAGCTCGGGTCGGGCATCGGCAAGGGTGACCTTCACGTTCTCCACCGGCACGTCCATCTCGTCGGCGATCACCATCGCCACCGCGGTGGTGATCCCCTGCCCGACCTCCGCCCGGGGGAGCGAGAACGAGACCGTCCCGTCGGGATTGACGGCCACCGTGATCAGGTGGGCCGTCGGCATCGTCGAATCGGTGAGCAGATCGGTGAGGTCGTAGAAGTCGACCGGCTGCACCGTGGGCACCGCCGCTCTTGCCGACTGTGCCGCGGTCATGTCCGCGGCGGTGACCAGGATCGGCCCGGCGAGCACGTAGCCCAGGAAGCGCCGACGGGAAATCCCGTCGGTCCCCTCCTCCCGCGCCGAGTGGGCACCTCCCATCACGCCGCATCCTAGACCGGGCGTGGCAGCCGGCGCGTAGGTCGCGGTGGCCCCGACGCGTCCGGGGGCCGCGGCGACCCGTCCGTCTCACGCGACCCGTTTGGCCGGGACGCCTATTTGACCGTGAAGGCCCTCCGCACCAGCACCTTGGCGTGGCGCCCCCGACCGACCGTCAGCGTGAGCGTGTAGCGCCCCGGGCGGAGGAGGAAGCGCTTGATCGACCGACCGCCGCGCCTGAGGGTGACGCTTCCGCTCGCCACGGCACGACCATCGCGCACGATTTTGAATGCGGCTGTCTGCGAGCCCTGCGTGCTCCCCCCGCCGAACGTGATCGAGCAGAGCGGTTTGCCTGCCGTGCCCTTCCGACACACGATCTTGACGGTCGGATGGGTGCCGGTAGCTCCCTTCGGCCCCGTCGACGATTGTGGGGCAGGCCCTGTTGAGCCGGTCGGCCCCGGCGAGCCTGTCGGGCTGCTTGAACCCTGGCTGGGCGCCGCGCCGGTACCTGACAGCGCCACCGCCGCGGGACTCGTAGAACTGGTTTGAATCTCCAGGGTCGCCGTTCGTGATCCCAGCCCTTGGGGCACGAAGCTGACCGTGATCACGCAGCTTGCGTCGACGGCGAGCGGTCCGAGGCAGCCATTCGACGTCAGCGCAAAGTCCCCACTGTCAGCGCCGGTGAACACGAGCCCGGTGACCGACATCGTCCGCGCATCGTCGTTGGTGATCGTGACCTGCTGCGGCGCGCTCGACGTCTGCTCCAGCTGCGAGCTGAACACGAGTGCCTGCGGCGATACGGCTGGGGGAGGGTTCGTGACGTCCAGGGCGAGCTGCGAGCCCGAAACGGCCGTGAGCACCGGGTAGGGGCCGGTGGCCGGAGGCGAGGCCGCGGTGGACTGGGAGGTGGGAATCTCGTTGGCCGACTGGCCCTGGGCCTCGGCCGTGCTGCAGAAGTTCTCCGCCGCGCCGCAGTCAGTCGCGGCCGGCGTCTGGCCGAACGTGACGGTGTAGGTCTCGGTCGCCGACTGGCCCGGGAGCAGGGTGACACCGCCGGGGAGGGAGGTGCTCAGGTTTCCGCTCGGCGGGCAGCCGGGCGGCGGGGCGCCGGTGGGGCTCGGAGGTCCCCCTGGGGGCGTCACGGTGGCGTTGGACACGCTCTCGGCCACGCCGCCGGTGTCGAGCGAGTCGCATAGCGCGAGCTCGTAGGCCGCAGGTCCACCGGAGGGCGACGTGTTCGTCACGGTGAGGGTGAACGGCACGGTGTCACCGGTCTCAGGCTCGAGATGGCCCGAGGCGTCGGTCCGGCAGCTGCCTCCCGTGGAGTTCGTGCACCCGCTGGCATTGGCCGTGTTCGTGACCGACAGCGTCGGCGTGGCGGCGCGAGTGACCCCGACAGCGCATCCGCTCGACGCTGTACACGCGGCCGTCTCGTCGGTGGCGGTGGCGTCCATGTACACCGGCATGGTGGCCCCCGTGTCATTGCTCACGATCGCCGGCACGGTGATGGTCACCGAGCCGTTGGTCACGCTGGGCGTCACGGCGAGAGTGCCCCCACTGGGCGCTATGTAGTTCAGCGTCGCAGTCGCGCCATTGACCGACACGTCGACGGGCACATCGTCGGCGTGCGGATCGCTCGTCGGCTCGGTACGAAAGACAGCGCCATCATCGGCGGTGCCATTCACGTCCTCCAGGCTGAAGGTGAAGGTGGGCGAGCCCGTGAGATTGGACACCGTCGCCGTGAACTGCTCGCACACCTCCTGGCCGGCGGGCACCGTGCTCGAGGTCTGGCACGAGTCGGTTGTGCCCGGAAGAGATGCCGCCAGCGTCGCCGAGCCGAACGTCACGGTCGACGCTGCTTCAGCAGAAGCGGCAAACACGAGAGGGAAAAAGGTGGTGGCGGCCACGATCATCGCGATCGATACCCCACGCAAATGCCAACCCCGGCCTCGCACCAATCCCGCCATCGCCCCTGCCCTCCTGTCGAGATGGGAACCCGACAAACTCGTGCCCCCCTGATGATCTAAGCCCCGCTTAGAAAAGCCCTCGTGACGATAGCAACGTTTGTCTCGGAGCTTCCAGAAGAATGCCTCGCCGAAATCCGGGGCATCCGGCCACTTCGGCACCATCTTCGCCTTGCTCCTGCCAGCGCAGGCCGTGGCCCGCGACCCGGATCGCGGCTTAGCGCCGCCGCGCCGATACGGCTCTGAGGCCTAGTACCCCCAGCCGGATTCGAACCGGCGATCTCCTGCGTGAAAGGCAGGCGTCCTAGGCCACTAGACCATGGGGGCGATACGTCCCGAACGGCCTTCTTCTTGGCCTCGGGCCGCTGGCGTAACGGTAACGCACGCTGGTCCCAGCCCTGGCCGAGCGTGCCTCCCAGCTCGATCGTCGCGGCCGAGGTCTCAGGGTCCAAACGACGGGGCCCGGAACGGCCAGGCTTGGGTAACCCACCGCGGGACGAACCCGTCGAGCTCGGCCTCAAGTGGCGAACCGACCCACTCGTCAACCACCCACCAGCTGACGAGCGCGTCGCAGGCGTCCTCACCCTCCGGGGGGTCGATGTAGACACACCCGAGCAGCGCGGACTCCTCGGCGTCGAGCACGGCGTAGTTGAAGGACTCGTGGGCCGCGATCTCCCGTTCGTGGCGCGCGAGGTCGTCGCGATCCGCCTCGACAGTCATGTCCGAAGGTGGCCAGCCCCAGGCTTCGCCGTACTTCTCCCATAAGCGCGCTCGTGACCCCATGACCGCGGGGTAGTCGATCGTCACGTCGGCGGCTCGGATGGGGCGCAGGTGAGCCCCGCAGTCGAGATCCACGCGCTCGGGGTGCTCGAAGCTCGGGGGAAGCCAGAAAGACGCGGGCGGGGGATCGCTCGTCACGACCGCGATCTTTTCAGGTGAGGGCGATCCGGCCCCTTCTATGCTGGCCTCGGGCCGCTGGCGTAACGGCAACGCACGAGCCTTTTAAGCTCCGAGATCCGGGTTCGATTCCCGGGCGGCCCATCGAACCTGGCCGGCATGATCCGTCCGCCCGATATGCGAACGTATGTTCGTGCCTGAACACCGGCCCCTCGTTAGCCGCTCCGGACGTCCACCGTCGGCCACCCGGTCATGCCCGGTGGAGCTCCGGGAGTGCCAGCGCCACGGCATGACCGAATTCGGCCAATACTCAGACGGCGCCAGGGGCAGGAGGTGGCGTTGCAAACGCTGCGTCGGCGAGGCGGTGACGAGGCGCCATCAGGCACTGCGGCGCACCCTGATCGAGGAAGCCGGAGGCGCGTGTGCTCTCTGCGGATATGACCGCTGCGTCGTCAGTCTCCACTTCCATCACGTCGACCCCGGGATTAAGCAGTTCGAGATGACGGTTTCCACCGGAAAGTCGATCGCCACGTATCGAGAGGAGGCCCGCAAGTGCGTCCTGCTCTGCAGCAACTGCCACGGCGAAGTCGAGGCCGGTCTGGTTGACAGCCCGCCCGCTGGCGCGGCATTCAAACCAACGGGAGAGTCACGCTGACCGGTTTGCTTCTACCCCACGAACGCCGCCGCCTCGATCTCCACCCACATCCGAGGGTCGATCAGCGCCGCCACCTCGACCATCGTCATCAGCGGGCGCACCTCGCCGAAGACCTCGCCGTGCGCACGCCCGACCTCATCAGAACGTGAGATGTCCGTGACATAGACGTGCGTCGACACAACGTCGCCAAGCCCAGCTCCAGCCCGCTCCAGCTCGTGACGGAGCTTGGCCAGCACCTCCACCGTCTGCTCGTACGGCGTCTCGCCGATCACGGCCCCTGAAGGGTCAACCGAGGTCGTCCCGCCCACGAACACCCATCCGCCCGCGGCGACCACGCGGCTGAACGAGTACTCCTGCTCCCACGGCGACGGAGGGTCGCCGGCCAGGCGCCGCACACGCGCACCATCAGCGCCGCTCACCCGCCCGGCCGCGTCCCCCGCCTCCGCCGAGCTCAATGCCGGAAGTGGCGCCGGTTGGTGAAGACCATCGTCGCTCCGGCGGCGTCGGCGGCGTCGATGACCTCCTGGTCGCGCACCGAGCCGCCGGGCTGGATGATCGCCGCCACGCCCGCGTCCAAAGCCAGCTGGGGTCCGTCGGCGAACGGGAAGAAGGCATCCGAGGCCATCACCGAGCCCTCCAACCCGACCTGCGCCTTCTCGACCGCCAAGCGGACCGAGTCCACGCGGCTCATCTGTCCGGCGCCGATCCCGAGCGTCCCGCCGTCCCGTGAGATCACGATCGCGTTGGAGCGAACGTGCTTGCACACGGTCCACGCGAACTGGATCTCCGCCCACTCGGCCTCCGTCGGCTCACGCTTCGTGGCCACGCGCATGTCCTCGCGCTCGTCCAGGGCGGCGTCCCGGTCCTGAACGAGGACCCCGCCCACGACCTGGCGCACGACCTGCTCGCTCGTCCGCCACGCCCGCGGCTCGCGGTTGTCGAGGATCCGCAGGTTCCGCTTGGCGGACAGGATCTCCAGAGCATCGTCGTCGTACCCGGGCGCGAACAGGACCTCGAGGAACTGACCCGCGATCGCCTCCGCCGCCGCCCGGTCGACACGCTGATTCAGCACGATGACGCCACCGTAGGCCGACATCGGATCGCACTCGAAGGCTTTCGTATAGGCCTCGACGGCCGTCGTCCCGAGCGCCGCCCCGCACGGGTTGTTGTGCTTGACGATCACGCACGCGGGGCGTGGCAGCTCTCCCAGCAGGAGCCGCGCGGAATCCAGGTCGAGCAGGTTGTTGAACGAGAGCTGCTTGCCGCCCAGCTGCGCGACCATCGACATCACGTGGATCCGCGTTCCCACGCGTGAGTAGAACGCGGCTCGCTGGTGCGGGTTCTCGCCATAGGAGAGGTCCATCACCTTTTCGTAGGCCCGGACCATGAGGGGCGGGAAATCGGTTGTCTTCTCCTGGAACCAGCGCGCGATGGCCGAGTCGTAGCGGGCCGTGTAGGCGAATGCTTCGGCCGCCAGGCTCTCTCGGGTGGTCGGGGACAGCCGCCGATCTGACTCACGCAGCTCGTCCAGGATCGCGTCGTAGGCCTCGGGACTGACAACCGGAGCCACGTAGGCGAAGTTCTTGGCCGCCGAGCGGATCATCGTCGGCCCGCCGATATCGATGTTCTCGATCGCGTCGGCATCGGAGACCCGCCTTGCCCCGATCGTCCGCTCAAACGGATACAGGTTGACGCACACGAGATCGATCATCTCGACCTCGTGCTCATCGACCGCCTGCATGTGGCTCGGCTCGTCCCGCACGGCCAGGAGCCCGGCGTGAAGCTTGGGATGAAGCGTCTTCACCCGCCCGTCCATGATCTCGGGAAAGCCGGTCAGGTCGGAGACCTCACGCACCCTCAGCCCGGCCGCGACGAGCTCGCGGGCCGTCCCTCCGGTGGAGACGATCTCGATCCCGAGCTCATCGAGCCCCCGCGCGAAGTCGACCAAACCGGTCTTGTCCGAGACCGAGAGCAGCGCGCGGGCAACCCTGACGTCCGGATCGGTGCTCGTGCCGCCTTCAGCCGCGGTCTGAGTGCCCTGCTCCATCGGCCCCGACTCTACCGTTCGACCATGACACGCCGCGGGTTGTCCGGATCGAGCCTCACCGCCCCGGTGGCGATCAGCCGCACCGCCTCGGGCAGGAGCTCGTGCTCGATCGGCTGCAGGTGCTCCATTACCTCCTCGGCCGAGCCCACCCCCGGGAGCTCAATCGCTCGCTGCAGGAGGACCGGGCCCGTGTCGACGCCCTCGTCGACGTAGTGGACCGTGACCCCGAACACCTTGACCCCATACTCGAGCGCGTGCTCCACCGCGTGCAGGCCCGGGAACGCAGGCAACAAGGCCGGATGTACGTTGATGACGCGCCCGCGAAAGCGCTCCAGGAACCCCGGCGAGAGGAGCTGCATGTACCCGGCCAGGACCACCAGCTCGACCCCTTGCTCATCGAGCCACTCGCCCATCGCCTCATCGCGCGCCGCCCGCTCGTCGTACGCGCCTCCCGGGAACACGGCCCACGCCACGTCCGCCGCCGCCGCCCGCCCCAGCGCCTGCGCATCCGGCTTATCCGAGGCCACGGCGACCACCGACACCCCATCTCGCCCGTGCACCGAATCCAGCAACGCCTGAAGGTTCGTGCCCGTCCCCGAGGCGAGGACTCCGACCTTCAAGCCCGAACCAACGGGAGCTCCGCCTCCAGCGCGTGCTTGCCGGCGGCCTCCTCGGTTCCCGCCAGGGGATACGAGCCGCTGAAGCACGCATCGCAGTGGGAGTCACGCCCCACGCCAACCGCCTCATACACCCCGGCCAGCGACAGATAGTGGAGCGATTCAGCCCCGAGCTCCTGCGCGATCTCATCCACCGAGCGCCCGTGGGCGATCATCTCCTCCCGGGTCGACATGTCGATCCCGTAATGGCATGGGTGCTGAATCGGCGGCGCCGAAATCCGCAGGTGGATCTCCGCCGCACCCGCGTCGCGGAGCATCTGGACGATCTGCCGCGTCGTGTTCCCCCGGACGATCGAGTCATCGACCACGACGAGCCGCTTGCCCGCCACCACCTCGGGGAGCGGGTTGAACTTCAGCCGCAGCCCGTGACGCCGGAGCTCCTGCCCCGGCTGGATGAACGTCCGGGCCACGTAGCGGTTCTTGATGAAGCCGTCGTCCTGAGGCAGGCCGGCCGCCCGCGCCAACCCACGCGCCGCCGGATTGCCGGAGTCCGGCACCGGGATCACCACGTCCGCCTCGACGGGCGCCTCGCGCCACAGGATCTCGCCCATCCGCGCCCGCGCCACCTGCAACACGGTCCCGGCCATCCTCGAGTCCGGGCGGGCAAAGTAGATGTACTCGAACAGGCAGAAGGCCGACCGCTCCCCCTCGACGACCATCCGGGAGCGAAAGCCCCCGTCGACCAGCGTGATCATCTCGCCGGGCTGCACCTCGCGCAGGTACCGCGCGCCGATGAGGTCAAAGGCACACGACTCAGAGGCCACGCAGTACGCCGGGCGCCCCTCCGAGTCGACGATCTCGCCCAGGGCCAGCGGGCGCACACCCGCCGGATCGCGGAAGGCAACCACCGCCTCATCGGTCATGACCACGGTCGAGAACGCCCCGCGAAGCCGAGGCACCACCTCGGCCACGGCGTCCTCGAGCCGCTCCGCCGGATGCGTGGCCAAGAGCGCCGCGATTATCTCGGAGTCCGACGTCGAGCTGAACGGAACCCCGCGCTCGCGGAGCTCGGAGTGGAGCTCGACGGCGTTGATCAGGTTGCCGTTGTGGGCGAGCGCCAGCGTGCGGCGGTCGTCGCGGACGATCGGCTGGGAGTTCTCCCACTCCGACGAACCGGTGGTCGAGTAGCGGACGTGGCCGATCGCCATGTCGCCGACGAGCGAGCGCAGGATGTGCTCGTCGAACACCTGAGCCACGAGCCCCTGGTCGCGGATGGCCATGATCCCGCCGCCCTGATGGGCGGTGGCGATCCCAGCCGACTCCTGGCCCCGGTGCTGGAGCGCGAACAGGGCGAAGTAGGCCAGACGGGCGACGTCGTGATCCGGCGCATAGATGCCGAAGACGCCGCACTCATCCCGCGGGCCGTCGCGAAGATCTCTCACAGCGCCCATCACGCTAGCAACGCGCTCAGACCCTGGTCCCGGGTCGCGGCCAGCTCGGACACCCCGACGTCGAGCCGGCCGACCACCTCGAGGCGCTCGCCGCCCACCCGGCCGATCACCCGCCCCAGCCGTGAGACGACCGCCTCGGGTCCCGAAGCCACGTAGCCGGTGCCCGGCGCTTCGCCAAACAGATCGCCCTCGAACTCGACCCGCGCCCCGATCGAGCCCGCCACACAACACTCGGCCAGCGCGACGGCCAGACCGCCCTCGGCAATGTCGTGGGCTTGATGGAGCGCCCCACTCCGCACCGCGGCGGCCACGGCTTCACGCGCGTCACGGACGGCGGACGCCTTCACGGGCGGCAGGGGGCCGCGGGGCGGGCCGCCCTGGAGCTTCTCGAGCTCGGATCCGGTGCGCGAGGGCGTGAACTCGCCCACGAGGCCGATCGCATCTCCTTCGGCCAGGAAGCCGAGGCGCCCGGCGCGCGTGGCGTCGGGCAGCCGACCCACGATCCCGACCACCGGCGTCGGGAAGATCGGCCCGGTCGGCGCCTCGTTATAGAGCGAGACGTTGCCCCCGACGACCGGGACGCCCAGCGCCTCGCATGCCTCGGCCAGCCCCTCGACGGCCTCGGTGAGCTGCCAGGCCACGTGCGGCTTCTCCGGATTGCCGAAGTTCAGGCAGTTGGTCAGCCCCAGCGGGTCGGCCCCGACGCAGGCCAGGTTGGCCGCGCACTCGTAGACCGCCTCGGCGGCGCCCCGCCGCGGGTCACAGGCCACCCGGCGACCGTTGCCGTCGATCGAGACCGCGATCGCCGAGCCGCCGGGCAGCGCGAGGACGGCCGCGTCGGCCTCCTCGGGGCGGCGCACCGTGCGCGACTGGACGACCGGGTCGTACTGCTCGAAGACCGGCCGCCGCGACGCGATGTTGGCCGAGGCGAGCAGGGCGAGCAGCGTCTCGGCCTCCGACTCTGAGCCCGTGAGCGCCGCTCGCGCCGGCTCGTAGATCTCGATCGCGGGCTGAATCGGCTCGAGGTCGTAGAGCGGGCAATCGTCGACCAGCACCTCGACAGGCAGATCCGCCACCACAGTGCCGCGTTTGAGCACCCGGAGCCGGCGCTCCTGGGTGACGCAGCCGATCGGCGTGGCCAGCACCTCCCAGTGCTCACATACGTTCATGACCTCGCCCACGCGCTCGGGCTCGACGACGCAGAGCATCCGCTCCTGGGACTCCGAGACCATGATCTCGAACGGCTCCATGCCGCGTTCGCGCAGCGGCACCCGGCCGACGTCGATGTCGATTCCCACCTCGCCCTTGCTCGCCATCTCCGAAGCCGATGAGGTGAGCCCCGCCGCGCCCAGATCCTGCAGCGAGCTGAGGAGCCCCCGGTCGAGCAGCTCGAGGCAGCACTCGAGCAGCTTCTTCTCGCTGAACGGGTCCCCGATCTGCACCGACGGCCGCTTGGTCTCGTCGCCCTCGCCGAGCTCGGCGCTGGCCAGCACCGAAGCCCCGCCGATCCCGTCTCGCCCAGTCAGCGCCCCGAGCAACATGAGCACGTTGCCGGGGCCCACGGCGGCCGAGCGGATGAGCCGCTCCCTGGGCGCCAGCCCCAGGCACATCGCGTTGATCAGGCAGTTCTGCTCGTAGGCGGACTCGAAGTAGATCTCGCCGCCGACGGTGGGAACCCCGATCGAGTTACCGTAGTGGCCGATCCCGGCCACCGCGTGTTCCAGCAGGTAGCGGCTGCGCCCGGACTCGCCGGGCTCCCCGAAGCGCAGGGAGTCGAGCACGGCGATCGGCCGCGCCCCCACCGCGAACACGTCACGCAGGATGCCGCCCACCCCGGTGGCGGCGCCCTGGAAGGGCTCGACCGCGCTGGGATGGTTGTGCGACTCGACCTTGAAGGCCAGGGCGAGGCCGCCACCGACGTCAACCACGCCGGCGTTCTCGCCCGGTCCCATGAGGACGTGCCGCCCCTGGGTCGGCAGGCGCCCGAGCAGCTTTTTGGAGTGCTTGTAGGCGCAGTGCTCTGACCACATGAGCGAGAACATGGCCAGCTCGACGTCGCTCGGCTCACGCTCGAGCCGCTCGAGGATGAGCTCGTACTCGAAGTCGGTCAGCCCGAGCTGGCGGTGGCGGCTAGACGGCGACGCGGTCGTCAACGCTCGCTCGCATCGACTCGAAGATCCTCAGGCCATCGGTGGAGCCGGTGAGGGCGTCGACGGCGTGCTCGGGATGAGGCATGAGGCCGAACACGTTCCCGGCCTCGTTGCACACCCCGGCGATGTCGTCCTGGGAACCGTTGGGGTTCTCTCCCGGCGCGTAGCGGAGGACGACGTGGACCGGCCCAGGCGTGAAGTAGCGCCCGGTCGTGTGCTTGACCGGGATCGAGAGGCGCTGGCCAGGCTGGGCGGCGCGGGTGAAGGCGGTGTCTGAGTCGACCACTTCGAGCCCGACCTGGCGAAAGACGAACTTGAGCGAGGGGTTGGGGAGAAGCGCCCCCGGAAGAAGGCCGGCCTCGCACAGGACCTGAAACCCGTTGCAGATCCCAAGTACGAGTCCCCCTTCGCGCGCGAACTCCGCCACCTCCTCCATCACGGGGGCAAACCGGGCGATGGCGCCAGCCCGCAGATAGTCGCCGTAGGAGAACCCGCCGGGAACGATCACCGCGTCGACGCCCTGAAGGTCGCGGTCGGCGTGCCACAGGAGGACGGCGTCGCCGACTCGCTGGGCCGCCCCGAGCGCGTCGACCTCGTCACACGATCCGGGGAAGCGAACGACCCCGAACTTCACCGTGGCGCCCCTGCGGCCACATCCTCGATGATCTCGTAGTCCTCGATCAGCGGGTTGGCCAGGAGCCGCTCGCACATCTCCGGGAGCTGGCTCGCGTCCTCGACGTCGAGCTCGATGAGGCGGCCGATGTGGACGCCCGAGACGCCGGTGAAGCCGAGCGCGGGCAGTGCGCGCTCCACCGTCTGGCCCTGTGGATCGAGGATTCCCTCCTTGGGCCGGACGAGGACGCGCGCGCGCATCAACCCTGCGTACGCGTCAACCAGGCGTCGAACGGCTCGCCGGTGATCCGCTCGTAGGCCTCGACGTACTTCTCACGCGTCTTTGCGACCACGTCGTCGGGGATCTCCGGCGCCGGCGGCGTGCGATCCCAGCCCGTCGAAGAGGCCCAGTCGCGCACGTACTGCTTGTCGAAGCTGGGCTGGCCGCGCCCCGGCTCGTACTCGTCGGCGGGCCAGAAGCGCGACGAGTCGGGCGTGCACACCTCATCGCCGAGGGTGAGCGTCCCGTCGGAGTCGATCCCGAGCTCGAACTTGGTGTCGGCGAGGATGATCCCCCGCTCACGCGCGTGCTCGGCGGCGAACTTGTAGAGCGCGATCGACACGTCACGCACCCGCTCTGCGAGCTCGCGATCGCCGATCAGCTCAACCGCGCCCTCAAAGTCGATCGCCTCATCGTGGCCGACCTCGGCCTTGGTGCTGGGGGTGAACAGGGGCTCGGGCAGCTGGTCTGACTCCCGCAGGCCCGCGGGAAGCTCGATCCCAGACACGGCACCGGTCTGCTGGTAGTCCTTCCAGCCCGAGCCGGTGATGTAGCCACGGACCACGCACTCGACGCTCAGCATCTTGAGTCGTTTGACCAGCATTCCGCGCCCGCGTGCCTCCTCGGGCACGCCGTCGGTCACCGAGACCAGGTGGTTGGGGATGATGTCGCTCGTCCGCTCGAACCAGAAGGTCGAGAGACCGGTCAGAACCTTCCCCTTGTCAGGGATCGGCGTCGGATGAACCACGTCGTAGGTCGAGATCCGATCCGAGGCGACGAGCAGCAGGGTCTGATCGGGCGCCTCGTAGATCTCACGGACCTTCCCCGACGCGATCCGGGGCAAGTCGGCAAGAGCAGTCACGGCGCCGACTGTAGCAACGGGGTCGGCGGCCCCAGGGGTACCCGGAGCCGCCTTCCCGCTAGTTGCGAATGTCGCTCAGCCAGTGGCGGCGGCGGGCGCGCAGATGGCCGTCACGGTCCCGGTCGTGTCCGTAGAGCCGCTGAAGAAATTGGCGGTCCACCCGGTTTTGCCGGCGGGATACGAGTCGTTTCCGTAGGCGCCGCTTGTCTCATCGGCCACCTGGGCTCCTCCGCCGACGACGTTCGTGCCGGCGGGGCAGGTCGCCGTCACAGGAATCGCAGCGGTCGCGCTGCTCGGGACGGGCGCACTGTTCGACACGTACGTCAGCTTTGCGATCGGTGCCGACCCAGCGGAGCCGGCTGTGGTCGCGTTGGTGGCGTTGGTCGCACTCGTCGCCGTCGTGGCGCTGTTCGCCGTCGTCGCGTGATCGGCGTTCTTGGCGCTCGGCACCTTGCCCAGCTTGTTCAGGTTGACCTGGGTGCCGGTGATCGTGTGGTTGCGCAGCCGGTTGCCCGACAGCGAATGCTTCTTGATCAACTTGTCGCCGCTGAACATGTGGGTTGCGGCGGCCGCGGTGCCGGAAGCGGCAAAGACGAGTGCGGTGATCGCGACGATCATCGACGCCGACGGACGGCGTCGCAAGACGTTCCTCATGAAGACTCCCTAGAAGTCGTGCGGGAGCCCTCACGGCCCCCAGCAGGTCAGGCGACGCTAACAGCGCTCCCCGACGGCACGATCTCGTCTAGGCGCCCCACGATGTCATCGGCATACCGCACAAATGGTGCGTAGTCGAAGATCGCCCCAAGGTCGAGGCCGGCCCCCGCGGGGTCGGCCTCTAGCAGCTCCCGCAACGGCCTGCGCTCGGCGATGGCCTGCTGAGCCAGGCGCTGGACAACCCGATAGGCCTCGTCGCGCGTCGCCCCCTGCTCGACCAATGCCAGCAGCACCCGCTGGGAGAAAAGGGCGCCGTGGGTGAGCTCGAGGTTCTCGCGCATCCGCTCGACGTTCACCACCATCCCCTCGACCAGCGACAGCATCCGGCGCTGGACGTGATCGAGGAGGATCGTCGAGTCGGGGATGATGATCCGCTCGACCGAGGAGTGGGAGATGTCTCGCTCGTGCCACAGGGCCACATCCTCAAGCGCGGCGTGGGCGTTGGCGCGCAGCACCCGCGCCAGTCCCACCACCTGTTCGGACTTGATCGGGTTGCGCTTGTGCGGCATGGCGCTCGAGCCCTTCTGGCCCGCCCCGAACGGCTCCTGGACCTCGCCGACCTCAGTCCGGGCCAGGTGCCGGAGCTCCAGGGCGAGGCGCTCCAGCCCCGCGCCGGCCAGGGCGATCGCGGTCAGGAGCTCGGCATGGCGATCACGGGCCACGACCTGGGTCGAGGCAGGCTCGCGCTCCAGCCCGAGCCGCCCCAGGACGCGCTCCTCGAACTCGGGCGAGGTGGCCGAGTAGGTGCCCACCGCACCGGAGATAGCTCCGACCGAGGCCTGCGCGAAGGCTCGCTCCAGGCGCCCGAGATTGCGATGGGCCTCGAAGGCAAACGACGCCAGCTTGATCCCGAACGTCGTCGGCTCGGCGTGGATCCCATGCGTGCGCCCGACGGCGAGGGTATGGGCGTGCTCCCGGGCCCGGTCGGCCAGCGCCTGGACGAGCCGCCGGGAGTCGGGCAGGACGAGCTCGGCTACCCGCCGCAACTGCAGCGCGAGGCCGGTGTCCAGCACGTCACTCGAGGTCAGGCCGTGGTGGATCCAGCGCCCGGCGGGACCGGCCGAGGCAGCTAGGACGTCGACGAAGGCCGCCGTGTCATGGTCGGTCACGCGCTCGCGCTCGGCGATCGCTTCGACCGTGAAGGTGGCGTGCCGGATCGCGTCGAGTTCCTCCGGCGTGGGTCCGTCGAGTTCTTCGGCGGCAGCGACCTCGACCTCGCGCATGGCGTCGAAGCGGGCGTGATCAGACCAGATGTCAGCCAGCTCGCGGCGGGTGTAGCGCGGGATCACGACTCGATTATGGCCGCGGGCTCAGCCGCCAGCCAGCTGGACCGACTTCACGATCAGCAGAACCAGCGCGATCACCATGTAGGAGCCGAGTCCGAGCATGGCCACGCGGCGGGGCGTGGACCACTGAGGCCGCGTCAGCAGCGTGGCTGGTGGCATCGTCCAGCGCTCCTTGGGCACGGTGGCAGCCGGCACCGTTGCTGCCGCGCCCCCGGTGGATCGCGTGCGCAAGGCACTGGCGGCCATGGCGACCAGCGTCACCACCGCGATGATTCCTCCAACCTCGGCCAGCCTTGTGACGTTGACGCTCGGGAACAGGGTGGTGACGGTCAGCGTAATCGAGAGCAGGATGAGGGCCGCGACGATCACACTGGCCAGAGCCTTCAACCACGGCGGGTTGGCCCACGGCCCCAGTACGTCCCGGTCGTTGGAGAGCATGAGCAGGAACAGCGTGGTCAGCGGCAGGAGGATCCCGCAGAGCGCCTGCACTGCCTCGAGGATCACGCCCAGCGGCGCACCGGGAATGAGCACGACTCCCGCCGCGAGCAGGATGAGAACACTGAAGGCGCTGTAGAAGCCCTTGGCCTCGGAGAAGCGGCGGTGAAGCGAGCCCTTCCCGCCGAAGATGTCTCCCATCACGTAGCTGGTGGCCAGCGTGACCGCGCCCGCCCCGATCAGCGAGGCGTTGAGCAGCACGATGGCAAAGAAGACGGCGGCGGTGGATCCGAGCGTGTGCTCGAGCGCCACCGCGACCCCTCCGGCATCCGTGAAGTGTCCGAAGTACGTCGTTCCGCCCAGGGCGAAGGCCGTGATGCAGATGAGCGCTCCGGCGGCCACCACAACCACGAACGCGCCCAGGAACGTATCGACGCGCTCATAGTTGATCCAGCGCGGCGAGATCCGCTTGTCGACGATGTTCGACTGCTGGAAGAACAGCTGCCAGGGCGCCACCGTCGTGCCGACAATCGCGATCAGAAGCAGCACCGCGGTTGAACTGGCGCCACCCCGAATGCCCGGGATGAACAGGTGATGCGCGATCTGTCCCCAATTCGGGTGGGCCATGAAGAAGAGCGGGAAGACGAGCAGGTTGGCGAACACGAACAGGAACATCGAACGCTCCCAGGAGCGGAAGCTGCCGCTCACGGTGACGCCCACCAGCGCGAGCGCGGCCGCGGGGACGGATATGTACTCCGACACCCCTAGGTATCCGAGCGCGAGGTTCACCCCGATGAACTCGGTGACGATGATGAGGAAGTTCTGGAGGAAGAGAAAGCTGGAGATGAACCACCCCCACCCCCGGCCGTAGCGCTCGACGATCAGCCGCGCGTGTCCGATCCCGGTCACCGCTCCCAGCCGAACCACCATCTCCTGGTTGACCACCAGCACGGGGACCAGGAGCAGGAGCACCCAGAGCAGACTCGTCCCGTAGTTCTGTCCCGCCTGCGCATAGGTGGAGACGCCACCGGCATCGTTGTCCCCCACCATCACGATCAGGCCCGGCCCGATGATGGCGAGCAAGGCCAGGAGCCGCGAGCGCAGCGAGCGATGGCCTTCCTCGTGATCGTGCAGGGTCCCGAAGGCCCCCTTGATCTCGCCCCCGTCGGAGGTGTCGAGCACGGGCCGCTCGCGCTCGCCCACGCCACTCGTCGCCATGTGCTCGACCTCCTTTCGCCGTATCAGCCGCGGCGCGTCCGTCGCGACCGGCTGGAGGTCTTGACCCCGGCTTAGATCCGGAGAGAAGAACTCACCACGCCAGCCGCGAACTGACTACTTCGCGGTAGCTCGTCGTTGTCTAAATATCCGTTGCGGTGAGTCATCAGAAGCCTGTTTCCCCCCCATTTGTGAGGGCTATTTGAGGGTACCAGCGACCCGCGGACGCATCCACCGGGAGGCGCGCCGTTCACACGCTGGCAACGGACGCGAGAGCGACCGGGGACCGTCACCGGCCGCCTCCGGCTAAAAATACGGTCCCGTGGAACCTGGCCCGTCAATCTCAGCGCCGCCCTCGGCACCGGAGGCATCCCCGGGCCAGGACTGGCGCCGGGTGATCCACGAGCTCGCAGCCTTCGATCGGCCCTCGGCCTCCGCCGGCGAGCGCCGGGCCGCGGAATGGATCGCGGCGGAGCTTAGGGCTCTGGGCCTTGCCCCTGCGATCGAGGAAGAGCGGGCTCATGGCGGCTACTGGTGGCCGTTGGCCGCGGCCAACGTACTGGCAGCCGCCGGAGGAGCGCTGGCGCTGCGACGCCGGGACCGTCGTGGCCGTCTCATCGCGATGATCCTGGGAGCGGCCGGTGCGACAGCGGCCTGGGATGACGTCACCGGCCGTGGGTTCCGCTTCCGCCGCCGGCTGTTCCCCCACCGCGCCACCTGGAACGTCGTGGCCGAGGCCGGGGACGAGAAGGCGGAGCGAACCGTGATCGTCGTTGCCCACCACGACGCCGCGCACTCGGGGATCGTGTTCCACCCGGCCCTCGGGCAAATCGGCCCGAGGTTCTTCCCGAAGATGCACGCCCGGGCCACCCACACCTTCCCGATCATGCACACCGTGTGGGGCGGCCCGTTGCTGATCGGCGCCGGCGCGATCCTGGGTTCGGCCCGGGTGCTGCGGGGCGGAGTCGCCTTGGCCACGGGAGCAGTGGCCGCCATGATCGACATCGCGGCCCACCCGGTCGTCCCGGGCGCCAACGACAACCTGAGCGCGGTCGCCGCCCTCTTCGCGCTCGCCGAGTCGCTGCGCGACAAGCCTCTCCAGGGTCTGCGTGTCTTCCTCGTCTCCACCGGATCCGAGGAATCGTTCTCCGAGGGGATGCTCGGCTTCGCCCGGCGGCATTTCCCAGCCCTTGACCGCACGCGGACCGAGGTCCTGTGCCTGGAGTGCCTGGGGAGCGCCACTCTGGCCGTGGTCGAAGGCGAGGGGATGCTGAAACTCCACGACTACTCGCCGCACATGCGGGAGGAGCTGGCCGCCGCCGCGGCCGAAGCTGGGGTGGCCGTGACCCGCGGGCTTCGCACGGTGGCGGCCACCGACGGGCTCATCTCGATGCGCGCCGGCTATCCAACCGTGACCCTGGCCTCGATCGACGAGAGCGGGCTACCTCGTAACTACCACTGGCCGACCGACACGCCCGAGGCTCTGGATTGGGACACGCTGCACGGCGCCATCGGCGTAGCCGATCGCTTCCTGCGCCGCCGGGCTCGAAGCAGCTGAGGCTCAGTCCCGCGCGGCGCCGGCCCGCCAGCGCCATTCCTCGGGAATCAGCAGCTCCAGGACGTCGTCCACGGCGATGATCCCTACCACCTCTCCGTCGCCGTTCAGGACGGGGATGGCGATCAGGTTGTAGTCAGACATCAGCCGCGCCACCTCCGGCACCTCGGCGTCGACCGTCACGCTGGGACAGGCCGACTCGGCCAGGCTGGACAGGCTGGCCTCCGGGTCGGCCCGGACGAGTTCGGCCAGAGTCGGCGAGTCGACCAGCTTCCCCTCGTCGACCACGCAAATGATCGACGTCTGCTGGGCGCCGAGCTCGCTTGAGCGCACCCGCTCGAGCGCCCGGGCCACAGTCGCGTCCGCCGGCACGGAGATGAAATCCGGGTTCATCAGGCCGCCCGCGGTGGACGGGTTGTAGCCGAGCAGGCTGCGGATCTTCCGCTGATTGGCCGCCGGAAGCAGATTTAGGACCGGGAGCCGGCGCTCCTGCTCGAGCTCCAACAGCAGGTCAGCCGCGTCATCGGGCTCCATCCGCTGCAGCACCGCCGCCGCCTCGGAGTCCGAGCGCTCGCGCAGGAACTCGACCTGATGCTCGTCGTCGAGCTCCTCGAACACATCGGCCTCGAGCTCCTTGTCCTCACCCACCGCCTCCATGATCTCCTCGCCCTCCTCGTGCGAGGCCGCCTCGACCAGGTCGGCGATCTGGGCCGGATGCAGGCGCCGCAGGCGCCGGGTTCCGAGCTTGAGGCGTGAGGTCGGGACGTGTCCCAAGAACGGCTCGACATCGCTCCAGGGCACGAACTGCTTGTGCTCGGTGTCATGACCGCGGTAGCGCCGCGGGAAGAACCGGAACAGGCGGGGCCGAAAACTGGGGTCGACTCCCGCGACCCGCCACGCCCCGTCTTGACAGACGAGCTCGACCTCGTGGGCCCGGATCAGGCGCGCCGTGGTCACGTTGATGAGGTCCCGGTCCAGCACGTCACCACGGAGGAGGACCTCGCCCGGGCGCCGCTCGAACTGGGCCAGGTTGAGCTTCGTCGTGGATAGCTCCACTTGATCAGGGCCGAACCGCATGACCTGGTCGATGGGCACGAACAGATCGCGACCGCCGATCTGAGCCTTGAGACCGACAACAGGGGGAAGTCCCTGCGTGTCGTCGAGGCGGGCGATCAGGTCCTCCACGCGTCCGAGGCGCTCGCCAGCCGAGTCCACCAGCGGACTGCCCGCGAGCGATGTCAAGTGAATAACGTCGGGCATCTGTTGCCCCCTGGAGAAGGCTAGCGCCGCACCATCCGGACTAGATGCTGAGGATCCGCGCCGCCAGGACGGCGGCGTTGCGAGCGTTATCGACGCCCACGCAGGCGACCGGGACCCCGGGGGGCATCTGCGCGATCGAGAGGAGCGCGTCCAGGCCACCGCCCACCGACATCCGGCTGGTCAGCGGAACTCCGATGATGGGCAGGTCGGAGTGCGCCGCCACGACCCCGGGCAACGCAGCCGAGAGGCCGGCGCCCGCAATGATCACCCGGAGCCCGCGCATGCGGGCGTTGCGGGCGTAGTCGGCCACCTTGTCGGGCTCGCGGTGCGCCGACATGACCCTCACCTCGCTGCGGATGCCGCGCTCGGCGAGCTCCTTTTCGGCGGCCTCCATTCGCTCGAGGTCGCTCTTCGATCCCATCACGATCCCCACCTGGGGAGCGTCCACCTCTAGTTCCTCGAGCTCGGCCTCAACTTCTGGCGCCAGCTCGGCGGCCGCCTGCGGTTGCTCAGTCATCTCTCTCCACGTCTAGTACACGCGCAGCGCGATGTCACGCCGCAGCTGCTTGCCGTCGAAGTCGATCCTGTCGGCGGCAGCATAGGCGGCGGCGCGGGCGTCAGCCGCATCGCCACCCAGAGCAGTGACGTTGAGCACCCGGCCTCCCGCGGTCAGCACCGAGCCATCTGGGCCGCGTGCGGTCCCGGCGTGGGTTACGTAGACGCCATCCGGAACCTGGTCGAGCCCGCGGATCACATCGCCGGAGGAAGAGCTCTCCGGATAGCCGCGGCTGGCCAGGACGACGGTGACCGCGGTCTCAGCCGTCCACTCGAGCCGGGCCCCGTTCAGGCCGCCCGGCTTCTGGCTCGCCTCCATCAGCGAGAGCAGGTCGCTTCGCAAGCGCGGCAGGATCGCCTGCGTTTCCGGATCGCCAAAGCGGACGTTGAATTCGAGCACCCTCGGGCCCGCGGCGGTCATCATCAGCCCCGCGTAGAGCACTCCGTGAAACGGCATCCCTCGCCGGGCGAGCTCGTCGAGCATCGGCTGGTGGACCACGCGTGCCAGGTCCGCCGCCCGCTCGGCGTCGACCTCGCCCACGGGTGAGTAGGAGCCCATCCCGCCGGTATTGGGCCCACGGTCACCATCGAAGATCCGCTTGTAATCCTGCGCCGAAGCCAGCGGCCTGGCCGTGCGCCCGTCGCAGAGGGCAAGCAGCGACAGCTCATACCCCTCCAGGTGCTCCTCTACGACGACCCGCTCGGTCCCGAACCGGCGCTCCTCGAGCAGCCCCTCCAGCGCCTGGCGAGCCTCGGCCTCCTCCTCGGCGATGATCACGCCCTTGCCGCCGGCCAGGCCGTCCGCCTTGATCACCACCGGGTAGCGGTCGATGGCCCGGAGTCCGTCGGCGACGTCCGTGACCACCCGGTAGGCAGCGGTGGGGACCCCGGCGGCGTCCATCACCTCCTTGCAGAACGCCTTGGAGCCCTCGAGCGCGGCGGCGGGGGCGCTCGGGCCGAAGCTGGGGATTCCCGCCTCGGTGAGCCGGTCGCTCAGCCCGGCTACGAGCGGCGCCTCGGGCCCGATGACGACCAGGGATACGTGCTCGCGCCGAGCCGCCGCCACGATCTCTTCCAGGTCGCCGGCCGCGATGTCCAGCAGGCGCGCCTCCTCCCCGATTCCGGCGTTGCCCGGAGCGCACAACACCTCGGGCTGGCGGGGCGAGCGCAGGAGGGTTTGCACGAGCGCATGCTCGCGCCCTCCTTGGCCGATGACGAGTACGCGCTCCAGCTCAGATCGAGCCAATGAAGTCGTCGATGGGGATCGCGGTCAGGGTCTCGTACTTGGCCGTGCCCCGTGAGCTGAGCTCCAGCGAAACGCGGCTGATCGTCTTCTCGTCGGGGGCCTCGACGACGTTGACGAAATCGAAGTGGCCGAGCGTGGCCCACTGTGCCTTGACGGTGGCCCCGAGCTGCTCGACCTCGCGATTGACCTCTTGGATCCGGGACGGATTGTTCTTGATCGTCTGCACGCCCTCGGGCGTGAGCGTGGAAAGCATGATGTAGGTGGGCACTGTGCCTCCTTGGGTGGGTGACCAGTGCCCGACTTCTACACCCTTGCCGCCGCCTCCGCCTTCTCCAGCTTCAACTCGCCTGCCTCCGCCTCGACCCGGACCGTGTCGCCGGGGCCGAAGCGTCCCTCGAGGATGGCCAGGGCGAGTGGGTCGACGAGCCGCTTCTGGATCACCCGCTTGAGTGGGCGGGCGCCGTAGGTGGGGTCGTACCCGAGGTTGCCGAGCAGGATCCGCGCGTCATCGCTGAGCTCGACCTCGATGTCCCGCTCACGCACGCGGCGGATGAGCTGCGCCACCTGGAGGTCGACGATCTCGCCGATCTGCTCGCGGGTCAGCGGCTGGAACTCGACGATGTCATCGAGCCGGTTGATGAATTCAGGCTTGAAGCTCGCCTCCACGCCGGCCCGGCCGCCGGGAATGTTCGAGGTCATGATCAGGACGACGTTCTTGAACGAGACCGTCCG
Source organism: Solirubrobacteraceae bacterium (assembly GCA_035505215.1). Taxonomy (GTDB): domain Bacteria; phylum Actinomycetota; class Thermoleophilia; order Solirubrobacterales; family Solirubrobacteraceae; genus Palsa-465. The sequence goes on along the minus strand of DATJQY010000034.1, from coordinate 157,122 downwards.
GCCCTGCCCGTCGGTCAGCCGGCCGTCGTCCATCACCTGAAGGAGCGTGTTGAACACGTCCGGGTGGGCCTTCTCGATCTCGTCGAGCAGGACGACCGCGTAGGGGCGGCGGCGGACCGCCTCGGTCAGCTGACCGCCCTCGTCGTAGCCGACGTAGCCGGGGGGCGCCCCGACGAGCCGGGAGACCGAATGCTTCTCCATGTACTCGGACATGTCGATCCGGACCATCGCGTCCTGAGAGTCGAACATGAACTCGGCCAGCGCCCGCGCCAGCTCGGTCTTGCCGACGCCGGTCGGGCCCAGGAACAGGAAGGTGCCGATCGGGCGGTTGGGGTCCTGGAGCCCGGCGCGCGAGCGGCGCAGCGCCGCCGAGACCGCCTCGACGGCCTCGTCCTGGCCCACCACCCGCTGATGCAGGCGCTCCTCCATGTGGACGAGCTTCTCGATCTCGCCCTCCATCAGACGGCTGACCGGAATCCCCGTCCACTTGGCCACGACCTCGGCGATGTCCTCGGCGTCGACGTGATCCTTGAGGAAGCGCGCGCCATGGGGATCGGCGCTTGACTCGGCCTGCTCGGCCGCGTCGAGCTGCTTCTCCAGCTCCGGAATCGTCCCGTACTGAAGCTCGGCGGCGCGACCCAGATCGGCCTCGCGCTGAGCCCGCTCGAGCTCGGTGCGCGCCTGATCGAGCTGCTCCTGGAGAGCAGCCACGGCGCCGACGGTCTCCTTCTCACGCTGCCATTCGGCGTGCATCGCCGCTGAGCGCTCGCGCTCATCGGCCAGTGTTCGCTCGAGCTGCTCACGGCGCGCCACGGTCCCCGGATCGTCGTCCTCGCCGAGCGACTGGAGCTCGATCTCGAGCTGCATGATGTGCCGGTCGACTTCGTCGATCTCGGTCGGCTTGGAATCGATCTCCATTCGGATCCTCGACGCCGCCTCGTCGACCAGGTCGATCGCCTTGTCAGGCAGGAAGCGATCGGCGATGTAACGGTGGCTCAGGGTGGCCGCCGCCACGAGCGCCGAGTCCTGGATCCGCACGCCGTGGTGGACCTGGTAGCGCTCCTTCAGGCCGCGCAGGATCGCGATCGTGTCCTCGACCGTGGGCTCGCCCACGTAGACGGGCTGGAAGCGCCGCTCGAGTGCGGCGTCCTTCTCGATGTGCTTTCGGTACTCGTCGAGCGTGGTCGCGCCGACCGCCCGTAGCTCGCCGCGGGCCAGCATCGGCTTGAGCATGTTGCCGGCGTCCATCGCGCCCTCGGCCGCGCCGGCGCCGACGATCGTGTGCAGCTCGTCGATGAAGACGACGATCTGGCCCTTGGCATCGGCGATCTCCTTGAGGACGGCCTTGAGCCGGTCCTCGAACTCGCCGCGGTACTTCGACCCGGCGACCATCGCGCCAAGGTCGAGCGCCACGAGCCGGCGGTCACGCAGGCCCTCGGGTACGTCGCCGTCGACGATCCGCTGGGCCAGGCCCTCGACGATCGCCGTCTTACCGACGCCGGGCTCGCCGATCAGGACCGGGTTGTTCTTGGTCCGGCGGCTGAGGACCTGGATCACGCGGCGGATCTCGTCGTCGCGCCCGATCACCGGGTCAAGCCGTCCCTCCTGGGCCGCCTCGGTGAGATCGCGCCCGAAGCGCTCAAGCGCCTGAAACTTGTCCTCGGGGTTCTGATCGGTGACCGGCTGCGTGCGCACTTCCTCGAGCGCCTTGAGCAGCTGCTCACGCGAGGCGCCATTCGAGCGCAGGGCGTCACCGGCGGCACCGGGGTGACCGGCGATGGCCAGGATCAAATGCTCGGTGGAGACGTACTGGTCGCCCAGTTCGCGCATCGCCTTCTCGGCGTCGCGCAAGACCTGTACGAGGTCGCTCGAGGCGGCGGTCGGCTCCGAGGAGGAGCCGCTGCTCAGCTTGGGCAGCGCGTCGAGCGCGTGGTTGACCGACTGGCGGATGACCGCCGGCTCGACGCCCAGCTTGCGCAGGATGGGAAGGACGATGCCCTCCTCCTGCTCGAGCAGGACGGCAAGAAGATGCTCGGCCCCGGTCTGCGGGTTACCGCGCTCCTCGGCCAGCTGCTGGGCGGCCTGCAGGGCCTCCTGTGACTTGATGGTGAATCGATCTGGGTGCATATCTCTCGCAGGGCGGAATTGGAAATCTAAGTCTAAGCGACTTAGATTTTACCATCATTCGCGGAATCTTGGGAGGGCTCGATCCGGATTCCCAGACGCTTGAAGTCGGCGGCGCGGATCAGCTGGCCGCCCTTGGCGTAGGGAACGATCTCGGCCCGCAGGTCGCGTCGCAGCTGCTCGAGGCGCTCGACCTCGGCCTTCAGCTCCTTGGCCCGCCGCTCGAGTCCGGCCACCTTGCGGGCCATCGCCTCGAGTTGCTCCTCGAGCTCGAACACGCGCTCCACGCCGGCCAAATTCATGCCCATCTCGGCCGTCATCTCCTGGATCCGGCGCAGGCGCTCGACGTCTTCATGGGAGTAGAGACGCGTCCCCTTGGGCGAGCGCTTGGGCTCGATCAGGCCCCGGGCCTCGTACATGCGGAGCGTCTGGGGGTGCATCTCGGCCAGCTCGGCGGCGACCGAGATCATGAAGACGCCGCGCCGTGAGGAGACGCTCACGCGGGTGGTCGACCGTCTTACCGTCGGCTTGGGCTCCTGCGGTTCACGTGCCGCCATTACGCCCCGCTTCCCGCCCCGGTCTGCGCCCCAGCCTTGGCGAACAGATCGGCCCGAGGATTGCCGTTCATCACCTGCGAGAGCTTGTCCACGGCATCCTGCTGCTCAGGCGAGAGGGAGCTCGGGACGTCGATCACGAACCGGTAGTGGATGTCGCCCCGGCCCTTGCCGTTCAACCGCGCCGGCCCCTCGCCGCGCAACCGCTGGACGGTTCCGTGCTTGGTCCCCGGCGCCACCCGCAGGCGCTTTGATCCGTTCAGGGTCGGGACCTCGACGACAGCGCCGCGCACCGCTTCGGGGATGGTGAGCGGAACCTCAACCTCGAGGTTGTCGCCCGTCCTCTTGAACACAGGCGACTCCTGGACGCGGGTGATCACGTACAGGTCGCCCGGCTCGGCCCCGTGCGGGCCCGACTCACCCTTGCCGGCCAGCCGGATCCGGCTGCCGTCACGCACGCCGGCGGGGATGTTGACCCGCATCCGCTTGACCGTGCGCTGGGCTCCGCTCCCGCCACACGTCGGGCAGGGGTCCTCGATGATCGTCCCCGCGCCCTGACAGCGCGAGCAGGGCTGAGAGATGGAAAAGATGCCCTGGCTCTCTGACTCCACCCCGCGGCCGTTGCACACCGGGCAGACCTTGGGCGTGGTGCCCGGCTTGGCGCCGGTGCCGTGGCACGTCGGGCAGGGCGCCGAGGTGGGGATCGCGAGCGGCACCTGGGCGCCGTTCACGGCCTGATCGAAGCTCAGCGACACCTCGGTCTCCAGATCGCGGCCGCGCTGAGGCGCCCGCGTCCTCGCCCCGCCGGCGCGGTCTCGTCCCGCCCCCCCGGCACGGCCGAGGATGTCGGACAGGATGTCGCCGAAGCCACCGGCGAAGGCCCCAGGGTCGAAGCCGCCGCTCGGAGCGTTGAAGCCGCCGAACGGCCCCGTGCCGCGGTCGTAGTCCTTTCGCTTCTCCGCGTCCGAGAGGACGTCGTGGGCCTGAGAGATCTCCTTAAAGCGCTCTTCGGCCTGCTTGTCCCCCGGATTGCGGTCGGGGTGATACTTGCGCGCCAGCTTGCGATAGGCCTTCTTGATCTCCTCGTCGGAGGCACCCTTGCCCACCCCGAGGATCTTGTAGTAGTCGGGTCGCGCGGCCATCTGTCAGCTCCCTATCCCGCGACGAGAACCCGCGCCGGCCGGATCACCGCGTCACCCAGGCGGTAGCCGCACTGGTAGACCTCGACGACGGTTCCCGCTTCGGCACCTTCCACCGGCTGCTGGGCCACGGCCTCGTGATGCTCGGGGTCAAAGCGCTGACCCCGAGGCTCGAAGCGCTCGACGCCCGCGCGCCCCAGCGCCGCGATCAGCTCGGCCTGGACGAGCTTCAGCCCTGAGGCGACCTCGCCGCCTCCGTCGCCGTTGATCGCAACCGCAGCGACCGCGCGGTCGAGGTTGTCGACCGCGGGTAGCAGCTCCTTGACCAGCTTGGCCACGCCTCGCTCCTGAGCCAGGGCAGCCTCACGGGCCGCCCGCTTGCGGTAGTTCTCGAAGTCGGCCCGCGTCCGCTGGGCCAGCTCCAGATACTCGTCCGCCTTCTCAGCCTTGGCCGTGAGCTCGTCAAGATCGCGCTCAAGGTCAGCGTCCTCGCCGACCTGCGAAGCAGCCGCCTCATTGCCTTCCTCAGCCGAAGTCTGGGCAGGGGCGCTCTCGACAGCCTCCGGCTCGGGAGTCACGCCCGACTCCTCGGCACTCGCGTGCGGTGCCGAGGAGGCGGGTGAGGCTCCCGAGTTTCGATCGAGGGGCGAGTTCATTTACCGCCCCTCGTCCACGACTTCGGCGTCCACGACGTCCTCCTCCTCGGTGCTCGCACCGTCGGCGGCACCGTTGGTGGCGGCCCCGTCGGTGGCGCCGGCCGCCGACTGCTCCTGGGCGCGCTGGTACATCGCCTCGGAGACCTTGTGGAAGGACGCCTGCAGCGCTTCGGCCTTGGCGTTGATGTCGGCCGCGTCCTCTGAGGTCAGAACCTCGCGGACGGCCTTGATCGCCGTCTCGATCTCCTCCTTGGAGGACGAGTCGACGGCATCGCCCAGCTCGGTCAGCTGACGCTCGGCCTGATACGCCGCGTTCTCGGCGTTGTTCCGGGCCTCGGCGAGCTCGCGCTGGCGGCGGTCGTCCTCGGCGTGCGACTCGGCGTCGGACACCATCTGCTTGATCTCATCGTCGGACAGGCCGGAGCCGGAGCGGATCTCGATCTTCTGCTCCTTGCTGGTGCCGAGATCCTTGGCCGACACGTTGAGGATGCCGTTGGCATCGATGTCGAACGTGACCTCGATCTGCGGGATGCCACGTGGAGCCGGGGGGATGCCCGTGAGCTGGAACTTGCCCAGCGACTTGTTGTACATGGCCATCTCGCGCTCACCCTGGAGCACATGGATCTCCACCGAGGGCTGGTTGTCCTCGGCGGTCGAGAAGACCTCCGACTTGCGGGTCGGGATGGTCGTGTTGCGCTCGATGAGCTTGGTCATCACGCCGCCCTTGGTCTCGATCCCGAGCGTCAGCGGGGTGACGTCGAGCAGGAGGACATCCTTGACGTCTCCGGCCAGAACGCCAGCCTGGATGGCGGCGCCGACAGCGACCACCTCATCGGGGTTGACACCGCGGTGCGGCTCCTTGCCCGTGAGCTCCTTGACCTTCTCCTGGACGGCGGGCATGCGGGTCATGCCACCAACCAGAACCACGTGGTCGATCTGCGCGACGCCCTTGTCCTTGGCGTCGTCGAGGGCTTGGCGGACCGGCGCCACGGTGCGGTCGAGCAGGTCGCTCGTCAGCTCGTTCAGCTTGGCCCGAGTGAGCCGCATGTCGAGGTGCTTCGGACCGCTGGCGTCAGCGGTGATGAAGGGCAGGTTGATCTGCGTCTCCTGAGTGGTCGAGAGCTCGATCTTGGCCTTCTCCGCTGCCTCATAGAGACGCTGGAGGGCCATCGGATCGGCGGCCAGGTCAATGCCCTGGCTCTTCTTGAACTCGGCTACCAGCCAGTCCACGACCGCCTTGTCGAAGTTGTCGCCGCCGAGGTGGTTGTCACCCGCGGTCGACTTGACCTCGAACACGCCGTCGCCGATCTCCAGCACGGACACGTCGAAGGTGCCGCCGCCGAGGTCGAAGACGAGGATCGTCTGATCGGACTCCTTGTCCAGGCCGTAGGCCAGCGACGCGGCGGTCGGCTCGTTGATGATCCGCTTGACGTCGAGTCCGGCGACCGTGCCGGCGTCCTTGGTCGCCTGGCGCTGGTCGTCGTTGAAGTAGGCCGGAACGGTGATGACGGCACCGTCCACCGTCTCACCCAGATATGCCTCGGCGTCGGCCTTCAGCTTGCCGAGGATCATCGCGCTGATCTCCGGCGGCGAGTACTGCTTACCTCCGGCCTCAACGCGTGCGTCGCCGTTCGGCCCGGAGACGACCTTGTAGGGGACGATCGCCTCCTCGGCCTTGACCTCGGCCTCCTTGCGGCCCATGAAGCGCTTGATCGAAAAGATCGTGTTCTGAGGATTGGTCACGGCCTGGCGCTTGGCCACGGTGCCGACCAGCCGCTCACCACCCTGTGTGAACGCGACGACGGACGGCGTGGTGCGTCCGCCCTCGGCATTCTCGATGACCGTCGGTTCGCCGCCCTCGAGCACCGCCATGGCCGAGTTTGTCGTCCCGAGGTCGATTCCTATGGTCCTTGCCATCAGTTTCTACTCCTCGTAGGTTGCAAAAATCTAAGCGAGATCGTAGCAGATTTCGATTGGGCGGACACCCCGGCAGGTGGGCCATGGCGCCGGCCCTACACCCGGAAGGCGCTCGGGCAGATCCGGTTGAGGACGCAGTCCTCGCACGCCGGGCGTCGGGCATAACAGGTGCGGCGCCCGTGGCGCAGGAGGTTCAGGTGCAGCTCGAGTTCCTCCCCGTCGGGCGTGAAGCCGAGCATCGTGTCGTGCATCTCCTCGAAGGGCGCGCCGGGGCGGAACAGCCCGAGCCGCGTCCCGACCCGCGAGACGTGGGTATCCACCGGCACATCGTGCATCCCGAACGCGAAGAGCAGGACGCAGGCCGCCGTCTTGCGCCCCACACCCGGCAGAGAGGTGAGATAGGACTGCGCCTCCGGGACCGAGACCCCGGCCAGCCAGTCGAGCGAGAGCTCGCCGCCTGGGGCGGTGTCCGTGATGGCGCGGAGGATGGACTTGATCCGGGCCGACTTGACGTTGGAGATGCCGCCCGGCCGGATCGCCTCCTCGATGTCGTCGACCGGCGCGTCACGCACATCGGACCAGTCGGGAAAGCGGTCGCGCAGGGCCAGGTAGGCGACGTCGCGGTTTCGGTCGTTGGTCGACTGCGAGAGGACGGTGAGGACCAGCTCGGCAATCGGGTGTTCGTGGGGTTTGGCCAGGGGCACGCCGTAGACCTCGCGGAGGCGGTCACGAATCGCCCGCACGCGCCGCCCGGTGGGCGGCTTCCATGTAGACACCGAGCTCACGTGGCGTGACGTTATCCTCGCCTCCCGGGTGCGCGTCGACGAGCACACCACGACGATCGATCACGTACCCGTCTTCTACCGGAGCGCGTCGGAGTCCGGGACCCCTGAGGTCCTCTATCTCCACGACGCCATCACCAGTTCGGAGGACTTCCGCCCCTTCCTGGAGCGGATCGGCGGGACGGCCCCCGACCTGATCGGTTTCGGCGGCTCGGGCAAGGGCGGCCACCTCGACTACTCACCGGCGGGGCTCACGGATTTTCTGGAGCGGTTCCTCGACGCGGAGCAGATCGCCGAGGCCGACCTGGTCGGTCATGGCTGGGGGGGTGCGCTGGCGCTGCTTCTGGCCCAGCGGCGCCCTGGCTTGGCCCGCCGCATCGTGCTGATCGACGCCGTCCCCCTGCTCGACGGCTTCACGTGGCACGGACCGGCACGGCTCTGGCGGCGTCGCCTCGTGGGCGAGCTCGCCATGGGCGCGACGCCTCGTTGGCTCCTGGCTCGCCAGCTCCGCGAAGGAGCGGCGAGCTCGGACACTTGGACCGACAGCCGAGTCGCCGCCGTGTGGGAGGACTTCGATCAGGGAACACAGCGAGCCCTGCTGCGCCTGCATCGCGCCGCCGACGAACCTCGGCTGGCCGAGCTGGGTGGGCGCCTGAACGAGATCGCGAGCCCGACCCTCGTCCTCTGGGGGGATGACGATCCGTGGCTCTCGCCACGCCTCGCCGACGCCTACGCCGAGCGCCTGGCTGACGCCACGGTGGAGCACGTGATCGACGCCGGCCACTGGCCGTGGCTCGACCAGCCGCAGGTGGTCGACCGCGTGGCCGCGTTCCTCGGCCGCCGGTGAGCCGGGAAACCTGGAAGCGGATCGCCCCCACCGCACTCGCGGCGGTTCTGGCCGCCGTCTACGTGATCGTCTCGCCCCCGAGCCTCGACCTGGCCGCGCACATGTTCCGGGCCAGGCTGTTCTCCATCGAGGGGTTCGGCCTGTGGAACAACTGGTGGTACGCCGGGCACCCGGTCGTCCTCTACAGCGTGCTCTTTCCGGCCGTCGCCGCCGCCCTGACCCCGCAGCTCGCCGCCGCGCTGGCCGCGGTGGCCAGCGCGGCGCTGTTCGAACCTCTGGTCCGCCACCACTTCGGCCCTCGCGCCTGGCTGGGCGCGCTCTGGTTCGGTGCCGCTACGGCAATCAGTCTCTACACCGGGCGCCTGACTTTTGCCTTCGGACTGCTGCCGGGAGTGGCGACAGCGCTGGCGCTTGAGCGCGACCGTCCCATCCTGGCCAGCGCCCTGGCCCTGCTCACCGCCCTGTGCAGCCCGGTGGCGGCGCTGTTCGCCGCCCTCGCCGGAGCCGCCTCCGCGGCCGGGGCGCTTACCGGCGGACGCGGCCAGCGGGTCTGGCCCGGGGTAGCTGTCGTGCTGGCCGCTCTCCTGCCGATTGCCGCGCTGGCGGTTGCCTTCCCGGAGGGCGGGACGGAGCCCTTCGCCGTCTCCGCCTTCTGGCCGCTTCCCCTGATCGGACTCGGCTTCCTCCTGGTAACGCCGCGTCGCGAGCACGTCCTCCGCGCCGGGATCGCGCTCTACGTTGTGGGGACGGCGATCTCGTTCGTCGTGTCGAGCGCCGTGGGGAGCAACTCGGCGCGGCTGGCCGAGCTCCTCGCCGGCCCCTTGGCGGCGCTGATCCTGTGGCCACGACGCAAGGTCCTCCTGATCGTGGCGGCGCTCCCGCTGCTCTATCTCCAGTGGCACGCGCCGGTCCGTGACGTCTCGAATGCCGGGGGGCCCGCGATGACGAGCGCCTACTACGAGCCGCTCACGTCGTTCCTCGCGCGCCAGGACGGTCCGCCGTTCCGGATCGAGATCCCGTTCACCAAGTTCCACTGGGAGGCCTACGCCGTGGCGCTACGTTTCCCGTTGGCCCGCGGCTGGGAGCGCCAGCTTGACATCAAGTACAACCCGCTCTTCTACGACGGTCATCTCACGCCGGCGTCCTACGAGCGCTGGCTCCATGAGCACGCGGTGCGGTTCGTCGCCGTGGCCGACGCTCCGCTCGACTACTCGGCCGTCGCTGAACGCGCGCTGATCGACCGCGGACTGCCCTACCTGCACCTCGCCTGGCGATCCGCTCACTGGCGGGTCTACGCCGTCGAGCACCCGACGCCGATCGTGCAGGGCGCCGCACAGCTGCTGGGGCTCGGTCCCAACTGGCTCCTGCTCCGCGCACGGCACGCCGGCCGGGCGCTGATCCGGGTGCACTTCACCCCCTACTGGAAGCTCACACGCGGGACCGGCTGCGTCGCCCCGGCGGGCCAGTTCACCGAGCTCACGGTCCGCCGCTCCGGGCAGATGAGGCTCGGCATCGCCTTTTCGCTGTCTCGAATCGGAGCCCGCTCTCCCCGCTGTAGCTGACCGCTCAGGAACTGAACACGCCACCCCGTTCTGATCCGAGCCTTAGCTCGCCATCGCTACGATCAGCCACGCGATGGGGCAAGCCAAGCGATGGATAGAGGCCAGGCTGCTGCCGCACGGGTGGACGGACATCCTGCGCCAGATCGGCCTGTTCGTCGGTGCCTTCCTGCTCTATGACGCGGTCCGCGGCGCTGTGCTCGACGGCAACCCCTACAAGCCGTTCGGAAACGCGATGAAGATCATCGACTTCGAACGCGCCCTGCACATCTTCATCGAGCCGAGCGTCCAGGCCTGGGCGGAGCACAAGCACGTGCTGATGGACATCCTCGACTGGACCTACCTGAACGGGCACTTCTTCATCACCCTCGCCGCACTGGTGTTCATCTACTTCCGGCGCAACGACTCGTTCTACTTCGTGCGCAACGTCCTGATGATCTCGATGTTCATCGCGCTGTTCGGCTACTGGCTCTACCCCACCGCCCCGCCGCGACTGATGCCTGAGTGGGGCTTCACCGATTCGGTCTCCCAGTTCGTCACGCACAGCAAGGGCTACTGGGACAACACCCCGGCGGGAGCGTTCGCCAATGCCTACGCGGCCGTGCCATCGATGCACGTCTGCTTCTCGTCCATCATCGGCCTAACCATGGTCCGTCTGTCCACCCACCGGCTGGTCAAGATCGCCTGGAGCCTGTATCCGGCCCTGGTCACCTTCGTCGTCGTCGCCACCGCGAATCACTTCCTGGTCGACGTCTTCCTTGGCGCGCTGACCGCCGCCATCTCGTTCGCTCTGGCCCAGCGCCTGTTGGCCCGGGCGCGGCCGGAGGTCTGGGCCTTCGGAGCCTCGCGCCGGGTTGCCAGCGGCCGCCACCTCGGCCAGGCAACGGCGTAGCTTTCTACAGCGATGCCCGAACAGACCGAGGAGCGCGCTGCGCCCAACGGGCGGCGCCGAGCACGGACGCTGCGCGTGGCGCCGGAGACCCAGCAGTTCGTCCGCAACCGCCTGATCGAGTCCCGGCTCACGCCGAACGCAATCTCGCTCACCGGCTTCGCCCTCAACCTGGCCGCCGCCGGCCTCGTGGTGGCCCGCCTCTTCTTCCTGGCTGGGATCGCCTTCATCATCGGGTCGGTCATGGACACGCTGGACGGCCGGTATTCCCGCATGTCCGGCAAGGGGACTCCGTTCGGCGCCTTTCTCGACTCGACGCTGGACCGCCTGGAGGAGGGCATCGTGCTCGTCGCCGTGGGCGCCTATTTCGCCTCCCAGCACAACGAGGTCGCGGTGGCGGCCGTGGTGGCCGCCGTCCTGTTCTCGTTGATGGTCTCCTACACCCGGGCCCGCGCCGAGGCGCTCGGCGTCGAATGCAAGGTCGGCCTGGCCACGCGTCCCGTACGAGTGGTCATCCTGGCCGCCGGGCTCGTGTTCGCCAAGGGGGCCTCGCTGGGACACTTCGAGCTCCTGGCCCCGGCGGTCTATGTGCTGGCGGCCCTCTCGTTCGTCACCACTGTCCAGCGGATCTACCACGTCAGATCCCAACTTCGCGCCGCCCAGACGGCTTAGCCAGCGCCCTCGACCTGTAACCAAATCGGTGGCGAGGGCGTAAGTTTGCTCACTATGAGTGTGATTGAAGCTTCCAGCAACGGCTCCGGCCGCTATCAGCAGGACAAGGTCCGAGTGGCCATCATCGGAGTCGGCAACTGCGCGAGCTCCTTCGTCCAGGGCGTGCACTACTACGCCGATGCCGATCCCAAGGAGTCGGTGCCCGGCCTGATGCACGTTGACCTGGGCGGATATCACGTCCGGGACGTTGAGTTCTCCGCCGCCTTCGACATCGACGCCGACAAGGTCGGCAAGGATCTTTCGCAGGCGATCTTCGCCGGCCAGAACAACACGATCGAGTTCGACACCAAGGTGCCCAAGCTCGGCGTCGAGGTCAACCGCGGGATGACCCACGACGGCCTCGGCAAGTACCTGTCCGAGCGGATCAAGAAGGCCCCCGGCCCCACCGCGGACATCGTCGACATCCTCAAGGCGACCCGCACCGACGTCGTGGTCTCCTACCTCCCGGTGGGTTCCGAGCAGGCGACCAAGTGGTACGTCGAGCAGATCCTCGAAGCGGGCTGTGGGTTCGTCAACTGCATCCCGGTGTTCATCGCCCGCGAGGAATACTGGGACAAGCGCTTCAAGAAGGCGAAGCTGCCGATCGTCGGCGACGACATCAAGTCGCAGGTCGGAGCCACGATCGTCCACCGTGCCCTGGCCCGCCTGATGCACGACCGCGGCGTGCGGCTGCTGCGCACCTCGCAGCTGAACGTGGGCGGCAACATGGACTTCTACAACATGCTCGAGCGTGAACGGCTGGAGTCCAAGAAGATCTCCAAGACCAACGCCGTGACCTCGGTGATGGGCCATGTGCTCCCCGACACCGATGTCCACGTCGGCCCCTCGGACTACGTGCCGTGGCTCACCGATCGCAAGTGGGCCCACATTCGCCTCGAGGGTCAGGCCTTCGGGGACGTCCCGCTGAACATGGAGCTCAAGCTCGAGGTCTGGGATTCGCCCAACTCAGCCGGGATCGTCATCGACGCCGTGCGCTGCTGCAAGCTGGCGATGAACAACGGCCTGTCCGGCCAGCTGGATGGTCCCAGCTCCTACCTGATGAAGTCGCCGATGAACCAGCGCCCGGATTCCGAGGCCCGGGATATGACCGAGGCGTTCATCAAGAAGTACACGCGCAAGCCCCTCAGCAGCGAGAGCAAGCGCAAGGCCAAGGAAAAGGCCGCCAAGGGCTAGGCCGGGGCGCCGCGGCGCCCCCTCGAAGCTCGGCCGGCCGCCGCGCCCTCGGCGCGGCCCCGATAATTACCCGGTGCCTGATCAGCTCGCGATCGCTCAGGTGACCCCGTACGCCTGGGAGGCGTCAAGCGAGGTCAACCACTACATCGCCCGGGTTTCGGAGGAACTCGGCCGGCGCGGTCACCGCGTCCTGATCATGGCGCCGTCCGAGTCGGATGAGTTGGTGGCCGAGACGCGACGGGCGCTGCGCGACGATCCGGCCGAGATCGTCGAGCGTGCGGCCTCCGGTCCCGTCGTCCTCGGCGTGGGCGCCGTCCTGTCCTTCGCGCCGACGCGACGCCGCGCGCCGTCGCTGCCCATCGATGTCGCGCGCACGATCGAGGAGGGCCTGGCCGAGGTCCCGCTCGACGTCGTCCACGTCCACGAGCCCTTTGCCCCCAGCGCAGCCAGCGCAGCGCTCCGCCACTCCCGAGCGCTCAATGTGGGCAGCTTCCACGCGCCGACCGAGAGGCTCCTCTCGACCCAGCTCACGCGGCCGCTGACCCGCCTTCTCTATGGCCGCTTCGACGCCAGGATCGCTAGCTACCGAGCCACCCGGGACCTGATCCAGAGCTTTTTCCCGGGCGACTATCAGGTGATCCTGCCGGGGGCCGACGTCGCGGAGCGGCGGCCCCGCAGCGCCGGCGTCGAGCTGTTCCTGTGCGCCGACGAGGAGCGGGCGAGCCTCCGCGTCGCCCTCCGGGCTCTGCGCGCCCTGCCCGCCGAGCTCGATTGGCATGCCACCGTCTGGGCCAGTGGCCCGCTGACGCTGCCCGGGGCCCTGGTGGGACGGCTGCGAGGACGCGTGGACGTGGTTGACGGAGAAGCGGTCAGCCGGGCCCAGGCACTGGCGGGCTGCGACGTGGCGATCCTCGCCTCGGATGGGGTCCGCCCGGTCCCCGGGACGCTCGTGGCGGCCCTGGCGGCGGGGGTCGTTCCCGTGACCACGGCGCTCCCCGTTTACGGGGAGCTTCTGGGCGACGGGGAGTACGGCTCCGAGTTCCAGTCCGGCGACGTGCAGACGCTGACCAGCCACCTGACGCGGCTGATCTCCGACCCTGACCTCCTGAGCCGGCAGCGTTCGCGGCTGAGCGGACTCACCCGCACCTATGCCTTCTCCCGCGTCGCCGACGAGCTCGAGCAGGTGTACGAGAAACTCGCTGAGCGGCGCCGGGACCCGCGGGGCGATGAGCGCCTCCGCGCCCGGCTGGCCTCGCGGCGGCTGATCGACGTCGATCTCCACATGCACACCGATCACTCCTATGACTGCGCCACCCCGGTCGAGGTCCTCCTGGCCGAGGCGCGGGCGCGGGGCCTGGGCGCGATTGCGGTCACCGACCACAACGAGATCTCAGGCGCCCACGAGGCGCGAGCCAAGGCGCACGGGGTCAAGGTGATCGTGGCCGAGGAGGTCAAGACGGCCGAACAGGGCGAGGTGATCGGCCTGTTCATCGAGAAGAAGATCCCGCGCGGGCTGACCCTTAAGGAGACGATTGCCGAAATCAAGCGCCAGGGCGGGCTGGTCTACGTGCCGCATCCGTTCGATCGCCTGCACTCGGTGCCCGACTATGAGCATCTGCTCCCGGTGCTCGACGAGATCGACGCCATCGAGGTGTTCAATCCCCGGGTGGCGATCTCGGAGTTCAACGACGAGGCCGTTCGCTTCGCCGCCAAGTACCGGATCCCGGCCGGCGCCGGGTCGGACGCCCACGTCCCGCAGGGGCTTGGATCGGTGCGGATCCGGATGCGGGACTTCGACGGACCGGCGGAGTTCCTGCAATCACTGCGTGAGGCCGACATCGTCCGCAACCCGGCCAGCCTCCTCTACGTCCAGGCGCTGAAGTTCCTCCAGACGCGGGCGCTCCCGGAGGCCGCCCGGCGGGCCGCGCGGGACCGGCGGGTGCGCCGCGCCACGGGTCAGGACCGGCGCAACGTGCCGAGCGCTCGGCGCAAGTCCTGATGCAGGCGCAAGGACAAGCTGGGTCGCCGTCCAATCCGAGGGGGATGCCGGCGACCGATGACGAGATCCGCGAGAAATATCTGGAGCGGGCGATCCGCGAGCTGAACGCCTTCGCCCGTGAGGTCCAGGCGTGCCAGGACTGCCCACGCGGCTCGCTCATGCCGGTGCTGGGGTCTGGGCACCCCCAGGCCGACATCTTCCTGCTCAAGTACTCGGCGCGCCCATCCGAGGTCGAAGAGGGCGTGGCCTTCTACGGTCGTTCGGGCAACGCGCTGATGAAGTCGCTCAAGCGGCTGACCATCGACCCCCTGGCCGTCTACGGGACGCTGTGCGTGAAGTGCCCCGTTCCCGACCCGGCGATGGCCGACCCGGCCTGCATCGGCCGCCTGGTCGAGGAGCTGGCGATCGTCGCCCCCAAGATCGTTGTCGTCATGGGGCCTGACGCCCTGGCCACGCTGGGCGAGCTCGACATTCCCCTCCAGCGCGAGGTCACTCCGACGGTGGGAGAGATCCAGACCCTGACGCCTTCGGTCGACGCGCTCTTTGTGCCCAACATCGATGAGGCACTCGACGACGAGACGGCCAAGCGCGCCTTCTGGCGCGCCTTTCGCGTCCTCGGCGAGTGGTGGGAGGAGCTGCCTCCCTACTGAGGCCGCGGCGGAGCGGTTAGGATCGCTCCGTGAGCCTCGAGGAGAAGTCGATCGAAGATCTGTCCGATCGCTGCGAGGAGTGCGGCGCCAAGCTGACGGCGGCCGAGATGGAGGCCGCGATGGAAAGTGGCGGCCCCGCGCTGTGCTCGATTCACGCCGCTGAGGACGAACCCGGCTTGGCGGCCGACGAAGCCGGGCTTGACGAGCAGTAGCTCAGTCGTTCACCAAGACGATCTTCCCCAGCTTTCCGCCGCCCCGGAAGTGCGCGTAGGCCGCCTCGGCCTCCTCCAGCGGGTAGGTGGCGGCGACGGGCACGCGGACCTTCCCGTCACTGAGCAGCGGCAGCACCGAGCGCTCCATGGCCCGGGCCGTGATCGCCTTCTCCTCCAGAGGCCGCGGGCGAAGCGTCGAGGCCATGACTCGACCTCGCTTCTGCATCAAGGCGCCCAGGTGGAGATCGCCCTTCGCCCCGGCGCCGATTCCGATCACGATGATCCGGCCCCACAGCGCCAGGGCATTCACGTTCTCGGCCAGGTTGGGAGCGCCGACGAGCTCGAGGATCACGTCAAAGGGGCCGTGCTCACCGAACCCTTCGGGCTCAAGCACCTCGGCTCCGAACTCCGCCACACCATTGCGCACTTCTGGGTTGCGCACAGTGGCGTAACAGCGAGCCCCGGCGGCATGGCCCAGCTGTATCGCGGCCGTACCCACCCCGCCAGCGCCTCCGTGCACGAGCAGCCGCTCGCCAGTGCGCAGGCCCGCCTGGGTGAAGATGGCGTCCTGGGCGGTCGTAAAGACCTCCGGCACGCCGCCGGCCCCAGGCCAATCCAGGCTCTCCGGCACCGGCATGAGGATCCGCTCGTGGACGACCGCGAGCTCGGCCTGTCCGCCGCCGGCCACGATGCTCATCACCCGGTCACCTTCGCTGAAGCGGTGAGCGCCCTCGCCTCGCTCGATCACCTCACCGGCCAGCTCAAGGCCGGGGATGTCCTGCGGCGCGCCGGGCGGTGCGGGATAGAAGCCCCGCAGCTGCATGATGTCGGCCCCGTTCAGGCCCGCGGCGCGGACCCGGACGAGCACCTCGCCGGCACCGGGAGAGGGATCGGGATGATCCTCGACGCTCAGCGTCTGGTCACGGATGGTGACGGCGCGCACGGGCGGGATCCTTACCTATCGGACCCGCACGAGCTCGGCCACGCACTCGATGTGCGGGGTCTGGGGGAACATGTCCACCGGGCGCACGCGCCGGAGCTCATATCCGGCCTCCGAGAGCTGGGCCGCGTTCGGGGCCAGAGTGGTCGGGTTGCACGAGACGTAGACGATCCGCTCCGGCCCCGCCTCGATCACCCGGCGCACGATCTTCTGGGAAAGACCCGCCCGCGGCGGATCGACGAGCAGGACCTCAGGCTGGCCCGCCTCGGCGACCAGCTCCCGCAGGGCGAGCCGCACGTCACCGGCGAAGAAGCGAGCGTTGGTGACCTCGTTCAGGCGTGCGTTGGCGATCGCGTCCGCGATCGCCTCCTCGACGATCTCGAGCCCCCACACCTCCGCGGCCCGCGGAGCCAGCATCAGCGCGATCGTCCCGATCCCGCAGTAGAGATCGTAAGCCCGTTCGTGACCGCTCAGCCGCGCGTACTCGGCGGCAATTCCATACAGCCGCTCGGCCATCTCGGTGTTGGTCTGAAAGAACGCCTCGGGCGAGATGCGCACCCGCATGCCGCCGATCTCCTCCTCCAGGCGATCGCTCCCGGATAGGAGCTCGGTGTCGCCGCCCTGGGTCGTTTCCCCGACTCCGGTCATCGCGCTTAGCAGCAGGCCGTCACACGGCTGTGCCGCCGCGGTCAGGGCCTCGCGGTCCAGAGCCCCGCCGTCGGCAGCGACGACAAGGCGGACCTGGATCTGGCCGGTGCGGCGGCCCTCGCGGACGACGAGGTTGCGCAGCAACCCCTGGCCACTCCGACGGTCGTACGGCGTCAGCCCCGCCGAGCGGCACCACTCGACAACCCGCTCCCGAGCCGCGTTCCCCGCCTCGGAGGCGAGCAGGCAGTCGTCGATCTCGACGATCTCGTCCCAGCGCCCGGGCGCGTGAAAGCCACAGATGAGCCGGCCGCCAGGATCCGCCCCGAACGAGTACTCGAGCTTGTTCCGGTAGCGCCACTGCTCGATCGCCGGCACGATCGGCTCCAGCGCATAGCCGCTCAGGTGCCCGATCCGTCGCAGTGCCTCCTCCACCTGATCCTGCTTGATCTCCAGCTGGCGCTCGTAGCGGAGGAACTGCCAGGGCGCCCCGGGATGATCGGCCTCGGCGGGGATACGGTCGGGCCCGGCCTCGAGGAGCTCGACGGCCCGCGCTTCGGCATAGCCACGCTTCGACTTCCCCACCACGGCCCGGACCCGGTCGCCGGGAAAGGCGCCGGAGACAAACACGACGTAGCCCTCGAGCCGGGCCACCCCGGCGCCGCCGAAGGCGAGCGAGTCGACGCTCAGCTCAAGCTCGTCGCCGCGGCGCGGGCGGATTGGGGTCGTTGCTTGATCCATCGCCCGCTCAGGATGGCAGGCGCGGGGCGAGGCCGGACTAACCCAGCCGTTTCTCGATCTGCTCCAGCAGCGATTTGCGCTTCGCGTGGCGACGCTCGTAGGTGCGGACCTTGCGCAGGTCGGCCTTGCTCAGCTTGCCCAGCCGCTGGCGGATCTGAGCCACGGTGAGCTCGTCGTAGCCGATGATCGGAAACGACGGACCGACGCCGACGCTGCGCCGAGCGCGGTCGGCGCCCCGGACGATCCGGTCGACCGGCTCGCTACGGCGCGCCCGGAGCGTGGCGGCATCGATTTGCTGTCGACCCCGCCCGACGAACCGATCCAGATCGCCGAACAGCTCGTCGGTCTGCTGGCGGCCACGCTGGACGAGCAGGGCGGTCAGCTCGTTGGCGTCGCTGCGCGTGACCCGTCCCCGCTCTGCCGCCTCCTCAAGCGTCTCCTGGATGCGCTCGCGGCTGAGGACGACCAATCCGAGTGGTCTGAGGATGCGCTCGACAAGCTGCTCGGCGAGCCCGGACAGTCCAGCCGCAGACCGCGTCTGGCGAGACCGACTTAAGGTGGTTCGCTTGGGCGCCACGGCCCGCCGAGCCTATCCGAAGCCGCTCAGCCGACGAGGAACTCAAGCAGCGCCTTCTGCGCGTGACGGCGATTCTCGGCCTGGTCCCAGATCCGCTGCCGAGCCCCGTACAGGACCTCGGCCGTGATCTCCTCGCCCGGATGAGCGGGCAGACAATGCAGGGCCACAGCCTCCGGCGCCGCTCGCTCCAGCAGCGCCTGATCGACGCGATAGCCGGCCAACGCCGCCCGGCGGGCCTCGGCAGTCTCGACCGGGTCGCTCATGCTCACCCAGACGTCGGTGTAGACGGCGTCGGCTCCGCTGACTGCCGCTCGGGGATCGTCGGTGAGAAGCGCCCCGTCGACAGACGGCTCCAGCGTCAACTCCGGGGGCGAGGCAATCCGGACCTCTACGCCCGCCAGTCCACCCAGGAGGGCGAGCGAACGGGCAACGTTGTTGCCGTCACCCACGTAGGCCACCGTCAGCCCCTCAAGGTGACCGAAGGTCTCACGCAGGGTGAGAAGGTCGGCCAGGGCCTGGCAGGGGTGATGGCCGGCGGTGAGCATGTTGATCACCGGCACGTCTGAGTGGGCGGCGAATTCGGCCACGATCTCGTCCGGACCAGTCCGGATCCCGATTGCCGCGACATGGCGCGACAGGACGTAGGCGGTGTCCCGGATCGACTCGCCCCGGGTCAGCTGAAGGTCATCGCTGCGGAGGACCATCGGGTGGCCCCCGAGTTCGGCCACGCCCGCCTCAAACGAGACCCGCGTGCGCGTCGAGGGCTTCTCGAAGATCAGGGCCACACTCCGGCGGACGAGCACCGACGAGGAGTCCGGGGCGGCCTTGAGCTCAGCGGCGCGGGCGAGCAGCGCGGCCAGCTCTTCAGCCGTGAGCTCAGCGCCGGTGAGAAAGTGGCGGGGCAAGCCGAGCAGTCTACGTACGCTCGGAGGGTGCGCGTGCTCAGTTGGAACCTGCTCCACGGCCGCTCGGTTCCCGCGTCCGGACGCGACCTCTACGACGAGTTCTCCGAGCTGATCGCGTCGTGGGCGTGGGACATCGCGCTGCTCCAGGAGGTTCCGCCCTGGTGGCCGGACCGTCTGGCTCGGCGAGCCGGTGCCGAGGCGCGGACCGTGCTCACCTCCCGCAACGCGCTGCTTCGCGTTCGACGAGCGATCGCGGTCCGCTGGCCCGATCTGATCAAGTCAAACGGGGGGAGCGCCAACGCGATTCTGATCCGCGGGGAGCGCGTGTCGGAACATCGCAGGCAGCGTCTCGGCTGGTGGCCGGAGCGGCGCTGGATGCACGCGGTGCGCCTCGACCCAGGGATCTGGGTGGGGAACCTCCATACCAACGCCGAGGCCGCACAGGGCGTGCGGGCGGCCCAGGCGCTCCTCGGCTGGGCGGACGGAGCACCGGTGATCCTGGGCGGGGACTTCAACGTGCACCACCCGGCGCTCCCCGGCCTCTCGCGCGCCGGGGGCAACGGCGTGGATCAGGTGTATGTCGGTGGAGGTGCAGTCGCGGACGGAGCGCCGCACGTGCTCGATCGTGGCCGGCTCTCCGACCACGCCCCCGTCATCGTCGGCGTGAGGGCTCAGCTGTAGACCCGGAATCGAAGGGCGGCTGTGGGTCGTACTCGATGCCCAGCTGGATCGCCTGGGCGATCTCCTCGCCGGAGAGCACAGTGACCCCGCAAAAAAAGGTGCGCTGCGCGCGGTCCCGACTCAGGCGACGCACGTTTTCCCCCGTGAGAGCACAAAACGTGCGCCGGCCAGTTCGCCCCTCCGGGGACCGCACGTTTCGAGAGAACCTCGTAGGGTCCGACGGCATCGAGCGCCGTGATCCGCTCGAAGACCGGGATGACGACGTCCACGGCTAGCCGCTGTTCCGTCCCGCCCGGAGGCCGAAACCGCGCAGCACCAGCAGCGCCTTTTCGCCCAGCGTCCCGCGCGCGGGGAGAACCCCCAGCTGGACCGCGGTGTCGTAGAGATCGAAGAAGGCGCGGGCCCGCAGGACGCACTCGTCTCGGAGCTGGAGGTAGAAGACGCAGTGGATGACGACAAAGCGGTTGGTCGCGGGGAGTCCCTCGAGCGGACCTCGGTGCGTGGCCAGGAGCTTGCACGGCGCGGCGACAAAGCGGCCGTTGCTCAGCCGGTCGCCCGTCCGCTCCATCCGGGCATCGGGGAAAGCGGCCCACAGCCGGCCGGCGTGGCGGCCGAGCTCGGCCGCGCCTTCAAGCGGTTCTGCCGTCACCGGATCCTCGTAGTGGACGTCGGCGGTACAGATGGGCGCAAAGGCGGATGGGTCCTTGCCGGACCACGCCTTCTGCCAGCGATCGATCAGCTCGTCGACCGCGCTCGCGGAGGGCGTGACGCTCACGCGTCGGGGGTGTCGAACACAGGCATTCCCTCCATCGCCGTCGAGGCCTCGGCGTGCAGCCGGCGCGGGATCCGACCGGCACCACGGGCCAGGAGCCCCGCCTCGACGCTGAGCCGTATGGCGCGGGCCATGGCCACCGGATCGTGGGCGCGAGAGATGGCGCTGGCGCAGAGTACGGCGTCACATCCGAGCTCCATGGCCAGGGCAGCGTCAGACGCCGTCCCCACCCCGGCGTCCAGGATCACGGGCACGCCCGCGCGCTCGACCATGATCGAGATGTTGTACGGGTTGCGGATTCCCATCCCGCTGCCGATCGGTGAGCCCAGGGGCATGACAGCGGCACAGCCTACGTCCTCTAGTCGCCGGGCCAGGATCGGGTCGTCGGTCGTGTAGGGCAACACGACGAATCCATCATCGACCAGCGCCTCGGCGGCGCTCACGAGCTCGACGGCATCGGGCAGGAGCGTCCGCTCGTCGCCGATCACCTCGAGCTTGATCCACTCGGTCTCGAACGCTTCGCGGGCCAGCTGCGCGGTGAGGATCGCGTCACGCGCGGTGAAACACCCGGCGGTGTTGGGCAGAATCTGCACCCCCGCTCCCTCCAGGACGTCGAGAATCGATCCCCGGGCGCCCGGGTCGAGCCGTCGCAGTGCGACGGTGCACATTCCCGTCCCGGAGGCCGACAGCGCCTCGGCCAACACGCCATGGCTCTCGAACCCACCCGTGCCCAGGATCAACCGCGACGGGAGGGCACGGCCGGCGATGAGCAGCGGCTCGCTCATCCGCCCTGGACGGCCACCACGAGCTCGATTCGCGCGCCCTCGGACAACCTGGTCTCGGACCACCGGCCGCGGGGAACGACCTCGCCATCGAGCGCGGCCGCCAGGCCGCGTCCTTCCCGGGGGTCGCGCAGCGCGGAGATCGCGTCGGTCAGGCTCGCGTCGGCGTCGAGCTCGTGGAGCTCTCCGTTGATGATCACTCGCATTGCACTATGCCTCGACGCCGACGCGAGTGCGGGCGAAGCGCTGAGGCGCGAATTGGGCGGCGTGATCGGGCGGCGGCTCCCCGGTCAGCCCCGCGATCACGAGCTCGGCCGTGACGGGCGCCAGGAGGATCCCGTTGCGGTGGTGGCCGACCGCCCAGTGCAGCCCGGGAAGCGACGCCGGCCCAATCGCGGGTGCGTTATCCGGGGTACTCGGTCGCAGCCCCGCCGAGAGCTCGTCGATGACCAGCTCGGAGACTCCGGGGATGAGCTCACCCGCGTCGCGGAGCAGCTCGTAGACCGCCCCGGCGGTGACCGTGGTGTCAAAGCCACGCTCCTCCATCGTCGCCCCGAGGACATAGCGGCCATCGCCGCGAGGGACGATGTAGCCGGTCCCCATCCTGAGCACCCGGGTCAGCAGGCCGGGGCCGGCGGGATCGTGCAGGCGCACGATCTGCCCCTTGACCGGGTGAAGCGGAACCCGGAGCGCCTCCGGGATTCCCTCGATCGCCCCCGCCCAGACGCCGGCCGCGATCACCACCTGTTCCGCCGGCAGAAGCTCGCCGTCGCTGAGCTGCACCCCGCACACCGCTCCCCCCGTCGCTTCGAGGCCGGCGACCTCAACCCCCACGCGGAGGTCCACGCCGGAGGCGCGCGCCGCCCGCGCCAGGGCGGCCGTGAGCCGGCGCGGATCAATGGCATGATCGCCGGCGGCCCACAGCGCCAGACGCACCGCCGGGGCGAGCGAGGGCTCAAGCGCCCGGGCCTGGCTGGAGCGCAGACGCTCCACGCTCAGTCCGAGGCCTCGCCGGGCCTCGAGCTCACGCTCGAGCGCCTCGGCCTCGTCACGATCGCGGGCCACCGCGAGTGTGCCGCAGGCCAGATAGCCGGGATCGGCTCCCGCCCTCGCCAGCTCCTCGACAAAGCCGGGGTACAGGCCAGCGCTGCGCAGACCCAGCCCGAGCAGCGCCTGCTCGGTGAGACTGGCTTCGCTCACCGGCGCGAGCATCCCCGCCGCCACGCGCGAAGTCCCCGCGCCGGGCTCGCCGCGCTCGAGGACCACCACGCGCAGCCCGCGCTGACCCGCCCGCCAGGCGATCGCCAGACCGATCACGCCGCCACCCACGACGGCCACGTCAAAAGAGCCACTTGCCTTTGCCAGGATGCCTCCCTACGCCGGCATTAACCGGGTCAGGTTCAGACGGTCGGCGGAACCGTGTCCGCCCTCTCAGCCCGATGGTGGGCTCCCGTTGGAGCAATCCTAGCGCGGCCCAGGCGGCCACCGGGTTGCACTTTCTTGCCAGACTGGCCGTATGGATCCGCGTCGCCAGCGTCTCGCCGATGCCCGCCTCTACCTCGTCTGCGGCGATCAACCCGACGCCTTCCTTAAGGCCGCGCTGCGCGGGGGCGTAGACATCGTTCAGCTGCGCATCAAGGATGGGGACGATGCGAGCATCCTGGCCGCGGGCCACCGCTTCAAAGCGATCATCGAACGCCATCGCGCCCTGTTCATCCTCAATGACCGCCCTGACCTGGTGGCCGCGGTCGACGCCGACGGCGCCCATGTGGGCCAGGACGACGTCCCGGTGGCGGAGGCCCGTCGAATGGTCGGGAGCGATCGCCTGCTCGGGATGTCCACCCATACGCCGGAGCAGATCGATGCCGTCGCCCATGCCGAGCTCGACTACATCGGGGTGGGACCGGTGAACGAGACCCCGACCAAGCCGGGACGCCGGGCCGTCGGGCTCGAGCTTGTCCGCTACGCGGCCGAGCACGCGGCGGTTCCGTTCTTCGCCATCGGCGGGATTTCCACTCTCAACGTCGGCGCCACGCGGGCGGCAGGCGGCGAGCGAGTGGCCGTCGTCCGCGCCCTGACCGAGTCCGCCGAGCCCGAGTCCGCAGCCCGGGAGCTGCGCCGCCGCCTCACCCAGCCACACGAGGTCACGGTTGGGACAACGTAGCCGCAAGCGAGGCCGGCGGGAGAAGCCGACCCCCGTCGCGGTCGCCGCTAGCGGCCGCCTCAGCCGCTCGGAGCGGAAGGACGCCGCGGTCCGGGCGACGTTGACCCCACTCGCGCCGGGCGAGCGCCCATGGCCGCTCATCGTCGGGGCCGCGCTGGCCGCCCTCAGCGGCTTGGTTCAGCTGATCCTGTTCCTGGTCGGAGTGCGGCTGAAGTCGAGCGGACTGAAGGCCTCGGCCGGGCAGACGATCGCGTTCGCCGTCCTGATGTTCATCTGCGCCGCCGGGATGTGGACGATGCGCTACTGGGCCGTGCTGGGGTTCATGGCCCTGCTGGCGATCCTCATTCTGTTCGCGGTCGGGTCCTTGATCAAGGCCTCGACGATCTTGGGCGCCGTGATCGCGGTCGTCATCGTTGGCCTCGGCGGCTACCTGTTCTTCAAGCTGGTGCGAGTCCTGAGCCGGATCCAGATGCCGAAGTACCCCGGCAACTGAGCCGGTCGCCCGCGAGCATCCGAAGCTTGACAGCCGCTTAGTAGGCTGAGCTCCGTGCCCGAATCCACGTATGACTGCCTGGTAATCGGCTCCGGACCCGGGGGCTACGTCGCCGCCATCCGGGCCGCCCAGCTGGGAATGAAGACCGCCGTGGCCGAGCGTGATCGCGTCGGCGGGCGGTGCCTGAACTACGCCTGCATCCCGGCCAAGGCGGTGCTCCGCTCGGCCGACATCCTCACCGAGGTGCGGGAGGCGGATGAGTTCGGGATTAAGGTGGCCGAGCCGGAAATCGACTTCGGAGTCATCATGGAGCGCCGCGGGAAGGTCGTCTCGACGCTCACCGGCGGAGTGGCCGGCCTGTTCAAGAAGAACGGGATCGAGCTGATCGAGGGCGATGCCCGCCTGACCGGTCCCCACCAGGTCGCGGTGGGCGACCAGACCGTCGAGGCCAGGACGATCATCCTCGCCACCGGTTCGGTCAAGCGCTCGATTCCCGGCGTCGAGTTCGGCGGGCGGGTGATCGGCACCGAGGAGGCCTGGGCGCTGCCAGAGCTTCCCGCGAGCATGGCCGTCGTCGGGGCCGGCGCCTCGGGAGCCGAGATCGCCTCGGCCTACGCGCGCCTGGGGGCCGAGGTGCTCTTGTTCGAAGGACTCGAGCGCGTGTTGCCAACCGAGGACGCGGACATATCCAGGGTCGTTGAGCGCGGACTGAAGGGGCAAGGCATGACGATCCACACCCGGACCTTCGTCACCGACGTGGTCGCCGATGGCGACAAGGTCAAGTTCACCCACGGCGAGGAGTCACGTGAGGCCGACTGGCTCGTCATCGCCACCGGCCGCGCCCCGGACGTGGAGGGTCTCGGACTCGACGATGCCGGGGTCGCGCTGGCGGAGACGGGACTGATTGAGGTCGACGGCGCGATGCGGACCAACGTCGAGGGTGTGTACGCCATCGGCGACCTGGTCCGCGGCCCCGCGCTGGCCCACAAGGCCTCCGACGAGGGCGTCATTGCGGTCGAGGACGCGGCCGGGATGAGCACCCACCCGCTCGAGTACATCGACATCCCGCGCGCTACCTTTTGCACGCCGAACGTCGGCAGCTTTGGACTCACCGAAGCCCAGGCGCGGGAGGAGGGTCACGAGGTCGTCGTGGGCAAGGTCAAGTACGGCGCCGTCGGCGGCGGCACGGTCTATGGCGACACGGCCGGTCTCGTAAAGGTCGTGGGCGAGAGCAAGTACGGCGAGCTCCTGGGCGGCCACATTGTCGGGACGCGGGCCACCGAGCTCATTCAGGAATTGGTCAACCTCAAGGCCATCGAGGGCGGCTACCCCGAGCTGGCGCGCATCATCCATGGCCATCCCACTCTGTCCGAGGCGGTCATGGAGGCGGGGCGTGCCGCGGACGGCTGGCTGATACACGGCTGATCCTTGCCCAGGCTGCCCACCGTGCAGGTGCTGCCGAGCGCCGAGCGCGCGGAGCAGCCCGTCTTCTATTACGACCTGGGCGACCCAGCGTGCTACTTCGCCGCCGAGCAGGTCATGACCGCGCTGCCGGTGGTGCCGGAGTGGGAGCCGGTGCTGGCGTCGGAGATCATCCCGTCACCGCGGGTGCCGGATGTCGATCGGCTCGCCAACCAGGCTCGTCAGCTCGGCCTTCAGCCCCTGCGCTGGCCCTCGAGCTGGCCCCCGGACACACGCCAGGCGATGCTCGCCGCCACCTACGCCAAAGGGATCGGGCGCGCGGTCGCCTTCTCGCTGGCCGCCTTTCGCCAGGCCTTCGCCGGCGGCCGTGACCTCTCCGAGTCGGCCACGATCCTGATCGCCGGCGCCGCCTGCGAGATGCACCCGACAGCCCTCGTCAAGGGCATGTCGATGCGCTCGACGGCGACGGCGCTCGATCAGGCGACCGAGCGGGCGCGGCGCGCGGGTGTCGTCTCATTGCCCGCCATCCGGGTCCAGCAGCGCGTGTTCTCTGGCCAGGGCGCCCTGGCCGGAGCGGCCGAGGCGTTGCCGTGAGGGCGAACCGAGCCTATGAGCTGATCGTTACGCGTGCGGGCCGCGAGCCCGCCTTCCTCGCCGACGCCAAGCGGCGGGACCGGGTGGAGGTTGTCTCGGTCGACGACGGCGAGGTCATCCTCTACTGGTCGGTCGAGCCGAAGCTCGCCTCACGGCTGCTCAAGGAGCTTCGCCAGGATCTCATCGCCCTTGACGCCGACGGGTTCATCGACAAGTGGATCGGCGCCGACGCGGAGGACCTGTTCTGAGCTCCGGCGGCGCCAAGGGCGAGATGACGCTCCTGGAGCCGAGCGCCGCCGAGCGAACGGTGGCGCGTCGGGCCGCGGAATCTCGGGCCACCGTGCCGACGCTTGAGTTGAGTGTCGACCTTAGGCCGGGGCAGGCCATTACGATCGCCCGTCTCGTCCGCGCGTGCGGGCTGGCCCTCCGCGCCCACCCGCGGGCCAATGCCGCCTACCGGGAGGGGCGCTTCGAGCTCTATTCGCGCGTCAACGTCGGGATCGTGGTGGCCCAGGCTGACCGCTACCTGATCCCCACCGTCTTCGATGCCGACACCAAGCCCGAGGCCGAGCTCGCGACCGAGATCGGGAAGCTCCTTCGGGATGTCGCTGCCCTGCCTTCAACGGCGTTCGCCGGCGCCACGTTCACGGTCTGGGATGCCTCCCCCCTCGGCCTGGCCACCGCCTCGATTCCGGTCGTCCCGCCGCAGGCCGGCGCGCTGACCGCCGGCACGCGCAGCCTAACCCTGGCCTGTGATCACCGCATCCTCTACGGCGCCCAGGCCTCCGCGTTCCTGCAGGCGATCGCGCATCACGTCCACGGCGACGGGGTTTGAGTCGACGAGCACGAAGCGCCGGCCGAGCTGGCGGCAGACCGCGCCGAGGGTGCCGGATCCCGCAAAGGGGTCAAGGCACCAGCCGCCCGGCCGTGAGGAGGCAGCCACCATCCGCCGGAGCACCCCCTCGGGCTTCTGGGTCGGATAGCCGGTCTTCTCCCGTCCATTGGTGGGGACGATGGTGTGAAACCAGACATCGGTCGGCCGCTTACCGCGCTGCGCCTTCTCTGCGCTGACCAGGCCGGGGGCCATGTACGGCTCACGCTCGACCGCGTCGGGATCGAAGTGATGGCCGCCCGGGGTGCGGACATAGACCAGGATCGTGTCGTGCTTGGCCGGCCAGCGCCGCCGGGGCTTGGCTCCGTAGTCGTAGGCCCAGATGAGCTCGTTGAGGAACGCCGCGCGCCCGAAGATCTCATCGAGCAGCAGCTTGCAGTAATGGGCCTCGCGATAGTCGATATGGAAGTACAGCGTTCCGTGGGGGGCGAGTAGCTCACGCGCCCGGGCCAGGCGCGGTTCGAGGAAGCCCAGGTAGTCGGAGAAGCCATCGTCGAAGCTGAGTCGCTGCAACAGCTCGGACCGGTAGCGGCGGCCCTTGAAACCGACTCGGTTGCCGACGGGGTCCGCGATCGCGCTCAGCGTGTCACGGGTTTGAGCTCGCCCCGTGTTGAAGGGCGGGTCCATGTAGATGAGGTCAAAGCCGCCGTCCGGTAGCGCGTCAAGCACGGCCCGGTTATCGCCGGCGATCACGAGGTCATCGTCGAGAACGAGCGGTTCGCCCGCTGCTTGCACACGCATCGTTCCGGGAAGCTAATGGTGGCGTCGGCTGCAAGCAGAACTTTCGTTCGGCGAGCGCTTTACGCAGCCCTGATTCCCAGCCGCTAGGATCGCCCTTCCGTGCCCATCAAGAGACTGCTGGATCTTCGGCGTTCCGCCCTCGGGGGCCGGATTACGCGTTACACACTAGGTTCGGTCATCGCCGCGGCAACCAGCGGGGTCGTGTTTGCCCTGCTCTACATCTTCGGTGTCGGGACCACCGCGTGCTCGGTGGTGGCGTTCGTCGCCGGGGCGATCCCGAACTGGATCCTCAACCGCCGCTGGGCCTGGAAGGTCCAGGGCAGGATCGCCATTGGGCGTGAGGTTGTCGCCTATGTCGTGGTCTCGGTCCTGACCCTGCTCGCCACCGCCGAGAGCACGGCGTGGACACAGCGTCACGTCCAGAACATCCCCGCCCACCACGGGATCCGGGTGCTACTCGTGACGGCGTCCTACCTGGCCGTGTTCGCGATCCTGTTCGTGGCCCGCTTCGCGGTCTACGAGTTCTGGATCTTCAGCGGTCAGAGCCGCGTGCGGGCCACCCTGCGGGCCCGGCGCGACGCCCTGCGGTCCCGCCGCCAGGTGTGGAACGCCGCCCGGGCGAACCGCACTCCGTAGCGGAGATTCCCATCCTTCTTCGTGTGCCCGGCGTGGCTGCCGCGGTCACGCATGGTCGTCGGGACCTCGGCCAGGCGAAAGCCGTTCAGGGCGGCTGAGATCATCAACTCGGAGGCTTGGTACTGCGGCTGCTCGAGCGTCACCGCGGCCGTGAGTTCAGGCCGCATGGCCCGCAGACCGCAGGCCGGGTCGGTGACCCGGTGCTTGACGGCGAGGCTGAACAGGGCGCCGAAGACGAGCACCCCCAGGTGGCGGAACCGGTCGGTCGTGAGCTCGGCACCCAGCCGGCGTGAGCCGGAGACGAAATCGGCCCGTCCGGCCAGGATCGGCTCGACCACCCGCCCCAGCTCCTCGGGCTCGTACTGCCCGTCGGCGTCGATCGTGGCAATGACCCTGGCCCCCCGCATCCGGGCCAGCCAGTAGCCCAGCTTGAGGGCCGCCCCCTGGCCCCGGTTGACCGGCACGTCACACACGAGCGCGCCCGCCTCCGCGGCCCGGGCCGCCGTCTGGTCCTCGGCGCCATCGACAACGACGATCACCTCGGTTTGGAGGCCGGCCGCTTCACGCGGGATCTCGGCGATCACCTCGGCCACGGCGGGCTCCTCGTTGTAGGCGGGGATCACGACGGCCAGCGGCGCTCCCACGGCCGGGGGATTGGCGGTGAGAAAGGCACCCGCGGCGTCTCGCTCAGCCGGATCGAGCTGGGCCAGTTCGGCGGCGAGATCGGATCCGCTGGCCGAGGACACGGTCACCGGGTGACTCCCACAGCCCCAACCCCGGCGGACACGGCGTCGAGGTCGAGCCGTGACCACTCCTCCCACACTCTGGCAAGTCCGTCCTCAAAGCTGAAGCGCGGCGACCAGCCGGCGGCGTGAGCGCGGCTGGGGTCGACGATCACCGCCGGCATCTCCCCGGCCCGGGGGGGGCCGTGCTGCACGTCGAACTCAGCTCCGGTGATGCGGCGCACCGCCTCCACCACCTCGAGCACCGAGAGTGAGTGCCCGGAGCCGATCACCATCGGACCGCTCCAGACCTCGCTACCCAGGGCCAGTCGCACCGCGGCGCTCACATCGAGCGAATGAACGTAGTCACGGACCTGGGTCCCGTCGCCGTAGACCTCGAACGTGTTGCCGAGGCGGATGGCTCGCATCAGGCGCGCGACGATGCTGTCCTTGGCCTGCATGCCCGGCCCGTACACGTTGGTCAGCCGCACCACGGCACAGCGCACCCCGTATGAGGCGGTGTAGGCGGACATGAGCATCTCTCCCGCCGCCTTGGTGGCGCCGTACGGAGTCAGCGGAGCCAGGGGGAGGCTCTCGGTGATCGCAGGCGCATCGGTCACGCCGGTCACCGCATTGGTCGAGGCGAAGGCAAGCGAGCGCACGCCCGCCGCCCGGGCGCCCTCGAGCACCCGGTGGGTTCCCTCCACGTTGGTGCGATAGGTCAGCTCGGGCTGCTCGACCGAGCGGAGCACCGAGGTCACGGCGGCCAGATGCACGACCCCGTCGAAGCCACCGGCGAAGGCCGCCTCGAGCACCTCGGGCTCGGCGATATCGCCGAGCACGATCTCGACCTGCGGATCGGGATGGGGCTGCAGGTCGACGACGCGAACCCGCGCGCCCGCCTCCCGCAGGTCAGCAACCACCCGGCGGCCGATGAATCCACTGCCGCCGGTGACCAGGATCCTCTGGTCTGCGAGACCGTCCACTACGGAGCCGGCGCCAGCTCGCGTCCCGTGCGCGGAAGCTCGCTCGCCGTCTCCGCCCACTTGACGGTCGCCGTCAGCCCCGCCAGATCGACGCGGTCCCGATGGCGCTCGACCACATCGAAGAGGTGGTCGATCAGCGTGTCCGAGAGCAGCGTCGGCTTGAGCCCGAGGCTCTCGAGCGCGGTATGCACGACCTTGTAATAGTGGTCATAACTCTCAACCCGGGGGTTGTCGACGTGATCGATCGTGACCTCGCCCTGCGCCTGGGGCCATTTCGGGTACGAGCCGGCGACGGTTTCTGCCAGTTCGTTGATCGACTTAGTTTCCGTCATCTGGTTAAAGACACGGAACTCGCCCCGGTCGGCGGGGTTCTCGGAGGCGATGCGGATGCACTCGACGGTGTCGACGATGTTGATCAGACCGCGCGTCTGAGAGCCGTTCCCGTAGACGCTCAGCGGCTGGCCGAGGACGGCCTGGATGATGAACCGGTTGAGCACGGTCCCGAACACTCCGTCGTAGTCGAACCGGGTGGCCAGGCGTGGGTCGAGCTTGGTCTGCTCGGTCTCAGCCCCGTAGACCACGCCCTGGTTGAGATCGGTCACGCGCATGCCCCAGATGCGACACCCGAACTCCAGGTTCACGCTGTCGTGGACCTTCGAGCAGTGGTAAAAGGAACCCGGCCGCTTGGGGTAGATCATGCGGTCGCGCCGGCCCTTGTGCTCGACCTCGAGCCAGCCCTCTTCGATGTCGATGTTGGGCTGCCCGTACTCGCCCATCGTCCCGAGCTTGACCAGGTGGATGTCACGGTCGGTGTCGGCGATCGCGTACATCACGTTGAGGTTGCCGACCACGTTGTTGGTCTGCGTATAGACAGCGTGCGCCTGGTCGATCATCGAATACGGCGCCGCGCGCTGCTCGCCGAAGTGCACGATCGTCTCAGGCCGGAACTCGGCCACCATCTGGTGGACGAAGCCCGGGTCGCAGAGATCGCCGACGTAGGACTTGATCGCGTTACCGCTGAGCTGATGCCAGGTGGAGATCCGCTCCTCAAGCGTGGCGATCGGGGTGAGGCTGTCCACCCCCATCTCCTCGTCGTAGCCGCGGCGGGCGAAGTTGTCATTGACCGCCACGTCGTGCCCGGCCGCGCTCAGATGAAGCGCTGTGGGCCAACCTAGATAACCGTCACCACCAAGAACCAAGATTCGCATTCGGGCGCTCCAAGCTGCCTTTCAGTTCGATGAGATCCAACGGCGCCTCAGTCCTCGCCGGGCGCCTGGCGCAGCCGCAAAGGTGCCGGGGGGCCGCGCGAGCGCACGAGGATAGCCGAAGCCCACTCAAGAGTAGGCGAATTCCCTAACGAGGTTACAGGGAACCGACGCGCTTTGAGGGCGGTCCTGGGCCGCCATTGCTACCGTCGCGCGGGTCCATGTCTGACCAAACGATCGAGGCGCCGCCGGCGTTTGAGCGTCCGGCGAGCCCCCGTCGAGAAGCAGCGCGGCGACGCGAGCGCTCCTTCATCAGCTTCGCGCAGGCCTATCCCTGGGTCTTCTGGGGCGCGGCGCTGCTCGTGTTCTCGCTCATCGTCGTCCTGTGGGCGCGCGCCCGTCCCGGCTATGACCCATACGGGTGGCTCGTGTGGGGCAAGCTGTCGATCCGGGGTGCGCTGGACACGAACGGCGCTCCCTCGTGGAAGCCGCTGCCCTTCCTGTTCACGGTGCCCTACGCGATCTTCGGGCACTACCAGCTGTGGCTGTGGATGGTGACGTCGATCGCCATCTCGCTGTGCGGTCCGATCTTCGCCTGGCGAATCGCCTTCCGTCTTACTCCCGCCGACCCGGCACGGCGCTATGCCGCTTACGTGGCCGGGCTGTTCGCGGCGGCCTTCGTCCTGGGGATGCAGGACCCCCTGCTCCCCGCCAACTACGTCCACTACATCCTCAGCGCCGAGTCCGACACGATGATCGTCGCCCTCGTCCTCGCCGCCATCGACTGCCACCTGAATGGTCGTCACCGGTGGGCTTTCTGGATCTGGTGGCTGGGCTCTTTGGGCCGGCCCGAGGTGTGGCCGTTCTGGCTCCTGGCCGGAGCCTGGCTGTGGCGGAGCGACCCGACCTACCGCCGCTGGCTTGTCTTCTCGGTCCTGTTCCTGCTCTTCATGTGGTTCGGGATCCCCGGGCTCACCTCAAAGAGCGTCTTCACCGCGGCCAATGTGGCTCAGAACTCGGCCCGCGAATGTCACGGCAACAAGGTCACCTGCACGCTCACCCGCTACCACGAGCTGCACGCCAACCCGATTTGGATCCTGGCCGGACTGTCGGTGGTCTGGGCGGCCTGGCGGCGAAACCTGCTCATCCTGGCCCTGACCGCGGGAGCTCTGGCCTGGCTGATCATCGAGGTCGCGCTGGCCATCAAGGGCTTCCCCGGGGTGCCGCGCTACATGTTCGAGTCCGGTGCCGTGGTGGCGATCCTGGCCGGCATCTTCATCGGCCGGCTGATCCTCGCCGTGCCGCCGCGGCTAAGCGTGCTCCTGCGTCGCGTGCGGGGCCTGCACCTGAGCCCGCGCTTGAGCACACAGCTCGCGGGCTGGGCCACCGGACTGCTCGTGTTGGTAATCGCCGGATCGCTGCTTCCCGCCGCCCACCGTCAGTTCCGGCTCGAACGCGCGGATCTGCGCGAGCAGCGGGCTCGCACGGTGCTCATCGGTCGCATGTCCGGCGTCATCAAGCGCCTGGGCGCCGCGCACATCCTCGCCTGTGGGCAGCCCAACATCCCGATCGAGTACCAGAGCACCTTCGCCTTCTACACGGACGTCAAGATCGGCGAGCTCTACGTGAGCCAGAACTATGAGCGCCTCCATCCTCACCCGCTGGTCAACATGTACCCGATTGCCGGAGCGGGATGGAAGGTCTTCCCCAGTGACACAGACGCCGCCAGCGCGGCACGCTGCAGCGGGCTGACGCTGGTCTACCACTGAGCCGCGCCGATGGCCCTGCCGTCCCCTGGGGTCCGCCGGCGGCGGCGAGCGGCTGGGCGGGCCCGCCTGGCGGCACTGGTTGCGGCCCTGGTGCTTGTGGCCGTCGTCCTCGTGGTCGTCCTCTCCGGCGGTGGGCCGCCGCCGCTACCTCTGCCCGGCGTGGGTCGACCGGCCCGCAGCGGCGATCCCTTCGCCTACATCCCGGCTCGGGCCGCGGACTTCGCCAACCGCGCGATCGCCGGGGAGGCCCACGTGCTGTTCACCAAGAGCCCGGGCGGCGTGCTGGCGACGGCCAGCCGGGTGGCGGCGCTGGACAAGCTGATCGCCGCGGCCGCCGCAGGTAGCGGGATCAGCCCAGACGCTCTGGAGGGCATCGTCTTCCTGGAGAGCGCGGGCGATCCGAACGCCATCGCTGGCACCGACCCAGCCAACGCTGCCGGCCTCACCCAGATCGTCGCCTCAACCGGGGTGGCGCTGCTCGGCATGCACATCAACTTGCCCGCCAGCCGCTCGCTGACCACGCGGATCGATCGGGCCGCCGCGCTCGGGCAGGTAGGACTGATGACACGCCTCGAGGCGGCCCGGGCCAGGATCGACCCCCGCTTCGACCCGCGCCAGGCGCTCGCGGCCACGGTGCGCTATCTGAAGCTCGCCGAGCACGACTTCGGGCGCCTTGACCTGGCCATCGAGTCCTACCACATGGGGATCGGCAACCTGACGAGCGTGCTCGACGCCTACGACGGCGGTCAGCCGGTCCCGTACGTGAAGCTCTTCTTCGACTCCGCGCCTGACCATCACGCCCACGCCTACGCGCTGCTGGCCGGGTTCGGCGATGACTCGTGGACCTACCTGTGGCGGGTCCTGGCCGCGGAGAACATCATGCGCCTCTACCGAACCGACCCTGCCGTGCTGCGCCGCCTGGCCACCCTCCAGACGCTCACCGATTCTGCCGCCTATGTGCTCCATCCTCCCGACCAGCTCCACCCCTTCGCCGATCCGGACGCGCTGGACGCGGCCTACGCCCAGCGGAGCATCCTGCCCCTGCCCTCCAACGCCGCCGCGCTGGGGCTGGCCTACGACCCGCAGATGGGCGCCTTGGCCCACCGCGTCGGCTTCACGAGCGCGCTCTATCGCGGCCTACGCACTCCTGCGCTCGACCTCCTGATCGAGCTCGCGGCGCGCGTGCGGGCTCTCGGGGGCGGCAAGGCACCGCTGATCGTGACGAGCACGGTCCTCGACCAGAGCTACCAGCGCCAGCTGGGGATCGACGATCCCGCCGCCGCCGCCGGCTGGACCTTCACGATCGCCCGCCAATATGCAAGTCCGGCCCAGGCGCTCGCCTTCCAGGCCATGCTCGACCGCCTCCAGGCGCTCGACCTGATCGCCTGGCAACGCTACCCGTCGGAGATCGAGATCACCGTGGCCAGCGACGCCGCCCGGGCCATCGTGAACGGGCCCTAGGCAACCTTCACCCCCGCCTGGGCTATAGCGTTCGCCTCGTGACAGACGCAATTCGCACCCCGGACGAGCTTCTTGAGGGCCTCCCGGAGTTCCCGTTCGCACCCCACTACCGGAGCTTTGAGGGCCTCCAACTCGCCCATCTCGACGAGGGCGAGGGGGCACCGGTCCTCTTCCTGCACGGTGAGCCAACCTGGTCATATCTGTGGCGCAAGGTGATCCCGCCGGTGCGCGACGCTGGGTTTCGCTGCATCGCCCCTGACCTCGCCGGCTTTGGGCGCTCGGACAAGCCGATCGATCTCGATTGGTACACCTACGACCGCCACACCGTGAGCGTGGCCGCACTGCTCGAAGAGCTCGACGTCCGCCAGGCCACGCTCGTCGTCCACGACTGGGGCGGCCCGATCGGTCTCCGCGCCGCCGTCGAGCAGCCAGACCGGATCGAGCGGATGGTCATCCTCGATACCGGGCTGTTCACCGGCCACCAGCCGATGAGCGAGGCCTGGATGGCGTTCAGAGACTTCGTGGACCGGACCGAGGACGTCCCGATCGGCCTCCTTGTGCGCCGCGCCTGCCACACCGACCCCGGAGATGCCGTGATTGCCGGCTACGAGGCGCCCTTCCCCAGTGCGGAGGCCAAGGCTGGAGCCCGGGCCTTCCCTCTGATCCTCCCCTTGACCCCCGATGACCCGGGCGCCAGCGCCGGTCAGCGAGTGCTCGACGCCCTACGCGAGGATCAGCGAGCGAAGCTCGTCCTATGGGCGGACAGCGACCCGGTGCTCCCCCTGAAGACGGGAGAGCGCTTCGCCCAAGCGTTGGGGACCCGGATCGACCACGTCGTGGCCGATGCGGGCCACTTCCTTCAGGAGGACGCCGGGGCCGAGATCGGCGGGCTGGTCTCGGACTGGCTGGCCTCAGCTGAGAGCTGAGCGTCCTCGGGGGCCGGCGCTTCGGCTGGCGCTTCCGCCGCGGCCATCGTCTGGCCGATCCGCTGCTCGTAGGCCGCCCGGGCGGCACGATCGGGCTGCGTCATCGCCTCGGTTCCGCCCAGCGCCTTGTTGATCGCCTCGGCGGCACGGCGCGGCAGGAGCGCGCCCAGCCGGATGGTGGCGTTCATCCGCTTCGGCACGTAGACGTCGACACGGCCCGTCTCGAGGGCCTCGACGATGGCCGCACCGACATCCTCGGGCTCGGGCGTCTCCATGCCCCGGATCTGCTGAAGACCGGAGTAGAGCTCGGTGTTGGTGCCGATCGGCATGACGATGCTGAAGTCGATCCCCCTGGGTCCGTACTCCAGGCGCAGAGACTCCGTCAGCCCCACCACGGCGTGTTTGGTGGCGACATACGTCGCGAGGTGTGGAACCCCGCTCTTGCCCGCGATCGAGGCGATGTTGACCAGGTGGCCGCGGCCGCGGGCCTGGAAGCGGTCGAGCGCGAGCTTTGAGCCTAGGATCACGCCGTGCACGTTGATGTCGACGAGCCGCTTGGTCAGGGCATCGCTCTCCTCGTGAAACGGCCCCACGGGCATGATCCCGGCGTTGTTGACCACGATGTCGAGCGGGCCAAGACGGCTCTCGACCTCGGTCAGGAAGGCGCTGAAACTCTCACGGTTGGTCACGTCGAGCGGGAGCCCGACGGTCCCCGATCCCAGCTCGGCAGCGGTCTGCTCGGCCAGCGCCGCGTCGATATCGCCAATCGCCACGTGGACGCCGCGGGCGATCAGCGCCGCCGCGGTCGCCCGGCCGATCCCGCGCGCACCACCGGTGATCGCGGCGACCTTGCCGCTCAGCGGCCGTGGAGCTTTTGCCATGGAAGATGCCTCCTGATCGTTGAGTCAGGCCAAAGGTACCGCCTGAGCTCGAGACTCAGGGCTCACGCTGAGCCTGGCGTCGAGGCTGCTCTCAGGGAGTGGGTGCCGAGGCGACGCCGGTCCGCGCCGGCCTGATCGCCGGAGTGATGTCGGGTGCGGACATCACGGGAGTGGGCGGCAAGGCCCTGACGCGGCGGCGCTGAAGCTCGGCCTGGCCCGAGAATTCACGGCACGCCGGGCAGTCCTGGAGATGACGACGGAGGTTGCCGCGCCGCAGGGCAGCCCCCCGGAGCGTGGTCAGCTGCTCGCGGATCTCGCTGCAGTCGGTCTCACGGGCCGTTTGGGCCGCCTGGAGCGACTCGCGAGCCTGGAAGACCAGCGCCTTCACCTTGGTCGCCGGAACTCCCAGCGTCTCCGCCACCTGCTGGTGGTTGAGCGTTCCCAGCCCGGACAGCACCAGGGCCGTCCTCTGGTCCTCGGGGAGCCGGCGCATGTCGACAAGCAGCTGGCGGAGATCCTCTCGCCGCAGGACGTGCGTCGTCAGTCCCTCGCTGACCGGCTCGGCGAGCTCGGCCGATGGCTGCTCGCGCCGCGCCCGCAGGACCGAGTAGCAGCGGTTGCGGGCGATCGTGTAGAGCCAAGCCCGGAGAAGGATCGGCTTCTCGGACGAGATGATCGCGCTGTAGGCGGCGAGGAACGTGTGCTGGACGACATCCGCCGCCTCCTCCGGATCGCTCAGGAGGTGGCGACAGAAGGAATAGATGCCGCGGTGGTAGCGGTCGTAAATCGACTCGAAGGCGACAACGTCTTCCTGCCGGACCAGGTTTACGAGGCTGGCGTCGGGCGCGAGCGCAAGCGCTCGTGAAGACAGCCTGGACCTCCCAACGGCAGCCTCCAGCGTCCTACCCGATGCCGCATCCGGCGGCACGGCCCGCGCTTCCATGGCCCATTTATACCCCTTTGGGGCGATTTCTTACCCGCTGTGCAGGAATTTCTTTAGCTAAGGCGACGGTTCTCGACACATGGTCGACGGCGCGTACTAGACACCCATAGCAGCAGGGAACGGCTGCCGGCACGGGTATCCTCAAGTTTGATGGCGCATTTCAGCTACGGAGGGCAGCGTCTGGCCTACACGATCCATGGCGAGGGACCGCCGACCATCCTCACCCCCGGCCTGCTGCTCTCGCAGAAGATGCAGACGCCGCTGGCCCGCAGCTTGGCCAAGCGCGGCAATCGGGTGATCACGCTCGACCCCTTGGGGCACGGCGCTTCGGACCGGCCGCGGCAGATGTGGCGCTACTCGATCCCGGAGTTCGCCAAGCAGGTCCTCGCCCTGCTCGATCACCTGGAGCTCGAACGTGCCGTCGTCGGTGGGACCTCGCTCGGGGCCAACATTTCGCTCGAAGTGGCCGCCTCCGCGCCGGAGCGGATGGCCGGGGCGATCATCGAGATGCCCGTCCTCGATCACGCCATCCCGGCCTGCGCCGTGGCCTTCACCCCGCTCCTGTTCGCGCTCACCGTGGGCGAGCCGGTGATGAATGTCGTCGCCCGCGTGGCCCGGCTGCTGCCTCGCTCCCGGGCTCCGTTTCTGATCGAGCTCACTCTCGACTCGCTCGCCCAGGACCCGGGCCCCAGCGGTGCGGTACTCCAGGGCATCCTGTTCGGGCGCACGGCGCCTGATCACCTCGTCCGTCAGCAGATTGAGGTCCCGGCGCTCGTGATCGGGCACCCGCGGGATCCGGTCCATCCCTTCTCCGACGCCGACATGCTGGCCGGCGAGCTCCCGGACGGCCGCTTGATCGATGCCAACTCGATCATGGAGCTCCGCACCAATCCCAAACGGCTGACGGCAAAGATCGCCGATTTCATCGCCGCCTGCTGGCGCGAGGCGGGTGGGGAGCAGGAGCAGACGCGGCTAGCCAGCGCTTAGACCCCCGTGGGCCGGGAGATTTGACTGAGACAGATCGTCTTATCTCCCACGGCCCCAGAGATATCTACTGCGGACGCGGTGGCCCCGGGGGCTCGACGATGTCTCGTCCGGTCGGCGCCAGCGACTCGTCGAGTTCGAGCTGCCAGTAGTAGCGGCTGAAGGTGACGCCGCGGCGGAACTCGCCCACGTGGGGCTTAATCACCTCGCCGCGACCCATGCGCACGATCAGCTCCGGGTAGGTGCGGCCGGGCAGCGCCGCGTACATGGGCGCCGGGAAGGCACCCCCAAAGCGCGTGTTGACGTCGGTGATGCCGAGGCCGATCTCGGCGTCACGGAAGACCTGGATCGTCGCCGGCCCCCGCACCCCGAGCGCCTCGGAGACGCGGGCGCCCAGCTCGATCAGCTCCTCGTCGCCGATCACCGTCCCCTTGATCGACTCGCCGCCCCGGGACTCGATCATCGTGCGCGGGATCGCGTTCAGGCAGCGGCCATCGGTATCGCCGAGCGTGTCGATCGAGAACTCGGGGCCGTCCATGAAGCGCTGGATCATCGTCGGCTCCTGCACGTAGCCGACGAAGAACTCGGCCGCCGCCGCGTCGTCAGCGCGATGGATCGACCGCGCGCCTGACCCCTGCCGCGGCTTGACCATGACCGGGAAGTGCGGGGCCGGCTCGCCGGGCAGAACCGTGGGCGGCGAGGGCAGGCCGAGGCGAGAGAGGAGTAGGTGCGCCTCGTATTTGTCAAACGTCGCTCTCGTGATCTCTGGATCGGGCACCAGGGCGGGCAACTCGCCGGCCATCCGCGCCTGGGCCAGCACCTCCAGATCCAGGTCGGTGAGCGGCAGCACCACTGCCACGTCGTGGCGTTCGCAGAGCTCGCGCAGCGCGGGGACATAGCCCGGGTCCTCGATGCGCGGGACCGGGTAGCGGAAGGCGGCCGCGTACTGGGCCGGGGCGAGCGGGTTGGGATCGGCTGCCACCACCGTCGTGTGCTGGGCGAAGGCCGCGACGATGTCGTAGCGCTTGCCGACGCCGGTAAGGAGCACCGCCCCGTCCTCAGAGCTGCCCATGCCAGCCTCCCCGCTCGCCCTTGTAGAGCCCCTGCCCGCTCAGCACCATGCCCAGCGTGCGCGTGATGATCCGCAGATCGAGGGCCAGCGTGCGGTGCTCGACGTACCACAGGTCAAGCTCGATCCGCTCGGTCCAGGGCAGCGAGGCGCGGCCGT
This sequence comes from Solirubrobacteraceae bacterium, assembly GCA_035505215.1. GTDB lineage: Bacteria > Actinomycetota > Thermoleophilia > Solirubrobacterales > Solirubrobacteraceae > Palsa-465. The sequence continues at coordinate 117,799 of DATJQY010000034.1, read as the reverse complement.
TGATCTGCGCCCAGCCGGTGAGCCCCGGCTTGACCGACAGGCGTCCCCGCTGACGGTCGGTGTACTGCTCGACCTGCACCGGGAGCGTCGGCCGCGGCCCCACGATCGACATTTCTCCCCGCACCACGTTCCACAGATTCGGAAGTTCGTCGAGCGAGTAGCGGCGCAGGAACTGGCCCACTTTCGTAATGCGGTCATCGCCCTCCTGGATGGCGAGGCCGGCGCCGGTGAACTCAGCCCCCCGGACCATCGTGCGCAGCTTGTAGATCTGAAACCGCTGGGCGTCCAGGCCAGCCCGAGTCTGGGTGTAGATGGGATGCCCCGGGGATTCGAGGCGGATGGCCAGCGCCAAGGCTCCGATGAGCGGCGCGGTGAGGATCGTCGCCGGCACTGCGATCGCCAGATCGAGCGCCCGCTTGAGCGGGTCCCTCACCGAGTGCCCTCGGCCGGTTCCCACCCGGCCGGAGTGCCGCGCGCCAGCCAGTCCCACAGCCCCGCGGCCAGCGAGGCCGTGGTGAGAACGTAGTAGCGGGCCAGGAGGAAGGGTCGGGCTGGGATCACCCGGGCGAGCAGCGCGGCGGCCAGGACCGCCACCTGCACCCCCAGGGCCACCTGGTAGACGACACCCTGGCCGAGCAGCGCGATGCTGGTTGCGAACGCGATCAGATGCAGGAAGGGCGACAGATAGCGCAGGATGCGGTGCGAGACGATCATGAGCGCGTAGAGAGGGTCATAGCCGCGGGGCGAGAGCATCCCGCCCCGCACCACGATCGGCCAGGTGTGGCCCATCATCCGGCGCTTGCGCGCGAACTCTCCCTCCAGCGAGGGCACCATGGGCTCGCTCGCCCGGGCGTCGGCGGCATAGAGCGCGCGCTTGCCCCGCTTGACGATCTGGAAGGGGAACGAGAGGTCGTGGCCCATGATCGGGTCGACGATGAGGTATTCCTCTCTCCGAGTGGCATAGATGGCGCCATTGCCACCCGTGATCGAGCGCACGCGTGACTCGAGCGAGCGCAGCAACATCTCGTAGCGCCAGTAAAGACCTTCCTGATTGGTTCCCTCGCGGCTGAGGAGACGGACCTGCCCACACACGTAGCCGACGTCCGGATCCGCGAACGGCGCCACGAGTCGCCGGAGGGCGTCGGGCTCCCAGGTCACGTTGGCGTCTGAGAAGGCGACGATCTCCCCGCGACTGCGTTCGACCCCGGCGTCCTGGGCCCGGATCTTTCCGCCCCGCGGGAGCTCCAGAACCAGATCGGCAGCCGCGTCGCGTGCCCGCTGGGGGGTGAGGTCGGGCGAGCCATCACAGGCCACGATCAGCTCCAGCTGCTCACGTGGGTAGTCAAGCGCGCGCAGGTTGGCGATCCGGGCGCCGATCACCCGCTCCTCGGCGTAGGCAGCGACGATCACCGAAACCGTGGGGGGCGGCTCGGCCGCCGTCACCGGGACCCTGCGCCGTCGCAGGAGTCGGTCGAGCAGCGCGAGCAGGACGCCGTAGCCCACGTGCGCGTAGGCGAGCAGGCCGACGGAGATCCAGAAGACGATGGCGACCGCGGTCACAGCGGCGCCGATTCTGTCAGCCGCCGCTCAGCTCGCGGTAGAGCGCCAGCGTGAGTTCCGCCGCCCGCTCCCAGGAGTAAGCCCCGTCGGCCGCCTCGCGCGCCCCCTGAGCCAGCCGTCGACGCTCTTCCGGGTCGCTGAGCAGCGCGCCCAGCGCCGCGGCCAGGGCCCCCGCGTCGCCGGGGGTGACCAGGCGTGCCGCCCCGGCCTGCGCCACCTCCGAGAAGCCACCAACGTCACTGAGCACGACCGCTTTGCCGAAGGCCAGGGCCGTGGCCAGGACGCCGGAGAAGTCCAAGCGGTCGGTGCGGAGGTAGGGAAGGACGACCACGTCGGCTCGGCGAAAGCTGGCCACCAGCTCAGCGTCGGAGACATACCTTGGGACCCACCGCACCCCGTCGGGCGCGATCGCCCGCAACCGATCCAGATCCATGCGCGGGCGCCCGACGATCCAGAGCTCACCGTTGCTCGCCACCGAGCGCCACGCTTGGAGCAGGACGTCGACCCCTTTGTAGGGGCGCAAGAGGCCGAAGAAGAGGACCACCGGGCGCTCACCCGGGTCCGGCGCCAGCTCCGGTGGCCGGGGACCCTCCGGCGCCCGGGTCAGGAACTCGAATGTGCCGTGATGGATGACGCGCACCTTGCCCGGCTGCACCCCAAGCTCATCCACTAGCCGGCGCCGGCCATATTCGGAATGGGCCACGACGGCGTCGACGGCGCCATAGAGCCGCCGCTGGGCGTGAAGCTGAAACGGGCGTGGTTCCCGGGGCAGGAGGTCATGGGCAGTCAGAACCACGGGCCGACGCGGGAGCAGAAAGCGGTCAAGCGGCTGAACCGCGAGCCACTGGAAGTGAACGACATCGGCGGCGGCGGCTCGGCGGCGCAGGGCCAGCATGTCCGGCACGTGCTCGGCCAGCTTCGTGGCCACCCGCAGACGTGAGGCCGGGTCTCCCACGGCGTGCCGGTAGAAGCGCTCGCTCAGGCGGTAGCCGTCGGGAGCGGGCGCGGCGCCGTAGGCAAACCGGCTCGTGACCAGCTCGACGTCGGCCCCCGCCCGCGCCAGCGCGGCACAGAGCGCGTGGTCGTAGGGAGGCGTGTAGGCGGAGGGATCGACGACCTGAACGCGCATTGACTACTCCAATGAGCGACCGGCCAGCCTGGCCAGGCGCTCGGCCGTGGTCCGGCTGCCCGGGCCGAGCGCGTGGAGCCGCGCCTCCGGATCGCGCTCGAGGCGCCGGACGGCCGGCGCCAGGGTGCGGAGCGGCAGATCCTCAGAGCCCCGCCGGACGAGATCGAGAAAGCTCCTCCGCGGGTGGCGGAGCAGCACCTGCCCGGCGGCGAGCAGGCGCGTCAGCCGCCCATCGTCTTCCAGGTAGTCGACGGCGACACGCCGGGCCACGGCCTGATCGGTCTCACGCGGCCGCCCGCGGGCTTCGACCCGAACCTGCTCGAGGCTGTCCGCCAGTTCAGCCATGGGATCCTCGCGGGCTGGAAAGAGGTCGGCCACGAGCACGACGGCGGCCGCCGCACGCGGGCCGCGCGGCGATCCGGAGGGTCGGTTGGAGAGGGTGAGGCCGGCCAGCTCTTCGAGCGAGAGCAGCGCGTCGAGGGCCAGAAAGGCTCGCGGCTGAGACGAGCTGGCGCCCTCGGCCTCTCCCGCCTTGCGACCCCTCAGGCGGGCCCTGAGCCGTCCCTGGCCACGCCGCACCGCTCGCCTGAGTCCGGGCGTTGGGACGAAGCCGTCGTACCGGCGGGCCAGCCAGGCCCGGCCGGCCGCGTAGCTGCGCCACTGGCGGCGCAGCTCGCCGAGCGTGGCCCGGTAGCGGTGCTCTACCTGCGCCTGCTCACGGAGCCCGAGCCGCCAACCGGCCTCCTGTAGGCGCCAGGTGAAGTCGGTGTCCTCAGCCGCACGCACACCCTCGTAGAAGCCGCCCAGCTGCTCAAAGGCGGCCCGGCGGACGAGCAGATTGGCCGCCGCCGCCCGGGGCCGGAATGGGTGCTGGTGGTGGGTCCTCTGGCCGAGGAAGTTTCGCGCCGTGCCGTAGCGGGCCGCCAGCGTCGCGGCCTCTGGGGCGGGAACGATCTCTCCCGCCAAGGCGCCGATGTCCTCGGTGATGCCCTCGCTCCAGAAGGCATCGAGCAGGCCGTGTCGCGGATGTGTGTCGGCATCCAGGAAGAGGATCCACTGCTTGCTGGCATGAGCAGCGCCAACGTTGCGGGCGTGGGCGGGAGACCGTTCACCCGTGGCACGGACGATGGTGACCTGGGGTTGGCCGCCGTCGTGAAGGACGGTTCCCGAATTGTCGACCAGGATCAGCTCGTCGCCGGCTTCGATGTCGAGCGAGCGCAGCGCCTTCAGCGCGTCACGCGCGGCAACGGCGCTGCCGGCGAACGGCATCACCACGCTGACCTCAGGCCGGCTCACGAGTCTTCCCGCGACGGATGGCCACCTGAAGCAGGTGGCGCGCCTGTGCCAACTCCTGCGGATGCGCGAAGCGCGTGATCCACAGGGCGACCGGGATGAGCGCAAACGCCAGCGCCCGGGTGAGGAAGCCGACGAAACCGTGCGTGGGCAGGGCCACGTCCCCGACCGCCGCGATCCCGCCCATCACGAGGACCAGCTGGGCCAGACGTCGCCATTCGAAGGCCACCCTGAAGGCATGACGGGTGAGCGCATGCATGAGCAGCAGCATGACCACGTAGGCGCCGCAGAGAGCGATCCCGGCGCCGGCGATCCCCAGCCGAGGCACAAGCAGGACGAGCAGGATCACGTTGGCGGCCAGACCCGCAAAGGCGGCGGGAAAGTTTCGCGTGGTGACCTTGGCCCGGCCGGCGATCACCAGGAACACCACCCAGAGACCGTACAGCGCCCAGCCGAGGGCCAGCCAGGGCAACGCCCGGTAGGCGCCGTAGTAGGCGGGATGGGTGAGAAGCCGCAGCACCCAGCGCCCGAGCAGCGTCAGCCCCGCCACCGTCCACCCGCTGATCAGCGCGTAGTAGGTGGTGACGAGACCGTAAAGCCGCGCCGCCTCGGCGTCGTCGGTGACCGAGTAGGCCAACGGCGGCCAGGCGTACATGAACGCGCGCACGATGAAGGCGACAGCACCGGCCAGCTTGACCGCGATCGAGTAGAGACCGGCCTGACGGGGGCTGCGGTCGTGGTAGATGTAATAGCGGTCGACGATGCTGAGCGCGTAGACCGACGCCTCGGCGGGAACGGTGGGCAGGCCGAAGCGCAGAAGCTCCCCGAACCGTTCGACCCGGGCCGAATGCCGAGGGGCGAGGCGATGGCGCATCGTCCACCACAGCCCGAGCAGCACCAGGGTGGAAGCGCCGTAGTTGCCCAGCAGGAGTCCGCGCGGTCCCAGGCCCAGGCCGACCACGAGCACCAGCGAAGCGGCGATCGTGATGGCGACGTTGATCAGCGAGGCGGCGGCATAGGCCCGCACTCGCTCGTCGGCCCGGAGCAGCGCGTAGGCGAGCTCGAGATTGGTGAACGCCCACAGGCCGAGCACGGCAATGAGGAAGATCTGGGTGTCGGTGTAGCCCAGGATCAGTTTCGAGAGTGGGGCGGCAAACGCCGCCAGCACCCCGCAGGTGACGGTCGTCGCGCCGAGCAAGAAGAACACCGCCCGGCGAGCGAGGGCATCGCGTCGCGCCTGGTCGACATCGGAGAAGTGGAAGCGCAGGAACGATTCGATGATCCCGAAGCGGACGAGGATGCTGATGAAGATCACGCCGTTGCCCAGCAGCTCGACCACGCCATAGCCCGCGGGCGGGATGTAGTGCGTGTACACCGGCAGCAGGAGCACGGCGATGAACTTCGAGACCACATCGGCGACTTGATAGGCCGCCAGCGACCGGAGCAGCCGCTTCAGGTACCCCGTCACGAGGCGCTAGGGGAGGACCGTGACCTCAGCGGTGGCGGCGTCCGGCGGCAGCGGAGCCAGGCTCGCCGGAAAGCGCCCCGTGTTGCAGGCCAGATCGGTCACCTCGAGGCCGATGAGGTAGGTGCCGGGAGCGGCGGGCTGCTTGTCGATCAGGCCGTTCCAGACCGTGGTGCGGCCCCCGGTGATGAAGCTCTTGACCAGCACCGGCTTTCCCTGCCCGTTCAGGCGATAGATGAGGACCGTGGCCAGACGGCTGCCGTTGCCCGTGAAATCGACACGCACCGGCGCCGGGCGTGCGGCGTGGATCTGATGCGGGGCGACCAGCGTGACGACCGGCTTGGGCGGCGTGGTGATGATCCGGAAGGGAATTGGACCCGAGCTGTCGGAGATCTTCACAGTGCGATCCTGATGGACTAGGTGAACCTGGACGTAGTAGACGCCATCGGGGGCCAGGGCGCCGTTCGACTCGAACCCGTTCCAGCTGAAGTAGCTGCGGGCGGCCTGGCTCCCTCCGCGCATGTAGGTGCCGCTGGCGAGTGTGGCCACCTTCTGCCCACGATCGTTGACCACCCAGACGTCGACATTGTCGGACTGGTTCAGGAGATAGAACGAGATGTGCATCCGGCGGTAGTCGAGCGTCTTGCCGACCGCCGGGTCGTAGCAGCTGGTTCCACTCACCGGATTGATCCCCGCCGGCACCGGGCGGGGGAAACCGGCTAGCAGCGGCGTGGCCACCTTGAGGTGCTGCGTGATGAAGAAGGCGGCCACGGTGGCCACGACCAGCACGCCAAAGGCCGTGAAGGGAAGCCTGCTCACGCGGGCACCACGCTCGTGTTGGGGACCTTGAAGCTGTGGAAGGCGGCGAGGCCACGGGGATCGGACGCGCACAGAACGACCCGGATCGATCCGCCATGACAGACGGCGAGGGCCGGAAGGCTAGCCTCGCGGCGGATGTCGGCGATGCAGGCCAGGACTCGGTGCTGCTGCTCGAGCAACGATTCGCCACCGGGAAACCGCCAGCCCTCACCGGCCTTCATCCAGGCGGCGTAGAGCTCCGGCTCCTCGCGCTCGACGTCCTCGAACAGCCGGCCCTCCCACTCGCCGCGATTGCCCTCCCGAAGGCGCCAATCGAGCCGGGGGGAAAGCCCAATTCGTCGCCCCACGATCTCCGCCGTCTCCCGGGCCCGGGAGAGATCGGAGGACCACAGGGCGACCAGCGCTTCGTCGGCCATCCGCTCAGCCAGCTCGGCGGCCTGTTGCCGTCCGGTGTCGTTGAGCGGGGTGTCATGCCACCCCTGGAAGCGGAGCGGCGGCAGGTTGTCGTCGGTCTCTCCGTGGCGAGCCAGGAGAACAGCGGCCTGGCTAGCCGCCGACACGCCGATCCACGCCCATGGTGTCCGACCGAAGGCCTAGCCGCAGCGTCTCCAAGGCCAGAACCTCGTCAGGCGGAACGTTGCCGAGGTTCACCTCGGAGCCGAAGCGGCGCACGAACCACACCTGCTGATCCTTGCGCGGCGCGTCGAACAGGATCGAGCCGGGTTCGATCCCGTGCACGATCTCATCGATCAAACCCTCGCGCACCTCGCCGTCAGGCCGGAAGATGCCCGCAGTACCGCTCTCCCGGCCCTCGGCGATCACCTTCCAGGCTCCGGCCCCAAGCTCCTGGCCCATCTGCTCGACCCACAGGTAGGGCGGCGTGATGGCGCCGGTGTCGTCCTTGGACCCGACTTCGGAGAGGACGACGAAATCGCGGGCTAGGCGCTCGATGAGCTCGAGTTTGCGCTCGTGCTCCAGGAGGATTGTCCCGTCGGAGATCTCGAAGTGGCGGAGACCCAGCTGCTGGACCCACTCGACCAGTGTCTCGAGGCGGTCCTGGGCGATCGCCAACTCGGTCAGGCTGCCGCCAAGAACGACCGGAATGCCATGCGACCGGTACCGCGCCAGCTTGGGCTCAAGGTTCTCCGTGGCCAGCGCAGTGCCCCAGCCCAGCTTGACGATGTCGATCGACGCTCCCGCCACCTCGATCAGGCCGTCGACATCGGCCACCGACAGTCCGCGGTCGAGGACGTGGGTGATTCCCTGCTCGCGGGGCTTCGCGCTCCGGTGCGGGAGCTCAAGGAAGTCTGCGTTCACGTGAGGCAGTGTGCCGGACGACCGGCCTAAGGCGCGGTCACGACAGCGTGTTGAGGTCCGCGCCCACGGTGACGACGACGTTCGCCGTGCACGGACTCCCGGGCGGACAGGCGACCTGTTGGCTGCTCTGGTCGATCGGCTGCACCGCCGTCGGCTTCAGGTCAAGCGCCGTCGCGACATGTCGCGCGGCGATCCGGTTCTTGCTCCCCGGCAGATAGGCCACGATCGTCGTCGTCGCCGTCTGGTTGGCCGCCGTGGCGATCCGCCCCTCCTTGTAGCCCGACGTGGCCAGCTTCGCCGCCACGCGGTGGGCAAGCTGGTTGGTCGCGGTTCCGTTGAGGACGGCGACGGTGACCGAGGAGGGTGCAAAGGCAGCGGCGCGGTGCGAAGTTGGTGCGTTGGAGGTTTGGGTCGGAGGCGCCGAGGAGGTCGTCGACTTGGTGCTTGTGAGTACGACCAGCACGACGACTACGCCGGCCACAACCACGAGCGAGACCAGCCCGATGAGGACGCGCCCGGCGAGCGAGCCCCGGCTCTTGGCCGGCGGTCCCAGCGGGGGAAGTTCCCGCCGCGGAGCGCCGCCGGGCATGGCGCCGCGTGGACGCGGAGCGGGCATCACAGGAGCGCCGCCGCGCCCTCCGCCGTTGGTGCCGGCCGAGGTGGCCCCGGCCGAGGTGGCGGGACCCGGCAACCCGCCCCCCGGGGCCGCGGCTACGGCACCGGCGGGGACCGGCTCCGGCGAAGCGGCGGGGCGCGGCGCCACTGACGGTGGCGGCGGCGCGACCGGAGGTGATGCGGAGGCCGCGGCAGCCGAGACAGACGCCGCCGCTACGGCCGGCTGGGGCACCTGAGCCGGCGGAGCCGGTTCGGGCAGCGGAACTACATGGGTGGCCGCGGCCAGCGCCGGCGCTCCCACACCCGCGGGGGCGAAGGGCCGACCCGCCACCCCGCCGCCTCGCTGGTCGGTCACGTGGACGCCCTCGGCCACCGGAACGGCAGCGCCGACGGCCGCCGGACGGCTCAGCTCGGCCACGCGGGCTTCGGCTTGCTGGAGACGCTCAGCCAGAACTGAAGCCTCTTCGCGCAGGTTGGCCGTCTCTCGGGCGTGGGCGAAGTACAGGAGCACGAGCACGGCCAAGCCGATGATCGCCGCGAACCCTGCATCAGCCCCTACCGACGAGATGAAGTTGTGGACCGAGAATGCGAGCGGCATCGAGCCCATCGCGGCCAGTCTAGGGAGCCGTCCGGGCGTTCACGTCTTCCCCGGGAAGGCGGGCCCGCGCCAGGCGGGAGACATGCTGAGCCAGCGCCGCGGCGTCATCCTCCAGCACGAGGAGGTTGAGCTCGTCAAACGTCCGCTCGACCCAGGCCACGTCCACGGGATCACGTGCGGCACGGAGGATCTTCTGGACCGGTGTCGGCTGCGGACGCTCATGGGGGTTGAACAGCTCCTCGCGGAGCTTTTCACCCGGACGGGCGCCGACGATCTCGATGGCGATGTCCCGCTCAGGCTCGAATCCGCTGAGCCGGATCATCGTCTCGGCCAGGTCGAGGATCCGCACCGGCTCCCCCATCTCGAGCACGAACAACTCAGCGTTGGCGAGGCTGAGCGACCCGGCCCGGATGATCAGTTGAACCGCCTCCGGGATGGTCATGAAGTAGCGCTTCATCCGTGCATCGGTCACGGTGACAGGACCGCCGGCGGCGATCTGGCGGCGGAAGATGGGCACCACGGACCCCGAGGAGCCAAGAACGTTGCCGAAGCGGACGCTCGCGTAGGTGGTGGCGGGGTGCCGCACCGCCGCCGCCTCGACGGCCCATTCGGCCAAGGCCTTGGACGCGCCCATCACGGTCGCCGGCTTCACCGCCTTGTCGGTTGACACGAGGACGAAGGTGCCAACCCCGGTCTCCCCGGCCAGCCGGGCCACGAGCTGGGTGGCCAGCGCGTTGTTGCGCACGGCCTCGACTGGGTTGAGCTCCATCATCGTCACGTGCTTGTAGGCGGCGGCGTGGAAGACCACAGCAGGGCGGTGCTCGGTCATCACCTCACGCATTCGCTCGCGTTCCTTGCAGTCGGCGAGCACCGGAACGGCCATGCGGACATGGCGATCTTCCTCGAGCTCACGGGCGATCTCGAACAGGTTGTCCTCCGCGTGATCGACGAGGACGAGGCGGCGCGGCGCCACGCGGGCGATCTGGCGGCACAGCTCCGATCCGATCGAGCCGCCCGCACCCGTGACCATGACCACCTCCCCAGCCAGGTAGGCGCCGGCCCGCTCGATCTCCATCCGGATCGGCTCGCGGCCGAGGATGTCCTCGACCTGGACCGAGCGCAGCTGACGAGTCACCCGGAGCTCGCCGGAGCCGTCCCGGAGAAGCTCGAAAACGGTTGGGGTCGTCCGGACGGGGATCCCGCGCTCCCGACAGGCGGTGACAACCCGAGCACGCACCGTCCCCGGCGCCGAGGGAATCGCGATCACGACCTCGTCCGGCTCGAGCTCGTCGAGCACTCGGGCCAGATCTTCGGCCGAGTTCGTGCCGAGCACCTTGAGCCCGTACTCGTCCTTGATCCCGAGCTTGCGCGGATCGTCGTCGACGTAGCCCACCGGGCGCATGCGGAGCTGGGGGTTGCGCGCCAGCTCGCGCACCACGAGCCGCCCGCCCTCGCCGCCACCGACGATCAGAACCTCCCGGGCGCCGGGCTTGGCGCGGAAGCTGTGCACCCGCCCCTCGACGACCAGGTGGACGAGGAAACGGGAGCCAAGGAGAAGGGCGCCCGCCAGCAGCGCGAACAGGGCGATGACGCTGGCCGGCATGGTCACCGCGCTGGACACGCCGCCCGAAGGTGCGGTGAGGACTGGATGCAGGAGGGCGATGGCGCCGACGATCACGACCGTCGAGACGATGACTCCCTTGACCGCGGCCTCGTACTCCCGCTGGCCGACGAAGGTCCAGAGGCGCTGGTAGGCGCCGAATAGAGCGATCGCGATCAGCATCACCGGAATGACCCACCCGATCGTCTGCTCGAACAGCTCGTCGTACTTACCAGGCAGGCCCTGATCGAACCTCAGCCGGTAGGCGAGGAAGTAAGCGAGCGCGACCAGCAGACCGTCCACGACCAACTGGGGCAGCGAGTGGCGGTGAACGGGGAAGGCCGCGGATCTGATCCGCCGGCGCATGCGAGCGGGAATTCTAGAGGCGCGACGGCGGCGTGAAGCCACCGTGTTAGCGGCGCTTAACCCGCGCCGGTCCCGGATCAGCGGACGTTGATCGTGGCCGACGCCCCCAGATCCTGGCCGCGAGAGTTGTAAGCCACGATCTGGGCGTAGGCCGCTCTGGGGGTTTCGATGGCCGTTTCAAAGGACGTCTTGCGCGCCGTGGCCACGGGTTGCAAGGCAGTCGGTGAGCTGCCCTCCAAAACTCGCCAGGAGCTGACCGCGGTGGCCCCGTTCCAGCTCACGTACCAGGTCATGCGGTTGCCCGAGCTCGTGGCCGCGACCGACGGCGGTGTAGTCGGCGTGCCGCTCCAGGGGAAGCGGAAGGCGCGGTAGCTGGCCGTGTCGCTGACGAAGCGGGCATCGAACACGGTCCGTCCGCGCTGGTCGAACTCGGTGAGGAACGGCTGCTGGCCCCATCCCACCATCTCGTCGAGATCGGGCAGCTGCTGGACGTTGCCCTCGAAGTCTGCGGACAGAGCGGGTGTGTGATGCCACTGCTTGAACACGTGCGCCCGGTGGGTCTTGAAGTCCAGGTACAGCTCCAGAGCCCGCGACTGCTTCTCCACGACGGGCAAACCGGCGCCGTCGTCGAACACGGTGATGTAGCGATCCCCGGTGGAGTGGCTACGGACGTCGTGCTGGAAGGCGAAGCTGGCGCCGGGGAGCATCTTGAAACTGCTCTGCTTCCCATTCAGCGTCCACAGAACGGCTCCGCTCCGGTGATCGACCTCATAAACGGCCCACGTGTTGCGCGCCGAGATGAGCAGATTGCCATCGCCCTCGAGCTGGATCGAGTTGAGGTGGAAGTAGTCATAAGGGTTGCGGTACCCGACCTTCCGACCCTCCGCGGGAACGGGGCTGTAGCTGGCGCTGAGTGGCACGTGATCGAGGCTGTCCCACTGGTAGAGGACAAGTCCCGTCGGGATGTCGATCTCCTGGATCACGCAGTCGAAGACGATCTGCTGCTTGAGCCCGTGCACCGACGTCGCGTTCCAGTACACGGGGAAGTAGGACGTGATCAGCGCCGTCCCCTGTGGGGTGATCTGGAAGTCGTGCAGATCGGCAGTCAGGCCGTTGCCCGCATTGACCTGGGTCACCTCCTGGTAGGAGGTGTTGTAGATGTAATCCACGCCAGAGCCCATAGCCGCGTTCGAGTAACCCTCCCACCATGTGAGAACCGGCTTTCCCTGATAGCTCTGAACCTGGAAATTGGAGTCCATGTCGTTTCCGGGCGCCGGGTGGAACCAGACCAGGTGCCCGAACGGGTCGAGGATCTCCACACCGTCCTGCAGCGGGCCGTACTGGGGGGTGAGGAAGATGTCCGAGCTTCCTCCGGCCCCGGCCCCGTGGGTGACCTCCACGGCCGGTGGCTCGAGGCCCGGCTGGGAGCGGTACTGCCAGACGCCGCCGCGGACGTCTTGCACCCGCGGGTGAGGTCGGTAGGGGGCGCGCCCCGCCGGTACCGCCACCTGGAAGTGGAAGGTCCCGTTGTGGCCGCCGAGAACGTTCAGCGCGGTGCTGACCGTGACCGTCTCGCCGGGGTCAAAGGGCTGCGTCGGGATGAAGCTCCCGCCATCGTGGTCGGAGTCAGACTCGATCTGGCCGGTGTGGGCCCCGCTCTTGGAGCCGGTGACCGTGATCGCCCCCAGCTGGGTCGCCGGCAGGCCCCGGAAGACGATCTGGGCCTGAGGCGGGGCGACGCGGGACCCGGGGATCGGGTACACGGCGACCGACGACGGCTGAGCCTGGGCCGCGGCTGGCGCCCCAAGAAGCAATACGGCAGCGGGGACCGCGACGCCGCTTACCGCCAGCGCCCGGACGCCAATACGCAACCTGCCCCAAGCACTCCGCCACTTTCGCAATCCACCCCGCACGATAGCCCTACAACCCGTCTCGGGAACGTAAAGCTCGGTGCCTGGGCGCCGATGTTCGCGCGCAGACACGCAACTCACCGCGCCCCGGCGTGTCGTGAAAACCTGACCGCGACGTTAAGCGCCGGTTAGTACGCTTGCCACGAACCCAAGGGGAATGGAGGAGCCGGATGAGGCTAATAGGAGCAGGGCTACCGCGAACCGGCACGCTTTCGCAGAAGGTGGCCCTCGAGATGCTGGGATTGGCCCCGTGCTACCACATGGTCAACGTCCTCGGCGACCTCGACCAGGCCGCCACCTGGCGGCGAGCGCTCGACGGCGACGCCGTCTGGGATGAGATCTTTGATGGGTTCCCGGCCACCGTCGATTGGCCCGGCTCGTTCTTCTACAAGGAGCTGGCCGACTTCTATCCCGATGCCAAGGTCCTGCTCAGTGTTCGCGATCCCGAGAGCTGGGAGCGGAGCATGCGCCAGACCATCTGGGGCTTGTTCTACGGAGACATGCTGATCCGTGATCTCTCGGTTGCCCGCTGTCGCGTCGACCCGAAGTGGCGCAGCTACATCGCGATGATGGAGGAGATGTGGGAGAAGAGCGGACTCATCTCCGACGGGGCGGCGACCAGCCCGGAGTCGATGCGGAACGCCATGGAGCGCTTCCACCAGAAGGTCCAGGAGACGATTCCGTCTGAGCGGCTGCTTGTGTGGTCGGTCGGAGACGGCTGGGAGCCGCTGTGCAACTTCCTGGAGGTGCCGATTCCCGACACCCCATTCCCGCACCTGAATGACAGCCGGGTGTTCGCCGAGCGGATAGTCGACGGCGCGCTGCTCGCGATCAGCGAGTGGCGGGCCCGGGAAGACTCCGAAGTTCTGGCCGCCTGATCCCAGACGGGGCGGACAACGCGAGCATGGATGGCGGACGCGCTGCCGCGAGTCGGCTGACGCACCTGCAGCGACTCGAGGCGGAGAGCATCCACATCATGCGCGAGGTGATCGCGCAGGCCGAGCGGCCGGTGATGCTCTATTCGATCGGCAAGGACAGCTCGGTGATGCTGCGTCTGGCCCTCAAGGCGTTCTACCCCGGGAAGCCACCGTTCCCCTTCCTCCACGTCGATACGACCTGGAAGTTCCGGGAGATGTACGCCTTCAGAGAGCGCATGGCCACAGAGCATGGGCTCGAGATGCTGGTCCACGTCAATCGCGAGGGGCTGGAGCTGGGCATCAACCCGTTCACCCACGGCTCCGCCACTCACACCGACGTGATGAAGACCCAGAGCCTCAAGCAGGCACTCGATAAGTACGGCTTCGACGCCGCCTTCGGCGGCGCCCGGCGCGATGAGGAAGCCTCGCGGGCCAAAGAGCGAGTGTTCTCGTTTCGCTCGGCTCAGCACCGCTGGGACCCCAAACATCAGCGACCGGAGCTGTGGCGGCTCTACAACGCGCGCAAGCGGCGTGGCGAGTCGATCCGCGTCTTTCCGCTCTCCAACTGGACCGAGTTCGACGTCTGGCAGTACATCTACCTTGAGAACATCCCGATCGTTCCGCTGTACCTGGCCCGGGAGCGTCCGGTGGTGGAGCGCGATGGGGCGCTGATCATGGTCGACGACGACCGGCTGCCGATGGCGGCGGACGAGCAACCGCTGCTCAAGAAGGTTCGCTTCCGCACCCTGGGGTGCTATCCGCTCAGCGGCGCCATCGAGAGCGAGGCCGACACGGTGGAGGCGATCATCGCCGAGATGCTCCTGGTCCGCACCTCCGAACGGCAGGGACGCGTGATCGACCACGACCAGACGGGTTCGATGGAGAAGAAGAAACAGGAGGGCTACTTCTGATGGCCATCTCGGAGAACGTCGCCGAGGATGTCGCCGCCTATCTGAAGCGCCACGAGGGCAAGGGGCTTTTGCGCTTCATCACCTGCGGCAGCGTCGACGACGGCAAGAGCACCCTGATCGGGCGCCTCCTCTACGAGTCAGGTCTGCTCTTCGAGGATCAGCTGCGCGCGCTGGAGGCCGACTCGAGGCGGGTCGGCACCCAGGGCGAGGAGCTCGACCTGGCTCTGCTCCTGGATGGCCTCCAAGCCGAGCGCGAGCAGGGGATCACGATCGATGTGGCCCACCGCTACTTCCAGACCGAGCGTCGGAAGTTCATCGTCGCCGACGCGCCCGGACACGAGCAGTACACGCGCAACATGGTCACGGGCGCGTCGACGGCCGACTGCGCGGTGCTCCTGATCGACGCCCGCAAGGGCCTCGTGACTCAGACCCGGCGCCACACCTATCTCGTGTCCCTGCTCGGGCTGCGCCACATCGCGCTGGCGATCAACAAGCTCGACCTTGTGAATTACTCGCAGCCTCGCTTCCGCGAGCTCGAGGGGGAGTACCGGGAATTCGCGAGCCGGCTCGGGCTCGACCAGGTCACCTGTATCCCGGTGTCCGCGCTCCGCGGAGACGGGGTGGTGGAGCGTGGGGAGAACCTCCCTTGGTACTCGGGCCCCACGCTCCTTCAGTACCTGGAAACGGTCGAGGTCGACGATGACTACCTCCGGAGCGGGCCGCTGCGGCTGCCCGTCCAGTGGGTCAACCGGCCCAACTCGGAGTTCCGTGGCTTCGCCGGCCTGCTCGTGAGCGGGAGCGTGCGACCGGGGGACCCAGTGGTGATCAAGCCCCGTGGGCTCGAGAGTACGGTCGAGCGGATCGTCACCTACGACGGGGACCTGGAGTCGGCCGGAGCCGGGCAGTCGGTAACCCTGACTTTGGCGGATGAGATCGACGTGAGCCGCGGCGACGTGATCGCCGGGGTACAGTCACCCCCGCGCGTGGGCGAACAGTTTGAAGCCACGCTGGTGTGGATGGCCGAAGAGCCGTTGCTGCGGGGTCGCAGCTATGTGATGCGGGTGGGTACCAGCACGGTGTCAGCGACAGTTGCGCCGCTCAAGTACAAGCTCGACATCGACACCTTGGATCGGCTCGCGGCCGAGACGCTCGAGCTCAACGAGATCGGCGTCTGCGAGCTGGAGCTCGATCAGCCCATTGCCTTCGATCCGTACGCGGAGAGCCGGGACATGGGTGGCTTCGTGCTCATCGACCGGATCAGCAACCAGACCCTGGCCGCGGGAATGATCAACTTCGAGCTCAGCCGCTCGAAGAACGTGAGCTGGCAGAACGTCCGCGTCGGGCCCCTGGCCCACGCGCGTCAGAAGGGCCAGCGTCCATGCGCGATCTGGCTCACGGGGATCTCAGGCGCCGGGAAGTCAACCATCGCCAACCTCCTCGAGGACAAGCTGCACAGCCTGGGGCGGCATACCTACCTGCTCGATGGCGACAACGTGCGCAAGGGGCTCAATAAGGATCTTGGCTTCACTGACGCCGACCGGGTCGAGAACGTCCGCCGCGTGGCCGAGGTCGCCCGGCTCATGGTCGACGCCGGCCTGATCGTGGTCACGTCCTTCATCTCGCCTTTCGCCAGTGAGCGCCAGATGGCGCGGGAGCTGTTTCCGGAGGGCGAGTTCATCGAGGTGTTCGTCGACACGCCCCTGGAGGTGGCCGAGGCGCGGGATCCTAAGCACCTCTACGCCCGCGCCCGGCTGGGTGAGCTGGAGAACTTCACCGGGATCGATTCGGCCTACCAGCGCCCCGAGGCTCCCGAGCTCCACATCGAGACGGTGCACACCTCGCCGGAGGCGGCGGCCGAGCAGATCCTCGAAGAGCTGCGCCAGCGCGGGCGCCTGGGTCTCCACTGATGCAGCTCGAGGAGCCACTTGAGGACGTGATCCGGCTCGCGCGCGACGCGGGCCGGGAGGTCCTCACCGTCTATGGCAGTGCCTGCGAAGTGCAGAGTAAGGGCGATGGCTCGCCGGTCACCGAGGCCGACCATCGGGCTCAGGAGGTCATCTGCGCCGGACTTAAGCGCCTGGATCCGGAGCTCCCGATCGTGGCCGAGGAGGATGAACGCAGTCAACACGCCGGCCAGCTCCCGAGCCGGTTCTGGCTCGTGGACCCGCTCGACGGCACCAAGGAGTTCCTGAATCGCAACGGAGAGTTCACCATCAACATCGCGCTGGTGGCAGACGGGAGCCCGGTGCTCGGAGTGATCTTTGCCCCGGCCCTGGATCGGCTCTTTGCCTGCTCCGGCGGAGCTGGCGCCCTGGCCGAAGACGGTGGCGGGCGACGGCCGATCTTGACCCGTGCGGTACCGCCGGACGGTCCCACGGTGGTCTCGAGCCGCTCGCACGGGAACCCCGAGGCGCTTAAGCGCTGCCTGGGCGACCGCCCTCTCGGCGCCTCCATCTGCGCCGGGTCCTCGCTGAAGTTCTGCCTCGTCGCGGCCGGTGAAGCCGACCTCTATCCGCGCTTCGGGAGGACGATGGAATGGGACACCGCGGCGGGCGACGCGATCCTGCGCGCGGCCGGGGGGACCGTCACCGACCTTGACGGCGCGCCACTGCGCTATGGAAAGCAGGGGTTCGAGAACCCCCACTTCCTGGCGCAGGGGCGCGACCCGGTGCTGCCCTCAGGACTGGCGGATCAGTAGCCCTGGGGGAGGGTCGAGGTACCGCCGCCCGAGGAGCCGCTGCCCTTCGAGCCGCTGCCTGAAGACCCGCTGCCCGAGGAACCGCTGCCCGAGGAGCCGCTGGTCGAGGCCCCGCCCGAGGTCGGGTTCGACTGAGGCGCCGGTGCGGACTGCTGCGGGACGGGGGCCGAGCCGCCGGAGGAAGAGGACGAAGACGACGAAGAGGCCGCGGGGGTCGTGCTCACCGCGTGGTGCTCCACGTGATGGGACTTCTTGGGCTTCGGCTTCTCCTTGACCGGATCTTGCTTCTTGGTCACCGGCGCCTTGGCTGCCGCAGCCTTGGTCTGCGTGCTCGTGGTATGGGGGGCGCTTGCCCCTCCGCACCCCGCCACCGCAAGCGCTGCGATGCCGATCAATAGCGTTGGTCTCACGTACCTCATCCGATCGTCATAACCGCTCTACTCGCTCAGAGTAGCGGCCTGGGCGGCCCGTGTTATCTAATCGGCATAACACGGCCGAGGGGGCCGAGCGTAGCGGCTGCGGGAGTCCGTGTCGCGGCCGTCTTCTCACCTAAGATATCTCCGAATGGAGGCACCTCGTAGCTCCGCGGGGATGCCCATGACTGCTCTGCATCAGCTGCATCACCCGCCCCCGGCATGAGCCTCAAGGCCCCTGAACAGCCGCATCCCCCCGCCCCGGCATCAGCCGGACCGGCCCGCATCGCTCGTCCGGGCCTGCTGCTCGGCGTCTGCTGCGTGGCCCAGTTCATGGTCATCCTCGACCTGAGCATCGTCAACGTCGCGCTGCCCTCGATCCAATCGAGCCTCAACTTCACCTCGGCCAACCTCCAGTGGGTCGTCGATGCCTACGCGATCACGTTCGCCGGCTTCTTGATGCTCGGCGGCCGGGCAGCCGATCGACTCGGTCAGCGACGCGTGTTCGTAACCGCGCTGATTCTGTTCGCCGTCACCTCGCTGGTCGGCGGCGCCTCGACCAGCCAGGAGATGCTGGTCGCGGCACGGGCCGTGCAGGGACTGAGCTGCGCCTTCATGGCCGCATCGTCGCTGGCCATCATCACGGCCTCGTTCCCGCCGGGGCCACAGCTGCACCGCGCGATTGCGCTCTGGGCGGCGATGAACGGCGCCGGCGGGGCGGCAGGAACTCTGTTCGGAGGCATCATCACCCAGGAGCTCAGCTGGCGCTGGGTCCTGCTCATCAATCCGCCCATTGGGATCGCCGCGGCGCTCGTTGCCTGGACGGTGGTGAGCGACCGGCGGCGGGCGTCTGAAGGCCGCGCGTTCGATCTCGCCGGCGCCGTGACGCTGACGCTGGGCCAGATGGTGCTCGTGTATGGAGTCGTCCAGGCGGGGCTCAGGAGCTGGCACGCCACAGGCGCCTTGGTCCCGATCCTCGTCGGCTTCGGGCTCCTGGCCCTGTTCGGCGTGATCGAGTCGCGCATCGCCTCCGACCCCCTGATCCCGTTCCGAGCGCTGACCAAGCCGCTGACCGTGGCCAACTCGATCGTGCTCCTGTTCAGCGCTGCCCTGTTCCCGATGTGGTACGTCAGCTCGCTCTACCTCCAGCAGGTACTCGGCCTCTCACCCCTGCACGCCGGCCTCACCTTCCTGCCCATGGCGCTGACGATCTTTCTCGTGGCCTCGCGCGCCGGGAAGCTGGTCAGCCGTTTCGGGGTCCGTGCCGTGCTGGGCGGCGGGCTTTTGATGATGACCGCGGGGATGCTGCTGTTCACCAAGATCGCCTCCAGCGGCAGCGCGATCGTCTACATCGTCATCCCCGGCATCCTGATGGCCGCCGGGATCGGCATGTCGATTGTGCCGTCGACCATCGCCGCCACCCAGGGGGCCAAGCCGGGACAGGCCGGGCTGGCCTCAGGTCTCGTCAACACGTCGCGCCAGATTGGAGGCGGCCTCGGCATCGCCGTCCTGATCACGCTGGCCACGACCGTCACCAGCCACCTCATTGGGGTGGGGAGAGGGGTTCCCCAGGCCCTGACCGACGGGTTTCGAGTGGCCTACTTCGTCGGGGCGGGCCTGTGCCTAGCCGCGGCTCTGGTGACGTTTGTCCTCGTCCCCCGGACTGGTGCCGCGGACGCGCCAGTCACCCGCCGGATCCCGATCGCGGCCGGCGTGGGACTCGCGATCGCCGCCTTCGTCGCTCTCGCTTTCGGCTTCGGCAACTCCCACGGCGCTCCGCTGGGGGCCTACACGCTCGGCAAGGACACTTACAGCTTTGTCTCGGAGCCCACGCTCCATCCGCCCCGCGTCCGCAGCGACCTCCCGACCGCGAGCAACAAGGTGGCGCCCGGCTACATCTTCATGGCCAACTTCTACGACCTCAGCTATCCGCCGATGACCGGCCAGAGTGGTCCCCTGATCCTCGATAACCATCTTGACCCGGTGTGGTTCCAGCCGGTGCCCACAAGCGACGTGGCCGGCAACCTCAGCCTCCAGGTCTATAAGGGCAAGCCGGTGCTGGCCTGGTGGCAGGGCGACATCACCAACACCGGCGCCACCGAGCGTGGTGAGGACGTGGTGGTCAACCAGCACTACCAGCCGGTGGCGCGTCTGAAGGGCGCCGACGGCTGGGTCCTGACGCTGCACGAGATGGTCATCCAGGGCCATTACGCGTGGGTCACCGCCAACAAGAACCTGCCCATGAACCTGTCTCGCTACGGGGGTGCCTACAACGGGGCGCTGATCGACTCCGCGGTCCAGGAGTACGACCTGAACACAGGCAAGCTCGTCTACAGCTGGGACGCTCTCAAGCACATCTCGCTGAATGACTCCTACGCCTCCCTCCCCACCAACGGCTTCCCCTGGGACGCCTATCACGTCAACTCGATCCACCTCGTCGGCGACGGCTCAATGGTGGTCTCGATGCGCAACACCTGGGCCGTGTACCGGATCGACATCGCCGACGGCCACATCATCTGGACCCTTGGTGGCAAGCACTCGAACTTCAAGTTCGGCCCCGGAGCGAACTTCGCCTGGCAGCACGACGTCGTCACCTACAAGAACTCGCCCTACGTGACGATGTTCGACGACCACTGCTGCCAGATCACCGGCGGCGGCACCTACGTCTCGCCCACCGGCGCGTCCCGTGGGCTGGTCCTGAAGCTCAACCAGGCCAGCCATACCGTCACCCTGGCCGGCCAGTACAGCCATGGCTCGGGCTTCGCCGTCGACTACATGGGCAGCGTCGAGCCGCTGCCCGGAGGCGACGAGTTCGTGGGCTGGGGATCGCAGCCGCACTTCTCCGAATACAGCTCCTCTGGGCGATTGCTCATGGACGCCGTGCTCCCCGGGTCAGACATCACCTACCGAGCCACCAAGGAGCCGTGGGTCGGTCTGCCGCTGACGCCGCCCGCCGCCGCCTCCCGCCATCACGGAGGGCGGACGAGCGTCTACGCGAGCTGGAACGGCGACACCGCGGTGACCGGCTGGCGAGTCCTGGCCGGGACCGGTAGTGGGCCCCGGTCGCAGGTTGCCACAGTGGCCAAGGCGGGCTTTGAGACGGCGATCCCGGTGCCCTCGGGTTACACGAGCTTCGAGGTCCAGGCGCTGAACTCCGCCGGCAAGGTGATCGGAACCTCCCGCACGTTCAGCTGAGGGAGCCGGGGCGGGCGGTCAGGGCGCCGGCCGCGGGCGGATGCAGCGGCTCCGTGAAAAAACGTGCGTCTCGCGCAACGCCCGAGCGCACGACGCACCTTTTGGCCCTATATCGCACACAACGTGCGCCTCGGCAGCCGAGATGCAACGAGACGCACGTTTTGTCGCGTCGTCCGCGCCCGGCGACCCCGGTCGCAAACATCAATCAGCGCACCGGCCCGGATTGGGCTTCACGTTTGCACGCTATAGGCGGGCAAGCGTGCAGAGGATCGCGTCTCCCGCTCGGGCTTCACCTTTGCGGCGAGCGCGCCGCAAACCCCGCCCTACCGGAACGCCCGGGACCGCGCCAGGGCCATGCCGTGGCCGCCCAATGCCGCCACCTCGAACACGCGATAGCTGCCCTTGACGCTGATTGCGGTCTCGAAGCCCGACTTCGCGGCGCTGGCCACCGGCTTCAGCTGCGAGCGACTCGGTCCGGCGAGGACCTGCCAGCGCCCCACCTGCGTGTCTCCGTTCCAGCTCGCGTAGACGGTCGTCCGGCCGTGGCTCTGACGCGCGGCTCCGCTGGGCGGGTAATACGGGGTGCCAGCCCAGGTCGAGGTCCACAGCGCGCGATAGCTCTCGTCCTTGCCCGGGAAGCGGACATCGAGAAGCTGCTGGCCGGAGGCCGAGTACTCGGAGAAATAAGGCAGCGAGCCCCATCCCACCACAGACCCACCGCCGGGCAGCAGCTGCATGCTGCCGAGAAAGCCCGTATCCAACCGGGGCGTGTGCGAGTCGGCCTTGACCAGCGAGACGGTGCGGCGGGCGAAGTTGACCCGGAGGATCATTCCGCGGGAGGGCCCATTATTCGGGGCAAAGCCGCCCTTGGCGGTGATCCGGCAACAGCTGTCGTCAAACAGGGTCACCTCGTCAGTCGAGATGAAGCGGACGTCGTGCTGCCAGGCGAAGCTCGCCCCGGGGCCGAACTTGAAGGTCGAGTGCTTGCCACCAAGGGTCCACTCGATCGTGCCGGTGGTCGTGTTGATCAGGTAGGCCGCCCAGGTGTTGCGCATCGAGACGAGGACCGTGGTCGGCCCCAGGACCTGAATCGAGTTGACGTGGTAGGCGTCCCAGGCAGCGCCCGGGGCTGAGGCCGGCTGCTCGGACGCGGCCAGGGGCACGTTGGCCTTATGACCGGGATTGAGCGCGTCCCACGTGTAGAGGAGCTTGCCCGTCCGGAGGTCGTACTCCTGGAACCCGGCGTCATAGACGGTGCTGTTGCGATGCCCGCCGTAGGCCACCAGGTTCTGGTGGGGGACGTCGCGGTAGACGGTGACCCAGATGTCGCCGCCGCTGATGACCGCGTCGTGCAGGCTGATCACCCAGGGCGAGTGGGCCTTGAGCGTGGCCAGGCGACGGTAGTGCTGGTCGACCACGACCACCTCACCGCGCGTTGCCGCCCCGGTCGCGGTGAGCTGGCCCTGCCACCACACGAGCACCGGCTGACCGTCATAGGTCTCCTGCTGCAGATCCCCGGACACCGTGTTGGCGCCCATCGGGGCCAACCACACGGGCTGAAGCTTCTGGTTGACGATCAGCGGGCCACCCTGCCCGGTCATCGGACCGGGGACAACCTGGCTGGGCAAGGTGTCGAGCAGGAAATCGCCCACGGCGAGCTTTGCCGTGTCGGGCTTCCCGAGCGTGAGCAGCTTGGGAGGGTGCAGGCTAGGGGCCGAGACGAAGCTCCAGGCCCCGCGCGTGGTGAACGCGCCGGGACCCGAGGCCGCGACCGCCGGGGCGGCCATCAGCGCCATCCCGGCGACCAAGATGAGGAGCCGGCGGACATGCCTGGACATGGTTGCCTCTAACACTCCCCTGTTGACTAAGTTTCGAACGCTCCGATGGCGGCCACGACCTCGTCTACCTGGTCGGCCCTGAGGACCGGGCTCATCGGCAGGGCGAGGTTGGTTCGCGCCAATTCCTCGGTGATCGGAAGCTCGAGCCCGGCCGCGTAGCGCGCCATCGCCGGCTGGCGGTGGATCGGCGTGCGGTAGTAGCCGCGGGACTGGATGCCCTTCTCGGCTAGCGCATCGCGCAGGCGATCCGCCTCGGCGCCGGCTACGACGAACAGGTGCCAGGCCGCCTGTGCCCCTTCGGGGACCAGGGGCATCTCCACGTGCTCGGCCAGCCCGGCGGCCCGGTAGGCGGCGGCAGCGGCGCGGCGCCCCTCCACCCAGCTGTCGAGATGCGGGAGCAGCACACGGAGGATGGCCGCCTGGATCTCGTCCAGGCGGGAGTTGTAGCCGACGTACTGGAAGTCACGCTTGTCACGGGAGCCGTGGAAGCGCAGGGCCCGCGCCAGCTCGGCCACCCCCTCATCGTCGGTGGCGATCGCGCCCCCGTCGCCGAAGGCGCCGAGGTTCTTCGACGGATAGAAGGAGATCGTGCCCAGGTCGCCCAGGGCGCCGGCGCGCCGCCCCTCGAGCGTGGCGCCAAGGGCCTGGGCGGCGTCCTCGAGCACCGGGAGGCCCAGCTCCCGCAGCTCGGGGACAGGGGCGGGGCAACCGAACAGGTCGACCGCCACGATCGCCCGCGCGCGCGGCGTCAGCGCGCGTCGCACGGTCTCCGCGGTCACGTTGCGCGTCTCCGGGTCGACCTCACAGAACACGGGCGTAGCCCCCGCCGTGACCACGGCTTCGGCCGTGGCATAGAAGGTGAACGACGGGACGACGACCTCGTCCCCGGGCTCGACGCCCAGAGCCCGGAGTCCGATCGTGATCGCGTCGGTGCCGTTCCCCACTCCGACCACGTGGCGGACGCCTAGATATGAGGCGAGCTCTGACTCGAACGCTTCGACCTCGGGGCCGAGGACAAAGCGGCCGCCCTCGATGACCGCGCGGACGCGGTCCTGAATCACCTCGCGGAGCGGCTCGAGCGGGCGCTCGGTGTCGAATAGGGAGATCGCCACCTCAATGAGGAAACCGTAATTGCCCGTTCGGCGACCGCCCGGGGGTCGCTAGGCTAGCCGCCTTGCCCCTATTGATCGCTTCCCTCACGGAGCCGCTAGTCACCTTCGCGACCCACGTGATCAACACCCTCGGGCTGGCCGGCGTCCTGGTCATGACGACCACCACCGGGATCATTGGCATCCCCGGGACCGAGCCGACCATGCTGTTCGCGGGCTTTGACGTCTACGAGGGCCACCAGTCGCTGATCGGGATCATCGCCGCGGGAGTGATCGGGGACATGCTGGGGGCGACGATCGCCTACGCGATTGCCTACTGGGGCCGCCGCGAGCTGCTTGAGCGCCACGGCGGCAAGATGCACATGAACGCCGAGCGGCTGGAGCGCCCGACCCGATGGTTCGAGCGCTATGGGAGCCCGGTCGTCTTCGTATCTCGCCTGCTCCCTGGAATTCGGGCCGTGTTTCCGTACGCCGCAGGGGCGGCCCGGATGCCCTTCGGCCGCTTCTTCGGATTCGCAACCCTCGGGTCGATCGTGTGGATCACCGGACTCGCGGTGTTGGGACGGGAGGTCGGCAGCGACTGGACGAGTTGGCGCCACCACCTCGAGTACGGCGACTACGCGCTCGGGCTGATTGTCGTGCTGGTGATCCTCTACGTGGTCCTGCGACGGCTCCGAGGCTCGCGCCAGGCGGCCGGTGCGACGGTCTCGGAATAGCGCCGCCCTGAGCACACCGAGACCGCGCCTCACGTTTCGCCAGTCCGTCGCCCTCGGGCTCCTCCACGGGCCGACGGAGCTCATGCCGATCTCCTCCTCCGGCCACACGACCCTGATCCCGTGGCTGCTCGGCTCTGAGTACCCCAGCCTCGACAGCGACCTGCGCAAGGCGCTCGAGGTGGCGCTGCACGCCGGAGCCCTCGCCGGCCTCCTGGCCGACCTCCGGCCCTCGGAGCTCGATCATCGTGCCCTTCTTCTCATCGGCATCGGGACCGCGCCCGCCGGCCTGGCCGGGCTCGTGCTGGAGCGCCGGATCGAGGAGCGGTTGGGGACCCCCGCGATGATCGCCGCCGGCCTTCTCGGGGGCGGCGTGGCACTTGCGCTGGCCGACCTTCGCCCTCAGGCACGCCGGGAGGCGGAGGCGGGAATCCCGGATGCCCTCTGGCTCGGCCTCGCCCAGGCCGGAGCGCTCATGCCGGGGGTATCGCGGAACGGCGCCACCCTCGCCATGGCCCGGTTTCGGCGCTTTCGCCGCTCCGACGCCAACCGCCTCTCGCACCGGCTCGCCCTGCCCGTGATCACCGGCGCAACGCTGCTCAAAGCCTGGCGGGTGGGCCAGCGTCCCGAGCTGGCTGAGGACATGCCCGAGCTCGCCGCGGGCGCGCTGGCGTCGTTCGTCTCGACCGTTCTGGCCCGGCGCCTCATCGGGGGTCGGCGGGATGAGTGGACCCTGGCCGGTTACGGCGTCTACCGGGCAGGACTCGCGGCGTGGGCGCTCACGCGGCTGAGGCGGGCGGCACCCCCAAGCCGCCCGGGGCTGGGCCAGGACGCCCAGGATCAAGGACATGGCTACTCGGTGTAGTAGAGCGTCCGCAGGTGATGGCGCAAAATAGACGCGGATAGATGAGCACCCTGCTCGGCACCATCCTCAGCGGTCGCTACCGCCTGGAAGCGCGGATTGGTGCCGGTGGGATGTCCACGGTCTACCTCGCCCTGGACGAGACGCTCGAACGCCGGGTGGCCATCAAGCTGCTGAACCGCGAGGTGGCGACCGACTCGGACGAGCTCGAGCGCTTCCGCCGGGAGGCGCGCGCCGTCGCCCAGCTCTCGCACCCGCACATCGTCGGGGTGATCGACGCCGGCGAGGACGAGGGCCGGCCCTACATCGTCTTCGAGTACGTCGACGGCGAAACGCTCAAGGAGCGCATTCGCCGACTCGGCCCGCTCCCCATCCCGGAGGCCGTCGCCTATGCGATCGAGATCGCGCGGGCGCTGGGCGCCGCCCACGCCCGCCACATCGTCCATCGCGATGTCAAGCCGCAGAACGTCCTCATCGACGAGGAGGGCTCGGCCAAGGTCACGGATTTCGGCATCGCTCGGACGCTGGACGAGGAGGGGCTGACGGCGGACGGCCGCGTCATCGGGACGACCGATTACGTCTCGCCCGAGCAGGCCCTGGGTCATCCCGTGACCGGTCAGTCCGATCTCTACTCGTTGGGCATCGTCCTCTACGAGATGCTGACCGGGGAGGTCCCGTTCAAGGGCGACAGTCAGGTGGCCGTGGCGATGAAGCACGTCCGCGAGCCCCTCCCCGATGTCCAGCGGGCGCGAGGGGAGATCTCCGCTGCCCTGGCCTCCGTGGTCGACCGAGCCACGGCCAAGCAGCCCTCCGATCGCTACCGCGACGACGCCGAGCTGATCGCCGACCTGGAGGATGCGCTCGCCATCGAGGCGGCGCGCTCCGGAAACGTGACGGGCGAGGTGACCGCGGTGATCCGCTCGTTGCCCACCCGGACGCGCCGGGTGGTGCCGTTCCGGCTCCAGCACCGTGCCGCCGCCCTCCTCCTCCTGGCCCTGGCTGCGGCGGCGGGAATCGGCGTGCTCGCTTGGGTGGGAAGCCGGGCCCACCGCGGCAATGGGCCGCTGCCGATCAAGCCGCCCCACCGCTCGCTTGAGCAGGTGATCCCGTGCGGAACCTGTGCCCAGGGCTTTAACCCGCTCGGCTCCCCGACCGACGAGGCGCCCAACGCCAATCTGGCCATCGACGACGAGCTCGGGACCTTCTGGGACACGCAGCAGTACTACGACCACCGCCTGGATAAGGCGGGCACCGGGATCTACGTCAACTTCGGCACCCGCTCCCCCCAGGGAACGACCGGGAGCTACCTCCAGATTCTCGATGCCACGCCCGGGTTCACCGCCACCATCTACGCCCGCCACGACGCGCCCCCGATGCGCTGGCCTGACCCCGGGTGGAGGGCCGTGTCATCGCCCACGGTGGTGGGGAAGAGCACGTCGATTCATCTGACCAGCGGCGATACGCGCTACCGCTATTTCCTGGTCTGGATCACCAACCTGGGCGGCCACGAGCAGCTCTCGATCGACGAGATCGCGCTCTACACCTACCGGACGTCGAAGGCCGGCGGTTAGAAGCGGTAGCGGCCCTCGTCAGCGTGGCGCTCGAGGGCGAGCGTAAGCAGCCGGTCGAGCAGGTCCGGGTACGAGACCCCTTCGGCTTCGAAGAGGGAGGCATACACGCTCGTGCTGGTGAACCCGGGCATGGTGTTCAGCTCATTAACAAGGACATCCTCTCCTTCGACGAAGAAGTCGACTCGAGCCAGGCCGGAGCACCCGGCCAGGCGGAACGTCTGGACCGCCAGCTCCCGAACCCGTTCGCGTACGTCCTCGGACACCCGCGCGGGAACGATCAGCTCCATGCCCCCCGGCGTGTACTTGGCTTCGTAGTCGTACCACCCCTGCTCGCCTCCGGCGAGCAGGATCTCGCCCGGTTGAGAGGCCGTCGGCTGGCCGTTGCCGATGACCGAGCACTCGACCTCGATGCCCGGCGCCGCGGCCTCCACGATGACGAGCGGATCGTGCGCGAACGCAGCCTCCAGGGCCGGCACCAGCTCCGCCTCGCTCGTCGCGCGTGAGATCCCCACCGACGATCCCAGCCGCGCCGGCTTGACGAACACCGGCCAGCCCAGAGGCCCCACCTCGGCTGTGACGTGGGCATCGGTGGGCCGGTCCTCAGCGCGGAAAGCGCGGTAGGCGACCTGGGGGATCCCGGCCTGGGCCATCGCCCCCTTGAAGGCGACCTTGTCCATGCACAGCGCGGAGGCGAGCACCCCGGCTCCGACGTAGGCCACGTCGAGGCACTCGAGTAGGCCCTGGACCGTCCCGTCCTCGCCGAAGGGGCCGTGCAGGGCCGGGAAAACGACGTCCGCGTCCTCCACTCCCCGTCCGGGCACGAGCGCCAGCTCGGCGCCATCGCGCCGCCAGACGCCGTCTCGTCCCACCTCGATGAGCGCCGGGGTGTGGCCGGCCTGCCGCAGGCCCTCGACAATCGACGCCGCCGAGGCCAGCGAGACCTCGTGCTCAGAGGAGCGGCCGCCCGCGAGCACCGCGACGGACAGCGCGGTCACGGCGTGGTGAGACCGGGAACGGTCGAACCGGTCGACCCGGTCGCTCCCGTCGATCCCGACGGTGCCGTGTACACGCCCACGGCAATCGTCACCGTGCTTCCCTTCTTGGCCGTCGTGCTGCCGGCGGGGCTCTGGCTGACGACGACCCCATTGCGATCCGGATGGTTGACCTTCTTTGGCTGCTGGACGACCTTGAAGCCCGCCGCCTGGAGCGCGGCCTGGGCCGCCGATGCAGGCTGACCCTTGACATTCGGGACGCTCGCCGTCGTCGGCGCCTTGGCGACCGTGATCGTCACCGTCGTGCCGGGAACCGCCTGCGTGTTCCCGGCCGGCGACTGGGTGATCACGTTCCCGGCCTGAACGCTGCTCGACGTCTGGTTGGTAGCGGTGACCTCGAACCCGGCGGCGTGGAGGTCAGACTTGGCCTGGGCCTGCGACTCGCCGGTCACATCGGGGACGTTGACCTTGGCCGGCCCCGAGGAGACGATCAGAGTCACCTTGGAGCCAGCGGGCACGCTCTGATCCACGCCGGGACTGGACTCGATCACCTCCCCGTTGGGGGTCGTGCTGTTCGATTGATGCTCGATCGGACCCGCTTTGAGCCCCGCCTGGGCTAGGAGCGCTTTGGCCTGACCGACGGTGTTACCCATGAGCTGAGGGACGGTGACCGATCCAGGGCCCGAGGAAACAGTCAGGGTGACCGGAGTGCTCGTCTTGATCTTGTTCCCGGCCACAGGGTTCTCGCCGATGACCGTCTGAGCGGGCTTGGGATCGGCGACCGTGATCACGTTGATCGATGAGAAGCCCCGGTTCTGAAGGATCGTCCGCGCCGTGTTGAGGGGCTGGCCCACGACCGGCGGCAGCACTGCCTTGGCCGGGTTGAGGAGAAGGAAATATGCCGCCGCGCCGCCGCCCAAGAGGAGCAGGGCCAGCAGCAGCGCCAACCAGGGCCAGGGGCTCTGGCGGCGCCGCTCGGGCGGAGGGCCAAGCGGAGGCTCGGTGGCGCCGGACGCCGGGTCAGAGAGAAACGCCGGGACGGCGGCCGCAGCCGCCATCGGAGCCAGGGCGGCGGCGTCGACGGGGACCGCACCGGCCCCGACGGCGGCCATCGACGCGGTCCGCTGGCCGGTCTGGCCGGACAGGATCGAGGCGCGTGCCGCCTCCAGCGCCGCGATGAACTGGTCGGCATCCTTGGGGCGGTCGGCCGGATTCTTGTTCAGTCCCCAGAGGACGATCTGTTCGAGCTCGGGCGGGATCTGCGGGTTGACGGAGGTGGGCGCGGTGGGAGCTTCCGAGACGTGCTTGAGCGCGATCGTGACCGCCGACTCGGCGTCGAAGGGCACGCGCCCGGTCAGGAGCTCGTAGAGGACGACGGCCACCGAGTACACGTCCGAGGAGGCGCTCACGGCGTGCCCCTGTGCCTGCTCAGGTGACAGGTACTGGGCCGTGCCCATGATCGATCCCGTCTCGGTCATGTCCGAGGCGCCGGCCCGAGCGATCCCGAAGTCGGTCACCTTGACGTGGCCGGCGTCATCGACGATCACGTTGTGGGGCTTCAGGTCGCGATGGATGACCCCGTGCCGGTGAGCGAAGCGCGCGGCCTTGAGGATTTGCAGCGTCATGTCGATGGCCCGGACCGGTTCGATCGGAGCCTCTTCGCGGATGACCTGCTTCAGCGAGCGCCCGGGCAGGTACTCCATCGCGATGTAGTAGATGCCCTCGTAGTCGCCCCGGTCGTAGACGCTGACCACGTTGGGGTGCTGGAGTCCCGCCGCCGCCTGTGCCTCACGCCGGAAGCGCTCAACGAACCCGGGGTCCTCGGAGAAGCGCCGGTGCAGCAGCTTGAGCGCGACACGGCGACCGAGCTGCTGGTCCTCGGCACAGAAAACGTCGGCCATACCGCCGCTCCCGACCCGCGACAGGATGCGGTAGCGCCCATCGATCAGCGTGCCGGATCCGACCTCGGGGATCGTCATCGGCCCTCCGAGAGGAGCGTCTGGAGCACGGCCCTGGCGATCGGACCGGCGACGGTGGCGCCATAGCCGCCCTGCGAGCGGTCGACAATCACGTCGATCGCCACCTTGGGGTCATTGGCGGGCGCGAAGGCCAGGAACGAGGGCTGGGTCAGATTCTCCCCCGGCGCGCCGATCGAGGCCGTTCCCGTCTTGCCGGCGATGCTTATGCCGCCGAACTGGACGGTCGTTCCCGTCCCCTCCTCGACCACCTTGGTCATCATGTCCGTCACCTCACGCGCGGTCCGCGGGCTCATCACCTGCGCGAACACGCTGGGACTGATCGTCTTCACGGTGACGCCGTCCGCATTGACGACACGCGCCGTCAGGTGCGGGGTCATGAGCTTGCCGCCGTTGGCGATCGCCGCTGCCACCATCGCCATCTGGAGCGGCGTGACGCTGACGCCGCCCTCGCCGATACCAATCCGGCCGATGTCCTCGTCTCCGCTGCCCGGCGGCAGCGCCTTGCCGCTGGTGACGCTGACCACATCGCTCGCGCGCATCTCCGACGGTGGGTAGTCGAGGGGAGGCTTGGAGTAGAAGCCAAAGCGCTTCATGTAGTCGGCCATCCGGCCGCGACCAACGCGCTCGGCGACCTGGGCGAAGATCGTGTTGATCGAGTTGATCATCGCCGTGGTCAGGGTCTGAAGGCCCCAATCTTGGTTTCCGTCGTTCTCAAGCGGGACGCCGGAGACGGTGAGCGGCGACTTCCCGTCGATCTCCGAGTCCGGCGTATAGAGGCCGCTGTCGATACCCGCCGTGGCCGTGACGGTCTTGAACGTCGAGCCGGGTGCGTAGGAGGCCTGGGTGGCACGGTTGAAGCACGTCCCGGAGGCTTTCGGGCCACAGGGATTGCTCCCGTTGTCGTTGTAGCTCGGGTTCGAGTACATGACGAGCACGGCTCCGTTGCGCGGATTGAGGGCGACCACCGAGCCCTCCTGGCTGCCCAGAGCCTCCATGGCTGCCCGCTGAGCCTTGGGGTCAAGCGTCGTGTAGACGTCATCTCCGGTCCGGGTCGGGCTGAGCTGGCCGAAGATCGAGCCCAGTCCCGTCTGGAGTCCCCGGAGGTCGCTGCCGTCGGAGAGCTCGAGCCCGGCGGCGCTGCCCTCGAGCACGTTCGAGTAACCGACCGCCTGGGCGAACAGGGGGCCGGTCGGGTAGACGCGCTTCCAGGTCCCACCCCCGGCCGGAACCGATTTCGCCAGGACGGTTCCATCGTTGGCCAGAAGCCGTCCTCGCTTGATCCTGAGCTGCGAGACCAGCGTGAGCCGGTTGAGGCTGTTGTTATCGAGGCTCGCCTTGTCGATCACCGTCCAGCGCGTGGTGAAGACGACGAGCAGCGCGAACAGCAGCACGATCACCCCGAACAGCCGGCTGATCTGAGCGCTCACCGGCTCACCGGCCTTCTCGCCCGGTCCGATACGAGCAGCAGCAGCGCCAAGAGGACGAAGTTGGCCACGATCGACGAGCCGCCGTAGGAGACGAAGGGCAGGGTGACCCCGGTCAAGGGAATGACGCGGGTCACCCCGCCGACAATCACGAACACCTGGATCGCGATCATTGCCGTCAGCCCGGTGGCCAAGAGGGTCGAGAAGGAGTCGCGTGCCAGCACCGCGGCCTTGAAGCCGCGCCAGACGAACATCAGATAGACGAGCAGCAGGGCCACCGCGCCAAACAGACCCAGCTCGTCGGTGATGACGGCGTAGATCATGTCCGTCTCGGGGTAGGGGATGAGCGGAATCGTCGGATGACTGCCCGGGAAGGTCAGCACGGCCTCGCCGAAGCCCTGCCCGAACATGCCGCCTGCGGCCTGAGCGAACACCCCGTTGGCCACCTGATAGCTGCCGCCGATCCTGTTGTAGAGGGCGGGATTGAACGTGTGCAGCCAGACCTCGACGCGGGCGTGGACGTGGGGGATGTGCGTGCCGAGGTACCACGCCCCGAGCGCGAAGGCGATCAGCCCGATGACCACGAACCCGGCGCGGCCCGTGGCCACGTAGAGCATTGCCAGCAGGCCGCCGTAGAGCATCAGCGACGAGCCCATGTCGCTGAGCAGGATCATGATCACCATCGCCACGCCCCAGATCACGAGGATCGGTCCGAAGTGCTTGATGGGCGGGATGGTGAGACCGAGGACCCGCCGCCCGCCCGTGACCAGGACCTGGCGCGTGTCGCGCAGGTAGCTGGCCAGGAAGATGACCAGCCCGATCTTGGCGAACTCCTCCGGCTGGAAGCTCCCGAGCCCGGGGACCTTGACGGCCAGGTAGGCGCCGTTGGTGTACTCGCCCAAACCCGGCACGCGAGGCAGACCCAGGATCAGGAGCGAGGCGACGACGATCGTGTAGCGGTAGCGCTCCAGCTTGCGGTAGTCCCGGTAGGCGACGATCGTGCCCACGAACAGGATCAGCCCGATCACGAACCAGATGGCCTGGCGCTTGGCCTCGGCCGGATCGATGCGGAAGACGATCACGATGCCGAAGCACGCCAGCGCCGCGACCAGCGGAAACAGATAGGGGTCGGCGTAGGGGAGCGTCATCCGGATCACGACGTGGGCGACCAGGCACAGGCCGAGGAAGATCGCTCCGTAGGTCAGCGAGACGTTCGAGATGACGTTGGAGCGCTGGATGAAGACGCCGGCGAACCCCGCCGTGACGAGCAGCGAGGCGGGGATCAGGGCGAGCAGCTCGCGGTTGCGGGCGCTCATTGCGAAACCTGCCCCAGCTCAAGCTCCCGGACCAGGTTCAGGGCCTGGGACTGGGATCGGAGCTGGTTGTTGAAGAACTGGGCCCGCCGGTCGGGGGGAACGAGCGAGGCGGGGACGCCTGACACCGTGTAGGTCTCGTAGAGGTGAATCCCCGCCGGCAGGCTGTAGGGAAAGCCGCGATAGATGGTCACGATGCCCTGGGAGTCGGTGCCGATGAAGTACAGCTGCCGACTGGCCAGATACCCCCCGGCGCCGATCAGAGCCAGGACGATGACCACCGCCAGCAGCGCGGCCACCGGCTTGACGAACCGGCGCTCGGGCCGGGTGGTGGTGACCCGCTCGCGCCGCGGCGTGATCCGACCGCCGGTGCTCGGCGGGGACGCGGCCACGGCCACCGCCGCCGGAACATCCGCCGCGCCGTCGGACGCCGGCTCCTCAGCCCTCGCGCTCGGCCCGGCGATCATCGTTGGGTGGTCGCCCTCGGCGGAGTCACCGGCATCCTCAAAGCGAGACAGGACGACGGTGATGTTGTCGCGGCCACCCGCCTCGTTGGCGTCCCGGATCAGATCATCGGCGGCCGCCTCGAGGCTGGACGCCGACCTCAGGATCTCGCCGACCCGCTCCTCGGAGATCATCGACGTCAGGCCGTCGCTGCAGAGCAGAAGGACGTCGCCGGCGCGGAGCGGATACGTCCAGGTGTCGACCTCGACCTCGGGCTCGGGCCCCAGGGCCCGGGTGATGATCGAACGCTGCGGATGCTCAGCCGCCTGCTCCTCGGTCAGCTTGCCCTGGCGGACCAGCTCGTCAACAAGCGAGTGGTCCTGGGTCAGCCGCATCAGCTCCCCGTCGCGGAACAGGTAGGCCCGGCTGTCGCCCACGTGAGCAATGGCCAGATGGGCATCGTCAAGAAAGGCCGCCGTGAGGGTCGTGCCCATGCCGGCGCGGCCCTGCTCGGCCCGAGAACGGTCGTAGATGCGGTGATTGGCGCTGCGTACGAGCTCGGCCAGTCGCGCCTCCGGGGGTCCGGAGGCCGGGAGGCCCTCCTCGAAGGTCTCAATCGCCATCCGCGAGGCGACCTCACCCGCCTGGGCTCCGCCCATGCCGTCGGCGACCACGAACATCGGCCCCTGCACGTAGGCGCTGTCCTCGTTATCGCGCCGCTGACGCCCGGTGTCGGTCCGCCAGATGCTCTCGCTGACCCGCAGCATGCTCATCCGACCCTCATTGCAGGTAAGAGAACTCGGAATCTCCGATTCGGATGCGGTCGCCCGGATGCAGTGGCTGGGGCCCCGACAACGGCTCCTCGTTGAGATAGGTGCCGTTCGTGGACCCCAGGTCCTCGAGCATCAACACATACCCCTGGCGCGTGATTCGAGCGTGTCGAGAGGAGGCGAACGGATCCTCGATCTGGATCTCCACATCCCCGCGGCCCAACGTCGCTCCTGACTCAGGGATGTCGTAGGCCACCCCCGACTCATGGCCCGGCGCTCGCTCCACGAGCAACCGGGGCTCGAAGCCGTTGGTCTCCGGGTCCATCTCGGCCACCGCTGCATACATGCTCGTGGCATCCGATGAGGCCGGGTCTGCCTCAAATTGGCTCACGCTCCGCGGACTGCGGCGCATGTCACGCAGGGCGCTCCAGGCGACCCAGACCAGAAACAGGTAGAGAACGGCAAGGAAGCCGAACTTGAGCGCGACCGAGACGGGTTGGAGCATCGCGCCGACCGATTATTCGAGCTCGAACTTCAGCACAGTCGACCCCAGCTCGATCTCGTCTCCGGGCCGTACCACCTCTGAACCCTCCATCGGGCGGCCGTTGATCCGTGATCCGTTCGTCGAGCCGAGATCAGTCACCACCCAGGATCCTCCCCGGGCGCGGATCTCCGCGTGCTGACGGGACACGTTGGGGTCCGAGAGCACGATGTCGCACTGGCGGCTGCGTCCCAGCGTGGCGCCGCCGGGTCCGACCACGAGGCGGCGCCCATCGAGCAGCAGCAGTGCCGTCTCGGCGCGGGCCTTGGCTCGCTCCTCGAGCGGCTCGGCGAGACGACCGGCGTTGCTGTAGACCATCGTCCGGCCGGAAGGCTCGGCCGGTTCCGGTTCCTCTTCCGGGCCGCCGACCTCGACGATCCCAGTCTGGATCCCGAACTCGCCCAGCCCCAGACGATCATCGGTCTCGAACTCGATCACGGGTCGGGCCGGGAGTGTGAAGCGTTCCCGCCGGGCGTGCTCCAGCAGGTATCCCGCCAATTCATCGGCCAAGGCCGTTTCATACCCGGCGAAGCGCTCCCGGTCACGCGGCGAGAGGAAGACCCGGTATTCGTTGGGGACATAGGTGCGGCTCAGGGTCTGCGAGCGGTGCTCCTCCATCTCCCGGGCCAGCTTGCGCGCGATCTCGACTGGACGCACCTCGGAGCGAAAGGCACGATTAAACGTGCCTTCGACGAGTCCGGCAATCTTGCTTTCGAGGGTGCGAAGAACGCTCATGGTCGGCGCTGGGCGCTCCTGGCGTTGTCTGGAGACCGGCCGTCAGCGCGGTTTCATGCTACGCGAGTCCGGCCGCAGAGTTGGGTGATCGGGAGCCCATGGCCCGCCACCCGGTGAGGGCCGGTGCGACTAGGGCGATCCAAGCCGCCAGGGCGCCGATGGCCACGATCCCGGACGGGACCTGAGAACCGCCGTGGCCGAGATGGAGCGCGGTGACCGTGGCCGATGCCAAACCGGCCGCCCAGATGGTGCTGAGGACAATCCGAACGGGGACTGATCTGCGACACACCAACGGGACGAGGAGTGCCGCAAGAGCCCAGACAACCGCCGGCGCGAGCTCCCCAGGGCTGATCAACCGAGGCAGGACGTGCTCGCCCGTCTGGTTCAGCGACGCCGACCAACCCGCCGGCAGCGAGGCGGGCGGGTTGACGTACAGGGCGTGCCCGGAGAGGAGCCCGGCGGCCAGCATCCAGATCCAGCCCACCGCGCCAAGCCCGGCCCGTTGCCAAGGTGTGGGCCAGCGCCCGGCCAGGGCCGGCCAAAGCCCGGCGAGCCCCACGGCACCGAGGGCGGGGGCGCCCACCGCGACCGGCCAGCGGCAGCTCCGCCGGGGTAGGAGCAGCACGGGCACGAGCGCGGCCAGCACCGCGATCAGGGCGGCGCCCGGATACCCCGCGGCCGCAAGCCAGGCGCCACATCCGCAGAGGACGAGGAGCCAGCCCACCGTGGGCAAGGCGGCGACGAGCACCGCCGCGGCCAGACCCGCCGCGGCCAGACCCGGCGGGGGTGGGCCGGAAGGAAGACTTACGAGCCAGGCTGCGATCAGTCCGGCGGCGGCGCCGGCGAGAGCTCGTGTGGGCCAACGGAGGCTCGGCCCTGGCGGGACCAACTCGGCGGCAGGCGCCTCGGCGGGTGCGGTCCAGGGCGCCAGCTCGGGCGGCTCGGTGGCACGAGACCGTGCCGGCCAGGCCGGCTCGACGATCCCTGGCTCGTCCCGGACCTGTTCAAGCGAATCGATCAGTCCGCTCCGGAGATCGGCCACGCTCCCGCGCTCCCTCGGTCGCGGCCGCAGGGCGAGGTCCAGCGCGCCTCCCAGCTCACCGGGGAGATCGCGGCGCTGGCGCCGCAGGGGCGGAAGATGAGCACCCAGCCGCCGCGCCCGTTGCGCCGCAGTGCCGAGGGCAATCGGATTGACTCCGGTGAAGGCCTCATAGAGGACGAGGGCCAGCGAAAAGAGGTCGGCGGCCGCCCCGGCCTCCCGTCCATCGGCCTGCTCCGGCGCCATGTAGGCCGCCGTTCCGATCACATCGCCGGTGCGGGTAAGGGTGTCGGCGCCGATCACCCGCGCCACACCGAAGTCGGTCAGCTTGGCCACCGCTCCGGGGCTCGGCCGCTCTGGAATCAGCACGTTCGAGGGCTTGACGTCCCGGTGCACAACCCCGTGAGCATGAGCGTGGTCCAAGGCGTCACACAGGGCGATCCCGACCTCGACGATGTCCCGATCGGACAGACGCCCCGCCTCAAGGAGCTGCGACAGGGTGGGGCCGCGGACGAGTTCGGACACGAGATAGGCGCCGTCGTCGTCCACCGCGGCCTCGTACAGGGTGACGATCCCGGGATGGCTGAGCCGAGCGGCGGCCCGGGCCTCCCGTTCAAAGCGGCCGCCGACGATTCGCTCGCGGGCCAGCACCTTGACCGCGACGTCGCGGTCAAGCCGCTCATCCCGCGCCATCCACACCGTCCCGAAGCCGCCGGCTCCGAGCGGGCGGTGCAGGCGGTAGCGCTCCAGAATCAGCAGCCCGCCAGGGTGGGGCGGCGGTCGCTCGGCCAGCGTGGCCGCCGTCCGGCCGGCCGATGTAGCCGCCGTACGCTCGGCGCGGGCTCGCGTAGAGCGGGTCGGAAAGCCCATCCAGAGCCTTTTCCACACTGCAAGCGCCTTCCCTTGTTCGCCTTCCGGCGGCCCGGGCGGTCATACTGCCGACTCACGATCGCCGCAAGGAGCGAGCTTCTTGTCGTTCTTTGACGAAGTGGAGGAGACGCAGGTCCGGCCGCCGAGTGAGGGGCGGAGGTCCCGTGGGCGGGATTCGAGGCCCCCGGGTGGAGGACGCCCACCGAGCGGAGGGCGCCGGCCGCCGACCGACGAGCAAGCGATCCGCGTACGCCGGACCGTGGCGCTGGTGGCGCTCGTCATCGTGATCGTGCTGCTCGTGATCGGCGTTCACAGCTGCTCGGTCAGTCAGGCCAACAGCGCGCTGCGCAACTACAACGACAGCGTGGCCTCGCTGATCCGAGCCTCGAATCAGAACGGCGACCAGATGTTCAGTGCCCTGTCCGGCGGCGTCAACACGAGCAACGTCACGACGGTGGCCCAGCAGGTGGACACGGCTCGTCTGACCGCGTCTAACCAACTCACCAAAGCCGAGAACCTGGGCGCCCCGGGTGCGGTGGGAACAGCGCAGCAGAACCTCGTCCAGCTCATGCGCATGCGCCGAGACGCGATGGCGAACATCGCCGCCGATCTCCCCCAGACCCTCCAGAGCTCTACCGCGGGCCCGGCGGTCAACTCGATCGCGGCCGAAATGGAGCGCCTCTACGGCTCCGACGTCCTCTATAAGGACTACGTCCTGCCCAACATCGTGAAGGCGCTCAAGCAGGCAGGGATAGCGGTCGGAGGCGCCGACGGCGAGCCGATCGACGCCAACCAGCTTGTCCCCAATGTGCAGTGGGTCCTGCCCTCGTTCGTGGCCTCGCAGCTCAAGGTCTCGGTGCCTGCATCCAGCGGCGGCAAACCCGCCCCTGGACTACACGGACATGCCTTGGACTCGTGCAGCGTGGGCAGCAACACCCTGTCCACGAGCTCGGCCACCACCCTGCCCACCGGCTCAGCGCCCACGCTGACCTGCCAGGTCACCAACGGCGGCACGAACACCGAGACCAACGTGATCGTCTCGGCTTCGGTCAGCGGGACGTCGATTACAGGTCAGGGCACGATCCCGCAGACCCAGGCCGGACAGCAGTACAACGTCCAGATCACGCTCAGCAAGGCGCCGCCGGCCGGGACCTATGACCTGGTGGTCGACGTCCACGCCGTCCCCGGCGAGACCAACCTCTCAAACAACAAGCAGACCTACCCGGTCACATTCGGATAGCCGGAAGGGCTCGCCGACCCGCGTCCCGGCGCGAGCCTATGCTTCGGCCCGGTGCACAACATCACCAGCACAGCCGGGATCGTTGCTCTCGCCGCCGCCGCGGTTGCCGTCGTGGCGCTGCTTCTGTGCCTGTTCCTGATCATCCGCCTGCGCCGGGTCCGAGCCGACCAGCGGGTGATCCTCGGGGATGGCAGTCAGGACCTGGTCGCCCACGCGGCCGCGCTGCGCCAGCAGTTTCAGGTCCTCTACGACTACGTTCAGGACATGGCGTCGGGTTTGACGAGCCGGATGGAGGCGACCGAGAACCGGCTCGAGCGGGCGATCGCCTACAGCGCCCTCGTCCGGTATGACGCCTACGGCGAGATGTCAGGGCGCCAGTCGACTTCCATCGCCCTGCTCGACGCCCGCCGGAATGGGCTCGTCCTCTCCTCGATCCACCACCGGGATCAGGCCCGCCTGTACGCCAAGCAGATCTATGAGGGTCAGCCGGAGCTGGAGCTCTCGCCCGAGGAGACCGAGGCGATCCGGCTCGCCCTGGAGCGCGGGAGCGCCCAACAGGCACAGGTTTGAGTTCGCTGGAGCACCGTGCCGGGGCGCTCGGGTCGATCCGGGTCGCCTACTTCGGTCCTGAGGGAACGTTCACGCATGAGGCGCTGCTTGACGCTCTGGCTCCCGCTGATGGAAACGCCATCGAGCTTGTCCCGCTCGCAACCATCTACGAAACCGTGATGGCGGTGGAGTCCGGCGCCGCGGACCGAGCGCTCGTCCCGATCGAGAACTCGCTCGAGGGGTCGGTCAACGCCACGCTCGACGCCCTGGCCATGGAGGCCAAGGACGTGAGGATCGTCGGCGAGGTCGTGCACCCGATCCGCCATTGCCTGGTCACGCGGACCGCGCTTAGGCTCGATGAGATCGAAGCCGTGGTGTCTCACCCCCAGGCCACGGCACAGTGCGCCGGGTTCATTCGGAACTACCTGCCCCGGGCCAGGGTCATGGCCGGCGGCTCGACCGCCGACGCCGTGAGGATGGTGGCCGCCCACGACGGGCCATGGGCGGCCCTGGGGACGCGATCGGCCGCCGAGCGCTACGGGTGCCGGATCCTCCGCAGCGGGGTCGAGGACGACCCCGGCAACGAGACCCTGTTTGTGTGGCTGGCCCGAGGCGACGAGGGGGCGGGAGCCGGGGCAGCGAGCACGGGGGACTGGAAGACATCGATCGTCTTCTGGGGAGCAGGCTCAGATGCGCCCGGCTGGCTCGTGCGTTGCCTGTCTGAGTTCGCCGACCGCGGGGTCAACCTGACCCGGATCGAGTCCCGCCCGCTCAAGCAGGGCCTCGGCTCCTACATGTTCTTCCTCGACCTCGAGGGGCGCGAGAGCGACGGCGACGTGGGCGCGGCCTTGGACGGGCTGCGAACGCACGTCGAGGTGCTGCGCACGCTGGGCTCGTTTCCAGGCGCCTGATCAGCTGAAGCGGCGACCCGTTGCTCAGCGGCGACGGGGATAGGCGTCGGTACACTGGCGCCAGCCATGGACACGTTAGTGCCAGCCCCACCGGGGTCCGCGCCGCCCACAGAGCACCACCGGCGCGGACGTGAACGTGGCCGGGTGCTCGTGTTGAACGCAACCTTCGAGCCGATCAACGTGTGCACGGTTCGGCGGGCCGTGGTCCTCCTCCTCAAGGAGAAGGCCGAGGTCATCGAGCACGGCGACTGGGAGCTTCATTCCGCCACCGCCTCGCTCCAGCGGCCGGTGGTCATCCGCCTCGTCACCTATGTGCGCATCCCCCGAGACACCCATCGGCGCAAGATCACCCGCCGGGCCGTCTTCGCCCGTGACCAGTGGACGTGTCAGTACTGCGGCTCGCGTTCGAACCTCACCGTCGATCACGTGATCCCCAAGTCCAAGGGCGGGACCTCGAGCTGGGACAACATCGTCGCCTCCTGCGCTCCTTGCAACCGGCGCAAGGGCGACTCGCTCCCGCCGCAGGCGGGCATGAAACTGCTCCGCCAGCCCCGGACGCCCGCCCCGACGGTGTTCATCCACGTCGCCAGCCCGACGATTCCGGCGGCGTGGACCAGGTACCTCGCGGCGTAAGCCTTTCGGTGCGTCGTGGGGCTGGGGCGACGCGCCCGCGTCCGCGTCCGGAGGCCTGCCGGTCCTCCCGGGGCAACAGCCATATTGCTAAAAAGCTCGCTTCGTTGCTCGCGCTCGTTAGCGAAATGGTCGCCACGACAGCCAAAGCGCTAATCAGCCCCGAACGCCGAGCGCGCTCATGCGCGAAATGGTCGTCGACCCGCTCATTCAACGATCTCGCGCGGCTGAGCGC
This sequence comes from Solirubrobacteraceae bacterium, assembly GCA_035505215.1. Lineage (GTDB taxonomy): Bacteria > Actinomycetota > Thermoleophilia > Solirubrobacterales > Solirubrobacteraceae > Palsa-465. Next base: position 77,228 of record DATJQY010000034.1, on the reverse strand, counting down.
GTGCCCCAAGCCCCGCACCACGACACACAACCCGGACTCTCCACATCGCCCATCACCCCGAGTCAGGCACAAAGCGGAAACGCCATTAATCCCGCCCCACCCTTAACGACGAAGGGCGCCGTGACGAGCGGCGCCCTTCGTACAGCGTTTGGCTGCCCTGAATCGGGGCGAGGGATCTCGCCGGCGGGACTACTCCCGGCGCTCGGCCCGACGGTGTCTCGGTTGGGACTCCGCTAAGCGGGGCCAGCCTCCGACCTAGCGGCCGGACACCTCCAGGGTCCCACAAGAACTTTCAGACAGTCGGACCACCTCCTTTCTCTGGTAAGGACCAGATTAGCGAACGGCGGCGACGCGATCTATGCCACTCTCAGCCGGCCCATGGCCGCGCGCGAGCACCGCCGGACCCTCCTCCTCAGCATCGACTTCGAGGACTGGCACCAGCTGGTCCGCCGCCGAGTTGGCGCCTCCGGGTGGCAGGAGCCGGGGCCTGCACTTCGGCGCCAGACCGAGCGCTTGCTCGGGCTCCTGGACGAGCTCGGCGTCAGGGCCACCTTCTTCATCCTCGGGATGGCGGCACGCGCCCACCCAGACCTGGTGAAGCAGATCGCCGCCTCCGGCCATGAGATCGGCTGCCACGGCGACAGCCACCAGCTCGTCCATACGCAGACGCCGCAGGAGTTCGCCGCCGATCTCCGGCGTGCCCGGACGACGATCCAGGAGCTCGCCGGGGTTGCGCCGGCCGGCTACCGCGCCCCTGCCTTCTCGATCACCCAGCAGACGCCGTGGGCCTATGAGGTGCTCGCCGAGGCAGGGTTCGCCTACGACGCGAGCCAGCACGATTCACCTCGTATCCGGGACCGCGTGGTCGCCTCCGAATTCGGCCCTCACTGCATCCAGCTGAAGTCCGGCTCGCTGTGGGAGCTCCCCGTTGCCGTGTGGCGAGCGGGAACGCTCAGGGTCCCAGTGGGTGGGGCGTCGTACTGGGCCGCTCTCCCGACACCGCTGATCCTGAAGGGCCTCGAACAGAGCGGGCCGCTGGCCGGTCTCTACCTTCACCCCTACGAGCTCGACCCGGAGACCCTACGCCCGGGACTGCCGGGATCGGCCACCCCGTCGCAGCGCGCCCAGGTCGCGATCCGCGCCGCCCAGCGCAACCTGGCCCGCCTCCGCGCCACCCCGGTGCTCCGCGCGATCGCGGGGAGACATCAACTGATCCCCTATGGTGAGGCCTATGCCCAGCTCAGCCCCCGCCCCCCAGAGGGTTCGTGACCGCTTCCGGAGCAAGGCCCAGCAGTTCGACGATCTCTACGAGGACGAGCGCCTCCTCGTCCGGCTGCTTCGCCCCGGTCTCTTCCGCCGGCGTCAGCTCGCGGTAGAGACGGTCTGCGCGTACCAGGACCCCCGTGTCCTCGACGTGGGCTGCGGGTCGGGGCGGATCGGCGAGTTCGTCCTTGAGGCGGGGACCGCGCATTACGTCGGCGTCGACTTCTCCGAACCCATGATCGAGCTCGCCCGAGCTCGGCTGGACCGGTTCGCCGACCACGTTGAGCTGCTCACCGACGATTTCCTCACCGCCCCGCTGAGCGGATCATTCGACGTCGTTCTCGCCCTGGGCCTGTTCGACTACCTCCCTGACCCGGAGCAGTTCTTTGCCCGGATGTACGAGCTGTGCTCGCCGGGAGGAAGCATGGTCGGGTCCTTCCCCGCCTGGTCGGCGATCAAGGGCCCGGTCCGCAAGGTGCGCTACGAGTGGATCGGCGACTGCCCGATCTTCAACTACGACCGAGCCGGCCTCGAGCGGATGCTTCACGAGGCGGGCTTCCGGCGGCTGGAGATCGCCTCGCCCGGCCGGAGCGGATTTCTCGTCCGGGCCTACCGGGAGTGACAGACTGAGCTGATGCTCGCTATCGCCGACTGGTCAACCGTCTCGTCCCTGGCCACCGGCGTAGGGACGCTGGTGCTGGCCATCGCGACCTTTGCCGCCGTCCGGTCTTCGAACCGCTCCGCGCGGATCGCCGAGGAGGCCCTCCAGGAGCAGCGAAGCCCGATCTTCACCCAATCGCGGCTCGACGACCCGAGGCAGAAGATCATGTTCGTCGAGGGGCACTGGGTGAGCGCGAGAGGAGGTCACGGCGTCGCCGAGCACGACGGCGCCATCTACTTCGCCATGAGCCTGCGGAACGTCGGCGCCGGAATCGGGGTCTGCCAGGCCTGGCATGTCACGCCGGGCCAGCAGTCCGTAGCGACCGCCCGTGACCATGCGCCGGAGGAGGAATTCCGGCTGCAGACCCGGGACCTCTATATCCCCGCCGGCGACATCGGAATGTGGCAGGGGGCTTTGCGGGACCGCAACGACGCGACCTACCAGGCGCTCGCCCAGGCAATCGACGACCGCGAGACGATCACGATCGAGTTGCTCTACACCGATCAGGTCGGGGGCCAGCGGACCATCAGCCGCTTCGGACTCGTCCCCTATGAGCGGCAGGAAGAGAACGGCGAGACCAGGACCGAATGGTTCGTGACCATAAACCGGCATTGGTATCTCGATCGGACGGGCCCGAGGTCTGACGAACAGATCGCCCAAGCCGTCGACGTCATCGTCCGCGAGCGTGACGCCGGCGAAGCCCAGGCGCGCGCGGAGGCGGCGGAGCTGGCCGAGGAGGAGAGGGCGGCTGGGGCGGCTCGCGCGGAAGCCGAGGCGGAGTCTGAGGCCGAAGCGCGTCGGACTAACGGTGCCGAGGACGCCCGGGACGAGCAGCGCGAGCCGGTAGCCGTCGTCACGCGCCCGAACTGCGAGTGACCGCAGAGGGCCTCGAGGTCCGGCCACTCACGGAAGCCGAGCGACCGCGGCTGCGCGAGTCGCTGATACACGACTGGGGCGGCCCCGAGATCGTCAGCCGCGGGCGAGTGCACGACGCCTCGCAGGCCCCAGCCCTGGGTGCCTTCCGCCGAGGGCGGCTCGTGGGGCTGCTGACCTTCGTCACCGACGGTGACGAATGCGAAGTGCTGACGCTGGGCGCGTCCGAACGCCGGCAGGGTGTCGGCTCCGCGCTGCTAGCGGCCGTGACCGAAGCCGCCCGGGCAGGCGGGTGCCGTCGGCTCTGGCTGATCACGACCAACGACAACCACAACGCCATCCGCTTCTATCAAGCCAGCGGTATGCGGCTCGTCGCTGTCCATGAAGGTGCCGTCGAAGTGGCACGCCGACTCAAGCCCTCGATCCCGGAGTTCGCCCCGGATGGCACGCGGATCAGCGACGAGCTGGAGTTCGAGGCCGAACTGGTTGGACCCGGCGCGGAGCGGGCGAGCGCCTAGCTCTCCGCGGAGTCCCCGTCCTCGGCCACTGGAGCGCCCGTCGGGGCGTCAGACTCGACGACCAGCGCGACCGCGCTGACCTGATCGTCGTCACGCAGGTTCATCACCCGCACCCCCTGCGAGGAGCGTCCGTAGCGGTTGATGCCGCGGACCGAGGTCCGCTGGACCATTCCGTTCTGCGAGACGAAGACCAGCTCCTGGTGCTCACGCACGACCAGCGCGCCTGCGAGCGCTCCCTTGTTCTCGGTCAGCTGGATGGTCTTGACGCCCATCGTCCCGCGTCCCTTGACCGGGTAGTCGGAGATCGGGGTCCGCTTGCCGTAGCCGTTCTCGGTCACCACGAGCAGCTCGTCGTCGTCGCGAGCCACGTCCATGGCCAGGACGGAATTGTCCTTCTGCGAAACGTTCATCCCGCGCACGCCGCTCGTGTCGCGGCCCATCGAGCGAACCTGGGCCTCGTTGAAACGGGCCGCCTGGCCTGAGCGCGAAACCATGATGATCGTGTCCTCACCGCTGGTCCGGCGCACGGCGATCAGCTCGTCGTCGTCACGGATGTTGATGGCGATGATCCCGTCGGACTTGATCGGCGTGTTGTAGGCGCCGAACTCGGTCTTCTTGATCATCCCCTTGCGCGTGGCGAACACGAGGTACTTGCCCTCGTTGAAGTCGCGGGTGGCCTGTACGGATTGGACCCGCTCGCCCTCGCGCAGCGGGAGCAGGTTCACGAGCGCTCGCCCACGGGCGGTGCGGGATGCCTCCGGGAGCTCATAGACCTTGAGCCGGTAGACCTTGCCTCGGTTGGTGAAAAAGAGCAGGTAATCGTGGGTCGAGGAGACGAAGAGGTGCTCGATGTAGTCGTCGTCCTTCATGTCCCCGCCGGTGACCCCGATCCCGCCCCGGCGCTGCTGGCGGTAGGTCGAGAGCGGAAGTGACTTGATGTAGCCGGAGTGGGTGATCGAGATCACCATCTGCTGGTCGGCGATCAGGTCCTCGATGTCGATGTCGCCCTCGGCGTGGGTGATCTCGGTCCGGCGCTCATCGCCGTAGGCGTCGGAGATCTCCTGAAGCTCGTCCTTGATCAGGCCGAAGACCCGGCCCTCGTCGCCGAGGATCTCGCGGAGCTCCTTGATGCGCTCGACGATGTCGGCGTGCTCCTGCTTGGTCTTGTCCGCCTCGAGCGCGGTCAGGCGGCTCAGGGTGAGCTGAAGGATGGCCTGGGCCTGGACGACGGTCAGCTCGAAGCGCTTCACCAGCCCGTCCCGGGCCGTCTCGGGATCACGCGAGGCCCGGATCAACGCGATCACCTCATCGAGGTTCTCGAGCGCGACGAGATAGCCCTCGAGGACGTGCAGGCGTGCCTCGCGCTGGCGCAGCTCGTACTTGGTCCGGCGAACGATGACGTCGCGCTGGTGGTCGACGTAGTGGCCGATCATCTCCCGCAGCGAGAGCGTGCGGGGGACGTTGTCGACCAGCGCCACCATGTTGACCCCGAAGGTGGTCTGCATCGGCGTGTGCTTGTAGAGCTTGTTCAGGACCACCTTGGGGATGGCTCCGCGCTTGAGCTCGATGACCAGGCGCATGCCCTTGTCGCTCGAGTGATCCTCGATGTCGCTGATCTCCGGGATCTTCTTGTCCCGCACGAGGTCGGCGATCTTCTCGATCAGGTTGCCGGGACCGCCCTTCTTGACCATGTAGGGCAGCTCGGTGACGACGATCGCCTCCTTGCCCTGGCTCAGCGGCTCGATGTGGGCGCGAGCCTGAATCCGGACCCGGCCGCGACCGGTGGCGTAGGCGTCCCGGATCCCGGAGGTACCGACGATGATCCCTCCCGTCGGGAAGTCGGGACCCTTGATGTGCTTCATCAACCCCTCGATGTCCATGGCTGGATCGTCGATGTAGGCGATCACCGCCTTGATCGTCTCTCGCAGGTTGTGGGGCGGGATGTTCGTCGCCATCCCCACGGCGATCCCCGAGGAGCCGTTGACGAGCAGATTCGGGAAACGGGCCGGCAGGACCACCGGCTCCTCGTTCTTGCCGTCGTAGTTGGGGACGAAGTCGACGGTGTCCGAATCGAGGTCGCGCAGCATCTCGCGCGCGATCGAGGCCAGTCGCGCCTCGGTGTAGCGCATGGCCGCCGGCGGGTCATCGTCGATCGAGCCGAAGTTCCCCTGACCGTCGACCAGCGGGTAACGCATCGAGAAGTCCTGCGCCAGGCGGACCAGCGTGTCGTACACGGGCGCATCGCCATGCGGGTGGTACTTGCCGAGGACGTCGCCGACGATCCGCGACGACTTGGCCCGGGGGCGGCCCGGCTGCAGGCCACCCTCGCTCATGGCGAAGAGAACCCGCCGGTGGACCGGCTTCAGGCCGTCGCGCACCTCGGGCAGCGCCCGCCCGACGATGACCGACATGGCGTAGTCGAGATACGCAGAGCGCATCTCCTCCTCAAGCCCGCGAGGCTCGATGTTGCCGCCGCTCAGAGTGTCAATCGTCGACATCGCGCTACACGTCCAGGTTGCTTACGAGTCGAGCGTTCTCCTCGATGAACTTGCGCCGCGGCTCCACGTGGTCACCCATGAGCATCGAGAAGATCTTGTCCGCCTGCGCGGCGTCCTCAACCGTGACCCGCACGAGCGTGCGGCGTGAGGGGTCCATCGTCGTGTCGCGCAGCTGGGCCGGGTTCATCTCTCCCAGGCCCTTGAAGCGGTTGACGTCGACGCCGCGTCGCGCCAGGTCAAGCACCTCCTCGCGCAGTCCTCCGAAGGTGAGCGCATCGGCGGTGTGATCGCCCAACGAGATGGTGAACGGCGGCGTTCCGGCAGTGGCGACGAGCTGCTCGTGCACGCGGACCAGCTGGCGGTACTCGTGCGCCTCGAGCAGGTCGCTCGGCACACGGTGGGTCCGCGCCATTCCGGTCTGATTCTCGACCGCCCGGATCACCGTCTCCTCGGCGGCCTCGGCCAGCACCTCGGTCGAGAACGGATGTCCATTCTTCGACGGCTTGTTCATCAACTTGACCAGGGTCGGCACATCCTCGACCTGCTCGTCGAGAATCCCGCTCTCCTCGACGAAGCTGACCGCGTCCTGGCCATAGCTGCGCCGCAGCGCCGAGGACCAGCCCTCGTACTGCTTGAGCAACTTCCCAAACCGCTGCCACCGGGCCTCGGTAAGGGCGAACTGCTTGTTGTAGCGATCGAAGATGCTGAAGCGTTCGAACTTGTCGCCGAGGAGCAGGTCCTCGAGCTCGGCATCGGTCTCGATGTACTTCTCGTTGCGCCCGGACTTGAACCGGTACAGCGGCGGCTTGGCGATATAGACGTAACCCGACTCGATCAGTGGTCCCATCTCGCGGAACAAGAGCGTGAGGACCAGCGTGCGGATGTGAGCCCCGTCGACGTCGGCGTCGGTCATCACGATCACCTTGTGGTACCGCGCGTTGTCGAGGTTGAATTCGTCTCGGACCCCGGTTCCGATAGCAGCGATCAGAGCCTGGATCTCCTGGTTCTGGAGCACCTTGTCGATGCGGCTCTTCTCGACGTTGAGGATCTTGCCCCGGAGCGGAAGCACCGCCTGGGTTGATCGATCGCGCCCCTGCTTGGCCGAACCGCCGGCGGAGTCCCCCTCGACCACGAACAGCTCGGCCAGCGCCGGATCCTTGACCGAGCAGTCGGCGAGCTTCCCCGGGAGGGTCGAGTTCTCGAGCGCCGTCTTGCGGCTCAGGTCACGCGCCTTGCGGGCAGCGGCCCGGGCCCGCGCGGCCTGCACCGCCTTGGTGATGATCGCTCGAGCGTCCTGGGGGGTCTCCTCCAGGAACTCGTTGAGGCTGGCGTTCACCACTGAGTGGACGAATCCCTGCATCCCCGGGTTGCCGAGCTTGGTCTTGGTCTGGCCCTCGAACTGGGGGTCTGCGAGCTTGGCCGAGATCACCGCCGTCAGGCCCTCGCGCACGTCCTCGCCGGCCAGGTTGTCGTCCTTCTCCTTCAGGAAGCCCTTCTCACGCGCGTATCGATTCAGCGCGCTGGTCAGCGCAGAGCGGAAGCCGCTCAGATGCGATCCGCCCTCGATCGTGTTGATGTTGTTGGCGAATGAGAAGACCGACTCCTGGTAGGAGGAGTTCCACTGCATGGCCACCTCGAGCGCGCCCTCCTCGCTCTCGCCCTCGAAGGAGATGACCTTGCGCTGGATCGGGTCCTTGTTCTCGTTCAGGTACTTGACGAAGTCGACGATCCCGCCCTCGTAGCGGAACTCGGCCCGGTGGCCTTCCCCGCGCTCGTCGACCAGCGTGATGCGGAGCCCGCGGGTGAGGAAGGCGGTCTCACGGATCCGCTCCTCGAGCGTCGTGAAGTCGAGGTCGAGCGTCTCAAAGATGTCTGCATCAGGCAGAAAGGTCGTGGTCGTGCCCGTCTCCTTGGTCGCCTCACCGCGCGCGACCTCGGCCAACGGCCTGCCGCGCTCATACGACTGGGTCCACGTGTAGCCGTCACGCCGGACCACGACGTCAACGTGCTCGGATAGAGCGTTGACGACCGAGACCCCGACGCCGTGGAGACCACCGGAGACCTTGTAGCCGCCGCCGTCGCCGAACTTGCCGCCGGCGTGGAGCACGGTCATCACGACCTCGAGGGCCGACTTCTTCTCCTTGGCCATCTTGGCCACCGGAATCCCGCGCCCGTCGTCCACCACGGTGACCGAGTTGTCGGGGTGGATCGTGACCGTGACCTCGGTGCAGTGGCCGGCCAGGGCTTCGTCTACCGAGTTATCGAGGACCTCATAAACGAGGTGGTGGAGCCCGCGCGGACCGGTCGACCCGATGTACATCCCGGGCCGCTTGCGCACCGCCTCAAGGCCTTCGAGCACGGTGATGTCCTGGGCGTCATAACTGCTCTTCTTCTGGGCGCCAGAAGCGCCGCCGTCATTTGGCAAAGGTCCTCCGATTACATCGAGACGCCCCGGATGTCGCGCAGGTCTACCGCACCCCGGGGCGTCGCAAGTTGATGGACATAAGTCTAGCACGGCGAAGACCGGAAAATGCTCTCAGCGGCACCAGATTTCCCTGCAAATCGCAACAAATTTGTAGAGGAAGAGCAACATCTTCGCCGTGCGGGCGCGGCCGCTCGGGCAGGAGCGCCAGAACCGGTTCCCGCCCCCTCGCCGCGACCCCGCCCGGCGAGCCCCCATGCCGTGCTCGCAATAGCCGTTGACAGAGGCCCTCTACAGGTTTCTCGCCGATCCGCCGAATAGGTACCCAGCGGATGCCGACATGGACCACGTTTGTCGGCAGCGGCGACTGGAGTCGCCGGTCGCACACATGAAAGCCGACACCGTCATCGAACAAGCGCCGCGGTCGCTTGCAGCGGCTGCCAACACGCTGCGACGCGTGCGAGAGGTGCACCCCGTCTGGGGCCTTAATGTGGTCGTGCTGGTCATCGCCGGGGCTCTGTACTTCGGGCCGGTGCAGGGGCTGCAGCAGGTGGCGTCGCTGCACCTGCCCTGGTGGCTGGTGGCTATCGCCTTTGCGGTGGGGGAGCGCTGCGTGGTTCACGTGCACTTCCGCCGCGGCGCCCACTCGTTCTCCCTCGGTGACATCCCCCTCGTCTTCGGATTGCTGTTCTGTAGCGCCCAGGGGGTGGTCCTGGCCTGCCTGATCGGATCAGCCATCGTCTGGCTGCTCGATCGTCGCCTGCCGCCGATCAAGTTCGTCTTCAACCTGGCCCAGTTCGCCCTCACGACGAGCATCGCCGTGCTCGTGCTCCACCTGGTGGCCCCGCACAGCGGCGCCATGGGGCCGCAGATGTGGATCGCCGCGATCCTCGCCACGCAGGCCGCCGGAGCCGTGGCCATCCTCCTGATCGCCGCCGCCATCTCCCTCTCCGAGGGCCTCGTGAAGCTGGCCACGGTCGGCCACATGTTCTCGATGGACGCCGTCGTGACGCTCAGCAACACCAGCCTCGGCCTGTGCGGCGCCGTCCTGGTCGCCGATGACCCCCGCGCCCTCCCCCTCCTCGTCGTGCCCTCGGCAACCCTGTTCGCCGCCTACCGCGCCTACCTGTCAGAGCGCGAACGCCACAAGCGCCTCGAGTTCCTGTACGAGGCCAACCGGACCCTCGTGCACTCCCGGGAGATCGCCCATGCCCTCGAGGGCCTGCTGCTGCGCTCGCTCGACGCCTTCCGAGCCGAGATGGCCGAGATCATCCTGTTCGGCTCAGACCAGAACCCCTCGTTGCGCACCCTGCTCGGGCCCGGCACCTTCCGCGAGCTGATGGAGCCCGTGGACAGCGAGGTGGCGGACGAGATGCGGAGCTTGCTCGAGCAGTCCGGCAGCGGCGCCATCACCCTCAACCCCCCGATCGGAAGCCCTCGCCTGCAGCGCTACCTCGAGGCCCGTGGGGTCACCCACGCGATGGTGGCGCCGCTCCCCGGCGAGGAGCGGGTGATCGGCGCGATCATGCTCGCCAATCGCTTCGGGGTGGTGCGCTCGTTCGACAGCGAGGACCTTCGCCTGCTCGACACCCTGGCCACCAACGCCAGCGTGGCCCTTCAGTACGACCGCCTGGAGCAGGCCGTCCTCCAGCTCAGCGTTCTCCAGGAGCAGCTCCACCACCAGGCCTACCACGACCCCCTGACCAGCCTGGCCAACCGCACGCTGTTCACGGACAAGGTGAGGGAGACGCTGGCCACCACCCAAGGCGAGGTGGCGGTCTTGTTCATCGACCTCGACGACTTCAAGACCGTCAACGACAGCCTCGGACATGCCGCCGGTGACGAGCTCCTCGTCTCGGTCGCCTCGCGGCTGCGCTCGTGTCTGCGTCCCGAGGACGTTGTGGCCCGACTGGGCGGGGACGAGTTCGCCGTGATGGTCGAGGACAACCAGGACGCCGAGGAGTCGGCAACCCGTGTGGCCCGCCGGATCATGGATGCCTTCGTCATGCCCCTCTCGGTCGGGACCGAGAGCGTGTCCGTCTATGTGAGCGTGGGAATCGCCATCGCCGCCGCCCGCGACGCGGCGGCCGAGGAGCTCATCCGTGACGCCGACGTGGCCATGTACAAGGCCAAGACGTCCGGCAAGGGCCGCTTCCAGGTCTTTCATCCGAGCATGGGTGCCGCGGTGCTCGAGCGCCACGGCCTCAAGGAAGAGCTGCGCCAGGCGATCGAGCGTGAGCAGCTCACCCTTTACTTCCAGCCGATCGTCACCCTGGGCACCGGCGAGCTCGTGGCCGAGGAGGCGCTGGTCCGCTGGCAGCACCCGCGCCGCGGCCTGGTCGCCCCCGACGAGTTCCTCCCCTTGGCCGAGGAAACCGGGCTCATCCTCTCGGTGGGCCAGTACGTCCTCGAACAGGCGTGCATCCAGGCCCGCACCTGGCAGCACGAGCGCGAGGCGGGCGGGCTCACCGGAGCCGACGTATCGGTGAACGTCAACCTGTCCGCCGTCGAGCTCCGCGATCGCCACCTCGCCGACCGGGTGCGCGAGACGCTCTACCGCACCGCGGTTGACCCCCGCATGCTCGTCTTCGAGGTCACCGAGACGCTGCTCCTCGAGGACGAGGCTCACGTGTCGGCGACGATCGCCGAGCTGCGCGAGCTGGGCGTCCGCTTCGCCCTGGATGACTTCGGAACCGGCTACTCGTCGCTCAGCTACCTGCACACCCTCCCTCTCGACATGCTCAAGATCGCCAAGTCGTTCGTCGATGGCCTCTCGCGGGGCGGTCGCGAGGCCTCGTTCGTCCGCATGATCATCGAGCTGGCGCGGACACTCGGCGTCGGCGTGATCGCTGAGGGCATCGAGAGCCCGGAGCAGGTGAGCGCGTTGCTGTCGCTCGGCTGCGACCTGGGCCAGGGCTTCTACCTGGGCCGGCCGCGACCCGTGCGGGGCAAGCTCGACCTTGAACAGGTCGCCTGAGTCGCCGCTCATACATTCGTCGAGAGGGCAAAGGTTCGCGGCTGAGCTGCCGATGAACGCCTAAATCTGCTCAGGGCAAACCCGTCGTGAGACGGGGACGCAAAGCCAGGGGTCTCGTACACGGGGAACGAGACGGCCCAGCTGCCAGTTCGAATCACGCTGGTAGATGAACTTTGCGACACGGAGGTTGCCCTCAGATGACACGTTCGATCGGAAGCGTCGACCGGATTCGGTGGATGGCGGCGCTGCTGGCCTCCGCAGTACTCGCCCTGGTGACGGCCATCGGCCTCCACCACTGGCAACTGGCGCCGGTCTCGATCGACGCCTCGGCGGCACCAGCCGCGCCGGCCGGCTCCTCGGCCCCGCTCGATCCCCGCATCGCCAGCCTCGCCGCCGGCCATCCCCAGCGCTCGATCGAGGTCATCGCTCAGTTCAAGGCCACGGTCAGCCCCGAGCGCGCCCGCTGGGACGTGAGCCGCGTCCAGGGTCACGTTTTCGGCGACCTTCACATCATCAACGCGCTCGCGGTCCGTTTGACGGCCGGCCAGGCGCGCAGGCTGGCGAGCAGCCCGGACGTCCACGCCGTCTCGCTGAACGCGGTGGTCAAGTCCGAGGGCGGCCCACTGGGGCCCGGGGGCCTCGGATCTTCGGGCGGCCCCGCGGGACCCGGCCTCCCGACACGGCCCGGCGGCCCGACAGGACCGCTCGCCAGCCAGCAGAACACGTACGACCAGACGCTGAGGGTCGATGACCTGTGGAAGCAGGGCATCAATGGCGCCGGCGTGGGTGTGGCGGTGATCGACACCGGCATCGACGGTGGCCTGCGTGACTTCCGGTCGGAGGGCGGCCGCAGCTCGCGCGTGATCGCCACCGCGGTTACCAACCCCGATGCCACCACGGTCACCGACAGCTATGGCCACGGCACCGACGTGGCCGGGATCATCGCCGGCAACGGGAACAACCTGAGCCCATCCAATCCGCTCCGAGGCGAGTACGTCGGCGTGGCGCCCGACGCGAACCTCATCTCGGTGAAGGTTTCCGACGAGAACGGGAACGCCACCGTCCTCGACGTGATCTACGGCCTGCAGTTTGCCATCGACCACGAGTCGGCCTACAACATTCGCGTCGTCAACCTGTCGCTGGACGCAGAGACCCCGCAGTCCTACAAGACAGATCCGCTCGACGCCGCCGTCGAGTCGGCCTGGATGCACGGGATCGTCGTTGTCGCCGCCGCCGGCAACCGCGGCGATGTGCCGGGAGCCGTTCAGTACGCACCGGCCAACGACCCCTACGTGATCACCGTGGGTGCCGTCGACGAGCAGGGACAGACCAACCCGGCCAATGACGTAATCGCATCATGGTCGAGCCAGGGGACGACCCAGGACGGCTTCCAGAAGCCTGACGTGTACGCCCCGGGAGCCCACATCGTGTCCGTCCTTGCCCCCGGCAGTTACTTCGCCAGCGCTTGCCCGCCCTGCGAGGTGGGTGGCGAGTACATCCGCACGAGCGGCACCTCGATGGCGGCTCCGATGATCTCCGGGTTGGTCGCCGACGTGCTTCAGGTGCACCCGGACTGGACACCGGATCAGGTCAAGGGCGCCCTGACCAGCCCTGGTGTCGAGAGCAACTCGATGCCCGAGGTCGACGCAGGCAAGGTCATCGCCCTCCAGCAGCCACCCGCGGCCGATGCCGGGCTGACCCCCAACGCGCTCGTCGATGGCACCACCGGGGACATTGACTACAGCCGCTCGACTTGGAGTCGCTCGACTTGGAGCATCGCGACCGGTGCCCTCAGCGCGGCCTTCGCCAGGTCGAGCTGGAGCTGCACATGCACGGCCTCGGAGTCGAGCACCAGCAACAGCGGAGATGTCGACTCAAGCCGCTCCACCTGGAGTCGGAGCAGCTGGTCGACCTATGTCAAACCCGGCGCTGCCGGCTAGGGAGGAGCGAGATGCTCGAGATCGAGACGTTCGTGGCCTGGCTAGAACATTCGGCCAGGGACTCAAGGTCAACCGGTGAAGTTGCCGATGAAGACCTCAACAACCGGTCACACAGACCTGCACAGGGCAAACCCGTCGTGAGGCGGGGACGCAAAGCCAGGGGTCTCGCACCGTCGAGACGGCCCAGCTGCCAGTTCAAGACCAACCGCTGGTAGACGAACTTTGCGACACGGAGGTTGCCCTGAGATGACACGTTCAATCGGAATCGTTGATCGGATACGTTGGATGTCGGCGCTGCTGGCGTCGGCAGCGCTGGCCACTGTGGTCGCCTTCGGCCTGCACCAGTGGCAGATCCCTTCGGTTCGGACCGCTTCCGCCTCAGGCGCGGCCGCCGCGGACGGCTCCTCAGCCCCGCTCGATCCCCGGATCGCGAGCCTCTCGGCCCACCATCCCAACCAGACGGTGAGCACGATCATTCAGTTCAAGGCCACCGTCAGTCCCGACCGCGCCCGCTGGGATGTCAGCCGCGTCCAGGGCCATGTTTTCGGTGAGCTGCACATCATCAACGCGCTGGCCGTCAAGCTGACCGCCGGGCAGGCCCGCCGGCTCGCCGCTAACCCGGATGTTCACTCCGTGTCGCTGAACACGGTGGTCAAGTCGCAGAGCCTCCTGCCGATCGCCTCGAACCTCACGAGCAACCTTCAGAACACTTACGACCAGACGCTGGACGTGCTTCCGGCCTGGCGCGCCGGTTATACCGGGGCCGGCGTCGGGGTGGCGGTGATCGACACCGGGATCGACGGTGATCTGCCCGACTTCCAGTCGCGCACCGGATCCGGCTCACGCGTCGTCGAGGCTGCGGTCACCGATCCCAACGCCACCACGCCGAATGACCTCTACGGCCACGGCACCGATGTGGCCGGGATCATCGCCGGGGACAGCCTCAACCGGTCCCCGAGCGATCCGCTCTACGGCCAGTACATGGGCGTGGCGCCGGATGCCAACCTGATCTCGATCAAGGCTTCCGACGACCAGGGCAACTCCACGGTCCTCGACGTGATCTACGCGCTGCAGTTCGCCGTCGATCACCAGTCGGACTACAACATCCGGGTCATCAACATGTCGCTTGACTCGACGACCCCCCAGTCCTACACGACCGATCCGCTCGATGCCGCGGCCGAGTCGGCCTGGATGCACGGGATCGTCGTGGTGGCCGCCGCGGGCAACCGTGGCACGGCTCCGGACGCCGTCCAGTACTCGCCGGCGAATGACCCCTACGTCATCACGGTTGGGGCCGTCGACGAGCAGGGGCAGACCAACCCGGCCAACGACGTGATCGCGTCGTGGTCAAGCCTGGGCACGACCCAGGACGGCTTCCAGAAGCCCGACGTGTACGCCCCGGGCGCCCACATCACCTCGGTCCTGGCGCCGAACAGCGCCTTCCAGAGTATGTGCCCGACCTGCGTGATCGGCGGGGCCTACATCAAGACCGGGGGCACCTCGATGGCCGCCCCGATGATCTCGGGCCTCGTCGCCGACATGCTCCAGTACCACCCCAGCTGGACTCCGGATCAGGTCAAGGGCGCGCTCACGACGCCATGGGTCTCGGACAACTCGTCTATCCAGATCCCCGACGCAATGAAGCTGGCCTTCCTGTACAGCCCGCAGCTCGCCGATCAGGGGCTCACGCCGAACAGCCTGATCATGGACTCGCAGGGTGACATCAACTATGGAGCCGCCAGCTGGACTCGCTCGACCTGGAGCCAAGCGACGGGTACGTCGGCGGCCGACTTCGCGCGGTCAACCTGGAGCTGCACCTGCTCGACCGATGGCTCTGGCACTGCGGTCGAGGAGAGCCGCTCGACCTGGAGCACCTACTGGGGGAATTAGTCCTCACGCGAACAACTCGGAGACGATCCGGGACATAACTGGGACCATCCAGAGCCGGTGACGAGAGGGACCCCGTCACCGGCTCGTCTCAGTTCAAGGGCAAGGTCACGCAGCGCAGGCGATTGAGCTTCCCGCTGAGGAGCCGCTGGTTCAGACGCTCAAGGATGGCCGGAGCCATCAGGTCGAGCTCCTGGGCCCAGACGGAGGCGGAGCAGGAAACGGTGAGAGTTCCAGCGCGTTCCGCCGTGGGCTGAGCGTCGGCGGCGATCGCCTCGCCCACAGCCTCCGGCCATATGCGTTGCACCTCGGCCAGGAGGGTTTGAGGCGCTAGCTCGTCCCGCACCTGGTCCAGGGCCAGCCCCAGGGTCCGCGGGCTCCGGCGCCGGCGCGTCATACCCGGGCCTCCTCGAGCACGCCGCCGGCTGCCACGGCGATCCGGACCACTGACGCCTCGGTGGCCCCGGGCACATGGTCGAGGTCGGTGGTGGTGATAACCGCCTGGCCCGGCGCCTCGCGCAGAAGGTCGACCAGGGCCTCGCGCCGGACGGCGTCGAGTTCGCTCATGACGTCGTCGAGAAGCATCACCGGCGGGGCGCCGCGCTGGGCCGCGATCACCTCACGTTCGGCCAGGAGCAGCGCCAGCAGGGCGACGCGCTGCTGGCCCTGGGAGCCGAAGTTTCGGAGCTCATGGCCGTCGAGGAGCAGCGAGAGCTCATCTCGGTGCGGCCCATGGCCGGTAAAGCCCCGCTCGATGTCGCCCTCCACCCGGGCTCGGAGCTCGTCGAGGAGACCCTCCACCGCGTCGGCGCGTGACCGCGGTCGGTAAGCAAGGGTCAGCTCCGGCTCGAGTCCGAGCGCTCCTCCGGTCCGCTCCGTGAGCTCGGCCACCGCCTCGATGGAGCGGCGCCGCTCCCCCATCAACTCGATCCCGGTGCGCGCCAGCTGGAGATCCCAGCTGGCCAGAGCCTCCCGGGATCCCCGCCCGGCGCGGATCCGGGCGATCAGGGCATTGCGCTGGGCGAGGGCCTGCCCGTACGCCCGGCGGACCCCGCGGCGGGCCGGCCACAGCGCGGCTGTCAGTTGATCCGCGTGTGCTCGCCGAGACGCCGGTGGCCCTTTGATCAGCTCGAGCCGGTCGGGCATGAAGACACTGACCAGGGGCCGCGTCGGCGCGTCGAGCAGGCGCTCCACGTTCGCCCCATCGACCTGGAGCCGCTTGGCCTGACCGGGCGTGAACCCCACGGCCGTCTGGTGGGGCCCGTCCTCCGCGTCGGCCTCGACGAGGACCCGCGTGGTAGCGGCGCCGAAGCGGACCACCTCACGTTCGTTGGTCGTCCGGCACGAGCGCCCCGTGCATCCGAAATAGAGTCCCTCGAGCAGATTCGTCTTGCCGGCTCCGTTCGGTCCGAAGACCACGGTGAGGCCTTCCCCGAGAAGGATCCGGACGTTCGTGTAGGAGCGGAAGTCCCGGAGATCCAGGCTGACGACGCGCATGGCCGAGACCTCCGCCCGTCCCCCGGGCGCTCCTAGACGTTCAGGCGGATCGGCATGATCAGGTAACGGAAGCCCCCGTCATCGCCGGATTCGATCAGCCCCGGGCGCAGCGGGCTGATCAGCTTGAGGAGCATGTCGCCTTCACCGATCGCCTCCAGCCCGTCACGAAGGAAGTCCGGGTTGAAACCGATCTCGAGGCCCTCGCCCTGGAAGGCGACCGGAAGCGACTCCGACGCTTCGCCGACATCCGGGGTCTGAGCCGAGACGGTGAGCTCGCCGGGGCTGAAGGCCAAGCGCAGGGGGGCGTTCTTCTGCGCCAGCAGGCTTATCCGCCTGACCACGTCGGTCAGCTCGCCGCCGGACAGCCGGAGCTCGTGCTCAAAGCTGTCCGGTAGAAGCTGGCGATAGTTGGGGAACTGGCCCTCGATCAGGCGCGAGGAGAGCGTCGTCCCGGCGAGCCGGAACACGACCTGGTTTTGGAGGACGCTGATGCTGAGATCACCTTCCCCCGCGCCGGCGATGCGCGCCAGCTCCTGGAGGGCGCGGGCGGGGACGTTGACTTCGAACGGCGTCTGGAGCGCCGTCTCTAGCTGGGTCTCCTTGACGCTCAGCCGATAGGAGTCGGTGGCCACCATCCGGAGCTCGCGCTCCGCGGCCGAGACGAGAATGCCCGTGAGAACAGGGCGCGTCTCGTCACGTGACGCCGACCCGGCGACCTTCTGCGCCGTACTTACGAACGCCTCGACCGGAAGCGAGACGGCGTTTTCGGAGTCCGGCTCCGGGAAGGGAGGGAAGTCCTCGGCCCTCAGCGTACGGATGTGGAAGGTCGCCTTCCCGGAGATAACCTCGACATCCTGCTCGGCCGGGCGCAGCTCAAGCGAAGCGTCGGCGGCCGGAAGCACTCGGGTCACATCGAGCAGGAGCCGGGCCGGCAGCACGACGACGCCCTCCCGGATGACTTCAGCCTCGAGGGGCACGCGGAGGCTGACATCCATATCCGTGGCCCGCAGCTCACAGCTAGTTGAGGACACAACCAACTGCACACCGGACAGGGCTTGGATCGCACTTCGCGTCGAAGCCACGCGAGTGACGGTTTGAAGCTGCGAGAACAGCGCGTCTCGTTGGAGAGAAATCTTCACGACAATGACCTCAAGAAGGAATTAGTAGTCATAGGGAGGATGGGTGATGTGGAGAAGTCCGCATTCACGCGCAGTTAGCGAGGAAGTTCTCGTCGCGAACGGGCAGAGAAGTGTGTCAACAAGTCCGGTCGGCTCTATTTGCCGGCGATCTCGGACTTGAGGGAGTGGAGTTCGGCTTGGGTGTGTTGATCGCCGGCCAGGCGATCTGAGACACGCTTGCAGGCATGGAGGACGGTGGCGTGGTTACGGCCGCCGAAGGCGTCGCCAATGGCTCCAAGCGGGGTGCTCGTGAGCTCGCGGGCGAGGTAGATGGCCACCTGCCGAGGCCAGGCGATCCGGGCCGCTCGGCTCGGGGAGATGAGCTCGGACACGGCCAGCTCGTAGTGCGCGGCCACCTGGGCTTGGATGCGGCTGATCGAGAGCTGCGGGCGGCCGTGGGCCGGATACATCGTGTCGAGAACGGTTGAGGTGAGTTCGAGGTCGATCGGGCGGCCGGTCAGGGAGTGGTAGGCCACAACTCGGATAAGGGCTCCCTCGAGCGAGCGGACGTTGTCAGTGACGCGCTCGGCGATTGCCTCAAGCACGGATTGGTCCGCCAGTGGGACTCCGTCGAGCATGGCCCGCTTGCGCAGAATCGCCGTGCGGGTGAAGAAGTCGGGGGGCTGCATGTCCGCCACCAGTCCGGCTTCGAAACGCTCGCGCAGCCGTTGCTCGATGGACACGAGCGCGCTGGGCAGCCGGTCGCATGTGAGCACGAGCTGGCGGCCGGTCTCATAGAGGGCGTTGAAGGTGTGGAAGAACTCCTCTTCGGTCTTCGCCTTGCTGGCTAGGAACTGGACGTCGTCGATCAAGAGGACGTCGACGTCGCGGTAGGCGTGCTTGAAGCGCTCGAGGGTGCGTGTGCTCAGGGCGCTGACGAACTCGTTCGTGAAGGCCTCGACGGTTGTGTAGCGCACCCGGGTGTTCCCGCCGAAGGCGAGAACGTAGTTCCCGATGGCATGAATGAGGTGGGTCTTGCCGAGACCGGGCGGCGCGTGGAGGAACAGGGGGTTGTAGGCCTGTCCGGGGAGCTCGGCGACGGCCAGGGCAGCTCCGTGCGCGAGGCGATTTCCATCGCCGATGATGAACTGCTCGAAGCTGTAGCGCGGGTTCAGGCTGGTAGCGGCGAGGTCGGCTTCAAGCGGAGCCTGAGGCTGAAGGGTGCCTTCGACCGCCACCTGCATCGTGGTTCCGGTAACGGCTTCAGCGCAGCGCTCCAGGATGCGCCCGAATCGCTTCGCCACCCAGGAGCGAATGTCAGGTGGGGCAGCGAGGAGGAGGCTGGTGCCTTCGAAGGCCTTGACCTCGAGCGGCGCGATCCAGATCTCGTAAGTGGAGTCGCCCAGAGCCCGGCGAAGCTCGGCGCGGATTGCCTGCCACGCAGCATCGGGCTCGAGATTCTCGGGCAGCGCCAAGCGACTCCTTCTCCGAACGTTCTAGAAAATCGCCGTTCGTGAGGCCGGGCACGACCAGCGCGAGGCGGCGAATATAGCAACGCCTTATGGGCCCCATAGCGGGCTTCTGGGGGCGTTGACGCAAAGCGCGAGAAAAACCGGAAGGGCCTCGGACGCTGCGTATACTGGCCTCGATCCCGCCCGGGCGTGTGAACCATGAAACGCACCTACCAGCCAAAGAAGCGCAAGCGCGCACGAACCCACGGCTTCCGCAAGCGGATGCGGACGCGCGCTGGCCGACTGACGCTCAAGCACCGGCGGGCCAAGGGCCGCAAGCGACTGACGGTCTGATGCCGAGTCGCCCCGCGACCGGCCCCCGACCGGGACGGGGAAGGCTGTCGAGAAGCGCCGACTTCGACCGCGTGATCCGACGCGGTCGCGCTCTGGGCGCCCGTGAGTTCGTGCTCTACGTGTTCCCGCGTGAGGAGCAAGGGCCGCCCCGGCTCGGATTGTCGGTGTCACGCAAGGTGGGCGGCGCCGTTCAGCGAAATCGTGTCAAGCGGCTGCTCCGTGAGGCTTTCGCCCTCGAAGCTTCGCGGCTCCCGCCGGGCACCGA
This sequence comes from Solirubrobacteraceae bacterium, assembly GCA_035505215.1. Classification (GTDB taxonomy): domain Bacteria; phylum Actinomycetota; class Thermoleophilia; order Solirubrobacterales; family Solirubrobacteraceae; genus Palsa-465. The sequence continues at coordinate 57,504 of DATJQY010000034.1, read as the reverse complement.
CGCGGTTGTCGTGGCCCGCCATGAGGCGCGGGCGGTGGCCGAACGCGATGGTCTCGACGGAATTCGCCGGGTGCTTGCCGGCCTCATCGAGCGCCTCGAGGGGGAGGCGGCATGAGCCGCGGAGCGCGAGCCGAGCCCTCACACCCGCTCCGCGCGGGTGTAGTGGCCCTCCTCCGCCTCTACCAGCGCTGGATATCACCGGCGTTCGGGCCGCGGTGTCGGTACTACCCTTCGTGTTCGGAGTACGCCGTCCAGGCCGTACAGCAGTTCGGCATACTCCGCGGCCTCGTCCTGGCGGCGTGGCGGCTCCTGCGGTGCAATCCGCTCAGCCACGGAGGCTTTGACCCCGTCGACGAGCAGCGCCTGTTTAGAGCCAAGCCGCCCAAGGCCCCGGTTCCCGGCACCTGACCATGCTGACTCTCGCCAACATCTTCCAGCCGCTGATCGACATCTTCGAGCCGGCGCTGACGTTCTTCCACAACCACCTGGCGCTGTCCTGGGGTCTGTCCATCGTCGCCCTCACGGTGGTCATTCGGGCGCTCATGCTCCCGCTCGCCTTCAAGCAGTTCCACTCGATGCAGAAGCTCCAGCAAGCGGCTCCGGAGCTCAAAGCGATTCAGGCCAAGTACAAGGACGACAAGCAGCGCCAGCAGCAGGAGGTAATGAAGTTCTACCGGGAGAACGAGATCAATCCGTTCGCCTCCTGCCTGCCCCTGGCGGCGCAGATCCCGGTCTTCATCGGGCTCTTCTACACGCTGCGCACCCGCCTGCGCAAAGACATCTGCCCGACCGTCCAGACGAACTACGAGCAGCGCTACGCGCTCGCCCACCATATCTCGGCCAAGGCAGCGGCCGGTCAGACCGTCGCCTGCGGCAGCGGCCATGGGGCCAGTTTCCTCTTTATCAACGACATCACGAGCACGGCGACGGGTCTGACCCTGGTCATCCTGATCGTGCTCTATGTGGGCACGCAGCTGGCCTCAACGCTGATGATGTCCACCCCGGCGATGGAACCGAACCAGCGGCGAATCATGATGCTGATGCCGCTCTTCTTCGTCGTCTTCATCATTAGGTTCCCGGCCGGGTTGATCCTTTATTGGATCACCACCAACGCTTGGACGATGGGCCAGCAGTATGTGATCCGACGTCGCATTGGTCCGGTCACGCCGGTTCCCGCCGCCGCACCCGGGAGTGCCAGACCTCCGACGGATGGGAAGGCGCGACCACCCGCAACCACGAATGGGGACGGCTCAAACGGCCAGGGCGAGGGCGGCTCGGGCGGTCTGAGCGGTCTGAGTGGCCTCCTGAAGGGACGCCCCAAGGACGAGTCCAAGGAGCCGACGGGCGTCGCCGCGGCCGCCCGGCCGCGGCGCGATACCCCGCCGCCCAAGCCACCCCGAAAGAAGAAGAAGCGCTCCGGGCGCCGGCGCTAGCCAAGGAACTCAACCAGGGTCATGAGCACCGAGTCCACCAACGCTTCCGAGTGCGTGCGCGAGGTGCTTGAGCAGATCGCGGCTGGGATTGGCGTCGAGGCGACGGTCGAGCTGACCGAGGCCCCCGAGGGGGTCACGGCCGAGTTCGTGGGCGACGACCTGGGGCTGTTGATCGGCCACCACGGCCAGACGATCGATGCCATCCAGCATCTCGCCTACCGGATCGCGTTTCGGCGGCGGGGCGAGCCGCTACGGGTGGTTGTTGACGCCGCCGGGTATCGCGAGCGCCGGGCTGTGGCCTTGCGCGCCGCCGCCGACCAGGCCGCCGAGGCGGCCATTCATGACCGGCGCCCGGTGGCGCTCGAGGCGATGAGCGCGCAGGAGCGGAGGGTCGTCCACGAGCACTTGAAGACCCGCCACGACGTCGAAACCTACAGCGAAGGCCAGGAGCCCGACCGTCGCCTGGTGGTCGCGCCGCTGGTCGGTTAGTCCGCTCGACCGGGCCGACACCCGGACGCGGCGTTTCACGTTTCTGTCCCCGGTGAAACAATCTGATCCGTGGAAACGGTGAATCCGCTCTCAGACTTCGAGCGGGGTGTCTTTGTCGGCCTGATGGTCGGCGAGGCTTCGTTTGGAGGTGACGGCAAGCAGCCACAGATCACCCTGCGCATGCACATTCGCCACGAGGCCCTGTTTCGCTGGCTGATGGAGCGCTTCCCCGCCACCCGGCTCTATGGCCCGTACCACCACGGGGGCCGGTCGTACTACCAATGGATGGCCCGCGGCCGCGCTCTCGTGCGCGATGTCCTTCCCGTTCTCGACGCCCTCGGTCCGGAGCTCGACGGCCACGCCGCCGATCGGCTGGACCAGATGCGCCAGCGCTACGCGCGCTATATCGAGCGGGAACGGGCCGTCCTGAGGTCGCTCACCGCAGACGAGGCCTAGCTGCTCGACCATGCTCGACGCCTTCGCTGACCGCTATGGGCTGGATGCGGAGGCTGTGTCCCGCCTCCGCGCGCTCACAGACCTGCTCGTCCACGACCGTCAGGCGCCGACGACGATCCGCTCTCTTCAGGGCGTCCTCAATGATCACCTTGCCGACTCGCTGGTCGCACTTGAACTGGAGGCACTGCGCCAGGCTGGTGCCGTTCTCGATCTGGGGGCCGGCGCGGGGCTGCCCGGGCTGCCGTTGGCCATCGCGCGGCCGGAGGCACGCATCACGCTCCTTGAGGCTTCGGCGCGCAAGTGTGCCTTCATCGAGCGGGCGCTCGACGCCATCGGGCTACCCAACGCGGAGGTGATCCATGACCGCGCGGAGTCGTTCGCGGCTGGGCGGGCGCGCTACGACGTGGTGACTGCCCGCGCCGTGGCGCCACCCGCCGTCACCCTGGAATACGCCGCTCCCCTTCTCCGCGTGGGCGGCACGGCGATCCTGTGGCGAGGGCGGCGCCAGCCCGAGGTGGACAGCGCGCTCACCACGGCCGCGGCCGAGCTGGGGCTCGGGCAGCCGGGCATACATCGCGTTCACCCCTACCGCGGCGCCGTAAATCGGCATCTATACGTGGTGGGAAAGCTCGAGGAGACCCCGCCGCGCTTCCCGCGTCGTCCCGGAGTTGCCTTGAAGCGTCCGCTCGGCGCGAAAATCGCCCGCCCCGCGGCGCCATCTGACCGCGTACAGCGATAGCGTGGGGCCGGGATGGGCACCGTGTACGCGATCGCGAACCAGAAGGGCGGCGTGGGCAAGACGACCACCGCGGTCAATCTCGCTGCCTGCGTGGCCGAGGCAGGGTACGAGACGTTGCTCATCGACATCGATCCGCAGTGCAACGCGACCATCGCCCTGGGCCTCGGTAAGGATGCCCCCCAGACGCTCTACGAGGTCCTGATCGACGGCGTTCCGCTGGCTGATGTGGTTGCTCCGACCGAGATCGAGCGCCTCCACATCGCTCCCTCCGGTCCGGACCTCGCCGGGGCCACGGTCGAGCTTCCGAGGCTCGATGGGTCCGAAGCGCGCCTCCGCGATGCGCTGGCGGGGGTCCGGGAGCACTACGCGTTCATCCTGCTCGACTGCCCGCCGTCCTTGGGGCCGCTAACGGTCAACGCTCTGGTAGCTGCCGATCGGGTGATCGTCCCCGTGCAGGCCGAGTACTTCGCCCTCGAGGGCTTGGCGGGCCTGCTCGACACGCTCGGATTGATCCAGCGCGAGCTCAATCCGCGCCTCACCGTGGCCGGCATGCTGCTGACTATGTACGACGGGCGGACCCGGCTCGCCCAAGACGTCGAGCGCGAGATCAGGGAGCACTTCCCCGAACTGGTGTTCGATACGGTGATCCCTCGCAACGTCCGCGTAGGCGAAGCACCAAGTTTCGGTAAACCGGTGATTCATCACGATCCGCACTGCGCCGGTGCGGACGCCTATTTCGAGCTCGCAAAGGAGGTTGCCGCCCGTGGCTGACCGACCGAAGGGAATGGGACGCGGCCTGGCCGCGATTCTGTCCGTCGCTCCGAAGGACGAGGCGGAGGAGCTCCGCCAGCTGCCGGTCGATCTGATCGGGCCCAACCCGCGCCAGCCGCGGACGGCATTCGAGGACGAGGCGCTGGTCGGCCTTGCCGACTCGATCCGCACCCGGGGGATTCTTCAGCCCGTGCTCGTGCGTCCCCTCCCCGGCGGCCGCTACGAGCTGATCGCGGGCGAGCGACGCTGGCGAGCGGCTCAGATGGCTCAAATGGAAGCAATCCCAGCCATCGTCCGTCACGACGACGATGCGGCTTCGCTGGAGCTCGCGCTGATCGAGAACATGGTGCGAGAGGAGCTCAATCCGATCGACGAGGCGCGGGCTTGCGCCGCCCTGGTCGAGGAGCTGGGGTTGTCCCGGGAGGAGGTGGGGCTCCGTGTGGGACGAAGCCGCGTCGCGGTGTCCAACCTGATCCGGCTCCTGGAGCTCCCGGACGAGGCGGTCGCGCTGGTCGAGCGGGGGGCTCTCAGCGAGGGTCACGGCCGCGCGCTGCTCCTCGCTGAGGATCACGCCGAGCGCCGCCGTTTAGCCCGCGCTGCCGCGGAGGCCGGCTGGTCGGTGCGTGAGCTCGAGTCCCGCGCCCGCACCGCCAACGTCGGCGCCGGCTCGGCGCCGGCTCGCCCGCGAACCCGGCGTCCCCTACACCCCGATCAGGTGGCCACCGCAGAGCGCATCGCCGACACGCTTCAGCCGGTGTTCGGCCGGGAGATCGAGGTCACGGCGCGGGCCAGATCCGGCTTCCGGGTCCAGCTCGAGGTCGAGTCGGTCGAGGATGCGCTTGAGCTAGCACGACGACTCCGGATACACGCCGCCGCGTAGGTCAGTGAAAAAAGAGAGGGGGGCGGTTCTCCCGTGCCCCCTCTCTCGTGTGCGGTGCCTGCATCCCCTGCGACACCGCGTGGCGTCCTCCCGCTAGGAGGTACCCGGTGAGGCGGGGACGACGACCGTCAACCCGCCCACGGTTTCCTTGGGCTCGACAACCTGCTTGCCGGCCGCTTGATTGATCGTCGCTGCGCCCTGGTTTGACAGGGCCGCCGTCAGCCCGCTGAGGCTCAGGCCTCCGTTACTGGTGGCGCTCTCCTCGAGCGCTGAGGTGTCGATGTCGAACAGCTTCGCCTCGGGACCGCCGTTGACGGAGAAGCTGAGGCTTGACCCTTCGGTGCCCGTACCGAGTGTCAGCACCGGATTGGTCAACGAGACGGAACCGGTTCCCTGTCCCAGCTGGATCCCCCCGGTCAGCGGGATCGTCCCGGTCAGGGTGCCGTCGTTGAAGCTCGCGCCGGCAGACGATCCGGTGGCGGCCGGAAGGGTGAGGCTGGTGCCGTCGGCGCCCGGAACCGTCGTCGTCCCGGCGGGCGCCGGCAGACCTCCGCTGGCCGGAGCGATTGGCACTGGAGCCAGGCCGTTCTGAGTGAGTGTCTGCTCGAGCGCGTGGGCCACGGACAGGCTGACGCCAGGTGCCCCGCCCCCGGGCGAACCCGATAGCCCGCCGAGTCCGTTCCGAGCCGCGCCCGTCGTGTTGCTGACCGTGACGACGAACGAACCGAGGTTCTCGTTCTTCGTGCCGACCTTATGACGCAGGGCGGCGTTCAGGAGCCGCGCTGCTCGAGCGCTCAGGTGGGCGCTCAGGCCGTTGATCGTCTCGCTGGCCCCCTTCTTCTGAATCCGAGCGCGCCCGGTCAGCGTGAAGAGCGTGATCTTGCGTCGCCCGCTCTTGGCTGCAACCGAGCTCTTTCCCTTGCTGCTGCGGGTAAAGCTGAGACCGGAGAGCACGAAGGAGCGTTTTCCGTCCCGGAGCCGAACCGTCCCGGAGTAGTTGAGCGTGCCGGTGGCGTTGGCGAAGTTCCATTTCCCTGCCGCCTGCGGAAAGTAGAGACGTGACCCGGGGTGGGTGGCCGGCCGGCTGACCTTAATGCTGATGTGCTGCTTGGCCAGCGCCCGGCGCCTCGACTTAGAGAGCGTCAGAGCGGAGCGGTCGCCGGAATGGCGTCCGACCGCCACGGTTGAGCTGGCGCCAACAGCCGCCGCCGGGGCGGCCAGACCCACGATCAGCACGACGGCCAGGCCTGTGAATTTCGAATCAAGTCTCATTGCTTTCATGGTGAAGGGACCCTCCTTGGTGAAGGAACTCTCGCTATTTCGAGATCGCCCTAAGGCTTCTCGGGACCCCCCCGGAGCCAATCTCGACTGGACGGATGTCCGGGTCGCTGCCAAACGTCCAGATCGGCCGCGACGTCATCTCGCCCGCGTCGGAGGCACCCTTCGCGTCGCGTTAGACTCGTGGCCAGCGAAGGGCGATTAGCTCAGTCGGTTAGAGCGCTTCTCTGATAAGGAAGAGGTCCCAGGTTCGAGTCCTGGATCGCCCACTGGCTGGCTCACAGCCAACCAGTCTGGCCTTCGACGGAGCCGGCGCGCCCCCGCCGGGCGCCGCAGCGGAGCCCTAGTCCCGGGCGACGACCCTGAGGCCGTGCTTGGCCGCGCTTCGCTTCTGTCGTGCCGGCCTGGGCTCGCGCTCGGTCGACTCCAGGGCGACCGCGACCGCGATATCGAGGCCGCGGCTCCAGCCGCGCGAGCGGGCCCGGGCATAGGCCTCGGGATCGAGCTCCTCGGAGAGCTCACGGAGCGTCGGCTCGAAGAGGACGAGCTCGTCGGGCTTTCGCTCGATCCCGGCGCGCTCGCGCTCCGCCTCGGCGGCGCCGATCAGCTCCACGCCCGTCACCGGGGCGCCGCTCCGCGCGCTCAGAGCCGCCAGGACCTCGAGGCACTCGATCGTCAGCATCCGGTCGCCGAGTCCACTGGCCAGCGTGAGTCCTTCGCGCAGGAGATCCCGGGTCCGGGGGTCGCCCAGGCCGTGCTGGACGAGATGCTTCCCGAGCTCGACCAGCGTCCGGGCCAGCTGCATCCCGTCGCCCGCACTGCGCGCCAGCTCGACGCTCTGCTCCAGCAGCGGCGTCGCCTGGTCGAACTGACCCAGCGCCTCGTGCACGATGGCGCGGTTCTGGCACATGATGCTCTGCCCGCGCACGTCTCCCAGCTCGTGCCAGATATCCCCCGCCTCCTGGTAGCGCGCCAGCGCCGCCGCGTAGTCCTCGGTGTAGAGCGCCACCACGCCCAGGTTCATGAGGATGCGCGCCAGCTGCCGCCGATCGGGCAGGGTCTTGGCCAGCGCCAGGGCCTCTGCGAAGAGCGCCTGGGCGGCTTCGAAGTCGTCGTCTTCCCCGGCCAGGACGCCGGCGGCGTTCAGGGCCTTCGTCCGGCTCTCCTTGTCCCCGCGTTCGTGGGCCAGCGCGGCGGTCAACTCCGCGTGCAACTCGGCCGCCGAGCCGCGAGCCAGCCAGAAGCGCCACAGAGCCGACCCCAGCCCCAACACGATCTCGGGCTCGTCGTTGGCCGCCGCCCAGGCTCCGGCGGCACGCAGATTCTCCCGCTCCTGGTCGAGGCGGGCAAACCAGGTCGCCTGCCGCGGCCCATCCAGCTCCTGCTCCGCCGCCTGGGCCAGGTCCAGACACCACAGGGCCTGCCGGTGGCGGACTTCGCGCTCGTTGGGAGCCTCCTCGAGCCGCTCGCACGCGTACTCGCGCACCGTCTCGAGCATCCCGAAGCGCGAACCATCCCGGATCACCAGCGAGTGCGTGACCAGGGCCGATAGCGCATCGAGCACCGAGCCTCCCGCCACGGCCTCGCAGGCCTCGAGCGAGCAGCCGGAGGGAAACACGGCGAGCTGGGCAAATAGCCGCTGCTCGTCCGGCTGCAGGAGATCGTGACTCCACCCGATCATCCCTCGGAGGGTGCGGTGGCGATCCGGGGCATCGCGCCGCCCGTCGGTCAGCAACTCGAGCCGCCGGCCCACCCGCTCGAGAATCTCCGCCGGCGTGAGGACGCGTGTCCGCGCGGCGGCGAGCTCGATGGCCAGCGGCAGGTAATCGACGTGGCGGCAGATGTCGGCGATCCGCTCCAGATCCTCGGGGTCGGCGGAGAAGCCCGGGTCCTGCTCATCCACCCGGCGAACGAACAGCTCGACGGCTGAGTCGCGACCCAGCGGGGGAACCGCGAGCTCGTGCTCACCGCGCACGCGCAGGGGCGCCCGGCTCGTTACCACGAGCTTGAGCAGCGGAACCGACTCGAGCAGCCCAGCGATCTCTGGCGCCGCGGTGAGGACCTGCTCGAAGTTGTCGAGGAAGAGGACGGCGGGCTCGCTGCCCAGGGCCCGCCCGACCCCGTCCGCGGTGGCGGCGGGGGCCCCAAGCGCCGCGGCGATGGCCGGGATCACGAGATGAGGCTCGGTGACGGCGGCGAGCTCGACGAAGCTGCTGCCACGCTCGAGCGCCGCAGCCAGCTCCAGCGCCAGGCGCGTCTTCCCGATCCCGCCAGTTCCGGTCAGCGTGAGCAGGCGTACGTCCGGGCGCTCGATCAGCGCCAGCGCCGCCTGGAGCTCTTCCTCGCGCCCCAGGATGGTGGCCGCGGGATGTGGTACCGGAGCCCGCGGGGGGACGGCCAGGTCGGGCGCGCTCGGCGCCGGCTCGACGACGACTCCGGGGCGGGGGGTGCTCACCGGTAGGTCGAGGGCGGGATCCTGAGCCAGGATCGCCGACTGCAGGCGCACGAGCTCAGGCCCGGGCTCGAGCCCCAGGTCCTCGATCAGCCGCTCACGTGCCCGCCGGAACGCCTCCAGCGCCTCGGCCTGACGCCCGATCCGGTACAGGGCCAGCATCAGCAGCCCGTACATGTGCTCGCGATACGGATCGGCGGCGATCAGCGCCTCCAACTCAGGCACCAGCTCCGCCCCCGCGCCGCGCGCGAGCTCCAGCTCCATCCTCTCCTCCTGAGCCACGGCGCACAGGCCTTCCAGCCGGGTCGCCTCGTGGGCGGCGGGACCGAACAGCTTGACGTCGGCCAGCGGGGGTCCCCGCCAGAGTCCGAGCGCCACCTGGAGCGCGGCCAGCGCCCCGTCGAGATCGCCCTCGGTTCTGAGCCGCCGGGCCTTGGCCAGTAGGGCGTCGAAGCGGTGCAGATCGAGAGCGGTGCGGTCGATATGCAGCGCGTAGCCGCGCGGCAGCGTCACGATCGGCTGATCCGGACCAAGCGCCCGGCGCAGCTGTGAGACGTGGACCTGGAGCGCCTTTGCCGCCGTTGGCGGAGGCTGATCGCCCCACAGCTCATCGACCAAGCGCTCCACCGGCACGACGTGGGGGGTCTCCAAGAGGAGGATCGCGAGCAGAGCCCGTTGCTTGGCCGAGGCCAAGGTCACAGGACCCCGCGTATCCTGCACCAGCAGCGGGCCGAGAACGCCGAACTGCATAAGCCGGCAGACCTTACCGGCCTTTACCGCGTCTTCAAGCCGTGTAACAGGATTTGCGGTCTAGACCCTAGAGCCGCCTCTGGGTCTGAAACGCCTCCGAGGATGCGAGACGCCGGCGGAGGCACATGGGCGGAAGGGGCCAGGACGCGTCGGTATCCCGACCCCTCCCGCCCGCGCACCTGCAACAGCAGGGGCGCATCATCGGAGGGCGGAGAAAGCCGCCGGTAATAGGCCGGTAAAGCTCTCAGAGCCGCCGCGGCGGGGCCGAACAGCCCACCCATACACTCAGCCCCCGTGAGCTCGGCCCCTGAAAGCACGGAAACCGCGCTCGAATCTGCGCGTGAGAAGTCGCGGGAGAGCCCTCGTGTCGACGGATGGCGCGGCGCGAACGAGGGCGGCATCGCGCGGCCGCAGCTCATCGTGGCTCCGCTCCTGCGCCAGGCCCGCTTCGCCTTCCTCGTCTTTCTCGCCTCTCGCCTACTGCTGCTCGTGCTCGCGCTCGTCGAGGTGGCGGTCCGGCACCACACGCTCATATCCGAGCTTCAGATCTGGGACGGCGGCTGGTATCGAGCCCTGACAACCGACGGCTATCCCCATCACGCCCTCCACACCCAGACGACCCTCGGCTTCTTCCCGCTCTACTCGCTGCTGGTCTGGGTGGTCTGGCAGCCCCTCCAGTTCACCTCGGCCCACGTCACCGCCTGGCATGCGGCCGTCGTCGCCGGTGTGGTCATTTCCGGGATCGGCGGCCTGATCGCCAGTTTCCTGGTCCAGCGTCTGGCTGCCGGCTGGTGGGGGGAGGCCGCGGGGCGGCGGGCCGTGATCCTGTTCTGCTTCTTCCCAGGCTCGATCGTCTTCTCGCTCGTCTATGCCGAGGGGATCATGATCCCGCTGGCCGCCGGGTGCATCCTCGCCCTCCAGCACCGGCGCTGGCTACTGGCCGGCATCCTGGCGGCCTTGGCCACGGCAACTGAGCCCGAGGCGGTGGTCCTCGTCCTCGTCTGCGCCGCCTCGGCCGCCCTCGAGCTTCGCCGGCGGGGCTGGCGCGACCCACTCGCGCGGCGCTCGCTCGTGGCGCCGGCGCTCGCCCCGGCCGGACTCATCGGCGTGCTGGCCTTCGTCTGGGCCTGGACAGGCACCCCCTTCGCGTATTGGACGGCCCAGCATTACGGCTGGAACGAGCGCTTCGACCTCCTTGCGCTTCCGCACCTGGCCATCCGACTCGCCCACCACGTCTCTTTCTCGCATTTCAACCATCCGACGATCAACCTCAACTGGCCGGTTGGCCTGGCTGGGGCGGTGCTGTTCGTGTTCCTGCTTGTCCTCATGTTCCGCATCCGGCGCACAATCTCGGTCGAGGCGTGGACCTGGACACTCGGGATCGGCTTTCTCGCCTTCACCTCGGAGTATGTGCCGCCGAATCCGCGGCTTCTCATCACCGCCTTCCCGGCCGTGGTTGTCCTCGCCTACTACTGCCGGCGCCGGGCCTTCGCGTGGGTGGCCGCGATCAATGCCGTCCTGCTGGTGGGAATGAGCTGGCTGACCTTCGTCAGCGTCACTCTGCGACCTTGACTCAGCGCGAGTAGAGAGTGACGGTGACCACCTGCAAGGGGGCGAAGCTCCGGGTCTGGGAGCTCGGATAGAGGCGCCCCAGTGCGCCCGTCAACGCTGTGAAGCGGCGGTAGTTGGCCGCCGAGGCCGGCGGTCCACCGGCGCGGCCCTCGTGGCTGGCGACGAGCCACACCCGCCCGCAGCGGCCCGGCAAGCTCGCCACTGACGTGGGTGACAGCGTCGCGTAGTCCTCCACGAACGGGCGCACCTGGCGCCAGGGCAGGGCGGGCAGGATCGGTCGGGGCGCCGAGGCCGCCGCCGAGCCTAGGTAGTAACGAAAGGCCTGGCGGTTATCGAGGGGATAGAAGGCGATGCAATCATCGGGCTGGCTGTGAGCGAGGACGTACGAGCTCGCCCCGCGCCAGTTCTCCGAGGAGACTCCGTAGGCGGGCGCCAGCTGCAGCGCCTGGAGCGTTATGACGCCCGCGACAGCGACTGCCGCCGCCGCGCGAGGTAAGCGGGGGTCGAGAAGCGTCCTGGCCACGAGCAGCCACACCGCCGGTAGCGAGACGAGCAGGTAGCGCGGCTGGAAGATCGACTGTCCGACGATCGATTCGAGCGCCGCGACGATTCCCGGCACGAGGAGCCAGGAGATGACGAGGGCGACCGACCCACTCCGTCGCGCCCTCCAGCCGGCCATCGCTACCCCCGCGGCCAGGATGACCAGGACGACGATCATCAGCGCGCTTCCCGTCGAGGTGTAGAAGCTCGGCTGAAGGCCGGATGAGGTGAGCGTCTGAAGGACCTGGTGAAGGACGCGGAAGCTCGGGCGCGGGACCCAGAACAGCTGGCCACTTCCCCGCTCCGCCGCCAGCACGGCCAGGGGAACACAACAGAGAGCGATTACCGCCACCGCCGATGTGACCGCCCGCCAGCGCTCGCGCCGCCAGCTCAGGGCGACGACCTGGGCTGCGATCACCAACGCCGCCTCGAGACCGGTGTAGACGGCGGCCGTGGTCAGGAGTACGTAGGCCAGCCAGGAGCGCCAGCTGGCGTCCGGCTCGAGCAGGGCCTGGAAGGCGAGAAACGACGCTGCCACCAGCGCGACCATCGCCGCGTAGCCGCGAGCGTCCTGACCCCAGTAGACGAGCGACAGGCTGACCGCGGCCAGGACTCCGGCCAGCCCGGCGACCTCACGGCCGAAGCGGCGCAGCGCAAACGCGCCGGTGCAGGCCACGGTCACGCCGGCGAAGATGGCCGAGGGGAAGCGGATCACGAACGTGCCGCTGCCAAACCAGCCAATCAGGACGTGGATCAGCGCGTAGTAGCCGAGCATGTTCCCGCCGTCACGGGCGAGTGCGGCGCCGAACGCGTGGCCATGCTGGCTGGCGATGGCTACCGTGGCCGACTCGTCGAGCCACAGGCTCCGCGTGGTCAGCTGGTAGAGGCACAGCCCCAGCGCGAGGGCCGTCGGCAGACCGATGGCGAGCCAATCCAGCCTGGCCTCGCGCCGCCCGTGGGTCCCGATCCGCCTTGGCGCCGGTCCCGGCGGTGAGTCAGTGCGCAGCGTCTCGGTCACGCTCATGAGCGTCAGCGCTCAGCGAGGGCTGAGCGGGCTGAGCCGAGCCCATCGGCACGCCCGGCGGCCAGATCGGGGCGCCGTCGACGCCGCGCGCGGTAGAGGATGAAGATCCACAGGGCCAGCCAGAGGCAGGCCACCACGGGCGAGCTACCGAGGGGGAGGGCCAGGATGCCACCCGGCTTGACGAGGACTGCACCCACGGCGAGCGCGGCCACCACCAGCCACGAGGCTTGCCCGCGAGGTGAGACGGCGAGGAGGACCAAGCCCCAGCTCAGGTACCAGGGCCACAGGGCCGGACCGGCGATGGCGAAGCCGACGAGTGCCAGCCCGAGGCAGAACACGAAGTTGGTCAACCGTGCCCGCCACAGGAGCACGAGCGCGAGGAGAGCGCTGGCGGCGAACATGACCGCGCGCAACACCGAGTCGACGGCGTGGAAGCTGGCGCTGAGCCCGGCATCGTGCAGGAGCTTGACTGCGGTCCAGCTGATATCCGTCGCAGGGGTGAGGGCCAGATGGACACGAGCCGGGGTAGAGAAGAGACCGCTCGAGACCCAGCCAAGGCCAAATCCGGTCACCAGCGTGACCACGCCCAGGACCCCCGCGGTCACGACCCCGGCCGCCGCGGCTCGAAGCGCCCGGTCTCTCCACTCTGTCTCGGACCGGATCCAGACCGCGCTCACGAAGGCCACCGCCACGATCGCGGGGAGCTTGATCGTCGCCGCCAGGGCACACACGGCAATGCCGAGAAGCGGGTGGCCGTCAGCGGCCAGGCTCACCCCGGCGAGCATCAGGCCGGCCATGAGCAGGTCGTTGTGCGCCGGCGCGACGAGCTGAAGAAGCACGAGCGGACTCGCCACGGCGAACCACACCGCGCGGGCCGGATCCGCGCTCAAGCGCCGGGCGAGGCGGGGCACGAACATGGCCAGCAGAAGGAGGCCGATGAGGTCAAAGCCGCGAATGGCCAGCGCGCCCGCCACCAGATGCTGCCCGGTGGCTGAGACGATCAGGCTGATGACGCCCAAGAAGAGCGGGCCGTAGGGAGCGGTCACGTGACGCCAGAAGGGGTCGACGGCGCCGAGGACGTGGGTCTGCCCGAGGCGGCCCAGAACCGCCGGCGGGACGTGGTAGGGGCTCAATCCGAGGTGGGCGATCGTCCCCTGGGCAAGGTAGGAATAGATGTCGCGGCTGAACAGCGGTGCCCCGAGGGCCAGCGGAAGGCACCACAGGGCTGCGATCAGGGAGATGCCGCGTGGAGCCAGTCGGGGCGTCCGAGCCAGCGTGCCGAGTCCGAGCCAGGCCGCGATCAGGAGGCCGACGCCGATATAGAAGAAGACTCTCTCGGTGCCCTTCGTGGCACCGAGGCGCGGATCGAACCACCACGTCACGCTTCCGCCGCCCAGCCGGGATCCGGCGAGGGTGAGGAGAAGTGAACCGGCGAGGCCGAGCAGCGTCCACGCCACCGCAACCACGAGAGTGGAGGCCGGGCGGGGTGATTTGCGCTGCGCGGAAGGCGTCATCGACCGCCTCAGCGTACGCGGGCGCACCCCTGCCCGCCAGCCGGGCGCGCGCGCAAATCGCCCGCTACGCCCGACGTCGGTTTCGACTAGCTGTCCTTGACCTCGGTGAGCTCGCGCAGCTGGCTCAAGGCGCGGCGAAGGATCCGACTCACCTGCATCTGCGAGACCCCGATCTCTTCCGCGATCTGGGTCTGCGTCATGTCTCCGGCAAAGCGCAGAGCGAGCACACGCCGCTCCCGCGCCGTGAGCTCACGGGCGGCCACCGAGATCGTGGTCGTCTCCTCCACCAGCTCGTAGCGGTTGTCCTCTTCACCAAAGAGGTCCACCAGCGATCCGGACTCGTCGTCGCGATCCTCACGGGGCGCGTCGAGTGAGGCCGAATGGTGGGCGGCGGCCGTCTCGAGCGCGTCGAGTACGTCCTCCACCGCGAGCTCCAGATACTCCGCCAGCTCGGTGACCGTGGGGGGACGACCGGTACGACTTGTCAGTCGCTCCTGGGCCTCCTGGACCTTCAGCGCCTGCTCCTGGGCGCCGCGGGGGACATGGACGGACCAGCCCAGATCGCGGAAGTAGCGTTTGAGCTCGCCCAGGATCGTGGGCACGGCAAAGGACGAAAAGGCGGCTCCGCGGTTGATGTCGAAACGGTCGATGGCCTTGACCAGCCCGAGGCTGGCCACCTGAAGCAGGTCGTCGAAGGGCTCACGGGCACCGGCGTAGCGGCGGGCAAGATTCCGGGCCAGGGGGAGGAAGCGCTCTGCTAATTCTTCACGCGCACGCTGGTCGCCATGCTGCTGCCACCGCACGAACAACCGTTCATTGTCGACGCGGCCAGGGATGCGCTCGAGGACTGGCCGGTCGTGCTCGAGTTGCGTCGATCTCATGTTTAGTGGCTACCCCTCACCCGAGGTATTGAATCCGCGGGTAAACGTCCTGCAAACAACAAACTTACGAAATCCGGCCCGTCGGGTTGATGGACCAGTTTTCGGTGTGGGAGACGGCGCGGAACCGCCTTTGCCGGCTGGCTTCCACTGGCCAAACCCCTGCGCGGACGCGGGCGACGGTGCGTTTCAGCTCGTCGTTGCGGATCTTGCAACGACCCCGAATCCCGCGCTTCCGGGGCTCGGTTTTCGAGTTGTTTGGGGTCTCCGAGGGCGGGAGGGCGCTGCCTATACTTGGCCCTCCGAGTCGCGAGGAGCAGTCCGTGCAGGAGATGGTGATCTACGGCGTCAGCTTCGACATGGTTGGCAAACAGCCGATCGTGTTGCTGAAAACCGTCGAGAGCAACAAGTTTCTGCCCATCTGGATCGGTCATCCCGAGGCGGCGGCGATCCTGATGAAGCTCCAGGGCGCGTCCACCCCTCGCCCGATGACCCACGACCTTCTCTCCGACGTCCTGGGAGAGCTCGATGTCGAGTGCACCCGCGTTGCCGTCACCGAGTTACGGGAGAACACCTTCTACGCGTCGATCAGCCTCCGTGTCAACGGGCGTGAGCTCGAGATCGATTCGCGGCCCAGCGACGCGCTTGCCCTGGCCGTGCGGGCGGGCGCTCCGATCTTCGCCGCCGACGATGTGATTGCCGAGTCGGCGATCGAATTCGAGCACGAGGTCGAGGACACCGAGGAGGTGGTCGAGAAGTTCAAGGACTTTCTCGATCACGTCACCCCGGAGGATTTCGCCGGGGAGTCCTAGGGCATCCTCAGCGCTCGACTGCGCTGAGGATCCGCTCGATCAGCCGGTCGAAGCCGATTCCCTCGGCATCGGCAGCCTGAGGCAGAAGGCTGGTTTCGGTGAGGCCCGGCACAGTGTCGGCCTCAAGCACATAGAGCTCTCCGGTCTCGGCGTCCAGCATCAAATCGACGCGGCCAAAGCCCCGACAGCCCAGCAGTTCGTAGACCGCGACGGCCACGGCGCGGGCCCGCTCTGAAATCTCCTCCGGGAGCTCTGCCGGGCAGACGAAACGAGTCCGCCCAATCTCGTAGCGCGACTCGAAATCGTAGAAGTCATCCTGTTCGGGAACCGCTTCCACGATCGGAAGGGCGCGGGGTCGGTCGTCCCCGGCTTCGTCGATGATCGAGACGGCGAGGTCGCGCCCGGGTACGTAGCGCTCGAGGAGCACCTTGCGGTCATACGAGAACGCCGCCACCAGCGCCTGGGGGACGTCGGCGGGGGTCCGGGCGAACTTGATTCCGAGCGCCGAGCCCTGAGCGGCCGGCTTCACCACGATCGGGAAGCGGAGCCGGTCCTCGATCGCCGGCAGCGCCTGGGCCGCCCCCAACGCCTGGAAGGCGGTTTCGCTGAATGAAAAGAAATCGGGCGTTGGAACTCCGCGGTCGCGCATGGCGTGCTTGGCCAGGACCTTGTCAGCGGCGCGAATGCAGGCCGAGACGCCCGAGCCGGTGTATGGGATGCCCATCACCTCGAGCAGCTCCTGGATGGTTCCGTCCTCGCCATCGCGTCCGTGGAGGGCGATAAAGGCCGCCTCGGGCCCGGCGTCGGTGAGCCGGGCCACCAGATCTGAGGCGACGTCGACGGCGATCACCTCGTGGCCGAGCCGCTCCAGCGCGTCCTGCACCCGCGCCGCCGAACGCAGCGAGACCTGGCGCTCCAGAGAGCGCCCGCCTTTGAGCACCGCCACCCGCATCAGGCCCGCTTACGCGGAAGCCGGAGCACGTTGCCCAGCTGCTCAGCCTCAGCGGGAGCGGGCGGCGCGGGATCGGGAGCGGTCGGGGGAGGCGGGGCCGTCTGGCTCCGCGCCGGCGGCCGCCGCGCCGGCTGCCCAGCCGGGTGGGCGCCCGTCAGCGTGCCGTAGAGGGCCACCTGCTCGCGGACGACCTCGCCCAGCCGCTGGATCCCCTCGCGGATCAGCTCTTCGCTCACGCCGGAGAAGTTCAGGCGCATCGAGGAGCCCCCACGGCCGTCGAGGAACGCCGCCCGGCCCGGCACGAACGCGACATGCTCGTCGAGCGCCCGGGCCAAGAGGTCGGTGGTATCGATGTAGTCGGGGAGCCTGGCCCAGATGAAGAGGCCACCCTGCGGGTGAGTCCACTCCGCCTCGCGGGGAAAGTGCTCGGCCAGTGCGTCGAGCATCACGTCCCGGCGCCGGCGGTAGATCTCGATCAGCGAGCGCACGTACTCCTCCCAGGGGCGCGACTCAAAGTACGCACTCACGAAGTACTGCGTGATCGACGACGAGCAGAGGTCCGAGGCCTGCTTGCCGATGTTCATCTTCTCGAGCACCGGCCCCGGGGCCACCGCCCAGCCGAGGCGCACCCCGGGCGAGAGGATCTTCGAGAACGTGCTGGCGTAGATCACGAACGCTCCACCGTCCAGAGAGCGGAGCGTCGGCAGCGGTGTCCCCTCGTAGCGGAGCAGCCCGTAGGGGTTGTCCTCCAGCACCAGCAGTTCCCGCTCGGTGGCGATGCGGACGAGCTCATGCCGGCGCTCAAGCCCGAGCGTCACCCCGGCCGGGTTGTGGAAGGTGGGGACGGTGTAGATGAACTTGGGCCGTCGCCCGGCCCGCTCGAGCTCGTTCAGGGTCCCCTCCAGCTCGTCTGTGCGCATCCCTTCTCGGTCCATGGTGATCTGGACCACGTCGGCCTGGTAGGCGCAGAACGTGGGCACCGCGCCCGGATAGGTTGGGGCCTCGCAGACGACCACATCTCCGGGGTCGAGCAGCGTCTTGCACACCAGGTCGATCACCTGCTGACCGCCGCTCGTCACGAGCACCTCATCGGTGTCGATCTCAACGCCCTCGGCTTGCATCACCTGGGCGATGCAGCGCTTGACCAGAGCCAGCCCCTCGGTGGGCCCGTACTGGAGCGCGCGAGCACAGGACTGGCTGGCCACCGTGCTCATCAGCGCCGCGTATGAGTCCGGGGGAAAGGTCGACGTGTCAGGCCAGCCTCCGGCGAGCGAAATTACGTCCGGGCGCTCGGTCAGCGCCATCAAATCTCGCATCGCCGAGGAGCGCATGACCTTGGTCCGCGCGGCGAACAGCGACGCGTAGCGTTCGATCTCCCGAGCCGCCGATCCGGGCCGTCCCGAGCGCTGCCAGCCCGCCCCGGTCAAGCTGCCGTCTCGTCTATCGTCACGCCCGTCCACGGTACAGCACTGTGCATCTGGCTTTTGACATCTTCCAAGGCATCGGGATCTCCGCCGCCGTGGGCATCCGGCCCTTTTTGCCGGCCCTGATCGCCGGGATTCTGGCTGCCGCGGGGGCCGAGATCCACTTCAACGGGACCGACTTTGCCTTCCTTCAGAGCGTCCCGTTTTTGATCGGCATGGGGGTGGGAGGGGCGGCGCTCCTGATCGCCGAGCGCGAGTTGGGCCGGCGCGCCATGGCCACCCGGAGTGTCGTCATCGTGGCGGCCGCCTTCGGCCTGGCGCTGGGGGCGCTGTTCTTCGCCGGCTCCCTGGCCCGCGGCCATTACACCGACTGGCCCGGCTTCCTCGGGGGTGTGATCTGCGCCGCCGTCGCGGTGGCCGCCACCGCGCCCCTCCTCGCTCGCGTCAGTGCTCGGCTCGGCGAC
Source organism: Solirubrobacteraceae bacterium (assembly GCA_035505215.1). GTDB lineage: Bacteria > Actinomycetota > Thermoleophilia > Solirubrobacterales > Solirubrobacteraceae > Palsa-465. The sequence goes on along the minus strand of DATJQY010000034.1, from coordinate 39,076 downwards.
CAGGACGCCTCCGCCTTGCCGTTCTACGCCGAAGGCGCTGGGATCCTCGTTGGCATCCTCTCGATCGTTGCGCCCCCGGTCGGCCTGATCGCCCTGCTCTTCCTGGTCTGGCTGCTCGCGGCCGGCCGCCGACGGGAGGGCCAGAAGTACGCCGGCCTGCGAGTCCTCCGGTGACCTCCGACCCCGGCACAACCGTGAAGAAGCTCGTCCTGGTCGTGATCGATGCGCTCAAGCCGTCGATGCTCAACCGGGCGATCGCTTCCGGCCGGGCCCCGGCGCTGGCGCGGATTCGCGACGAGGGCGTCTACGTCGAGGACTGCGTGGCGGCCTTTCCCTCGGTAACCCCCGTGTGCGCCGCCTCGATCACCACCGGCGTGGGCCCGGACCGCCACCTCATCCCGAGCATGAACTGGTACCACCGTGACGAGCAGCGCTACGTGGAGTACGGCTCGAGCTTCTCCGCCAGCCGGCAGTTCGGCGTCCTGCGCTCACTCACCGACACCGTCTACCGGATGAACGCCGAGCATTTGTCCCAAGATGTAGACACCGTGTTCGAGACCCTCGATGACGCCGGCTTCCGGACTGCCGGGACGACGTACCTGATCTACCGCGGGCGCCATCAGCACGAGGTTTCCAACGAGACCGCCCTGGCTCGCATAGTCACCTCGACCTTGTTTCGGCGCTCGATCGACGGCCCGGCCGAGCTGTTCTACGCCGACCTCTATGCCAGCCGCCGGACCGGTTGCCGCGGCCAGCTCGGAATGCCAGGGATCCGGGACCAGCACACCGGGTGTGTCGGGGCCTACCTGGTCGAGCACGACCTGTTCGACTTTCTGCTCTTCTCCCTGCCTGACAACGATGCCTGGTCGCACAAGAACGGTCCCCACGCCCAGGTGACCTCGATCGCCGCCGCCGATCGCCAGCTTGAACGCCTCATGCACGCCGCCGGGGGTCCGGATGCTTTCTTCGAGGACCACGCGGTGATCGTGACCTCGGACCACTCCCAGGCCGCGGTCGAGGAGCGGATCCGCCTGGATCGCGCTTTCGCCGAATTCGACGTGGCCACCCAGAGCGCCGGGAGCACGATCGGGGCCGAGGTGGCGCTCAGCCCGGCTCAGCGGGCGGCAATGGTCTACGCGCTTGACGAGGAGCGCTCCGACCAGGTTCTGGCCCGCGCCATCGACGCCGTGGCCGAGCTCGAGGGGGTGGACCTGCTCCTCTGGCTCGATCGCCCCGACCGGCGCGAGGCGGTGGTCAGGTCGGGGAGCGCCGAGCTCCGCTTCGCTCCCGGCGGCCAGCTGGAGGACGAGCGCGGCGAGCGCTGGAGCGTCGAGGGCGACCTGAGCGCCCTCGGTCTCACGATCCACGATGACCGCCTTCGGAGTCTCGAGTACCCCGCCGCCCTATCTCGGATCTGGTCCGCCCTTCAGTGCCCCACGGCAGGCGATCTCCTGCTCTCCGCCGCCCCGGGTTACGAGTTCGTCGACTGGGGCGGCGCGGACCACGTCGGCGGCGGCAGCCACGGCTCGCTGCACCGTTCGGACTCCCTCGGGGCGCTCCTCTGGTGCGGCACCGGCCCCGACACCCGGGACGTGCGAGAGCAGTGGGCGCTGACCGATGTCGTGCCGCTGGTCCGTGAGCACTTCGGGGTCACCGCCCCGGTCGCGGGCTGACCAGAGCCCCCGCACAAGCGGCCAAAAGCTCTCGTCAGGCCTATGTTGGCTGCCGATTAAGACTTGAAGAGGTCTGCCCTCCGCTTACTCATGGATTACCCGCCGCTTGTACCTTTGTCCCGGATGCCTGAAGAGGCAACCACCTCGGCGACGCTGCCGCCCCGGCACAGCCTTCGCCAACATCGCTCCCCGGTCACCGAGCCGCCGTCCCCGGTCAGGCTGCACGTGCGGGTCCGCCACGGGGTCCGCCGGACGCACAACTGGCTCCAGCTCGTGCGCTTCGGTGCGGTGGGCGCGACCGGCTACATCGTCAACCTGGCGGTGTTCGCGCTGTGCGTTCATCTGGTAGGTATCGACTACCGCGTTTCGGCGGTGATTGCGTGGGTCGTATCCGTCCTCAACAACTTCTGGCTCAACCGGCACTGGACGTTCGGAGCCAAGGAAACCCATCCGGCCGGTCAGGCGGCCCGCTTCTTTGCCGTCTCGCTGGTCGTGTTCGGCTTCAGCTACGCGGTCCTGATCGGGCTGGTGGGCGCGGGCATGGCGAAGGTTCCGGCGCAGGCGATCGCCATCGCCGTGGGAACGCCGCTGAACTTCGTCGGGCAGAAGCTTTGGAGCTTCAAGGCCTAGCCGGCCGGTCTCGAAGCCTCCGTCTCTCCATAGCGCTGGTGGCCGCGGCCGCGGCGGGGCTGATCGCGGCCGCGCCCGCGGAGGCGGTGACGGTGACAAAGACGGTCACGGTCGTCTCGACGGCTCCGGTCCTCATCACCACGCCGAATCGGCCCCCGACGGGCTATCACCTCACGGCGTCCCGAGTAGAGCGGATCGCGGCCGCCAGTCCGGTCATCCGGGCCGAGCTTCGCCGCCACCCCCGAGCCATCCCCTACGAGTACACCAAGGGCGACCGGACCTGGCAGGTGAGCTGGTTTTCCCGCGGGCGCCACCAGATCGAACTCGCCCAGGTCTACGTCAGCGACGTCACCGGCCAGGTCACCCAGGCGTGGACCGGCTTTCAGGTGGCGTGGTCGATGGCGCGGGGGTATCCCGGCGCCTTTGGCCGCAGCGTCAACCATTGGTACGTCTGGATCCCGCTCTGCCTGCTCTTCCTGGCTCCGTTCCTGCCCTGGCCTTCCCTGCGCCGCCGACGCCGAGAAACGCCGTCTCCGGAGCCGCCGTGGCGCCCAAGCCTGCTCCACCTCGACCTGCTCGTCCTGCTCGCCTTCTCGATCTCGCTCGTCCTCTTCAACCACGCGCGGATCGGACTCTCGGTACCGCTTGTCTATCCCTGCCTGATCTACCTGCTCGTGCGCATGCTCCTGCTCGCCTTCGGGCGGGGTTGGCCCCGGGCACCGCTGCGCCTGACGATTCCGGTACCGGTGCTGGTCATCGGCGTTGTCTTCCTGGTCGGTTTTCGCATCGGCCTGAACGTGTCCAACTCGAACGTGATCGATGTCGGCTATGCCGGGGTGATCGGCGCCGACAAGCTGCTTCACGGCCACAACCTGTATGGGCACTGGCCCAGCGACAACGCCGAAGGCGACACCTACGGGCCGGCGAATTACTACGCCTATGTCCCCTTCCGGGCCGTCTTCGGTTGGAGCGGGACCTGGGACAGCCTGCCCGCGGCCCACGCCGCGGCCATCGCCTTTGACCTCCTGACCCTGCTCGGACTCTTCGTCCTCGGCCGGCGGATCCGAGGGCCGACGCTTGGGGTCGTCCTGGCCTACGCCTGGGCGTCGTATCCGTTCACGCTGTGGTCGCTCAGCTCGAACACCAATGACGCGCTGGTCGGCCTGATGGTGATCGCCGCCCTGCTCGTCGTCGGCTCGGCCCCAGCCCGGGGCGTGGTCGGCGCGCTGGCCGGCCTGACCAAGTTCGCCCCGCTCGCCCTCGTCCCCCTGCTCTGGCGCGGGACCGGTGAGGGCTGGCCACGTCGACGCTCGTCGGTCAGCTTCATCCTGGCCTTCGTCGCCACGCTCCTGGTGGCGATGCTGCCGGTCCTGCTCGACGACAACTGGCGTGCCTTCTGGCATGACACGATCGTCTACCAGGCCCAGCGCACGACGCCGTTCTCGGTCTGGGGTCTCTGGGGCGGGCTCGGGTTTGAGCAGCACCTGGTCGAGGGTGCCGCGATCGCCCTGGGCCTGATCGTCGCGGTCGTTCCGCGTCGCCGTGGGCTGGTCGAGATGGCCGCCCTGGCCGGGGCGGTTCTGATCGGCCTGCAGCTCGCCGGGGGCTACTGGCTCTACTCCTACATCGTGTGGTTCTTCCCCGCCGTCGCCGTGGCCCTCTTCGGTGTCTTCCCGGCCCGCGTCGGAGAGGTTGTTACGGAGCGGGCTCGAGAACCTGCTCGATGGCCGTCGCCCGCATTGGCTCGCTCGCTCTGATCAGCACGGCATTCAGCCATGGATCCTCGGTCGAGGTCTCGAAACGGATCGGCATCCGGCTCACCATCGCCTCGACGGCCAGCTCCCGCTTGACGCCGATCACGCCTCCCCGGGGCCCGGTCATCCCCACGTCGCTGATGTAGGCGGTCCCACCGGGCAGGACCCGGGCGTCGGCCGTGGGCACGTGGGTGTGGGTGCCGACCACCGCGGTGACTCGACCGTCGAGATACCAGCCCAGCCCCACCTTCTCGCTCGTCGCCTCGGCGTGCATGTCGACGAGCAGATGATCGACCCGCCCTTCCAGAGCTCTCAGGGCTGACTCGGCCTGCGCGAAGGCCGGCCCGGCCGGATCCATGAACAGGTTTCCGGACAGCGAGAGGACGCCCAGTCGAACCTCATCCCGGGTCACCACGCACCAGCCATGACCGGGCTGGCTGGGCAGAAAGTTGGCCGGGCGGATGATGCGCTCCTCCCGGTCCAGGTACTCGTAGACGTCGCGATGCCGGTAGGTGTGGTTGCCGAGGGTGATCACGTCAACGCCGGCGGAGAAGATCTCGTCGGCCGTCTTCGGAGTGATGCCAATGCCGCCGGCGGCATTCTCACCGTTGACGACGACGAAGTCTGGCCGGTGGCGCTCGCGGAGTCCGGGCAGCAGGGCCAGCAACGTCCGCCGTCCGGGTCCTCCGACGACGTCACCGACGAACAGGATGCTCACGGATTTGGTCACGTCTCCTCGCCGCGCATACTTCCAGGTGCATGGTCCCAGCGGATACGGACCCTCACACCGAGCCTGCGCCAGACCGGCCCCGCAGCGCTGACCCTCCATCGGTCCCCCCCGTCGTCGTTCCCAAATGGGTGCAGCTCGTGCTGCTCCCGCTGGCACTTCTCGGTCTCTGGGCGCTTGCCCGGGCCGCCGGTCCGGTTCTGCTCATCCTGGTTGCGGCCAGCGTCCTGGCCCTGATCCTCAATCCGCTGATCCAGATGCTCGAGCGCCGCCGTCTGCCCCGGGGGGCGGCCATCCTGGTCGTGTTCTTGGGACTGTTCGCGCTGCTGGTCGGCATCGGAGTTCTCCTCTCGGATCCGGTGAGCACCCAGGTGAACCACTTCGCCGATGCCGTGCCCCGGTTCATCCGCCGGGCCAACCGTGACCTGGCCGACATCCAGCGCTGGCTCAACCGGAACGGGATCCGCGTGCAGATCCAGCAGCAGGGGCAGACGGCGCTCCAGACGCTGGAAAAGAACGTGGTCAGGGGCTCCGGCAATCTCGTCTCGTTCTCTCGCGACATCCTGTCCAAGGTCGTCACCGTGGGCTTCGCGCTCGTCCTGGCGCTCGTGCTCTCGATCTACCTCCTCGTCTACGGGCGCCAGATCGGCGAGCTGACCCGGCGGGTCATGCCGCCCGGTGACGGGACGCCCGAGGATGACTTCCCGCGCCTGGTCCAGCGCGCGGTGTTCGGCTATGTCCGGGGACAGCTTCTGTTCAGCGTCGTCATGGGTACGAGCGCTGGGGTCTGCCTGTGGGTGTTCGGGGCGATCGGGATCTTCCCGGCCGGCGCTCACTACGCCGTCTTCTTCGGCGTCTTCTACGGATTCATGGAGCTGATCCCGTACGTCGGCCCCATCCTCGGCGCGGCCCCGGCGGTCCTGGTGGCGCTGTTCAACGATCCCGTCAGCGCCATCTGGGTGACGCTGCTGTTCGTCGCCCTCCAGCAGCTCGAGGGCCACTTCGTGGCGCCTCAGGTGTTCCGCATCTCGTTGCGGATCAACCCCATCCTGATCATCCTCTCGCTCCTCATCGGCTACCAGATCTATGGCATCGCCGGCGCCCTGCTCGCGCTTCCGGTGGTGGCGGTGATCCGGGAGACGACGATCTATCTCCGTCGCCACCTGGTCCTGGAGCCGTGGCGCACCATGGGGCCGGAAGCGGCCCTCGAGGAGTCCGCGGCGGACGAGCCGCCGCCTGCGCCACAGCCTGCCGGAGACTCGGAATCAGAGCTCACACCGGAACCCGAGACCCCGCCCCATACCCCGGCCCGAGCTGGGTAACCCGCGCCTGACCATTAGCCTCCGCAGGCGTGTCCACGACCGCGCCGGCCGGCGACTCCCTGGCGACGCTCGCCGCCCGCTCGCTGACCAAGCGGTTCGGTTCACGCCTTGCCCTGCAGGACGTGAGCTTCGAGCTCGAGGCGGGCGAGATCGTCGGCATCATCGGGCCCAACGGCGCGGGCAAGACAACCCTGCTCTCGATCCTGGCCGGCATCCTCTCGCCCACCGACGGCGAGCTCACGCAGGCGCCCCGGCAGGTCGGGTGGGTCCCGCAGCAGCCCGCGGTCTACGCCAAGCTTTCCGTGGCCCAGAACCTGCGCCTGTTCGCGCGGCTGGAGAAGCTCTCCGACCCTGAGGCCGCCGTCGCCGCGATGCTCGCCCAGACCGGGCTCGAGGAGCGAGCCGACGATGAGGTAGGCCACCTCTCGGCCGGGAACCAGCAGCGCGTGAACATCGCCATCGGCCTGCTTTGCGAGCCGACGGTTCTCCTCCTCGATGAGCCCTCGGCGGCGCTCGATCCCCGGCAGCGGGAACGCCTGTGGGAGTTCATCGGCGGCCTGGCCGGGCGGGGCACCACGGTCGCCTTCTCCACCCACAACGTGGCCGAGGTCGAGCGCTACGCCACCCGCGTGCTCGTGCTCGCCGACGGCGAACTCATCTTCTCCGGTAATCCGCGTGAACTGGAGCGCGCGGAAGGCGGGGAGGCCCTTGATCTGGAGGCCGCGTTCGTCCGCTTCCTCCACGACCGCGGCCACTGACCGTGCGCTGGCTGTTCCTCAAGGACCTCCAGATCCTCCGGCGCTCGCCCCTGCTCATCGGCATCCTGATCGCCTACCCGATCGTCCTTGCCCTGATGATCGGGTTCGCCCTTTCAAGCCCGCCCGGGAAGCCCAAGGTTGCCTTCTACAACGAGGTCGCCCGGGGTGGGGGCCGGATCAGCTTCGGCAATCAGCAGATCAACATCTCGCAGTACGCCGGCCAGCTGTTCCAGTCGATCGAGCCGATCAGGGTCGACTCACGTCAGGCGGCGATCGCCAAGGTGAGGGGCGGCCAGGCGCTGGCCGCCCTGATCATCCCCTCCGACCTCGTCTCCCAGATCCAGAGTCTCGTCACCACCGGGGTGGGAAACCCGACGGTCGAGCTGGTCCTCAACTCCAAGGATCCGCTTGATCGCCAGTTCGTCCAACAGGCGATCAGCTCTCGGCTGAACCAGGTCGAGCAGGCGGTCTCCAAGCAGGTGCTGCGAGTGGCGATCAACGATCTGCGCCAGGTACTGAATGGCGGCACGATCAACCTGGCCGGGGAGAACTTCCAGCTCCTGGGGTTGCGTGACTCCCGCGCCATCGTCAAGGGGGCAATCGCCGCGCTGCCGTCCAGCTCTCCGTTGCGCCCGGCGCTTCAGCACGTGGTGGCCTTCGCCGATCTGGCCATCGCCGGGCTTGGTTTTGCCAGCCCCGTCCTCGGCTCGATCGGCACCCCGCTCACCGTCGATCAGACCCAGCTGAGCGGAAGCACCACGCCGACCACCTCATACGCCGTGACGATCGCCGTCGTCCTCACGCTGATGCTGCTGACGCTGCTCCTGGCCGCGGGGCTCCTGGCCCTCGAGCGCTCCGAGAACGCCTACTCCCGGCTGGTCCGCGGCCTGATCAGCCCCGAGGGCCTGCTCTCGGAGAAGATCGCCGTCTCGTCTGCCTGCGCCGCCACGGTGACGCTCGTGATGGCGGCGATCGTCTCGATCTTCGTCCCCCTCGACTGGACGCGCTTCGAGCTCTGGCTGCTCGCGCTGGCCGTCGGCGGGATTGCCTTCGGAGCGCTCGGCGTGGCCATCGGCGCCCTCGGCCGGGAGGTCAGCGTCGCCTCATTGATGGCGCTGCTCCTCTCCCTCCCGATCGCCTTCGTCGCCCTGGTCCCGGCGAGCGCGGTGTCCGGCACCGTGAAGACGCTCCTCGATGTGATCGCCTTCGTCTTCCCCTTCAAGGCGGCGCTCGAGGCGGCAAGCAACGCCTTCACGGGCAGCGCGCCGGGCATCGCCGGCCCGCTCCTGCACCTGGCCGTGCTCGCGGTCGTCTTCGGCGGCCTGGCGCGGCTGGCGGTGCGCCGGCTGGCCTGAGTGGGTTGTGGCCGGAGAGCTACCGGCTGCTGACGGTCTGCTTGAAGCCCGCCGCGCAGAGAGCGGCCACGATCAGGGCGATGATCGGCAGGGCGGCCCCGATCACACCCGCGACGGCGAGCACGAGACCGACGATCCCCACGACGCCGGCAATGGCGCCTCCGACAGCGAGACGGTAGGCCCGCTGCTCTCTGACCCGCCGGGGCGTGTAGCTCCCACGCTTCTCGATATCGGCCATATCTGCGAGCGTATCGGACGTGGAGACTCACATCCTGATCTATGACTACGTGGACGACCTGCTGGAACGCCGCGCCCCGTTTCGAGAAGCCCACCTGGAGGCCATCCGCTCGGCGCGCGAGCGCGGCCAGCTCACCCTCGCCGGCGCGGTCGGCGACCCACCCCACGGCGGGATGCTCGTGTTCCAGGGCGTCTCACCCGAGGAGATCGACGCCTACGCCCGCCGGGATCCGTACATGGAGGCCGGCCTGATTCAGGACTACCGGATCGAACGCTGGAATTTGGTCTAAGGCCGCGCGTCGCGGCTTTGCCGTCGCCGCCGGCAAAAACGTGCGCCGGGCGAAACGACCCGGGGGTCGACGCACGTTTGGTGCTCTATAGGACCAAAACGTGCGCCGCGTCTCGAAGCGCTGCGCCGAGCGCACGTTTTTTCACCGAAGCTCGCGAGCGCCGTCACCCCTGACCACCCCCTGCCCGCGGGTATCCTCAAATCCGATGGCCTTTCCTCAAACCCGGCTACGGCGGCTGCGGGCCACGCATGCGCTCCGTGGCCTGGTCCGTGAGACCAACCTGAGTCCCGCGGATTTCGTCTATCCGCTCTTCGTCGCCCACGGAATCGACCGCCGGGAGCCAATCGCGGCCATGCCCGGCGTCGATCACCTCTCGATCGCCCATGCCGTCGCCGAGGCCGGTGAGGCCAAACAGCTCGGAATTCCCGCCGTCCTGCTCTTTGGCCTGCCCGCGGCCAAGGACGAGGAGGGCTCAGGCGCGTGGGACGACGAGGGCGTGGTGCAACTCGCCACGCGCGCCATCAAAGAAGCGCACCCCGAACTGCTCGTCATCACCGACCTCTGCCTGTGCGAGTACACGACCCACGGTCACTGTGGGGCTGTCCGTGCCGACGGCAGCGTTGACAACGACGCCACGCTTGAGCTCCTTGCCCGCACGGCCACCTCGCAGGCGCGGGCCGGAGCCGACGTGATCGCCCCCAGTGACATGATGGACGGGCGTGTCGGCTTTCTCCGCCAGGCGCTCGACGAGGACGGCTTCAGCGACACCCCCATCCTGTCCTACTCGGCTAAGTTCGCCTCCGCCTTCTACGGCCCCTTCCGCGAGGCGGCGGACTCCACCCCGGCCTTCGGCGACCGGCGCAGCTACCAGATGGATCCGGCCAACGGCAATGAGGCGATCCGGGAGACCAAGCTCGACATCGATGAGGGCGCCGACATCGTCATGGTCAAGCCAGCGCTTCCTTACCTGGACCTGATCCGCCGCATCAAGCAAGACACCGAAATGCCGCTTGCCGCCTACAACGTGAGCGGCGAGTACGTGATGGTCAAGAGCGCCGCAGCGGCCGGCCTCCTCGACGAGCGGGCGGCCGTACTTGAGATCCTGACCAGCATTCGGCGCGCCGGAGCCGACATCGTGATCACCTACCACGCCAAGGACGCCGCTCGGTGGCTGCAGTAGAGCCAGGCACGAGACACGGGCCCAAGCTTCGAAGCCGCAAGCACGGAGCCGCGGTCCCGCTTGACGAGCTGGACAAGCGCCTGCTCAACCTGATGCAGGGTTCGTTCCCGATCGCTCCGCGCCCCTACGAGCACGTGGCCGCGGAAGCGGGCATCAGCGAGGCTGAGGTCATCGCCCGCGTCGGGCAGCTGATCGACGAGCGCATCATCCGCCAGGTCACGCCGATCTACGACACCCGCGCGCTCGGTTATTCCTCGATGCTCGTCGCGGCCAAGGTCGACCCGGAGAACCCCTGGCGGGCCGCCAATGTGATCAACGAGCATCCCGGCGTCTCCCACAACTACCTGCGCAACCACGAGTTCAACATCTGGTTCACGATCGCCACCGAGCCGGACTCGCCCCTCGGCCTCGATCGGACGCTGGAGGTCCTGGCCCACGAAGCCGGCGCCGAGTCGGTGCGCCAGCTCCCGACTTTGAAGCTGTTCAAGATCCGCATGGACCTGGAGATGGAGGGCTCGACCAAGGACCTGGCCAAGGCGGTGCAGGCACTGCCACCAGCCGAGACCGCGCCCCAGCCCTACGACGAGTTCGACCGGGCGGTTATCCGGGCCACCCAGGGCGACCTGCCGGTGATCCCTGAGCCCTACGCCCCCGCTGCCGAGGCACTCGGCATCCCTCAGGAAAAGCTGCTGGCTCATCTTCAGGGCATGCAGGAGCGCCGTCTGCTCCGCCGCGTTGCCGCCATCCTGTTTCATCGCCGCGCCGGCTTCAGCGCCAACGGGATGGGTGTCTGGAAGGTGCCCGAGGACCGGGTCATGGAGCTGGGTCCGCAGATGGCCGCCTACCGCGGCATCTCTCACTGCTATCAGCGTCCCACCTACGCGGACTGGCCCTACTCGATCTTCACCATGGCCCACGGCCGCTCCAAGGAGGAGTGCGACGCGATCCTCAGCTCGATCGCCTCCGATACCGGCGTCACCGAGCGCTCCACGCTCTATTCCTCCACCGAGTTCAAGAAGATCCGGCTGCTCTACTTCACCGAGGACTTCCGCGCCTGGGAACGTCAGCACGCCGGGGTGTGAGCGCACTTCCCTACACGACCGAGCGCTCCTCAGAGCTCTACCAGAGGGCGCTTGAGTTCCTCCCCGGAGGCGTCAATTCGCCCGTTCGAGCCATGCGCGCGATCGGCCGCGATCCCATCTTCATCGCCCGCGGCGAGGGGGCCACGATCACCGACGTCGACGGGAACGACTACATCGACTGGGTGTGCTCGTGGGGTCCGTTGATCGCCGGGCACGCCCATCCGGCCGTTGTCGATGCCGTGGCCTCGACCGCCACCGATGGAACCAGCTTCGGGGCACCGACCAAGCGGGAGGTCACACTCGCCGCTGAGGTTGCCGCCCGGGTTCCTTCGATCGAGCTGCTCCGGATGACCTCCTCGGGCACCGAGGCGACGATGAGTGCGCTCCGGTTGGCCCGGGCCGTAACCGGGCGCGAGAAGATCCTCAAGTTCGCCGGCGCGTATCACGGGCACGTCGACGGGCTTCTCGCCGACGCCGGATCAGGCCTCGCCACCCAGGGCATCCCGGCCAGCCCCGGCGTCCCGGCGGCCGCGGCGGCGGCCACCGTGATCGTGCCCTGGAACGATCCACGGGCGCTGACCGCGGCCACCGAAGAGCACGAGCTGGCAGCGATCCTGGCCGAGCCGGTGCCGGCCAACATGGGCGTGGTCCCGCCCGCCCCCGGTTTTCTGGAGCTGCTCCGCAGGCGGGCCGACGCAACCGGCGCTCTGCTCGTCTTCGACGAGGTCATCACCGGCTTCCGGGTTGCCCGGGGCGGGGCTCAGGAGCGATCCGGGATCCTTCCCGATCTCACGATCCTGGGCAAGGTCATGGGCGGCGGCCTCCCCGCCGCCGCCTACGGAGGCGCGGAGCTCCTGATGGAGCGGATCGCCCCGGCTGGGGACGTCTACCAGGCCGGAACCCTCTCAGGGAACCCGCTGGCCGTGGCCGCAGGCCTCGCCACCCTGGAGCTGCTCGACGAGCCGGCCTACCGGCGCCTTGAGCGCACAACCGAGCGTCTCGCCGAGGGCCTGCAGGAGGCGGCGGATGAAACCGGCGTGGCGCTGACGGTCCAGTCCGTCCCGGGTCTCCTCACCCCCTTCTTTAGCTCGAGGCCGGTGACGAACTATGAGGAGGCGGCGGCCTGCGACCTCGTCGCCTACGCCGCGTGGTGTCGCGCCCTCCTGCCCCGCGGCGTCTATCCCCCGGCCTCCCAGTTCGAGGCCTGGTTTCCTTCGCTGGCGCACACCGAGGCGGACGTCGAGCGCACGCTGCGGGCCGCCCGCTCAGCCTTCGAGGAGATCGCCTGATGATTGAGACGCTGGTCGAGGCCCTGCGGGCCGAGGGCGGAACCCTGGCCGATCTCGTGGCCGAGCCGTCAACCGCGACGGCCGCCCCCAGCGGGCCACCCCAGCTGGCGGCGTCCGGGCCCCGGGTGGCCGACCGAGCGGCGGAGTACGAACTCCTGCTCGAGATGATCTTCGAGGGCTCGCTGCTCCACTACGGCTCGGCCCGGGTCGTGCACACGAGCGACCCGGATCTGGCCCTCCTGTTAGGGGATCAGCTCTACGCCCTGGGGCTGACGCGGCTCGCGGCTCTGGGCGATCTCGAGGCCGTGGACGCGCTGGCCACGGTCATCTCTCGCCTCGCCCAAGCCCACGCTGCCGGAGACGGTGAGAGCTCCGCGGAGATCTGGGCCGAGGGGGCGCGGGCCGTCGGCTGGGGCCATCCGGGCTCGTGACGCAAGTCTCGATGTTGACGATAGCCTGTCGCGGCCCCCACAATTGGGTCCCGCTGCCGCCTGAAGTACGTGCCTGAACGACGCAAGCCCAAATCCAAATACACGCTTGACCGGAACATCCCCGGTGCCTACGAGGGCGAGACCGTCACCCGGCGCCGGCTGATGGTCCTGGGCGCCAACGGCGTCGGCGGCGTCGCCGCGGCGGCGTTCACGCTGCCCGCGCTGGGGTTCGCGCTGGCGCCCGTGTTCAAGGTGGCGCCAAACGTCATGTGGCAGGCGGTTGGCCCCCCCGCGGACTTCACCGACGACAACTACGTGGTCAAGGTGATCACCCTCGTTCCCGGGATTGGCGAGGCCGGGAAGTCGATCGCCTACGTGAGGAGCCGCAATCCCGCCATCGATACCGAGCCCGAGGATCAGTACAACCACTGGATCGCGCTCTCCTCTCGCTGCATGCACCTCGGATGCCCCGTCCGCTGGGTCGACGCCGCGCAGCGCTTCATCTGCCCCTGCCACGGCGGCGTCTACAACCTCCGCGGCCAGGTCGCCGGGGGCCCGCCGGTGCGTCCGCTCGATCGCTTCTACACCCGCCTCAACACGGCCACCGGGCTGGTCGAGCTCGGCCCCCGCTACTCGGTCAACAACGAGTTCCGCCGCTTCTCCCCGCGTGATCCCGCAGAACCCCTGGACGGGATCGGTCAGTATCTGTACCCAGCGCGGTGGTCGACCCCGCCCGGTCCCACCCCGGGCCTGCCCTAGCCATGCCGCGCATTTCCGCTCCGCCTCTGCCCAAGATCCTCCGGCCCAAGCCGGGGCCGCCCGGCGCGCCTCCGGAGAAGGAGCATCCCCTGGCGGTCGAGGGCGCGATCAGCGCCGTCGATTGGATCGACGAGCGCACATCGCTCTCGCCGGGAGTCCGCTGGGTCCTCTTCCGCAAGGTCCCTCGGGGCACCAACTGGGCCTACACGCTCGGATCGGCGACGATGTTCGCCTTCCTCAACCAGGCCGTGACCGGCGTCTTCCTGGCCATGTACTACCAGCCCAACGTGCAGGGCGGCGCCTACGAGTCGATCCGCAACATCAACGACAACGTGTTCCTGGGCCAGCTCGTCCACGCCATGCACAAGTGGGGCGCCTCGGTGATGATCATCCTGATCTTCCTCCACATGGGGCGCGTCTTTTTCTACGGCGCCTACAAGTACCCGCGTGAACTCACGTGGGTGATCGGGGTCGTGCTGCTGATCCTCACCCTGGTCATGGGCTTCACCGGCTACCTCCTGCCTTTCGACCAGCGCTCCTACTGGGCGACGATCGTCGGGGTCAACATCAATGGCACCGGGCCGTTCATCGGACCCTTCCTGTCTGACTTCCTGCGCGGCGGCAACGAGTTTGGGGCAACCACGCTGTCGCGCTTCTATGCCATCCACATGCTGCTCGTACCCGGTTTGATCATCGCCCTGATCGGCGCCCACCTCTACCTCGTGACCAAGCTGGGAACGACGGCGCCTCCGTGGGTCAAGCCAACGCCCAAGGACCCGGAGGTCGTCGCCGAGCACACGGAAGTGCAAGTGTGAGGAACCGCCGATGAACCAGGCCGAGAAGGAGGCGTACCTCCGCGACTACTCGATCCTGAAGAACGAGGGCAAGCCGTTCTTCCCCTACGCCGTGGCCAAGGACGGAACCATGGCCTTGATCGTGATGCTCGTCATCATCTTCCTCGCGCTGCTCTTCGGCGCCGAGTTGGGACCCAAGGTCGACCCAACCACGACGACCTACGTCCCTCGACCGGACTGGTACTTCTACTTCCTGTTCGAGGTCCTGCGGGTCATGAGGAATGTGCCCGCCTTCACCTCGATGGCCGCGATCGGGGTGCCCACGATCTGCATGGTCCTGCTCTTCCTGCTCCCGTTCTATGACCGTAGCCCCGAGCGTCGGATCGAGCGCCGCCCGATCGCGCTGGCCGCAGGAATCACCACCATCGCCGCGATGGCCTACCTGACCTACAGCGGCGCCAACACCGGATCGCCGAACTCGGTCGACCTGAAGCCGCCCTCTAGCTTGAGTGCACAGCAGAAGCAGACCTTCGTTGCCGGGGAGCTCGTGGTCGGCCAGTCTGGGTGCCTGGCCTGCCACGTGATCGGTTCCAACGGCAACAACGGCCCCGGCCCCAACCTCACCCACATCGGCTCGCTGCTGCCGATGGGCGCGATCGCCTCGACGCTGCGCAACCCCACCGCGCCGATGCCGTCGTTCCGAAACCTGCCGCCCCAGAAGTTCCAGAATCTCGTAGGTTTCCTCTCTGAGTTGCAGTAGGTTCTGGCCGGGACCGATGACGGCCAGCGCACAACCGGTCCGGGCCTCGCAGCCCGGCTCAGAGTCCGTGGCACGGGCGCCCGGGACGCTTGAGGAGGCGCAGGTCCGGGCCATGTTCGACCGGATCGCCGGCCTCTACGACCGGATGAACAGCCTGATGACCGCGGGCATGCATCACCGCTGGCGAAGCCGAGCCGCCGACCTGGCCGAGCTCCCGTCCGGCGGGATCGGCCTTGATGTGGCCACCGGGACCGGCGATCTGGCCCTCGAACTGGCCCGGCGCGTCGGACCGCACGGGCTGATCATCGGGACCGACTTCTCCACCCGGATGCTCGAGCTGGCTCGGGCCAAGGCGGCTGCGGTGGTGGATCCCGGCCAGGGGCAGCTTCGCTTCGAAGCCGGCAACGCGCTCGAGCTTCCCTACCCGGAGGCCCAGTTTGACGCCGCGACGGTCGGATTCGGCGCCCGCAATTTCGCCTCCCTGGAGCGGGGACTGGCGGAGATGGCGCGAGTGGTCAAGCCCGGCGGGCGGGTGGTCGTGCTTGAGATCACGACCCCGACACGTCCGCCGCTCTCGCATTTTTTCGAGCTCTGGTTCGACCGCGCCGTGCCCACCCTGGGTCGCCTGGCGGGCGATGCCGACGCCTACAGCTATCTCCCCAGTTCGGTACGGCGGTTTCCCGGTCCCGAGGCGCTGGCCGAGCTGATGTGGCGTAGCGGCCTCAGAAATGTTCGGTATCTCTTGACCGCCGGAGGCATCATCGCCCTTCACGTCGGGGTAAGGTCGGAGCCGTGAGCGCGGCGGCCGTACAGACGGCGGTGGACTTCGGTGGCGAGGAGACCGTGACGCTGCTCGAGCGCACGGAGCGCCGGATGAACGAACTGGCGGTCGGCCACGGGGAGCCGCTCGCTCGCTTCGCCGGCCAGACGATCGCCGCCGGAGGCAAGCGACTGCGCCCGCTGCTCGTCTTCCTGGCCGCCGGGGCGCCGCCCCCCGACAGCGACGGGTTGTTGGGGGCCGCGGTGGCGGTAGAGCTGGTCCACGGCGCCACCCTGATCCACGACGACGTGCTCGATGGGTCGCCGCTACGGCGCGGGCGCCCCACCGTCTACGCCGCCGGCGGCCGCAAGATGGCGATCGCCACCGGCGACCTGCTCTTCTCCCGAGCGTTCGCCGAACTGGCGGCCACGGGCTCGGTGGACGCTGTACGCGTCCTGGCCGGAGCGAGCCGTGAGCTCGCCGCCGGCGAGGTCATGCAGCGGGCCGACGCGTTCGAGGCCGATTTGACGGTCGAGCGCTACTTCGAGCGCTGCCGGCTCAAGACCGCCGTCCTGTTTCGGGCCGCGTGTGAGCTCGGTGCCCTGCAGGCAGGGGGTCCCGCGGGCGAGCTGGCGGAGTTCGGCGAGCAGATCGGGCTCGCCTTCCAGATCCTCGACGACGTGCTCGACGTGACCGGACCCCCTGAGCGGACGGGCAAGCCGCGAGGCGCGGATCTGCTCGACGGGACGGTCACCCTGCCGCTGATCGTCGCCCGGCGACGCGATCCCGAGATTGCCGCCGTGGACCTGCGAGAGATTCGGACCCCGACCGCGGCGGCGAGCCTTTGCGACCGGATCGCCGCCACCAACGCGCTCGAGGACGCTCGGAACCATGCGCTGGGCCTCGTCCGCGGGGCCAAGGAAACGCTGCCCGCACTCGGGCGCCGCCAGCGCGCCGCCCTCGAACTCGTGGGGGACGGGGTCGTAGAGCGCTACACGTAGCGAGTCGGCGACCTCGCCGGCCTCCGCGGCCTAGAAATCCTCGGGGAGGATCATGTCGCCGGCCAGCGCCGAGACGAAGCGGTCGATCTCCTCCGACATGTTGGCCTGGGCCAGGCGCTGGAGGTCGGCCAGCATCTCCGAGAGGCCCTCCTCGAGGCGATCCTCGAGCTCCTCAACCTCGGCCTGGCTGTAGATACCGGTGGTCGTCCACTCGCAGTTTGGGCAGATCAGCTCGAGCTCCCAGTGCTCGTCGCCGGTCTCGGCCCACGACAGCGGCTGCACCAACGGGGCGTGGCAGTGCCCGCAGATGTGCAGTGGACGGCAGCGAACCTGCGTGTCGTGCTCATGAAAGCGCACGACCTCGATCTTGCGGCCGCTGGGCAAGACGATCCGGTGGACGGTGTGATGGTTTCGTTGCTCTTCCACGGTGCCTCTCCGACAAAGGTTCATATCGGCATCTTTATGGACACCTTTGAGTCGTTTTTTCTTGCTCCGGCGGCTTGGTCGCTAACCTTCGGGGCCTGCCAGGAGGCCGTCGAATGTTTCGAAATCCGGTTACCGATCTGATCGTTGTCGTCGTGGTGGCGTTGCTCATCTTCGGCCCCAAGCGTCTGCCCATGCTCGGGAAGGCTCTGGGGCAGGGTCTGCGCGAGTTCAAGGAGGGCATCACCGGCGAGTCAAAGCCCGACGAGGTGGACGAGCGGCCGGCTCTCACCCCCGCCGCTGCCGCCGAGCCCGTGGCGCCACCCGCACCCGCCGCAACCCCCGCCGATCCCGTGGCGCCACCCGCGGCTGCCGCTGCCGAGCCGGAGTCCGCCTCGGCCGAGCGCCGCTCCTAGCCGGCGCCCAAGGTCCGCGCCGTGGCCAAGGTCCTGCGGCCGATCGGCCACGAAGATCGGCTGAGCATCGTCGATCATCTCGACGAGCTGCGGTCACGCCTGTTCGTGTGCCTGGCGGCCCTGATCGTGGCCTTCGGGATCTGCTTCTGGCAGAACGCGGCCCTCATCCACGTGCTGAATCGAGCCCTGCCGCACGTCTCGACCGTCGCGGGTCAGCATGGTTTGGCCGCCGAGCAGAACCAGTCGGTGGGGTCGCGTGCGGCCTACTTGCAGCAGGCCCGGCTGGACCAGGCCCTGGCCGCATCCCCGCGCCTCTCGAGCGCCACCCGACAGCAGGCTGCACAAACCGCTCGCCAATGGACGCTAGCCGCCAAGGCTCTGCCCCGGGACTTCCAGAGCCAGGAGAAGCCGATCACTACCGGGGTGGGGGAGCCGTTCACGATCTCCGTGGCCGTCGCAGCTTATTTTGCCCTCCTGTTCACCCTGCCGGTGCTGCTCTACGAGGCCTACGGCTTCATCATCCCAGCGCTGAGCCCGAACGAGAAACGGACCGCCATTCCGCTGATGGTTGTGGCGCCGTTGATGTTCCTGATCGGGGTGGCCTTCACCTATTGGGTCATCCTCCCGCCAGCCGTCCATTTCCTCCAGGGCTACAACAGCAACCAGTTCACCGTCTTCATTCAGGCCAAGTCCTGGTACGTGTTCGAGTTCATGACCATGCTGGGCGTCGGGGTCGCCTTCCAGCTGCCGCTCGCCTTGCTGGGGCTCCACCGCCTGGAGGTCATCGACGGGCGCACTCTTACGAAACACTGGCGTTACGCTGCTGTAATCATCGCGGTCATCGCCGCGGCCATGCCCGGCTCTGACCCGGTGACCACTGGGCTGGAGACGCTCCCGCTGGTCGTGCTCTATCTGGTCAGCATCGTGGCGCTCAGGATTGCTGACAAGCGGGCCGCCGAGCGTGCCGCGGCGGAGGCGGCGACGCAGTCATTCGATCAAGGTCTCGGAATACCCTCATAGCCCATGCTCTTCGACCTTCGTAGCCGCGGACGCCGGCGCACCGTTCAGGCTGTCTACCTGTTCCTCGCCATCATCCTGGGCGGAGGCCTGGTCCTGTTCGGAGTCGGCGCCGGCAATGGCCTCGGCGGCCTGCTCAACGCCTTCACCGGCAACGGCTCGGGCAGCAACCAGAACCAGGTCGTAAGTGCGCAGGAGAAGTCGGCTCAGAAGGCCGTAAATGCCGACCCCAGCAGCGCCGCTGCCTGGTCGCAGCTCATCCAGGCACGCTGGTCGACCGCCTCTTCATCCGATTACAACCAGACGAGCAACACATTCACCAGCGCCGGGCAGAAGAAGCTGACCCAGCTGACCCAGGATTGGCAGCACTACCTCGCGCTGACCAAGACTCCTGATCCGAACACCGCGATCTTGGCCGCGCGCTCCTACGAGCACCTCAGCAACTATGCCGGTGCGGCGTCCGCCTGGGAGGCCATCACGCTCAGCGAGCCGACCGACGGCAGCGCGTTTCAGTGCCTCGCCGCCAACGCCTACGCCGCCAAGCAGACGGACAAGGGCGACCTCGCCATGGCCAAGGCGCTCTCAATGGCGCCCAAGGCTCAGCAGGCCACCCTCAAGAACGAGATCACCTCAGCCAAGACGACCCCCACGGTCGCCCAGTCGTGCTGAGCCCGGGGCAGCCTACGGGCTAAGATCGAACCTCCCCTGGGCCGTTAGCTCAACTGGTAGAGCAGGGGACTCTTAATCCCAAGGTTGGAGGTTCGAGTCCTCCACGGCCCACTAGAGAAGCCCCGCTCAGGCGGTTTTGTCGAGCCCCGAGATCTTCAGAGCCGCGCCAGGACCTCGTCGGCAGTGAGCCATCCTGGCTGACGGCCCTCGAGGGCGGTTTCGCGCGCCAGTGATTGGAGGAGCGCGTTCACCGGGGTGGGTAGGCCGAGCAGGCGTCCTTGGAGCGCGATCTCTCCGTTGAGGTAGTCCGTCTCCACGCTGCCCGCGCCGCGGACGACGCTCTGCCAGGTTGATCCACCGCCGCGCTTGCGGCCAGCGATCTCCTCCACCTGCCAGCTCTCCCACCGGCCGCGCAGGTCGCTCACCCCCTCCACCTCGAACTCGATGCCGGCAGCGCGGAGCACGCTTCGACCCTCGTCTTGCGCTCGCTGCATCAGCGCCTGGGCCCCGCGATCGTCGCCGCAGATCGCCTGGACGGAGTTACCCAGGTTCAACACCAGCTTGGCGTACTTGTGGCGCATGATGTCCGGCCGCGGCGCGGATTCGAAGCGGGCCGTTCCCAGCAGGTCGCACAGCTCGCGGCAGCGGTCATCGACACCGTCGGGATATCGGCCAACGTCAATCTGTCCCGTGATCGCCGCGCCGAAGGCCTGGACGACGCCCGGCTCCAGGTGAGCGGTCGGCGCCATCACCACCGCGCCGTATACGTCGTCAAAGAGCCGCAGCGCGACGCGCTCGTTCTCGACGCCGTTCTGAAGACACACGATCGGGATGTCCCCGGGTGCGGCACGCCGCAGGCTCTGCAACGCCGCGGCCGTGTCCTGGCTCTTGGTGGCCAGAAGGACGACGTCTTCGGGAGCGAAGTCCACGCCGTCGGGTGCGGGGACGACCGCCACGGGCAGCGTGACCCGCTCCCGCGGCGTCTCGAGCGTCAGGCCGGAGGCAGCGATCGCCTCGTAGTGAGCTCCGCGCGCAATCAGCACCACCTCGTGGCCCGCTTGGCCGAGCCGGGCGCCAACGACGCCGCCGATCGCCCCGGCACCGAGCACCACGAATCGCATCGCCGTGAGACTAATGCCCGCGGTGTAGCATCGCGGTTCGCCCCCCGGAGGTGTCGTCTTGCGTTTCTGGCTCGTACCGATTTCATGTGCGATCGCGGTCCTGGCCCTGGGCGCGTGGCCAGGGTCGTCCCGAGCCATTGCGTGTCCCGAAGCGGCGTCCGTCGGGACGTCGTGCTGTGGCCCACCGGTGAAGTCCGCCGACTCGACGCCGTGTTGCCAAACCGCCTGCTGCACAACAACGTGCTGCGAAACGAGTGACGCTCAGCCCGCCTGTCCGGCTCAGCGGCTCACCATCTCCTCAAGCCCAGATCCGTCGACCGAGGGCCAGAAGGTGACGATCTCAGGCAAGCTGCCGAGCGGCTCCACCACACCAACCACGGTCTACCTCTGGCAGGAGCTGGCCGGGCAATCAAGCTTCACGCGCATCGCCCAGGCCACGACCGACGCCGCGGGTGACTACACCTTTGTACGGGGAGCGGGGGTCGTCCAGACGAACGCCTCGTGGTACACCACCTCCGCGGCGGGGGACTCCAGCCCGTCGCTGGGCCAGCGCGTGGGCGCCAAGGTCCGGCTCGTGAAAGCGGTCGTGGACGGAACCCTGGTCAGGCTGACCGGGGGCGTTTCGCCCTCGCAGCGGGGGCAACGCATCTCGCTCCAGCGATACACCACCGGCAAGCACTGGGACACCGTCGCCAGTGCCGCGATCGGTGCTCGGTCGAGATTCACCTTGCGTCATCGGTTCGCCCGCCGCGGCACGGTGGTGCTTCGCGCCGTGTTCGGGGGCGACGCCCGCAACGCAGGGGCGGCCTCAGCGCCACTCAGGGTCCTCGTCCGCTGAGGCCTCCCTACCGCGCCGGCCCGGGCCAGGGCTGGCCGGCGACCTCGAGCCGCCCGACCTTGAGCGAGCCGATCTCGATCTCCTCGGCGCGGAGCTTCCGAATGACTGCGTCGGCGATCGCCAGCCGGGCGATGGCGAGGGCACCGAACGCTGAGGCGGCGACGGCGAGCGGCGCCATCGCCGACGGGCCCACCACGCGCGGGCCGATCACCATCGCGCCGACCACGCTGGCGCCGGTGATGGTGGTGCGGGCATTCTGGTTACGGATCGCCGCGCCGAGACGCTGACGCGGGATCGCGATGCTGCGGGTCATGGTCTGACCTCCTGTGTCGCGGAGCCTGAGGATTGAGACGTTGCCTCAGAGGCTGGCCAGCAGCAGGAAGAATGCCCAAACCAGGAGCACTCCGATGGCGATCAGCACGGCTGCCGTCAGGACGGTTCTGGCGAGCGAGCCGGCGCCGATCTGACGGGTTTCGCCCTCGTCGATCAACCAGCTGCTGAACCGCTCGTTGGCCATCAGCGGAATTATCTTTCCTCAGTCGGGCATCGGTCAAGGATCGCTTCGATCAAATCGCTCTTGGCGTCGGCGTACTCGTTCATGTCGTTCCACTCCCGTCTCGCCAGTTCTCGCTTGAGCTCCTCATAGGCGACGCGGTCCGCGGCCGAGCTGCGCAGCCGATCCCGGAAGCGCAGGTGGCGTCTGACCTCAGGATCGTCGTCGCGCCACACGTGCACGTGGACATCTCGAGCGGGCGTGCGGAACATCAAATGACCGGGCTCCCGGACGCGGAGCTCATAGCCAACGGCCTCGAGGCGCGGGCGGAGCATCGCTTCGTCGTCGGGGTCCTCCACCCCGACCAGGACATCGATCACCGGTTTGGCGGCCAGGCCGGGTACCGCGGTCGACCCGATGTGCTCGACGCGTAGCGCCGTTGCGCCGAGGGCCCGCCGAAGGCGCTGGGCTTCGGCTTCGAACCGATCGGCCCAACGTGGGTCGTGGTCGGCGATGACGATCGCGCGCCTCTCGCGCCCACCGATCAGCACGCGGTCGAGATACGCCTCGCGCTCGGGCCGCTCCACTCTCCGATTGTGTCAGGCGCTCAGGCGGGGTTCAGCCGCCGCACTTCGATGCGGCCGTCCTCAACGCGGACCTGAAACGCCGGCTGGGACGCCGTGGCGGGACCGTGCT
Organism: Solirubrobacteraceae bacterium; assembly: GCA_035505215.1. GTDB lineage: Bacteria > Actinomycetota > Thermoleophilia > Solirubrobacterales > Solirubrobacteraceae > Palsa-465. The sequence goes on along the minus strand of DATJQY010000034.1, from coordinate 16,601 downwards.
TGACCGCCCCGTCGCGCAGCGAGAAACGGGAGCCGTGACAAGAACAGACGACCTCGTCGCCCTCCACCTCGCCATCGCTCAGCGAGCAGCCTCGGTGTGAGCAGCGATCATGAATCGCGTAGATGTTCTCGCCCTGCCGCAGGAGCAGCACCGGAGTGTCATCGACCACCACACGGGTTGGCCGGTTCTCGGCCAGGAGCGAGGCATCGGCTGCGGGCGTCCAACCGGGCGGCCCGGGATCGAACACGGTCTGATCGGGGCCGACGCCCTTGGTCAGCGTCAGGTGGCCGCCCAGGTACGCGCCGGCGCCCATCACGCCCATCCCGAGAAAACCCAGCGCGGCGCCCAAGCGCCGCGACCCACGTCGCCTCGCGCCCAGGGAGGCAAAGTAGAGGGTGGCTCCGGCGGCATTGGAGACCGCGTGCACGAGGCCCACGCGGCGAACTCCCTCATCGACCGGCTCGGTATCAGCCCAATCGTTGAAGCCCGTTGCCGAGGTGGGCAGATAGGTGAGCAGTCCCAGGGCGATCAGCCGCTCGGCGGCGATCCCGTCGGAATCCGGAGCCACCAGATCAAGGAGGCTGGCGCTGGTGAAGGAGCCGATGACCACATCGGTCAGTACCGGGTGCACCGCGTGCCCGAGCCAGGTACCGCTCAGTGCTTCCTTCAGCGTCCCGCGCCCAAAGGCGTCGCGGACTGTCTTGCCGACCGTCTGTCCGATCTCGTCTAGAGCCTCGGCGGACTCGATCTGGTTGACCAGCGGCTCAAGCGGCGTGAGTTGGCGGCGCAGGACTCCGGAGTTGCTCACGAAGCGTGCCATACCCCAACGTCCGTCCGCGTAACCGGGACCCGTTGGGTGGGCTTCATCGGGCGGGGGTAGGGCGTATCTCGATGCCCTCCCAGCGTTCCGAGTTCGAGCGGTTGATGGCCCAGCTTGACTACTCGTTGTTCATCGTCACCGTCGCCGCAGGCGGAGAGCGGAGCGGTTGCCTGGTCGGCTTCGCTTCGCAGGTCTCGATCGATCCCCCACGCTTCCTGATTTGCCTTTCGGTCAAGAACCACACCTTCCGGGTGGCGGAGCGGGCGGAGGTCCTCGTCGTCCACTTCGTGCCTGAGCAGGCCGAGGATCTAGCGGTCCTGTTCGGAGGCGAGACGGGTGACGACGTGGACAAGTTCCAGCGCTGCGAATGGCGCCCGGGCCCGGACGGAGCGCCCGTGCTGAGCGAGCTTGAGGACTGGTTCGCGGGTCGGATCCTTAAGCACTACGACTTAGGAGACCATCACGGCTTCCTGCTTGACCCGATCGACGGCGAGGCGCACCGTTCCGGGGCGTCGCTCACCTTCCGCCGAGCCAAGTGGATCGATCCCGGGCACGAGCCCTGATCGGCGCAAGGTGAGCGGCTCTTCGTCAGCCGTCAGTTGAGCTCGTCTTGCGGGCGGCAAACCAGCCGGCGGCGGCGCCGATCAGGCCACCCGCGCTGAGCAGGCTCACGCTCCGGAACGGCTTGCGCTGGGCCTTGGCGGCGAAGCCACGCCACGAGTGACGCAGCGTCACCTTGGCTGCTTTGCGTCCAATCGTCTTCCCGTTCGGCATCGTTCCTCCGTGTATAGCTCCTGGGCTTCACTACCCGGGCCGGACCGCCGGCACACCGTGCCTCGCCGCGGCGAGGGCATCGTAGGGGAACCAAGAGCGCCCCTGGCGTTCTAAGCCCTTGCTTAAACCCCGGTAAAGCAAGCGTCCACATCGCTTGCGCTGCGCGCGGGCGGGGGGCATACTCGCACGCAGTGCAGGACGAACCGCGCGACAGCACCCAGCCTGAGAAGGCGGAGGCGCCGGGGTCCAAGACGGAGATCCGTCCGGCGCGTGGCCGCACCTTCTTGCCCGAGGTCACGGGAGTCGAGTTTTCCTCCTCACGGCGCGGCTATGACCGCGTCGAGGTGGACCGGTACGTGGAGCGGGTTTCGCGGATCGTGGTCGAGCTCGAGGCGATGCGCTCCCCCGACGCGGTGATCGAGCGGGCGCTGGCTGATGTGGGCGAGGAGACGAGCGCGATCCTCCGCCGGGCGCGCAAGGCGGCCGAAGAGATCATCGCCGACGCCGAGACGCATGCGCGTGACCGCACCGAGGCCGTGGAGGCCCAGGCGCGCGAGCTCCGCGAGGATGCCGACCGCTACAGCGCCCGCACCCGGGCTGACGGCGAACAGGTCCTCAAGAACGCGCGGGATCAGGCCCACGAGATCGACGCCCAGGCGGAGGCAGATGCCACCCGAGTGCGTGAGGAGGCGGACCGGTATCGCGAGCAGGTGAGCACCCACATCGATCAGCTCGCTCGTGAGCGCCACCGGCTGATCGAAGACCTGCGCAAGCTGGCCGACCAGTTCCACCGCACCGCCGACCGTGCCCTGGAGCAGATCCCCAGCCACGACACCTCGTACGGAGGGGTCGAGGGCAACGGCGCCGCCACCGAGGCTCGCTCGGCTTAGCCCTGGCGGAGCCACTCCTGCCCAAGGCGGAGGACCGGCTCGGACCCGAGGTCGAGCTCGACGGCCACGTCGTTCTCACCGGCAGCTGTTCGTGGGCCGACCAGACGCTGGTCCGGGACGCCGACTGGTATCCGCGGCGCACAATGAGCGCCGAGGAGCGGCTGCGTTTCTACGCCGCGCAGTTTCCGCTCACCGAGATCGACTCGACTTACTACGCTCCGCCGGCTGAGCAACAGGCCCGGCTCTGGGCGGAGCGGACCCCGGACGGTTTTCGCTTCGACGTCAAGGCCTACTCGCTGCTCACCGGCCATCCCACCCGGCTACGGTCCCTGTGGGCCGACCTGCGCGAGCGGCTCGCGCCCGAGGCGGCGGAGAAGCGGAACATCTACCCCCATCACCTTGACCCCGAGTCCCAGGACGAGGCCTGGCGGCGCTTTGCCTCCGCGCTATCTCCCCTCCAGGACGCGGGGCGGCTCGGCGCCGTCCTCTTCCAGTATCCGCCGTGGTTTCATCCCAGCCAGCAGAACCGGCGCGAGGTCGAGTTGCTGCGGGAGCGGCTGCCTGACTACCGCGTGTGCGTGGAGTTTCGCTCGCCCAGGTGGTTGGCCGAGCCGCGCGATCGCGAGCGGACGCTCGGCCTGTTGGAGGAGCATGGTCTCGTCTTCGTGTGCGTCGACGCCCCGGCCGTCTCCGAGCTCCCCCGCGTCCTGGCGGTGACCAACGAGGAGCTGATGGTCATGCGTTTCCACGGCCGCTCTGACAGCACGTGGAAGGGCGAGCACCGTTCGGCGGCTGAACGGTTTCGCTACCTGTATTCGGACTCCGAGTTGGAGGAGCTCGCTCGGCCCGTGGCTGAAGCCGCCCTCCAGGCCCGGGAAGCCCACCTGCTGATGAACAATTGCTACCGCGACTACGCCGTGCGGAATGCCGCCGAGCTGCGAGATCTCCTGGCCGGCCTAAGCCACGCGGGGAGCGAGCTCTCGCCCGATTAGCGCCACGGAGTCGAGGTCGTCGTGGAGCAGGTGCTGGCACATGATCCGGGCCACGCCCGCCTCACGAAGGCCCTGCATTCGTTCGACGACCTGGTCCACGGTTCCCACGAGCCAGGCTGGCGGCGGGTCGGCCAGGAACTCACGCGCCGACAGGTCCATCCCGGACTTCTCCAGCCGGCGAGCCGTCCGGTCGTGGAGCTCGTCTTCATCGCTGCCCACGATCAGCGAGGTCATGATCGAGAAGGGGATCGGCGCCCGTCCGGCGGCCTCGCACGCAGCGCTGATCCGCTGGCGGCGAGCCCGGACATCCTCCTCGGTCGGGAAGGCGGTGTTGTATTCGTCGGCGTAGGCGGCGGCCAGAGCGGCGCTCCGTGGCCCCGCGTTGCCGCCCATGATGAGGGGCGGATGAGGACGCTGCACCGGCTTGGGCCGCGCCTCGAGGTCGTCGAGCCGGTAGTGGCGACCGTCAAAGGTGAATCGCTCATCGCCCCAGTTGCCGAGCAGGATCTGTAGCTGCTCCTCAAGGATCTCCATTCGCGCGGCCGTGGGCGGAAACGGAAAGCCGTAGGCGGCGTGCTCACGCTCGTGCCACCCGGCCCCGAGTCCCACCTCCACCCGGCCCTCGGAAATGTGGTCGGCGGTGACGGCCAGCTTGGCCAGGTTCGAGGGATGGCGGAAGGTCGCCGGCGAGACCATCGTGCCCAGGCGGAGCGTCGAGGTGATGACGGCCAGGCCGCAAACGGTGCCCCAGGCGTCCAGGGCGCTCCGCTCGGGATGCTGGCCGTCGAGGTTCATGTAGTGGTCGGAGCGAAACAGGGCGGGGATCCCGTGCTCCTCGCAGGCGTGGGCCAGCGCCACCCATTGCGGCCAGCTGACGTCCTCTTGGCCCTCGATCATCAAGCAGAGCTGCACGCGGAGACCTCCTGTAGCCGAGACGGGCGATCGTATTGAAAGCCCGGCGCGTGGATAAGCTCGCAGACCATGGCGTACACAAGCGAGTCAGCCCGTCGGCAGCTCATCGACCAGCTGGGCCAGGCGGCCGATCACCTCTCGACCGCGATCAACGCTCTCGGTGAGGCCTACGAGGCGGCTGACGAGCGCACCGGCGAGGCGCTTGAGACGCAGCTCTTCCGCCCGGTCCAGGGCGCCTACGGCCGGGCCCAGCGGACGCGTTCGGGCTTTGCCGAGCGCCACCAGCTGACCGCGGAGCCGCTGGCGCCGGCCGCCGCGGCCGCGCCCTCCGGCGATCCCCGGGTCCATCTCGAGCGGGCCGCCGCCGCGGTCGAGCGGGCCGACCAGGTGATCGCCGAGATGCAGGACTCGATGCTCCCGGTGGAGGTGGGCGACCGTGAGTTCCGTGAGGGACTGGCCGAGGTGCGGGAGCTGATCGCCCCCGCCCCCAGCGATGCCCGCCGGCTGCTGGGCCTGATCGGGCGCTGAGGTCCTCGCTCTGGTCGTTTCGTCAGCCACCCCGGTGGGTATGCCATTTCCCGATCCTCCCCGGGTTCTCCGGGAGCCGAACTGGTAGGGCACGCCGGGACGGGGACGGCCCTCGGCGGCCACGATTAGGATGCAACGACGAGCGAGCCATCGTAGAAGCCTCGTGTGAGCGACGATTCGCCGATAATCAGCCTTCGCCTGGAGTCAAGCCCGGAGACTTTGACCCTCGTCCGCGGCATGCTGGGCGGCGTCGCCGAGCTGCTCCAACTCGATCCCGAGTTGCTTGACGACCTCAAGACCGCGGTCAGCGAGGCTTGCAACAACGTGGTCATGCACGCCTACGAGGGTGCCAGTGGTCCTGTGTGCATCTGCATGTCCGCCGAGGACGACGGGCTGGTGGTCATCGTCCGTGACAACGGCCGCGGCATTCCCGTCCTGGCGCCGTCCGATGACCGCCTCCAGGGCGTGGGGATCCCGATCATGCGCGCGCTGGCCCAGCAGACGGCGTTCCGCCCCTGCGAGGGCGGCGGCACAGAGGTGTGGCTGAAGTTTGCCGCCGAGCGGGACGGGCGGGCCCTGTACACGGTTCCTGACAACGCCACGCCGGACGACGGGTGGAGCGACCGCCTCGACGGAGACGCGATCGTCTCGCTCTCGCCGGTCAGCTTCGTCGGCGGCGTTCTCGGCCGCCTCGCCCGGGCCATGGCCGCCCGGGCCCGGTTCTCGCTCGATCGCTTCTCGGACGTCTATCTGGTCACCGATGCGGTCGCCGCCCACGCGGCCCGCGCCGCCAGCGAGGCCCGCCTCGGCTTCGGCCTCAGTACCGACACCCGCCGCCTGGAGATGGTCATCGGCCCGTTGCGCCCTGGCGCCAGTTCCGACCTCACCGGCGGCGCATCTGATGACGTCGGGTCCGCCCTGCGCCTGCTGAGCGACGAGCTAGATGTGCGCCTTGAGAACGGGGCCGAGATCCTCCGCATCGTGATGCTCGACCAGCGCGCCCGCGCCACGGCCTAACCGGCCCGGCTCCGGGCGTCGCATCGGCCGCTCTAGCTCTCGTTCAAAAGCTCGTCCGGGGAATCCGCGAGCGTCAAGCGATCGGCCACCCCGGTCAGACTGAGCAGCCGCTGCACCTGCTGCGGGCCCTTGACCACCCCGAAGCGCTGACCGTTCTCGGTCGCCCGCTGGTGGGCGCGGACGAGCACGCTCAGGCCCGTCGAGTCCATGAACTCGAGGTTGCGCAGGTCGACGATCACGATCTCGGCTTTCGCCGCTGCCCCCCGTTCCAGCTCCTGCTCGAGAGCCGGGCTGGAGGCCAGATCGAGTTCGCCGGTCACCCCAATGACGACGGCCTGGGTGCCGTCATGAGTCTCAACGTTGAAGTTGCTCTGCACCTGAGGTCGCGAGGCTATCGTTTTTTGGCAGTGTGCCGTGCGGTAACCCCCCGCGACCGGTTTCACTGCACCCGCGGCCGGGGTACCGCCTGGTCATGACCACGATCGCTTTTCTGGGCACCGGCACGATGGGAGAGCCGATGGCCCGCAATCTAATAGACGCTGATTTCACCCTCAGAATCTGGAATCGGTCGACCGATCGAGCCAAACCGCTCGGGGAGGCCGGTGCCGAGGTGTTGGAGGACCCGGCCGAGGCCGCCGCCGGTGCCGAAGTGCTCATTACCGTGTTGAGCGACGCCGATGCCGTTCTGGAAAGCGCCGAGCCCGCGCTCCAGGCCATCGACGGAGATGCCCTGTGGCTGCAGATGAGCACGATCGGGATAGCGGGCATCCAGCGTTGCGCGGAGCTCGCGGAGCGCGAGGGGGTCACCCTAGTCGACGCCCCGGTGCTCGGCACCCGCGAGCCGGCCGAGCAGGGGAAGCTGGTGGTTCTCGCCTCCGGCCCCGAGGAGGCCCGGGAGCGCTGCCAGCCCATCTTCGAAGCCGTCGGGCAGCGCACGCTGTGGCTCGGGGAGGCGGGGCGCGGGACGCGGGCCAAGGTCGCGACCAACAGCTGGGTCGTCGGCGTCGTGGGCGTGCTGGCCGAGACGATGGCCCTGTTTGAGGCCCTGGATGTGGACCCGCAGAATTTCTTCGACGCGATCGAGGGAGGCGCCCTCGACCTTCCCTATGCCCGCCTCAAGGGGGCGGCGATGATCAAGCACTCGTTCGAAGACCCGGCGTTCAAGCTGGCCCTGGCCCGCAAGGATGCCGAGTTGATCCTTGAGGCAGCGTCGAGCGTGGGGCTCGAGCTGCCCATCCTGGACGCGGTCACCGCGCGCCTCCGCCGCGCCGAAGCCGACGGACACGGCGAGGAAGACATGGCGGCCACCTACTGGGTCAGCGCCCCGGAGTTTGTCCGGGCGTCCGCCGGGTAGAGGTCAAGGCCATGACCGAGCGTGATCGCTACGACGAGCTCGCCGAGCAGGAGGCCAGCGACGCAGCGGCCGAAGCGGCCGCCATCGGCGGGCCGGTCAGCGACGAGCCGGCGCCCGTCGACGGTGAACCCAATGAGGCCGAGCGACCGCTGGCCGAGGCGGGCCAGGGGGAGGCCGAGGGATTCGAGCAGGCCGAGCAAGACCTGATCGAGCACGCCAGCCACGGCGATCAGCACGCGGCGCGGCGGGCCATCGAGGATGCGCCCGATCCGGAGTAGCTCCCGTAACGGATACGCACACCGGCGCATGGTCTTGGCGGAGACCGGGTAGTCACACGCCACATCGGCGAGCACCGTGCTCGCGGACCGAAAGGGAGAAGAAATGGTTGCTTTGCTCGTACTGCTCTTGATCCTCGCCCTGTTCGGTGGGCTGGGATTCGCCGCGCACATTCTTTGGATCGTCCTCGTCATCGCGGTCGTGCTCTGGCTGATCGGTTTCTTCGTCGGCGGAGCGGCCGACGCGGCAGGCGGCCGCCGGCGCTGGTACGGCCGATGGTGAGCGGGCGCTAGGAGCGCTCTTCGGTCAGCTCGCGCAGGCGATGTAGCGAGCGCCGAAGCAGGCGGGACACCTGCATCTGCGAGACGCCGACCCGGTCGGCGATCTCGGATTGCGTGAGGTCCTCACCGAAACGCAGGTAGAGGATCTCACGCTCCCGCGTTGGGAGGTGCCGCGCCGCGGCAAAGATCGTCGCGTGGTCGTTGACCAGGGCCAAGCGCAGGTCTTCGGAGCCGATCGCATCCAGGCGGCTCGATTCCTCATCGTCCTCGGTCGACATGGGAGCGTCGAGCGATACGGCGCCGTAGGCCTCGGCGGTCTGAAGGCCGTCCAGGACCTCCTCCTGGCTCATCTCGAGGTACTGCGCCAGCTCATCGACGGTGGGCATGCGCCCACTGCGTGAGCTCAGCTTCTGCTGGGCATCGGTGATCTTGCGCGCCCGCTCCTGGGCCCCACGGTCGACGTGCAGCGCCCAAGCGGTATCCCGGAAGTAGCGCTTCAGCTCGCCCACGATCGTCGGAACGGCAAACGAGCTGAAGGCAAATCCGCGGTCAGGGTCGAAGCGCTCCACCGCTTTGACGAGGCCCAGGCTGGCCACTTGCACGAGGTCTTCGTAGGGCTCACTTGACTGGACATAGCGCCGAGCCAGCTTGCGCGCGAGCGGCAGGAACCGCTGAATCAGCTCATCGCGCGCCTGGCGATCCTGGTGCCGCCGCCAACGCTCGAACAGCTGCGCGGAATTGATTGGACTGGAGGGTGCGCCGGCGTTTGGCGCGCTCATTTTGCCTCCGGGTAGCAGACAACGCGGTTCTATCACAGCCAGGCATCGGTGCGAGGCAGTTCTCGCTTGAGAAAATCGGCCGCCGTCCAGCGCCTTAGTCTTGCTCCAGCGCAGGCGAATCCGTGTTCTCGGCGAGCAAATCCAGAACCGCGTGCTCGATGCGAGCTCGGACGCGATCGTCCGCCGGCTCCATGCGGTCGATCCGCTCGAGCTCGCCCGCGATCGTCCAGCCGGATTGGTAGCGGTCAAAGACGCGAGGGTCGATATAGGAGCGGCGCGCCACGGCCGGGGTGTTGCCGAGCAGCGCGGCCACCGCTCGCACGGAGCGATCCATGGCGCGCTTGCGCGCGGTCTTGGAGTCCGCCCCCCGCCCGTCGGTGGCCAGCGATACGGCCGCCATCACGGTCGCGTTCCAGGTGCGGAAGTCCTTGGCGCTGAATTCCTCTCCTAGCTCATGCTTGAGGTATTCGTTGATGTCCTCGGAGCGGAGCGGGTGCCAGCGCCGGCCGTTCCGGTAGGCCAAGAGCTCTGGTCCCCCTGACCGTCTGCGCTTGAGCGCGCGGACCACGCTGAGCGAGGCCGGGTCATAGATCGCCTGGGCCCGCTGCACGCCGGACTTGGCCGGGTAGCTGAAGACGGCCTCGTCCCGGTGCACGGTCACGTGCTCCTTGCGGATCGTGGCCAGGCCGATTCCCCCGTCGTCGTCGGCGTATTGCTCGGAGCCGATGCGGAACATCCCGACGTCGAGCAGCCGCACGGCACAGGCCAGAACCTGGGGGCGCTCGAGGTCACCAGCGCGCAGGTGCGAGGCGATGCGCTTGCGCAGCCGGGGCAGCAGGCGCCCGAAGTCCTCCATGCGGCGGAACTTCTGACGATCTCGGTGCTCCCGCCAGCGCGGGTGGTAGAGGTACTGCTTGCGCCCTGCCGCGTCGATCCCGGTCGCCTGAAGGTGGCCGAGCTCGTCCCGGCAGATCCACACGTCCTGCCACGCCGGCGGAATGGCCAGGCTGCGGACCCGCTCGAGCAGCGCCGTGTCTTTGATCCGGCCTCCGTTCTCGTCCAGATAGCCGAAGCCGCGGCCCCGCTTCACCCGGCGCAAGCCGGGTCCTGAGCAGTCGGAGCGCCGGAGCCGGCCGCGCGTGGACTGAGTCGTCGCCATCGACGCTAGTTATGCCCCCACAGACAGAGCGTCACCCGGCGCTTGCCGGGTGACGCGTCAATCCGTTTAGAACTGCCGGGTCGGTCAAACGAGCTGCTTGACCTGCTCCGTGGCATCCTTGCGCAGTCCGTTGATGTCCCGCTGTGCGCTGCGCACGTCGTGCTGGAGCTCGCGGCTCCGGCGTGACACGGCGCGCTGGCGCCGATTCAGCGTCCGCTCGCCGCGGCGCTCGAACCGGTCCAGCTCACGCGTCACGCGGTCCAAGCTCGAGTACGTGCGTGCCGTCTGGCGGACCTTCTCGCCCACCGTGGCGGCAGCCCCGATCTGGATCAGGAACGCGCGCTGGGCCTGGCGGCCGATGGCACCGAACCGGGTGACGGCTGTGTCAGCGCCGCGCGCTGCGGTGCGGCTGGCCTGCCGGGTCGTCCCCTTGGCGCTCCGTGCGGTGCGCCGGGTACTCGCCGACGCCGAACGTGTCGTCCGCCGCGCCGAGGCCTTGGTGGCCGAAGCGCTTCGCTTGGTGGCGTTTCGCTTTCTCGTTGCGGCGGCCTTCTTGGCGGCAGCCTGTCGCTGCGACCGAGTCTGTGTCGCCATGTACGTCAGTCCTCCTAGAGGTCGTTTCCAGTGCTCCCAATTAGGGGCTACCCATGCAGCCCGGGCCGAAACGACCGCGCGGCATACTGGACGGAGATGGCCGAGACCTTGTTCACATCGGCACTTGCCGAGGAGCTCGCCCCGGACACGCTTGAGCGGTTTACGCGCTATGTGCGGATTGGCACGCAGTCTCGCCGGGATCGCCAGGACTCACCGAGCACCCCCGGACAACTCGAACTCGGGCGCCTTCTAGCCGACGAACTGCGGGCGGCCGGGCTGGCCGACGCCGAGCTCGATGAGAACGGATACGTCATGGCCACGCTTCCGGCCCTGCCTCCCCCGGGAGTCCCCGACGGGGGCCCGCCCAGCCCGGTCATCGGACTGATTGCCCACGTGGACACGAGCCCGGATGCGCCGGGCCACGGCGTCGAGCCGATCGTCCATCACGACTACGACGGAGGCGTGATCGAGCTGCCGCGGGGCGGCACGCGGCTTGACCCCGAAAGCATGCCGGAGCTCGCCGACAAGACCCACCACGATCTCATCACCGCGAGCGGCGACACGCTCCTCGGCGCCGACGACAAGGCCGGGGTGGCCGAGATCATGGCCGCGGTCGCCTACCTCGCCGCCCATCCGGAGCTGCCGCGTCCGACGCTTCGGGTCGCCTTTACCCCCGACGAGGAGGTCGGCCTCGGCGCCTCGCTGTTCGATCTCGGTCGCTTCGGCGCCGGGTGTGCCTACACCCTCGACGGGTCGGAGCTGGGGGAGCTGCAGGACGAGAGCTTCAGCGCGCTTGAAGCCATCCTGACCGTCTACGGCGTCGAGGTCCATCCGGGGCAGGCCGCGGGAAAGCTCGTCAATGCGCTGCGCGTGGCCGCGCGGATCGTGGCTGCCCTGCCGGCGGAGCTGACCCCCGAGCGCACCTCGGGGCGCGAGGGCTTCATCCACCCCTACGAGCTCAGCGGGGTCGCCGAGCGGGCCGAGGTCCGGATGATCCTGCGTGACTTCGACGAGGCCAAGCTCCAGGCTCAGGCCGACCTGATCGACCGGACCGTGCGGGAGGTGGTCGACTCCGAGCCCCGGGCGCGCTACGAGCTCGACGTGCACCGGCAGTACCGGAACATGCGCGCCTACCTCGAGTCGGTTCCTCAGGTGGTCACGGCGGCCGAGGAGGCGATGCGCGGTGAGGGGATCACGCCGCTGCGAAGCCCGATCCGCGGCGGGACCGACGGCTCGCTGCTCAGCGAGATGGGACTGCCGACGCCGAACATCTTCACCGGCGGCCACGAGTACCACTCGGTGCGGGAGTGGGCCTCGCTCCAGGAGATGGCGGCCGCCGCGGCCACCATCGTCCGTCTCGCCGGGGTCTGGCGCCAGCCCGATTTCGCCCACCGCGCCCCCGGTCCGGTCTCCGCCAGCCGCAGCTAGAAGTTAGGCTCCTAGCCGTGACCGCCCAGTCCAACGGGTCGCTGGCTTCGCTCGACGGCGAGATCATGCTCGCCTCCGAGGCGCAAATTCCCGCCTCCGATGACGGATTCCTCCGTGGAGACGGCGTCTTCGACGCCGCCCGGATCTATGACGGGCGCCTGTTCGCCTTCGAGGACCACCTTCGGCGCCTGGAGCGGTCGGCGTCGAACATCCGGCTCTCCTTCGATACCGAGACGGTGCGGGCCGACGCCTATCGGCTCGTGGCCGAAGCCGGCATCGGCCCCGACCATCAGGTGCTGCGGATCATCCTTACTCGCGGGGGCCGGCGCCTGCTCCTCACCGAGCCGATCCCCGAGTTGCCCGAGCAGCTCCAGTTGGCCACGATCACCTTCGCTCCCTCCCGGGTTCTCGACGGCGTCAAGTCGCTCTCCTACGGGGCCAACATGCTCGCGCGCCGCCTGGCGCGGGAACGGGGCTGCGACGATGCCCTCTTGGTCACCCCGCATGGGCGCGTCCTCGAGGCGCCGACCGCGTCCATCTTCTGGGTTGCGGGCGGCGCCGTCCGCACGCCGCCTCTCGACGAGCACATCCTCGCCTCGATCACGCGCCGGATTGTGATCGAGGAGACAGGCGCGGTGGAGCAGAGCGTCAGCCTGGACGAGTTCCTGGCCGCCGACGAGGTGTTCCTGGCCTCCACCGTGCGTGAGGTGCACCCGGTGCGGGCGATCGACGGGCTCCAGTTCGCTGCCCCTGGCCCGATCAGCGCCGAGATCGCTGAGAAGGTCAGCGCCCGCATCCGCTCGGAGCTTGCCGCCGCCGGATGAACGTCCTCACCGTCGTCGGCAACCGCCCCCAGTTCATCAAGGCGGCCGCCGTGTCGGGCCCGTTGCGCCGTGAGCATCATGAGGTCTTGATCCACACGGGCCAGCATTTCGACGAGGAGCTCTCCGGCGTCTTCTTCACCGAGCTCGGTCTGCCCTCACCGGACCGTCAGCTCGGCATCGCCCGCGGATCCAACACGTCCCAGACCGCGCGCATGCTGGCGGCGCTGGAGCCCGTGATCGGCGATGTCTCACCCGACGCGGTGCTGATCTACGGCGATACCAACTCGACCCTCGCCGGTGCGCTCGCCGCGGCCCAGGCCAGGATCCCGGTGGCCCACGTCGAGGCGGGGATGCGCTCGTTCGATCGCGCGATGCCGGAAGAGCTCAATCGCGTGCTCGCCGACCATGCCTCAGAGCTCCTGCTCTGCTCCTCGGAGGTGGCGGTGGAGAACCTGCGGCGGGAAGGCGTCCGCGGGGACGTCGAACTCGTCGGAGACGTGATGGTCGACGTGGCCATGACCGTGCAGCCGCAGGCCCGGGAGCGACTGGACCTGGTGCGCAGCCACGGCGTCGAGCCCGGCCGTTATGTCCTGGCCACGGCGCATCGGCCTGGAAATGTCGACCTCCCCGACCGGCTGCACCAGCTGGTCGAGTTGCTGCTGGCGGTGCCCTACGACGTCGTCTTGCCCCTGCACCCACGGACCCACGCCCGGCTCCGGGCGGCCGGTCTCCTGGAGCGCCTCCAGCGCAGCGACCGGCTGACCCTCACGCCGCCCCTCGGCTATGTCGAGCTGACAGCACTGTTGTGCAACGCCAAGGCGGTCCTCACCGATTCCGGCGGGGTCCAGAAGGAGGCCTACCTGGCCGGGGTGCCCTGCATCACCCTGCGCAGCACCACGGAATGGGTCGAGACCGTGGACACGGGCTGGAACATCATCGTCGACCTCGATGCCGAAGCGGCGCTCCGGGCGCTCGAGCAGGAGCCACCGAGCGAGCACCCGCAGCTCTATGGCGACGGGCGCGCGGCAGAGCGCGTCGTGGCCGCGCTTACACTGCACCTCGGATGAGGCCCGCGCTGCCATGAGCTCGGCACCGGTGCGGATCGGCGTGGTGGGCCTGGGCTACTGGGGGCCGAACATCGCGCGGAACTTCGACGCCATCCCGGGGGTGGAGCTGAGGTGGGCTTGTGATGCCTCCGAGGAGCGGCTGCAGATGCTCCGGGAGGGGTTTCCCAACGTCCGCCTGACCCGCGAGCTCTCAGACCTGCTCTCCGATCCCGAGCTCGACGCCGTGGCCCTGGCGACGCCGGTGCCCACGCATGGGCAGCTGAGCACGGCCGTACTTGAGGCCGGCAAGCATTGCTTCGTCGAGAAGCCGTTGGCGGCGTCCGTCGCCGAGGCCGAGCAAGCCGTGCGGGCGGCGCAGGAAAGCGGGCGCCTGCTCATGGTCGGTCACCTGCTGGAGTACCACCCGGGCGTACGAAAGCTCAAGGAGCTCTCAGACGGCGGCGAGCTCGGGGATCACATCTACTACATCTATGGCAACCGCCTCAACCTGGGCAAGTTGCGCGCCGACGAGAACGCGCTCTGGAGTCTGGGCGCGCACGACGTCTCCGTCGTCCTGCATCTGGCCGGCGAGGAGCCGGAGGAGGCCGTGGCCAACGGGCAGTCCTACGTGAGGCCCGGGGTCGAGGACGTGGTCTTCTGCTTTTTGCGCTTTCCCTCCGGGCTCTCGGCCCACCTGCACTTGTCCTGGCTCGATCCCCACAAAGAGCGGCGCTTCACGGTCGTTGGTTCCCGGCGTATGGCCACCTTCGACGACATGGCCCTGGAGGGCAAGGTGACGGTCTACGACAAGGGCTTTGACGAGACGGCCCGCGGCTATGGCGAGTACATCACCCGCAGTGGGGACATCTTCTCCCCCCAGATCTCCAACACCGAGCCGCTGCGCATCGAGTGTGAGCATTTCGTCGACTGCATCCGCAGCGGCACGCAGCCCCAGTCCGATGGCGAAAGCGGCCTGCGCGTCGTCCGTGTGCTCGAGCGCCTGCAGCAATCGCTTGAGCGAGGAGGCGGCTGACCATGCCTCAGGTCTCGCCTGATGCCAGCGTCTCGGCCGAGGCCGAGCTGGCCGAAGACGTCGTCGTCGAGCCGCGGGCCGTGATCCATGAGGCGGTGCGGATTGGGTCCGGGACGCACGTCGGTTCCGGATCGGTCATCGGCCCCGGCGTCGAACTCGGCGCCGGCTGCACGGTCGAGGCACTGGCGGTACTGGGCAAGCGCCCGCGTCTGCGCCCCGGCTCCAGCGCCGCCGGCGGCGAGCTCGGTCACTTGGTGATCGGCGATGGTGCCACCGTCTGTTGCGGCGCCGTCCTCTACGCCGGATCGACGATTGGCGAGCGCGCGATCATCGGTGACCAATCGCAGGTCCGTGAGCGCTCGAGCGTGGGCCCCGGCTCGGTGGTGGGCCGGGGATCGTGCATCGATTTCGACGTGCGCGTCGGCGCCCGCGTCCTGATCCAGACCGGTGTCTACGTGACCGGGAACTCGCATGTGGAGGACGACGTCTTCCTCGGGCCCGGGGTGGTCACGACGAACGACCACGCGATGGGCCGCCATGCCGCTGGTGAGCGGATCCCCGGCCCCGTGTTCCGCCGCGCCTGCCGGGTCGGGGGCGGCGTCGTGGTCCTGCCCGGAGTAGAGATCGGTGAGGAGGCGTTCGTCGCCGCGGGCGCGATCGTGACCCGGAACGTGGCGGCGCGTCAGGTCGTCATGGGGACGCCAGCGCGGGTGGTCCGGGAGGTCGGCGAGGAGGATCTACTCGAGCGCTGGCGCTGAGCGTCAGCTGGCCGCCGCGGCCAGCCGACCGGCCATGGTCTGCTCGCTGGCCCCCATCCAGATCACGTCGTCCCGGCTCGGGCCGACGCCGACCATGACGATTGGCACGCCGACGAACTCGGCCATGAACTGCAGGTACTCCCGCGCGGCCGCCGGCAGGTCGGACTCGGATCGGCACTCCCGCAGGTCCTCGCTCCAGCCGGACAGCTCGGCGTAGTCCCCGGCGGCGTGGTGAAGGACCGTCTGGTGGTAGGGGAAGTCGTCGAACTCCGCCCCCTCCGCCCCGCGATAGCGCGTGGCCACGAGCAGGCGATCCATCCCGGAGAGGACGTCGAGCTTCGTGATGGCCAGGGCGGTGAGCGTGTTCAGCCGGGCGGCGTAGCGGAGCGCGACGAGGTCGAGCCAGCCGATGCGCCGCGAGCGCCCCGTGGTCGTCCCGTACTCGCCGCCGCGCTCACGCAACAGATCGCCGCGCTCGTCCTCGATCTCGGTCGGAAACGGTCCGGCGCCGACGCGGGTCGCGTAGGCCTTGGCGATGCCCCAGATCTCGTCGATGTCCTTGGGCCCCACGCCAGCTCCGATGCAGGCCGAGCCGGCCACCGGGTTGGAGGAGGTGACGAACGGATAGGTCCCGTGGTCGATGTCGAGCAAGGTCCCCTGGGCGCCCTCGAAGAGGACGGTCTGGCCGTTGTCCAGCTGCTCGTGGACGAGCCGCGTCGTGTCCGCGATCAGGCGCTCGATCCGGTGGCCGTAGTTGAGGTACTCCTCGGTCATGGCCTGGAGGTCAAGCCGCGCGTCCTTGGCGTAGGGACGCAGCGACAGCCGCTTGGGCTCCAGCGCGGCGACGATCTTCTTCTTGAGGATCTTCTCGTCCAGCAGGTCCTGGACCCGGATCCCGAGCCGAGCGGCCTTGTCGGCATAGCAGGGGCCGATCCCGCGCCTGGTCGTGCCGATCTGGAGCTTGCCGAGCTTGATCTCTCCGGCATGGTCCAGCAGCATGTGGTAGGGCATGATCAGGTGCGCGTTGGCGGAGATCCGCAGCGCGCTGGTGTCGATGCCGCGCCGCCGCAGGTCGTCCAGCTCGTCGGTCAGGATCTTCGGGTCGATCACGACCCCATTGCCGATCACGCACAGCT
>DATJQY010000033.1:0-159661 GCA_035505215.1 Solirubrobacteraceae bacterium | reverse complement strand
CCCCCCCCGCCGGCGGCGCATGCGCCGCCGGGGCCGGGCCGCATGCGGCCCGGCCTGCCTACTGAAGCGTGGCGTTGACCGAGGTCTCGACGCCCGCCAGCGCGCGGGAGACGGGGCAGTTCTGGCCCGCGCTGGCCGCCGCCTGTTCGAACGCGGACTGATCGATCCCGGGCACCCGGCCGGTCACGGTCAGCTCTGAGGTCGTGACCGTGGGGACGCCGTCGCGCTGATCGAGGGCGACCTTGGCCTTGACATCCAGCGCCTCGGGGGCGTGTCCCGCTTCGGTGAGCTCGTGGGAGAGGGC
Source organism: Solirubrobacteraceae bacterium (assembly GCA_035505215.1). Classification (GTDB taxonomy): domain Bacteria; phylum Actinomycetota; class Thermoleophilia; order Solirubrobacterales; family Solirubrobacteraceae; genus Palsa-465. The sequence continues at coordinate 159,357 of DATJQY010000033.1, read as the reverse complement.
CATCGCGAAGCACGCCGCGTGGGCGGCCGCGAGCAGCTCCTCGGGACTCGTCTTGCCCTCCGAGCGCTCGGTCCGCGAGGCCCAGGTGACCTCGGATTCGCCGAACGCGCCGCTGTCGAAATTGAGCGTCCCCTTGCCGTGGGCCAGGTCGCCCTGCCAGTTGGTGGTTGCGCTGCGTTCGGCCATGGGCATGTCTTGAGACCTCCTTAGTGGTGCTCGATCACGCGGTCGATGAGCCCGTAGGAGACGGCCTCGTCGGCCTTGAAGAAGCGGTCGCGCTCCATGTCGTCGTGGACCTGCTCGATCGGCTGCCCGGTGTGGTGGGCGTAGATCTCGTCGATCCGCTGGCGCACGTTGAGGATCTCCTGGGCGTGGATCTCGATGTCCGTGGCCTGGCCCTCGAACCCGGCCGAGGGCTGGTGGATGAGGATCCGGCTGTTGGGCAGCGAGAAGCGCTTGCCCTTGGTCCCGCCGGTCAGGAGCAGCGAGCCCATCGACATGGCGATCCCGACGCAGATGGTCTGGATCTCCGGCTTGATGAACTGCATGGTGTCGTAGATGGCCAGGCCCGAGTAGATCGAGCCGCCGGGTGAGTTGATGTAGATCGAGATGTCTTTGTCAGGGTCCTGGGACTCGAGGTGCAGGAGCTGCGCCACGATCAGGTTGGCGATCATGTCGTCGATCGGCGTGCCCAGGAAGATGATGCGTTCGTTGAGCAGCCGGCTGTAGATGTCGAACTCACGCTCGCCGCGCGCGGTTCGCTCGATGACCATCGGAACTAGGGGCATAGGTGCAGCGTAGCCGCGTTCAGGGGACGATCACCGCTGAGCCCTCGAAGCGGCCGTTTCGCAGGTCGTCAAGGGCCTGCTCGGCGCGGGGCAGTTCGTAGACCTCGACCGTGGTGCGGACGGGGATCGCGCGCGCCAGCTCCAGGAACTCGGTCCCGTCCTGGCGGGTCAGGTTGGCCACCGAGCGGATCTTGCGCTCCTCGTAGAGGAGGTCGTAATCGAACGAGGGAATCGGGGTCATGTGGATCCCGGCGCAGACGACGACGCCATCGGGCGCGAGTGCTTTCAGCGCCTGGGGGACGAGCTCGCCCGCGGAGGCGAAGATGATCGCGGCGTCGAGGGGATGTGGGGGGTTCTCGTCCGAGCCGCCGGCCCAGACGGCGCCCAGGCTGGTGGCGAACCTCTGGGTCCGCGCGTCGCCCGGACGGGTGAAGGCATATACGTCGCGGCCCTGGTAGACGGCGACCTGGCATATCTGGTGCGCGGCCGAGCCAAAGCCATAGAGGCCGAGGCGGTGGGCCTCGCCGGTGAAGCGAAGCGCCCGGTAGCCGATCAGCCCGCCGCACAACAGCGGCGCGACGAGCTCGGTGGGGAAGTCGTTTTCGTCGGGGAGGGGGAGGCAGTAGCGCTCGTCGGCCACGGTGAGCTCGGCGTAGCCGCCGTCGATGTCGCGGCCGGTGAAGCGGGCGTTGACGCACAGGTTCTCGCGCCCGGTCGTGCAGTACTGGCAGGTGCCGTCGGTCCAGCCGAGCCAGGGCACGCCGACCCTTCTCCCGTCGTCGGTCGTGGCGACGATCTGGTGCCCGAGGACGACGGGGAGCTTGGTCGCCTCGATCTCGTGGTCGCGCAGGTGGAGGTCGGTGCGGCAGACGCCGCAGGCGTGGACGGTGAGCTTGAGTTGGCCCTGGCCGGGCTCGGGATCGGGTAGTTCTGTCTCCTGGAGCGGTTGGCCCTGTTTCTGTAGTACGACCGCACGCATCACCGCTAGCGTAAGCCCTCACATGTTCCCGCTGAACCTGCCGAACTTTCTCACCGTCATCCGCATTCTGCTCGTGCCGGTCCTGGTCGTGGCCCTGCTCGACAAGACCGGCGGCGGGGACCTCCTGGCGGCAGTGGTGTTTGCGGTGGCCTCGCTGACCGACGCGATCGACGGCTGGCTGGCCCGGCACCGGGGCTCGGTGACGACGTTCGGGAAGCTGATGGACCCAATCGCCGACAAGCTCCTGATCATCGCGGCGCTGATCGTGCTCGTGTCGCTGAACCGGCTCGCGGCGTGGGTGGCGATGGTGATCATCGCGCGGGAGTTCGCAGTCACGGTGCTGCGCGTGGCCGTCGGCTCACAGCAGCACGTGGTCATCTCGGCCAGTGGCTTCGGGAAGGTCAAGACCGTACTGCAGGTGGCGATGGTGATCTGCGTGATCGCCGTGCACGGCCACCCGGTGTGGCTCGACGTTCTGATCTACGTGACCGTGCTCGTCACGGTGCTCTCGGGGGCGGACTACTTCTTCGGGCTCCGGCGCGGACTGGCTTCCGCGACCGAGCCTCAGGGCAGCTGATCCAACCAGGCCCGGCGGGTCGTGTGCGCCGGCGTCGGCTCGCCCGTGGCCAGCTCGCCGCGGATCTCCCCGAGCGTCCCGAAGCGTTCCGCCACCACGTTGTGCTGGTGGATCGTCTCGAGGTTGACCTGGCGGGCTTCGACGAAGGCGGCGTTGGCGAGGGTGGGGAAGCGGTCGATGACGCCCTGGACCATCTCGCGCACGCAGTCCTCGACGAAGCGGGGGCGGCGGTGCGCCTTCTCGACCACGGCGGCCTCGTCCGAGCGCTTCATCAGCTCGTAGATCTCTGAGGACATCGCCTGCTCGGCGATCTCGAGCAGGGTGGCGGCGTCGATCTCGTCGTCGCACATCTCGGTGCACCCGATCTGCAGCGTGGCGAGCCCGCGCTGGTTGTGGGTGGCCACGGGAACGGCCTCGAGGATGCGCTCGATCTCCATCGCGTCGAAGCCCTGCTCTTGGAGGCGGTGGCGCGCGTTACCGGCGACGAGCGCCTGCGCGCACGGACACGCCGTGATGCCCTGCGCGGTCACGCCGGTGAGCCGGCGCGTGCCGAGCTCCGAGCAGACGGCGGCGCCGTGCAGGGTGTAGATCTCCTGCGTCTGCACGCCGGAGATGGGGGCGGGCTTGTGCTCCGGGAAGCGCGCTTCGACCGACACCTCGGCGCGCCGCGCGCCCTGGCGGTCGCGCACCAGCTGGGCGATGTGCTCGGCCAGCGTCTCGACCTTGAACGTCGACTCGCCGAGGACGACCTGGCCGATGGCCTCGTTGATGACCTCCTCGAAGCGCGACATGTGCGCGCCCTTCTGAGTCGCGTCGAGCTCGACCGTGCATTCGAACCGAGCCGAGAACAGCTGCTCGCCGCCGTTGTGCTTGAGGCGGATGACCTTCTCGACGCCGGTGACGCCGACGCGGGAGAGGCTGAGCCGGACCGCCGGGTGCTGGGACTGGACGTCGATGGTCGAGACGGTGGACGTCTGTTCTGAGGTCATACGTCTATTAAGGGTAGAGAGCCGCACCCGCCGCGTTCATGTTGCGGCGCGTTGGCGCGCCCCGCGAACTTACGGCGACCTTAGTTTCGTTGTACCTTGTGTGCTATCACTCCGCGGTCGCACCGGAGGGAGAGAGAGACAATTGGAGGGAGCTCAGGGGCGATGAGCGAAACCGGCATTGCGCTGTTAGGGGACGAAGCACCGATCGCGGAGCTCGATGAGCTGCGCCCGCTGATTGCGGAGGGTCAGGAACGCGGCTTCGTCACCTTCGATCAGATCTCGACCTGCCTGGACGAGATCGAGGTCACCAAGGAGCAGATCCAGGAGCTCCACACCTACCTGGACGAGCAGGGCATCGACATCGTCGATGCCGAGGGGCGGCTGGCCAAGTCCGAGGGCAGCACGGTCGAGCAAGCCAGTCAGCGCGCAAGGGAGCCTGAGAGCGAGCAGCCGCGCAAGAAGGTCGAGGTCGACCTCACCGTCGAGCCCTCGCTTGACTCGTTGCGCCTCTACCTGCGCTCGATCGGGCGCGTGAATCTCTTGAGCGCCGATCAGGAGGTCACGCTGGCCAAGCGGATCGAGCGCGGCGACATGCTGGCCAAGCAGCAGATGATCGAGGCGAATCTGAGGTTGGTCGTCTCGATCGCCAAGTCGTATCTGGGCCGGGGCCTGACGTTCTTGGACCTGATCCAGGAGGGGTCGATGGGGCTGATCCGCGCCGTCGAGAAGTTCGACTACCGGCGTGGCTACAAGTTCTCGACCTACGCGACCTGGTGGATCCGCCAGGCCGTGACCCGAGCCATCGCCGACAAGGGCCGGACGATCCGGATCCCCGTGCACATGGTCGAGAAGCTCAACAAGGTCGTGCACGTCGAGCGCCAGCTCGTGCAGACGCTGGGCCGCGAGCCCACGCCGGACGAGATCGCGGTGGAATTGGAGACCTCGGTGCGCGAGGTCAAAGACGTGCTGCGGATGGCCCAGCAGCCGATCTCGCTGGAGCGCCCGGTGGGGGAGGAGGACGACTCCGAGCTGGGCGACTTCGTCGAGGACCAGACGGCCGAGTCGCCGTTTGAACTCGCGTCCGAGCACCTGCGGCGTGAGAACCTGCGCCGGGCCTTGAACGCGCTGCCCGCGCGCGAGCGCGAGGTGATCGAGATGCGCTTCGGGCTCACCGGCGAGCGCCCCTACACGCTCGAAGAAGTCGGCCGGGCCTTCAACGTGACGCGCGAGCGGATCCGCCAGATCGAGAACCACACGCTGAAGAAGCTCGAGGCGTTGCCCGAGGCGCAGCGGCTGCGGGACGCTTCGTAGGGGGCGCGCACTCCAAGCGCGTCGATAACGCCGGCGGGGCGTCAGCTGGTTGTGCGTCAGCCGAGCCCGCAGCGCGAGGCTGGCACGCCAGCGACTCACTCCGGCCGCGGGTGGGAGCTGCGTCGCCGTTGTGACGCCATGCGTCACACGCGCGACGAACCCCCGGGGGCGAGGGGCGGTGTGTCGTCCGCGTGCCAGGCGATGGGGCGACGCACCAGCGCCTACGCCCGGATCCGCTGCAACTGTTGCAGTCTTGTCGCAGTTCTGTCGCAGTTTTGTGGCGATTTCCAGGGCTTTTCGTCCGGAGGCGGGTGTACTTTGGTGGCCATGGGTCAGCGGTGGACACCGAGGCGGCAGGGGGATGCCGGGGAGCTGTCGGCGATGCATTGGCTGGGAAGCCACGGCGCCACCGTCGCGATTCCCGTCGGGCACAGTCCTGACTACGACGTGTTGGCCGACTTTGGCGACCGGATCCTCCGCGTGCAGGTGAAGACCTCCTCATGCTGGACCGGGCGCCGCTGGACCGTCTCATTAGCTACACGTGGCGGCAATCAGAGCTGGAGTGGTTTGGTCAAGCGACTTGATGCGTCCCGGTGCGACAGCCTTTTTGTACATGTGGGGGACGGCCGGCGCTGGTACATCCCCGTGCATGCGCTCGACGGCACCTCTGGTCTCACCTTGGGCGGTCCCAAATATGCCGAGTTCGAGGTCGAGCGCGGTGATCCGCTGCCCGCCCGCAACCCAGCTGAGGCAACGCTCTCAAGCTAGACTCGTCCGCCGCGGCGGGGTAGCGAAGCGGTCAAACGCAGCGGACTGTAAATTCGCCGGCTCAGCCTTCGCAGGTTCGAATCCTGCCCCCGCCACTTAGCCGTTTTCGTCGCCAAAGTGCTCGGCGACGTACGCGTTCGCCACCCGCTTTGGCGCCCGCGATAGCCACGCCTCGACGATCACTTCTTCAAGCTCGTCGAGGGCGATCTTCTCCAGCAGGATGAGGATCGCCGGGTAGTTGTCGAAGTGCGGCGTCGTGAAGAAGACGTCCGGGTTATCGGCGATGAGTGCGTCCTTGGCGAGGAGATGCTCGACGCGCGCCCCGAGGATCGGACCCTCGGGCGCGGCATTCCCGAGCGCCTTCAGGTCCGAGCCGCGCAATGGGCGCTCCCAGACGAACAGCTTGTCCTTGACGACCCAGAACATATGGCCGCGGCGAAGGTCCTCGTGCGTCTCGGGTAGGGCGAGCGCGAGCCGCCGGACGTCATCCCAGGTGGCCATGGCGTGACGGTACAGCGGCGGACGGTCTCCTCGCCCGGCACATCGCGATGAGGCAGCGCCGGAGCTGCCGTGGCCTTGAGCGGAATGCTAATTTCGCTCCCATGCCCCGCTGGGTCATGCTCCTGCCGGTGGCGGCTGCCGCCGGCGCGGTGGTCGGGGGCGGTGTCCCCGGCGCCCTGGCCGGGAGGGTGCAGGCGGCGAGCGTCCCGCAGACGCGACCGCACGTGCGGCCCTCCGTCGGTGGCAAGCGCTCGAAGTTCGAGCTCTCGTTCACGCTGGCGCAGGCTCCCGGCCGCGGCAGCGGTGAGACGACGAGCTACCGCGCCACCGTCACGGTCCCGGCGCATGCTCGCGCCGCATGCGCTCCCACCCAGCCGGGGGTGGTCCGGACCGGGCGCAAGGGCCAGGTGAAGGCGATCCGCCTGAATCCACCCCGCCGCGGCTGGTGCCGGGGCCGGTATCGAGTCACCGTGTTCCTGCAGGAGACCCAGGCGGCGGCGGGAACGCAGACGACCCCGCCGCCGCCCACGCAGACCGTGCCGCCGCCCACCCAAACCCAGCCCTGCGGACCGCCGCTGACCATGGCGCAGGCCGCCGTCGTCTGTCCCGGCGCCGCCGCGGAGGCCGCGGCCGGCTCCACGACTCAGAAGATCAACACCGGCCAGGCCTACTTCAGGGTCCGCTAGCGGGCTTGGGCGGGCGGTCGCCCTGTGCGCGCGCAGGGGCGATCGGCCTACGCGCCGGCAGGCCGATCGCGTACCGCTTCAGCTAGCGCACGCGGTAGCTGTAGGGGATCGCCTTGATCTCGTTCGCCGAGCCGTTGGGCGCGACGTTGTCGTCGACCAACAGGTCCCCGGACACCGTGTCGCCCCGCCGAGTAGAGGCGGTGAAGGTGACCGGGATGGTCGCCGTCTGTCCCGGATCCACCGTCACCGGGGTCGCCGGCGGCGCGGAGGGGTTGACGTAGTCGTACTCGACGTCGCCGGTGGACGATTTGACCGACGTGTCGAACGTACGGGCCTGGGCGACCATGCCGACGCTGACCGTCCCGGCCGTCGGACCGGCGAACGGACCGATCAGGTTCGGGGCGATGAACCAGATACCGGGCGTCACCTCGGGCTCGGAGAATGCGCCCGAGGCGCTGTCGCCGTGGCTCGTGGCCTCCAGATCCGGATCGTTGAATCCCCAGTCGAAGGTCACGGGCGCGCTGGCCTGGGCCGCCGCGAACAGCTCATCGGTCTGTGTCGGCACGATGTACAGCGGCGGGTTGGTCAGGGTGTTGAGCGGAAGCGGAATGCCCGTGGCCGGCGTGAGCGACGGCAGCGAGTAGAGGGTGTCGTCACTGCGCCGCGGGTCGATGAAGATGTTCATCGGCGAGTTCCCGGTGTTGGTCACCCGGACGTGCGCGACCGTGCTGCTTCCTGGCGCGAGCGTCGTGGAGTTCGGCACCCCCGTGGCGGAGACCGGTGGTGCCGCCAGGGAGACCGTTCCTGAGAACGGGCCGGCGGTCGTCGTCCCACCCACCGGGTTTGAGGTCGCCAGCACGAACAGCCAGCGTCCCGGCGCCGGATCGCTGCGATAGATCTGCAGGGTCTCGACGCCGTTCACGTCCTGCGAGGGAACCTGCTGTCCCAGCGCCTGTGCCGTGGGCGAGATCAGGTATCCGGTGACCGGCGTGTTGGGGTCACTGGGCAGCTTGAACTGAAGGTTCAGTGCCGGCGCGCCTGACGGCACGTCGAAGGCGTAGGTGTCCTCCTCGGCGGGGAAGCCGTTGCCGTTACCGCCCCTGAGCACCCCGCTGAAGGACGCGAAGCCCCGGTCCAGTGGCACCAGCGAGCGCACCACCACCGGGACGACCGTGGTCTTGCCGGAGCTCCCGCTCACCTCCAGGTCACGGCTGTAGTCGCCGGGCTGGGCCGGCGCGTTCAGGCTCACGTGCAGCGTGCTGCTCTGGCCGGGCGCCAGGGTCACCGTGGAGGGGCTGACGCTCCCGAGCGTCCCGAAGCGGGAGGCCGAGAGGTCGTAGTGCACGACGCCGTCATAGGCGTTGTCTGTCTTTGGGGTGAAGATCGCCGCCGTCCACGTTCCCGCCGTGGGGTTCCGCACGTCGATGTGGCCGTAGTTGGAGGCGGTTCCGTTCGCCTGGTAGGTGTAAGCCGCCATCCGCCCCTGGGGGTCGAACAGCGTCATGTTGACCGTCTGCCCCGGCTGTGACGGGTCGGTGTTCCCCGGCCAGGCGATCGTGCCGTCGAGCCGGTCGGCGTTCGCGGGCACCGTGAAAGTGAACTCGACATAGGACTGGGGGACTCCCTTGTAGTCCTGGTAGGTCGGATCCGCAGCCGAGAGCGTGACGTCGCCGTGCTGGTCCCAGAAGGGCCCCTGGAGCGCGCGCAGATGCGCGTTGTAGGTCTCCGGGCTGGCGCCGTCATTGGTCAGGGTCACGTCCCCCCCGGTCGAGGACCCGGGCTGCGTCGCCAGGTCAAGCTGGGTCGGGCTGACGAGACGGCCGTCCCCGGTGGCCCGGCTCGGGCGGGCGTAGGACTCGGCGGCCCGGACCGCGGCCAGGGCGTTCAGCTCGCCGGCTCCCTGCTCCCAGCTCGGGATGTTGAGGTCATCGGCGTTGGAGAGGATCAGCTGCTTGACGAGCTCCGGCGAGGGCGTGGCGCCGCCGTGGGTGTTGCGGTAGGCCTGGATGACCAGGGCAGCCACACCGGCGGTCATCGGCGCCGACTCGCTCGTGCCTCCGAAGGTCGAGATGTTGGAGGGAGCGCCGTTGAGGTTCTTGCAGTCGACGAACTCAGGCGAGGCGTCGCACGCCTCGAAGCTCTCGTTGCCGGGTGCCACGATGTCGAGCGTCTTACCGCTCTCGGTGAACCCGGCCGAGCTGAAGTTGGCGATGTTGTCGTTGAGCCAGCCCTTGGGGCTCAGCTGATAGCCGCCACGCGTCGTCTGGGCCAGGCCCTGGAACTGGGTGGTGGCGCCCGCCGCGATTCCGGCCGGTCCGCTCGCCGGCGAGCCGATCGTGTTCGAGGTGCCCTGGTCGCCCGTCGATGCGGTTACCACCACGCCCGCCTGCTCGGCGAGCTGGTTAAAGACCTTCGTCACATCCTGGAGGGAGTCCGGGATATCGGCGAGGCCGAAGGATTCATTGAGGACGTTGACGTGGTCGTGGGAGACCGCCCAGTCCATCCCCTGGATGATCGTGGACGTGTAGGCGCCGGTGGGGATGCCGTTGAAGGTCGGGAAGACCTTCATGCCCACGAGCGACGCGCCCGGGGCCACCCCCTTGAGCACGATGTCGCAGCCCGGGGGCAGCGGATGGGAGGCGTTGGTGAACTGGGACAGGTCGTACTTGACCCTCCCCTGGGCGGCGATCGTCGAGGCGTCCCCGAACGCCTCGGCGCCGCCGGTCTGGGAGTTGGGGCCCTGGCCGGTGAAGTCTCGGTAGTCGACGAACACATGTGAGCCATCGGGCCGGATGAAGTCAGGATTGTTGGGATCGATGCCCTCGGCGATGAAGGCCACCGTGACCCCGGAGCCGGTGGCGATCTGCTGGGCCTGAGGCGCGTTGATCAAAGACAGACCCTCGGGAGCGACAATCGGATTGGCCGGGGTGCCGCAGATCTGGCCATCTCCGACGGCCACGCCGGTGCCGCTGCCCGGGTCCGTCGAGCCGGCGCCCGAGGCGGGACTGTCGGTGACGTCAGCAGGCGGCGGCACGTAGCTGTCAGGCAGCACCATGGCGACGTTTCGGTTCGAAGCCAGCCGTGTGCGCTCGGCCCGGGTGACCACGGCCGAGAAGGCGTTGATGGTCTGGAAGCTGTGGGTGACGCGTCCCCCCGAAGATCGGACCGCCGCCTGGAGCGGCCGCTGCTCGACGCTCAGCGCCGCGGCCCGGGCCCGTACCTGATGGGCGTTGGGCGGCAGGTTGGAGTGCTGGTTTCGCAGCAGCACGATCACACGCACTGGCGCGCGCGATTGGTCGGCCAGCACGCGTGCGGCGGACAGACCGGGGTGTCGCTTGGCGCCCAAGGCGATGCCTCCGAGCCCCGACAGGGCCGCGACCAAAGCCGCGACGAGGATCAAAAATCGGCGGTGCTGCAGACCCATCGTGCGCCTCCCGACTCGAACTCCTATCCAAGGCCACCTATATCACCCTGGGACTGCGGCCGCAACCGTCTAGATGCAGAACTCGCGCGCCGGAGTCGGAGAGACTTCGCACCGATGCCGACAGCCGATGAACGCTTTGCCACCGAGCTCGCCAGCCGGGCCCGGTTCCCTCAGGTGACGGGCGCCGCCGCGCACTACGAGAGCTTCTTTCTCAAGGCCTGCCACCCGGACGGTGGGCTCGCCGTGTGGATCCGCTACACCGTGCACAAACGACCGGACGAGCCTCCCAAGGGTTTCGTCTGGTTCACCCTGTTCGACGCCGCGCATGGCGTGCTGGCGTCCAAGGCCGAGGCCACACCCCCGACGGCCCCCCCGGGGACCTATATCGAGCTCGGTGAGTCCGTCTTCGCCCCCGGCCGCGCGGCAGGCGCCGCCCGCAGTTCCCAGCTTGATGCGTCGTGGGAGCTCGCCTTCCACGGGAACGCGTCCCCGGTGTGGCATCTCCCGCGGTGGGCCTATAACGCCCCGCTGCCAAAGACGAAGCTGCTGAGCCCGCATCCGGCGGTCACGTTCAGCGGGTGGGTTCGCGCCGGCGAGCGCATCCTCAAGCTCGACGACTGGCCCGGCACGGTCGGCCACAACTGGGGCTCAGAGCACGCGCGGCGCACGATCTGGATTCACGGCACCGGCTTCGCCGGGCACGAGGATGCGTGGCTTGAGCTGGCCTTCGCGCGGGTGAAGCTCGGGCCGATGACAACCCCGTGGATCGCCAACGGAGTGCTCTGCCTCGACGGGGAGCGCCACCGCCTGGGCGGCATCCCGCGCCTGCGGAGCACCAAGGTCGCAGAGGCGATCGAGCACACCCGCTTCACCGTCTTCGGCGACGGCGTCGAAGTCACCGGGCGCGCGGGCGCCCCGCGACCGAACTTCGTCGGCTGGATCTACGCCCAGCCCCAGGGCGGCGAGCGCCAGACGATCAATTCCTCGATCGCCGACCTGCGCCTTGAGGTCGCCCGGCCCGAGGTCGCGCCGGTGACACTCCAGCTAGCCGGCGGCGCGGGGTATGAGCTCCAGCTCGAAGAGCGCTACGAGCCGATCCCGGTCCAGCCCTTCGCCGACGGCTGAGGACCGGCGCGCCGCCTCGGCGCTTCGCTTAGGCTGCCGGTTTGATGCGCGGGACTGCGGCAGGGCAGCGACCTAGCGTGACGCGAACGCTTGCGTTCGTCGTCGCTGTCGTGCTCGCTTCGGCGCTGATGTCGACGCCGGCCATGGCGGCCGCCCCGCCGACTCCGTGGAACGGCGCGAATCCGTTCAACTGCACAATCCAGAACGCCGGCCAGGGCACCACGGTGCCCGACCCGGGGGCCGATCCGTACTGCGTCTACTTCGACAAGACGAATCAGAACGTCACCGAGCTCGGCCTGATCACCTTCCTCACGGAGGAGCCGGCCCGCACCGCCGCCGCCGGGCCCAAGTGCTTCTACTTCCAGGAGGACCACTGGCGCGGCTCGGTCATCCAGTCAGACCAGCAGACGGTCATCTACGAGTTCGTCGGCCACTACTTCTTCAACAAGGCCACGGGTGACGGCGGGGTCTGGGTGACCGGGTTCACGCTCGGGGGCCAGACGTTCGATCCGCGCGACCTGCCGGGCTTTCCGGCGCAGTACGACCAGGACTTCGGGCCGGGAACCGGTGGCTTCATCACCCACAACGACGTCCCCGCCGACCCGTCGTGCGTCGCGCAGGCGAGCCAGTCGCCGGGATCGGTGTACGCAAGCCAAGCTTCGCCCTGCCTGAGTGCCCATGGCGCCGTCACGCATCACGGCTTCGCTTCGGTAGGGCTGGGCGCGCCCCGGGCGCGGGTCCGCAAGCGGCTGGGCCAGCCTCAATCGGCTTCGGGCCGGCTCCTGCGCTACTGCCTGCGCTCGGGCGGCTCGCTCGTGATCGCGGGCAGCCGGGCGAGCCCGCATCACACCACTCTCGTCCTGGCCACCGGCGATGCCTTCACGCTGAGCGGCCGCGGCCGAAGGACGGTCATCGTGGGCAGCACGCTGGCCGACCTTCACGCTGCCTTCCCGGGAGCGAAGCGGACTCTGCATGGCGGCCATGGATCCGTATTCAGACTCACCGGGCAAGGACGCAGAGGAGCGATCGTCGTTGGCGTGGCCCACGGCCGCGTCACCTATCTGGCTACGTATGACCCAAGTCGGATCCGCAGCAACCGCGCGCTCGCCGGTCTGCTCAGGCAAGCGCAGTGAGCGGCGACGCCCACGCCGAGCTGCTGACGCGGCTCAGCCGGCGTGATGTTCTCAGCCGAGCCTCGAAGCTGGCGCTGGGGCTCGCCATCCTGCCGCCGCTGCCCTTACCCGGCCTGCCCCCGGCTCCGTCTGGCTCCGCGCCCATGCCGAGGACCGAGCTGACCGATGCCACGCTCCAGGCGTTCGCCGACACGATGCTCCCCGGCCGCTTGGCCCAGCGGACCGACCTCGGTAACCCCATCTATCCCCTGGCCATCGCCGGGGTCGATTGGCGACCGGGCGCGGTCGAGACCGACGCGCTCGCCGCCGCCTACCACCCGGAGATCGGCTTCGCCTCGGTCGCGCCCACCTTCCTATCCGACCTCGAGGCGCGCTCGCTTCAGCACGGCGGCGACTTCCTGCATCTCGACTTCTCAAGCCGGGTCCAGGTGTGCCTCAGCGGGCTCGAATATCAGAACCCGAGCCGCGAGGTCTGGGAGGCGGCCGCGGCGGTTCCCTTCACCGCCTTCTGCGCGGCGGTGCTGATCCGCGACGCCACCTGGAATGACGCCTCTGGGTACCGCGTGATGGGGCTGCCGGGCACCGCACCCAATGGCTACACCGATTTCTCCTACCGGCGCCGGCTGAGCCGGGAGCGGACGAAGACCGGATCCCTGCCGTGACCGAGCGTGTCGATGTCGCGATCGTCGGGTCGGGCTTCGGCGGTTCGATCACGGCCTGGCGGCTGGCCGAGCTCTACCGGGCGGCCGGCGTCGACCCGGGAAACGTCGTCGTACTGGAGCGCGGGCGCCGCTACGCCCACACCGACTTCCGGCAGTCGATGGACATCGACCATCTCTCCGACGTCTACTACCTGATCGAGGGTCAAGGGGCCGAGGTGCTCACCGCCAACGCGGTCGGCGGCGGCTCCAACCTCTACCTGGCGGCCTCCCTGCGCTCGCCCACCGAGACGTTCGAGCGCCGCGATCACCGGCCCGATGACGGTCCGGACCGCCGGATGTGGCCTGCAGCCATCTCGCGCGCGAGGCTCGATCCGTATTACGCCCGGGCCGAACGCGGCTTGCGCGTCCAGCGACCCACCTGGGATCAGGTGTCGAAGTCGGGCGGCCTGTGGGCGGCGACGCTGGCCGCGGCCGGGCATACGTGCGATCGGGTTCCCCTGGCCATCTCGGAGGAGCGGTGCGTGAACGCCAAGTGGTGTCACACGGGGTGCATCTTCGGGGCCAAGAATTCGCTCATCACCAACTACCTGTGGGCGGCCGAGAACGCGGGTGTCCGGGTGCTGCCAAACCTCCAGGTGGAAGTGGTCAAGCAGTCAAGCGCTCGCCCCTACCGCTACATCGTGCAGGCCGACGTGATGGACAACGAGGGCGCCTCGCCAACGCGGGCCCCGACGGGCCAGCAGCTCGAATTCGAGTGCAAGGTCCTCGTCCTATCGGCGGGCGCGATGGCGACGCCGCCGCTGCTCATGCGCTCGCAGCCCTACCTGCCCTCGCTCTCCTCCGCGGTGGGCAAGCACCTGGGGGTGGACGGCGACCACGTGGCCGCGGTCGAGTTCAATCCAGCTCGCGTGCAGCGGGAGCTCGGGCTGGGGCGCTACGACGAGTTCTACAAGGGCAAGCCGATCACGACGATGAGCTACGACTGGTTCGCCGGCCGCCGATCCCACGTCTACGACGGAACCCGGTTCACGCTTCAGGAGATCTTCCTCTCCACGCTGACCAACTTCCTCTATGACAGCGGGCGCACGCTGCCCGGGGGCCCCTCCTGGTGGGGGCTCCAGAAGAAGGAGGCCGTCGCGCACTGGGCCAACCGGATCGAGCTGCTCGCGATGGTCGAAGACACGGCCGACGGGACGTGGTTGACGCCGCCGCCCCAGGGCGCCGCGGTCCGGCCCGACCCGGGCCCGCTCGCGCTCGGGACCTTCACCTACGAGCAGTCCGAGCAGTCGATCGCGGTTCGCGCCGCCGCCAACGCGGCCATCAGCAAGGTGGCGACACGGGGCGGCCTCGGGCTGTTCATGCCGCTGACCGAGACCCAGGGCGTGTACTGCGCGCATCCGCTGGGCGGCTGCCGGATGGCCGAGTCACCCGATCTCGGCGCGGTCGATGACACCGGCGGGGTGTACGGCTACGAGGGCCTCTACTGCATCGACGGATCGATCGTCCCGACCTCCCTTGGCGTCAACCCCTCGCTGACGATCTCGGCCCTGAGCGAACGCTGCGCCGAGCAGCTCGTTGAGCGCGCGGGCGATCTGGGGCTCCCCGCACGTCCGGCGCACCTCCGTCCCGGGGTGCCGCCCCAGCACATCGGCCCACGGGTGGTGCCTACTCGAGCCAGCCGGGCCGGACGAGGCCGGTCTCGTAAGCGAGGACGACCAGCTGGGCACGGTCACGCGCGCCGAGCTTGACCATCGCGCGGCTGACGTGCGTCTTCGCCGTGGCGACGCTGACCACGAGCCGGTTGGCGATCTGCTCGTTGGTGAGACCGCCGGCGGCTAGGGCCATCACCTCGCGCTCGCGGTCGGTGAGCTCCTCGAGCACGCTCGCTGCCGGCGGCTCCTTGGCCCGGGCGGCGAACTCGGCGATCAGACGCTGAGTAACTGAAGGCGAGAGCAGCGCGTCGCCCCCGGCCACGACGCGAACCGCCTCGATCAGCTCGGTTGGCTTGGTGTCCTTGACGAGGAAGCCCGCCGCCCCGGAGCGGATCGCCTCGAACACGTACTCGTCGAGCTCGAACGTGGTCAGGATCACGATCCGCGCGGCATCGAGCTCCCGGTCGGTCGCGATCTCGCGAGTCGCGGCCAGGCCGTCGAGCACCGGCATCCGGATGTCCATGAGCACTACGTCCGGCTTCAGGCGGCGCGTCTGCTCCACCGCCCGGCGGCCGTCCTCGGCCTCGCCGACGACCTCGATGTCCTCCTGGGCGTCGAGCAGCGCGCGGAAGCCCGCCCGCACGAGCGCCTGATCGTCGGCGAGCAGGACCCGAATCACCGCTCCCCCCCGAGCGGCAGCCGGGCGTGTACGCGGAATCCCTTGTCGGGAAGCGGCCCCGCCTCGAGCTGCCCGCCGAGCGCCGCCGCCCGCTCACGCATCCCGGCGATCCCGCTGCCGCTCCCGGGGGAGGGCGATGCGCCGTCGCCGCGGCCGTCGTCGTCGATCTGAACCGTTAGCTCGTCGTCGCCGTAGGTGATCTCCACGCTTGCGGTGGTGGCCTCGGCGTGGCGCACGACGTTGGTCAGCGACTCCTGCGCGATCCGGAACGCTGCCAGGTCGACGCTGGCGGGTAGCGGCCGGCGCTCACCCCGGATGTCGAGCGAAACGCTGAGCCCGGCGCCGTTGGTTCGCGACACCAGCTCGTCGACTCCATCCAGCCCCGCCGTCGGGGAGCGCGGCGGCTGCTCGCTGGAGCCCCGGAGCACGCTGAGGGCGGAGCGGACCTCGCGCAGCGCGTCTGCGCTCGCTTCGTTGATGGCAGCCAGCGCGGTCCGCGCCTGCTCAGGTTGCTCATCGATGAGGTGGAGCGCCACGCCGGACTGCACGTTGATCATCGAGATGTTGTGCGCCAGCACGTCGTGCAGCTCCCGGGCGATGCGCAGGCGCTCCTCATCGGCTCGGCTGCGGGCCTCCTGCTGGCGGGCCCGCCTCGCCTCGATCATCCGGTCGCGGCGGCCGCGCACCCCCTCCGCCACGGCGAGCAGCACGAGCATCCAGGCTCCGATGGCCAGCGCTCCGAGGACGGTGGGGGCACCGGTGTTGCCGAGCGCGGCCGGGAGCCAGAGGAAGAGCACCCAGCCAGCCCCGAGCGCCACGCGAGCAGCGACCCGATCGCCGCACATCACCGCGTTCAGGAAGGCGATCGCCGGTGAGACGTAGTTGGGTCCTTGGAGGTATCCGAGCGAGGTGTAGACGAGCGTCACCACGAACACGAAGGCCAGCACCCCGCGCGGGTAGCGACGCCTGAGCAGCAGCGCCGCCGGACCCAGAGCCAGCAAGGCGATCCCGAACGTGTCGAGGTGGTTTGATGCCGTGCACGACGAGGCCCACCAGCAGCCCTGCCCGTGGGGGTGATGGTGGGTCGCCCCGACGGTGACTCCGATCTGGATGACCGCGGCGATCACGGCAATCCGGATGTCGCGCGGGCGAATGCCGCGGAGCGGGGCGGGCAGCTGTGAGAGCTCGGAGCTCACCTCGACGGACGATAACCCTGGCCGGAGCGGTTGACATCGGCCTCCCGGCGCAGCTCGGACTACTACCTAGGGCGTAGACCGAGGCCGGCCGAGCTGCCTACGGGAGCAGTGCAGAAGCCTTCCTGCAGCCGATGACAACGGCATGGCCACGCGCCAGGATGCCCCCACGTCGAATCGAAGGGAGCATGAGATGTACGGGTACAGCACATACAGCCGCCGGGATCCCGCCGTCCGCGCCAGTGACGCCGACCGCGAGCAGATCGGCGAGCGGCTTCGCCAGGATCACGCCGAAGGTCGGCTTGACGCGGAGGAGTTCCAAGACCGGATCGACCGCTGCTATCAGGCCAAGACGATCGGCGAGCTTCGGCAGCTGGTCAACGACCTGCCCTCCGGGCACGAGCAGCTGTCAGAGCGCTTCCCCTTGCGTCGTCGCCTGTATCGGATGCCGTTGATCCCGATCGTGATCGCCATCGTGGCGATCTCGAGCCTCGCCGGCTGGCATCACGGCCACTGGGGAGTGCTGTGGCTGATCCCCCTCCTGTTCGCGGTCAGGTTTCTTCTCTGGCCGTACAGAGGGTGGGGGATGAGGCGCCACTACCGCCTCCCACGGGACATCTGAGCAGCGAACCGCGAGCCGAGGCCGCGGCCTCTCCAAGGGCCGCGGCCCGGCCGTCGGCCACATCCAAGCCAGCCCGACGAACCGCTAGGCTGACGCCAACGCCCTCTTAGCTCAGCTGGTAGAGCACTTCCATGGTAAGGAAGGGGTCGACGGTTCGAGTCCGTCAGAGGGCTCTGGCGGATTGCCTTTGGTGGTGGGGGATTTGGCGTTGGTGTCGGTTCGGCGGTACCGGCGCGAGGGCCTGTATGGAAACTTTTTGGAAACCTCGCGGCCCGGCAAAGCGCGTCCTGCTGTTTAAGAGCGGTGGGCGTTCGATGCCGCCGAGGCGCGTCGTTCTCCATGATGTTCCTATGTTTGTGCGATCCCCCTGAACCGCAGATCATCCACTCTCCGTCGGGAGACGGACCCGGACGGGCCGTCTTCCGACGGGGAGTAACCCCGCGGGAGCGGCGTTTGCATCCCGGAGCGTCTCGCGAACCAGCGCAGCCGTCGCCCCTGCAAGCGGTCCGGACGAGCATCTCCGGGCGGTTTCTCGGAGAGGCCCACCGGCACGACACGATCGCGTTCATCGAGAAGCGCACATCGGCCGTGTCGCTGGCTGATGCCCCGTCGCCGCCATTCCACTCGTGCGGATTCGGACGTCTCAGATGGCCAAAGGGCTGGTAAGTGGCCGCTTCGCACCCGGACGATCCTCGCCGCTCGGCCGCCAATGCTCGTGCAGTTGCGGCCGGACTGCGGAGCTTGCCAAGAGCGTTGACGGTTGGAATGCGGGCCTGTCCCAGCCGTTCGTGAGGTGACTGATCATGGTCCCGAGCCGACCCCCGCAACTGCGCAGTCGCACCCGGCGTAATCTGTGTGATGTGCGGTTGGAGAGCCTTGATCGAGACGATCCTCAAGGGGCTCACGCCGAGCTCGGCGACCTCGCTGAGCGGCTGGAGGGCGAAGGGTACGACGTCGATGTCGCGGGGCTTGACGCTCCGATACGAGCGCGCCTACAGAAGAGCGGAGGTAACGTCGTCATCGACGTCCTGCAGGTCGTGCTCGACGAGTCGGAGCGGCATCTGATCGACGCGGTGATCGCCGCCGTTACGAGCTGGGCTATACACCGCCGGTTCTTCGCCGGGAGCAACCAAGCAACGCCGCAGCTTGTGGTCTGGGTCGACCGCGAGATCGTCCAAACCGTCGCGCTGCCGACCAACAAGTTCGACATCCTCGTGCGCGTCACCGGCGTCGACCAAGCAGCGCTGAGCCGTCGCCTCGAGCGGATTAACCAATCGCTGGCGGACGGCGATGTCGTCGTCCTGCAGCTCGTCGGCACGGTCCCCGACATGCCCACGATGTACAGCGGGAGCGCGACGACCACGTCGGCTGGACGGGAGGACGCGGTGAGGCGCCTGCGCGCCACATTCGAACTAGCCGGCATGACGCTCATCAGACGGGAAACCGCGCCGGGGGGCGACGTCCCGTTCTTGCACTTCGAAGCGTCGGACCCAGCGTAGCTCGGCCCGGTGGGTTCTCAAATCGCGCGTCACCCGCTCGCCGCAGCCATACGTGAAGGACGGCTCGGCTCGGGCAGAAACTGAATGTTGCCCGGGGGCCAATTAGGCCATTCAGCAAGCACGTCGTCCCCCGAGTCCGGCTGTAGGTCCTCCGCCGGGGTTCGGAGGAAGTAGGGTTGCGCCAGCGAACCAGGACGGGGCGAGAGTTGTGGCTCCCGCCCCGCTGTCCTGCCGGGCCTTGCGGCCCTTTACTTCTCGCGCCTGACGCCCTTGAAAGGCGTCAGGTCGGCCTTCACGTTAAGGATGCGACCTGTCTTCGTGTCGCGCTTGACGGGATGGCCTCCGGGTCCGATGAACTGCGAGCGGCCTTTGACCGCACCGCGTCTTCCTGGGCCCGGCGGGGGGTTCTTCGCCAAGAAGAACACCTCCTTCTGCCGCCTGATTGGCAGCGGATGACCCGCCGCCTGGCAGCCGACGAAGTCTGCCAGGCGACCCGGCGGAATCGAGGGCCTGCGCCTCCGGTCAGTTAAGCCGGCTACCGGTCGCGGCGCTCGCCGCCCTGGTCGCCCTCGCGCAGCCCGTAATCAAGGTCGTAGCTGCCACCCTGCTCGTCCTCGGTGCCGCCGCCCTGGTCCTGACCGCTCTCATGGTCCTGGCCGCTGTCCTGCTGTTGGCCACCTTCGGAGCCGCCTTGGCCCTCTCGGCCGCCGGTCTCACCGGCGGGTGTTTCGTCCTCGCTCATTACCAGACTTTCGCTCGGTGTAGGAAGAGGATGGCAGCTTGCGCGGATACCAGTACGAGGGCGAGCACGAGCAGCTCAAATGCTCTCTGGAGGGCCTCCCCTCGGCTGTCATTTGACGCCGCCTCCTCGTCATACATGCGCAGCTTGAGGCGCGCCAGCTCCGCGTCCGCACGCTCGACCGCCACCCGCCCGACCCTGAGGTCGTGGAGCAGCTTCGATGGAATGCGCCCACGCACGCGAGGCTGGACCGCCCGGCGCGCGACCACAGCTGCCAAAAGCAGGGACACGACCGCCGCAAGCGCGGCCCCGGCGAAGACCGGCGCACCGACTTTCCCTAGGGCTACGGAGGTCTGGTGGCCGCTCACGCTCGCGATGGTGTTCTGGTTCAGGCCGACTACAAGCACGAGCACGACGCCCGCGAACCCAATCAGCCACGAACTGCGAGCGCCCAGGTTCTCTGCGCTCTGGCGCTCGTTTTCAAGGGCGCTGTCAGCCAGCTCTGCGACCCGTGCGTCGGTTTCCGGCTTGGTGTCCGCTACCGAGGGCGGCGCCGGTGGCAACGCAGGCGTAGCCACGTCTCCTCTCAACTCGAAGTCATCGGTCGTGATGCGGAGCCGAAAGCGCTTTGTCGCGCTCGCGTTCACCGACTCCGCGGTGACATCAACCTCCCAGTCACCGGGCTCCAGGCGCCACTCGGGCCTCTTCCAGTCCGCGTAGGAGTAGGACTCGGCCGAGAATGCGTACACCTCCCCGTCGCGACGCACTGCGATGGCGACCTCCTGCCACGCGCCAGTGGCCGGGATGTCGAGATGGTAGGAGCCGGGTACGAGCGACTGCTCGAAAACACTCACGACGGACGCAGTCCCGTCGGGTGCCGTCGCCACATCGAGTCTGTACGGCTCAGGATGAGCGCTCCAGCGCCCGAGAACGTTGAGACTCCGCTGCGGCTCATCGACTCGCCTAAAAGTAATGCCGACCTCGCACGCCTCAGCGCTTCGTCGGTTGAACAGCCAACGCAGAGCTTTCGTCATACGCAGGTTCCAAACCCGGACTGCCACGAACTTCCACGGCATTTGCGGGTCCGACCACGGCGACAGCTCGACCCGCAAGCGCGGACGCTCGATCAACTGCTGCAGGACCACGATGCTCAGAGCAACGAGCGATACCGCGAGTCCGATGATGGCTAGGGCCACCAAAACACTGTGGCGCGACCAGCGGACAGCGAAGCCGAACTCGGCTGCACCGGGTCCCGCCCCACCCTGCTGGCCCGGCTCCGAGGCGTGTCGCGAATCCACGAGCGCCGCGCCGCGTCCAAGTATTTGCTCGAGAGCGGCGGGGGTGCCGGCCAGTCGCGGGTGGCGCGATTGCTTTCGTGATTCGGCCGGCATGGAGCCGGCGATCGCTTGGGCGACGTAGCGATCGCGACGGTCGGTTCGAGGGCATTAGCGAGGCGGCGATGATGCTGATCCCGAACGACATCGACCTGCTCGGCATCGCGGCTCGCGCCGAGGCAACCTATATCGGCAGCCCCGAGATCAACCGCCAGACGCGGCACCTGTTCAAGAGACGCTGACGATCCGCCGCGCCTGCGCGCAGAGCATGGGGCGCGTGGGCACCACGACCGGACCGCCACCGGATCGCCCCAAGCGGCCCGCGCGGACGGGGAAGGCACCCGAGGACGCCCAAGTACGGCTGGGGTCCCCCCAAGCTTCCCCGTGCTGCGGCGAAACCCGTCCGGTCCTGCGAGTCTGCGCCCATGGAAAATCACGATCCAACCGAGAAGTTCCCGCCCGCGCCGGACCATCCGCCAAGGCAGGAGCTAAGGGCGCTCACCATCCAGGAGGTCGAGGCCTTACACCGGGGGGCTGTGGAGTACCTGTCGAACCTCTTTCCCGACGACCCCCCGGAACGGCGCGAGAAGCTTGCAAACCGCGTGGTCGAAGGTATCCAGTGGATCGCCCAAAAGTGGGGAACGAACCAGCCATGTCCCTACTGCCAGAACCCCCAATGGGAAGTTGGGCTTCCGGTGCAGTTCTTGGTCGAGCCGTTTCAGGCCGAAAAGTTGGCATCGAAGCTCGCCCCGCTTCACCAAGTGACCTGCACCAACTGCGGGAACACCGTGTTTGTTCGCGCATTCGATCCTAAGAAGCCATGACAGAGACGCAAACCGGACTTGGTGTCCCGAGCCGTGGCGTCCAGTTAGAGCGTGAGGCGACGGCAACCGCCGAAGTGCCGAAGGTGAGGCACGCCGAGATGCAGTTGATCAGTGACCGGCTCGGGCGTTGCGCGCGGTTTCCACTGGCGTCCGTATGGTGGTCCGTTGCCACCCTCGCAGCCGGAGCGCTGATCGGTGGTGCCTTGGGGCTAATCCCCTTCTATGCGACAAGCCCCAGTAACCACTGGAAGCTCATCTACTTTGTCGCGATGGGGGCGTGCGCGCTCGTCGCGGTGATTGCGGTGCTGGCCGCCATGAGTACCCACCGGGAACGCTCCGAGTCGATAAAGGACATCAAGGCTGACTTCGACAAACACATCCTCGACTCGTTCCAATGGGTGTCAGGCGGGGACGCAGAGAGCGGCTCGAGCTAACGCCAGCAGAACGGCTTCCGTCCTAGCGCCATGTCACTGCTGCCGCTCGATGGGTGGGGGCATCGGTGAGGGCGAGATCGTCGGCTCGTGAGCGCATCCGAGCCAAGCTCACTGATCGAGCACGACACCGGCCAGCGCTCGCTCGACGGCGAGCGGGCGCGACGGCTGCACTCGGTGTGAGTCACTAAGTGCTCGCGGCTAGTCGAGCCGTCGTATCGCATCCTCGATGCGTTTATGCGTCGGACTGGCGTCCTCTTCACGCACCGACTTGTTCCCCTTCCACTGCCAGACAAGGTTCGCGACGCTCTCATAGGCTGCCTGCACCGTGGCCCAGTCTGCATCAGTCATTTGCCGAGCCAGCCGGTCGGAGTGCCTATCCCATGCCTTCGACCCCAAGTCGTCGAGTTCAATGGTCGCGAACTCGATCAGCCTTGGGTCGTCGGCTGCGGACGCAGTAAAAGCCTCATAACGACGTAGTTCCGCTCGCACCTGACGCTTTGCGGCTCGTGCGTCGAGTCGGTCGGTTCGTGCCGCTAGACGCCACTGAGTCCCCCAGCTAATGCCGCCGCCGATAACCACCCCGACGAGGGGGCCGATGTCCGACCAGACAGACACGCCGACAACCTAACCAGCGTCCCCGTCGGAAGCCGGGGCGCTGCGACACTTTTGAGGCACTGACCCCGCCAATCGTCAGTGATGGCGGGGTTGTGTTCTGTGGGAGCGTCGCGAAGAGGCTGGAAACTCAGAGGCAGGTGGCGGAGGGATCTTGTGCCCCATTTCGTCGCAAGCCCCCGGCTCCGACCAAGCGGCGGTGCGAGCACTTCGTCGCCAAGGCGGTCGCCAGCCTAACGACCTCGGACTAACCAAAGCAGCCGGCAGAGCGACGCTCAGGTACGGCTGGCGATAATGGATTTGGTGCCGCCCCGCGACCGATCTAAGGGAGTGCTGTCGGGATGATCGAGATCCGCTCGATGACCTTCGACGACGTGCTCGGCGTGGCGACCGTGGTCAGAGCGGCTGGCGACCAACTTGCGCGTCGAGCCGGGAGGGAGCCGCGATCCCGTACGGACGAGCAACGCGAGAAGTTCCTTATTGGGCTGCGACGGTTCGTCGAGCTAGACCCCGGTGGCACGTGGGTGGCCGCCGAGGGTGACAGCGTTGTCGGGATGGTCGCTGCCATACGCCGTGACTCGTTTTGGGGCCTGTCGATGCTGTTCGTCGACCCGGAGCAGCAGAATCGGGGGCTGGGGCGCGCTCTTCTGGACGCGGGGCTGGTGAGCAGCGCGGGCGCCGAGATCCGCATGATCCTCAGTTCCGCGGATCCTCGCGCCCTGCGGCGTTACTCGAGGGCGGGTCTGGATATTCATCCGACCGTCCAGGCCAGAGGCACGATCGATCCACGAGCAATCCCGGACAATCTCTCTGGTCGCACTGGCAACGCCAATGACCTTGACCTCGTGGCGAGCGTAGACGCTCGGTTACGCGGGTCGCGTGCCGAGGACGTCGGGTACCTATTGGGCGGCGGGGCGAGTCTGCAAATCATCGACCGCGGAGCCGCTCGAGGCTACGCGGTGCACGGCGACAAGCGGCTAATGATGTTGGGGGCCACCGACGATGCCACCGCCGCCGTGCTCTTGTGGCGGTTCTTGGCCGAGGCAGGAGAGGCGGAGATTTGGGGGCTGATCGCGCGACAGAACTGGGCGGTGAAGGTCGCGCTGGCCGCAAGACTTGAGGTTGCGGCGGCCGGAGCGCTCTTTTTGGCTGGACGCGAGGATCCCCCCGGCCCGTGGCTGCCATCCGGCTGGTACTTCTGACCCCCGTAGGGCCCCACGGGCCACTGGCGATCGTCGTCAGCTTGACGCGGTCAGAGCGCTGCAATGCGACAACTCGGAAGCCGGCCGGTTCGAGAAGGGGACGTCGCGGGCGATTGGACGCTCGCCAAAGCGATCAGGCCACACGAGGCAGCAAACTGGACAAAAGCGATCGCGCCGGCCTTGCATATGAACGACGGTCGGTTACTGATCGTGGAGTCCGTCGAAAGTGCCTGACTTGATGCCCAGCCAGAGAACGACGTTTTCTAGCGCTGTCAGCTGGCGTTGAAGAATATTCGGGTTCGCGGCGGCCGCTTTCCCGGCGCCGCACATCAGCCCTGCGAAGAGACCGACCGTTGCCCCGTAAACAAGATCAGCTGTTTGGGAAAGCACGAGCGTCCCAAGTCCGCTGAACTGGATCGCGAACGCGCCAGCCCAGAATGCTCCGCCAATCACCGGCGCAAGGTGCCGAAGACGCCTGAGTGAGTCTCCGCTCGCGAAATATCCGAGAAGGCGTCGTCGGGATACGAATGTAAGGACTGCCAGCCCGGTCCAACCGAGCGCATACCTGAGCGCCGCCCAAACAGCTCTCGCTCCGTGCTTTGGCGGATCTCGTCGCTGGACTTGAAAGAAGTCCGTCGAGGCAGCCAGCAAACAGACCACGTATGTGAGGAGCTTGCCAAGCAGACGGCGGCGAACAGCGATCCGAGGCGCTGCAAATACCGCGATGCAGATTGCCGAGAGAACAGGGCGCAGTCCGGCCTCGCCATCGCACAGGACCTGGTCGATCCACTCATCTGCGTGATCGCCCCGAATGTTCTTCGGGAGCAGAAGGCTTGCAACCCTGACGACCCGGACGGCTACGAGGTGCCCGCTGCGATCCAGCTCGGCGGCCAGCAGTCCTGCGATCACCGGGGCGAGCACCGCGGTAATGGGAGACACGACGACCGTGCAAACGACGAGGGTTGCCACTAATAGGAGACAGACGGCCACCGCACCTCGTTGGCGCTTATTCACGTGGACCACCC
Organism: Solirubrobacteraceae bacterium; assembly: GCA_035505215.1. Lineage (GTDB taxonomy): Bacteria > Actinomycetota > Thermoleophilia > Solirubrobacterales > Solirubrobacteraceae > Palsa-465. The sequence goes on along the minus strand of DATJQY010000033.1, from coordinate 134,599 downwards.
CGGCATGAGTCCGCGAAGGGCAACTGAGTCGTGCTCGACAGCTTCCGTGGCGTTGACGGCACCTTTTGCTGAAAGACGGTAATACCGGCGCCGCCGGCGCCCTGCCTGGTGCTGGTCGATGTCCTCCCATCTGGCCGTGAGCCAGCCCTCGCTGACGAGCCGCTGCAGAATCGGATAAAGCGACCCCGCTTTGAGCCGGGTGGCCTTCGTCAACTCGAAACCGTATAGCTCATCAGCCGGGGCATCGAGGAAGGCTTGGAGGACGATCCGGGTCTGGTGGGAAATCCGCATATATAGAAGTCTATATAGGGTGTCAAGGGCGGCTGGTACAGAGCGAGGGTCGGTTGTCGACAGGCGCCGTTCCCGCTCCGTCGCCGAAGCAGGCAAACGCCCGGTCACAGCCGAGGCACGAATGCGATCGTGCACGGCGTACTTCCCGTCATGGACAGACCGGCACCCGCGCGGTGGACAGATGAGGTATCAGTTGAAGTCGCCGCGTCAGACCCTTGTTGGCGGCTGTGGAACGTCTACAGCAAGTGCCGACCTAGATCACAATCCCGAGCCGCGTGAGCCCGGCGGGCACGATGCAGCAGTCGATCCCCAGTTGCTTACAAATGCCCGGCATCTTCGTTTCTGCCCCACGGGTGGGCTGGCCGGTCGCGGCGTTCGTTCCTTCATAGGTGACGACGACAAACCCTCGGACTTTCGCCTCGGCGATCACCCACGGATCGGCGCGGTCGTGGATTCCGCGCCGGGGAAACATGGCAGCGATCGGCCCCACCTGTTGCTGCACCTCATCGGACGGATCGTTGAAAAGGCGCCGACGCGCCTTCGCCCAGGCGAGCAACTCGTCATCTTTAGCTTCTAGTTCTAGGTAGACCTCGCGCGGCAAGATGATCTGGCCAGCATCGATGGCTTGCTCTATGGCGCGCCAAACACTCGGCATCGTCCCGGGCGGATAGTGGATCCGCCATCCGTTGATTAGGGCGCTCGTGTCGAAAACGAGCATCGCCTAACCACTCTCGTCGCGCTCCTCCAGGAGCTGGCGAAGCCCGGGGAAAGTGTCCACCTTCGACTCAAGCAGCCCAGCTGCGTTCGAGAGCGGTATTGCTTGCGCGTCCGTCGCGTTGAGGACCAGTCGGACGAATGCCGGCCCGAGCCATGTGAGCTTGTTGCGTCCACCGTGCCCACCTCCGCCCCTACGCGCCGGCGGGTGCTGGCGGGAGCGGATCGTCGCAATTAGGTGATCAGCCCGGTTGCTCGGGAGCGCCTTGGTTCTCTGAAGGCGGATCGCGGCGGCGTACGGCGTGACGCTGAAGACTCGGGCCAGATCGCCGATCCCTTTCAGCGGGTCGTGTGCTGCCAAGGTCTCAAACTGTGCGCGGAGGACCACTTTCGGCATGAGGATGTCCCCTGCGAAGTCGTTGCACCACTGCTCGGGTGCCGTCGGGCGAAGCAGGTGACCAAGCTCGTGGATGAGAGTGAACGCACGCGCGCGCGGATCGTCCTTCGTATTGAGCACGATCGCCGGGACGATCTCATCGAGGGAGGCGAAACCCCGCATCTCCTCTAATGCCATCGAGCCGTCCTGCATGACGAGCACGCCGAGAGCTTCGACGGCATCGATCCAATGCCGCAGCGCCATGTAACCACGCGAGTCGTCCCAAGACAGCTGCTCGTCAATTCCGATCCCTAGCGCGCCGCGCATCGGCTCGGACAGCCGGCTATCAGGGATATGGCGCAGGCGAGATCCCTCTTCGAGCCACGGTGGCGGCTGCTCGAGCAGTCCGTATAGCTCAGCGGCTGCGTCCTGGCGTGCGCGGACCCGCCGCGCGAGCTTTTGCATCTTTGGCCCCCAGGGCGGCGCCGGCGCACCCGGCAATCGGCGGAAGAGGGCTTCCTCGCTCGGCTCGTCGGGCGGTTCGGGCAGGAATAAGTCGGCAAGCGGCCGGTCGTAAAACTCCGCGAGCCTCTCGGCCTGTGACAAGGTGATATCGATCTGCCCGTCTTCGGCCATGTCCAGCTGCCAGTGATAAAGACCAGCTGCCTGCGCGGCGGCCGCGGCATCGTGCCCGGCGGACTCGCGGGCCCAACGCAACACCTCCGGGGTCACCCGCGCGACGGTTGATGGCATGTCGCGCATCGTACGAACGCGCGCCTACCGAGCGAAATGCTGCACGACCGCTCTCACAAGCGGCCGGTCGAGACGATCTGATCCTCTGGTCGGGGCATGTTTGCCGACGAGCATTGCTGGCTTAGGTGTCGAACCGTGACGTCAGCATCAGCGATCAGCCGATCGTACGAGTCATGCGGCCAGGATCGCGGGAGGCCGGGTGGGAGGTTTTCTGGCGTGTTGTCCCCGGTTGCGAGCCGCCGCCGGGTCTATATCCCCAGTCGGCGCAGGTTTCGCCTGAAGAAGAAGATGAAGTCCCCTACGCCGATGCCTACGATGTGGCGTACGAACGGGGTGGGGTTGCCGTCCTTTAACTGCCGGAATGTGTTCTCGAGCGTCCAGCGGCGGTCAATACCTCTCCGGTTTCGGAGGATGCCGTCTTGGTCGAAGAAGTTGCCGACGATGTCCTCGAACGCCAGCTCGTACTTGTACTTGGGCAAGAAGAGCTGGGCGCCGGGAGGCGTGCCGGGGATCGACGGATCGAGTGGCTCGACGGCATTCATCAGTTCCGCGTCGTGTCCCTGCATTGGCACTTCGAAGGTCATGATCAGGGTCCGCCCTTGGCGCGGCTCGAATTTCAGCGGCAGGTGATGCTCCTGTTCGTTTTCCTTGATCCTCGGGTTGTATGAGCCGAAAGACCGCGTGCCCTTTTTGCGCTTCGTCTTCCAAACAACGAGATAGATCCGCTCGATGCTGTTGGGATCGAGCGACTGGTTTCGAACCGATCCGGTATAGGTGAATTCGCGGAAGTTGCTGCCACTTCGATGGAAATCTCTGGTTGCGCTGCCGTGGAATGCAAAGGAGAACCTCGGCGCTCGCTTCCGGTAGCTCGCGACGAGGTACGGCAGGCCGATGATCGTGATGACGGCAGCGATCACCTCTATTACGTGCCAGGCCATTTGGCGTGCCAGGTTGCCACGGCAGCCGGTCACATCCCGCTCGTCCAGCAAATCGGGAGGAGGCGGCGATCGCTTTCGCCGTCTCCCCCGCTTCTCGGCTACGAGTGCTTCGGCGGCGACGGGGCGTCAGCCAGCGACACGGCCGATGTGCGCTTCTCGATGAACGCGATTGTGTCGTGCCCGTGACCTCTCCGAGAGCTGCCCGGAGATGCTCGTCCGGACCGCTTGCAGGGGCGACGGCTGCGCTGGTTCGCGAGAAGCTCCGGGATTCAAACGCCGCTCCCGCGGGGTTACTCTCCGTCGGAAGACGGCCCGTCCGGGCCCGTCTCCCGCCGGAGAGTGGATGATCTGCGGTTCAGGGGGATCGCACGAACATGGGAACATCCTGGAGAACGGCGACCCCCGGCGGCATCGAACGCCACGGCCGTCAAGGAGCGGAACCACGCCGGACGCGCGTCTTGCCAAAGGCCGGCTGGCGGGCATGCCAACGCTCTACCTCCGGTCGCAGCCATAGGCTTGGTCGACCCCGGCCGAGGTCCAGGACCGGGCGCGGCATGTCGGGATAGCGCCGCATATAAAGGCTCACCGTGTTCCTGTGGGAAAGCCCGAGGATTCGCGCCACGTCATGGGCATCGATGAGGTCTTCTAGGACTACGCGGCGGGGCACGGGATGAGCCTAGTCGTGCTGCCGGACACGCTGTCTACGCGTGTGATCAATTCCGTCCGGGGCAGCATGTAGTCTACACGTGCAAACAAATAAGGCGACCCCGGCGGTGCTGTCACACCCCGGGGTCTGGCCGAGACCTGTTGAGGAGGTCCCGACAATGCAAGCGTACGCAAATGCGGAGATCGCGCCAGCCGCCGAGCTCCGAGCGCTTAATGGTCATCTGTCGATTTCTGACGCCACCACTCGGCGGGTGGCAGCTGGGAATGGTCTGCTTGACGAGCTGGTGGCGCAGCTGGCCGATCTCGTCGCCGCCAAAGTCATCGAGCGGCTCGCCCGGCAGGAAACTCCGGCCGCTGACGAGTGGCTCGACACGCGTGGTGCCTCCGAGTACCTCGGAATCCACCGCGACAGCCTGCGTCGGCTGGCCGCTGAGCGTGCGATCCCTGCGGAGCAGGCGGGTGCCGGCTGCAAGCTGTTCTTTCGCCGAAGGGATTTGGACGGCTGGCGGCGTCACGGCTCGGCGCCCGTGGTCGACATCCGGAGCCGGCGCGATGACTGATTCCTCATCACCTCCGCGGCGCGTACGTCTGGAGCGTGCCATCTACCGCCGTCCGACCGGCGTCCTCGAGGTCTGCTTCAAGGACGAGAGCGGTCGGCTGCGCTGGCGAACCGTTGACGGCGGGATCCTCGTCGCCCGCAGGCTTCGAGACGACCTCGCTGCCCGCCGTGCCCGCGGCGAGAGCGTTGCTCCCAATCCGAAGTTGCGGTTTGGTGAGGCCACCGAGCGTTGGCTCACAGGGCCGGTGCTCGACCTCCGAGATACGACCCAGGCGAAGTACCGAAGCATCGTCGACTGGCATCTTCGCCCCCGATTCGAGACGAGACGCCTCGACGCCATCACGGCGGACGACTTGGCGGGGCTCGTCAGGGAGCTGCGCGCTGAAGGCAAGAGTGAGGCGACTATTGCGGTGGCCGTGGCGGTCATCGGAAGGGTCTACCGGTTCGCTGCCCGGCGGCTGGGCTGGAACGGGACCGTCCCGACGACGCTGATGCTCTCGTCCGAGCGTCCGAAGGTTTCGCTGGCCAAGCGACGTCCGATCTTCGTGGGCGAGCAGCTCGAGCAGACGATCGCGGCCGCGCGGCAGCCGTTCAGGACGCTGTTCGCGGTGGCAGCGCTGACGGGCGCCCGGATCTCGGAGCTCTGCGGACTCACGTGGGCCGACGTGCGAATCGATGATCTCGACGAGGCCGAGATCGAGTTCGGGTGGCAGGTCGACCGGCACGGTAACCGGCGGCCGACCAAGACCGACGGATCTGCCCGGACGGTCCCGATCCCCCGAGAACTCGCCGTCGTTCTCAGTCGGCACAAGCTCGCTGCCCGGCAGTGCGCACCGGCCGACTTCGTGTTTGCGGCGCGGACCGGAAGGCCGTTACAGCAGCGCAATGTCGCACGGGCTCTCCGGGATGCGCAGGAACGAGCAACGGACGCGTCAGGTCGCCCTGCCTTTCCGATCCTTCACGAGGTCAATGCCAACGGCAAGCCCGCCCAGGTTCCGCGCGGGGTGGTGCCGTCGATGCATTCCTTCCGGCATACGGTCGCCTCGCGAGCTCTGCTCGCGGGGGAAAGTGTGGATGAGGTCGCGTTCCTGCTCGGGCACAGGGACGGCACTGTGACGCGGACCGTCTACGTTCGTGAGGTCGCGGATGCCAGGCGCCGCGCCATGCGGCGCTCGCGGATGAGCGCCGAGTACGCCGAGACGCTGCGTGTCGCGCTGGAAGCTGAACGCGACTCGGATTGATGGGCCGGGGAGCCCGTCTCCCCGGCCCGGACCCGACGACGCCGCGGGCCGCTAGGTCCCCGGGAGGGACGCACCCTGGACGGCACTAATGTTTCGGACGTGACTGCAAAGGAATAGGTTCTCGCCGAGGCGCCGGCCTGGACAGAGACGCAGGCGCGGCGTGCGCTGGTTGCCGCCCACCGCCGCGACGCTGGCGACACCCAGCCTTCCTTCTCGCTGCTTGGCGCGTTCCGCTCCGGCCGCCGCGATCTCTCTGATCGCGCGAGTCGCGACGAGTTCCAACCCGAGCGATTTCGCGGATCGCCCAACAGCCGGCGCAGGCCCGGGGGCGTCGGTTTGACGCCCAGGTACCCTAGAAGCGTGGCGAGCGAGCACTCTGATCGCGGCCTTCAGTCGGTTGAGCTCAACGATGAGCGAGTGAGGGCTGGCCTCGTCGCACTCGACGAGATGACCGACGTCGAGCTGCGGGAGCTTGTGAAGGGCGAGGCCCCGATGTTCGTCGAAGCAGCCGAGGGCATCGTCGCGCGTCGCCAGTCGGGCGACACTCTGGCCTGAGCGACCGGCCCCACTGACAGATTGGGGGCGTGTCCAGGCCCTGGTCAAGCGAAACTCGCCGCCGCGCTACGCCGCGATCGCGAGGAGCTGCTCGTCCTCTTGATGGCCTACCGCGCGCAGTTGCGCAACGCGGAGGCGAAAGAGTTCGAGGGCGGTGAAGATGAACACTCGCGACTGGTGCAGGAGGCCGAGCACGACTACGTTGCGCTGGCCTCTGCTGGGGCCGAGGCTGCACGCTTGGAGGCACGCTCGAACGCGCCGACCGAGAAGCCACCGCACGGGAGGTTGACCTCGAGGCGATCTTGGTAAGCCAGCTGCGCGAACTTGTTGCCGCGGTGACTGCTCGTGTTCCGGCCCCGTGATGCCAACGGACACGCGGTCTCGCGGCTCGCCCATGGAAACTCTTTGGAAACCGCAGACCGCACAAAACCCCTCACAGGCGCCTGCATCCGAGTCACACAACCCTGTATCTGCGGGATAAATCAGGATCCGCAAACGACCCACATGCGCCGCCAAGGCATGGTAAGGAAGGGGTCGACGGTTCGAGTCCGTCAGAGGGCTTCACTGGCTACATCGCTTGGGCTTTCCGGGCAGCGTGGGGGGTTCGGCGCACGAGCGGAGGTTGCGGAGCGCGGGTGTGAGGTTCGCTCCTAGCGGATGCGCTCGGCATGCACTGTCGTGCGCCCAGACGGTGGTACATTGTTACCGTGGTAAAAATCGAGCGTACGCAGACCGGCTTGCGGATCGAGCGGAGCACGCTGAAGGTCCTGAAAGCCTTGGCCGAATACCTAGATCTGTCCCTGGGCGACCTCGTTGAGGGCATCGTGCTGCACGTGTTCGAGGGGCAGGCGCCGTTCAGCCCGGCGGTCCTGGCCAAGATCGAGCAGCTGAAGGCGGTCTACGGGCTGACGCTGACTGCTGCCGATGCGCACACGTTGTCCGAAGAGGAGTGAGAGATGAGACAACGGCTCAGCGACCGGATCCACATAGCGTTGCCGGCCGAAGAGGCATTCCAGCTATTCACACCGAATGGCGAGCGCGAATGGGCTGGGGACGCCTGGGACCCCAGGTTTCCTGCGCCGACCTCAGATGACAGCGAGCCAGGAACGGTTTTCGAGACCACCGCTCACGGCCGCCGGACCACCTGGGTGGTAACCGAACGTGTCTTGGGAAGGCGAATCGCGTATGCCCAGGTAATGCCGGGCGAGCGGGCCGGCAGCATCACGGTCACGCTCGATGCGGCCGACGGCGGCAGCGAGGCGGAGGTCGTGTACGAGCTCACGCCGCTTAGCGACGCGGGCGCCGATCACCTCAAGCAGTTCGCCGACGCGTACGGCGATTTTCTGCGGTCCTGGGAGGATGAGATTGCGGCGTGCCTGGAGAAGCGGGCCGCGTCCTAGACCCCACTTGACGCGACCGACGCCCCTGTGTCTCGTGGCCGAGCACGCGCCACGAGCGATGTCACAGCCCGAGACAAGAATCGCAACTAGGGGATATGAACACTGAGACAACAACGCTGGTAACGGCGAGGCTGCAGCGCCCGGTGGCGAGACGGGCCCGGTTGCCGGGGCGGCCGCCGAGCTCGCCGGTTGAGGAATTCGAGCAGGTGTACCTGCGCAACGTCGACGTCCTGATGGGCTACTTCGCCCGGCGGTGCCGAGATCCGCAGACGGTTGCCGATCTCACCTCCGAGACGTTCGTCCGGGCCGTGGATGGCTTCGCCGGGTTTGACCCTCGCCGGGGATCGGACCGGGCGTGGTTGTTCGGCATCGCGGCCCGTGTCTTCGCCCGCTATTGCGAGCAGTCGGCGGGCGGTCGAGACGCGGTCGCGCGTCTCGGTGGTCACCGGCTGCTTGACGAGGACGAGATCGAGGAGCTCACTGAGCGGATCGATGCCGAGCGCGAGGGCGCGGCTCTGATGCAGCGCTGGGCGCAGCTTCCCGCGGTCGAGCGGGCGGCGATCGAGCTCGTCGACCTGGAGGAGCTCTCCCCAAAGGAGGCGGCGCTGGCCCTCGGCGTCTCCCGTGTCGCGTTTCGAAAGCGTTTGTCCCGGGCGAGGTCCCGGCTGAGAAAGGAAGATCACAGCAATGAGTAATTTCACGGATCACCTATGGACCGATCTCGTCCGAGAACACGGCCCGACGCTCGCGCAGGTCGACCGGCCCAAACCGGGCCCAGCCCGTGTGCTCCGGCGTCCACCGGTTCTTGCCGGCGGCACGCTCGCACTGGCAGGCGTCGGCGCAGCGCTCGTGCTCGCCCTCGGTGGCCCCGCGGCGACGCCAGCGTTCGCGATCACAACCAACAGCGATGGCGTGTTGCTCAAGCTCAACATCAACTCGTCGCTTCCCCAGGCCAACGCCAAGCTCGCCTCGATGGGGATCCACGAGGCGATCGGGATCCAGATGGCGAGCGGGCCGGCAACGGTCAGCGGCCCGGTCACCTGCACCCCGCAGGCAGGGGTAACGGGGCCGCCGGTGAAGGTTCTCGACGGCCCGAACGGCACGGAGGTCATCAGCCCGGGCCAGACTGGCGGCAACACCGGCGTAGGCACCTGGCACCTCGCCTCGTGTTCGGTCTTCAGCAGCACGGGTGAGACCAGCGCGGGCAATAGCGGCAACTCGGGCAATCCCGCGGCGACGGTCATCGCCGAGCCGTCAACGAAGCCCGTCCCCGGCGGGACCGCGGTACCCGTGGCACCGGCGGGGAGCGTAAGTAGTGGTCCCTCGGGCAACTCGGGCAACACCGGCGGCGGTTGATCTGGTGAGGGCCGCCGATGCCCGCTCCCTGCGGGCGTCGGCGATAGCTCGCTTCGCGGTCCGGTTCCCGGGTGATGGCGGGGGCCGGACCGTTTTGTTGCCGTGGTTGCTCGTGACCGCCGCGGTCGTGTGGAACCTCGTGAGCCTGCGGGCGCTCACCCTCGGGGTGTCCTACCTGAATGACAGCTCACTGCATGAGCAGATGGTGCGCTTCGCGACGGCGCAGTTGCGCGCTGGTCATCTGCCCCTCACGAGCTGGTTTCCGTTTCTCGGCGCGGGGTCGCCGCAGTTTCTTCATTACCAGAGCCTGCCGGCGATCATCACCGGCGCCGTGGGGCTGCTGACCGGCCCCGACGCGGCGTTTCGGTGGTCGCTGTACCTGCTCTTGTCGCTGTGGCCGGTCAGCGTCTACCTATCGGCCCGCTTGTTCGGGGCGGGCCGGCCGGCCGCGGCCGCGTCGGCCGCGATGTCTCCGTTTCTGGTCAGCGTGACCGGGGTCGGCTATGAGCAGCACGCCTACGTATGGACCGGGTTCGGCGTGTGGACCCAGTTGTGGGCGTCGTGGACGCTGCCGCTGTCCTGGGGCTTCAGCTGGCGAGCGATCCGCGACGGCCGCGGCTATTTCGGAGCGGTGCTGCTCACCGCGCTGACCGTCGCGCTGCACTTTGAGACCGGGTATCTGGCGCTATCGGTACTGCTCGTCTGGCCGCTCGTCGCCGGCAAGCCGCTCATCACGCGGGTGCGACGGGCGGCGGTCCTGCTCGGTGGTTCGCTGCTCGCGGCGGCGTGGGTGATCGTCCCGCTCGTTGCCCAGCGGGGTTGGGCGGCGGTCAACGAGCCGCTGCAGGGCACCGGGCTGGTCAACGGCTACGGCGCGCGTCAGGTCCTCGACTGGCTGGTCTCAGGGCAGCTGCTGGATTACGGCCGACTGCCCGTCGTAACCGTGTTCGCGGCGCTTGGGTTTGGGTTGGCGTGGCTGGCCTGGTCCTCGGACCTCGACGCCCGCGCTCTGCTGGTCGCGCTCGGGGTCTGCTTGCTCCTGGCGTGCGGTCGCACGACGTTCGGGTCGCTTGTCGATCTGATCCCTGGGCACGCCGACCTCTTCTTCCGTCGCTTTGAGATGGGCGCGCAGCTGGCCGCGCTGCTGCTCGCCGGGCGCGGAGCGGCGTGGCTGGCGGCACGCTGCGCACGGCTGCTCGAAGGCCGGGTCGCGCGCTGGTCGCCCGCCCTGACCCCCGTTGCCGCGCTGGTCGCCTCGGTCGCCGTGCTTGCGCCCGCGTGGCTCCAGCTCGGCGCCTACGACCGGCACGACGGCGCCGCAATCGCGGCTCAGCGCCGGGCGGACACGACTCAGGGCGCCGAGCTTGATCGCCTCATCACCGTGATCGAGCGCGGGGGCGGCGGCCGGACCTACGCGGGGATGCCAACGAACTGGGGCCAGGACTTCACCGTCGGCGCGGTCCCCGTATTCAAGTACCTGGAGAGGCGCGACGTCGACGAGGTCGGATACACGCTGCGCACCGCCTCGCTGATGACCGACCCCGAGTACTACTTCGACGACCGGGAGCCCTCCGACTACCGGCTATTCGGGATCCGCTACATCGTCCTCCCCGCCGGCACGACGCCGCCCGTACGCGCCCGGCTGGCGATGCGCTCCGGCGCCTACTCGCTGTGGACGCTGCCCGACGGCGGCTACGTCCAGGCCGGTCGCATCGTCGGCGAGGTTTCGGCTGACCGAGGCAATCTGGGCACGAGCAGCATCCCGCTGCTCCAGTCCGGGCTGGCCGAGAAAGGCGCATACCTCGGCGTCAGATACGGATCCGACGGTGACCGCGACAGCCGCTTGCCCGCGCCACCAAGCCTGGCCTTCGCCAGCACCATCACCGCGGAACGCGCCGACCTCGCCCACGGCGAGGCGGCGGCAACGGTACGAATGCGCCGTCCCGGAGTCGTCGTGCTCAGCGCCTCCTACGACCCAGGGTGGGCGGCAACCGTCAACGGCCGGCGACGACCGGCTCGGATGGTCGCGCCCGCGCTCGTCGCCGTCGACGTCCCCGCCGGCACAGACCACGTGACCTTCCGTTTCCATGGGTACGGTGACTACCTGGAGCTGCTCGTGCTGAGCGGGCTCGCCCTCGCCATCCTCGCCGTCGCGCCCATCTGTCTGCGACGCGTGAAGCGCCGCAAGTCTCAGCGCGCGGCCACCGCCAGCGCGACGACTTTGTGCTTGCTGCCACGTGAACCGGGGTAAGGACACGCTGCAGACGTACATCAGGAGGAGTAGAGATGGCTCAGCGCGTTGCCCGCACGGCCCAGGATGGACCGCGCCGCCCGACCGGTCTCAGGACCGGTCATACCGCCCTCATCTGGCTCGGAGTGTTGCTCGCCGTCGGCGTGTTCGCAGCCGCTCCCTCCGCGCGGACCCTGCACCGCGGTGCCAAGGCCCATCGCAAGGCGCTAAAGCAGAGCGACGCGGCGCCCAGCCAGGCGCAGGCCAACGCATACGCCAACAGTGAGCTTTCGAAGCTGAACGTCCAGGAGAAGTTCGGCCAGCTCACGATGGCGGGTCCGACGACGCCGCTGAGCACGCTTGAGACGCAAGCCTGCGAGGGGCTGGTCGGCTCGGTGCTCGATCTGACCGGCGTCGCCAGCATCAACGCCGTCCAGCAGGCAGACATGGCGCCGGGTTGCCACCCCCGCATCCCGCTGATCTTCTCGCTCGATGTGATCCACGGCTACAAGACGATGTTCCCGGTGCCCCTCGGTGAGGCCTCGAGCTGGGACCCGGCGCTGGTCCAGAACGACGAGTCCGTGTCGGCATCTGAGGCGACTGCCGACGGGCTCAAGTGGACCTTCAACCCAATGGTCGACATCGCCCGCGACCCCCGTTGGGGCCGGGTGGTGGAGGGCGCCGGCGAGGACCCGTATCTGGGCTCGGCGATCGCCGCCGCGAAGGTACGTGGCTACCAGGGGAGCAACTTCGGCGCGCCGGACAAGATGGCGGCCACGATCAAGCACTTCGCCGCCTATGGCGCCCCCGTCGCCGGCCGTGAATACAACACGGTCGACATGTCGACGCAGCAGCTCTTCAACTACTACCTGCCGCCGTACCAGGCCGCGGTCAACGCCGGCGCAGCGACCGTGATGAGCTCGTTCAACTCGCTCAACGGTGTCCCGAACACCGCCAATCCATACACGCTGACGAAGATCCTGCGTGACGAGTGGGGCTTTGGCGGCACGGTGGTCAGCGACTACCAGGCCGTCCAGGAGCTTGAGGACTTCGGCTACGCATCCGACGGCGCGGACGCGGCCCGGCTCGCGCTCACCGCAGGGCTCGACATAGAGATGGCGGTGCAGGTCGGATGTACCGGCAGCGCCACCGCGCCGGTTGAGTCGACCTTCGACTGCTACGGGCCGCAGCAGCTGGCCGCGGGCCGGATCACGATGCAGGAGCTCAACACCGCGGTCCGGCACGTGCTCGTGCTCAAGTACCTGGCCGGGATGGTCCAGCACCCGGTCACCAACCCGAACCGCGTCAACAGTGCCGAGCTGACACCCGGCAACCTGGCCGCCGCCAAGACGTCGGCCGACGAGTCGCAGGTGCTGCTCCAGAACAACAACCACGCGCTGCCGCTGAGCCCGAGCACCTCGTCGATCGCGGTCGTCGGGCCGCTCGCCAACGCTCCGCTCGACCAGCTGGGTCCCGACGTGCCGATCGGCTACGACACGACCCCCGCTGATCTGACGACGACCGACAAGATCGTCACGGTCCTACAGGGGATCAAGAATGATGATCCTGGCGCAACCGTCACCTACGCCCAGGGGTGCGACCCGGATACGACGAATTCGAATGGCGTCCCCACGCCGTGTGACTCCGACGCCGGGTTCCCGGCCGCGGTGGCTGCGGCCAACGCGGCGCAGGAGACCGTGATCGTGGTCGGCGAGCCGTCGTCGCTCACCGGCGAGGCCTCGTCGCGCACGGACATCGGCTTGCCGGGCGACGAGTTGGAGCTGATCCAGGACATCGCCGCCACCGGCAAGCCCTACGTCGTCGACCTGATGAATGGGCGACCGCTGACGCTCGACTGGCTTCAGCAGAACGCCCCGGCGGTGCTCGAGAGCTGGTTCCCCGGCACCGAGGGCGGCCAGTCGGTGGCCGACATCCTGTTCGGCAAGGTCGACCCCAGCGGCAAGCTGCCGATGACGTTCCCCGTCAACGTCGGTCAGATTCCGATCACCTATAACGAGCTGCCGACCGGACGTCCGTGTGACCCCAGTAACAAGTACACGTCGAAGTACCTCGATGCACCCAATACGCCGCTCTATCCGTTCGGCTACGGGCTGTCGTACACGACGTTCTCGATCTCGCCGCCCCATCTGTCATCGACACGGGTCGGGCCGAACGGTGGCCTGGCCGTGACCGCGACGGTCACGAACACCGGGTCGATGGCGGGCGCCGATGTTGTGCAGCTCTACACCCACGAGAGCGACACCAGCATCCTCCAGCCGGTCGAGAAGCTCGAGGGCTTCCAGCGCGTGCAGCTAAACCCGAAGCAGAGCAAGACGGTCAGGTTCACGCTGGGCCGCCAGAACCTCGGCTTCTACACCAACACGGGCCGCTTCGTTGTCCAGCCTGGCCCGGCCACCCTGTGGGTGAGCGACACGTCCGCGCCGATGTCGACGACCGGCTGCCCGGTCAGCCTGCCGAACGGCGCCGCGTTCCACGTCTCCTGAGGACGACGGTGCGGCTCCGCCTGCTGATAGCGGCCGGTGCGACGGCGTTGATGTTCGCGCTCCCGGCCGCGGCGCTGGCGAATCCGGGTCAGCTGAGCCGGCATCAGCGGACGGTGCTGCGCGGCATCGCGGCCGACACGTGGAAGTTCTATGCCGCCGACGTCGACCCGACCACGCACCTGCCGCTCGACAACCTCGGGCCGGGCACGGTGCGCGGCACCTACACCTCCGCGGCCAACATCGGCGTCTACCTGTGGGCGGTCGTCGCCGCCCACGACCTCGGCCTGATCGATCGCTCTAGGGCCGACGCGCTGGCCCGTGCGACGCTGCATGAGGTCTCGACGCTGAAGCGCTACGACGGCTTCCTGTTCCAGTGGTACGACACCAACAACGGCAACGTGTTGTCCGACCCGGGTCAGAACGACTGCGCGCAGACGGGGGGGACGACGGACAATTGCTCGTTTGTCTCGGCGGTCGACAACGGCTGGTATGCGTCCGGGCTGATCGAGATCCGAGAGGCGCTGCCCGAGCTCCGCGGCCTGGCCGACAGCCTGCTCGAGCCGATGGACTTCTCGATCTTCTACGACAATCGCCCGCAGACGAACTGCAACGTCAACGCCGCATTGCCCGTCCCGCACACCGGCGCGATGTACGGGGGCTACTACGCCGGCGTCGGGCCGGCCCTCTACCACGTCGACACGCTCTACAGCGACCCCCGGATCGCGATCTACATCGGCATGGGCAGGCACCAGATGCCCGGCGACGTCTGGTGGCGCACGTGGCGGACGCTGCCCCCCAAGCGCTGCTCGACCGATCCCGACTACTCCTCGCAGGGTCAGTGGCCGACGCCGGGCTACTGGCAGACCTACACCGATCCCCAGTCGGGCAAGAAGTTCCCCGTCTGGGAGGGGCACTACGTCTATCCGGGGACCTCGCTGACCTTCGTGCCCACTTATGCCGGCGGCATGTTCGAGGGACTGATGGCGAACCTCGTCGTTCCCGAGACGACGTGGGGGCCGCACAGCCTGGGCCTCGACGATCTGCGCTGGCCACAGGTCCAGATCAAGTATGCGACCCAGGTCCTGCACTACCCGGTGTGGGGGATCTCACCGTCGAGCACGGCCGACGACACCGGCGACTACGGCGCCTTCGGCGTCGAGGGGCTCGCGTTCGCGAGCGGCGGCGGCGCAGTCCCGAGCCATGACGGGCTCGCACTGTGCACGACCTGCGCGACCGAGACGACGGTCAGCCCGCACGCCTCGGCGATCGCGCTGCCGGTCCTGCCCCAGCAGGCGTACGCCAACCTGGAGACTCTGCGCCGTGACTACCCCGGCCTCTACACCCGTGACGGCGGCTTCTATGACGCGGTCAACCCGGAGACCGGCTCAGTCGGACACCGCCGGCTGGTGCTCGACCAGTCGATGATCATGGCCGGGATCGACGACGCGCTCCACGACGGCGCATTGCAGCGGCGCTTCGCCGCCGACCCGATCTCCTGGGCGGCGAAGGAGTATCTGGGGATCGAGCACATGTCGATCCACTAGGGCGAGGCCCGCAGGCGGACGCCCGGTCGAGGCGATCAAGCGCGCGCTCGGGCGGGCCGATACGTACCCGATGCTAAGGCGAGTGTCCCGCGCCCCAGCGCCGGAGGGCTCTGGCGCCGCGCTGGGGGTCTCCACTGGCGGCCGCGCGTCCGCTGCGACCGCGCGTCCCGCCGCGGCGTCTCGCCGCTTGCTCGCGCTCGCCGTCGTGTTCGTGCTGTGCGCTGCGGGCCTTTCCCTTTTGCATGCCCGGACCCAGCCGCACTACCGTCTCGGTGCCGCCGCCGCGATCGCGGCGGCGCGCGCAAATCCGAGCGATCGCGAATTTCTCGCCAGCCATCCGGCCAGCAGTGCCCGGGTGGTTCCGCTTGACGCCACGGTGCAGCGCGTCACGTTCTTCGACGGCCCGCGAATCGTGCTCGACGCGGCGGTGGGCCCCAACGGCGCTCTGGTCTCAATCGAGCAGCACATTCCCGGCGAGCCGGTCTCTGGCGCCGCGCTGGCGAACTCGCCGTGGGTGCTCGCCCTCCTGACGGTGCTGTTCCTGCTCGCCACGCTTGTCATGCCGCTACAGCGTGTGCGCAACCTTGACGCGCTCGCGGTGGCGAGCTTCACCCTCACCGTGCCGTTGATCAACGAGGGCCTGGCCGTGGCGAGCGTCGCGCTCGCGGTGCCGGCGCTCTGCTATCTGCTGATCAGGTGCCTGTTGGTCGGCCTGGGGTCGACGAGGCCGCCTGCGAGCCCGACCACGCCGCTGCTGCAGTGGCTTTGGGCGGACTGGGAGCCGCGGCGGCGAACGCGCATGCTGCGGGTGCTGCTATTCGCCACCGTCCTCGCGTTCTTGCTGATCACGCTCACCTCGAGCGGCTACAGCGACGTCGCCGTCGCCTCGCTGCAGGGGGCCACCGATCTGCTCCACGGCGTGCTCCCCTACGGGCACATGCAGTTGGAGGTCCATGGCGACACCTACCCGCTTCTGAACTACCTGTTCTACGCTCCCGCCGCCGCCTGGCTGCCCGTGCGCGACCTCTTCAGCGACATGTCAGGCTCGCTGCTGACGACCGCGGTGGCGAGCCTGCTTGTGGGCTGGGCCCTCTTCCGGCTCGGGGGGCGCGCGCCCGCCGGCGGAGGTCGGGCCGATGAGCGCACGGGAGACCGGGGCCTGCGCCTGGCGCTCGCCTGGTTCGCCTTCCCGCCCGTCCTGCTGGCCGCGTCCGGGGGCTCCAACGACCTGGTCCTGGCCGCCTGCCTGGCCGGGATGCTCGCGCTGCGTCCGCGCATCGGTGCGTCACTGCTGGCGCTCGCGCTGGGCGTGTGGGTCAAGCTCGTGCCGCTGGTCCTGCTGCCGATCTGGCTGCCGTACCGCCGGCGCGGGCTGGGACGGGCCTGCTATGCGGCAGTCGCACTATCCGCTGGCGCGGTGGGGCTCTTGGTTCTGTTCGGCGGGTTGGGCGGGGTCTCGGCGATGGTGCATGCGATGACCTTCCAGTTCCAGCGGGGCTCCTTCTACACCCCGTGGTACGCATTCGGTCTCCGCTGGCTGCAACCGCTGGTCCAGGCGGCGGTGCTGGCGATCGTGGTGGCCGCCGTACTGGCTCTGCGCTCCGCCCCCTCCGCCGGCACGGACCTGGTCCGACTCGGCGCGCTCGCGGCCGCGCTGCTCCTCGGGGTGCAGCTGGCTGCCAACTACTGGACGTGGTCCTACCTGCCGTGGGTGTTCCCGTTCCTGGCCGTGGCGCTTTTCCTGGGCGCACCTGCGCCAGTCGGGTTGGAAGGAGACGCCGTGGCCTGGCAGGCGGTCGTCACTCATCCATTGCCAGCAGCCTTGCCAGCCCGATAAAGGCCCGTCGCGTTGCGTGCGAACTCCCGTCCCAGTAGCGTCGGCGACGACCGCCATCAAGCTGAGGAGGGACCATGCCGGGTGTGGAAACGCTGAACTTCGATTCGCCCGAGGAGACACGAACACCGGAGAAGACGCGGGTGGATGTGGTCAGGGCCGGTAACACAACTGCCGCGCGGATGGTCTTGGAGCCAGGCTGGGTCTGGTCGGAGTGCGTCAAACCCGTCGCCGGAACCGACAGCTGTCAGGCTCGACACGTCGGGTTTGTGCAGTCCGGAACCCTCCACGTGACCCACGAGGACGGGTCGGAGGCCGATCTCACGGTCGGGGACGCCTACGTCATCGAGCCGGGCCACGATGCCCGCGTCGTCGGCGACGAGCAGTTCGTCGCCTACGAGTTCGAACCGCGGGCGGCTGAGGAATACGCGCGGGAGTAGCTTCGCCCTGCTAGGTCTCGATCGGCGTACGCATCGGCGGCGGCGTGAGCGCCGCCGCCACGATCACCAACGTGAACGCCAGCAGCCTGACGACTAGCGCCGCCTGTCCGGCGGGCAGCGGCTCCCGGAATACGATCGGGCCGGCGGCGATCGTGGTCAGGTTTGCGGCAACGCTGGTCAGCGCAATGATCGGCACGGCCTCGCCAAGCTGAAGGCTCCGGGCCGAGATCAACAGCCCCACCATCGAGGCCAGGAAGATGACCAGCGCCAGCGGCTGTAGGAGCACCCCCGCGCCAAGCGCGCTGAGGTGTCCGCTGAGGGCCTTGATCGAGGTGTCCGAGGCCGCCCAGTAAAGCCCAGCCGCCACCGCCAAGGCACTCGCCCGGCGCGAAAACAGAACTGTCACGAGCAGCCCGCCGCCCGCGGTCGCGAGCAGGAAGACGGTGAGCGTGCCGACCGCGTAGTGGGAGTGGGCGCTCCGGGCATCGCCGTCAAGCGTCGCCGCCAGCGCGGCCAGGCCGGCGGCCATCAGCGTCACGCCGATCCACTCCCGGCGCGTGACCTCGATGCCGAATAGCTGATCGGCGACCACCGTCAGCAGCACCAGGCCGCCGGCCACGGTCGCCTGCGCGAGCGAGATCGGCGCCAAGGCGAGCGCGCCGACGTGGACCAGCCACGAGCTCAGGCCGATGGCGATCCCAAGCAAGTAGACCGGCGAGCGGAAGAGCAGGATCGTGCTGTGAATCGGCCTTCGCAACTCGACCTGCGGCGCACTCCGCGCACCCCGGAACTTGTACAAGAAGCCGGCCACCGAGCCGAACGCGGTCAGCAGCGCGAGGATCAGCCCGACAGCGACGGAGACCGACATACCGGGCTCGAGCCTATCGACCGGCTAAACGATGTCGAGACGCCAGGATGAGATCCTCCCGGTACACTCGCCGCGTCATGCCGGGCCCTCAGGGTTCGGCCAAGTAGTGCCAGCGTTCGTAGTGGTTGCTCCTGCACCTCCCGCGTTTCGCAGCACACGACCTCCCGGGAGGGAATAGATGCCAACCGGAACCGTGAAATGGTTCAGCGATGACAAGGGCTACGGCTTCATCACGCCCGATGAAGGCGGCAAGGACCTGTTCGTTCACCACTCAGCGATCGCGGGCAGCGGCTTCAAGTCCCTGGCCGAAGGCGCAAAGGTGAGCTACGACACAGAGCAGGGTCCCAAGGGCCCAGCCGCGGCCAACGTCCAGCTGGTCTAGACATGGCCTCGAGCTCAAAGAAGAAGACAACCTTTGCGAAGCTGGCTCGGGAGGCCAAGCTTCGGGAGCGCCGGGTTGACAAGCAGGCCAAGAAGGAGGCCCGGAAGCGGGCGGCGGCGCTTGAGGTCGCCGAGCCGGTCAGCCCGCAGCCCGCCGACGACCGGTAGGGCGCCTGCTACGTTGATGCCAGCGGTCGGCGACGTCGGCCGCGAGGCAGCTCGCTTGGGTCCCGCAGTCAGCGGTTCGGGTCAGCCATAGCCTCCCGAATCGTCCGCGGCCCCTCCGTGCGCCGCCAAGGAGTTGTGCATGTCAACTGAATCTTTTGCCGATCTCGGTGTCTCGCGCACCGTCATCAGCTCGCTTTCTCAGGCCGGGATCGACCGGCCGTTCGCGATCCAGCGTGCCGTGATCGGCGATGCCATCGCCGGGCGGGACGTGATCGCGAAGTCGCCCACCGGATCGGGCAAGACGCTTGCCTTCGGCATCCCCCTCGTTGAGCGCATTCGCGCCGAGGACCCGCGTCCGGCGGCCCTCGTGGTCGCGCCCACCCGTGAGCTCGCGCTCCAGATCGTCGATGAGATCCGGAGCATCGCGCACGCTCGGGCGCTCCGCGTCAGCGCGGTCTACGGCGGCGCCGGCCTGGTCAAACAGGCGAAGGACGCCGCCAACTCGCATGTGCTGGTAGCGACCCCGGGCCGCCTCGAAGACCTGTTGGCCCGCGGCGCATTCAGGCTTGACCGCATCCGGATGTTGGTGCTGGACGAGGCCGATCGCATGCTCGACATGGGCTTCCGGCCGGCGATCGACCGGATCGTTGCCGGCTGCCCGACCACGCGCCAGACGCTCTTCTTCTCCGCCACCCTCGACGGCGAAGCCGGACGGCTTGCAAGCCGCTACGCCCGCGACCCGGTGACCCACCAGCACGGCCCGACGGCACGCCGCGCCAATCCGGAGATCGAGCACCGCTTCGTGCCGGTCGCGCACGAGCACCGCGTCCAGGCGCTCGTCCGGGAGCTCGGTCGTGACCGTGACCGCACGCTCGTGTTCGTTCGAACCAAGCACGGAGCCGACCGGCTCGTCAAGCGGCTCGCATCGCACGGCGTCAAGGCTGTCGCGATGCACGGCAACAAGTCACAGGGCCAGCGCGAGCGGGCGCTCTCCCGCTTCGAGTCCGGCGACATCGACACCATGGTCGCCACGGACGTGGCCGCCCGTGGGATCGACGTACAGGGGGTCACCCACGTGATCAACTTCGACCCGCCCGCCGACACCGAGACCTACGTTCACCGCATCGGCCGCACCGGCCGCGCCGGCAGCAAGGGCACCGGAATCACACTTCTCACCCCTGATCAGCACCGCGACGTCGCCCAACTCGCCGAGGCGCTCGGGCTCGACCATGGCCTTCACCGGACCCGCCCGCGCGCTCTAAAGGCTGAGCCCCAGGCCGGTCATCGCAGCCGCCGCCCGCCGCGCCGCCGGCACCGACGCCGGCGAGTCGCCGCGTAGGCGCCGCGCTATCTGATCTCGAGACCGGTAGCGCGCGGATCCGGCTCGTGCGCCGCCTCATGCATGGCTGGCGTCTTCGTTCGCCGTCTCACCGTCGTTGGCTTGCGGCTGCCGTTTCCGTTGCCGTTGGCCGCTCTCTTGGCATTGCCGTTTCCGTTGCCGTTCGGGTGAGCCCCGCCATTGCGGTGTCCGTTCGTCCTAGCGGCAGGCTCGGCCGGCGCGTAATCAAGCGCCTCCTCCTCAGAGAGCCGGTCGGCGACCGTGACGCGGTCCCGGCCATCTTGCTTTGAGCGGTAGAGGCCTGCGTCGGCAAACTGGAGCAGCTGCTCCACCGAAGCCGCGACGGTGCTGTCGGTGACCCCGAAGCTGGCGGTGAATCGCGGGTGGGCCCCGGAGTGCGCGCCTTCGAGCGAGTGCCGGATCCGGTCGAGTACCGCAACCGCCTGATGACGGTCGATCCCGGGCAGGACGATCGTGAACTCCTCGCCGCCCCACCGCGCGAACAGGTCACCTTCGCGCAGAGCCGCGCCCGCGACCTGCGAGAAGAAGCGCAGGACCCGGTCGCCGGCCTCGTGACCGTAGGTGTCGTTGATCGCCTTGAACTTGTCAAGGTCGGCGACGGCAAGCGCGAACGGCGTCCCCGCCCGGAGCAGGTCACGGATCTCGGTCTCGAGTGTCCGCCGGTTGGTCAGCCCGGTGAGCCCGTCGGTCGAGGCCTGCAGCTGCGTCTTCTCAAACGCCCGGACGGTGCCGATCCTGGCCCCCGCCTGCGTGGCCAGCGTCGCCATCTGAGCCATCTGATCGCCGTCGGGCGGTGAACCCGCCGGCCCGGTCGCGTGCAGGACTCCGAGGGCCCGGCCCATGAAGCCGACCGGCACACACACCGCGGAGCAGGGCCCCGACTGGCGGCCCCGGAGCTTCGGGCAGGCATTCAGTGACTCGCTGGAATCAAACGCGACGGGCTGGCCACGCCGCACCGCCACGCAGGCAAATGGCGACTCAACCGGGCAACCCGGGGCGCCAGCCAGCGGGCTGGATGCAACCTGCCGGAGATGGGCTCGGCTGGAGTCGGCCAACAGCAGCTCGGCCGGGGTGGTCTCCGAGATCTCCACGATCGCGCGCTCGACGACGTCGTAGGCCGACTCCTCTTCGTCAACCATCTCGAGGGCCTCGGCCAGCTGGGTGCCGAATACGTCGCGCTGACTCTGGGCCTGGAGCTCGCCGGCGGCTGCCTCGAGGGCGTCGCGCGCGTCACGTTCGCGTTGTGCGGCGGCTTGCAACTCCTTGGCACGCTGCTCGGTCAACCGGCGAGAGTGCCGCAGCGCGAGCCCGAACCGCACGCCTGAGACGATCAGCGCCAGCAGCGCGGCACCCATCCCGACGCGGCTGACGTCGGAGACAATGCCGACGAGCAGGATCGCTAGGGCCAGAATCGAGGCGACCGTCGGAACCGTGAACCCCGAGGAGTGGTTCTCCCGCGGCGGTTGCCCTGACCCGGGAGCCAGCCACAACGCGGCCGCGATCACCAGCAGTGACGTCGGCCATGCCGCGGCGTTCAGCGCGTTGCCCAAGATCCCGCCGGCCAGGCTCGGGAACACCGCTACGCAATCACCGACCACGTTCACGAGGCCCGCGACTGCAAGCAGGCCCCAACGTGTGCGCCTCCCCGGCGGTAGCAAGAAGATCCCGATCAGCGTCAGACCCAGCACCGGTACGTCCAAGGCCGGGTAGACAAGGTTGGTCGCGACCGTAGCCCTGTCGCCGCCTGCCGCATGCTGAATCGGCGTGAACAACAACGCGATGAAAGCGCCGGAGCAGATCAGCAGCAGCAGACCGTCGAGATAGTTCGGAGCCGTGATCTTGATCACGTCCCGGTTCACCAGCGCCATCAGGCCCGCGAACGCGAATGGGAAGAACGCCGCCCAGAAGTAGTTGAACAACGTCGGGCTCGGTGGGTTCTGACCATGCACCGCCATGTAGGTGTTGACGAGATCCCCCAGCGCCCACGAGGCGGCTGCCAGGCCAAGGAGAAACGCGAACCCTCGGGCCTGCTGATCGACCAGCCCGCGGGCGAAGATCAGTGAGCTCGCGACCAGCTCAAATCCCGCCGTCCCCCAACCGTCAAGCCAGAAGTGCGAATCGGACACCGGCCGCACGAACAGCGAGACCACGTAGGCGGCCAGCACCGCAAACAGCACGCCGAATAGCAACCGAACGGATCTCGAAGCAGCATGGGAGCCGGCGGGACGAAAGCCACCGCCCGCCTTGCCGTCCGCTCTCCAGCCGGCCAAGCCGGCCATCAGCTTCTGGGTTCGAGTTCCTTCCACGCCATCACTTCCAGCCACCGGTCCCTCCGATAACGAGCATCCACGGACACGACCGCGCGGACGCGGCCGTCAATCATGCAGCCAGCACTCCGTCATCAGCCACACAGGCTTTATCGGCCGAAACTCAGCCCGCCATAACTCAGCGACGGCAATCCTGGATAGGTGATCGATGACGCGTCGGCGCGACGGCGCTCGGAGGCGCTCCGCATAACATTGCCCCGATGGTTAGGGCAGAGGCCGAACAGCATCTAGCGCGCGCGGGCGAGGCCCAGAGCGACGGGCCACGGATCAGTTACGTGATCGCCCGGCTCGAGCGGGCCATCCGGCGCGCGATCAACGATCGGGTGTCGCGCTACGGCCTGACCGTTCTGCAGTACACGACGCTGAGTGTGCTCGGGCGTCGCGGTGGGCTATCGAACGCGCAGCTTGCCCGGCGGGCCTATATGTCGCCGCAGTCGATGAGCGAGGTCATCGAGGCGCTCGAGGCCAAGGGATTCGTGGAGCGCCGCCCTCATCCCAATCATCGCCGTGTGTTCCCGGCAACGCTGACAGCCGAGGGCCGTCGGGTGCTTGACGAGTGCGAGCAGGCGGTCGACCAGATGGAGCGCGAGATGCTGGCTGGGCTCTCGCCGATTATCCAAGAGCATTTGCGCGAGGGGGCCCTGTCTGCGGTGCGCGCCCTGCATGCCGGATTTCCCACCGGCAAGACGAACTCTGGGCGGCTCCCGGACGGTTCCTGACCGCCGGCGGCGGCGTCGACGAGCGGCGCCTGTGGCTCGGCGTGGCGTTGCTTGACAGGTGACCTGATACTCACTAGGGTCGCTTTTGACTTCGGCCGCGGGGTCGGTGCGGCCACCCGCACGATGAGGGAGGTTCCATGAAGGGCTTGATTGAACGGTGCTTGGGCACCTCGGTTGCGCTGGTCTGCGCCTGCTGGCTGATCGCGGCTGGGACGGCATCGGCCGCTCCCACCTCGACCCATTACACGGGCACGCTGCCTGACGGGGCCACGTGGATCGCCGACATACCTGCGAGCTGGAATCACCAGCTGATCCTCTACAGCCATGGCTTTGGCCCGCTGCTCGCCGCGGACGCTCCCGATCCCACCACTCAACAAGCGCTTCTTGGCATGGGCTATGCCCTGGCCGGTTCTTCGTATGACCCGACCGGCTCCTGGTGGGCGCTTGGCAGCGCTGTCCGGGATCAGTTCGAGACCCTGAGCAAAGTCGAGGGGACGCTCCTCCCATCGGCCCCGAGCCACGTTTACGCGTTCGGGACCTCGATGGGCGGCTTGATCAGCGCCCTTGAGGATCAGAACTCGAACGGTCGCCTCGATGGCTCGCTGACCACGTGCGGGATCGTCGCCGGCGCCAATCAGCTCAACCAGTACCAGTTGGACGGGGAGTACGCGCTCAGCCAACTCCTCGCCCCCGGTCAGAACATCCAGCTGACCAACTTCGTCGACGGGCCGGCACAAGGCTTCGCCGACAGCGCCCACTCGGCGGCCCAACTGCTCGCCGCGGGCGCAGCGGCGCAGGAAACGCCACAGGGTCGTGCGCGTCTCGCGCTGGCGATGGCCTTCCTCAACGTGTCGCCGTGGGGCGGCACCACGATCCCGAACATCTACGACTACCTTGGACAGGAGCAGGGGCAATACGACGACTACTTCGTCGGCGGCCCCGCGTCGGCGCTCAGCTTCATCATTACCGCGCGCGAGCAGCTTGAGGCGGCTGCGGGCGGTGAAGGCGCGGGGACGGTCGGAGTTGACTTCTCGAGGCTCCTGCACGAGTCGTCTTACTATCCCGAGGTCAGGGCGCTGTACAACGAGGCGGGTCTTAGCCTCAGGGCCGACCTTGCCAACCTGACGCGGAATGCCGATCTGAGGCCAGATCGAGCGGCGTATCAGTGGTTGACTCGCACCTCGGTGCCCAGTGGCCACCTTCAGGTTCCCGAGCTTGACCTGAAGACGATCTCGGATCAGCTCGTACCTGTGCAGCAGGAGCGCTACTACCACACACTGGTTGCGCACGCCGGAGACAGTCGGCGCCTACGGCAGGCCTTCGTGGAGGCGCAGGGACACTGCAACTTCACTTCGGCCGAGTTGATCGCCGGGCTTCAGGCGCTGTCTTCGCGCGTGACCACCGGAAGTTGGAGCAATCTCACGACTGCGGCCTCGCTGAACACCGAGGCCGATGCTCTTGATCCCAGCCTGGGCGGCGGGGCCTTCATCCCCTTCTGGCCAGAGAAGCTCACAGGCGGTTACTTCCCGTTCAGCACATGGTCAGACCGGGGGTGGTCCGCTCAGTGAGGCGCGTTCCCTAGCCCCCAATGGTCCCGCGCTCACCCGACCCGCTCGAGCGCGGGACCCTTCGCGCTAACTCAGGCTGGCTGCGCAGCGTGGGCGTGGGCGGCGGTCATGACGACCTCGGCGACTTCCTTGGGGTGCGAGATCATGACGACGTGGGAGGCCCCCTCGATCTCGGTGATCTGCGCGCCCATGCGCTCGTAGCTGAAGCGATGAACGCCGGGGTCGATGGCCCCGTCCGCGGTCGGCAGCACCGCCCACGCCGGGCGGCTGCGCCAGGCGGGCGTCGGCGCGGCCTCGGTTAAGGCGACCCCCGCGAGCGGGCGCTGGGAGATCGCGTAGAAGGCGGCGTCGTCCGCCGGGACGTCGGCGCAGAAGGACTCGTGGAAGCCATCGAGCGCGAGCGTGAACTCGTTTCCGCCCTCGGGCAACTGGTGCTGGACGATGTAGGAGGCGATCTTCGGCGGCGGGAACTTCGATTGCAGGTCGGTCAGGTTCTCGCCCTCATCGGGAGCAAAGCCCGAGATGTAGACGAGTCCGACCACGTTGTCCGCCGTGCCGGCGGCGGTGATAACCGAGCCCCCGTAGGAGTGACCGACGAGCAGAACCGGTCCATCGACCTCGTTGATGACCCCCTTGAGGTACTCGCCGTCGCCGCCGGTCAACCCCCGCAGCGGGTTCGGCGGGACGATCATCGTCACGTCTTCGTCGAGAAGCGCGTCGTACAGCGGGCGGAAGCTTGACGCGTCGGCGAAGGCACCGTGGACGAGGACGATGGTGGGATCGGAATCAGCCATGGCGACTTCCCTTTCTTCCGTTGATCACGTGGAAGCGCACTCTCGTCGCGTTGGCGCCGCATCGCGCCCGTGAGAACCCTGGTCTGCCCCTAGTCCTCCGCGGCCCAGCGGTCAGGAGGTATCAGTCCGAGGAGTCGCCGCCGAGCGAGCGGAATCGTTCGGTCATCTCGGCGTCGACGCCGTCGAGCTCCTCCTCCTCGGGCTCATCTGCGTCCTCGCCGTCCTCGGGCTCCGGCGCTTCGTGAGCCGAATTCGCCTGTAGGACGACGCTCTCGAGAAAGTGATGCACCCGGCTCTCGTCGCCCTCCGCCACTTCGCCGACGCGGACGCGACCTTTCTTGAGTTCGACACCGCCCCAGCGCCCGGCGCCAAGCAACCCGACCGTCCGCTCGAAGCTGTCCTTCCAGCCGCGCGGCATCTCACCGCGCAGCCCCACCTCGAGCTTGCCGTCATGGACCTCTGCCGAAGACCAGTCGAGCTCTACGCCACTCATGAGCGATCAGCTACCCGAATCTCACGCGCTCGCACCGTCGCTGCCGACGCTTGATGGGAAGCGGTCACAACCCTGCCACCAGAAACCAAACCGCGCCCACGACGAGCAGGAGCGCACCCACCCCAGCGACCGCCGGCGCCCACCGCTGGTCGTAGTACTGCTTGTTGGCAAAGGGAACGCCGCGTCGCTCCTCGGCTGTCGAATTGGCCAAGCGGCGACCCCGTGCTGAGCCCCTGAGCCGAAAGCTGACGAGCGACCGGATCAGAAGAAGTCCGCCGATAAAGACAAGCGCTAGCCCGAACCTCGCCGGATGGTGCACGCGGCGGGATTACCCGGCCGGGCGAAGGACCAAAACTCGGACTCGACCCGCCAAATAGGGCCGGTCTGGTCCGGCGTGCGCTCTCATGGCGACGGAGCGTTTCAATGCGCCCTCAGCGGGCGCTTCTCAACACCGTTGTGCTCGGCCCGCTCGGGTGCGATCCTACGCGGATGCTCAACTCACGTCGTTTCTTAATCGTCGCGGCCAGCGTTACTGCCCTAGCCGCCGGTGGAGTTGGAGTCGGCGCTGCCAGCGCTTCCTCGACGCTCAAGCAATGCGGGCACGTGGACGGCACGGTCGCGGTCACCGTGACGAAGGGAAACGTCAGCTGTAAGACCGCGCGCGCGGTTGGCCGGGCCTGGGACCGCAAGACGGCCGTCCCGGACGGCTTTCACTGCAAGACCCACCACATCCAGGCCGGTTCTGGGCGCGACGGCGTGTGCAAGAAGGGCACCACCAAGACGATCGCGGTCAACCCCGAGTAGGTCCCGCCGGCGCCGTCACCCGCCGAGCGGGACGGCATCGGCCGCGGCGCCCTGCGCCTCGCCTTTCCTCCTGAAGTAGCGTCCGATCGCGATCGACCCCACGATGCCGAGTCCGGTCGCGGCCAAGGGGAGGGCCTGGTCGTAGTTGTAGGCGGCGGAGTAACGGGTCTGGTGGATGATCAACGCGGTTCCACCGGCCTGGATGAGGAACAACGCCGCCCACAGGTAGCTGATGACGTACATACAGGTCCGAAAGTCCTGGTAGCCATCCCACATCGCGTCGAAGGTCGCCATCCCGTCGTGGGTCCCGTCGGTCCCGTACCGCTGAGCCATGTAGAACGCGAGCGGCTTTCGGGCCAGGACACATGAGCCCAGGAAGATCAGACCGATCAGGGCCGTGACGGCGCAGTCCTTGTAGAGCAGCGCCTTCGGAGTGGTGCTCCCGATCAGCGCGATGAGCGCCGACAGCGCCGTGAAGGCGAAGATCGCGGCTGACGCCCCGCTGAACTTCCGGGCTTTGGCCCAGACCATGAAGCCGCCAATCACCGGGGCGATGCTGCCGATCAGGTAGGCACCGACGTCACCGGCACCCAGTCGCTTGGCCAGGTGGAACAGCCCAATGCTGCCCCCGACCTCGACGGCCGTCACGAAGAGGTTGAAGCGGATCCCCTTCCTGGCGGGATGCTCCTTAAGACTTTGCTCGATCTCCTCATGCACCGCTGAATCGCCGGCGCCCACGGCAGAAACACTACGTCAGCAGAGCGCCTCCGCCTCACTTACCATGGCCCTATGAGCGGCCCGCGACTCCCCGGCGGTGTGGTGCATAAGCTGCCCGCGGATCTGCGCCAGGCGCTGATCGCCAACACGACGGCCCTTGATGCCTGGAAGGACATCACGCCGTTGGCGCGCAACGAGTTCATCTGCTGGGTCGAGGACGCCAAGCAGGCGAAGACCAGAGAGCGGCGGATCCGGCGGACCCAGGAGGAGCTCGAGGAAGGCATGCGCCGGCCCTGCTGCTGGCCGGGCTGCAAGCACCGCGAGCGCAACGGTCGCTAGCGCGCCCGCGGGGTGTGACCCGCGCCCGTGACAGCCCTGGCCTTCACACCGGGAACCGGCGCACTGCGGATCCGAACCCGCTAGCGTGCTGTGAATCCAGGCAGGGAAAAACTGGCCGTACCGCGGGAGGTACACAAATGAGCCGTAGATTCGCCCGAATCGGCGCGCTTGCTGCCGTCGTGAGCTGCTCTGCACTCGCGATGGGTAGTGCAGCGTCCGCCGCCAAAACACATGTCCGCCAAGCAAGCCGCGGGCTCGGGGTTCTGATCCCCGCGCACAAGGGAGAGAAGCTTCCGCTTCACGGCGGGACCGCGGACAGCTTGAACTGGTCAGGCTACGCGGTCACCCCGGGCAGCGGCGTGACCGCTGTGGACAGCACGTTTAAGGTTCCGTCGGCCGGGCTTGACCCGCCGGGCTTTGCGGCTACCTGGGCAGGGATTGGCGGCTACAACACGAGCGATCTGATCCAGGCCGGCGTGGAGGAGCAGTCGGCCCCAAGTAACTCGATCCTCGGCGATCAGTACCAGGCGTGGTATGAGCTGCTGCCCGCCAGCGAGACCCCAATCTCAGGCTGCAGCGGCGATGCCAGCTGCACGGTCACGCCGGGCGATCAGGTCACCGTCGACATCAGCAACGTCTCCGGCAATACGTGGAGCATTTCGCTCACCGACGCCGGGAAGTGGAGTTGGAGCAAGGACGTGACCTATGCCTCCTCGGAGTCGTCAGCCGAGTGGATCCTGGAGGCGCCGACGCTGGTCGCGCAGACCGTGCTGGCGAACGTCGGGACGGTCCCGTTCGGCCCCACCTCGACGTATACCTCCGGGGGGACGACGCACACGATTGCCTCGGGCTCTCCGACGCAGATCGACCTGGGCACCGGTGTCGTCAACGAGGCAACGCCATCGGCGCTGGCCTCCGACGGGCAGTCGTTCAATGACTGCTCATACGCCCTGAGCTGCCCCACGCCGTAGGGACCACCCCGCTTGCGAAACGGGGTCGCGGCATAGCCGCGGCCCCGTTTCGCGCTTAAACAGTCGCCGTCCAGCTCACCGTTCTATCGACGATCCCGGGCGCGCACATACGCCCCGGGCCAACCCCGCCCGAGCAAACGCCGGGACCTGGGCCAGGGTCTGGGCGCTCAGGCAACCGAGCGGATAAGCATTGCCCGTGGTCGGTGGGCCGCTCAGGAGATTGCCGATATAGAGCTGTCCTTCGTCGAGGAGCAACCTCCAGCCACCACCGACCCGGTGCAGGCTCGCGTAGATGTACCCGCGATACTGCCCGCACCCGGTCCTCCGATCGATCTCGGCGGTTGCGTAATCGGGATCGTCGGCGGAGACGGCGATGGTCAAGCACCGAAGTGGGTACGGATACCCCAGCGCTCCGGCGATCGCCCTGCGCTCGGCTAGCGGCAGCACCGAAGCTCGATGCGCCCCGGTGCTCCCCCCGGTCAGGAAAACGGCTAGCGCGATGGCCGCGATCGCGAGGAGGCCGGCTCCCCCGAGGGCGAGCGCGACGTGGCGTGGCGACAGGTTGATGCGCGCCAGGGGGCGGGGGCGCTCGTCCGGCAGATCCACAACCGTGATCGACGTCACGACCATGCCCGGCGGGGTCGAGCGACCGGGCTTCTCCTTCCTCGCGATCAGGGCCAAGTATCCCGCGGCCCGAAAACGCCAGTAAGGCTTCAGCTGGGAACCACACGCCGTCCCGAGTCCAAGCGCGCCGGATCGTCGGCTTGAGCCCCTCATCGCCGCCTTGATATTCATCGACAGCAGGATCGAACAGGTCGCAGCGTAAAACTGTCTTCATGCGCCCGAATCCCATTCATGCCAGCGACGACCCTGCGGTCGTGCGCGAATTGATCCGTGAGAACCCGTGGGGCACCCTGGTGAGCAGCAATGCGGGCGAGCTGGTGGCCTCGCACTATCCGATGCTCGTGGACGAGGCATCGGCCGAGCTGGCCCTGCTCACCCATGTCGGCCGCCCAGACGAAAAGGTCCACGGCTTCAGCGGCCAGGAGGTCATGGTGATCATCCAGGGCCACCATGGCTACATCAGCCCGAGCTGGTACGAGCCGGGGACGACCCCCGCCCCGACCTGGAACTTCAGCGTTGCCCACTGTTACGGCGTACCCCAGATCCTCGACGCGGAGGAAAACCTGCGGGTGCTGACGCGCCTGGTCGCGCATTTCGAGCGCCACGTCGAGCGGCCGCAGTTCCTGGACCCCGACTGGGGTGGGCAGTTGGCCCGAGGCACGGTCGGGCTGCGGATCCCCGTTTCACGCTTCGTCTGCAAGCTGAAGCTCAGCCACGACAAGAGTCTTGAGAACCAGCGCCGGGTGATCGCCGCGCTACGCGCGCCGGGGCCGTATCAGCATCCAGCGCTGGCTGACGAGATGGAGCGCTCGCTCGCCGAGTGAGGGGCCGGGCGATCGTCCGCCGAGCTCAGGTGGAGGCGACCGGCGCGCCCTCCAACTCGCCCACGAATCCGTCCGAGGTCATCACTTCGGAGAACATCGGGTAATCGAACCGGATGGCGTTCTGGTGCTCCTCGTCGGAGGTGGCCGCCACGCAATCCGACAGCGTGATCACCTCGTAGCCCTTCTCATAGCCTGTGCGCATCGTCGACTCGACGCAGCAGTTGGTCAGGAATCCGCCCAACGCGATCGTCGTGATGCCGCGGGCGCGCAGGATGAAGTCGAGGTTTGTCGTGGCGAACGTGTCGAGGCCCCGCTTCCCCTCGACGATGACATCGCCCGGCTGCGGCTCGAGTGCATCCACGATCTCGGCTCCCCACTCGCCTTTGACGAAGGCGGTCGAGTCGACCACGCCCTTGAGGATCCCGTACGGATGCTGCGAGAGCTCTCCGTACCCGGGAGCGAAGGTGATCGGCGCATGCACGATCGTGGCACCGGCGGCTCGGGCGGCCTCGACCAGCTTGCCGGTGTTCTCAAGCATCCCGGTCTTCTCCATCACCGGGCGGACCGCGTCGTGGAGCACGCCGCCCTCGGAGGTGAAGTCGTTCTGATACTCGATCAGGACCACCGCGGTGCGCTTCGGATCAATGGACACGAGCATCTCTCCTTTCCGAAAATCGAACGCATTTCGACTCTACTCGCCCAGAACGAGGAGGCCTCATGAATGGTTATGCCGTCGCGGGGGTGGAGCAGACGCCGAGATCAGCGACGGCCGCTGTCCGTTCAAGCCGATCCGGCATCACTGGCCTTCGCCGATCCCTCAGCCCGAGACGGGGACCGGGTCCGGCCGGACGAGCACGGTGTCGGCGACCGGGATGACCTCGGTGGCCGGAAGGCCTGCGAGGCTGGCGTGACGCCGGACCGCCTCGGGACTGGTCCCCTGGTAGATGCACACGGTCCCGAGACCGCCGTCAGGCTCCTCGATCACGTAGCTGCGGATCCACCTGACTTCATCCGGCATCGCGTCGCCGGTCTCCCTCGAGACCTCGGCGGCGCGGGCGAGATCATCGCCGGTCCGCCAGCCATTGCGGCGAAGGATTACGTATGTGTTCATGGTCCCTCCTGGTGGTGGTGATTGGTGGCTTTCGTGAACCTCAGCGGCACCCCGAGAGCGAGGCCGCGGACCCCCACCGAGCTCCGGATCCCCGCCGAGTTCGCCCGGCGATGATCCGCAGGCGAGCGAGGAATCCGGGTCGGCGCGGCTTCCCGCACAGCTGCTCGGCGCGGGCGCTCAGCAACTCCACGATCGCGGCCGTGGGGTGGAAGGGATCGGCGATGGCTGCGCCATTCTTCAGAGACAGAGCGGCACGAAGCTGGCCATCGGCCTCCGCCACCAGGATCGCCCCTGATGGCACGCGCGCGGAGTCCAGGTCAGCCAGGCATTTCAGTGCCTTCACGTCGTGAGCCGAGGCGAGCCGAATCGTGAGCACGACGTCGGCAGCTTCGCGCGCACCGTGGCGCGTGGTGTCGCTGGGACGCCTCGATGACGCGCGGGCAGCCTCTCGCCGAAACTCCTCCATGCGGGCGTCGGCGATGAGGTGGGAGAGCATCGGGTTGGGCATGGCTGCACGGTATGGCGGACAACGCCGCGCCGCATCGGGCAAACCCCCCTAAGTTGGGGGCGCGTCGCCCCTATCTTTGGGACACGCCGAGTCTCGCCGCCTCGGCTGCGGCCTGCTTGCGCGACGCGACGCCGAGCTTGGCGAGGATCGCCGAGACGTGGTGCTCCACGGTCTTCGGTGTGATGAACAACCGCGCCGCGATCTCGGCGTTGGTCATGCCGTCGGCGAGGAGGGCCAGGATCTCCACCTGGCGCGCGGTGAGCTGCCCCGGATTCTTCGCGGTTGACCGGCGCGGCCCCCGTTCGATACGCCTGACCCCCAGCCGGCGCAGGCGTTGCGCCGTCGCCCGCCCTGCGGGCGCCGCGCCCAGCCGCTGGAATTGCGCGAGCGCCTCGCGCAGCGCCGGTTCCTCCTCGGTCTCCGCCAGCGCGAGCGCGGTCTCGTACGGACAGCCGATCTGGTTCCACAGCTCTGCCGCGGCCGGCCATTGTCCGCTCAGCTCAAGCGTAAACGGGGGCGCCACGGCCCCCAGGTCAACCGCCTCGTCGAGGCCCGCTCTGCGCCGCCAGATCGCCAGCTCACCGAGGACCCAGCGATCGCCCCGCGCCCGCGCCAAGGCGAGCGTCGCCGCGGTCTCCGCCGCCACTCTCGCCCCCTCACCCTGCAGCCAGCACGCCTCCGCTCGCGCCGCGGCGACCAGGCCCAGCCGTTGCAGCTCCGACGTCCGCTGAGCCAGCTCCAGCGCCTCGTCGAGCAAAGCCCATGGATCGGAATCTCCAACTCGTGCCCGGAGGCGTCCGAGGACGACCAGCGGCGTAATCCGGCTCGGTACGGGCACGCGAGGATCACGCAGAACGGCGGCGGCGCCCTCGGCGGCCTCGTTCCACCGCCCCTGCTCGAAGCGCAGCCGGGCCATCCAGCCCGACATGTAGATCCGCCACGAATCCAGGTCGTGCTCTTCGGTGTAGGCGATGCCGGCCACGAGGTAACGCTCGGCCGCCTCGTACTCACGATGGGCGACCAACGTCGAACCGAGATTGGTGTACGCGCGCGCGACGTGCTCCTCAAGGCCATGCTCGAGGGCGAGCGCGAGGCTCCGCTCGATCTTCGCCCTACCGTCAGGCACGCCGGCGCCCATCTCGGCCGTGCCGACGTTGTTGAGCGCGTGCGCGAGGACCTCTGTCTCGCCGAGGCGATCGGCCAGCTCGATCGCCCGGCCGCCCCAGGCGACCGTGCCGCTGACATCACCGGCGAGCACGCACAGCTGGGCGGAGTTGCTATACGCCATCGCCAGCTCGCGGCCGGGGGGCTCACGTTCCAGCAGCTCGACGGCCCGCCGGCCCTCAAGGGCCGCGCTTGCGGGATCGCCGGCGAACCAGGCCAGTCGCGAGAGCCAACGGTGATCGTCGCCCTCGGACACATGGTCGCCCCGGGCCTGGTGCACGGCCAGCGCACTCCGGCGGGCGCTGATCGCCTCAGCGAACTCCTGGGTCAGGTAGTACTCGTAGGACAGCCGCTCCCAGAGCTCCGCGCGGCGCTCATCCGAGAGCCGCTCGGCATGACGCAGCGCGAGGGCATATTGCTGGGCAGCCTGCCGGTGCGCGGACAGGGCCGCGGCCCGGTCTCCCGCTGCCGGGGCGTAACGCAGCACCGCGTCGCCGTCGCCTGCCGCGTCCGCGTGGTGTGAGATCCGGGCTGGGTCGACCGCCTCGGGCGGGGAGGTGGTCAGAGCCATCAGTACCAATCCATGGAGGTGCCGCCGCCGGGTCGGCCCGATCGTCTCTTCGACCGCCATCCGGGCCAGCTCGTGGCGAAACGAGATCCACCCCTCTTCATGGCGCAACACGCCGGAGCTCAGGCACGAGTCGAGCTCGCCCAGCTCGTCTCCCGCCACGGCCTCGACCAGCCACAGTTCAGCGCTCGAGGGAACCACGGCGACGGCCTCAAGGAGCCGCCGGGCCGCCGGTCCGAGATGCCCCACGCGGGCGAGTACGGCATCCCGCACGGTCTCCGGAATCTCGACGTCCACCGCCGCCAGCGCCTCGGTGACAAAGAAGGGGTTCCCGGATGTCTTTTCGAAGAGTTGGCGGGCGTCGGCGCCCGAGGCCTCGGCGAGGGCCCGCACCGCTGCTAGCGAGAGCGGCGGAATCCGCAGCCGCTCGACGTCACGCACCCCGGCCAGCTCTCCCAGGACCATGCGCAGCTGATCCCCCGGGCCGAGCTGATCGTCGCGGAAGGACACGAGCACCAAGACCGAGAGGCCCGCGAGGCGGCGGGCCAGAAGGTTCAGGACGTCGAGCGTCCCCTCATCCGCCCAGTGGACGTCCTCAATCACCAGGACCGCGGCCTGCGCGCGTCGTAGCTCCGCCACCAGCGCGCTCAACAGCTCGTGAGCCGTGGCACGATCCCGCGCGGCGTCGGCCAGCTCGCCGCCAAACCCGTCGGCGATATCAAGAAACGGACCCAGGGCGCGCGGCGTGAACAGCCGCTCGCACGTACCCCAGAGAACCCGGGCCGACGAAACCCGGGCGCAGAACTCGCGCAGGAGAGCCGTCTTGCCGACCCCGGCCTCACCGCCGATGAACACCATCCGTCCGCTCCCGGCGAGGACGGCCGCCAGCGCGTCCTCGAGCGCCGAGACAAACTCGACGCGCTCGAGCAGTTCAAGGTGGCCTCGATCGAGGCTGGGGTGTAAGCCAGGGGGTTTCATCGCACACCGATCGCAAAGCGCAGGCGGTGCCCGGTCCTGTCAGGTCGCGACTGAACACACTAACGGCCGGCTCCTGGGCTGTCGGGAGGAGTCGGCACACTCGCCTCACGCAGATGGCGTATCTGCCCGCGCAAGCTTGGGCCGTCGGCCCCAGTCAGGTGTTCATGCAGCGATGGCCACGACCCAGCCCACGAGCGTCGTCCTGACGCGCGCTCACCGGGATGCGCTGTTTCAAGAGATCGAATTCGCGTTTGAGGCGGCCGGCGGGTTGCCCTTCATGCTCGAGCATGCCCCGGGCGGCCCCGCCGACTCCGAGGGTGCGCGTGATCTCATTGCTCAGCTGCAGGTAGCGGTCAGACTGCTTGATCAGATCGGCTGGCAGCGGACCGGAGACCGAGACGAGTATCTGATCGAAGTCGACGAGGCCGTCAACGCGTTTGCCCTGCGGATTGAGAGCTTCGCGCGGGCGGCGCTCGAGTACAACGGCGAACGGTCACGTGCGACCGCCGATGCGCCCAGCGAGGCCGTCCGCCGCCTGATCGACACCGATCTGGAGAAGCTTCAGGCGGCGCGGCTGCTTCGGAGCTGAGCGGCTGCGACCATAGCTGCGTGGCCTCGCTCCAAACCGCGCAGCCGCCGACGTTCGAGGATGTCCAGGCCGCGGCCGAACGGCTGGCCGGGGTGGCTCATCGAACCCCGGTGATCACCTCGCGCACGCTCGATGAGTGGGCGGGGGCTCACGTCATGCTCAAGGCCGAGGGGTTTCAGCGCATGGGCGCGTTCAAGTTCCGGGGCGCCTATAACGCCATCTCGCAACTGTCGGCGCCCGAGCGAGAGCGCGGGGTGGTCACCGCCTCCTCGGGCAACCACGCCCAGGCGGTGGCGCTGGCCAGCTCGCTGCTCGGGACGAGCGCCACGATCCTGATGCCGGCCGACGCGCCGGCCTCCAAGCGCGCCGCCACCGAGGGCTACGGCGCCACGGTGCTCGAGTACGACCGCTACCGCGACGATCGCAATCGCCTCCTGGCCGACCTGGCGCGTGAGCTCGGCGCCTCGATTGTGCACCCCTACGACGACCCGCGGGTGATGGCGGGTGCGGGCACGGTTGCCCTGGAGCTGGCCGAGGATGCCGCGGCTCTGGACACGGTCGTCGTGCCGCTGGGTGGAGGAGGCCTGCTCTCCGGTTCGGCGATAACCCTGCGCGCCGTCACGCCCACCACCCGCATCGTCGGGGTCGAGCCCGAGGCATCGCCGGACACGCAGCGCTCGCTGGTCGCGGGGCGCAGGCTTGAGGTCCCGATACAGCCCTCGATCGCCGATGGCCAGCTGCTGGAAACGCCGGGGGAGATCACCTTCGAGGTGGTCCGCTCGCTGGTCGACGAGGTGGTGACGGTGAGCGACGCCGAGATCGTCGAGGCGATGCGCGCGCTCTTCGAGCGCGCCAAGCTCGTGGTCGAGCCGAGCGGAGCGAGCGCACTTGCCGCCGTCCTGGCCGGGCGTGTGGCGGGAGACCGGCTCGGAGTGATCCTTTCCGGCGCCAACATCTCGGCCGAGCGGTTCGCTGAGCTCTTGACCTAAGCGCCGAATCATTCGAGCCGGCCGCGTGTCAGCACCAGCACTCTGGTCTTGGTGTTTCTCGCTGTAGATCGCAGCCCACGCACGCGGCCGCGGGCGCGCATCGCCTGCGCCCGCGGCCACGCGGTCGTCGTTACTGCGCGAGCGGTTCGCCCGTCTCGAGCAGCGTCTTCAGCCCGCTGATGACGGTTGTCCATCCGGTGCCCGAGACGCTCTCGGCGGTCTTGGGCGAATCCTCGAGCTGGTCGTGGATCACCGTCAGCAGGCACGTGCCGTCCCGCTGGGGGTCGATCTCCCAGGTCACGCGACTGGGCGGCTCGGCAGCGGTGCCGGGGTCATACAAGGCGCGCCAGCTGTGCTGCAGGCGCCGAGGCGGATCGGCCTCCAGGACCTCGCCATCGATCCACTCCTGGGAGCGATCGGTCGAGTAGCCCTTGTACGGCGCGCCGGGCTCAAACGTCGACTCGATGTAGCAGCCGTGGAGGTACTTCGTCGTGAACTCGGGCGAGGTGATCGCCTCCCAGATCTGCTCTGGACTGGCCTTGATGAACAGCTGATAGAGCTGCGTTGCCTGCGCGGTGGCAGTGGTCATCCGGTCCCCTCCAATCGGGACTTGAGCTCAGCGAGTGCCGAGACCCGGAGCTCGGTGTATTTGTCGATCCAGCGGTCGTGGATCAGTCGGATCGGCATCGGGTTGAGGTAGTGGTGCTTCTCCCGTCCAGACCGTCGGGTGACGACGAGCCCGGCGTCTTCGAGTATCCGCAGGTGCTTCATCACGCCGAAGCGCGTCATCTCGAGCCCTGACTCGAGCTCGGTCAGCGTGCGGCCGTCACGCTCGAAGAGCCGGTCGAGCAGATGCCTTCGCGTCGGATCTGCGAGTGCCCTGAAAACACCGTCGTCGTCCACGTGCCGATAATACGTGACCATTTAGTCACATGTCAAGCGCCCGGACCGGCGCGTCCTTACGCGCCAGCGAATCGTGAACTAGTGCCCGGGGGCCGTAGTGCAGGAGGTGCATCGCCCGCGCCAGGGCGGCCCCGATCGCCGTCCGGCTCGCTCCCTTATCGATCATCTCGGCATGAGTATTGTGGCGACGCGGTGGAACCAGATGAAGTGAAGCCTGAGACCTGGGTGGTCGTGGCCGGGCGCCCTGAGCCGGTTCCGGGGGCGCCGCTCAACACGCCGGTGATCGCCGCTTCGACCTACGAGCTCGGTGCGGAGCGGATCTACAGCCGGAATGAGGCCACCCTGGGTTGGGAGGCCTTCGAGGCGATGCTGGGCGGCCTCGAAGGAGGAGGCGCCGTCGCCTTCTCCTCGGGGATGGCGGCCTGCGCGGCGATCCTCGGTCAGCTTCCCACGCGGGCCCATCTGGTCCTGGTCGCCGACTGTTACCAGGGGGTGGCCGCGATCGCTGACGCCGGGACGCATACCCATGGCTGGCAGGTCGAGCGGCTGCCGGCGCGGGATCCGCTCTGGTTAGGGCGAGCAGCCGAGGCGGACCTGTTGTGGCTCGAGTCGCCGTCCAACCCGTTGCTTGAGCTCGCGGACCTCCAGGCGATCTGTGCCGCCCCCCGGCGCGACGGGACGAGGGTGGTGGTCGACAACACGTTTGCCACCCCGCTGCTCCAACGTCCGCTTCAGTTCGGCGCCGACATCGTCGTGCACTCGGCGACCAAGCTGATCGGCGGACACTCGGATCTGCTCCTCGGAGCGGCGGTCGCCGCTGATCCGGGCCAGGTTGCCCGGCTGCGTGAAATGCGCGGCCGCAATGGGGCGACGCCGGGGATGCTCGAGTGCTTCTTGGCGCTGCGCGGCGCTCGGACGCTGCCCCTGCGACTTCGCCAGGCCCAGGGTTCGGCGCAACAGATGGCTCTCCGCCTCGGCCGCCACCCCGCCGTGACCCGGGTTCGGTATCCCGGCTTCGGGACGATCGTCAGCTTCGAGCTGGCGGACGCGGCAGCGGCCGACGGCGCCTGCCGCGCCACCCGGATCATCCGCCACGCCACGAGCCTCGGTGGCATCGAGACATCGATGGAGCGCCGGAGCGCGCACCCAGGCCAGGAGCACATACCGCCAGGTCTGATTCGTCTCAGCGTCGGGTGCGAGGACGTCGAGGACGTGTGGAGGGATCTCGACGCGGCTCTCAGCGCCGGGTGACGAGCCGGCGCACACGACTGCTGATCATCCTCGGCGCCCTGTCGGCATTCGGGCCCCTGACGACCGACGTCTACCTGCCCGCGCTGCCCCAGCTGGCACCGCATTTCCATACGACGGTGGCCAGCGTGCAGGTGACGCTGACCGCCTGCATCCTCGGTCTCGCCTTCGGGCAAGTCCTGATCGGCCCGGTCAGCGACACGGTGGGCCGCCGCCGCCCTCTCCTGGCCGGCTTGGCTGTATTCACCGCCGCCTCCGTGGCCTGCGCCCTTGCGCCCACGGTGTGGGCCCTTGACCTCGGCCGTCTGGTCCAGGGGCTGGCGGGCGCCGCCGGCCTGGTGATCGCCCGCGCGATGGTCCGCGACCTCTATGAGGGCCTCGAGGCCGCACGTTTCTTCTCCGCCCTCGGCGGGGTGATCAGCCTGGGGCCGATCGTGGCTCCGGCGATCGGCGGACTGCTTCTCCTGTTCGTCACCTGGCCTGGGGTGTTCATATTCCTGGCCATCGTCGGCGCGGTCCTATTCGCGGCCGTCCTGTTCGGGACGAGCGAGACCCTCCCGCTCGAGCGGCGCCGACCGGCCGGAGTCAGAACCGCGCTTGTCACCTATCGGGAACTGGTCACCCATCGCCGGTTCATGGGCTACGCGCTGTCCTCGGCACTCGCGTTCGTCGCGCTCTTCGCCTACATCTCGGCCTCCTCGTTCGTCTACCAGCGTGTCTTCGGCGTCAGCGCCCAGGTTTACGCGCTCCTCTTCGCCGTCAACGGCCTGGCGCTGCTCGGAGGGAATCTGGCCAATGCGCGGCTCGTCGCGACCGTTGAGCCCGATCGCCTGCTGACGCTCTCGGTACGCGCCTGCGCCGTCGTGGGAGTGCTGCTCGCCCTGGCCACCGCAGCCCGAGGCGGCCCCGCTGCCGTGATCCCCCTGCTCTTCGCCTTCGCGGCCACGGTGGGCTTCATCATGCCCAACGCGGTGACACTCGCCCTCCAGGACGAGCAGCGGCGAGCCGGCAGCGCATCGGCGATGTTCGGGCTGCTCCAGTTCGCTTTCGGGGCGGCGGTGGCGCCGGTGGTGGGCATCGCCGGTGCCTCGGCGGTACCGATGGGCGTGGTCATGGGCGCCGCGGGACTGGCGACGGCCGGCATCCATGCCGCGCTGTGCCATCCGCGGCGCCTGCGGTCGACTCGGTAATCCGTCCAGTTCGGAGCGCAAATCGTCAGCTTCTCGTCCCGGGAGCCGAGGCGAAATGCGTGGCAGCGGAGGCTACAGTCGGCCCGCGGATGCGCAGGGGACGTCTCACGAGGCGTGTCGCACTCACTGTTTGCGCGCTGGCTCCGCTGCTGGGGCTGGCCACTACGGCCGTGTCCGCGCACGCCTACTCGGTGCAGTACTGCTCCCAGATCCCCATTGTCGGCGGGATTCCGCCCTGGGGCTTTCACACGGGGTCGCCGATCACGGGACGGGTCGGGAGCTACGCGCGCGGCCACGGCGACATCAACCTCGCCGCCAACACCGTCTCGGGGATCCTCTGCCAGGTCGATCGACTCCCGGGCCGGCCGGACCGGATGATCACGATGACGGTCCAGCGTCACCTTCTCTACCACTCTCATTACGCGCGGATGTGGGGCTATCCCGGGAACCTCATCAAGATCGTCGTCCGGGTCCAGAGCAGCACCGATCCGCGGTGCCGAGTGGGCACGCTCGGCCAAGTGACCCTGTTCGGGAGCTACAACGGCGTCCGCAGCGACAGCGTCCAGTTCAGGTTCCCGACGGCCTGCAAGGACCACGACCACCTGTACCACGGGCCGCAGGTCAATAACCAGGTCCCGCCCGCCTAGGTCTCGGCGCGGGCGAAGGCGACTGTCGCCTCTCGGACTTCCGCGGCCAGCCCGCGCAGGGGCAGCCGTGCCGATCACGAACTGAGGATCGTGCCTCTGCACTCGACCCTGATAACCGCGGCGGTTCCTAGCGGGCAGGGTCTGAAGCAGCTCGGCGAGCTGGGGCTCGCGTTCCTGCTCTCTTCGCTGATCGGGCTCGAACGTGAATGGCGCCAGAAGTCCGCCGGGCTGCGCACCCACGCGCTGGTTGGGTTCGGCGCGGCGCTGTTTCTGATTGTCAGCAAGTACGGCTTCAGCGATGTCCTTGGCCCGCGTGTCGTCCTCGATCCGTCGCGAGTTGCCGCTCAGATCGTCACGGGAATCGGCTTCATCGGCGGCGGTCTGATCTTCGTCCGCGGGGACGCGGTACGTGGGCTGACGACGGCAGCGATCGTCTGGATCACCGCAGCGATTGGCATGGCCTGCGGCGCGGGCCTCGTGATCCTGGCGCTCGCGGCGACGGCGGGCCATTTCGTCGTCGTCTTCCTCTACCCAAGGCTGGCCTCCAGCCTCCCTAGATCACGTTACGTCGCCCACGCGGTACGCGTGATCTACGAGGACGGCCGGGGAATCCTCCGTGAGGTGCTGGCCACGAGCACGAGCCTGGGATACACGATCACCAGCGTCGATACGCGCCAGCTCGAGCACGAGGTGAGGGGCGTGTCGGCCGTCGCGGTCAAGATCGAGGTCCAGGGACAGCCGACGGCCGAGCCGCTCACGATTGGGCTCACCGAGCTCGCCGGCGTGTTCGAGGTCACCTCGACCGATTTGGCCGGCGCTGACTAACGCCTGCGGGCTGAGCCAGTCTCGGACACGGCCCGGTGCGCCGAGTAAGGACTCTCGCCCTAGGCCCGCACCCTGACCTGGCTGGGGGCGAGGTCGTCGATCGCCTCCCGGATTAGCGCGGCCAGCTCTTCAGGGTCACCGTCGGCAAAGGCGGGGCCGTTTTCGACGAACACCTCGGTGATCACACCGATGATGCCGGCCATCCGAACCCGTTCGCGCAGCGGGATCGCGGGGGAGGACAGGATCCGTGTGAAGCGGGCCTCGAGGTCCTCGTTCTCCTGGCGGTTGCGTTCGTTCTGGGCCAGCGCCTCGAGGGCGGCCCGGTTGCGGCTGTGGAGGAGGACCAGCTCGCGGTTCTCGATCATGAAGTCGATCATCACGGCGGCCAGCTGCGGCCAGAGCGCGACGCGCGCCGGCCCGTCGGGGGCGGCTTCGAGCTCGTCGAGCATGGTCGTCCCCATCGCGTGGAGCCGGAGGTGCAGCTCCAGGAGGATGTCCTCCTTGCGCTCGAAGTAGTAGTAGAGGGCGGCCTTGGTGATCCCGAGCCGCTCGGCGATGTCGCGCAGCGAGGTCTTGTCATAGCCCTGGCGGGTGAACAGCTCTTGGGCGACGTCGAGGATCCTCTCGCGGGTCTCCGGGCCCTGGCTGCGGGGTGGGCGAGGCATCGTTCCAAGAAGTTTACTTGACGACCGGTCAATAAGTGATAACTTACCGGCCGACAAGCAACTACTTGACGACCGGTAAGGAGCCCACGAGATGCCAGGCGAAGTGATGATCGAGGCGCGAGACCTCCACAAGCGCTTCGGCGAGACGGTCGCGCTCGACGGGCTCGACCTGGAGGCGCAATCGGGGACGGTGCTGGGCGTGCTCGGCCCCAACGGCGCCGGCAAGACGACTGCGGTGCGGATCCTCACCACGCTGTCCAAGCCGGACGGCGGGGAAGCCCGCGTTGCCGGGCACGACGTGGTGGGTGATCCGACGGCGGTCCAGCGGATGATCGGCGTCGCTGCCCAGGACGCCACCGTCGACGAGGTGCTGACGGGCCGCCAGAACCTCGTCATGATCGGCCGCCTCAGCGGTCTCTCGCGGGCCGAGGCCTGCGCCCGGGCAACCGAGCTGCTGGCGCAGTTCGGGCTCGACGACGCGGGAGACCGGGTCGCCAAGGGCTACTCCGGGGGGATGCGCCGGCGGCTCGACCTGGCCGCCGCGCTGGTCACGCGCCCGCCGGTGCTGTTCCTCGACGAGCCCACGACCGGCCTCGATCCGACCAGCCGCTTGCGGATGTGGGAGCTGATCCGCTCGCTCGTCGCGGACGGGACGACGCTGCTGCTCACCACTCAATATCTCGACGAGGCGGACGAACTGGCCGACCGAATCGTCGTCGTCGACCACGGCCGCGCGATCGCGGCCGGCACGGCACACGAGCTCAAGCGTCAGATCGGCGGGGCGCGGCTTGAGGTGACGCTGACCGAGCCGCACCCGGAAGCCGCAGGCGCGCTCGCGCCCTTCGCCGCCGGGGCGGTCACGGCCAGCGCCGACAACCTCCACCTCCGCGCGCCGGTCAACGGCCACAGCGGCCTCGCCACCACCGTCGTGCGCGCGCTCGATGCCGCGGCGATCACGGTCGAGGACGCCCAGGTCCACCCGCCTTCGCTCGACGATGTGTTCCTGGCCCTGACGGGAGGCGAGCAATGACCCGCTTCCGTGGGGCGGTCCGCGATGTTCTCGTGATGACCGGCCGCAACCTGACCCACATCGCCCGCGAGCCCCTGCGGCTGTCCGACGTGACGGTCCAGCCGGTGCTCTTCACGCTGCTCTTCATCTACGTGCTGGGGGCGGGCCTCGTGCTGCCGGACCACGGCAGCTACAAGGAGTTCGCCATCGCCGGGCTGTTGGCGATGAATCTCGTGACCTCGGCGATCGGGACCGCCGTCGGACTCAGCGACGATCTCGGCTCGGGCGTGATCGACCGCTTCCGGACGCTGCCGATGTGGAAGCCGGCGGTCCTCGTGGGCCGCTCGCTGACCGACCTTCTGACCGCGACCCTGTGCGCGCTGATCGTGGTCGCCACCGGACTCGTCATCGGTTGGCGCCCGCACGGGGATCCGGGGGACGTAATCGCCGGATTCGCCCTCTTCCTCCTCTTCAGCTACGCGCTGTCGTGGGGCTGCGCCTGCATCGGCCTGTTCAGCCGGGACGCCGAGTCCTCGCAGGGCATCGGGCTGGTGATCCTGTTCCCGCTGGCCATCGTCTCCAACGCCCTCGTCCCCACCCAGCACATGCCCGCGGCCGTGCGGGCGATCGCCAATTGGAACCCGGTGAGCGCGGTGACCGCGGCCGCTCGCAACCTGTTTGGGAACCCCAACCCCGCCGCGACGGTTCACGCCTGGCCGATGCAGCACCCCGTGCTTGCATCCCTGATCTGGGTTGTCGTGCTGCTGGCGGTGTTCGCGCCGCTCGCCACCCGGCTGTACCAGACGCGGACGGCGGACTGACGCGGCGCCCGCCCGGCTCGGGTCCGGGGGAGGCGGGACTACACTCGTCCCGGTGTGGCTGAGACGTGCAGCACTGGCTGCGCTCGCGGCGGCAGCGTTGGCAAGTGGGGGTTGCGGTTCGCAGGCGTCGTCGCTCTCGCACGCCGAGCAGCGGTATACGAAGGCGCTCGAGGCCGCGGACGCGCCGCCCGCGGTTGGTTTTGAGCAGCCGGTCCCGGCGGGCTTCCTCCGGGCTCCGATCGCCGAGTACCGGCATTACGCCGAGGGTGTGGCGGCGGGGCTGGCACCCGAGGTCCAGGCCGTCCAAGCCGCCTTGGCGCGCAACGATCGCTCGGCCGCGGAAGCAGCGTGGAGCGTGGCCTTTGCGCACTACCTGAGCCTGGGCGCCGTGTACGGCGAGTTCGGGACCCTCAACCAGTCGATCGATGGGTTACCGGGCGGGCTCCCGGGCGGGGTCGACGATCCCCGGTTCACGGGGCTCCATCGTTTGGAATATGGCCTCTGGACCGGCCAACCCCTGCGCCGGCTGGAGCCCGTGGCGGCGCGGCTGCGAGCCGATGTCCGCCAACTGACGCGGGTGCTCCCGACGGTCGCGCTGCCCGCCCTGGACTACGTCACACGCGCGCACGAGATCCTCGAAGACGCCGAGCGTGACTTCCTCAGCGGCACCTCGGTGCCCTGGAGCGGGCAGGGGGTCCTGGCCACCCAGGCATCGCTTAGCGCCACCAATGTCGTCTTCCGCACGCTCGGCCCGCTGATCGGCCAGCCCCTGCACTCCAATATCGCCGGCCGGCTCGCCATCCTTGGGCAGGTCTTCAGCTCGATACGCAAGGACCACGGCGGAAGCCTGCCGACGCTGGGCGGCCTGCGGCCCCAGGAGCGTGAACAGTTGGATGGTGCGACCGCCGGAGCCCTGCAAGCGCTTCAATCGATCCCCGTGTATCTCAACACCACCCCGACCCGTCCGACCCCCAAGCTGCCCGGATGACCCCCATCAACCGCCGTCGTTTTCTGGCCGGGGCCGGGACCGCCGCTGTCGGGACCGCCGCGGCCTCGGCCGGGCTCGCCTCGACCGCGTCCGGCGCGGCCAATCCGACGCCCGGCGAGATCGTCGCGGGCCAGGGCCTGCTCGACCGGGTGCCGTTTGACGGCCGCTACCAGGCGGGGATCCTCACCCCCCGCCAAGACCAGATCACGATCGTCGCCCTCGACTCGCTGGCGCCAAGCCGCTCCGCGC
This sequence comes from Solirubrobacteraceae bacterium, assembly GCA_035505215.1. Lineage (GTDB taxonomy): Bacteria > Actinomycetota > Thermoleophilia > Solirubrobacterales > Solirubrobacteraceae > Palsa-465. The sequence goes on along the minus strand of DATJQY010000033.1, from coordinate 89,789 downwards.
TGGCGCTCGTGCTGCAGGAACTGACCGGCCGCATGCGAGCGTTGGCGACGGGAGGACCCGCGGCGCAGGCCCCGCTTGACGCACCGCCGCCGGACTCCGGAACGATCGGCCCGGTGATCCTGCCTGACCAGCTGACCATCACCGTGGCCTTCGGCCCCTCGCTGTTTGACGCCCGCTATGGCCTCGCCGCCCAGCGCCCGCCCGGGCTCATCGAGATGCCCCGCTTTACCAACGACGAAATCGATCCGGCGCGCGCCGGCGGCGATCTGCTGCTTCAGATCTGCGCCAACCATCGCGACACCGTCGTCCATGCCTTCCGGGAGATCATGCGCGTCCTCGACGGCTCGTTCGCGATCCGCTGGACGCTCGATGGCTTCGTGGGCGAGAACCGTGGGCCGAGCGCCCGGAGCTCAACCCGAAACCTGTTCGCGTTCCGCGACGGCACTGCCAATCCCGATGTCACCGACAGCGCGCTCATGCATCGCCTCGTGTGGGTGAACCCGGGCCAGGGACCCGCCTGGGCCGTCGACGGCACGTTTCAGGTCATTCGCACGATCCGGATGCACGTCGAGTTCTGGGATCGCGTGGGCCTCGAGGAGCAGCAGACGATGATCGGCCGCGTTCGCACCACGGGGGCGCCACTCGGCGGCACGAACGAGTTCGAGAACCCCCGCTACGACCTCGATCCCCACGGCCGGCGGATCCCACTCAACGCCCACATCCGTCTCGCCAATCCGCGCACCAACGCCACGGCCAACCGGCGGATTCTCCGTCGCAGCTACAGCTACCACCGGGGGATCGACGCCGCCGGGACGCTGGACCAGGGGCTGCTCTTCGTCGCCTTCAACCAGGATCCCGCCCGCCAATACGCGGTCATCCAAAAGAAGCTCAGCATCGAGCCGATGATCGACTACATCACCCCGGTGGGCGGCGGGTACTACTTCGCGCCGCCCGGCACCGGCGGCCCGCGCGGATGGCTCGGCGAGTCACTGTTCGCGACCTGAGCGCACGGTGGCGCTGACCCGGGCGCGGCGGTCAATCCACATCCGCCCGAAGACGGCGCCCAGATGCAGGCAAACGCCGTAGCCGATCAGGTAGGAGATGATCGCGATCACGACCCCGGCGGGGCCGTAGCTCTTATCGCCCGAGGTGATCTGGTCGGAGAAGAGCAGGGCGGAGAAGGCGCCCAGGCCGGCTACGCAGAACCCGGTTGCCACCCCCGCGGGCAGCAGCTGCCTCCAGCCGACGCGCCGGTAGAGGAGGAAGTAGGCCGAGGCCCACCAGAACAGCGCGGAGAAGACAAACGTGAGCAGCAACTCCGAGACGGCACCTCCGCCCGCGTCCTTTACCACGTGAAGAATCGACACCTCGAGCCCGATGAACACGCTGAACGCAGCCACGCCCACCGCCTGGTAGCCCAGGTGCTTGAGGGTGCCCTTGACCGGAGGTTGGTCGTAGATCCGCTGATACCAGGCCTGCAGGGTGCTGGCCATCCCGAGCGCGCCGAGCACCAGCACGATGGCGCTGAACACACTGAGTGTCGCCACCGCGCGATGGCCTGGGGCGATCAGCGCGTTGACGTCGCCAGCCGCCTGGGGGCTCAACCCCATGCGAGTGACGATGATCGTCCTGACGTCTCCGCCCGCCGCGGCATGGGCGACGGCCAGGAAGGGAAAGCCGCAGACCACGGCCAGCGCCGCGAAGGCCAACGAGCTGTTCATGAAATCGGCGGCCGAGAGACGCGACCAAGCCTGGCCCGGGGCGCCCGCCTGGACCCGCGCCGCCGCGGCCGCGCCGGAGGCGCGCAGCTTGGAGACTCTCCCACCGTGGGCTGGTCCTACATCCGCCATCGAAGCTCCGGTCCAGGCACAAACGCCGACCGACGGAACATCGCCTTGGCGAGGCGATGGGTCATCGCCCGTTTCGGATGAGGCGTCGTCGCGCCTAGCTGGGCAGATTCGCCGGCGTGGCCGGTCGGTCAGGCAGCTGAGAGATCCACCACTCGATCGGGACGATGCGAAACCCGAGCTCGAACGAGCTTCGATCGAGCGACTCGGCGAGCTGGACGATGGCGACGAGATTGTCACGTAGCCACTCGTCCTCAATCGGCCCCGAGGTCTGCCTCGCCGGGCTGACGCGGCTCAGTCGCGGCCGGCTCAGATGCTCGTCCAGGGGCTCGGACTCGTCGAGCACGCTGCCCCACCAGGAGAGACGGCTGTAGAGCTCGACGTGGCGATCGACGATCTCCGCGTAGGCCCCCGAGTTGACCATCACCCCCGCCCAGCGCCCGAGCACCTGCTGGCCATGCCCCTGCAGTTCGACGATCAGGCGGTGGAGCTGCACCCGGCGATCGGGGCTCGCGAGGAGTTGGTCCATGGCCGCGGCGACACGCGGCGTGTCGCGCGCCACCTCGGAGCCGGCCTCCAGGGATCCGTCGCCGAGCTCGCCGTCCGGAACCAGGCCGGCGAGCTCCAGCAAACCGCTCCACACGAGGCGAGCCGCGCGCATGAACTCGAAGAGGGCGTACTGCGCGAGCACGGCCCACCGCTGGCGCTGCCGGCGCTCGAGCAGCTCGTTCAGCACCGCCGCGGTCACGGCCACGACGATCAGGCTCGCGACGAGGCCCGCGAACAGCGCATGACGTGACCAGAAGTGATCATCGGCGAGATCCCAGACAATCGCCCCAGCCAGCACGAGGAGACTGAGGGCGCCGATGAGCCGCGTCGCCCGCAAGTAGGGCCGAAACGACTCGGTGCGGCGCGGACCAACGATGTGACGAGCCATCCCTGTCCGAGCATATTCCCGGTCACGCCCTGAGGAAGGCGTCGACGTCGGCGGCCGCGATGGCGCTCAGGACGCCGACGAAGGCGGCATAGCCGAGCGAGGCGTGGTGCAGACCCGAGCGAGTCACCACCACGCCGGCGACGATCGCGGGCAGGCTGAAGGACAGGTAGCAGACGACGTAGATCGTGGCCACGAGGCGCGCCCGCTCGGTCGGCGGGGCCAGAGCCGAGAGGATGCGGAACCCGCCCAGGAAGCCGATGCCGAAGCCGACGCCCGCGATCGCCGTGCCGAGCAGGAAGAGGGCGCCGGAGGGCGCCTCGATGCCGGCGACGGTGACGGCGACCCCGGTCAGCAGCGCCAACGCGCCCCAGAGCACGGCGCTGGCCGGCGCGGAGTTGCGAGACAGGAGCGAGCAGAGGCTGCCCACCCCAGTCAGCAACACGATCACCACGCCGCCCCAGACGAGGTTCTGCGAGCCGATGATCGATGTCGCCAACAACGGACCGAGCGAGAGGTAGAAACCCCCGAGCGCCCACAGGGCAATCATCCCCGGGAGGCCCGCGATGAACTCGCCCAGACAGGGGCGCGGGACGCCCAGCCGAGGGCGCAGCGAACGGAGCGCGCCGCGATGACGAGGACGGTCGCCCGTTGCCCGCGCAGGAGCAGGGCCGCCGATGCGATTGCTTCTTGGCGTCCGCGGAGCCGTCATAGCAGATCAGAATCACGACCCCAAAGCCTGCCGGGGAACGTGGGCTTCTACATCACACGAATGCGGTGATTAAGACCCGACGATCACGTCATGGATCAGGTCCGGGGGGAACAGGCCGTGTCCGGCCACTCCCGGTATCTGGTCAAGCCGGGAGGCCAGCGCGGCGGGATCCTCGATCGGGCCCTGATAGTCGGCGATGACACCGCCGTCCGGGCTGACCGGCGCACCCGCCCTGAGCACCGCCTGGCCCACGGAGCGGAGCGTGGCCGGGAGTCCGAATTGGTTGAGCTCCAACGGCACGGGCGGATGCAGCGCCTCGACGAGCTTGTCCGCGGAGACGATGACCACGAATCGATCGGCGGCGGCGGCGACGATCTTCTCGCGCAGCTGCGCTCCGTGACCACCCTTCACCGCCCAGCGATCGGAGGTCACCTGGTCGGCGCCGTCGATCGAGATGTCGAGCTGGTCCAGATGATCGAACGGCTCGACTGGGATGCCCAGCGACCGTGCCGTCTTCTCGGTCTCCGGCGAGGTGGCCACGCAGCGGAGGTTCGTGACGGCACGCTCGGAGATGGCGCGCAGGAGCCAGGCCACCGTGCGGCCCGTCCCCAGGCCCACGCGCATGCCCGGCTCGATCAGCGCCGCCGCTTGCTCTCCCGCATCTCGCATCTGATCCTCAATGCTCGCCATGACGGCATGCTCTCACGTGACCGGGACCCGCGGAGCCTCAGTGCCGCGCCGGCGACCTTGCTAAGTCAGTGGCGCGGTGATAGACCAACGCCACCAAAGCGGTCCCTGGGCACACCGGGGAGAGAAAAGGTGAGAGGAGGCGACATGACCGAGAGCGAGGACCCGACGCAGGGTGGCGCCGGCCCAGGCGATGATCCGACGGCGGAGCCCGGAATCGGTCCGGGAGACGACCCGACGCAAGGTGGCGGCGGCCCGGGCGATGATCCAACTGCAGAGCCTGGAATCGGTCCGGGAGACGATCCGACCCAGGGCGGCGAGGTCGGCGAGGAGCCGGGCGAAGATCCCACATCCTGATTGCAACCCTTCCGCAGCTAGTTGCGCCCCTCGCCGCCGAAGAGCTCGAGGAAGAACAGGAAGATGTTGAAGACGTCCAGGAAGATGCTCGCTGCGATCGGGACCGCCTGATCCATGTCCGCCTGACGCACGCGGTTGAAGTCGAAGATCGTGTAGCCGCCGAAGATGACGATCCCCAGCACGGCATAGATGATGTTGCCCTGGGGGATGTGGACGAAGATCAGCACGACCCCGAACACGATCAACGCCACCAGCGCCCAGAACAGGAACCGCGCCAAGCCCGATAGGTCGCGGCGCGTCGCGTAGCCGATCGCGCCCAAGGCGCCGACGGTTGCAGCCGTGGCGCCGGCCGCCTGCCACAGGGCATCGGGATTGTCATTGGCGTAGACGTGGATCACCGGCGCCACCGCCAGGCCAAGAGCCAGCCCTAGTCCGAAGAGCAAACCGACCGCGAGCTGCTCTCGCCCGCGGGCGGTGGCGAACTGGAGCCCGAAGATGCACGCAAACGCGGCGATGAAGAACAGGATCCCGGTCCCGCCGCTCAGGTTCCGCCCCAGATAGGCGCCCAGCGCCGTGAAGCCGATCGTGACCGCGACCAGCCCCATCACCTGCCCGAACACCGCCCGGGCCGGCGAACCGACGACCGTCCCCGGCCGGGAGAGCGTTACGTCGCGAAAGGGGGAGCCGGTTGCGTCCTCCTCGGCAGAGGGGCCGCCGGGCGCAATGTCACTTGCCATGGTCTCCTCCTCGGTTACCGGGACAAACTGACACCGAACAATCCCCCGCCGCGCGGGCGCTCGCGCCCGTGTATCCCCGGGTCACGCCCCTGGTTTGATCTGAGCCAAAGGATACCGCTCGATTTCGGTGCATTGCCGGGCCGGGCGGGCGCGCCAGGGTTCAGACCAGGGTCTTCCCGGGCGCGAGGCCGCCACGGAGAGGCCATGCTTCCAGGCGTTCTCAAAGCGAAGGGGACCGATATGTCTCTCACCACCGAGCAGGCGGGCGCCACCGCCATCCGCCCGTTTCACGTGGACACCCCGGAGGAGGCTCTCGCCGACTTGCGGCGCCGCATCGCGGCCGCCCGCCTGCCAAGCCAGGAGCTCGTGCCAGACCGGTCACAGGGCGTGCAACGATCGGCGCTCCAGGCGCTCGCGCGCTACTGGGCAGCCGAGCACGATTGGCGCAAGTGCGAAGCGCGACTGAACGCGCTACCCCAGTTCCGGACCGAGATCGACGGGCTGGATATCCACTTCATCCATGTCAGGTCGCGGCACGAGCATGCGCTGCCCCTGATCATCACCCACGGGTGGCCCGGCTCGGTGATCGAGCTGCTCGAGGTGGTCGGCCCGCTCACCGACCCCACCGCCCACGGCGGAGCGGCCGAAGATGCATTTGATCTCGTGCTCCCGTCGCTGCCCGGCTACGGCTTCTCTGGCGAGCCGACCAGCGTTGGGTGGGACGCCGGGCGCATCGCGAAGGCGTGGGCTGCGCTGATGCACCGCCTGGGCTATGACCGCTACGTCGCTCAGGGAGGAGACCAGGGCGCCGGCGTCACCGACGCCATGGGTGGTCAGGCCCCGGACGGCCTGGTCGGCATCCACCTGAACTTCTTCAGGCAGGCGATCGCCGACGCCAGCATCTTCCCGGCCGACACCGAGGAGGAACGTGCTGCGCTCGCCGCGATCAGCACCTTCAGGACGGGGGGCTTCGGCTACTTCCTGGAGCAGGCCACCCGGCCGCAGACGATCGGCTATGCGCTGCTGGATTCACCGCTCGCGCTGGCGGCGTGGATGCTTGATCACGACACCGACAGCTACTACAAGATCTCCCGCGCCTTCCTCGACGGGACCGTGACGGGCAACCTAACCCCTGATCACGTCCTCGACAACATCACCCTGTACTGGCTCACCGCCACCGGAGCCTCAGCGGCGCGGTCCTACTGGGAAGGCGGACGCGCGGCGGCGCTCGCCGCCGGCCAGGCGCCGCCGAAGGTGACGCTTCGGGTCGGCTTCACCGTCTTCCCGGGCGAGATCTTCCGCGCCCCTCGGAGCTGGGTCGAGACGGCCTACGAGGACCTCATCTATTTCAACCAGGTCGACCGCGGCGGCCACTTCGCCGCGTGGGAGGAACCCCAGCTGTTCGCTACCGAGATCCGGGCCGCGTTCAGACCCTTGCGCTAAGTCGCCACCACAACCAAAGGAGTTGACATGAGTGCCACCGCTCAGCAGCAGGCCCCCGGCATCACGCGGATCGATCTCCAGGAGCACGACCTCAGCATCCCCGGGAAAGTCGTCATCCAGAACCGGGTTCAGGTTGGCCAGGAGGCGAAGCCGTTTCGCCATTGGCATCCGGGCGAGGAGATCATCTACGTCCTCGAGGGCACGCTGGAGTACACGATCGACGGCGTGGGCGCGAAGGTCTACAAGGCCGGTGACGTCTTGATGGTGCCGCGTGAGACAGTCCATGCGGTCAAGAACGTCGGCAATGGCGACGCGGCCGAGCTGGCCACGTACGTCGTCGACAAGGGCAAGCCGTTCCTGGTCCTCGTCGACGAGTGACCGATCAGGCATCGACCTCTCTTAGACGTCTCATGAGGTAACTGCGTTCCGCGTCGGTCCGGGCCGGGAGCTTCCGGGTCTAGGCTGTCGTCCGTGCGCAGGGTGTTGCTGACGGGGATGTCCGGAACCGGGAAGTCGACCGCGCTGGGCGAGCTGCACCGGCGCGGGTTTCGTGTTGTGGACACCGACGAGCCCGGATGGACGGTGTGGGACGAGGAGGACGACGGATACGTGTGGCGGGAGGACCGCATCGCCGAGCTGCTGTCGGCTGAAGACGGGCCGACGCTGTATGTCTCCGGGACGGTCTCAAACCAGGGCCGCTTCTATCCGCAGTTCGACGCGGTCGTCCTCCTGAGTGCCCCCAAAGAGGTCCTCCTGCGCCGGATCGACAGCCGGACCTCGAACGCTTACGGCAAGACGCCTGAGGAACGCCGACTCGTCCTTCGCCACCTCAAGGAGGTTGAGCCGCTACTGCGCGCGACCTGTACCCACGAGATCGATGCCTCCCAGCCGATCGACGAAGTTGTGGCGAGGTTGATCGAGATCGGCCGATAGGCCGGGCCGGCATGCACCTGGACGACATTGAGCCGCGTATAGGCGGTCAATGTCGTCCAGGTCCCCGACGCTGGCCGACTAGCCGGAGCGGCCGGCCGCCAATGCGAGCGCCGGCTGCTCGTGGCCGTCGGCGTCAAGCAGCGCCCACCCGATCCGCTCGATCAACTGGGCCGCGAAGTGGTCGCTGGCGAGGTCGCTGGAGGAGACGCGCTCATCGAGGAGCACGGCTTGGTCAGGGGTGCGTCGGTTCGGTTCGGTGGTGACAACGATTCTCGGCATGTGAATTCTCCCTGGCAGTAGTCGGAAACCCCGGAGGCGAAGTCCGGGTCAGGAGCTTCAGTTGATCCGGCTAGAGCAGGGACATCGACCCGTTGCCAGGCGGCATGCTGTCATCACGATCCAAACTAATACCATAAAATCAATGAACTTAGTGGAGTTTGTCCCGGGGGTCGCGAGTAGTCGCACCGCTGGGACACTGGGGCCAGCCGCCACCGGCAAGCTCACGCCGAGCTTTACGTCGACCCAACCGAGGAGCCACAGATGACCGCAACCGACGACCTCCTGGCCAACAACGAGTCCTACGCAGCGGCGTTTGACAAGGCCGACCTGCCTGTCCCGCCCGGCCGGAAGGTGGCGGTCATCGCCTGCATGGATGCTCGCTTGAACGTGTACGCGGCGCTTGGTCTGGCTGAGGGGGATGCCCACGTGATCCGCAACGCCGGGGGCGTGGTGACCGACGACGCGATTCGCTCCCTGGCCATCTCCCAGCGGTTGCTGGGAACCGAGGAAATAATCCTCATTCACCACACCGACTGTGGGATGCTCACCTTCACCGATGACGAGTTCAAGGACTCGATCGAGCAGGACACCGGGATCAAACCCGAGTGGGCGGCGGAGGCGTTCTCGGATCTCGACGGCGACGTCCGCCAATCGATCGCACGTATCAAGGCCTCCCCGTTCCTTCCGCGCAAGGACTCGATCCGCGGCTTCGTCTACGAGGTCGAGACCGGGCGGCTGCGCGAGGTCTCCTGAACCCCATTGACCTGGAGGACCGCCAGATGAGCGCACACGATCACTCGAACCACGACCACACCGGACCGGGATACGCCTCGCCGGAGGTGGCGCGCCAGCAGCCCCCCGAACAGTTCGTCTACGTGGCCGCGCTCTACGAGGGCACCGGGATCGACCGCCCCGACTTCATCGCCGTGGTCGACGTCGATCCGGAGTCAGAGAGCTACGGCCACATCGTCCACCGGACCGAGATGCCGAATGTCGGCGACGAGCTCCACCACTTCGGCTGGAACGCGTGCTCATCGGCCTGCCATTCCCAGCTCAGCCGCGACACCATGATCGTGCCCGGCCTGCGCTCCAGTCGGATTCACATCATCGACATCAGCGACCCGCGGGCGCCTCGGATCAAGGACGTGATTGAGGGCGAGGAGGTCAAGAAGAAGCTCGGCCTGAGCGCGCCCCACACCGTGCACTGCATGCCGGGCGACATCGTGACGATCTCGATGCTCGGCGACGCCGACGGCAACACCCCCGGCGGCTTTGCCGTCCTCGACGCCCGCGACTTCTCGATCGCGGAGCGCTGGGAGCGGGACGCGGGGGGGATCGAGTTCACCTATGACTTCTGGTACCAGCCACGCCAGAACACGCTGATCTCCAGCGAGTGGGGGGCGCCGAACACTTTCAAGGACGGGTTCAACCCGGCCGACGTGGCGGCGGGCAAGTACGGGCGGCGGCTGCACTTCTGGGACCTCGAGCGCCGGGCCAAGGTCCAGACCATCGACCTCGGCGACGAGGGCCTGATCCCGCTTGAGATCCGCTGGCAGCACAACCCCGATTCCGCCCAGGGCTTCGTGGGGGCGACGCTGTCAAGCAACATCATCCGCTTTGGCCGCGACAACGGAAGCTGGAGCGCCGGCACCGTGATCGACGTGGCCAACGAGGAGCTCGAGGGCTGGCCGCTCGAGGGCGGCGTACCGGGCCTGATCACCGACCTCGTCCTGTCCCTCGACGACAAGGACCTGTTCTTCTCCAACTGGCTCCACGGCGACGTTCGCCACTACGACGTCTCGGACCCGAGCCGGCCGGAGCTGCGCTCGCAGGTCTGGCTGGGCGGGCTGTTGAGCCGTGACGACGGGCATCCCAAGGCGCGTGGACCGCTCAACGGCGGTCCGCAGATGATCCAGAACTCGCTCGACGGCGACCGCGTGTACGTGACCAACTCCCTCTTCTCGACCTGGGACAACCAGTTCTATCCCGGGATCGAGGGCTGGCTGACCAGGCTCGTGCGCCAGGGTGACGGCAGCTTCGCCCTCGACCCGAGTTTCTTCGTCGACTTCCACGAGGAGGCCGACGGCGCCCGGCCCCACGAGATCCACTTGCCCGGGGGCGACTGCACGACGGAAATCTTCCAGTAGGGCCGATGAGCCCGCGCGCGCTCGCGCTCGATTGGAACCTCGACGGTCCGGTCGGGGTGACGTTCCTCGTGCTGTTGTTCGCGCTCGGGGTGCTCTATCTCCTGGCCGCCGAACGCGGGCGCCGGCGCGACCGACGGGGGCGGCGATGGCCGGCCAACCGAACCGCGTGCTTCCTGGCCGGCCTGACCGTGCTGGCCGTCGACCTCTACTCGGGGATCGGGACCGAGGCCGATCTCCGCCTGTCCGTCCACATGCTGGAGCACATGATCATCTGGCTGGTGGTGGCGCCCCTGCTCGCCGCGGGCGCCCCCGTCCGGCTCGCCTTCTACGCCCTGCCCCGCGAGGGCCGGCGCACGCTGGGCCGCTGGCTGCACTCACGGCCGGTGTGGGTCCTGACCAGCCCGGTTGGTTCGGTCTCGCTGTTCGCCGGGGTGCTGCTGATCGCTCACCTTCCCGCGGTGTACGGGCTCACCCTGAGCAACGATTACCTGCACGCGGTCGAGCACGGTCTCTTTCTCGTGAGCGCGGTATTGGTCTGGGCGCCGGTGATCGGCGCCGACCCGCTGCCCCACCGCCAGACGGCCCGCGGCCAGCTCGCCTGCATGGTCGCCTGCATGATCCCGATGGCCATCGTCGCGGCCTGGTTGAGCAGCGCCTCCGGCTCTGTCTATGGGCACTACGTCGGCCTGCTGGGGCCTTCGGCCCTGAGTGACCAGCGGGAGGCGGCGCTGATCATGTGGGTCGGGGGACTGCCGGCGTTTGCCGTCCCCGTCCTGATGCGGCCGCGGGTGTCTCGGCAGCTCGTGACCTCGCCGCTGCCCTCTCAGGGCAGCCGGGCATAGGGCGCCAGGACCTCGTCGAGGAACTCGATCGCCCGTGGGTAGGCGTCGAGCTGGTTGGCCAGCCGCGCCAGCCCGTGTCCCTCATCCTCGTAGACGACCAGCTCGCAGCGCACCCCGCGGCGTTCAAGGCTTAAGGTGAGCTGCTCCGCCTCTCCCACGGGCACGCGGGGGTCGTTACGACCGTGGATCACGAACAGCGGCGCGCCGATGGCGTCGACGTGGCTCAGCGGCGACGCTTCGAGCAGGAAGTCGCGGTCATGGGCCAGCGAGCCGTATTCCCGCTCCCGGTTCGCGCGCCGGTACTCGGAGGTGTTCTCAAGGAACGTGACCAGGTTCGAGATGCCGACGATGTCGACCCCGGCCGCCCACAGCTCAGGCTGGAAGGCCAGTCCGGCCAGCGTCATGTAGCCGCCGTAGGAGCCACCCCAGAGCGCCGCCCGCTCGGGGTCGAAGCCGAGCGACCCGAGTGCCCCGTGGACGGAGGCCAGGTCTCGAACCGAGTCAAGCCGCCGGGTCGTGTCATCGAGCGAGGCGTAACGCTTGCCGTAGCCGGTCGAGCCGCGCACGTTGGGCACGACCACGGCGTAGCCGGCGGTCACCAGCGCCTGGATTTCAGGGTCGAACAACCGCAGCGCCTGCGCTTCCGGGCCGCCGTGGACATAGACGACGACCGCGGGACGAGGATCGGCCGAGCGGGGGCGAAAGACGAACAGGGGGATGACTTCGCCGTCGAAGCTCTCGGCCGTGGCGAGCTCGGGCGCCACGAGGTCCTCGAGCGTCAGCTCGGCTGCGCTGCGCGTCAGCCGACGGCTCTCGCCGCTCCCGAGCTCGTGGCTGTAGACGTCGCCGCCGAGGCGCGGGGCGGTCAACGTGTAGTAGAGCTCCGCCCCGCTCACGGTCGGCGGCTCGAGAAACCAGGCGTGGGTGACGCCCGGCTCGGGCAGTGCGATCTCGCCCCCGTGCTCGCCGGTTTCGGTGTCATAGCGCCACATGGTGCTGGCACCGTCGCGGTTCTCGATCACCACGACGGCCGCGGGGCCGGCGGCGACGACCTCGGCATCGAAGCGCTCGCCGGTCCCGGAGACGGGCGTGGTCTCGCCCGTCTCCAGGTCGTGGCGGACGATGGCCGCGAACTCACGCCCGACATTCGAGGCGGCGTAGAAGACGGACTCGCCCGTCCACGCCGGCGGCCCGACCAGCGCCGCCTCGTCAGGATGGGGGAGCGGGACTCGCGCTTCGCCGGAGGCCACGTCGATGAGCACGAGATCGATGTCCAGCGGGCGGGGGCCGGGCCGGAGAACCGAGACGAAGCGTCCATCTGGAGAGAAGCCCGACGCGGGCAGATACCAGGCGCCGCCCGCATGAAGCAGGCGGTGCTCGCCACGCTCGAGGTGGCACAGCCAGAGGTCGAAGTCGACGCCGTTGGCCCGGTTTGACACGTAGGCGAGTGTTCGGCCGTCCGGCGAGATTCCCGCGAACCGGTGCCCGAACCGGGGATCGGCGGTGAGGGCGCGCAGACGGCTCACCTCCTCGAGTGGGCCGTCGTCGAGGTCGATCAGGTAGAGCTGGTGTCGCTCGTTTCCGCCCGTGTCGATCGCGAGCACGGCGCGGCGGGCGCCCGCCACGTAGTGCGCGCTCGCCACCGGCTCGGGCAGGTGGGTCAGATCGACCAGATCGCCGTCCACCAGCTCGCACAGCTGCATCGTCCCGCTCGCGTCGCTGCGGGCCAGCAGCCGTCCTGCCGGCGCGTTCTCGGACCGGTCGACGTCGGCCAGGAGCGTGCGGCGCGCGCGCAGCACGGCGCGGATCGAATCCGGGTCGCGCTTGTTGCGCCGAGCAGGTTCTGGCAGCACCGTGGTCGAGGTCTAGCATCATCGAAATGGCGCAGCTGTCGACCCCGCTCGGCTACCCGGTCAGCCCGAGGCTGTCCGCGTCGCAGCTGGCCACGCTCCGGGAGGTCGGCGAGGAGCGCACGGCGGAGGTGGGCGAGATGCTCTTCCGCGTCGGTGACCGGCGCTATCCCTTCATCGCGATCCTCGAGGGCGAGATGGCAGTGCGGGACGCCGCCGGCAATGAGGTGATTCGACACCAGCCCTCGAGCTTCGCCGGTGAGCTCGGCCTTCTGTCCGGCCAAACGGTCTTTCTCGAGGCCGTCGTGATCCAGCCTCTGCGCTACATCGCGGTCGAGCGCGAGCGGCTTCGCCAGCTCCTGTATGAGGATGAGTCGCTCAGCGACCTCGTGCTCTCCACCTTCATCGCGCGCCGCGAGGCGCTCCAGAGCCTTCAGGGCATCGGCGTCGAGATCGTCGGCCCGCAGTCCTCGGCGGCGACCCGCCGCATGGTCAACTTCACCCGGAGCAATCGCATTCCCTTCACGTGGCATGACTCAGCGCCAGAGGACGACGGCGACGAGCCGAGCCTGCCGCTCGTCCGCCTGCCGGGTGGGGCCGAGTTGCGTGGTCCTTCGCCCGGCCAGGTCTCACGCGCGCTGGGAATCGGCGCTGAGCTCGCGCCGCATGAGCAGGTCGACCTCCTTGTCGTCGGCGCTGGGCCGGCCGGACTCGGCGCCGCGGTGTACGGCGCGTCCGAGGGCCTCGACACGCTCGTCGTGGAGAGCACGGGGCTCGGCGGCCAGGCCGGCACCTCGCGGCGGATCGAGAACTACCTCGGCTTTCCGGCCGGCATAAACGGGAACGAGCTCACGAGCCGTGCCGTCACTCAGGCACGGAAGTTCAACGCCCGTCTCGCCTCCCCGTATCGCGTGATATCGCTAGAGCCGGGAACCACCCGTCACCTCATCCGGCTGGAAGAGGGGCACGAGGTCGCCGCCCGGGCTGTCGTAATCGCCACCGGAGCCCAGTATCGACGCCTTCCGGTCGAGAACCTCGACCACTACGAGGGACTGAGCGTGTTCTACGCCGCCGGCCCGCCCGAGGCGCAGCTGTGTGGCGGCGAGCGGGTCGGCGTGGTGGGAGGGGGAAACTCGGCCGGACAGGCCGCCGTCTGGCTGGCGCGGGGCGGCGCGCTCGTGACGCTGCTCCATCGCCGCCAGGACCTGAGCGAGACGATGTCGGATTACCTGATTCGTGAGCTCGAGCGCTACGGGGTGGCGGTCTGTGACCGCAGCGAGATTGCCGAGCTCCATGGAGCTGAGGGGCGGCTCGAGGCGGTCACGCTCAAGAGTGGTGCGCGCCGGCCGTTCTCCTACCTGTTCCTGTTCTTGGGGGCGCTCCCCTGTACCGATTGGCTCGACGACACCGTCGGCCGGGACGAGCACGGTTTCATCGTCACGGGCGCCGCCGCGGGGGCCGACAATCTGCTGGAGACAACTGTCCCGGGTGTGTTCGCGGCCGGCGATGTCCGCTCAGGCTCAACCAAACGCTGCGCCACCGCGGTCGGCGAGGGTTCGTGGGCCGTCCAGCTCGTTCACGCTCATATGGCCAAGAGCCAATGAGCGTCTACGTCGATCATGCCTTCGCCGCCGGCGAGTGGGGGCGGTGGACGGGCGGCGGGCATCTGCAGGCGGACTCGCTGGAGGAGCTCCGCTGGTTCGCCGCCAAGCTGGGGCTGCGCTCGGAGTGGCTTCAGAGCAAGCCCGGTCGTCCCGAGAAGGATCATTACGACCTCGACGCGCGGCGGCGTGCGCTCGCGCTCGTCCTGGGCGCGATACCCGAGTCTCGACGCGACGGCGCGCGCCGCCGCCGGGCCGTGCGCGAGGCGCTTGTAAAGGGGCGCGCGTAGGCCGCTTAAGCCGCAATACTGCTCCGATGTCCGACCCCACCTCGCACCACTTGGATGCCGCGGCTCGGCACGATTTAGCCGCCAAGCGCCACGACGACGCGGCCAGATTCTGGGACGGACAGGGCGATGATGCGCGGGCCCGGCTTCAACGTGATCTGGCCGATCTCGAGCGCCGCGGCGCCGAGCTCGAGCGCCGATGGGCCGAGGTGGTCCGCGCGGATCCACGCTGAGGGTTGGTTACCAACACACCTGAGCCCGGGGCGGCGACGCAACCCGCTCGGTCCGGGTATTCGTTGCCTGTGACCGGCGTCCAGCCAGAGGCGATGAAGGCAGCCAGTGATCAGCACGGGCACCCGAGTCAGAACGGGCACCGCAATGGCGAGGAGCCGGATCTCGAGATCGTCCGTCGCGCCGCTGAACTGGGCTTCGATCCCCTGCGGGTCGCAGCCGCGCTGGGCGTCGATCTGAGGCGGGCAGCGCAGATATCTGCGCCCGCCCGCCCCGCTGGCTCACATGGGTGAGGTGCTGGAGAGTAGGTAGGGGCGGCGCGCGGACTGGATCACCGGCGCCGGGAGTGATCCGGATCGATGCTCCGTGCGTATATAGAGGGTCGAGTTCACGTCAGGAAGAGGTGACAGCTCGAGTGTTCAGAGCCGGTCATAGCCGACGAGACCCGCGAGGGCTGGCGGACGAGGACCTCATGGCGCTTGTGCACGATGGGGACAAACGCGCCTTCACGGTCGTCTTCGATCGCCACGTGGGCCCGGCGTTCTCGCTCGCCTACCGGATGTGCGGGACGCGTGCTCGGGCCGAGGACGTCGTGCAGGAAGCCTTTCTCTCGCTGTGGCGTACCGGCGCTCGCTACGACCGCGCTCGCGGCAGCGTCCGCTCATGGATCCTGAGCACGGTTCACCACCGAGCCGTCGACGCTATCCGCCGCGAGGTGGCCAAGGAGGGATACGACGTAGCCGATGAAGGGCTGGCCGAGCGGTTGCCCTCAGATGAGCGGACGGACTCCGAGTTTGAGCGTCGCGATGACGCCGATCGGGTGCGCCAAGCCGTCGGCGAGCTCCCGCACGACCAGCGCCGCGTCATCGAGCTCGCCTACTTCGGCGGCTTCACCCACACCCAGATTGCCCAAATCCTGGAGCTGCCCGCCGGGACGGTGAAGGGGCGCATGCGCCTCGGCCTGACGAAGCTCCGCCTTGGCCTCAGCGCGGACGGGTTCGTACCATGAGCGACGGCAAAGTGATGTCCCAGACTCACGATTGCGGCGGCGACGCCGCCGCTTACGTCCTCGGGGCGCTCGAACCGGCCGAGGCGGACGCGTTTCGTCAGCACCTGGATCAGTGTGCGGTCTGCCGGGACGAGGTCGATGCGCTGACGGGCACCGTTCAGGCGCTGCCGATGGCCGCTCCCCAACTCGCGCCCCCCAAGCAGCTGCGCCAAAAGGTTCTCCGCGCCACCGGCACGGAGCCGAAGCGGGCACGGCGGCGAATCGCCTGGCCGGTCCCCCGAATGGCGCTGGCCACCCTCGGAGCCGCGCTCCTCGTCGCCGCTGTCGTGGTGACCGGGGTCGAACTCTCCTCGAGCGGCTCCAGCGGCCGTGTCATCCAAGCCCACGTCACCGGCGTCTCCGGCAGCGCCGAACTGCGGGTAAGCGGCGGACGCGGCGAGCTGATCGTCCGCAACCTGACCCCACCGCCCGCGGGCAAGGTCTACGAGGTATGGCTGGCCGCTCCCGGGGCCAAGCCGGCCCCCGCCAGTGTCCTCTTCGGCGTCAACTCCCGCGGCGGCGCCGACGTAGGCATCCCCGCGACGCTCACCGGGATCAGCCAGGTCATGGTCACGCCCGAGCCGCGGGGCGGCAGCGTCTCGCCTACGCACGCACCGGTGATTGTCGCCTCGCTGACGTAGCCCGGGCCGTCCAGTGATCCGATTCGGGCCACCCGTCGTAGGAAGGGGAGAGCACGCAATCGATCGGAGAACTCATGGTTGGACTCGACAACCCCATTCACCTGGCCTTCCTGCTCGTCATCCTGCTGCTGGTCTTCGGAGCCAAGCGGCTCCCTGAGATGGGCCGTTCACTCGGTTCCGGGCTCCGCGGCTTCAAGGAATCGATCAACGGGGAGAGCACCCCCGAGCCTGCAGCGGAGATCACGGCAACGCCTGAGCCGGTGGTCCCGACCCCCGCTGAGCGCCCCGAGACACGCCAGGCCGCTTAGCAGCCCACCCCTCTCAGGATCATGCGGATTCCCGCCCGGCCGGCGCTCCGGCCGGTGGCTTACGACGACCATCTGAGCCTGGTCACCCACCTCGACGAGCTGCGAACCCGGATCATCGTCTCGCTGCTCGTCGTGGGGGTGGCGTTCGGCCTCTGCTTCTGGCAGAACCACCGCCTGCTCACCCTGATCGACCACCCCCTGGCCCAGCAGACGCAGGCGCAGGCCCGGGCAGGCCACGGCCCCCTCGGCGCCACCTATGAGGTGCAGCGGAGCGCCCGGGACGTGGCGCTCCAGCTGCAGGCAGTGACTCGCGACTTGGCTCAGGCGCCGCGACCGCCGATTCCGGCCGTGGCGCTGGACCGCGTCAGCCGCAGTCTCCAGCGAGACGTGAAGCGTCTCTCGGCGCCGCCGCAGGCGGATCGGCCCGTGACGCTCGGCGTGGGAGAACCGTTCACGACGACGGTGACCGTCACGTTTATTTTCGCGCTGATCCTGTCGCTGCCGGTACTGCTGCTCCAGGCCTACGGGTTCCTGGCCCCAGCGGTCGAGCCGCGGCTGAGGCACCGGCTCCGACCCTTGCTGCCAGCCATCCCCGGGCTCTTCGTGGTCGGCGTGGCATTCGGCTACTTCGTCGTCCTGCCGGCCGCCCTGCACTTCTTCCAGAACTTCAACAGCGACCAGTTCAACGTGCTCGTTCAGGCTGCCCCCTACTACAAGTTCGCCGCCACCACGATGCTGACGATGGGGCTGCTGTTCGAGCTCCCGGTGCTCATTCTGGCCGTGACCCGCGGCGGGGTGATCAGCGCGCAGCGCCTGCGGCGCAGCCGCCGGTACGCCGTCGGCGCGTGTGCGCTCGTGGCGGCCCTGCTCCCCGGCGACGCCATCACCATGCTCCTTGAGACGGTGCCGCTCTATCTCCTTTTCGAGTTCAGCCTCCAGCTGGCGCTGGTGGCCGAGCGGCGAGCCGAGCGCTCCACGCGCTCAGAGCTCGCGGCGGCGCAAGGCTGATCCGAAAGCCGCGCGCTCCCGTAGACCAAGAAAGCGCGAAAGGAGCGACATGCATCACAAACTCAATCTGCGAGACATCGATGTCGACGGTGCGGTAAGAGAGACCGCGTCGGAGGCGATGGAGGCGCTGGACGGCGACACCCGTTCGAGCTTCCTGCGCCGCGCCGGCCTGGCCGGCGGGGCGATGGTGGGAGGCGGCGCACTGTTGGGCGCGCTCGCCCAGAACGCCCTGGCCTTCAGCACGGGCGACCGCCCGCCGGCCAAGTTCGGCGCCGGTGACATCGGCATCCTCAACTATGCCCTCACGCTGGAGTACCTCGAGTCCTCGTTCTACAACGAGGCCACGTCGAATCAGCACAAGTACGCGTTCATCAAGGACTACCAGACGCGCATCTTCCTGTCGGCCGTGACCGGCGATGAGAACGAGCACGTGAAGGCGCTCAAGAAGGTCCTCGGGTCGCACGCCGTCCAGAAGCCGAAGTTCGACTTCCACGGCGACACCAGCAACGAGACCGCCTTCCAGACGGCCGCCTTCACGTTCGAGAACCTGGGCGTCCACGCCTACTCCGGCCAGGCGTTCAACATCAAGAATCCCAAGGTTCTCGCCGCTGCCCTCTCGATCGTGACCGTTGAGGCCCGCCACGCCTCGGTCATCGGATTGATCCGGAACCGGTCCGACTATGGGATCACCCCCAACGGCGCCTTCGACAAGCCGCTCGGCGCCTCGAAGGTCCTGGCCGCGGTCAACAGCACCCACTACATCCAGAGCTAGTCCTCCTCCTGACGGACTGTGCCGGGGCGCTGTTGGCCCCGGCACACCCGTCGCGGTCGCCAACAACCGGCGGATGCGACAAGATGCCCTCGGTGCGCGTGCGTTCGCGTCTGCGATCTAGGATCTCCGTGCTGGTGGGGGTGGGAGCGCTGCTCGTGGCAGCCGGGGTGACCCTGCTCCTGATCAACACGATCGACCTGCGCAACAGCGCTCAGTCCACGAATCGGGCCGATCTCTACCTTGTGCGCGTCCTCAACGTCGAGCGACTGGTTATCGACTCCGAGACGGGCTTGCGCGGCGACGTGATCACCGGGCGAAGCCTGTTCCTCCAGCCTCTCTACAAGGCCGAGGCGCAGCTGCCGGGGGCGATCGCCGACCTCCGTCGAGCTGCGGCTCAGAATCACGCTTACCAGCGTCAGACCGAGGCCCTGATCGGCCAGGTGCAGAACTTCATGACGGTCTATGTCGTGAGGGTGCGGAAACTGATCGCGCACGACCCTGCGCAGGCGCACTCGTTCGCGGTCACGCTGCAGGGCAAGCACCTGGTGGACGGGATCCGGCTCCGGACCGCAAGCCTCGAAGGTTTGATCTCGACAAGCCAATCCCGCCGGCAGCGGGCGGCCAGCAGCACCGCCGATCGCTCGATCGCCGACTCGATCGGCGTGTTGGTGCTCCTGACGCTGCTGACGCTGGGCCTGGGCGGCTATCTCGGCCGGCTCGTCGTCCAGCGCGAGCGGGCGCGCGAGCGCAGCGAAGAGACGACCCGGATCCTCCAGGAGAGCATCCTGCCCACGAGGCTTCCGGAGATCCCGGGCTGCGAGCTCGCGACCCGATTCATCCCCGGTGGCGGGGTGGTCAGCGGTGATTTCTACGACGTGTTGGAGGACGACAATGGGGGCTGGGCGGTGGTGATCGGCGACGTTTGCGGGAAGGGCTCGACCGCCGCCGCGGCGACCGCGATGGCGCGCTGGACGCTCCGAAGTTCGCTCCGCAAGGGCGCCACGCCGGCGGAGGCGCTGCGTTTTCTGAACGAGGTGGCGCTCCGCCAGAACGATGACGGGCGCTTCATCACCGCCGCCTGTCTGCAGGTCAGCTTCGAGACGGGCGCCGCGCGCGTGACGATCGCGTGTGCAGGCCATCCGGCGCCGATCCTGGTGCCCGGGAACGGATCTCCCGACACCGTGGCCGCCGAGGGAGATCTGCTTGGGATCATGCCCAATATCCGCCTCCAAACGGCCGAGGTGCGGCTGGCTCCCGGCGACAGCCTCGTCGCTTATACCGACGGCGTCACCGATCAGGGCGGCGAAACCCGCCGCGCTCCTGAGCAGGCGCTCGGCGAACGGGCGACCGGCGCCGACGCGGAACAGCTGGCCGCGATCCTGCTCGACGTCGCCCAGCGGCCGGTCGGCCGGCACCCGGACGACGTGGCGATCGTCGCGCTGCGCTATCTCGGTCACGACGCTGCGGAGTCGCGGGCCGCGTCAGTGCCCGAGGCCAGCCTCGAGCCGGCCTGAAGTCGCCTAGGCGGAGCCGTCGGCGCTGTCGGCCGCGTCAGGCCAGAGCACGGAGTCGATCCCGAGCACGGTGATCACGCGCTCGACCTGCCAAGACACGGACCGCTCGACCTCCAACTCCCACCCCTCCTGCCGGGCGTCTCGGAGGCCGACGATCAGGGCGCGGATTCCGCTGCTGTCGATGAACTCGAGCTCGGAGAGGTCGAGCCGGACCGGGGAGCCTGACTCTCTCAGCTGATCCAGCCGCTGCGCCAGCGCCTGCGCCGTCGCGTGGTCAAGCTCGCCGACCAGGAGCAGGCGGACGTGCCCGTCTGACTCGACAGTTTCCTGTACCCCGAATTCGCCCCGATTCTCCACGTGCTTGTCTGGATTGTGACATCACGGCGCCGCGCCGCACCCACAGAGCTCCTGGGACTCCGCCAACGAGAAGCGTAGGCAGACGCTGGTGCCGGGGTGACCCTCCCGATTGGTGATCCGCAGATCGTCGGCCATTTGTGCCATCAGACCCATCCCCAGGCCGAGGCCGGGGCTATCGGCGCGCGGGATCAGCCCGTGTCCCTCATCGAGGATCTCGACGTTGAGGTGATCGTCGTCGTCGACCCAGGCCTTAACCGTCATCGCACCGCTGTCGCGCCCCACGTACGCGTGCATGACGACGTTGGTGAGTGCTTCGCCGACGGCGAGGCGGACCGCCTGGGCGACCTCCTGACTTGCCCCTTGATCCATCGCGTAGCGCCACACGGCCGTGCGCAGCCCCGCGAGCTCATCAGGTCGCGCCAGCGCGTGTCGCTCGAGGCGAGGGCTTGACAATCCATCAGGAGATATACCCATGAAACGCAATTAGACTCCAGAAATTGGCCGATCGGTCGATTCGGCAAGCCGGGATGCAGTCCGGCTGGTCGCAAAGAGCGCTCATTTGGAGTCGAGACGAGGCATGCACCCGACCGCAGCGCGCCTGGCTGAGCGGCTTAATCCCGGTGCCCGCCGAGCGGGTGAGGGCGGTGACCGGATTCTCGATCGGCGGCGATGTTTTCGGGATCGAGACCGAGGCGCTCATCCGGGCCATCCCGGACGCCCGCGTACTCGACGTCAGCTGACGTGCCCGCGTATCCACCCGGCCAGCGCCAGCCGCGCGCAGGCGCTGGCGGTGCTCGCGCGCTCCGCCGAGGACGCGGGCGCGAATCCCGTGTCCTCGATCACGATCGCCGTCACTCGGCCCGACGGGTCGCGCAGGTCGCATTGCGGGATCGCCGTCGCGTCGATGGCGATGTCGGTGGGCTGATAGGACCAGAGATAGCCCGCGCCGGGCTGGCGGCTCGTCCAGGCCTGACACTCGCCGGTCACGTTCAGGCTCTCGGAGTCGAACACCACCTGGGTGGCAAAGCCGGACTCGTAAACGGTGCAGCTCGTGGGTCCGCCGGTCGACGCGGGGAGGAGGAGGGCCAGCGGCGCCGCGGCCTGCGGCCGCGCTGGGGCGGGCGCAGCGGCGCCTGGCTTGCGGTGCGTTCCACCGCACCCCGCCAGGCCCGTCGCGACGGTCAGCGCGACCAAGCACCCGGCGACCCTCATCGGGTCCCATTATCCGCCCGTCGGCAAGGACCTAGCTGTGGCTGACCAGCCGGAGCAGGGCCACGGGCCGGCGCACCCTGCCCCGTGACGGCCGGCGCACGGAGGCGTCGCCCTGAGGAGGCCGCTCCAGGTGCCGCCGAGAGGCGGCGTGACGGCGAAGCTCGGTCTGGTGGCTGAGCGCCACTTCGTAATCCATGCGAGTCATCCACACCCCTCCACGTTGGTTCTGGGCCTTCTGTCACCTATGACTGCTGCTGGCCCAGAACCTCATCGGTGGCCCACCGTGCGAGCGCTTCGCCGCGCTCCCAGGCCCCAGCTCACGATCCGCTCCGGGTAGATCCGGATCAGCGGGGTTGGCATCGACAGCGCCTCGCCGCGGCCCCGCACCTCGATCCCCCGCGGTCGCCACGGATCGGTGCTCTCCAGATCGTCGATCACGATCGCGGCGCGGCCGGTGCGGGCGATGTCGGTGAATTTCTTCGAGTTCTGAAGCTCGTAGCCGCCGATCTCGAGCGCATCCCGGGCGGCGTTGTAGATCCAGGCCACGGGCACGACGTGGGGCGTCCCGTCGGCGCCGACGGTCGCGATCCGGCCCAGCTGCCGGCCACCGGACAGGTAGCGCAACTCTGCCTCGGTGAAGACGCTCATCCGGGGCGGCTCACCACCACTTGGTCTCCCGAGCTTGGGCGGTTCCACCCGTGTGGTCGAGCGCATCGAGTGTCGCCACCTGCTCCTCCGACAGGCTGAAGTCGAAGATCTGGGCGTTCTCCTCGATCCGCTCACGATGGGTCGACTTGGGGATGACCGGAATGCTGCGCTCGATGCACCAGCGCAGCAGGACCTGGGCCGGGGTCCGGCCCACCGCCTCGGCGACCTTGCGCACCGTCGGATCGCCGAGGTGGCGGCCCGTCCCCAGCGGGCTATAGGCCTCCAGCGCGATGCCCTCCCGCTCGCAACTCTCAAAGAGCTCCCGCCGAAACTCGAAGGGGCTGAACTGCACCTGGTTGGCCACGGGGGGAGTGCTCGAAGCCGAGATCACCTGCGTCAGTTCCTCGACGGAGAAGTTGGAGACGCCGATCGACCGGGTGTAGCCCCGCTCCCGCGCCTGCTCCATTCCCGGCCAGGCCCAGGTCGGCCCTCGCTGAGGCCAGTGGATGATGTACAGGTCGACCTGGTCGAGGCCCAGCCGGCGCAGGCTCTGCTCGGCTGCGGACGCCGGGTCCCGACCACCCGGATAGAACTTGGTCGTGATGAAGACCTCCTCGCGTGGGACGCCGCTCTCCCGCAGCGCCTGGCCGACGCTTTCCTCGTTTCCGTAGGCCTGAGCCGTGTCGATGTGGCGGTAACCGAGCTCAAGCGCCCAGCGCACGGCGTTGACGCACTCGGGACCGTCGGGGACCTGCCACACGCCGAGGCCGAGCAGGGGGATCTCGTTCCCGTCCGAGAGGGTGCGCAACGGAACGTCGCTCATGAGATGTCTCCTTGATCGCTCTTGGCTCGTACGAGTAGCCTAGGCCGCAGCGATGGACACCCGGGAGATGCTCGCCTCGTTCCGGATCCCAATCCCGCTCGGGATCGACGAGGTGGCGACGGTCATCGACGCTTGCCTGAACTGTGCTCAGTCGTGCACCTCGTGCGCCGACGCGGACCTGCTCGAGGACGACGTGGACGAGATGCGTCGCTGCGCCGCGCTCGATGCGAGCTGCGCCGATCTGTGCGAGACAACGGCGCGGATCCTGTCCCGTCCCGGGCAGTGGGATGAGTTCGTCGTCCACCGGCTCCTTCAGGCATGCGCGCGGGTCTGCGACGCATGCGCCGAGGAGTGCGCGCGTCACGCCGCCCACCACCGCCACTGCGCGATCTGCGAGAAAGCTTGCCGGGCCTGCGAGCGGGCCTGCAACGAGCTACTCGAGGGCGAGGCTTTCACCGAGCTCCAGAAGCTCGCCGGCGGCTGACGATGCTCATCGCGATTACTCCGACTACCGAGGGGGACCGATGGAAGACGATCTGGGCCGCGCCTTCGCCGACGCGCTGAGCCGCCGGGACTTCGAGGAGATTTCGGGGTTGCTGGATCCCGAGATCGACTTCCGCGGCCTGACGCCGGGGCGAACCTGGGAGGCGGACGGCTCGCGCGCGGTGACCGAGGAGATCCTCCCGATGTGGATCGAGGAGTCCGACCAGATCGAGCGCGTGATCTCGGTCGAGCGCGACTCGGTGGCCGACCGCGAGCGCGTCGCCTATCGCTTCCAGGGCACCAACCCGGACGGCGCCTTCGTGTTCGAGCAGCAGGCCTACTTCACCGAGCGGGACGGGCGCATCGACTGGATGCGCGTCCTCTGCTCAGGCTTTCGCCCGCGCTAAGCGGCCCCCGGCCCCCGGCGGCGGCGGATCTTTGCCCCTTGGTACGCCATGGCTTAACCCAGGAGCCATCGTTCCCCGTGGGCACGTCTCCTTGACATCCTCTCGTTATCGATCTAATATGATCGTGATATCACGGAGGCTGAGGAGGGAGGTTCCTCATGCAGGCAGCAAGTGACCCCTCGAACGACCGTCCCGCGCTCCGGCCGGCCCGGCTGAATTCCTATCTGGCCTACAGCATCGGCTGCGCCGTCGCCTGGGGCGTCGTCTGGGTGATCGTCGCCATCGTCGAGCCAGAGCACAAGGTCAACCAGATCGCGATCTTCTTTGGTGGATGGCTGCTCGGCTGGGTTTCGTCATCCATCGCGCGGGTTGTCTACCCGCCCCCGAAGAAGCGCGACTGGGCCGGGCCGGGGTCCTTCTTCCAGGGTCTCCGCGGGAGCTGAGGCAGCATGAGCGCGGCATCGCCCGAGCAGCCCTTCCACGCCCCGGAGCCGTTCCCGCCCCGCCAGGCGCACGAGCAGCGCCCGGCCTGGGCCTTCGCCTGCCCGCCCGGGCTAGCGGTCGCCCTGGTGATCATCGCGGTGGTCGCCCTGGTGATCGCCTTCGGGGCCGGCAATCACAGCACCGGCATCCGGATCGGCGCCGGCGTGGTGGCCGTGGCGGCGATCGTGCTCGGGGCCGGGCTTGTCGTCATCCAGCCCAACGAGTCCCGGGTGCTCATCCTGTTCGGCCGCTATGTCGGATCGCTGGTCGAGGCCCGGCTGTGGTGGGTCAACCCGTTCACGATCTTCTGGCGCGAGAAGATCTCCCTGCGGGTGAACAACTTCCAGAGCGAGCGGATCAAGGTCAACGACGCCTCCGGTAATCCGATCGAGATCGCGGCGGTGGTCGTGTGGCGGGTCGTCGACACGGCCAAGGCCGCGTTCGACGTCCAGGACTTCCAGCAGTTCGTGCGGGTCCAGAGCGAGACCGCCCTGCGCCACCTCGCCAACCGCTATCCCTACGACGACTACGCCGCCGGGGCGACGTCGCTGCGGGGGAGCACGGAGGAGATCCGTCACGACCTCCAGACCGAGCTCCAGACGCGCTTGCAGACCGCGGGCATCGAGGTGCTCGAGACGCGGCTGACCCACCTGGCCTATGCGCCGGAGATCGCCGAGGTAATGCTTCGGCGCCAGCAGGCGGAGGCGATCCTCGCCGCCCGCAAGACCATGGTCCAGGGGGCGGTGGGACTCGTGCACATGGCCCTCGCTCAGCTCGCCGACAGCGATCTGGTCGAGCTCGATCCGGAGCGCAAGGCGTCGATGGTGGCGAACCTGATGATCGTTCTCTCCGGCGACCATTCCCCGACCCCGGTGATCAACACCGGCTCGCTCTACACCTGAGCGTGGCCGAGAGCAAGCGCTTTCTCCTCCGGCTCGATCCCCGCCTGTTCGAGGCGATCCGCCGCTGGGCCGAGGACGATCTCCGCAGCATCAACGGCCAGATCGAATACCTGCTCACCGACCAGGCGCGGCGCGCCGGCCGCCTCCCGCACCGGCGCGCCCGGGCCGAGCCCCCGGAGCCGCCCCAGCCGGACGAGGACGACGACACGGGGCCGGCCCGGGACGAGGCGGCCGCGCTCCGATGACGCCGGGTCCCCTTCGCGACTTCTTCATCGCCGCAGCCGGCGTCGGCGGCACCCTGGTCGGGCTGCTCTTCGTCGCCATCTCCGTCAGCCGCGGCCGACTGACCGAGGAACACGTCAACCAGGGGCATCGCGTACGGGCATACGCCGCGCTGACCTCGTTCACCAATGCGCTGACGGTGGCGCTGTTCGCGCTTGTCCCCGAAGTCGGGCTTCGCTGGCCGGCATTCGTCGTGGGATGCCTCGGACTCGTGTCCGTGGTCGCGTCCGTGCTTTCCCTGGTCCGAGTGCGCGGCCTCCAACGAGCCGCTGCCCCGGACGTCCTCTTCCTGGTTGGGCTCGTCGCGGTCTTCATCCTGCAGATCGTCTTTGCCCTCGACCTGATCCGACGGGCCGGCGACACCGGGGCGGCCTCAGGAATCGCGATCCTCGTCATCGTCTGCTTCCTGATCGGGATCGCCCGGGCCTGGGAGCTCGTCGGCGGACCGTCCATGGCGATCACCCGAGAGGTGGCGGCGGCAGTCCGGAGCCGAGACCGGCAGGACGGATGAGTGGACTCTCACGACCCTCAGCGCGGGGGCTTAGGACGGCTTCAGGAATGACTGCTGTCCTGCGGCCCGTGCATCAACGGCTCGCCGGGAGGGCGACGTGATTGAGCTGACGGGGCTGACGAAGCGCTACGGGTCAACCGTCGCGGTCAACGATCTCACCTTCACCGTCAGGCCCGGCATCGTCACCGGGTTTCTCGGCCCCAACGGGGCCGGCAAGTCGACCACGATGCGGCTGATTCTCGGGCTCGACGCCCCCGACGCCGGCCAGGCCCTGGTCAACGGCAAGCTCTACCGCGATCACGCGGCGCCCCTGGCCGAGGTCGGGGCGCTGCTCGAGGCGCGCTCCCTGCACCCCGGCCGGAGCGCCTACAACCACCTGCTGGCCCTGGCCGAGACCCACGGGGTCGGCCGCGCCCGGGTGCGGGAGCTGATCGAGATGGTCGGCCTGAGCAGCGTGGCGCGCAAGCGCGCGGGCACGTTCTCGCTGGGCATGGGCCAGCGCCTCGGGATCGCCTCGGCCCTGCTCTGCGATCCCAAGACGGTGATGTTCGACGAGCCGATCAACGGACTCGACGTCGAAGGCATCCAGTGGGTTCGCGGCCTGCTCAAGCACCTCGCCTCCGAGGGGCGGACGGTGTTCGTCTCCTCGCACCTGATGAGCGAGATGGCGCAGACCGCCGAGCACCTGATCGTGATCGGGCGTGGGCAGTTGCTCGCCGATTCTCCTGTGGACGAGTTCGTGCGCCGGGCCGGCAAGCAGGCGGTGCGCGTCCGCTCGCCCCAGGGCACCCGCTTAGCGGAACTGGTCAGGGGTCCCGAGGTGACCGTTGACACGCTCGGCGACGGGCTACTCGAGGTCAACGGGGCCGACGCCGTCACGGTGGGAGAGCTGGCGGCTCGGAACGGCATCGTCCTGCACGAGCTGACGCCCCAGCAGGCCTCGCTGGAGGAGGCGTTCATCGAGCTCACGCGCGACGATGTCGAGTTTCACGGGGCCCCCGCGGTCGCCGAGCCCGAGGTCGAGGAGGCCGTGGCATGAGTGCGCTCAGCACCGCGGAGCGGCCCGGGCTCAAGGTCACCCAGGCCCGCGTCGTCCGCTCGGAGTGGACGAAGCTTCGCTCGGTCCGCTCGACCTACTGGACGCTATTCGTCACCCTGCTCCTGCTCATCGGCATCGGGGTCCTCGTCTGCGTGATCTTCAACGCGCGCTGGCCCCACCTGGATCCGCGTGAGCGCTTCAACTTCGACGCCCTGCGAGCCAGTCTCGTCGGGGTCAACTTCGCCCAGCTGGCCATCGGAGTTCTCGGTGTGCTCGTGATCACGGCCGAGTATTCGACGGGGATGATCCGAGCCACCCTGTCGGCCGTGCCGAAGCGGCTCCCCGTTCTGTGGGCCAAGGCGTTCGTGTTCGCGGCCGTCGCGCTCGTGCTCAGCCTGCCCGCGGTGTTCATCGTCTTCTTCGCCGGCCAGGCCATCCTCGCCGGTCAGCACATCAACACCTCGATCTCGCACCCGGGCGTGCTCCGAGCTCTGTTCGGCGCCGCCCTCTACCTGATGGTCATGGGGATGTTCGGATTCGGGCTCGGCGCGATCCTCCGCAGCACCGCGGGGGGAATCTCCGCCCTGGCCGGAATCGTCTTCGTCCTGCCGCCGATCATCACGCTGTTTCCAGCCAGCTTCGCGAATGCGGTCACCCCCTATCTCCCGAGCAACGCGGGTGGCGCGGTGTGGACGATCAAACCGGACTCGAACACGCTCGCGCCGTGGGCCGGAATCGCGGTCTTCGCCGGCTACGCCATCGCGTCGATCGCGGTCGCGGCCGTGCTGATGCGCCGGCGCGACGCCTGAGCCGGATCAGCCCTCGGCGCTCAACCGGAACGGCGGCCGGGGCCTCAGGCGGAGGAGGAGCTCCCCGGCAGTAGCGGAGGGAGCTCGATGAGGCCGTGCTGAACGGCCAGGGCGATCGCGTGGGCGCGGTTACGCGCCCCGAGCTTGCGCAGGACGTTGCGGACGTGCGTCCGGACGGTGGCCACGGAGATCGTCAGCTCGTCGGCGATCTCCCGGCGGTCGGCACCGGCCGCGATCAGGCTCAGGACCTCCTGCTCACGCCGGGTCAACGCGCGAGTCAGGGGCTCGACGGGCTCCGCCTCCTGGTCGGTGAGCTCCACCACGGACCAGTCCGCCGGCGCGAAGACGATCAGGTGCTGCCCGGGCAGCGCGTTGGCCAGCGCGCAATAGACGATGCGGAGCTCGCCGCCATCCGGGAACAGGGCCTCGTAAGGACCAGCCACCGACCCTCGGGTCATCAGCGCGTCCCAGCGGTCGTAGAGGTGGGGGAGCCGATGGGGCGGCGTCAGGTCGTCGATCCGGCGTTCAAGGATCTGGGCTTCGCTTAGTCGGAAGAGGAGGCGGGTGGGGGTGTTGGCGGCCACATGACGCCGGTTGTTGTCGGCCATCGTCATGGGCACACGTGAATTTTCAAACACGTGCCAGAATTGACGTGCCCGCCCCTGGGTGGCACGGATGTCATCCATCGCCGACCGGACGCTCGTCGCCGAGCGGGGCGACGCCTCCACCACGGAAGTCGGCCCAGACCCTGTCTCTGTGGCGTGCCGACTCTGTTCTGACTGCTGGTACATCTGGTCCGGCCCCTTACGTCAAACGACAGACTCAATGTACCATGTCATTCGACAAACTCCGGTAGGGCCGGAGCGTTTCTTATGGAACGAAGAGAAAGGGCGAAGACGCGGTGAGCCGAGACGCTGACGAGGCGGGCATCGCCGGACGGGTAAAGGGGGCAAGAGAGCGGGGGGGACTGAGCCGGGAAGCGCTGGCCTTTCACTCCGGCGTGAGCTGGTCGGCTATCGCGCAGGTGGAGAGCGGACGCCGCACCAATCTGCGCCCGGGCACGCTCGCGTCCTTGGCGCGCGCCCTCGGGGTGACGATCGACTACCTCGTCTCCGGGGCCGGGCCCGGTCAGGCCATGCTCAGGCATTGCGTGGCGCTCTATGAGGGGGAGGACCAGTTTCTGGCCAGCGCCATCCCCTTCCTGTCAGGCGTGGGCGACCGCTCGGAGGCCGCCATGGCCATCCTGGGAAAGACCAAGACCACCCTTCTCCGCGGCGGCCTGGGCCCCCAGGCTGACGCGGTCACCTTCGCCGATCCACGCGATTGCTATCGCAGCCCGGGCGCCGCCCTGGCAGCCCACCGTGAGTTCGTCGACGCGGCCATCGCCGACGGCGCCAGCTGGGTGAGGATCCTCGGCGAGCCGACGTGGCGCGGCGGCAAGGCCAAGGCTCCCCACTGGTCTCGCTACGAGGCGCTGCTCAACCTCGTCTTCGGCCCTGCGCCGGTGAGCGTGCTCTGCCTGTACGACGCCACGCGGCTCGACTCGTCAACGATCGACGAGCTCTACGCCACTCATCCCGAAACGGTGGAGCAGGGCGCAATCCACGCCTGCCCCGGCTATCGCGACCCCGTGACGCAGATCCTCTAGCGCCCGGGGCCGCGAACGGGTAACTTGGGCCCCGCGGCCGAAGTCGTTTCGAGGGGAGAGGGAATGCGGTTCCGATGGATTTGCAGTGCGGGCGTTGTGGCAGCGCTCCTGGTCATGAGCGGCTCGAGCGCCTCGGCGGCGACGATCAAGGTCGACTACAACCACGATCCGGTCATCTTCGTCCACGGCTTCGAGGGCTCCGGGGCGCAGTTCGAGTCCCAGGCCCTCCGGCTGGAGAGCAACGGATACCCCAAGAGCTACATCGCGGTCCTCGAGTACGACTCGCTGCTCTTCGCCTCGGCCCTTGAGAACGGAAGCTCAACGACCGCGCAGGAGCAGCCGCTGTTCGCCCAGCTCGACCAGCTGATCGCGCACATGAAGGCGATCACCCACCGCCCGCA
The DNA here is from genome assembly GCA_035505215.1 of Solirubrobacteraceae bacterium. Lineage (GTDB taxonomy): Bacteria > Actinomycetota > Thermoleophilia > Solirubrobacterales > Solirubrobacteraceae > Palsa-465. Next base: position 59,606 of record DATJQY010000033.1, on the reverse strand, counting down.
GGTCGACCTGCTCGCCCACTCGCTCGGCACCAAGCTGATGCAGGACTACCTGAACAGCTCGCCGGCCCGGGCGGCCAACGTGGCCCACTACGTGAACATCGACGGCCAGACCGCCACCTCGCCGCCGGGCGGCGTCCGGACGCTGGCGCTGTGGGCGACCAAGGGCCCGATCTCACCCCCGGGCCGCAGCATCACCGGCGCCGAGAACGTGTCGATCCCCGACTCGACCCACGTGCAGTGCGCCACCTCGCCGCTGTCCTTCGCCGCCTTCTACAAGTTCTTCACCGGCAAGGCCCCGAAGACAACCCAGATCGTGCCGCAGACGGGAACCATCACGATCTCCGGGCGGGCGCTCAACTTCCCCGTCAACAGCGGCATGGTCGGGGCCACGGTCCAGGTATGGCCGATCAATCAGACCACGGGCCGGCGTACCTCGGCGAAGCCGATCTCGAGCCAGGTCCTGGGCGCCAGCGGCGACTGGGGGCCGGTGAAGGTGACGGCGGGCCTGCGTTACGAGCTCACACTCGTGCGGACCGACAACCCCTCAGAACCCACCCACCACTACTACTACGAGCCGTTCCTGCGCTCTGACGATCTCATCCGCCTGCTCGAGTCAGACGCCCTGCGCTCGGCCGGTGGCCCTCCCGACCCGCGTTCGGTGGCCATGGTCATCACCCGCAACAAGGAACTGTGGGGCGACCAGGGTTCGCAGAGCGACATCCTCAAGGTCAACGGCGTCAGCGTCTGCAACCCGACGACGTGTCCGATCAGCAAGGAGGTCAACGCGCTGTTCGTCGCCGACTTCAACCACGACGGCCAGTCCGAACCGACTGACACCTGGCCGCCGTACCAGGCCCTCGGCTACTTCCTCAGCTCGGCCGACGTGTTTGCGCCCGCGCAGTCCCCGCCCACCGGAGAGGTCAAGGTCAGCCTCCAGGATCGCGGGACCGGCCCGGTCCGCACGATCACCTTCCCGAACTTTCCCGCCACCACCGATGACGTGACGGTTCAGTTCGACGATTTCGATCCACCCGTCGTCAAAGCCTCACACCCGACCAAGCGGCGCCACAGAGCGCCCGCGCGCTCCCGGCGAACGGCCACGAGCCCAGCCTTCACGGGTTGATCCACGACACTTGACAAAGCGTCAAGCGCTGGCCTGATCGCGCGACGTTGCGGATGTTGTGCGGGGAGGCCAAGTGCCCCGATGCTGTCTTATGTATTTGCCGAGCCGAGGGTTCATCATGTGCGGTAACAACCGAGTTCTGGGAGAGTGAGCATGCAGTCCGACCACGAAGCGCTCCAAAAGGCGGCAGCCGAGCACCTGTGGCTGCACTTCAGCCGCATGGGTGCCTACCAGCGGGGCGAGGAGATCCCCGTGATCGTCCGGGGCGAGGGCTGCTACCTGGAAGACACGCACGGGAATCGCTACCTGGATGCCCTGGCCGGCCTGTTCGCGGTGCAGATCGGCTACTCCTACGGAGACGAGATCGGCGAGGCCGCGGCCAAGCAGATGCGGGAGCTCCCGTTCTACACCAACTGGAGCTACGCCCATCCGCGGGCGATCGAGCTCGCCACCGAGGTGGCCCAGCTGGCCCCGGGTGACCTCGAGCGCGTGTTCTTCACCTCCGGCGGATCGGAGTCGGTCGAGTCGGCCTGGAAGCTCGCTCGCCAGTACCACACGCTCCGTGGCGAGCGGCGCTGGAAGGCGATCGCGCGCAACGTCGCCTACCACGGAACGACGATGGGCGCCCTGTCGATCAACGGCGTGGCCGAGCTGCGGACGCCTTTCGAGCCGCTGGTTCCGGGTGTCTTCCACGTCTCCAACACGGTCGCCTACCACCGCCCCGAGGGCGAGACCGAGGCCCAGTTCACGGCCTGGTTGCTCGACGAGCTGGAGCGCACGATCGAGGCCGAGGGGCCGAACACGATCGCCATGGTGATCATGGAGCCGGTGCAGAACGCCGGCGGCGCGATCGTTCCCCCCGAGGGTTACTGGAGCGGCGTGCGGGAGCTCTGCGACCGCTACGGCATCCTGCTCTGCGCCGACGAGGTGATCACCGGCTTCGGGCGCGTGGGCGCGTGGTTCGGCTCCGAGCGCTACGGCATCCGCCCGGACATCATCACCTGCGCCAAGGGCCTCTCATCCGCCTACGCCTCGATCGGCGCCGTGATCGCCTCCGAGCGGGTGGCCGAGCCGTTCCTGGCCCCGGGCACCACCTACACCCACGGGATCACGTTCGGCGGTCACCCGGTACAGGCGGCGATTGCGCTGGCCAACCTTAAGATCATGCGCGGGGAGCGGATCGTCGAGGGGGTGGCCGAGCGCGAGGGCACCTTCCGCGACACGCTGGCCACGCTGCTCGATCTCCCGATCGTGGGCGACCTGCGCGGGGTCGGGTACTTCTATGCCCTCGAGCTGGTCAAGGACAAGGACACCCGTGAGACGTTCACCGACGAGGAGTGCGAGGACCTGCTCCGCGGCTTCCTCTCACCGCGGCTGCTCGAGGCCGGGCTGATCTGCCGCGCCGATGACCGGGGCGATCCGGTGATTCAGATCTCGCCGCCGCTGATCGCGGGCCAGGAGGAGTTCGACCGGATGACGGCCATCCTCGGCGACGTGCTGAGCGAAGCTGCCGAGCGGATGAGCGGGGCCGGGTCGCGCCAGCCCGTCGCCCCGCCGACCCGGGTCGGGGCCTCAACCCCCGCATAGCCGCGTGGCCACCGTCGCGTTCTTCCCCGAGGGCGCGTACGGGCCAACCAACAACTGCGCCGGCATCGGCGCCGTGCTCCGAGAGCGCGGGCACCGCGTCGTGTTCATCGTCGAGGAGTCCTTCGCCGGCACGCTTAAGGCCCGCGGCTTCGAGGAGCGGCTGATCCGCCTCGGGCCGCCGTCTGAGCAGGAGGAGGTGCCCGGTCAGTTCTGGAAGGACTTCATCCGGGACACCGCCCCGGTGTTTCGGCGGCCGACTATCGAACAGCTGGAGCTGTTCATCGCGCCGACTTTCAAGGCGCTGATCGATGGCGCCCGCTACGTCGATGACCGCCTGAGAGCGATTTTCGACGAGCTTGGACCCGACGTGATCGTCGAGGACAACGTGGTCGCCTTCCCAGCGCTCGAGGCCAGTGGCCGGCCGTGGGTGCGGATCGTCTCGTGTAACCCGGCCGAGCTCAAGGACGAGCTCGTACCCCCGGTTTTCTCCGGCTACCCGACCGAGCACCGCGCGGGATGGGACGACTACTGGCAGGAGTACCGGCGGGCCCTGCGCCCCGTCCACGACGAGCACGACGAGTTCTGCCGGGCCGCCGGTGCCTCGGGACTGCCCGAGCTCGACCTGATGAACACGTCAAGCCGGCTCAATCTCTACGTGTACCCCCAGGAACTCGACTATCCGCGCGCCCAGCCGCTCCCGGGTCCGTGGCGCGCGTTGGAATCCTGCGTGCGAGACGAGGAGGAGGCCGAGCCTTGGTCGCCGCCATCGGGCGAGGGGCCGCTGGTCTACCTCAGCCTGGGCTCGCTGGGGTCGGCCGACGTCGATCTCATGCAAGGGCTGATCGACGCCTTGGCCGAGCTCGATGAGGTGCGGGTTGTCGTCTCGCTCGGTCCCCAACACGAGCTCCTGCGCCTGCCCGAGGGGTTGACCGGGGCCGAGTACCTGCCCCAGACCGAGGTCCTTCGCCACGCCGGCGCCGTCATCACCCACGGGGGCAACAACACGGTCACCGAGTGCATGCATTTCGGCTGCCCGATGATCGTCCTGCCCCTGTTCTGGGACCAGCACGACAACGCGCAGCGCGTGGCCGAGCGCGGCTTCGGGATCCGCCTTGACACCTACGGGCACGAGCCAGCCGAGCTGCGGGCGGCGCTGCGCCGCGTCCTCGGTGACGCGGCGCTGCGCCAGCGCATGCAGGAAGTCTCCGCCCGCCTTCGCTCCTCGCCCGGCACCGCGACCGCGGCGGAGGCAATCGCCCAGCTGGCCGCGGGATAGCGTTATTGCATCAGCACGCCGGACACCTCACCGACCCTCGGCCCGCTCAGCGTCGCCGCGGCCCTGGCCCTACCGGTGCTCCGAAGAGCCCTGCCTGAGGTGGTGGCGGGCAGCGGCGGGCTCGAGCGCGCCGTGCGCTGGGTCCACGTACTCGACGTCCCCGAGCCGAACGAGCTCCTGCGCGGGGGCGAGCTCGTCCTCTCCACCGGAGCGGGCGCCGGGGACGAGCCGCGGACCCAGCGGCGCTTCGTGCGCTCGCTGGCCGACCAGAACGCCGCCGGGCTCCTCATCGAGCTCGGCTACAGCTTCCAGGACAGCCTGCCCCCGGCGCTGATCGACGAGTCCGAGGCACTCGAGTTGCCGCTGATCGCCACCCACCGGCCGTCGCGCTTCGTCGACATCACCGAGGCCATCCACGGGGCGCTCGTCGATCGGCGGCTGGCCCTCCTTCGCCGCGATAGCGAGGTGGGCGAACGCCTGACCCAGCTCGTGCTGGAACGCCGCGAGCTCGACGAGCTCCTGGCTGAGCTGGCGCGCGCGCTGCGGAACCCGATCGTGCTCGAGAACATCGCCGGCCAGCTCGTCGGCTACGCCGCGCATGAGTCGAGCGAGCGGGAGCTGCTCGAGGCCCACCTCGAGTACCGGCGCGCCCGGACTCCGGGCGCGCTCGAAGGCCACGGCTGGCTCGGCGTGGAGATCAACTCCGACGGTCACCTGTGGGGACAGGTGACCGCGCTCGAGCTCGAATCGCCGCTCAGCGCCGAGGACCGCAGCGTGCTTGAGCAGGGCGCGCATGCCGTTGCCCTCCAGCTCCTCCACGAGCAGCACGGCGAGCACCTGCGCGGGCGCCTGCGCGGGAGCTTCCTGGTCGAGCTCATGCAGGGGCGCCTGGGCGAGGCCGACGCCGCCCGCCGCGCCGCCGCGCTCGACTTCCCCCGACAGCCGGGACGCCTCCTGACCGGCGCCCTCGGCTGGCGCTCCGAGCGCTGGCGCGAGTTCGCCGCCACCCCGGAGGAGGCGTGGGCGGTGGTGATCTCGCTCATGCGGGGTGCCGCCGGTGAGCGCCCGCTCCTCCTCGGGCTGGACGGGAGCACCGGGCTGATGCTCTGCCGCCTGCCGGAAGGCGAGCCGACGCGCCAGCAGCTTGACGGATTGGCCGAGGAGCTCCGGGCTCCGCTCCGCCGCCGCGGGCTCACCGAGGCCGACGTGGCGCTGGCCTTCGGGGGCGGCGAAGACAGCTGGGGCACGGTCGGGCGCAGCCTGGAGCGGGCGGCCACGGCGGTGCTCTCGGACCGGGCCATGACCCCCAGCCTGTGGCGCGATGCCAGCCACGGCACCCTCGTCGACCTGCTCTACGCGCTGCGGCGCTCGCCGGAGCTGCTCGCCTTCACCTCGGATCAGCTCGGGCCGCTGTTCGAAGCCACCGACCCCCGCAGCCAGGAGCTGCTGCGCACGCTCGAGGCCTACCTGGCCAGCTCCGGGCGCAAGGCCGACGCGGCCCGGGCGCTGCATCTGACCCGCCAGTCGCTCTACCTGCGCCTCGAGCGGCTCGAGCGACTGCTTGGCGTCGACCTCGAGGACGCCGACGTGCTCCTCGGCCTCCACCTGGCCGTCCGGGCCCTCCGGCTCACCCAGGCGCTCTCGCCGGAGGAACGTCACTAGCGCGTGTCGATGCCCTCGCCCACACCCTCGTTTTGGCTCGACCAGCTCGAACCGCTCAAGCGCCGTCCCGCCCTGGGCGGGGTGCAGGAGGCCGACGTGTGCGTCGTCGGAGCTGGGTTCACGGGTCTGTGGACGGCGTATGAGCTGCTCCGCGCGGAGCCCGGTCTGCGCGTGGTCATCCTCGAGGCCGAGTACGCCGGCTTCGGCGCCTCCGGGCGCAACGGCGGCTGGGTGTTCGGCAAGGTCTCAGGACGTCCCGAGGCCTGGGCCCGGCGGGGCGGCCCCGGGGCGGCGGGCGCGATGGCGACGGCCATCCAGGACACGGTGGCCGAGATCGGCCAGGCGATCGAGCGTGAGCAGATCGAGTGCGACTGGTTCCAGGGCGGCTCGCTCACCGTGGCCCGCAGCGAGCCCCAGCTGGCGCGGCTGAAGTCCGGGCTGGAGCGCCTGCGCCAGGCCGGGGACGCAGGCTGGGCGCTGATCAGCGCCCGCGAGCTGGCGCAGCGCGTGGTCATCGACCATGGCCTCGGCGCGCTCTTCACGCCCTACTGCGCCCGCGTCCAGCCGGCCAGGTTGGCCGTCGGCCTCGCCCACGCGGCGGAGCGCCAGGGGGCCGTCATCTTTGAGGGGAGCCGGGCCGAGGAGATCTCGCCCCACCTCGTGCGAACGGCGGCCGGCCGGGTGAAGGCCCGCTATGTCGTCGTGGCGACCGAGGGCTACACCGCGAATCTCCCCGGCCGCCACCGCGCGCTCCTCCCGCTCAACAGCGCCATGATCATCACCGAGCCGCTGCCGGGCGAGGTGTGGGCGCGCCTCGGCTGGCAGGGGTCGGAGACCCTGCTCGACGGCTCGCATCTCTATACCTACTCGCAGCGCACCGCCGATGACCGGGTGGCCATCGGGGGCCGGGGCGTCCCGTATCGCTTCGGGTCACGCACCGACCGCGAGGGCCCGGTGCCGGGACAGACCGTGGTCGAGCTCCAGGAGCGGCTGGCGGCGCTGTTTCCCGCCCTAAAAGGCGCCCCGATCACCCGCGCCTGGCACGGGGTGCTCGGCGTCTCACGTGACTGGTGCCCCGGAGTGACCCTCGATCCGTCGACCGGCCTGGCCTCGGCCGGCGGCTATGCCGGGGAGGGCGTCGCCGCGGCCAACCTGGCCGGGCGCACGCTCCGCGATCTCATTCTGGGCCGGGACACCGAGCTCACGCGCCTGCCTTGGGTCGATACACACGCGCGTAATTGGGAGCCCGAGCCGCTGCGCTTCGTCGGAGCCCGCGGGATCTATCGCCTCTACCGGCAGGCGGACCAGATCGAGGAGCGCACGGGCCGCCGGTCGCATCTGGCCACGGTGGCCAACACGATCGCCGGGCGCTAGCGCCTCAGGGGCGGAGCTTGCGGTACACCAGCACGTCGTTGGTGCCGAGCCTGCCGCGCCGGGCGATCTCCATACCGAGGCGCTCGGCCACCCGGCGTGAGGCCCGGTTCTCAGGCTGGATCACCGAGATCAGCTCGGGTGCCTTTAGCCGCATCCAGGCGAACTCCTCGGCCGCCGCGCCCGCTTCGGTGGCGTAGCCGTGGCCCCAGTGCTCGCGGCCGAGCAGCCAGCCGTTCTCCAGGCCGGGCCAGCCCTCCGGCTGCCACAGCCCCACGCGTCCGATGAACTCGGAATCCTCGCGGCGCTCGACCGCCCACAGCCCATAGCCGCGCAGCTGCCAATGGCCGATGAAGACGGCGATCTGGCGCCAGGACTCCTCACGGTCGAGCGGCCGCCCGCTCCCGATGTAGCGCATGACCTCGGGGTCGGCCGACATCTGCGCGTAGGGGTCGAGGTCCTCCTCGCGCCAGGGGCGAAGCCGGAGCCGCGCCGTCTCGATGGTGGGCGTCTCGGTGTGCACGTGAGCAAACCTAACCCGGGAGGGCTGCCACGCGCGAACGATGTCCCCTGGGTTGGCATATGGCCAACCCAGGGGACATCGTTCGCCACGCGCGGTCACAAACTCGTGCGTCTGTCTTAGACCACGCGTCCAGAGTCGTCCTTTTTCCCTAGGTCATGCGTCCAAATGCGCCTTGAGCAGATTTCTTGCGGGTAACGATCTCCCCATGACGGGGAGCTCTCACGCTATTCCTGCGCCTTCTGTCCCCCGGCTGCCGGCGGCGCGCCGGGCGGTCACGGCGCTGCTCGTCGTGCTGCTCGGGCTGCTCGCCGCCAAGGCCGCGTTCGCCGGGCCCCTCCGCGGGCTGACCGGCACCCCGGCCGCGCCTTCAAGCCCCTGGAGCGTCGCCCTGGCGGGGTCACGGGGCGGCGCCGTCTCTCCCGGGCAGAGCAGCCAGCTCCTCGCCTACAGGGTGACCAACGCCGGCCAGGGTGCGGTGGCCCACCTCCACGCCTCCGTGGCCACCGACCCCGCCACCGGCGATGTGCTGAATCCTTCCGGCGCCGTGATCGTCGGCTGCCTGGGCCGGTGGTTCAAGGCCACGCCGGCCACCGGCGCCGCGGGGCTGCCCGTCCCGGCCGGCGGCAGCGCTCAGGCGTGGGTCAGGCTGAGCATGATCAACGCCCCGGTCAACCAGGATGCCTGCCGGGGCGCCGATGTCGCGGTCAAGCTGACGGCGAGCTGAGCCGCGGCACGACGGCCGCTTCGTTCCGGATCAGCCGGGGCTGGCGGCGCCGCAGGAGGCGGACCGTGAGCAGGATGAGCGCTGGGGCCGCGGTGCCGAGGATCAGCGCTACAAACCACGTCCGGCCGGCGTCGGTCCCCTCGGTGAAGCAGTGCACCAGCCCGAGCAGCCAGGCCACCGCGGTGGACCGGTGGATGACCTTCCACCGGTTCAGGCCGATGTGCTTGCGCATATAGAACGAGAGCCCGAGGATGATCATCCCCCAGCCCGCGATGATCCCGAGCGCGGTGTAGAGCTTGTCGTAGCTGGCGAAGAAGGGCACGGTCACGGAGAGCAGGCCGGGGTGGAAATAGCTGTCGCCGAGCAGGGACAGTCCGTGTACGGCGATGGCCACCATGACCGACAGCGACAGGACCTCGTGCAGGCTGCGGCGCTCGGCCGCGCCCCGCTTGATGAGCCGTCCGCCCATGGTCAGGCCGACGCCGACGGTGGCGCTGGAAAAGACCATGGCCGTCGTCCCGGCGGCCCGGCTCGTGATCCAGAACAGGGTGGAGGACTCGGCGATCATTGGCCGGCCTCGAACACATCGTGGCTGCCGTCCTCGTGCACGATCACGCCGCCGTGGGGCAGCCAGTCCCCGGCGCGCGTTGGTCCGGTCAGCAGCGCGGCCTTGGCCAGCGCCTCGGCCTCGACCCCGGTGGGCGCAAGCGCCGTCACCTGGACGAGCCCCGTGAACGCAGGTCGACCGGTGGACGGATCGAGGAGGTGATGGCCGAGCTGGCCGTCGGGCCCGATCCAGCTCCGGCGGCTGGTCCCACTCGTGGCCGCGGCGCCGCTCGCCATCTCGAATGTGTGGAGGGTCGCGTCGGCGTGGAACGGGTCGGCCACATGCACCGCCCGCGTCCGCTGAGCCGCTCCGCCGAGGCGCAGATCGCCTGCCGCCTCGATGGCGAAGCTCTCGTGGAGGCTCAGGACTGGGGCCAGGACGTCGCCGAACAGGCCCTTGGCGATGCCGCCGCTATCGAGCTGGAGCCCGGGCGGGCGGGTGATCGTGCCCGCACGGCGATCGACGCTGACCTCCCGCCACCTCGCCGCGGGATGCGGCTCGGCAGGACGGCGCTCCGGGGCCGAAGCCACGAACACGGGCAGCGAGACCGAAGCGCCGGCGAAGGGTTCGGCGTAGCCCGCCTGCTCGACCTCCCGGACCAGGGTCGGATCGACCAGGCCGCCGGTCAGCCTGGCGGCGCCGAGCGCCGCCTCGACGAAGCGGGTCATCATCGCGCTCACGGGGACGCAGGAACGCGGATCGCGGTTCAGCCGGCAGAGCTCACTCGCGGCTTGGAAGCGTGAGAACTGAGCGTGCCAATCGAGGAGGCGCCGCTTCACCCGGGCGGTCGCCTTCGGCGCGGTGCCGGCTGGCCCTTGGCCTTGAACCAGCACCGTGCATCGGCTCCCGAAGCAGGGGAAGCTCTCGATCGTCTCAGGGGCGGGGGGAGCGAGCGCGGTCATCAGGACTGGCTCGTGGTCAGCGACGAGCTCGAACCCGAGGAGTTATTCGATCCGGTCGACTGGGTGGAGGAGGACCCAGTGCTCTGTGTCGCCGAGCTCTCACTGGCCGCGCTCTGGGTGCTCGAATCGGCCGGCTTGGTCGAGGCGGCGGAGCTCGACGTCGTCGTCTCGGCCGCGATGATCCCGCCGCTGGCGAGGAACGTCACCACGGCCGCGGTGGCGGTCCACTTGCGGATCGCGTGTGTCCGCCGGCGGCGCGCCGCGAGGCGCTCGGCGGCCAGCTGGCGCCGGTCTGCTGAAGGGTCTGGGGGTGTCATCTCAAACCTCGAATCTCAGGCATGTGCTCACCGAGGATCGGCGACATCTCTGCGGAATCCGTGAGACGCGGCTAAGCGCAACGTATGAGTTGGCCGCCTGGCGAGTCGCGACCGGCGGTCGTTGGGACTTGCGGCCAATGCCAGATGGCCGCCTCTCCGCGACCATCATCGAGACCTATCACCACGTGGGGAGGATGTGATGCCGCGAATCCGCGTAACGACCGAACTGAAGCCGGCCCGCGAGGTCGTGATCCTCTTGGACGAGCGGATCTGTGTGAGCGATCTTGGTAGCGATCACTTCAGAGGGCATCTGATGGAGCGGATCGGTTGGGCGGTGGCCGACGCCGATGACACCGAGCGTCGCTCCCGGAGCTGAGCGTCATGGACGCGCGTGCGCAGTACATCGAACGCAAGATCCGCATCTGGGTCCTTCAGCAGGAGCGCAAGCGTCTCGGACTCCGGCGCACCACCAACGTCACCGTCTCGCGTCCGCCGGCTAAGAAGCCGGTAGGGCGCGACCCGTCCTGAGGACTGACAGTGGCTACGCGCCGGCCTCAGATCGTCGCCTTCGGGGGCGGGGGCTTCTCGATGGAGTCCGAAAACACGCTGCTCGACGACTACGTCTTGGCGCTCACCGAGGTTGACCGTCCCCGGATCTGCTTCCTCCCCACCGCGAGCGGCGACGCCGATCACTACATCGTCCGCTTCTATCGCGCCTTCGGCGCCTCGCGCTGTGAGCCGTCGCACCTCTCGCTCTTCCGGCGGGAGACGAGCGTCGCCGATCCGCGGGCTCACCTGCTGGCCCAGGACCTGATCTACGTCGGTGGAGGAAGCGTGGTCTCCCTGCTCGGGACCTGGCAGGCCCACGGACTCGACCTCGCTCTCCGGGAAGCCTGGCTCTCCGGCGTTGTGCTGTGCGGCGGCTCGGCCGGCTCGCTGTGCTGGTTCAGTGAGGCGGTGAGCGGATTTCACCGCGGCGAGCCGAGGCGCGTGCTCGGGCTCGGTCTGCTGCCCTGGAGTAACGCCGTTCACTACGAGAGCGAAGGCGGCCGACGGGGCGCTTTCCACACCGCGATCAGGTCAGGCATGCCCCCTGGGTACGCGGCTAACGATGGGGCCGCGCTTCATTTCGTCGGTAGCGAGCTGTCGCAGGTGGTGTCCTCTCAGGCGGGGGCCCGGGCCTACTTCGTGTCTCCCGACGCGGCGGGTGAGGTAGTCGAGCGTGAGCTCCCCGCTCGCTACCTGGGACATGACAGCGCCCGTTGCGCAGTCGCGGCCTGACTCGCCGTGCCAACCACCTCCGGAGACCGTCGGCGCATCCTCGCCCTGGGCGGGGGCGGTTTCACCGCCGCCGAGCCGAGCGCCGCGCTTGATGCGCTCGTCCTTCGTCTCACCGGTAAGCGAGTTCCTCGGATCTGCTTCCTCCCCACCGCCAGCGGTGACCAGCGCGAGCAGGTGATCCGCTTCCAGGAACGGTTCGCGGCGTGGCCGTGCGAGCGCAGCGTGCTCTCGCTGTTTCATCTGGCCGGCACCCAGATCGACCCCCGTGCCCACCTGCTCTCCCAGGACGCCATCTACGTTGGTGGCGGCTCGATGCGCAGCCTCCTCGCGATCTGGCGAGAGTACGGAATCGCCGAGACGATGCGCGAGGCGTGGGAGGCAGGGATCGTCCTGGCTGGGGTGAGCGCAGGAGCCATGTGCTGGTTCGAAGCCGGGGTGAGCCGGAGCGCGGGCCGGCCTGAGCCCGTGCTCGGTCTGGGGCTCTTGCCCGGGAGCCTGAGCGTCCACTGCGACAGCGATCCCGAACGGCTGCGCGCCTACCTCCGGGCCCTTGCCGAGCACGCGCTGCCGTCGGGGTATGCCGCCGATGACTCTGCGGCCCTCATGTTCGCGGGCACCGAGCTGCTCACGTGCGTGGCCTCCCGGAACGGCGCCGGGATCCGGCGGATCACGATCGGCCGACCGGAGCCGATCCAGACCCCCATGCCGATTCGGCGCTTGGAGGAGACGGCCCCGGGCGCGGTCGCCCGGCGCGGGATTGGCTACGAGGACCGGCTCGCCCTGGCCGAGTTCCGCGCCCTGCGCTCAGGCCGGTACTCGTGAAGCTCAGACGGCGCGGACGAGCGGAGTCTCTGACTGGCTGTAGCGCATGGCGGCGGCTACAAAAGCACTGAACAGGGCCGCATGCTCACGCCCGCCGACCAGGCACTCGGCGTGCCACTGCACGCCGAGAACGAAGTCGCGATCGATCGCCTCGACGGCTTCGATGGTCCCATCGCTGGCGGTGGCGGTGATCCGAAGCCGCTCGCCCAGCGAAGCCACCGCCTGGTGGTGAAACGAATTGACCATCTTCCGTCGGGCGCCCAGGATCTCGCGCAGGCGGCTCGATTCCTCGATCGTCACCCGGTGCGTCGGCTTCGCCGAGACCTCGGGCTGCCGGTGGCAGATGCGCTCGCCGGCGATGTCGGGAAGGTGCTGGTGAAGGGTCCCCCCGCGGCTCACGTTGAGCACCTGCATGCCGCGGCAGATGGCGAGAATCGGGAGTCCGTAGGCATCGGCGGCGCGGGCCAGGCCGAGCTCGAAGCGATCGAGCTCCTCCCACACGGGACCCGTGAGCTCGTGGCGAATCTGTCCGTAGGTCGCGGGGTCGAGGTCAGGACCGCCGGACAGGCAGACACCGCTCACCTGACTGAGCAGCGGTGCCAGGGCCTCGGTGGCCAGCGGCGGAAGCACCACCGGGATGCCGCCTGCGGCCTCGATCGCCCGCATGTACTTGAGCCCGAGGGCCATCTCGTGCTGGGGCGGTTCGCCGTGCGGAGTGAGCGCCCAGCGATGCTCGCGGATCTCAGAGGTCGTCACCGCGATCAGCGGACGCGCCCCGCTGTTCACCGTCTGGCCACTTTCGTTCGCAAGTTGCAGGGGGTTCATCGATGTAGCGGAAAGAATTTCTTTGCCGAGCCAATCCCGCACTGGCCATAGGGCCAAGATCGTGAAAGCATGTTGTTCCCGTCGGACGATTCTTATCGGTCCCGGCGGGCAGAAGATGAAGTTGTGGAGTTAGACGCCATAACGAGGCCGCGCGAGGCGGAGGAGCGCCTCGCTCACTGGGCCGACTGGCATGCCTCGCGGCCGTACACGGTCGGGATCGAGGAGGAGATCATGCTGCTCGACCCCAGCGACTGGGGGTTAGCCCACGCCGGCGAGCACGTTCTGGCTGGGTTGGCGCCAGCCTTGAGCGCGCATGCCGCGGCCGAAACCCATCAGGCCACGCTGGAGCTCGCCACCTCGCCCTACGAGCGGGTCGAGGACACCGCGCGGGAGGCGGCTGAGCTGCGCGGCGCGCTGGCGGCCGCACTCTCTGAACACGGCCTCTGTGGCGGCAGCGCGGGGACCCACCCCCTGGCCCTGTGGTCGGACACCCGGGTTTCGCGCTCGGCTCGCTACCAGCTCGTGTACGAGACCATGCGGGAGCTGGCTCGGCGCGAGCCCACCTTCGCCCTGCACGTCCACGTCGGCGTGGCCGACCCAGAGAGCGCCCTCGCGCTCCAGAACCGGCTCCGCACCCACGTGCCTCTACTGCTGGCGCTGGCCGCCAACTCGCCCTTCTGGCAGGCTCGTGACACCGGGCTGGCCTCGGCTCGCACCCCGATCTTCCAGGCCTTCCCCCGGGTCGGCGTGCCGCGGGTGTTTCACTCCTATGCGCACTACGTCGAGGTCGTGGACCAGCTTCTGCGCGTGCACGCCTTCCCGGCGCCGACCTTCCTGTGGTGGGACGTGCGCCTGCAACCATCACTCGGCACGGTTGAGCTCCGGGTCATGGACGCTCAGATCTCCGCCGCCGACACGGCCGCGCTGGCCGCCCTGGTACAGACAATCGCCCACCTGGAGCTCGAGGAGGGCTACGCCTCCGAGCGCTCGCTGCGAGCCGAGGAGGTGATCCACGAGAACCGCTTCCTGGCCGCCCGAGACGGCATGAACGCCCGCTTCATCGACCCGGTCGCCGAGGTCCGGATCTCCGCTCGCGAGGCCCTGGATGACCTGCTCCACGCCGCTCGAGGCCACGCCGAGCAGCTCGGCTGCGAGGAGGTCCTCGAGCCCCTCCACGGGCTGGCGCTTGAGAACGGGGCGTTGCGCCAGCTCAGGTTTGCCCGGCGACACGGCCTGCCGGGGCTCGTCGAAGCCCTGGCGGAGCGCTTCGCCGAGCCGCTCCCGTTCGGCTAGGGATCAGCCGCCGCCAGGGGGGACCTGCGGTGGGGGCGTGATTGACTGCCGGCACGCAAGTGCGGCATTGGTGACCTCGGTGCGGGCGCTCCCGGTCTGGTTGGCGAACTCCTCGCTCCGGACCTGCTGCATCAGGCCATTGAGACTGTTGAGGGTGTTGTAGCCATCGGCCTGGAGCCGATCGAGCAGACAGTCGCAGTTGATCACGCCGTTGCTCGTTCTCTCGCACCCTTGGATGAAGGCGAGTCCCTGGGCGGGGGTCAAGGGCTGATTGCCCGCATTGACGATGGCGACGATGTAGAGCACCGAGACCAGGAAGGCCAGCAGGGTCACCGTCGGCAGCACCCATCCGGCGGTCCCACGGGTGAGGGAGCGGCCTTCGACAGCAATGACCTTGGTCTCGGCGGCGAAGTCGCCGATTCGCTGGCGGCGCTCGGGACCGGTGCGAACCATGTTGATCAGCCCGGACGCGTACCAGAGCGGGAGGTAGTCGATCACCCGCAGGACGGACCGGATGGCGATCGCCTTGGGACTCGGCGGCGAGCCGTCGAGGGCCACGACGCAGACTCCGTTGGCGCGCTTGCCGATCGTCTGGCCGTCACGAGACTCGAGGACGAAGTAGTAGGCGATGTTGAGGCCGAGCGCCACGAGCTGATGCGACAGGGCGAAGAACTGCCAATGCAGGACTGCGCAGATCACCCCGTAGACGGCCGTGAGCACCAGGCTGTCGAGGATCGCGGCGCTGATCCGGCCTGCCACCGCGGCCTCAGCGGCAGGTTGGCCGCTGCGGACCTGGGGGATCGAGGTGAACTGGCTCGCGCCGACGGGGAGGCTTACCTCCTCCGCCATCACCGGACTCGGAACCGCCGGCTTAACGTCGCCCCACCCTGGTGGCGGCACCGACCCGCCATCAACCGCAGACATCCGTCCTTATCGGTGAAAGAGGTTTGCGCCATTAGTTCCCGCCCATCGGCGCACCCTCCCGCCGCCCACCGGCGCATCCTCGCGCCGCCAACCGGCGCACCCCCACGCGAGATATGGGACAGTTCCCGCGTCGTGAGGAGAGGGCTTCATCTTCGGGGAGGCTTTGCCTTGGTCGCCGCGCTGGCTGCGGTGGCGCTTGGCTTCCCCGGGATCGCCTCGGCTCAGAGCTCGTTCACGGCCGCGGGCAGCGCCGAGCAGGTCTACGTGACGGGTCTGCCCGGCAACGCCAGCGCCTCCCTGATCAGCCCGAGCGGCAAGACCGTCGCCACCCAGTCGGCGGATTCGCTCGGGGGTCTTCTCTTCCGCAACGTCACCCCCGGCGCGGGCTACCGGGTCTCCTCAGGCGGCCAGACGTCCGACCCGGTCACGGTGCACGACGATTCCGCCGCTCCGTGGGATCCCGGCATCTACAACCAGACGATCACCGACAACGGCTACCAGTACCTGACCACCCGCGACGGGACGCAGCTGGCCATCGACGTCCATCCGCCGACCAGCCCGGCCGGCGAGCCCGGGCTTCCCTCCGGGGTGACTCTGCCCCCTCTGCCGAGCGGACTCGGGGGTGAGTTCACCCCGCCCTACCCGACGCTGATCGAGTACTCCGGCTACGGCTACGCCGACCCGGCCGGGCCGGTGAACGGAATCGCGGTCCTGGCCAACCTGATGGGCTTCGCCGTCGTCGACGTGAACATGCGGGGGACGGGGTGCTCCGGCGGCGCCTATGACTTCTTCGAGCCGCTGCAAAACCTCGACGGCTACGACGTGATCGAGACGATCGCCCACCAGCCGTGGGTGCTCGACCACAAGGTGGGCATGATGGGCATCTCCTACGGCGCGATCAGCCAGCTCTTCACGGCCCAGCTCGATCCGCCCGACCTCGAGGCGATCTCACCCCTCTCGACGATCGACGCCACGGCCACCACCCTCTACCCGGGCGGGATCCTCAACACGGGCTTTGCCGTCGCCTGGGCCGATCAGCGCCAGCAGGAGGCCCAGCCGGCGCCGGACCCGGGGACTCAGCCCTACGCCACGACGCAGATCGACAACGGCGATCAGACCTGCAAGGCCAACCAGGTGCTGCACGGCGAGGCGGCGAGCCTGCCCGCCAAGATCGCCGCCAACAGCCACTACATACCGAGCACGGCCGATCCGCTTGATCCGATCACGTTCGTCAACAAGATCCACGTGCCGGTGTTCATGGCCTGCCAGTTCGAGGACGAGCAGACCGGCGGCCACTGCCCGGACCTGGCCGAGCACATGACGGGCACGAACCTCAAGTGGTTCACGTTCACCAATGGTGCCCACGTCGACTCGCTCGACCCATACACCTACGACCGCTGGTACGACTTCCTCGAGCTGTTCGTCGCCCATCAGGCGCCGATCGTCAATGCCGCGATCTCCCATGCGGCGGCGCCGGTGATCTATCAGTCCGCGATGGGACTTCCCCAGAGCGACATCGTCAACCTGCCCGCCGATCCGATCCAGACGATCCCGACCTACTCGGCCGCGCTGGCCGCCTTTGAGGCGCTGCCCTCGGTACGGGTCCTGTTCGACAACGGCGCGGGGAAGGATCCCATCACGGGCAACGCCACCCCGGGGAACCCCTATCCGGGCTTTGAGGCCGACTTCTCCCGCTTCCCCATCCCGGGCACCACGGCGCGGACCTGGTACTTCAACTCTGGCGGGAAGCTGGGGAGTAAGCGGGCGCCGCGGGAGGCGATCAACTGGTACACGTCCAACGCCAAGGCGCTGCCCCTCAACGACTTCACGAGCAGCAACGTCGAGTCAGGCGGGCTGTGGGGCAACGCCTCGCAGTGGTCGTGGGACTGGAAGCAGAATCCATCCGGCACCGCTGTCTCCTACGTCTCGCCTCCGCTCACGTCAAATACGACCGTGATCGGCGCCGGTGCAGTTCATCTCTGGGTGCGCTCCTCGACCAAGGACGTAGACCTTCAGGCGACGATCAGCGAGGTTCGCCCCGACGGGAACGAGACGTTCGTCCAGAACGGCTGGATGCGCGCCAGCGAGCGCAAGCTCTCGACCGGAACCAACAACCTGTTCAAGCAGCCGAGCACGCTGCTTGAGCCGATCCCCTCAGAGCTCGCCTCCGACGTCCGCGCGATGCCGAAGAACAAGTTCGTCGAGATCGTGATCCCGCTCTACTACGAGGGTCACGTCTACCGCGCCGGTTCGCGGATCCGCGTCACCATCTCCGCCCCCAACGGGACGCAGCCGGTGTGGGCGTTTTCCCAGACCGTGCCCAAGGGCACCGCCAAGGTCTCGATCGCCTTCTCCAAGACGATGCCCTCGAGCCTCATCCTGCCCGTCGTCCCCGGGGTGAGCGTGCCCACGCCGCTGCCGGCGTGCCCGAGCCTTCGCAACGAGCCGTGCCGGGCCTACGTGCCGATCACCAACCGCGTGGCCGCGGTGACGGCGAGTCGTCCGAAGCACACCCCGTCCCGGCGCGCCCGCCGGCACGTCCGCTTCACCGGCTAACAGCTGAAGCCGCAGCTCGCCGCACGGAACCGGATTCGGTTCCATCATCTACCTCACCATGCCTGACCTACGTGTCGCCATCGTCGGCTACGGCCTCGCGGGGAGGTCGTTTCACGCCCCCCTGATCGAAGCCACGGACGGCCTTGAATTGGCTGCGGTCGTGACCTCGGACCCCTCCCGGCGCCAGCAGTTGGCCGTCGAGCACCCGCGGGCCCGGGCCGTCTCGGCGACCGACGAGCTGTGGAGCCAGGTCAGCCCCGACCTCGTCGTCGTGGCCACGCCCAACCGCGTCCACGTGCCGGTCGCCTCGGAGGCGATCGTGCACGGGGTGGCGGTCGTGGTCGACAAGCCGCTCGCCGTGACCGCCGAGGCGGCCGAGGCGCTGGTCGCCGAGGCGGAGGCGGCGGGCGTTCTCCTCACGGTGTTCCAGAACCGCCGCTGGGACACCGATCAGCTCACGCTGCGGCGGCTGATCGAGGAGGGCGCGCTCGGTGAGATCACGCGTTATGAGTCCCGCTTCGAGCGCTGGCGGCCCGAGCTAGAGCCGGACAAGTGGCGTGAGACCCAGGCGCCGCGGGAGGGCGGCGGCGTTCTGCTCGACCTCGGCAGCCACCTGGTCGACCAGGCGCTGACGCTGTTCGGCCCCGTCACCCATGTGTTTGCCGAGATCGCGAGCCGGCGCGGCGCGCCCGGCGACGACGATGCCTTCATCGCCCTCCACCACGCCAGCGGGACAACCAGCCACCTGCACGGCTCGGCGGTCACCCCCTCGGTCGGACCGCGCCTGCGCGTGCAGGGCTCGAGCGCGGGTTTCCTCGTCCCCGCGCTCGATCCCCAGGAGGCTGCGCTGCGGGCGGGGGAGCGGCCCGACACCGTCAAGGGGTGGGGGAGCCCGCCGGACTACGAGCGCGGGCGTCTCGTCGCCGGGGAGCAGAGCGTTCCCGTGCCGGCCGTGCCCGGGGACTGGCGCCGCTTCTACGAGCTCCTCCGAGACGCCCTGCGCGACGGAGGCTCGCCGCCCGTCGATCCCCGGGACGCCGTCGCCACGCTGCGGGTGCTCGAGGCGGCGCGGGAAGCCTCGGCCGGGCGAACGGTGGTAGGCCTTTGAGCGGCTAGAGCTGGTCCATGATCTCGGCCAGATGGTGGAGCAGGCGCTCGCTCTGGCGCCGCTCCTCCGGCTCGAGGCGCTCATAGATCGTGCGCCGCCGCCGGCCGATCTGGGCCTGCTTGCGCCTCAGCGCCTCACGTCCGGCCTCGGTCAGCGACACGAGCACGGCGCGGCGATCGGCCTCGCTGCGCGTGCGCTGGAGCAGCCCCGCCCGTTCCAGGCCGTCGATGAGGCGGGTGGCGGTGGGGGGCGCGATGCCTGCCCCCTCGGCAAGCTGGCACACGGGGAGTGCCTCCTGGTCTCGGAGCTGCGCCAGCGCGTAGTACTGGGCCAGGGTCAACTCGTCACGTGCCGTCTGACCCCTGGCCTGGCTGCGGCGCAGGGCGAGCAGGAACTCATCCCAGGCTTGGGCGAAGCGGTTCGCGTCCGTGGTCGAGCCGCGGGTTGTGTCCGCGCTCGACCTGCCCGGAGCGTCCAGATTTGGGGTGTGCTTGGCCGCGGTTGAACTCACAGTCAGAATGATAACCATTTAGCGTTGACATTGTTTCGCTAAGCGAAATATTGTTTAGACTATGGACATGACCGGAGTTGAGCTCCCTCACCGAACGGCCCCCAACTCGCCGGCGGGGGAGCGGTAACCAAGGAGGACTTCATGAGAACTCGCTTCTTCTACAACTCGCTTATGGCTCTCGCGGCCGGGTTCCTGGTCGTGGCCACGCAGGCGTTTGCTCCTGCGACGGTGGCTTGGATCACTTTCGGCATCGCCGTGGGCATCACCGCGGCCGCGCTGGGCATGATCCCGCTGCGCACCGGTCTGATTCAGCGCGGCCTGGCTGCGCTCACCGTCGGCCTCGGCGCCTGGACGATCGTGCTGAGTCTGGTGTTTGCGCCGGCCACGGTCGTATGGCTGGGCTTCGCTTCGGCGCTTGGCTTCGTCGCCCTGGCCTTTGCCGGCCTGACAGCCCACGAGCTGACGACCGAGCGGATCGTCCATTCGCTCGATCTCCCGATGCGCGAGCGTGAGCCGGTGACGGCGTAGACCTCGAGCCACCCAGCGAGCCGGCGGGGTCGGTGCCTCCGGGCGCCGGCCCCGTCGTGTTGGAGCAGACAGCGGGGTATGAGACCAATCCCGCGCTCGCTGTCTGTGGCCCGGCGAAGTTCTCTGATGGCTGGATAGCCGTGGGAGCTCCCGAAGGCTCTCCCACGGCTACCACTCAGGTCTACCGACACTTGATTCTCGGTCTAACCCTGCCAGCCCGGTGGACCGCCGGGCTGTGATTGGAGATGGTTTCGTTATCGGCGCTCACCGACACTCCTCCATCGTTCAATCGGGGGATTTTTAGTAATCGAACGGTCAGAGGGCTGACAAATCGGCGCGAAGGTCCCACAACGCCTTGGCCTCACCGAACGTCAGTCGCCGCCAGGACTCGTTCTCCTCGTCCCAGGTGTAGATCGTCACGTCGACGAGGCTGCGCACATCCTCCAGGGCCTCGAGCGCTTGGCGGGCGTAGACATCATCGGCGAGAACCTGCTGGGTCATCAGATCCACGATCCGGAAGCGGTGTGGCTTCGGAGCCTCCTGCGCCGACTCCTCGTGCGGGAGGCGGGCGGGCAGGCTGAAGCCGGGCACGCGGTCGCCGCCCTTCCGCAGGATCCGCTCAAGCGGAACCATGTTCGCGCCGGTGCCCTTCGTCTCGGTGTCGAGCACCCAGACGTTGCTCTCCCGTTCCTTGTCCGAAGAAGAAGCCATGGTTTAAATGTAGAACTCGTTCAGCCCACGCTGACGAGGATCACCGCGAGCACCGCGGCCACCAGGCCGACCGTTTGCGAGGCGCTCCAGCGCTCGGACAGAACGGCGCGCGCGAGCAGCACGGTGATCGCGGGATAGAGGGCCGAGAGGACGGCGACGATCGCCAGTTCGCCGTGTCCCGTGGCGGCCAGGAAGAGCAGGTTGGCCGTCCCGCTGAGGATCCCGGCGGTCAGGGTGAGCAGGACCGGCCCGCGGGCGGCCGTGGCCCGATCCCGCAGCCCGCGCGCGGCGAACGGGATGATCAGCAGGACCGAGATGAGCTGGCCGGGGATGAGGGGCCAGGCGCCGGAACGAGTGCCGGCCCGGTCCAGGGCGACGAACAGGAGCCCGAACCCGAGACCTGAGAGCAGCCCGTAGGGCACCCCCGCCGCGCCACCAAGATCGCCATGCGGCTCAGGGCGCCAGGAGACAAGAAGGATGGCCGGGATGGCGATGGCGATGCCGAGGGTGGCGGCGAGGCCCAGCGTGTTGCCGAGGGCGAGGCCGACGATCACCGGCACCACCGCGGCGAGCACGCCCGACAGCGTGGCCACGACCGTCATCCGGCCCACGGCGAGCCCGTGGTAGAGCGAAAGCGTGCCCACCGCGCTGCCCACGCCGGAGAGGGCGCCCCATTCGAGCGCCGAGGCGCGCGGACCGACGCCGGGAAACAGGAGCACGGCGACCCCGGCCGTGATCAGGCCGAGCGTCTGCGTGGCCACGGTGACGCGTGGCGCGCCCAGCCCGCGGCTGCCGAGGCCGGCCGAGAAGTCGGCAACCCCCCAGGCGAGAGCTGAGAGCAGGGCAAGGAGAATCCCCATGGCGGGAAGCTTTACCGGTCTCTGGCGGCTGGTGGTTGGCTACGCGGCCTGGGCCGCGGTCTGAGCGCGACGGGCGACTTCAGCGCGCACCAGCGGGGCGACCTGCGTCCCGAACAACTCGATCGAGCGCATCACGTCCTTGTGCGCCACGGCGCCGACGCTCATCTGGCCGATGTAGCGATCGTTGCCGAACAGCTCATGCTCGAACAGGATCTTGGTGGCCACCTCCTCGGGCGAGCCGACGGCCAGTGCGCCGCGGGGGGAGCGAAGGGCCTCGTACTCGGGCCGGCCTGACGGCGGCCACCCGCGCTCACGGCCGATGCGGTTCATCATGGCCAGATAGGACGGGGCAAAGGCGGCGTCCGCCTGCTCCACGGTCTCGGCGACGAAGGCGTGAGTGTTGATGGCGAGTCTGCCGGCGCTCGGCTCGTGCCCGGCCGTGGCCAGAGCGTGGCGGTAGAGCTCGACGAGCGGGGCGAAACGCTCCGGCTGGCCCCCGATGATGGCCAGCGTCAGCGGCAGTCCCAGCGATCCCGCTCGGACCACCGACTGCGGGGTCCCGCCGACGGCGACCCAGATGGGAAGCGGGTCCTGAATGGGGCGGGGCCACACGATCGCGTCGCCCAGTGGCGCGCGATGGCGGCCGGACCAGGTGACGCGCTCGGAGTCTCGGATCTTCAGGAGGAGGTCGAGCTTCTCGGCGTACAGCTCGTCGTAGTCATCGAGCTCGTAGCCGAACAGGGGAAAGGACTCGATGAATGACCCGCGCCCGGCCATGATCTCGGCCCGGCCGCCGGAGATGAGGTCAAGCTCGGCGAACTCCTGGAAGACCCGCACCGGGTCATCCGAGCTCAGTACCGTGACCGCGCTCGAGAGGCGGATGCGCTCGGTCCGGGCCGCGATCGCGGACAGCACGACCGCCGGGGCGGAGACGAGGAAGTCAGGCCGGTGGTGCTCGCCGATCGCAAACAGGTCAAGCCCGACCTGCTCGGCCAGCTCGGCCTCTTCCAAGAGCTCCTGCATCCGCTGCTCAGGCGAGACCCCGGAGGAGAGGTCGGCGAAGGTGGCAAGTCCAAGTTCCATGGGTCTGAGGATAGCAGGTAGTTGTCTGCGCAACTACCTGGGAGGCATCGGTGGCGCTAGGTTCCCACCGTGACCTTTGGTCCGCTGATCACCGGCAATGAGCTGGCGCATCTCGATCCGCCGCCGATCATCCTCGATGTTCGCTGGGAGATTGCGACGGGGGCGGACCGGAGCGCGTATCTCGAGGCGCACGTTCCGGGCGCGCAGTTCGTGGACCTTGACCGCCAGCTCTCCGATCCGCCCTCGGAGCGCGGGCGCCATCCGCTGCCTGACGGCGAGCGGTTCGGAGTCGAGATGCGTTCGCTCGGCGTCTCAGGCGCGCGCCCGGTCGTCGTCTACGACGCCGCCGCCTCGATGGCGGCCGCGCGGGCCTGGTGGGTTCTGCGCTACTTCGGCCACCCCCAGGTGGCGGTGCTCGACGGAGGGCTGGCCGGGTGGGTTGCGGCGGGGCAGCCGGTGACGCACGAAGTATCGGATCCCGCCCCCGGCGATTTCGTCGCTCAGCCGGGCGCGATGCCCGTTCTCGACGCCAGCCAGGCCGGGGAGCTGGCTCGCCGGGGCGTCCTCCTCGACGCCCGCGCCCGCGAGCGCTTCGCCGGTGAGCTCGAGCCGATCGATCCCGTCGCCGGCCACATACCCGGAGCCCGCAATCGGCCTACCGCGGAGAACGTGGACGCGGCCGGGCGCTTCAAGGCGCCCTCGGTCCTACGCGCTGCCTTCGAGTCGTCGGGCGTCCGGGACGACGTCCCGGTGGGGGCCTACTGCGGGTCGGGCGTGACGGCCGCGCACGCGGTGCTGGCGCTGGAGCGGGCGGGATACGAGGCCGCGCTCTACCCAGGTTCGTGGAGCGAGTGGGTCGCAGATCCCAGCCGTCCGGTGGCGACGGGTATGCCTGAGACGGCGCCCGGCCCGGTCGACTGAAAGCTCGCGCCGGCGGGGTCATCCGGAACGGATGATGCGGGACGAGGGCGCTGGCAGGAAGGTCGGGAGGGTGCCGCGATGAGCACGCGTACCCACGCCCAGCGGGAACGGATCCTTCGCACACTGACGTTCTGGTTGCGGCCAGCGTTTGTGCTGCGGGTGATCAACCGGTTTCAAAAGGTGGTCGGCTTTGACCGGGCGATCGCGCTGGCTTCAAGCGCGTTCACCGCCTTGATTCCGCTGGCCATCCTTGCGGGCACGATCTTGGCGCGCGGGGACGCCACAGAGACCGCCGACCGGATCATCGCTCGCTATGGCCTGAGCGGAGCGGGCGCCGAGGCCGTCAAGGATGTGCTTTCGCCGGCCACCGGCTCGAATACCGACATCGGGATACTCGGGGTGTTCCTGCTCGTGGTGGCCGTGCTCAGCTTTACGCGGGGCGTGCAGCGGCTGTTTGAGCAGACCTGGGAGCTCGACCCGCTGAGCGTTCGCAACACGGTGAACGGCCTGCTGTGGATCGTTGGCTTCGGCAGCTACATCGCCTTCAGCTGGTGGATTCGCTCGCTGCTGGACGGCGGTCGCCTCGAGGTCCTCGCCAACGTGCTGCTGATCCCGGAGTCGGCGGTCTTCCTCGCCTGGAGTGGCCGGGTCCTGACCGCGAGGCGGATTAGCTGGAGGAACCTCCTACCGTTCGCGATTATCGGGTCCGGAGTGCTGGCGCTGACCCTGATCGCTGCGGGCGCCTACGTGCCGCATCTGTTCACGTCCTACGCCTCCCGCTACGGGACCATCGGAGCCGTCCTCGCCATGATCTCCACGCTCTTCGCCCTCATGGTCGTCCTTGTCGCTTCCGCGGCCATCGGGCGCGAGGTCTCCGACGAGCTGGATCGGATCGGGCGGGGCGAGCGTCCCCCCGACGACGAGGTCAAACGTGAATGGGACGCGGTGATCCACCAGGCCCGCTCGCGGACGCAGACCCTGCGCGAGCGAATCCATCGCCTCCGCCAGCGCGACCGCCAGCCTCAGTGACCCCGCTCAGCCCCTGAGCTGCCGCTCCTATGACGGCTCGTGCGGATTGGCCTTGCGCGGGTCGACCTCGGGGTCGACCTCGTGGTGTGGCTCGCTCGTGCTGGTGGCACCGGTGGGCGTGTGCACCTGACCGAAATCCATCTCGTCGGCCTCGGCGTCTGGGTCGCGGGGGTCCGGCCGCTTGTCGTAGGGATCGGGCCACTCGGTGGGGTCCGGATCGCTGGCGGGCTGGTTGAGGACGTGATGGGCGTCGCGTTCACGTTCGTCGGCCATGGCTCCTCCTAGATGGGTGGTCGGTTCGACGATACCGCCCGCGAAGCGCCCCGACGGTGACCGGGCCTGACACGATCGAGCAGCGTCGCGAGCCGACCTTGCTCGCCGGGGGAGGTTGCCGCCCGGGCGGGGGCGACCAGCGTTTCCTGAAGGCGGCGAGCTGCGTCGAGGAGATCGCCGGTCCAGATGACGCGCACCCCCGTGGCCGTGGCACGCCCGTCGTGGTCCTGGAGGTCATCTGAGACGGTGGCCACGAGTCGGGCGCCGGCGAGCTGGTCGAACGGGACGGGATCGGGAACATCCCCCACGCGCGTGAGGCTGGCTGCGAAGCGGTCATACCAGCCGGTGATGGTCGCCGCCTCCTGGACGAGCTCCTGGCGCGCCGCTGACCGGTCGCCGTCGACGGCTCCGCTTTCATCCCACAGGTCGAGCACGGCGTCGCCGGCCAAGCGGAGACCCGTAACCCCGGTGACGAGTGCCGTGGCCCCGGCGAGGGAGGCCGGCTTGGACCCCCGCTCGGCCAGATACTCCCGGAAGGCGTCATCAAGCCGCCGGGAGGCCGCCGCGCCGGCGAGGGCCTGTTCACGAGGTGGGGCGGGCGTCGCGCCAGACGGGTCGCAACAGCCCACGCCATAGGCGACGGCATCGGCGAGATATTGCGCGGTCTGGGTGTAGGCCTGGGCGAGCGTTCGGCCGAGGGCGACGGCGGCCCCGCGCGGCCAGAACAGCACGCCGACGGCAAGGCTCACCGCACAGCCCAGGGCCACGTCCTCGACTCGCACGAGGCCGATCCTCCAGCCCGCGGGGCCGATGAGGTTGAACAGGATCAGGAGCGTGAGCGTGAATGCGGCCTGCCCGGCGGCGAACGAGACCGCCGCGGGGGCGAGACCGGCGAGCAGCACGGCGAGCGGCAAGAGCAGCCACAGCACGGTCGTGTTCGTCCCGATCAGGTAGACGATCACGCCGCCGACGAGAAAGCCAACCGCCGTCCCCACGAGCGCCCGAACGATGTTCTGACCCGTGCTGAGGGCGTTGGATCGGAGCACCGACAGCGTCCCGAAGGCGACCCAGAAGCCATGTTGGACGCTGCTGAGATCGGCCACGAGGACGGCCAGGCCGAGCGCGATGGCTCCCCGCACGCTGTTGCGCAGCCACAGGGACTGGCGGGCGAAATGAGAGCCGGCGCGCTCCCGCGCCGCCGAGACCAGGCCCGGAAACCCCCGAGGCTGCCGGCCGAGGAGCCGGTCCAGCCACGACCGGCGCGCCGCCGCCGCGGCGAACTCGGTGTTGGCCGCAATCTGCGCCACGACAAAGCCCAGCTCCTGCACGCGAAAGCTCGGGTCGAGCGCCGACACGAGGTCATCCCCCTGGGATCGGGCGGGCAGACCTGCAACCGTGGCGGCCTCGAGATCGTCCAGCGCTGAGCGCATCCGCCTTGACGCTTCGGCCAGACGATCGCTGGGGCGGTTCGGGTTCGCCAGCACCGTTCCGGCGCATTCCAACACGTCGGCGGCCGCGAGCTTGACGGCCCAGATCCGCGGCCGGGGACGGCCCGGAGGACGTGAAGGCGCCGAGCGCAGGACGATCGCGTCGAGCCAGCGGAGCTCATCGACCACCCGGATCGCGGCCCGAGCGTCGGTGCTCAACCCGGAGGGCCGATACGGAGTGGCAAAGAACGAAGTCTGCACGTTCGCCATCGCGGCATCGGCGCGAGCGAACGCTGCCTGGTGCGCCGCCTCGGCCTCAGTGCCGCCGTCGCTCCGCATGTAGCTCACATCCGCTCGCAACCGCTCGGCGAGGGCGCGCATAGCCGCGATCGCCGCGGACCGGACGGGATTGCGCGGGGGCGCGGGCCAGAGCAGCGAAATGGCGAGCAGCGACGCGCCCGCGGCGAGGCCCCAGCCCGCCACCCGGTCCGGAATCGAGGCAACCGGGCCGGCGAAGGACACGGGCAGGATGAAGGCCAAGAGCAGCGCGGTTGTGGCCCCGACGAGGGCCGAGCTCACGACCCCGGAGAACAGCACCGCAAAGGCCACCACCGCCATGCCCAGCGCAGCGAGCCAGGTGGTGCGGGACGCGAGCGTCCCCAGGCAGATGAGCAGCGCGCATGCGAGTCCGAGCGCCGCTTGGTTGACGAGGCGGTCCTTGATCGAACCGGAGAAGTCGACCAGCAACAGCATCGCGAACGAGCCGAAGGCCGCGAACGTGGCGACGATCGGGTTGCCGATCACCTTGTCGCCCAAGGCGAACATCGCCGGCATCAGCAGGGCTGCCCGGGTCGCCCGGCGCAGGGCGGTGTACCCAGGATCATGCGCTTGCAGCCAGCTCATCGACCTGACGGATTCTCCACCCCGGGCGAAGGCGGCGCGGGCTTGCCAAGAGCACGATTAAGGAGGAGGCTGTTGTGGTGCCTTTGAAGGTCGTCGGTCTGGGAGGTTCGCTTCGTCGGGGCTCGCGGAGTCGGGCGGCGCTGGTGGCCGCCCTGGAAGGCGCGGCGGGGGCAGGGGCGAGGGTCGAGTTGCTGGACCTGAGAGAACTGGGGCTGCCGATGTACAGCCCAGACCTCGAGGCCAGCCCGCCGGCAGTGGTGGGGAAGCTGATCGACACCTGTTACCGGGCGGATGGGATGCTCTGGAGCAGTCCGATGTACAACGGGTCGGTGTCGGGCTCGTTCAAGAACGCGATCGACTGGCTGCACATGCTCGGCTCCCGCGAGCCGCCGTACCTCCACGACGAGGTCATCGGCCTGATCAGCGCCGCGGGGGGAACGCAGGGTCTGCAGGTCGTCAACGCGATGGAGTTCTCGGTCCGCTCGCTGCGCGGTTGGGCGGTTCCGTATGTGGTCCCGGTGCCCCAGGCGACGCGGGTCTTCGCCGACTCCGGCGCCGTTCAAGACGAGCTCGTCGAGGAGCAGCTGCGGCTGCTCGGCGAGGAGGTGGTGCGCGTGGCCGAGCGCTTTGCCCGGGACCCGGGGCTACACCGCCAAGGCGAATGCGACGACGCGGTCGACCGCGTTGTCGCCTCCGGTAGCGCTTAGCCGCGGACGGTCGTGTCCAGCTCGAGCTGAAGCGGTGAGGGTTCCAGCGGCTCGTCCGTGGCCCGAGGGCGCCCGCGCTTGGCCCAGTGGCCGCAAACGTCGTGGGCGCGGCAATTGCGGTAGGTGATACGCCGGTCCAGGGGCTGGATCGCCAGCCCCCCGCCCGCGCTCCCGGTGACGAGCGCGTAGAAGCGGCGCCCGAGGCGGTCGACCTCGACGATGTCCCCGGTCTGGATGCCCTCCAAGCGCATGCTTCAAGGCTACGGACTCGGGAGCTCCTACACCTCTCTTAGGTTCAATTTGCGCCCCTCTTCGGCGGCCGGTCGATGGTTCCCACCGTGATGACTCCGATCAAGATGCTGCTGATGCTGGGCGGCGCCGCCGTGGCGGCGCTAAGCGGTCTCGCCGCCTACGCCGAAACTCACCGCGCCCCTGACCAGTCATAGCGTGAGCTTCGACTCGGTCATCGAAACGGCGCCTGCCGCGCTCCGGGACCGTCGGGATGGCGAGCACGCCAACCGCATGGTCCGGTGGCTGGTCGCGCGCGGCGAGCTCCTCGGCCTGCTGGCCGTCGCGGGAGTCCTCAACCTGTGGAACCTCTCGATCAACGGCTGGGCCAACACCTACTACAGCGCCGCCGTGCGCTCGATGACGACCAGCTGGCACGACTTCCTGTTCGTCTCGCTCGACAAGAGCGGGCTGATGACGGTCGACAAGCCGCCGCTCAGCCTGTGGATCGAGGCCTTATCGGCCCGGGCCTTCGGCTTTCACCCGCTGTCGCTGCTGATTCCCCAGGCCCTCATGGGGATGGCCGCGGTGGCGCTTCTCTATGACCTGGTCCGCCGACGCTTCGGCCGCGTGGCCGGCTTCACGGGCGGGCTCGTGCTCGCCACGACCCCGATCATCGTTGCTGTCTCACGCCACAACAACCCGGATGAGCTGCTCGTCCTGTGCTCGGTGGCGGCGCTCTGGTGCGCCGTCCGCGCCCTCGAGACCGGGCGCACCCGTTGGCTCATCCTGAGCGGCGTCTGCGTGGGGTTGGGGTTCGAGACCAAGATGCTCGTCGCGCTGGTGGTGGTGCCCGGGATCGTCGCCGCCTGGATGTGGGTCGCTCCCCGCGGCCGGATCCGGGCTCTGCGCCAGCTGCTGGCGGGCGGCGCCGCGATGCTCATCGTCGGCGGGGCCTGGCCACTTCTCGTGATCCTTACACCGGCGGCCGACCGGCCTTGGATCTCCGGCACCGGCGACAACAGCATCCTCTCGCTCATTTTCGGCTACAACGGCGTGGGGCGGATCGCCGGGCAGGCCGGAGGCCCGGGCGGCCTGGGCGGAGGCGGGGGCGCCGGGAGTACGTTCGGCGGACCGACTGGCGTGTTCCGCCTGCTTCAGTCGGGCCTCGGCGACCAGGCGGGCTGGCTCTTGGGATTCGCGCTGGTGTCAGGCCTGGGCATCCTCGTCATCACCCGGCTTCGCCGCCGCGATCCCCGCTCCGGTTGGCTCCTCGTCGTCGGCGGCGCCTGCCTGACCACCGCCGTCATCTTCAGCTTCGCCAGCGGAATCTTCCACCCCTACTACGTCTCGCTGCTGGCGCCGTTTGCCGCCGCCCTGATCGGCGGCGGGGTCGGCGAGATGCTCCGCCGCGGTCGTGCCGCCCGCATGCTGGCCCCGCTCGCGCTGATCGGCGGAATCGTCACCGAGCTCGTCGTCCTTGGCGAGCTGAACGGCTCGCTCGCGTGGGCGCGGCCGGTGATCCTCGTAGTCGGCCTGGCCAGCGCGGTGCTGTTGGCCTTCCGGTTGAAGCGTGTCCAGCGACTCGCGGCTCTGTCGGTCGGGCTCGCGGCGCTGCTGGTCGCCCCGGCGACGTGGGCGGCCGAGACCCTCGGACACGCAACCAACGGGACTTTCCCTGCGGGTGGGCCGGCCAGCGCCGGCCTTGGCGGAGGGCCGGGTGGCTTCGGTGGAGCCGGGCCGGGCCGAGGCTTCACCGGTCACGGGGGTGCGACGGGCGCCTTCGGTCCCCCGGGAGCGGGAGCGGCGGCCAACGGCGCGGGTCCGCTCGGCCAGCTGTTCGGCGGCGGTGGCGGCTCCGGAGCCGGCGGTGCTGGCGGCCCCGGCGGGTTCGGCGGCGGGGCTGGTGGCGGCGGTGGCGGCATGTTCGGCGGCGACAGCGCGAGCCTCCAGGCGGCCATCCGGTACACCGAGGCACACGGCGGCGGCACGATCGGGGTGGCCAGCCAGAGCACGGCAGCCGCGGCGATCCTCGACGATGACGCCAACGTGGCCGGCCTGGGCGGGTTCTCCGGCCGCGAGAGCTCGGTCAGCGTTAGCTGGTTGGCCAGCGAGGTGCGCAGCGGTCACCTGCGCTGGGTCATCGTCGACCAGGGCGGCGGCGGTCTGCCCGGGGATAACCGCGCCGGTAGCCGCGTCGCCATGGACGCGGCGGCGACGGCCTGCCGCGCCGTGAGCATCTCCGGCACGACGCAGAAGATCTATGACTGCGCCGGACGCGCCGACGCGATCCTGCGGGCTGGCTGAGTCTTTAGCGCCGCTTGGTTCGCGGCACGAGCCGCCGCATGAACCGAATCCAGACCGGGGCGAGGATGACGCCATCTTCGCGAAGCTGCTCCCGCTGGGCCACCCGCGCCTCCTCGGCTTTTCGACGCTCATCAAGCGCGTCCAGCTCTAGGAACCGGGGACCGGGCGGGGGGACCATTGGACCCATGGCCCCCAAAGGTACCGAGCGGACCCCGGCCCAGATGCAATCTTCGCTGCGTGAGTTACGCCGCC
Source organism: Solirubrobacteraceae bacterium (assembly GCA_035505215.1). GTDB lineage: Bacteria > Actinomycetota > Thermoleophilia > Solirubrobacterales > Solirubrobacteraceae > Palsa-465. Next base: position 28,965 of record DATJQY010000033.1, on the reverse strand, counting down.
GTCGCACGGTCTAAAGGGCAATGCAAACCGAAAGGAGGCTCGCTTAGTGACACTTCACGGAAACAGGTTGGCCGTGATCACCGCGACGCTCACGCTGGCCACCGGTGGTGGCGTGGCCCTGGCGTGCAGTGGCGGCCCCGGTGATCCGGGCGCCGGCGGCGCCACGGGTCAGACCGGTTGGACGGGCCAGACCGGCGCCACAGGTCACACCGGCGCTACCTACGCCAAGCGCCACACCCGCCGCCATGCCCGGCGGGACGCGCGACGCGACGCGCGCCGCCACTCACGGCGCGACTGAGCCCGGATCCTCCGGCCGGGCGGAGGATCCCGCAGTGCCCTCGTCCGGGCGGGAGTGGCTGGTGGCGCTCCCGTCCGGCGGGGAGGGCACGTTTGGCATCTCCTGTGAGGCGACGGTGCTCGAGGAGGACGAGGTCGGGGTGCAGTCTCGGCGAGGAGCCGTGCCCGCAGTCCAGGACCGGGATCTCGCCGGCGTTCTCAACGCCGGGTGGCTCGGACTCGCCTCGCTGGTTCCCACCGGGTGGTAGTCCACGAAGACGGGCGCGGGGTGCGAAACCGTCTGGGACGCGGAGCTCACCGCCACGGTCGAGCTCTGACGGCGCTGCACGGTGGTTCGTGCGGTCGCCGCGTGGGCGGGCAAGTGCTGCGCGGGGAGCGCCGCCCGCGGCGCGACCACGCCGGAGCCGAGGCTGGCCGGCAGGAGGGCCGCAGCGCACAGCTTGACCGTGACCGCGCATCCGCCGCCGAGCGCCCCGAGGCGCACGGCGCTGCTCCCGGCACTTCCGTTGCCGAGGATCCAGCGCAGGGCCGGCTCGAGCCCCGCGAGCGTCCCCATACGGGTGCGCACACGCGCGCGGGCCCGGTTGAGGAGCTGACGGACGGCGCCGTTGCTCGTGCTCAGCCGGGATTCGATCTCGGCGTAGCTCCTTCCCTCCAGCTCTCGCATGACCAGGGCCTCACGCTGGCGATCGGGCAGCGAGCCGAGGGCGTCGAGCACGAGCTGGAGATGCTCACGCCGCTCGAACGGGTCACTCGCGGGGTCGGCGGGCTCGTGCTCTCCCGGTACCGGCCGAGTTGCCCGCGCTCGAAGCAGGTTGAGGGCGGTGTTGTGAGCGATCGTGCGCAGCCAGGCGCTGACGCGCTGGACCGAGTGGCCGCGGGAGAGCGAGAGATAGGCGCGCAGCAGCGCCTCCTGCACGGCCTCCTCGGCGTCGGCGCGCCCCACGAGCTGGGCGCAATGGTTGACCAGAACGCGGCGATGACGCGTGACCAGCAGTTCGAATGCCGCTTGGTCTCCCTGGGCGATGAGCTCGGCCAGCTTCTCGTCGCTGAGCCCTTGCAGGAGGTCGGGCAGCATCCGAGCCGTGCGACGCCCTAGCGCCGGGGATGGACCAGGTGGCCGGAGAAGGTTGGGCCGGGCTGACCCGTCACCCCGGTGCCCGACGCAGACCCTTCGTAGGTAACGCTGAAGCTCGACGCTCCGGCCGCGAGTAGCGATGGCGTCGCCTTGCCGCCGGCATCGTTGAAGCTATCGGCGAAGAAACGGGTGCCGTGGGGCGCCAGCGTGATCTCCGTCGCGGCCCACCAGGGACTCGTGATGCCGCCGGCGAGGCCACGCCGGTTCACCGCGCGGGCCGAGGAGATGGTGGCGCTGCCAAAGTCGGCCAGCGGCAGCGTGAAGCAGTCGCCGCTGCCGTCGCACGCCGAGGGGGCTTCGACGATCCACTCCGCGGAGGTCGTATCGAGGCCCGCGGCAGACACCGTGCGGCGGAAGCCCCGGTGTCTGGTCAGATCCTGGAGGACGACCGTCACGCGGTGGCCCTTCACCGTCACCGTCGCCTGCATGAGATCCCCGCCGCGAACCCCGATCTTGATGCCGTGGGCTGGGGCCGGGACGATCTCGTACCAGGCCGAATAGACGGCCCGGCCGCCCCGCGTGCAGTCGAGCTCGGTCCCAGTCTGCTCCAGCGCGTTTGAGCTCACGCTGTAGCCGCCGAGACCTACCCAGATCGAGGAGTAGCCGGGCTCTCCGCCGGTGCAGGCGCCCTTCGGGACCTGCCAGCGGCCGGTGACGGTGCGGAAATGAACCCCGGAGCCATGGGCGGCATAGCCGGCCCAATTGCCGCTCACCGCGGTGTCGGCCAGAGCCGCCGGCGCGGCGCACAGGCAGGCGAGGGCGGCGACGCCCAGCGCGCCGAGCGCCCGGAGGCGGGGATGGACGAATCGGGGGAGGCGGCTCGGCATGGGTCTGGGCAAGGGTCCTGGGGCTATCGAAGAACGTTCAAAGACATTTGTAAGAGGGGCGGAGAAAGCGAAAACTCACGCTCCCGATCATGGCCGCCCCTCCGCTTCCTGGTGTTACTTCCGGGTAGCGTCCGCCCGATGCTGTTCTACGAGCCACGGGCCCGGGACCGGAGCCTGATCCCCCACGACCCCTTCAAGGCGCTGGTGGCGCCGCGGCCGATCGGGTGGATCTCAAGCGTGAACGCCGCGGGTCAGGTGAACCTCGCCCCCTACAGCTTCTTCAACGCCATCGGCGAGGAGCCGCCGATGCTCGCCTTCTCCAGCTTCGGGGCCAAGGACTCGGCCACCTTCGCGGGCGAGGTCAGGGAGTTCGTGTGGAACCTCGCCACCTTCGACCTGCGCGAGGCCATGAATGAGACCTCGGCTCCGCTGCCCCGCGGCATGAGCGAGTTCGAGCGGGCGGGGCTGACCATGGCGCCCTCGCGGCTCGTCGCCCCGCCACGGGTGGCCGAGAGCCCGTGCGCGATGGAGTGCCAGGTCGTCCACCACGTCGAGCTCCAGGACATCGATGGCCGCCCGGCCGATCAGTACCTGGTCATCGGCCAGGTCGTTGGCGTGCACCTGGCTGAGGGGGCCCTGGTCGACGGGACCGTCGACACCGCCGCGCTCCGGCCCATCGCCCGCTGCGGCGGTCCGGGTGACTACGCCGTCGTCGAGCGCACGTTCCAGATGTTGCGCCCCACTGCGTAGCGCCATCGCCCGCTCACGAACCGGGGACGTTTTGTTCCAAGGGGTGGAACAAAGTTTCCTCGGTTCGCCGACGGGGCCCGATGATCCGCGAGTCACCCCGCCCACGTGGGTAGGCTCGAACGATGGCCCAGGACGGTGACCAGGATCTGAGTCGCAGGCGGCGGCTGCTCATCCTGGGCATCTGCTGCATGAGCTTGCTCATCATGGGGCTCGACTCGACGATCGTCAACGTCGCGCTCCCCTCGATCCACCGGGACCTGCACGCCTCGATCTCCGGGCTGCAGTGGACGATCGACGCCTACACGCTCGTCATCGCCAGCCTGCTCATCCTGGCCGGCTCGACGGCCGACCGGGTGGGACGCCGGCGCATATTCCAGATCGGTCTCGTCGTCTTCTCGCTCGGCTCCCTGCTCTGCGGGCTGGCCCCGAGCCTGGCCCTGCTCATCGCCGCGCGGATCCTCCAGGCCATCGGGGCCTCGATGCTCAACCCGGTGGCCATGTCGATCATCCGGAACGTGTTCGAGGACCCGCGAGAGCGGGCCCGGGCGATCGGAGTGTGGGGAGCGGTGTTCGGGCTCAGCCTGGCCCTGGGTCCGGTGGTCGGGGGAGTGCTGGTCGACTCGGTGAGCTGGCGCGCGATCTTCTTCGTCAACGTGCCCATCGGCCTCGCCGCCATCGTGCTCACCGCGCTCTACGTGCCGGAGTCGCGAGCCCCGCACGCCCGGCGCTTCGATCCGGTGGGTCAGCTCCTGGTCATCGCCGGCCTCGCCTCGCTGACCTACTCGATCATCCAGGGTCCGCGCAGCGGCTGGGGATCAGCCGAGATCGTCGGCCTCTTCATCTTCGCCGGCGCCTGTCTGGCCACCCTGATCTTCTACGAGCGCCGCCGCCTCGAGCCGCTGCTCGAGGTCAGCTTCTTCCGCAGCGTGCCCTTCTCCGGCGCCAGCGCGATTGCCGTCTTCACCTTCGCCGGGATGGGCGGCTTCCTGTTCCTGAACACGCTCTACCTCCAGGACGTGCGCGGCCTCTCTCCGCTTGATGCCGGGCTCTACCTGCTCCCGATGGCCGCGATGCTGCTCCTGGCCTCGCCCATCTCCGGCCGCCTGGTGGCCAGCCGCGGCGCGCGGGTGCCGCTCGTGGCCGGCGCGGCCGCGTTCACCATCGCCGCCGCGATGCTGAGCGCTATCACCCCCACGACTCCCACGCTCTACCTCCTCGGCACCTATTTCCTGTTCGGCACCGGCATCGGCCTGATGAACCCGCCGATCACCAACACCGCCGTGTCCGGCATGCCGGGCGCCCAGGCGGGAGTGGCGGCGGCCATCGCCTCTACGAGCCGGCAGGTCGGCGTGACCCTGGGCGTGGCCGTGATCGGCGCCATCGCCGGGGGGACCGTGAGCGGCGCCATCGGCAAGAGCTTTGCCGCGGCGACCCATCCCGCCTGGTGGGTGATCTTCGGCCTCGGCGTTGCGATGCTCGTCATCGGGTTCGTGAGCACCGGCAAGTGGGCCAAGCAGACGGCTCGTGACACCGTGGAGCGCTACCGCAGCCAGCACGGCGAAGCCGACCGCCGTCCGCACCCGGCCCCCGCGCTGTCCTCGGCGTCCAGCCGGTGAAGTGCAGTCGGACCGACACTTATCCGCCAACCTCGCCTCGGAAGCTCTTGCCGTGGCGGGTGGGTGTCGATTTTCGACACCTATTCGCCACGGGGCGCGGTGCCGGAGGGGTGATCGGCAGATAAGTGTCGCTTCGAAGCGGACCCTCCTCGCCGATCGATCGCCGAGACGGCGGCGCGTGTCAGCCAGGGTCCGCTTTTCGGACCCTGCGCGCCGCGTTCGACCCGCTGACGCGGTGATTGGCGGGAAGGGTCCGCTAAAGGGCGCGTGGGATCGAGACGCGGACCGGGTAGAACCAGACCGTCATCCACGAAGGAGGTTTGCCATGGCCAAGGACCACGGTCCCACCATCAAGAACGACAAGCAGTACGAAGGGCTTCGCAAGAAGGGCATGAGCAAGTCACGCGCCGCCGCCATCTCCAACTCCGAGGGCGCCTCGAGCCGAGGCGGAAAGAGCAGCGGCTCGAGCCAGAGCCGCAAGAGCTCCGGCCCCGGCAGCGGTGGCAACAAGGCCCAGAAGGTGGCCGCGGGGCGCAAGGGCGGCAAGAAGTCCTCCGGCAGCTGATCTCGCCGGCGACCCGTCGCCCTCGAACATCCGTCGAGAGGCCCTAAAGAGTCAAATCGAACATTTGCCGACGCCTGGCCGCAAGGCCACATTTCCGGCGCGCTGAGCCCGAAACGGAGATTGTGCGATGCGACCAGCCCAGTGAGGAGCCACGGCTCAGGCGAAGGGTCCGCTAGCCGTGCGCGAAATCACGATGATGAAGATGCCTGCGCTGGCGGTCGTCGGACCCGACTACCGGATCGTGCGCAGCACCGAGACCTTCCGCCGCCGCTACGAGGGCGCGGAGAAGATGTGCGAGGACTCGCCTGAGCTCGAGCAGGTGCTCACCGGCCGGGCCGATGTGGCCACGGTTGAGGTGGGCGAGCTCAGCGTCGCCATCCACGCGGTGACCGACGCCTCGGGTCGCCGCCAGGCGATGCTGGCGCTGCCCCCGCTCGATCCGGCCCCCGCGCCCGAGCCGCCGTTGTCCGCGCTCCGCGACGCCGCCGATGAGAGCCCGGCCCTCGTCTGGGTGAAGGATCTCGAGGGGCGCTACCTCTACGCCAACCCCCGCTACCTGGACGAGCTCGGGACCTCCGAGGAACGACTGCACGGCAACACCGACGCCGACCTGGAAGAGGCCGAGACGGTCGACGGCCCGCGGCTTCGCTACGTCGAGGACGGGCTCGAGGAACCCCTCCAGCTCGAGTACACGGTCCCCGCCATCGACCACCGCCCCGCCATCGCCGCCTTCCGCTTCGCCCTGCGGGACGACAGTGGCCAGCCGATCGCCACCTGCGGAGTTGCCGCCTCCGTCACCGATGCCCAGGTGGCGCGCGAGGAGGCCGTGCGGCTCATGCAGCTCGAGCGCTGGAATCGGCTCGATCCGGTCGACGTGCGGGCCGAGCTGCTCGAGCAGTGGCACGTCCAGGCCGCCCCGCTGCGGGAGGAGGATCCGGAGCCCGAGGAGGCGAAGCCCGAGGCGGCCGAGCCGGAGCCGGACCCCGAGCCGCCCGCGCCTGAGCCCGAAGCCCTCGTCGCACCTCAGCCAGTAGAACCAGTTTCGCGTCCCACCGAAGTACCAGCGGCTCCTACGCCCGCACCGCCGCCGATCCAGGCCGCAGCTCCGGCTCCGGTCGCGCCGACGCTCACGGACACCGCGGAGCTCCTGCAGAACGACCTTCAGCTGGCCCGCAAGTGGGCCGAGCGGGCGGACGAGCTGCAGGGTGAGCTCCTGCAGGCCCAGGCGCGCATCCGGCAGGCCGAGAGCGACGCCCAGCAGGCTCTGGCGGCGGCGGCGCGGGCCACCGAGGAGGCAGACCGCTGGCGCTCCGAGCGTGAGCAGGCTCGGCGCGAGGTGGAGCGAGCCCAGGCCGAGACCCATGCCGCCCGTGCCGAGGCCGAGGCGGCGCGGGCCGAGCTCGGCGCGGCCCGGGCCCAGACCGAGTCGCTCCGCGGCCCCTCGACGGCGGCCCTCCGGCTCTCCGAGGAGCTCGGGCGCGCCGTGGCCACCGAGCGCGAGCGGGGCGACGAGTTGGAGCGGACGCTGGCGCGCCTGCGCTCGCGGCTGAGCGATTTCGAGACCGTGCTCGATGGCCAGGCCGGGGCTCCGGCACGCACCCCCTGAGGCCCCGGTTTCGACGGAGAGTTTCCAAGACCAAATTCCCAAGGAGCGTGGAAGGACGATGTTCAAGCGCGTGGTGGTTGGAGTGGATGGGCAGGTCGGAGGCCGTGACGCCATCGTCCTGGCCCGCCAGCTGCTGGACAGTGACGGCGTCCTGACGCTGGCCAATGTGTGGAGCGGGGACGGCGCCGAGCTGCTCGAGCGAGAGCGGGCGGCGGCGAATGTCGAGGCGCAGTTGGTGTGCGCCGAGGGCGACTCGGTGGGGGCGGGCCTCCACGAAGTGGCCGAGTACCTGAACGCCGACCTGTTGGTGGTGGGCTCGTCGCGCCGCGCCCTGGTCGAGCGGGTGTGGCTGGGCGGCGTGACCCGGGCCGCCCTGCACGACGCCACCTGCCCGGTCGCCGTGGCGCCGAGCGGCTACGCGCGCCGGCCCCACCGGATGCGCGAGGTAGGCGTGGGCTACACCGGCTCGCCGGAGAGCCAGCGCGCGCTTGCCGCCGGGCGGCGTCTGGCCGCCGAGGCGGGGGCGAAGCTCTCGCTCATCGAGGTGATCTCACAGGCCCCGCGCGACACGATGGAAGCCTTCTACAACCCGGCGGTCTCGATCAAGCGCGCCCTGCGGCGGACCGAGGAGCGGCTCGGCGCGCTGGGTGGCGTCACGCCCCACGCCGTGTTCGGGGCGCCGGCCGAGGAGCTGACCCTGTACAGCGGCTCGATCGACCTACTGGTCATCGGCTCGCGCAGCCAGGGAGCCCGGGGTCGGCTGCTCCTGGGCCACACGTCGCTGTCGGTGGCCCGCAGCGTGCGCTGCCCCCTGCTCGTGCTGACGCGCTCAGCGGACAGCGCCGAGCTGGGTCTGGGCCGGCGCGTCCTCGCGCGCACGGCACGCTGACGGTCCGGACCTAGACAGACTCCGGGGCGCCAGCGGCGCCCCGGAGCGACTGTCGGTGTTGCCAGTCCCGGCTAGCTCGTGGTGACCGGTGTCGGCCTGATTGCCCGGGACTTCGACTCCTCGGCCTCGGGCCGGAGGTTGAGTAGCCAGTTGAGCACTGGCAGCACGAACAGGATCACGCCGACCACAAGCAGGATGAGCCCCCCGGTGATCGCGTAGCTCCCGACCTGTGCCCAGGCCGAGGCGTTCAAGAGAAGACTCTTGAGCGTCGTTCCCAGGAACAGCTCCTGGCGCTCGCCTGCGAGCGCGGCGTTCTTCATCCCGCCGGCGATCCACTCCTCGCTGACCTGCGAGTAGGTCTTCCCACCCGCGATCTTGTTCATGTCAGGCTGGAGCTGATCGTTGGCGTAGAGCTTGGCCTGCGTGGCGTTCAGCACCTGCTGCCCCGCGTCGGCCTTCAGCGCGGGCCACTCGGCGGGCTTGGGAAAGAAGATCTGCTGCGACTGCAGCTGCGTCTTGACCTGCGAGTGGGCGTAGTTCCCGCCCACGATCGCCACCACGCCGACGGCGATCATCGCCGCTGCCGCACCCGCGGCAATCGGCGTGAGACTGGTGACCTTTCTCAGAAAACTGCGCATGACAACACCTCCAGTTGATGACGCTTATCTCTCTGTCGATGCTCAGTGTGGACTCCGAGAGTCGCGGTGAATTCCGCCACCAACCACATGGGGAAGAGGGACACACCGAGGTGAAACTACGGTGCAATACCGAGTCAGGGCGCGAACACGATCCGGGCGTCGACCCGGCCGGCTTCGACGTCGGCGATGGATTGGTTGACCTCCATGAGCGGGCGAACCTCACGGGTCACGTGGGTCCGGCCGGCGGCGTGAAGCTCGAATACCTCGCGCAGGTCACTACGGGTACCGACGATCGAGCCGACGATCGTGATGCCGCCGAGAACGGTCTCGAAGATCGGCAGCGTCACCTCGTTGTCGGCGGGTAGGGCAACGAATGCGAGCGTGCCGCCTCGCCGCAGCGAGCGGTAGGCCTGCTCGAAGGCGGAGGGCGAGACCGCGAGTGCGATCGCCTGGTCAGCCCCTCCCAGCGCTTGGATCGCCCTAACCGGATCCTCGGTGGCCGCGTTCACCGTGAACTCGGCGCCCAACTCCCGCGCCAGCGCAAGCTTTGCCTCGGTCAGGTCGACGGCGACCACGCGCCCGCCGGCGATCGCCGCGTATTGGATGGCGAGATGGCCGAGGCCGCCGACACCGAAAATGGCCACGAGATCGGAGGATCGCGTGCCGGCTACCTTGACCGCTTTGTAGGTCGTGACCCCGGCGCAGGTGAGTGGCGCCGCATCAAAGGAATCGACCTCGTCGGGAACCCTCACGACGTAACGGGCATGGGCGACCGCGTACTCGCCGAAGCCGCCGTCGATCGAGTAGCCCATGTTCTTCTGCTCCAGGCAGAGCGTCTCCCAGCCCGACACGCAGTAGTCGCAGGTACCGCACGCATAGCCCAGCCACGGCATCGCTACCCGGTCGCCAAGCGCAACCTCGGTCACGCCCGGACCCAGCTCGACAACGCTGCCGACACCCTCGTGCCCGGGGATGAAGGGAGGTGAGGGCTTCACCGGCCAATCCCCGTGCGCGGCATGGATATCGGTGTGGCACAGGCCACACGCTTCCACTCGCACCCGCACCTGGCCCGGCATCAGTTCAGCCTGCGGAACGTGGTCGACGATCAGTGGTTCATGGAAACCGTGAACGACCGCGGCCCGGTAGGTCGGCGGAACGGTTTCACTGATTGGAGTCTCTATCTGTGTGATGGCCACGGGCTGCTCCTCGCTCGATCGCTGACATGCACCGAGGAGCGTGAAGGCGGTCGGACGAGTGCCCATCGGCAGCCAGCCGCGGCGCCCAAGGGGGGAACTACGGACTCCGGACCCCGCGGGAAACCACGGATCGAGAGCGCGGCAGGCCCGTGATGCCGGGCGGCCGGCGGGGCCCTATGGTCGAGCCAGACTTCATGAGCGCGACCCCGAAACTGAAGCTGGACCTCCACCACGTGCGCGTCCGCGATGTGATGCGTCAGACCGTCATCAGCGTCGCACCGGGAACACCGATGTCTACGGTGGCTGAGCTAATGGCCGCTGAGCACATCCACGCGGTCGCGATCGGCGAGCCGGGTCAACGAGGTGAGTCGAAGATTGTCTCGGCGCTCGACTTGGTTGCCGCGGCCACGGCCGGCACCGATCCCCCGATCGAGCACATCCCGGCCCGAACTGCACTGACCGTGTCCGCCGGGGCTTCCGTCCAGGACGCGGCGCACCTGATGGCCGAGCGGGGACAGAGCCACCTAATCGTGGCCGATCCGGCCAGCGGGCGCCCGACCGGGGTGCTCTCAACCCTCGACGTGGTGGCCGCATTAGCGGCGTAATGGCTGGGCGATCAATCCGGCGCTCCAAGGTCGTCATCGTCGGCGGTGGAGTGGCTGGGCTTGAGTGTCTGTTGGCCCTACGCGCGCTGACCCGCGAGCTGACCGACCTCACGCTGATCTCCCAAAGCCCCCAATTTGTGTATCGCCCGATGGCGACGGTGCTGGCGTTTAACGAGATGCCCCCGCCGGCCTACGACCTGCGTCAGATCACGGCGGACCTCGGGGTCAGGTTCCACGGCGAGGCGATCGACGCCGTTCTCCCGCCGGCGCAGGCGGTGCGATTGAAATCCGGGCGAGAGGTTTCCTACGACGCGCTTGTCCTGGCCATGGGCGCCCGCGCCGACGTCGCCGTGCCCGGCGCGCTCACGTTCAGGGACCAGCGGGATGTGCCGCGTTTTCGGGGATTGCTCGACCTGCTGGAGGCCCGCACGATCGAACGCCTCGTGTTCGCCGTTCCGTCGCGTCATTGCTGGTCGCTGCCCGCATACGAACTGGCCCTATTCGCGGCGATGCTTTGCGCCAAACGCGGAATCAAGGCGGACCTGAGCGTCGTCACCCCGGAAGACAGCCCGCTGGCGGTGTTCGGCCGTGAGCCCTCGCGGGTCGTCGCGAGCCTGCTGGCGGACCGCGGGATCCAGTTTGTCGCCGGGCCGCTCGCGCATAGTGTGACCCGCGACGGCTCGCTGGATCTGGCCTTCAACGGATCGCTGCCCGCCGACCGAGTCGTGGCACTGCCCGAGCTCCACGTGCCTCGGATCAGCGGCGTGCCAGGGACGTGGGGTGGATTCGTGCCCACACTCCCCAACGGCCGAGTTGAGGGAGTGCGCCACGTCTACGCCGCCGGGGACCTCACGACCTTCCCGGTCAAGCAGGGTGGTCTGGCCGCCCAGCAGGCGGATCGGGTGGCGTACACGATCGCGGCGGGGTTCGGGGCCCGGATCAAAGAGATGCGCCCGCAGCCGATACTGAGGGCCAGGCTCCTGACCGGCGACGGCGCCCTGGTCCTCCGGACGGAGCTCGACAGCCTGGGCCAACCGACCGCCAGCAGCGTTCAACACCTGGAGTCGCGGCGAGCCGAACACCTCAAGGTGTTCGGCCGCTACCTGACCCCATACCTCTCAACGTATGCATCCGGGCCCGGCGGCACAACGGTCGCCGTCGCCTGAGTGGCGAAGCTGATCCCAACTAACGGATACACAAGCGTCGAGAGAACCGCGGCACCGACCAGGGCGGCGGCTGTCGAGGCACGCATGTGGCCGCTGGCTGTGGCGAGGTCTGTGATCGCGACGACGAGCGGCAACTGGGTCGCACTGAAAAAGGCCAGGGCCAGCTGCTGGCGCCGTCCGAGGACCCGCCGGTAGAGCAGCAGCGCCGGCGTCCCACGCACGACGAAGAAGAGCACAAAGAAGAGCAGGCATTTCGCCACCCCCGACGGGCTGGCGAACAGGGCCGTCACGTCCAGCTTCATCCCGCTGACGATGAAGAAGAAGGGAACGAACACGCCGAAGGCGATCGCATTCAGCTTCGAATCGAATTCGGGTAGTTCAGATCTCTTCAGCAGCTGGCGCGTGATCATTCCGGCCGCAAAGCCTCCCAGCAGCAGATCGAGCCCAAGTTTGTAGGCGAGGAATGCGAGGGCGAAGACCAGCACCAGCGCTGAGCGGACCGCGACCTGCGAGCTGGCCTCGATGGTGCGCTTGAACATGGGCACCGTTTGATGGGAGAGGCGCAGCGTCAAGACTGCGACGGCCACGACGATGACGATGAAGGCGCCGAGGATCAGCCCGTTGTGCAGGGTGCTCTGCGCCGAGAGGACGAGCGTCACAAGCAGTACAGGCCCAAACTCGCCCACGGCTCCCGCGCCGAGCAGATAGGTACCGAGGCGAGTGCGCATTTGACCCGCATCGGACAAGATCGGCAGCAGCGTGCCCAGGGCGGTGCTGGCGAGCGCCGACCCGGTGTAGATCAGTGAAAGGACGACCCCGGCCGCGGCGAGGACTCCCCCGACCGAGTAGGCGACGGCCAGGGACACGGCCCAGCCGAGCATGCCCAGACGCAGCGGCATGCCCCGGATCCGATGCAGGTCGATCTCATAGCCCGCGAAGAAGAACAGGAGGCCCAGCCCCAGGTCGGAGAAAAAGCTGAGGAAGGGCGTGACATGCAGGCCGATGACATGCGGGCCGAGCAGAACGCCAAAGACGAGTTCGAGGACGACCACCGGGACCGCGGCACCGCGGAAGCGAGCGACCGCGGAGAGAATGCCGGCCAGCGCCGAGGCGCTAACGACGGCCAGGAACGTCCCCGGCGAGATCGTGATGGCGGCAATGCTGATCGGGTGATGTTCGTCTACTCCGTCTGCCGGCGCAACGTCGCGGCACCCAGCACCAGCGCACCGGCCGCGAAAGCCAGCACGATCGCGATGTCGGCCACCAGCGCGGCGCTCACGCCCGCCTGGTGGGAGAGGTGGTGCATCCCGTCCACGGCATACGAGAGCGGAAGCGCGTCCGAGATCGCATGCAGCGCCGCGGGCATGTGCTGTCGTGGCAGCAGGAGTCCTGAGAGCAAGAGCTGGGGCAGCACGATCAGAGGGAAGAACTGCACGACCTGAAACTCGGTTCGGGCGAAGGCGCTGGCCAGCAGTCCCAGCCCGGTTCCGAGCAGGGCCACGCACAGCGCCAGCACGACGACCAGCGCGACTGGGCCGCGGAAACGAAGCCCCAGCAGCCCCAGCGTGACCGCGCTCACCACCCCAGCCTGCACTGTGGCAAGCACACCGAAGGCCAAGGCATAGCCGTTGAGGAGCTCGAGCCGCCCCAGGGGTGTCGTCATCAGGCGCTCGAGGGTTCCACTCGTCCGCTCGCGGAGGAGAGAGATCGAGGTCACGAGAAACACCGTCATGAGGGGGAAGAAGGCCAACAGCGGCGCCCCGGCCTGATTGAAGATGACGAGCCGGTTGGCGTAGATCAGCCGCAGGAGCGTCTCGAGTACGCAGGGGACGACCAGCATCAGGACGACGGTCCGCGGGTCGTGACGAAGCTGGAGGAGGACTCGCCGACAGGTGACGAGCGTGCGGTGCCCGGTCATTCGCCCTCAACCAGGCGCACGAAGGCATCGTCGAGGTCCTCGGTTCCCGTCCTAGCCGCCAGCGCGGCTGGCGTGAGCTGGGCGAGGATGCGACCCTCTCGCAGCAGGATGACCTCGTCGCAATGCCGGGCCTCGTCGAGCACGTGGCTTGAAACGAGCAGAGTGCAGCCCTCGGCCGCCAGTTGCCGGAACAGCTGCCACAGCTCCCGGCGCAGGAGCGGATCGAGGCCGACCGTCGGCTCGTCCAGCAGCAGCAGCCGCGGGGTCGCAACCAGCGCGGCGGCCAGCGAGACTCGCGCCCGCTGCCCTCCCGAGAGGTCACGCACAAGCTGGCTCGCCTGCTCCGTCAGCTGGAGGCGCTCCAGCACCTCCCCCCGCTGGCCGCCGCGGACAGTGGCGAAGTAGTCCACGTTCTCGGTCACCGTCAGATCCTCATAGAGCGCCGGCGCCTGGGTCATGTAGCCGAGCTGACGTCTGACCCCGGCGCTGCCGGCCTGGCTGCCGAGCACCTCCAGGCGCCCTTGGACGCGCATCTGGACGCCGGCGATGGCCCTGATCAGCGTCGACTTGCCGCTCCCGCTAGGTCCGAACAGGCCGGTAACCCGTCCCGCGGCGAACGACCCCGAGATGCCCTGAAGAACGCGCCGGGCGCCGCGGTCGACCGTCAGGCCTTCAAATTCGACCGCGGGCGCCACTATGCGCCAGTGAGATCACGATGCTTGAAGACCGCGAGCGCGGCCGCGATCGCCACGGCGCCGATGGCGACCATGACCAGGGCGGCGCCGGTCTGGAACGCGTGTGTGGGGACCAGGCCGATATGGGCAAAGGGCGTCGCCTCCACGAGCCACTTGGGGACGCCGGCGATCGCCCCCACGAGGTACCACAGGAATGCCACCATCACGAGCCCGTACGAAATTCCCGTGCTGACGCGTGGGACGAGGGCGTAGGAGAGCGACGACAGGCCCAGGAAGAGCAGCGCGGCGGGCAGGCAGTTGCTGCCTGCTTCGAGCATTTGCCAAAGCGGGATATGGACGTTCTGAGAGCTTGTCCCGGCCCAGGTAAACAGGCCGGCGATGAGCGACAGGATGAGCGCTGCCTCCGCGCCCAGCAGAATGCGTCCGCCGAGCCATCTCAGGCGGCCGACCGGCAGGGCAAGCAGCGTCTCCAGGCGCTCCTCTGACTCCTCCTGCCGGGCGGCGGCGATCTGGGCGCAAACGAACAGGCACACGGCGAGCACGAAGAAGATGAAGATGAGGGCGATGTAGCCACGGGGGCTGACGATTGAGCCGGACCCGAGCTTGGCGAGCTGGCGCCGGACCTGGGGGGTGATCCCCGCCGAGGAGACGCTGGTGGCGACCGTCCCCAGGATCACGCCGAACACGGCGAAGCAGCCTCCCCAGGCGATCAGGCTGCTCCGCTCGCTGCGAAGCGCCTGCGCCGTCGGCGACGACAGAAGCCGCGTCCGCGGACTCGTCGTGTCACGTGCCTGCAGGATGCCGGTCCCGAGATCTCGCCCGCGAGCGATCCGCGCTGCGGTGAAGAGCAACGCCGTGCTGAGGGCGAGTGGCAGCAGCAGCACAACCGGGTGCGCGCCGGTGAATGGCCGCATCTCCTCGGCCCAGCCGAGGGGCGTAGCCCACCGTAGCCAGCCGGCACCGCCTGCCGTGTCGGCGATTACGCGGAGCAGCAGCGAGGCAGCCACGAAGGCGCTGCCCAGCTCAAGCGCAATTCGTCGCGTCGGCGCGAGCTGGCTCGTGATCGCACCGATCCCGACGAACACGGCGGCGACCAGGGCGGTGGCGAGGGCCAGATACGCCGAGCCTCCAACCGGAAGCCCACCGGCCACATAGCCCACGGTCATCGCCGCCCAGAGGAGCGCTATCCCGAGGGCGATGGCCACGAGCGAAGACGAGAAGGCCGTCCGGCGCGCGATGGGATTGGCGAGGACCAGCTCCATGCGCCCGGAATCCTCGTCGGCTCGGAGGGCTCGCACGGCGGCTAGGACGCCGAAGACCGCGGCGGCAATCGCCAGCGTCCCGCCGACGCGCCAGGCGCTGTAGCCGCCGATCGTCACAGGGTCGTAGGGGAACCCGTAGAAGAGCCTGATCGCGGCGTTTCCGGCGAAGCTGTGAGCAAAGGCGATCCGGTCGGCGAGCGTCGGGTAGGTGCTGCGGAAGCCGGCGGGCTGGATGTAGGAGTAGACGGCGAACGCGTAGACGAAGGCAATCGTCCGAACCCGCGCGTCCATGAACGCCCGCCGGGCGAGGGCGAAAAACGCGCCGCTCGGCCGACGCATCACCCGGGTGCTATGCCGGGCCGCGACCGTCGCCATGGTCGTAGTGGTGAAGGAAGATCTCCTCGAGCGACGGCTCATGGGTGGTCAGTCGCGCCACCCGCTGATCCGCCAGCTGGGACAGGAGCGGCTCCACCGGCCCTGAGATCTCGAAGCGCAGACCCGATCCGCCGTTGGAGGTCACCGAGACCCCAGGGAGGGCGGGCAGCCGGGGCGGTGAGCCTTCGAAGGTGACATCGATCGTCTGAGCGCTGAGGTGCCGAAGCTCGTCCAGCGTCCCCTCGTCGACCAGGCTGCCGCTTCGCAGGATGCCCACGCGATCGCACACCGCCTCCACCTCGCTCAGCACGTGCGAGGACAGCAACACCGTCTGCCCCCGCTCCTTGGCCTCGTCGATGCACTCGCGGAAGACCCGTTCCATCAACGGGTCAAGGCCGCTGGTCGGTTCGTCCAGCAGGAGCAGGTCGGCTCTCGTGGCCAGCGCCGCGATCAGCTGCACCTTCTGGCGGTTCCCCTTTGACAGCGCGCGGATTTTCTTGGACCGGTCGAGCTGGAAGCGCTCGATGAGCTGCTCCCGATACCCGCGATCGGTCTCGCCGTGCAGCCGCCCCAGGAACTCAAGCGTCTCGGCGCCGGTCATGGCGGGCCAGAGGAATGGCTCACCGGAAACGTAGGCCACCCGCCGGTGCGCCGCCACCGGGTCACGCCAGCAGTCAATTCCGAACAGCGTGGCGGCGCCCTGGGTCGGGCGGTGCAGTCCCAGCAGGAGCCTCAACGTGGTCGTCTTGCCGGCGCCGTTGGGGCCGAGGTAGCCGTAGACCTCCCCCTCCTCAACCTTAAGGTCGAGTGAGTCGAGCGCGAGCGTTGCGCCGTAGCGCTTGGAGAGGTGCTCGGTCCGGATCGCGCTCACGGGTTTCCGGGACCGGCCGAGCTCAGCCCGAGGCGGAGCGGTAGTACTGGCGCCAGATCAGCTTGTAGATCGGAATCCACCGCGGGATGCGGTTGATTACGGGGAGGAAGGGGACGAGGACGAAGAGCAGGCTGAGGACGGCCATCGCTGTCATGACCAGGATGTCCGCGTTGGCTGAAGTCGAGAATGGCTTGATCTGATACCAGAACGTGTACAGCCAGAGCCAGACCTGGCCCGGATAGCTGCCCGTCTCGTTCATCATCCCCCACTGCTCGCCCAGCAGGTGCTCGGCTTGGGCGCGATTCCCGAGCAGCCCCCCCGTCGGCGATCAACATCAGGGGCTTCGTGTAGTCGGTCTCGTAGAACTGCTTGCCCGTCAGCAGTGCGCCGTCGAGGCCGCCCGACTGGGCGAAGCTCACGAGCGAGGACATCATCGGCGCCACCGGGCCGTAGTTGCCGGGGTGCGCCGAGACCGAATCTCCCGTGCCGACGGAGGCTTTCCCCAACGCATTCGTGTAGGCGTTCGTCCAGGCGTTCTGCTGCTTGGTCGAAGCCGCTTGGTAGCTCGAGATCTCGCTCTGAAGCTCTGGATCGCTCCTAATTGAGCGCAGCGGCGCGATCACGAAGTCCTCGGCTGTGTTGATCGGCTGGCTGACGCCGAACCACTTCTGGAGCCGAATGAACGCCATGTGCTGACCGTCCGAGGCGTGGTTGTAGGGAGGCCCGTAGGTGGCCGTCCCGCTCGTACCGTCGAGCTCGCTCACCGCGGTCGTGGCGAAGTCGACCGGATCCGTTCGCGCCCACGATTGGACCGTGGTTGGCTTCACGTCCGGAGAGGAGAAGAGGATCGTCAGCACGACGACCAGGGCCAGGATGACTCCGAACGCGATCGAGGCCTCTTTCACCAGGTCATAGGGGTGGTAGCCGCCGCGCCATTCGGCGTAGCTCAGATCCTCACGCCGACGGGCCGTGCGGCGTTCTGACCAGGTCACGAGGAAGCCTCACTCCCGTCCGGCGACGCGCTCGCTCCATTGCCGCTTGTCGGAGCCTGCAGGGCCGCGAGCCGGTCCTCGGAGCGGAAGGGCGGAACCACGCCGTGCTTGCGCACGAGCAGGACGTGCCCGACCACCAGGGCGACCACCGCGAGCGGAAGCAGCAGGATGTGGTAGCTGCACATCTGCCCGAAGTTCAGAAGGTTGAAGAAGGCGCCGATCCCGACTGATTCATCGCGTCCTTGGCCTGGGTGGAGATCCACTGGGCGTCGAAGTTCTGCTGGGACACGTAGCCCGTGAGGGCGCACGGGATAGCCACGAGGAACGTCACCGCACCGGTGACCCAGACCCGGGCCCGCCCCCCTCTCCATGCCGCCATCCAGTACTTCCCCCACAGATGGATGACCATGAAGAAGAAGAACAGCTCGACCGACCACAGGTGCATGCTGTTGAAGAAGTGCCCGACGCCGGTCACGTGCCACCAGGCCGGCCCCTTGAGGGCGAGGATGGTTCCGGACAGGATGATCACCGCCAGCGCGCTCAGGGTGAGGACGCCGAAGACATAGATCCACGAGGCGACGTAGCTCGGCTGCTTGTCGGCCAGCAGCTTCTCAGGCGGAAGCGCCTCGACCGCCCGCTCACGCAGGCGGAGGGTCCATGAGGGGGGAGGCTGGGTGGCGCTCATGGCTGCTCCCCGGTCCCTGAGCCTCCCACCCCTCTGGGGTGCGGGAACGGGAGCAGGATCGCCAGCGCGAACACCACGAGCATCGCCACGATCACGAGCACGTTGGGCAGCGACAGCTCGATGAAGTGCCAGTGGACATACGTGGCGTGGCGATTCAGGTTGAAGACCGCGGCCATGGTCGCAAGCTACGGCGACCGCGGCGGCTCGGCATCCGGGGAACCCGTGCCGCCGGCTGCGGGGAAACACGTAGGCGGCGCGGCGAGCCCAATCACCGAACCGCCCAAAGAATTTCCGTCGCTTAGCCCCGATTCGGTAGTTTTTACGGATGTCGGGAAGCCCTGTGCGCAGGGGCGGCGGGGTACCCTCGACCACGTTGGATTTCAACCGTCTGGGGCACCCCATAGACCAGGCACCTGCGTCCGTAACCGAGCAGAGACTGCGCCGCCTTCTCCAGGTTGGACGCTCGCTGGTCGGCGAGCTGGACCCCGAGCTTGTGTTGGCGCGAATCCTCGAGGAGGCCTGCGCGATGACCGACGCGCAGTACGCGGCCCTCGGCGTCCTGGATGAGGACCGGAATGAGCTCGAGCGGTTCCTGACTCGCGGGATCGACCCGGCAGCCCAGGGGGCCATCGGCGACCTCCCCCGGGGACGAGGGGTTCTCGGCGTGCTCATCGATGAGCCGTGTCCGCTCCGCCTGAGCGACGTCGGGGCGCACCCTCAGAGCTACGGGTTCCCGGCCCACCACCCCCCGATGCACAGCTTCCTCGGTGTGCCGATCATGATTCGAGGCCGGGCCTGGGGCAACCTCTACCTGACGGAGAAGGCGGACGGCGGCGAGTTCACCGCCGAGGACGAGGAGGCGGCTGTGGTGCTCGCCGAGTGGGCGGGGACGGCGATCGAAAACGCCCGGCTGTATGAGAGCAGCGAACAGGGCCGGCGGGAAGCCGAGCGCGCGGTGCGCGGCCTCGAGGCCTCGCGTGACATCGCCGATGCCGTTGGCGAGGTTCCCGATCTGGAACGCGTGCTCGAATTGATCGCCAAGCGGGGGCGGGCGCTGGTCGACGCACGCACCGTGCTCATCATGTTGCGAGAGGGCGAGGAGCTCGTGGTGGCCGCCAGTGCCGGTCACGCCAAGGACGCCAAGGGGCGCCGGCTCCCCGTGGGCGGCTCGACCTCAGGGCAGGTCCTGCAGCGCGGTCGTCCCGCGCGCATCGCCGACGTCGCGGCGGAGATGCGGATTGCCGTCGAGGAACTCGGCGTGCCTGGGGCCGGAGCGGCGCTGCTGGTGCCGATGCTCCACCACGGGAGCGGAATCGGCGTGCTGGCCGCCTTTGACCGATCCGAGGAAGGCGGAGAGTTCAGCGTCACCGACGAGCAGCTCCTGCGCACCTTCGGCGCCTCCGCGGCCAACGCGGTGGCCCTCAGTCGCAGCGTGGCCGCGGAGCGATTGCAGAGCGCGATCGGGGCAGCGGATGCAGAGCGGGGGCGGTGGGCGCGCGAACTCCATGATGAGACGCTGCAGGCCCTGGGTGGCCTGCGCGTGCTGCTCAGCTCGGCGCTGCGGCGGAGCGATGCCGATGCCCAGGCCCAAGCGATGCGGCAGGCCATCGAGGACATCGAGTTGGAAATCGGCAACCTCCGGGCGATCATCTCCGACCTCCGTCCGTCGCTGCTTGACGATCTCGGCCTCTTCCCCGCCATCGAGGCGCTGCTCGATCGTCGCCGCCAGTCCGGGCTTGAGATCACAAGCGATTTCACCTTCCCGGCCAGCGCCGACGGCGCCGCGCTCACGCCGGAAATTGAGACGACGATCTACCGGATCCTCCAGGAGTCGCTGACCAATGTGGTCAAGCACGCCGGGGCGACGCGCGTCGACATCCGACTTGCGCCGGTCGACTCCGATCTGGTCATCGAGGTGAGCGATGACGGCAACGGCTTCGACACGAGGGCGGGCACGGAGGGCTTCGGACTCGCGGGCATCCGCGAGCGGGTGTACCTGGCCGGTGGTCAGCTCGAAGTCGAGTCGGGTTCCGCCGGAACCCGAATACGCGCGCGTCTACCCGTTACCTCCAGGGTCCCAGCTATCGAGCAGGTGGCGTCCTAACGCATAGCGGACCAGCTGGGCGCGAGTGTCGAGCCCCAGCTTGCGATGGATGTGGGCGCGGTGCGTCTCGACCGTTCGCCGTGAAAGGCTGAGCTGCTGGCCGATCTCGGCGCTGGTGAAGCCGAGGGCGATAAGCCGGAGGATCTCGGTCTCGCGCCGGCTCAGGTTGTCCTCGCCGGCCGCCTCGCGAAGGCCGGACAGAGCGAGGGACACCCGCGGGCTCACATACTCCTCGCCCCGTACCGCGCGACGAATCGCCGTCGGCAGCTCGCCGTCGGCCTGATCCTTGATCACGAACCCGACCGCTCCGGCTTCCAGGGCCTGTTGGGCGAAGGCCGGACTCTCCTCCATCGTCAGAACCACGATCTCGGTCTCCGGGACCTGTTCACGGAGAAGGCGAATGGTGGCGATGCTGGAGCCGTTGGGCAGCCTCAGGTCGAGCACCAGAACGTGCGGCTGGTGAGCCGGGACGTGACGCATCACCGTTGAGATGTCATCCGCTTCGGCGATCACCTCCAGCCCGTCCTCCTGGTCGAGCATCCGTCGCAGGTTCCTCCGCACTGTGGCGTGATCGTCGGCCAAAACGATCTTGATCGGCGATCCAGGTCGGGTCAGTGCCCCCGGGTCAGGGGCCAGGTGAAGCCGCGACGTCATGCTCTTGAACGTAGGTCGGCGCGCACGGCGATTCCTCGGTGAAAACAGCTCGTGGAGCTGTGGGAAAACCCCGATCTGGTGTATGGGCAGGGCGATCATGATCGGCCGTACGTGCACGTACAAGATGCCCTGGCCCGCCCGGAGTCCTATCCGGACGCTCCGACCCAGGTGAGCGTCCGAGAAACCCACATCTCGTGGGTCTTTCTGGCCGGTGAGTTCGCCTACAAGCTGAAGAAGCCGCTGGTCCTGGACTTCCTCGACTACGGGACCCCCGAACGGCGGCGCTGGCTGTGCGAAGAGGAGGTGCGGCTGAACCGCCGCCTCGCCCCCGACCTCTACCTCGGTGTCCGCGGCGTGACGGTGGCCGATGGGAAGGCTGAATTGGTGTCGCCGGAGGATCCGCGCGCGGTCGACTTCGTCGTCCAGATGCGGCGTTACGAGGAGGGCGACACGCTGGCCTCTCGGCTCGCGCGCGGGGAGCTCACCCGGGAGCAGATCAGGCGGGTGGGGAAGGTCCTGGCCGCCTTCCACGCCCGGGCCGAGCCGATCTGGGATATCGAGGCGCCGGTTCTGGCTGTGGAGCGGCGCTTTGAGGAAAACCTTCACGAGCTCCTGGCCCTGGTCGAGCAGCGGGCGGAGATCGGACGCGTCCAGGCGGTAGAGCGTTTTGCCCACGCGTTCCTCACCGCGCATGCCGGGACGTTTCAACGGCGGGTGACCGAGGGTTGGATCCGAGAAGGGCACGGCGATCTGCGGGCCGAGCACGTGATCGTCGACGGCACCGTTCAAATCGTCGATTGCGTCGAGTTCGACCCGGATCTGCGGCGGCTGGACGTGGCGGACGATCTCGCCTTCCTGGTCCTGGACCTGGCCGCGCGTGGCGGCGCGCATCTGGGCCAGGAACTCGTGCGGGCGTATCGCGAGGCTGGCGGCAATGCCGGACAGGACCACTTGATCTCCTTCTTCGCCGCCTATCGAGCCCTGGTCCGGGCCAAGGTGGCGTTGCTTCGGGCGGCTCAGCTCCCCCGCGCCAGCGCGTCCCGGGCCCGGGAGAGCGCGAACGCTCGGGGGCTGATTGCGGCGGCCGAGCGGTTTGCCTGGCAGGGGCGGCTGCCGCTCGTGATCGCGGTCTGCGGGGTGCCCGCGAGCGGCAAGACATATCTGGCCAGCACCCTGGCGCCCCAGACGGGGCTCCCGCACGTGAGCTCGGATCTGGCACGCAAGCGGCTGGCCGGCGTCAGATCGACCGAGCGGGCCCCCGCCGAGGCCTACAGCGTCGGGTGGAACCGCCGCACGTATAGCGAGCTTGGACGTCGCGCCGCCGACGCACTCGACACCATCGGCGGCGTGATCGTCGACGCGACGTTTCGCCATGCCGAGGACCGAAGGGCATTCGTCACCGGTCTGGGGCGCGAGGTGCCGATCCTGTTCGTCGAATGCCTGGCCCCCAGGACTGTCTTGGCCGCTCGCGCCGCCCGGCGGGAGCGCAGTCCCCGGCGGGTCTCCGATGCCAATCTCGCCGTAGTGGTGCGTGAGGCGGAGAGCTGGGAGCCCCTGGATGAGATTCCTGCCCAGGCCCATCTTGCCCTCCGCACCGATCGCCCCGTCGAGGCGGTGGTGGGCGACCTCATGGCCCTGCTCGACCGGCGGCTGGGTGGTGGGGTGAACTACCGACCCGGCCAGCGGACTGATCCCGATGCGCACCTCTCCCGCCTCGATTACCGTCGCTCCCATGACAATTCATCCCAGGCAACAGAAGGATCTGATGCTGGCACCCGTGGCCGCTGAGATCGACCTCAACCTGCAGCGGCTCCGTGACCGCTCGCCCCGGGATGTCGAGGCGCAGCTCGAACTCGAGCTGGACACGCCGGCGATGAGCCCGGATCGCGACGAACGCGCGAAGCTCGTCCTTCAACAGGCGATGCGCAACATCGAGACCCATGGGTGGTCGGCTCGGATCACGGATGACGGCTCCCGCCTCCACCTTGATGGTGGGTCGGTGTCTCTGGACCTCGGCCTCAGCGCCGGGATCACGCAGTACATCGAGCGCGGCATCCGCCCCGAGGTGCCAGCGAACCTCTCGTTTGGGAAGCGCTCGTAGGTGGCGGAGATGGCGACCGGCGTACGAGATTCCAGGTCTGAGGTAGCGCGCCTCCGTAACGAGCTCGAGCGCCTTCAGGCCGAGAACGAGCATCTGCGGCGTGAGAATCGCGAGCTGCGGTCGACCCTCGACGCCCACGTGGCCCGGGCTCGCTCGACGGCTCTGTTCGGGCCGGTCGAGATGACGGCCGGGACCTCAATCGGCCCCCGGCACTCGTAGGCCGGAGGGGCCGACCGTTGTCAGGCTCGTCGCCCAGTAATCGCCGCCCGCGAATCGACGTAGAGCCGTGGCCGGCCGGCGGGTGGGCGGTCTGGGTGGAAGGCCACGACGCGCCTGCCTCCCGGCACGACACCGAGGACGAGGCGCAGTTTCGGGCTCGCGCCTACCGCCGCGCGACTGGCCAGGGCCGGGAGCTTGCGCTCAGGCCCCACCGGCGCCGGCCTCGACCAGGTGGTGGATGAAGGGCCGGAGATCGCCCGCGGCGACGGCATGGAGAAGCCGCGTCAGGCGGCCCAGGCCCTGCTCGGGCAGCTCGACTGCTATCTCGACCGTTCCGCGCTCACGATGCAGCACGCGCACCTGACCGAGCTCGCCGGCCAGGTTCAGCATGAGTTCGTTGTCGGCCAGGACGAGGCCGGTAAAGACATTGATCCCCTCCTCCCGGGCGCGATCCGCCAGTGCCGAGGCCAGACGCGTGCCGACGCCACGGCGCTGCAAGTCGTCGACCACGGCAATCGCGATCTCGGCGCTGTGCGGATCCTCAGCTGACCGGACGTAGCGCGCCACGCCAACGCCCGTCCCCGTGTTGGGATCCAGCGCGACCAGGGCCTCATGGTCGTGATGATCGACTTCGGTGAAGTACCGCACCTCGGCCGTTGACAGCCGAGCGTGGGGCGAGAGGAAGCGCCGGTAGCGGGACTGGTCGCTCAGACGGTTGAAGCCCTCGACCAGCGCCGCGCCGTCGTCAGGCGAAATCGGGCGGATCAGGAGCGAGCCCGCGTCGGGCAAGCTCACCACCCGATCAACGCTCACCTCCAAGCCGCCTCGAGGAGCAGGCGTCGCTCGGCCGCCGCGATCAGCCGCCTGGTCCGCGCAACGGCGTCGACCGAGACCGAAATGGCGTCGATACCGGCCCGTACGAGCAGTTCGGCGTACTCCGGATGCACCGAAGGAGCCTGGCCACAGATGGAGGTCTGAAGGCCGGCGGCCCGAGCGCGCGGAATGAGCTCGCGCAGGTATGCCTGCACCGCCGGGTCCCGCTCGTCGAAGGTCTGGGCCAGCTTCTCGGAATCCCGGTCGGCGCCGAGCAGGAGCTGGGTCAGGTCGTTGGAGCCGATCGAGATGCCGGCCACCCCAAGCTCGGCATAGCGCTCGAGGTTGAACAGAACCGAGGGGACCTCGGCCATGACCCAGAGCTCAAAGCCCGGGAGGGTGAGGAGCCCCGCCTCGGCGATCAGCTGAGCGCAGCGCTCGAGCTCCCGGGCCGTGCGGACGAACGGCAACATCACGTGGAAGTTGGTGTGCCCTGCCTCCCAGACCCGGCCGATCGCCTCGAGCTCGAGGTCGAAGACGTCCGGCTCCTGGGTGTAGCGCAGCGCGCCGCGGAAGCCGATCATCGGATTGGCCTCCTCAGGCTCGAATTCCTCGCCCCCCTTCAGGCCCCGGAACTCATTGGTGCGGAAGTCGGTCGTGCGGTACGTGATGGGTCGCGGGGCAAAGCCACTGGCAAACACGATGAGGGCATCGGCCATCCGCTCGACGAACTCCTCGCCGCGGCCGTCCGCAAGCAGCTTCCGCGGGTGGGTTCCGTCCAGCGCCTCGACCAGCATCAACTCGGCGCGCAGCAGGCCGACCCCGTCGACCTCGAGGCTGGCGGCGCGCTCCACCTGCGAGGGCTCGGACAGGTTCACCAGGAGCCTCGTGCCCGTGACGGGTGGCGCCGCCATCGGCACCTGGCCATTGGCGGGGACGGTGATCGACCCTCCGGGCGATGGCGCGCGGTCTGGTCCCTCTCGCACCGCACCCTGGGTCGCATCGACCGTCACCAGCTCAGCGTCGCGCAGCTTCTTGGTCGCATCACCGGTACCAACCACACACGGGATCCCCAGCTCTCGCGAGACGATGGCGGCATGGCAGGTCATTCCCCCGGAGTCGGTGACGATGGCCGCGGCCCGGCGCATCAACGGGACCCAGTCAGGAGAGGTCATGTGGGTGACGAGGACGTCGCCGGCGCCCAGCTTGCTCGCCTCATCGAGTGAGGTCAGCAGCCGCACGGCTCCGCTCGCCCGGCCCGGAGCAGCCCCCAGCCCGCGGAGGATGATCGTGCCCTCCTCACCGGCGGCTGGCTCGGCCGCCTCGGGTGTCTCCTCGGTGTGGCCGACGCTCGTGATGGGTCGGCTTTGCAGCATCCAGACCTGGCCACCCGGGTCGAATGCCCACTCAGTGTCCTGGGGCGCCTGGTACTCGCGCTCGATGGCGACGCCCAGTTCAGCCACCCGCAACACCTCCTCGTCGCTGAGAACGGGGGTCAGGGCCTCGTCAGGGCCAAGTTCGCGGCGCGTCGTGCCCCCCTCGGCGGCGGTCTCGATCACCATCTCCTTGGGCCGGACCGAGCGCGTGACGATGGCCATCAGCGCCTTGTCGACCACGTAACGGTCGGGCGAGACCTGTCCGGAGACCACGGCTTCGCCCAGCCCGAACGAGCCCTCGATCACGAGGTGCTCCGTGTCCCCGGTGGCCGGGTCGATGGTGAACATCACGCCGGCACGGGAGGAGGCGATCTGGCGCTGCACCACCACCGCTATCTCCATCCCGCTCTGACTGAAGCCGCGCTGACCGCGGTAGTAGATGGTGCGCGCGCCGAACAGCGACTGCCAGCAGCGCTTGACCGCGTCGACCACACCGTCCCGCCCCCGGATGTTCAGGAACGTCTCGTTCATGCCGGCGAACGAGGCCGAAGCCGTGTCCTCCGCCGTGGCCGAGGACCGGACCGCCACTGGCGCATCCGCGTCGTCTCCGATCAGCTCGTCGTAGGCATCGGCTATCGCGGTCTGCAGCCAGGCCGGCATCTCGGTGGCGCCGAGCGCCAGCCGCGCCTGCTCGGCAGCTTGGCGCAGTGCCTGCGTGTCCTCCACGTCGACGGTGTCGAGGAGCTCGGACAGGCGGTCGCGCAGGCCAGTCTGATCGAGGAACGCCGCGTAGGCCGGAGCGCCGATCACGAAGCCGGGCGGTACGGGCATGCCGGCCAGCGTCAGCTGGCCGAGGTTTGCCCCCTTGCCGCCGGCCCAGGGTACGTCGGCCACCGAGAGGGCTGAGAAGGGACGGATCGGTATGAGGCCGGGAGGAGCGGCAGTTGTGCTCGTGGCTGTGGACATGAGGCCAAGCTACGGGCGAGGGGGACGCCCGATATCGGGGGTCTACGCGCGTCGCCCTCCGTAGAACCTCCGGATGGCGCTCCTCGGACCGCTTCCGATACTGCGCACCATGACCTCGCCTGCTGCTGCGGCGTATCCGCGTGACCGGGAGGCTGAGATCGTCCTCAGGGATGGCTCTACGGTCCACGTGCGACCCGTGCGCGAGGGCGACGACCCAGGGATGCGACAGTTTCTTAGCTCGGTTTCGCCCGAGTCGACCGCGTTCCGGTTCTTCGGGATTCCCGACCTCAACTGGGTGCTCCGGTGGTCGCTCGATGTCGACTACGCGGATCGCTTCGCCGTGGTGGCTGAGAGCGGCGATCCGCGCCAGATCGTCGCCCACGCGGCGTACGTACGTGAAGGTCCCGAGGCGGCCGAGGTGGCCTTTCTGGTCGCCGACGCCTGGCAGGGGCAGGGCATCAGCACCGTGCTCCTGGCCCATATCGCCGAGGTGGCGCAGCGGCATGGCATCACGACGTTCACCGCCGAGGTGCTCCCGGCCAACCACCGAATGATCGAAGTGTTCCGGGAGAGCGGGTTTCCTGTCGAGCTGCGGTCCTCGCCGGACGAAATCCACGTTGAGATGCCTACGTCTCTGTCCGCCGACGCGCTGGCGCGCTTTGAGGAGCGGGACCGTATTGCCGCCGTGGCGGCCGTGCGGAGCTTTCTGGAGCCACGGGCCGTCGCGGTGATCGGAGCCTCTCGGCGGCGGGGGACGGTGGGCGGCGAGATCCTCCACAACCTGGTCTCCGCCGGGTTCGCCGGAACCGTGTATGCGGTCAATCGCCAGGCTGACTCGGTGCAATCGCTTCCGGCCTACCACAGCGTCGGCGACATCCCCACTCACGTCGATCTCGCCGTGGTCGCCGTCCCCGCCGAGGAGGTCGCCGAGGTGGCGCGGGAATGCGGCGCGGCCGGTGTGCGGGCGCTGCTCGTCATCTCGGCTGGATTCGCCGAGGTGGGAGAAGGGGGGGCGCAGCGTCAGCGCGAGCTCGTCGAAATCTGCCGCAGCTGCGGCATGCGCCTCGTCGGGCCGAACTGCCTTGGCATTCTGAACACGGCGCCAAGCGTCAGCCTCAACGCCACCTTCGCGCCCCACCAGGCAGCCCCGGGGCGGATCGGCTTCATGTCGCAGAGCGGTGGTCTGGGCATTGCCATCGTCGAGGCCGCGAGCCGGCTCGGGATCGGACTCTCCGCGTTCGTCTCGGTGGGCAACAAGGCCGACCTCTCCGGCAACGACTTTCTCGACTACTGGGAGCAGGACCCCAACACCGAAGTGGCCCTCATGTACTTGGAGTCGTTCGGGAACCCGCGGAAATTCGGGCGGATCGCCCCCCGGTTTGCGCGGAAGAAGCCTCTGTTGGTGGTGAAGAGCGGCCGCTCGGCGGCGGGGGCCCGAGCGACCTCCTCGCACACAGGCGCGCTCCTATCGGCTTCTGACGTGACGGTCGGCGCGCTGTTCGAGCAGGCCGGGGTCATCCGGACAGACACCCTGCACGAGCTGTTCGCGGTCGGCGCGCTGCTGAGCGCTCAACCCGTTCCGGCGGGGGACCGGGTGGCGATCGTCACCAACGCCGGCGGTCCGGGGATCCTGTGCGCGGACGCGTGCCAGGCCGACGGTGTGGACGTGCCCGTACTCCCCGCGGAGGTCCAAGAGCGGCTGGCCGAGTTTCTTCCCGCCAGCGCGTCGGTCACCAACCCGGTGGACATGATCGCCACGGCCACGGCCGAGCACTACCGTCGGGTTCTCAAGACCCTGATCGAGTCCGAAGCCTGTGACGCCATCCTGGCCATCTTCGTGCCTCCACTGGTTACGGAGGCGGCTGATGTGGCGAGAGCGATTCGGGAGGTGGCCGAGACGCAGGCGAGGGTCCCGATCGCCGCCGTGTTCATGAGCGCCGAAGGCCCCCCGTCCGAGCTCGCGTCGAGCCAGGTTCGCGTGCCCGGCTACGAGTTCCCGGAGGAAGCCGCGCGCGCGGTCGCTCTGGCGGCCAAGCACGGCCGCTGGCGCTCGAAGCCCGAGGGGCGCAGGATCGTCCCGGTGCACACCCACCCCGAGCGCGCGGCCGCGATCATCAGCCAGGCGCTGGCTCAGGGCGCAGGATGGCTGGGACCGACCGAGGTGGCCGGTCTCCTTGAGGCCCACGGGCTCCCGGTGGTCCCGACCGTGATCGTGCCCGACGCCAAGGCGGCCGCAGCCCGGTCGGCCGAGGTGGGACTTCCCGTCGCGCTCAAGGCGACGGGTCCCGGCCTGATCCACAAGAGCGACGTCGGTGGCGTCCGCCTCGGTCTCAAGACGCCAAAGGCAGTCCGGGCCGCGGCTACAGAGATCACCGCTTCGGTTGCCGCGGCGAGAGAGAAGCTGAGCGGGTTCATCGTGCAGCCGATGGTTCCGGCCGGGGTCGAGCTGATCGTCGGCGTCGTCCATGACCCCAGCTTCGGGCCGGTGGTGGCCTGTGGGGCGGGCGGCACGACCGCAGAGCTGGTCAAGGACGTCGTGGTACGCCTGGCTCCGCTCACCGACGTCGACGCTTCCGAGATGATCCGAGGGCTGCGCAGCTTCCCGCTGCTCCAGGGCTACCGAGGCGCGCCGGGCGTCGAC
>DATJQY010000032.1:0-209857 GCA_035505215.1 Solirubrobacteraceae bacterium | reverse complement strand
CACGCGGCGTTGCTGCGTCACGCTTTCGCGCATTGCGCAAGATTCCCCACTGCTGCCTCCCGTAGGAGTCTGGGCCGTGTCTCAGTCCCAGTGTGGCTGATCGTCCTCTCAGACCAGCTACCCATCGTCGCCTTGGTGAGCCGTTACCTCACCAACAAGCTAATGCGCCGCGGGCCCATCCCGATGCGGAGGCCGAAGCTTCCTTTCCCCAGCTGCCTTATGGCAGGAGGGCACATTTGGTATTAGCCCGAGTTTCCTCGGGTTGTCCCAATCATCGGGGCAGGTTACCCACGTGTTACTCACCCGTTCGCGGCTTTGCCCCAGGCCGAAGCCTGGTTCGTCGCTCCACTTGCATGTGTTAAGCACGCCGCCAGCGTTCGTCCTGAGCCAGGATCAAACTCTCCGTGAAGAACTGCTACGGCGAGCTGCGAAGCAGCCCACCAAGCCGAGCCGCAAGCGACCCGGTTCACAAAGAGTCGTCAGCGCCCAATCTGGCACCGCCGGCGTAGCCGGTGGCGGAGGAGTCCAGGTACACCACGGACTCCGGAGCGCATGACGGGGTAGGTCTTGGCACCGCCGAACCTCGGCTCGCAGAGAGCCGGTGTCCGACGGAGTCGAACCTGGACACACCATCTCGACCGAGGGGTCGGTCGAGGGTGCGCATGCTGTTGAGTTTTCAAAGACCGTCGCACCTCTCGAGGAAGGTGATTCCTTCCCGTCAGGCGCATCCGTGGGCCTTCCAGCCCCGGAGCGGACCGATGAGTATAGCGCCAGATCCCGGGCCCAGCGAGATCTTCGCAAAGCCCATCCGGCGGCGAAAAAGGACCCGGAAATCCGATCTTTCGGGCCTAGGAGGCCCGCGTCACGAGTCTACGAAACGATCTGGACGGTCACGGTCCGGCGCCGCGGGCGGTCGTCGAAATCGATCAGGACGACCTGCTGCCACGTGCCGAGGGCCAGCTCGCCGTCCACCAGCGGGATCGTCTCGGAGGGGCCGATCACGGCGGCGCGCAGGTGCGCGTGGGCGTTGGTGTCCTGGTTCAGCCGGTTGTGCTCGTAGTCGCCCTGCTGTGGGATCAGGCGGTCGAGCAGCCCTTGAAGGTCACTGACCCCGCCCGGCTCGTATTCCATCGTCGTCACGGCCGCGGTGGAACCGGTGACGAACACCGTGACCAGCCCGCGCTCGACCCCGGCATTCCGCACGACGCTGAGGACGCCCTCGGTCAGATCGACGATCTCACCGTCCCCCGGCGTCTCCATCCGCAACAGGCCGCCGCTGATGGGCACCTCAGACCAGCCTCACCCGCGCGAAGCGTCGCCGGCCCACCTGGATGACCTTTCCGTCGAGCTTGTCGCCGGAGACGTCGAGCCTCCCATCGTCGAGCACCTGGCCATCCAACTTCACTCCCCCCTGGGCGATCATCCGCCGGGCCTCGGAGGTCGAGATCCCGAAGGCGGCGGCCAGCAGCCCCGGCAGGTGAACCGTCTCGGTGCGCTCCCATTCGACCTCGGGAACGTCTTCGGGCGTCTCGTGGCGGACGAACTGCCGATCGAAGGCCTCCTCGGCGGCCCGGCCTGCTCCGGGCCCGTGGAACCGGTCCACCAGCCGGCGTGCCAGCTCGCGCTTGGCATCGCGGGGGCTTAGATCCGGCGGCGGCTCGCTGCCCAGGAGCAGCTCGTACCACGACGGCAGTGACTTATCCGGAATGCTCAGCGTCTTGCCGTACATCTCCTCCGGCGGGTCTGTCACCCCGATGTAATTGCCGAACGACTTCGACATCTTGCGCTCGCCGTCGGTGCCGGTGAGCAGGGGCATGGTCAGGATGACCTGCTCGAGCTGGCCGAAGTGACGCTGGATGTCACGCCCCAGGAGCAGGTTGAACTTCTGGTCGGTGCCCCCGAGCTCGACGTCGGCCTGCACGGCCACCGAGTCATAGCCCTGGAGCAGCGGATAGAGCAGCTCGAGCATCGAGATGGGCTGCCGGGCCGAGAAGCGCTTGGCGAAGTCGTCTCGCTCGAGCAGCTGGGCCACGGTGACGGTCCGGGCGAGGGAGAAGAAGCGCTCCATCGGCATATCGAGCCATTCGCCGTTGAAGCGGACCTCCAGGCGCTCGGAGTCGAGCACGGTCAGCGCCTGCTCCTGGAAGGTCCGCGCGTTGGCCTCGATCTCCGCCGGGTCGAGGATCGGCCGGGTGCTGGAGCGGCCGCTTGGATCTCCGACGCGCGCGGTGTAGTCGCCCACGATCAGGACCACGATGTGCCCGAGGTCCTGGAACTCGCGCAGCTTCTGCAAGACCACCGTGAACCCGAGGTGGATGTCGGGCGCGGTCGGGTCGATCCCGAGCTTCACCCGCAGCGGGCGTCCCAGGGCGAGCCGCCGCGCCAGCTCGCCCTGTGGCAGGCAATCGACGGCGTTGCGAGTCAGCCACGCCGCCGCCGCGGCGGGATCGCTGAAATCAGATTGGCCTAACACGAGCCGAAATATGGCGGATCCGGCGGCGCATCCGGTCTGAGCGAGGCCCATCGGCCAAAGAGACGAGCCCGGCTCGGGCCCAGGGGCCGTTGGTAGAC
Organism: Solirubrobacteraceae bacterium; assembly: GCA_035505215.1. Lineage (GTDB taxonomy): Bacteria > Actinomycetota > Thermoleophilia > Solirubrobacterales > Solirubrobacteraceae > Palsa-465. The sequence continues at coordinate 207,286 of DATJQY010000032.1, read as the reverse complement.
TGGCCCCCGTCCAGGAACCGACGCCGTCGCGGTTCCGTGACACGAGGCGGCCGCTGATAGGCGGGTGGCGTGCGGCTGCATCTTCGATCGCATGAGCGACGACGCAAGACATCTGATCCGGCGCACTTCCTTTGCCCAAAGGGCAGGCGGCGCACCCGCACCCTCACAAGCAGGGAGAGCTTCCGCACCCCCGCTCCGGGCCGCCGTGGCCACGCCGGCTCCACCCCGCCCCACGGAGGTTCCGCCCCCGCCCACCGGCGGAACACCTCCTCCCCGCGAACCGCCCAGGAGAGGCCGGCGACGGTGGTTCGGGCGCGGCGGTGATTCGGGCGGTGGCGGTCCTCGGCCCCGGCTGCGCAAGCTCAGGCTGTTCCTGATCCTGTCCGGTCTCGGCGTTCTGGCCTTGATCTCGACCGCCTACGGAATGATGCTGGCGGTCGCCTCCGACGTGCCCCTGATCGAGAACCAGCAGGAGTACCAGCGGCTCGGGCACAACACCTATCTGTACGACGATCACGGGAACCCGATCGGGATCTTCGCGGCCACGACACCCGAGGTGATCGACAGTTGGAATCGCATCTACCCCGCGGCTTGGCGTCCGGTTCTGGCCGTCGAGGACAAGCGCTTCTGGTCAGACCCGGGGGTGGATCTCAAGGGCATCATCCGTGCCTTCACCTCCGACGTCACCGGCGGTCAGACCGAGGGCGCCTCGACGATCACCGAGCAGTTCGTGAAGAACGCCTTGGCGCAGCAGGGCAATCGGACGATCTTGGAGAAGCTGCGCGAGGCCGCACTCGCGTTTCACCTGACCCATAAGTGGACCAGGACGCGGATCCTCACCCAGTACCTGAACTCGGTCTACTTCGGCAACGGTGCCTATGGAATCGAGTCGGCGGCACGGGTCTACTTCGGCAAAGCGCTCGGCTACGACCCGGGCGCCCCGGCGGACGGCAACCGGGGCGCCTGCGGAGACAAAGCGGCCGGCCTGCCCTCGTGCGCGTCGCGGCTCAAGTACTGGCAGGGCGCGCTGCTGGCGGGGATGATCGCCGACCCCTCCGCCTACAACCCGCTCGTCAATCGAACGCTGTCCAGGGAGCGAAGGGATCTCGTCCTCAGGGACATGCTCCAGCAGCACTACATCACGGAGTCCCAATACCAGGTCGGGATCACTAAGTCAGTCCCGAGCGCGAGTGATCTTGAGCCGCCGAGCGAACCTCCCGCCGCGCCCTATTTCACCAGCTGGCTGCGCCCGCAGATCCTGCGGATCCTCGGCGATCGGCCCGGTCACACGCCGCAGGAGCGCCAGCAGGCGGACTACAAGGCCTACTACGGTGGCCTGAAGATCAAGACGACCCTGGACCTCAAGATGCAACAAGCGGCCGACCAGGCGATCGAGTCCGACCTGCCCTATCAGGGCTCCGACTCTCCCGTGGCCTCCCTGGTCGCCCTCGACAACCGGACGGGTGAGGTCCGCGCAATGGTCGGCGGCCCGGTCATCAACGGCCAGGAGGACTACAGCCAGTACCCGTTCAACCTCGCCACCGAGGCCGAGCGCCAGCCCGGCTCCTCCTTTAAGCCGTTCACGCTGGCCGTGGCGCTCGAGCACGGCTTCGGTCCCAGCTCGATCTTCACCTCCGCGCCGCTTGACATCGTCGTACCCAACAGCGATGGCAAGGAGATTTTCCACGTCCGCAACTTCGACAACAGCTACTCGGGCGTAACCACCCTTCAGAGCGCGACCGACTATTCCGACAACTCGGTCTTCGAGCGCCTGGGGTGGTACGGGCTGGGGCCGATTAAGGGCGTCCACGAGATCAAGGCGCTGGCGCAGAAAGCGGGCATCCAGACGCCAATCTCGACCAATCCGGCCATGATCCTGGGCGGCCTGACGATCGGCGTCAACCCGCTTGAGATGGCACAGGCCTACGAGACGTTCGCCGAGGGTGGCCGCCGGGTCTTCGACCCCACCCTCGGGAGCCCCGGGGACGGACCCACCGGGATCGCCGAGATCAGCGGCGGCGGCATGACTCCGGTCAAGGACTTCCCCAGCTATCGGCGGGTGATGCCCGCTCCGGTGGCCCAGGAGGTCCACGACATGCTGGCCGGCGTCGTGCAGTCCGGCACCGGCACCGCGGCCGCCATCTCCGGCGTCGACGTGGTCGGCAAGACGGGCACGACAACGAACTACGCCGACGCCTGGTTCGTGGGCTGGACCCCCCAGCTAACCACGGCCGTGTGGGTCGGCTTCCCCAACAAGCTGGTTCCGATGGCGACGCTGTACGACGGCGGCCCAGTGGAGGGCGGCACCTTCCCGGCGATCATCTGGCGCGACTTCATGACCGAGGCCCTCCAGATCCTGGCCAGCGAGCAGCCGCCGGGCAAGAACACAGGAACAACCGGGCCGAGCTCGGCCGGCCCCCTTCCCAGCGTGAGCAGTGCCGCGCCGGGACCAGCGACCACCACCGCGGCGACCTCCCCGACCAAGCCGGCAGGCACCGGGAACAACACCACCGGCCAGGGCGGCGGCGCGGCCACGGGAGGCGGCCAGGGGACCGGAGCGCCCACCGCGCCACCGGCCGGTAATGGAACCGGAGCCGGCACGGGTGCCGGGGGCAACGCGGGCGGTACTGCCGGGGGAACCGGTGGCGGCGGGGGGACCGGCGGCGGGTCCGGGTCCGGCTCAGGCGGGGCCGGGATCGGCGGCGGCCACTAGCGGTTCCGCCGGCCGCGCCGGCCGGGACACGAAGCGGTTCCCGGCGGCCGAGAAGCGCCACGGCAATTCCACGGCCTTGGTGATCCCGATCCGCCGATCGACGACGACCTCGACATCGCGCCAGGCGCTCGGCCGCTCGGTGATCCGCACCGGGCCGCGAGCCAGATCGACCCCGTTGTCGCGGAGCTCAATATCCAAGGCCTGGGTGAGCTTCCCCGGTCCCGAGCACAGATTGCGGACCTCGACGACGCCGCGACGACGTCGCATGAGCTCGATGCCCTCGAGCGGCTGAAGGGCGCGGATCAGGACCGCCGCCCCCACCCCCTCGGGCTCGCAGACCGCGTTCAGCATGGCGTGGATCCCGTAGGAGCGGTAGACGTAGGCTCGCCCGGGTGGCCCGAAGATGGTCGACGTCCTTTGCGTCAGGCCGATGAAGGCGTGGCAGGCCGGCTCGGACTCGTGGTAGGCCTCGGTCTCGACGATGACTCCGCTGCACTTGGCGTGCTCGACGACGCAGCCCACGAGGTCGCGCGCCACCTCGAGCACGGGCCGCTCGTAGAAGGCGGCTTTCACCGCAGCGCCTGGGCCGCCCGTTCGAGCTGCTCGCGCACCCGGGTAAGGCTCGTGCCGCCCCGGGAGACCTTGCTCTCAAGCCAGGCCCGATCGCGCAGGACGGCGTAGAACTCATCGTCGAGCAGCTCCGAGCGCTCGGCCAGCTCCTCGGGCGTCAGCTCCGACAGCGTCTTGCCCCGGTCAAGCGCGCTTCGAACGAGGCCGGCCACGATCCCGTGCGCCTCACGGAAGGGCATCCCCCGGCGCACCAGCAGGTCGGCAACGTCGGTGGCGGCCAGGAGCTCGTCGGAGGCGGCAGCCTCGAGCCGGGCGCGGTCAAACGAGACCGTGGCCAGCATCCCCTCGGCAGCGGCGAGGCAGAGCTCGAGCGTGTCCACGGCATCGAACAGGTGCTCCTTGTCCTCCTGGAGGTCCTTGTTATAGGTCAAAGGCAGCCCGTGCATGACCCCCTGGAGCGCCACCAGGTGGCCAACTATCCGCGGCGCCTTGGCCCGGAGGAGCTCGGCGGCATCGGGATTCTTCTTTTGGGGCATGATCGACGAGCCCGAACTCCAGGCGTCGGCGACCTGGGCGAAGCCGAACTCCTCGCTGCACCAGAGCACGATCTCGGCCCCGAGCCGAGAAAGGTGGGTGGCGCAGGTCGCGGCCGCCGCCAGGTAGTCGAGGACGAAGTCCCGGTTGGACACGGCGTCGATCGAGTTCTCGGCCACGGCCTCGAACCCCAGCTCACGGGCCACGATCTCGCGATCGGTGGCGAAGTTCACCCCGGCCAGGGCCCCGGCGCCCAGGGGCAGGACGTCCGCGCCGGATTTGACGGCGGCGAAGCGGCCTTTGTCCCGGACGAGCATCCACACGTAGGCCAGGAGGTGATGACTCAGATAGACGGGCTGAGCGCGCTGGAGGTGGGTATAGCCGGGCATCGGCCAGTCGAGGTGCGCCTCGGCCACCGTGATCAGGGTCTCGGCCAGGCGGCCAATGGCCTCGCCCGCCGATTCGGCGTGGTCGCGGACGAACATCGCCACGTCGGTCGCCACCTGATCGTTGCGGGAGCGCGCGGTATGGAGCTTGCCTCCCACCGAACCGGTGAGTTCGGTGAGCCGGCGCTCGATGGCCATGTGGATGTCCTCGTCGCCCTCGGCGAAGGGGAAGTCGCCGGTACGCAGCTCGGCTCCGACCTGGTCAAGGCCGGTGTGGAGCTGATCGCGCTCGGCCTCGGAGATGATCCCCTGGGCGGCGAGCATGGTCGCGTGGGCGCGCGACTGCGCGACGTCGTAGGGAGCGAGCCGGATGTCGAAGGCGAGCGAGTCGTTCAGCGCCCTGAAGGCGGCGTCCTGAGGTTCGGCGAACCGCGACACGGCCGGGATGGTACGAAGCGGCGTCGCTCCGGCGTCACCCGTGGAGCTCAGGCGTAGGCGTCGGCGGGCAGATCGACCAGCGCCGCGCTGCGTTCCCAGAGCTCGCGGGCGAGGGTGTCATCGCGCGCCTGCTCGCTTGGCGTCGCCACCTTCTCGTTCTCGATGTACTCGCCATCGAGCTCGGCGGCTTCTTCCGACAGAGCCAGCCAGACGAGCGAGCGAGCGCCACGCTCGGGAGAGCGCATGAACGGGCCGGCCAGCGTGATGCCGATCTTCCAGAACCCGCTCTCGTTCTTGCCAAAGCCGGTGCGGATCGTGCCCGGGTGAAAGCAGTTGGCCTGGAGCTCAGGGGCACGCCGGGCGAGCTCGCGGGTGAAGAGGATGTTGCACAGCTTGCTCGTGCCGTAGGCCCGGAAGGCGGAATAGGAGTTCTTCGACTGGAGGTCGTCGAGGTCGAGGCGGCCCTGGTTATGGGCATCCGAGGCCGTGGTGACGACGCGGCCGCCGCTCAGCTTCTCCCGAAGCAGGTTGGTGAGCAGAAATGGGGCCAGGTGGTTGAGCGCGAACGTCCGCTCCAAGCCCTCCGAGGTCTCCTTGCGGTGGGCGAATAGCGCCCCGGCGTTATTGGCCAGCACGTCGATGTGGTCGTACTGGCTTCCCAGCTCGTCGGCCAGCCGACGGACATCGGCCATCAGCGTGAGATCGGCCACGTGCTCGTGGATGGGGGCACCGCCGCCGGTGCCCTTGGCCTCCCCGGCCACCGCCGCCACGCGTTCCCAGTCGCGGCCGACGAGCGCCAGCTCGGCGCCCCGGCGGGCCAGCTCGACCGCCGCCGCCTGGCCGATGCCGCGAGTTGCCCCGGTGAGGACGACAAGGGTCACGTGGGTCGACTCTACCGAGCACCGCATCGCCGTCCGCCATTGGATAGGTTGGGCCGGTGCCCTCGACCACCACCACCACCGACGGCCGTACCCTCGCTTTCGCCGAATGGGGCGTGTCCGACGGTTTCCCGGTCTTCTCGCTCCACGGGACGCCGGGGTCTCGCCTCGGGCACCATCCGGACGAGAACGTCTACCGGCAGGCAGGTGCCCGCGTGATCACCTACGACCGGCCCGGCTATGGCCAGTCGAGCCGGCACCCGGGACGCCGAGTCGCCGACGCCGCGGCTGACGTGGCAACGATTGCCGACGCGCTGGGCATCGATCGCTTTGCTGTCTTCGGCGGCTCGGGGGGAGCCCCGCATGCACTGGCGTGCGGCGCCTTGCTCGGCGATCGGGTCACGCGGTGCGCCAGCGTCGTCGGTCCGGCGCCGTACGGGGACACCGGCCTCTCCGCCGAGCACTGGTTCACGAACATGGTGGAGGGCAATGTCAAGGAGTTCGGGTGGGCACTGGAGGGCGAGCAAACGCTCCGGCGGCACCTGGAGCCAGACGTCGAGGAGCTCCTAAAGAGCGTCGACTCTGACACCAAGGATGCGCTCGGTGAGGACTACAAGCTCTCCGACGCGGACGCCGAGGTGATGCAGCGACCTGAGATCCGCTCGATGCTGGCCGCCAGCGTCCGGGAGGGGGTCGGGGAGACGATCGACGGGTTCGTCGACGACGACCTTGCCTTCACCGAGCCCTGGGGCTTCGATCCCGCTGCCATCACGATCCCCGCGGCCGTCTGGTACGGCCCCCAGGACACCCTGGTCCCGACCGGCCACGGCGAGTGGTTGGGCCGCACGATTCCGGGCGCCAAGGTCGTCCTCCTCGAGGGTGGCCACTTCGCGATCTACGACCGCACCGGGGAACTGCTGGACTGGCTGCGCGACGGCGGTTAGCCAACCCTTCGCACATCCGTCCACGGGCGCATATCGCGCGCGTCAAGCGGGTAACCCCCCGCCGACGCGAACGGATTCCACCGAGCGGCCGTCAACCCGGCGCTCCCAAAGAGGAGGTATGAGATGACACTGGGAACTTCGCTCCTGCTCATCGCCGTCGGCGCCGTGCTGCGGTTTGCCGTCACCGTGACGACGAGCGGCTTCAACATCCACACGGTTGGCGTGATCCTGATGGTCGTCGGCATCGTCGGCTTCATTCTCTCGCTGCTCTACATGACGATGTGGGCCGATAGCGAGCGCCGCTGGGGCCGGCGGACGACCTACGTCGAGCGCGACGTCCCGCCCCCGACCGAGCCTTACTAGAAGTCAGACACCCGTCATTCAGGGCGTGGGCGGCTGCTCGGCCGGACACCGGGCGAGCATGTCGCTACACGCCCTGAGCGGGTCGCCCTTGGCGCGCGGGTCGTGTAGGCGGTACTCGGAGTAGTAGTAGAAGGAAAGGGTGTCGCGGATCGGGATTCCCTTGATCTCGTAGGGGACGTTCCCGGCCGCCGGATCTGTGGGATCCGCCGCCGCCTTGTCCGCGCTGTAGGTCCCGGCCCCAAACGATACGTCGGCCGCCCCGCGATCAACCCGGTTGTCGTTGTGGTCGGCGCTCCGGTCGAACCTGCCCAGACTGGTCAGGCGGTGATACGCGTTGTCACTCTTCGGAAGCAGCGCGTCGCGGCCGCCGCGCAGATACTCGTCGAACCAGGCGAGCGTGTAGTAGAAGGCGATGCGCTCGCCGATCTCGTTGGCCGGCATGACGTACGGGACGTAGCTGTAGGTCAGGTGAGTGCCGTTGCGGATGGAGACGATCTCCGAGTCCACTCCCTGGCCGATGAGGCTGAGGTAGCCGGCGGTCCCGTCCAGGCCGCCCCCGTTGCTTGAGCCGTTCGGGTTGGGCACGGAGGTTTGGGGTTGCACGTTGAACTCGTAATCGTTGGTCGTGGCCAGCGCGGGCGCGTGGACGTCGCTCGCCTGGTCAGCCGCGGGCACGGTGACGTTGCTGGCGCACTGCGACATGGTCACGGGGACGAGGTCGTCCCAGGCCGCGATCGCCTTAACCCGCTTGTCGCACTGCCCGACCCAACTCACCGCCTCGGCGCCCAGGGAGTGGCCGGCGATGCCGACGTCACCCGGGTCGAGGCGGGCGTAGTCAGGGTTGAACGAGCCTCCGTAGTGACTCGCCGGCGTGGAGAGGAAGAAGTTCAGCGAGTCCTCCGCACCCTGGTAGAAGTTGTAGTTCTGCTGGTACGGAACCCCCTGACATGGGGTGGTGGGATTGGGAGGGCTGGGGAGGTTGGCCCGCAGAAGGCTGGGCAGGTTGGTGGAGATGGGCAGGCTGGTCGGGAGGGGCAGGCTGGAACAGCCGGCGGGAAGCAGGTCTGAGTCGCCCTGGCCCTGGACGTCATAGGTCATGACCTCATAGCCGTATTGGGCGAGACCCTCGGCGGCCCAGTAGTAGAGGTTCTGGTAGGCCTGCACCGACCCATCGGTGATGACGATGCCGGGGTACTTACCGTTGGCCAGGGTGGGAGTTCCGGGCGGCGGCATCCAGATGTTTCCCCGCAGGGTCGCGCCGTCAGAAGACTTGAAGGACACCGCCCGCACCGTCCCGCCGGTCCGCTGCTCCCAGAGACTCACGGTACGGAAGGCGTCGGCGGCAAGCGACCCCGGAACCAGGGTGGTGATGCCGCCGTGGATGTGCTGCGGCCCTTGGGCGATCTGCTGCCCCAGCTGGTCGAGCCAGAGCTCATCGCCCTGAGTGGCGTTTTCATAGCCGTAGGCGGGACTGGCGTACTGATCGCGAAGCCGCAGCGTGCCGCAGTACTGATTCAGCGCATCGCGCTCGAACCAGGCCGGATTGGTCGGGACTCCGCTCGAGTTGACCTCGGGGTTGACGCGGTTATCGGCGGCCGCGAAGCAGTTGCGGTCGACGCTGGTTCCGGCCGCGGTCGGGTTGGCGCGTAGGCGCTTGGGAAGCGCCTTGGCGTACTGGGCCACCTCCGCCTTGGCGAATGCCCGTGCCTCCTGTGCGCCGGTGGTGGCGAGCGCGCTGGGTGCTCCGGCGAGCGCGCACACAGCGGCCGCGAGGCCGAAGGCCCCACCCCATCTCATCCCGTTCAACGCCCTGCCCATACCTGCCGGGCAGCTACCCCTCTCGCTGAGTCTCAAACGAAAAGCGAGTACTCAGCCCCCGTCCAGCACCTGCGTGAGCGCCTCGGCCACCCGTCCGACCTGGCCCTCGCTCATCTCCGGGAAGAAGGGCAGCGCGATCGAGCGCGCCGCGACGTCCTCGCACACGGGAAACTCGCCCTCCCGGTGCCCGAAGTGCGTCCGGTAGTAGCTCATCAGGTGGACCGCCGGGAAGTAGGGCTTCGAGGGCACGCGCCGGTCGGCGAGGGCCCGGATGACGCCATCCCGGTCGACCCGCCGCGGGAGCTGGACGACGAAGACGAACCAGCCGCGCCGGCGCCCGTCCACGTCCGGGCAGGGAAGCTCGAGCTCCTCGATGTCCGCCAGCGCCTGGCGGTAGAGGCCGGCCACCCGCTCCCGGCCGGCGAGGAGGGCCTCGAGGCGCTTGAGTTGACCCAGGCCGAGCGCGCAGGCGATATCCGAGAGGCGGTAGTTGAAGCCGAGCCGGTCGTGATCGAGCCAATCCATGTTTGGCGCGCGCCCCTGATTGCGCTCGGAGTCGACCCGTTCCTTGACCTCGGGATCCGAGGTGGTCAGCATGCCCCCCTCCCCCGTCGTCATCTGCTTGTTGGCGTAGAAGCCGAAGGCCGCCGGATGCCCGCGCCCGCCCACGGGCGTGCCGTCGTCGTAGAGCGCCCCGAGCGCCTCGCAGGCGTCCTCGACGATCGGGAGCCCCAGCCGCTCAAACGCCGTCATCTCGGCCGGGTAGCCGAAGATGTGCACCGGCAGGATCGCCGCGGTGCGGTCCGTGACCGCGGCAGCGGCCGCTTCGGGGTCCAGGTTGAGCGTCACGGGATCGATGTCAGCGAACACGGGCCGCGCCCGCTCGTACACCGCCACGTTGGCGCTGGCCGCGAACGAGAACGGGCTCGTGATCACCTCGTCCCCGTCGCTCACGCCCACCGCCCGGACCGCCAGGTGCAGCGCCGCCGTGCCGCTCGACACGGCGCTGGCGTGGATGGCGCCCACGCGCTGGGCAAAGAGGCGCTCGAATTCCTTCAGCCGAGGCCCCAACGACAGCTGGCCGGAGCGCAGTACCTCCAGGACGAGCCCCTCCTCGCGCTCGCCTAGGAGCGGCTTGGCGAGGGGAATGGGATCCGAGTCGGCGGCGCTCACGCGGTCGGCTTGGCCCGCGCCGGCGCGCCCGGGTGGCGGCGGCGCGCCACCTGCATCCCGTACTCGAGCGAGTCGACGAGCGCTTCCCACGAGGCCTCGATCACGTTCTCAGAGACGCCGATCGAGCCCCACACGGCGTCTCCGTCGGAGCTATCCAGAAGCACGCGGGTGACCGCCCCGGTCCCCTTCGTTTCGTCGAGGATCCGCACCTTGAAGTTGACCAGGTCGATGTCGCGCAGGTGCGGGTGGATCTCGACCAGTGCGTCACGCAGGGCGCGGTCGAGCGCGTTCACCGGACCGTTCCCCTCGGCGGTGCGGACGTAGCGCTCGCCGTCGACCCAGATCTTGATCGTGGCCTCGGTTTCGACTCGCCCGTCGGCCCGCTTCTCGACGATGGCGCGCCAGGATTCGAGCCGGAACAGCGGCTCGTACTCGCCCGTCTCGCGCCGGAGCAGCAGCTCAAAGGAGGCGTCCGCGGCCTCGAAGTGGTAGCCCAGGTGCTCGAGCTGCTTGACCCGCTCGGTCAGGCGTCCCGCCTCCTCGTCGTCGAGCTCGAGCCCCGCCTCGCGAGCCCGGGCGTGGACGGTTCCCTTTCCCGAAAGCTCGGAGATGAGAAGCTCGCGGTTGTTCCCCACCACAACAGGGTCCACGTGCTCAAAGGTCGCCGGGTCGGCGTTGACGCCGGCCACGTGCATCCCGCCCTTGTGCGCAAAGGCGTTTCGCCCCACGTAGGGCTGGTCCGGGTCGGGCGTGAAGTTGAGGAGCTCGTCCAGGAAGTGCGCGGTCGAGGTCAGAGACCGGAGCTGGCCATCGGTGAGGCACTCGTGGCCGAGCTTGAGCTGGAGGTTGGGGATGACCGTGACCAGGTTGGCGTTGCCGCAGCGCTCCCCGTAGCCGTTCATCGTGCCCTGCACGTGGGTCGCCCCCTCTCCCACCCCGACCAGCGTATTGGCCACCGCGCACCCGGCGTCGTCATGACAATGGATGCCGACCCGGGCTCCCGAACCGCCAAGCTCAGCGACCACAACGCGCATCGCCGCCGCCACCTGATCCGGCAGCGTTCCGCCGTTCGTGTCACAGCACGTGACGGTCTCCGCCCCGGCCTCCGCCGCCGCCTGCAGGCACCGCAGTGCGTAGGGCGCGTCGGCGGCAAAGCCATCAAAGAAGTGCTCGGCGTCGTAGATCACCCGCTTACCCTGGCCGACCAGGAAGGCCACGGACTCAAAGATCATCCGCAGGTTTTCCTCGGAGTCCACCTTGACCACCTTCTCGAGGTGAAGCCTCCACGTCTTGCCGACCAGCGTGCACATGGGGGCAAACGAGTCGGCAAGCCCCCGCAGGGCGCCGTCCTGATCGGCGCTCACCCCGCGGCGGCGCGTCATCCCGAACGCGGCCACGGTGGCGTGGCGAAGCCGTTCCCGGCCGAGCAGCTCGAACAGCTCGAGCTCCTTGGGATTGGAGCCGGGAAAGCCCGCCTCGATCAGGTCGATGCCGAGCTCGTCGAGACGGTGGGCCACGCGCAGCTTCTCCTCGGCCGAGAGCGACATGCCCTCGCCCTGCATCCCATCGCGCAGCGTGGTGTCGTAGAGCTCGATCCGGCTCACGGCGCCCCTTGGGCTGCGCTCACGCCGCCCCGGCCGCGGGAGCGGGATCGGCGGCGGGCACCTCGACGCGGTCGAGCCACTCGGCGTAGCGGGGGTCCCGCCCGTGCAGGGCGTCGTCGAACACCCGCCCGAGCTCCCGCGTCACGGGGCCAGGCCGGTCGGCGCCGATGGCGTGGTCGTCGATCTCCCGCACCGGGACAAGCTCGGCCGCGGTCCCGGTGAGGAAGACCTCATCGGCCAGGTAGAGCTCAGCCCGGGCCAGGTTTCGCTCCATCACCTCAAAGCCGAGATCGCGGGCAATCTGGAGGACCGATTTGCGGTTGATGCCGTCAAGGATCCCGGCCGTCTGGGGCGGGGTCAGGATTACGCCGTCCTTGACCGCGTAGATGTTCTCGCCGGAGCCCTCGCAGACAAAGCCGTGGGAGTCGAGGAGGATCGCCTCGTCGTATCCGGCCTTGGAGGCCTCGATCTTGGCCAGCACGCTGTTGAGGTACTGACCGCTGGCCTTGGCGTGGGGGATCAGCGCGTCGTGGGGGATTCGCCGCCAGCTGGCCACCTTGGCCCGGATTCCGTTTCGCTTGCCCTCCTCGCCCAGATAGGCCCCCCAGGGCCAGACCGCGATGGCGACCTCGACGTCGCAGTCAAGCGGGTAGAGACCCATCTGGCCATAGCCCCGGAAGGCGATCGGCCGGATGTAGCACTCACGCAGGCGGTTGGCCGAGATCAGCTCGTGTGTGGCCGTGCGCAGCTCCTCCAGCCCGAAGGGGATCGGCATGTAGTAGAGCTCGGCCGACTTGAACAGGCGATCGAGGTGGTCGCGGTGGCGGAAGATGGCAGGCCCGCGGTCGGTCTCGTAGCAGCGCTCGCCTTCGAAGACACCGGTGCCGTAGTGAAGGCCGTGGGTGAGCACGTGAACCTTGGCCTCCTCCCAGGGGACGATCTCTCCGTTGTGCCAGATCAGCTCGGCCTGTTCCACGGCGTCTCCTTAAAGGTGGTCTAGAACTGCCTTGGTGGCCTGAGCGGTACCGGCTCGGCCCCCGAGGTCGGCGGTGCGCAGCCCGTCGGCCAGCGCACGATCGACGGCCGATTCTACCGCCGCCGCCTGCGCCTCCATGGCGAAACCGTGGCGCAGCATCAGGGCCGCCGAGAGGAACATGGCCAGCGGATTGGCGGCGCCACTGCCGGCGATGTCTGGGGCCGAACCGTGCACCGGTTCGAACACACCCGGCCCGTCCTCGCCCAGCGATGCGCTCGGGAGCATCCCGATCGACCCGGTCAACATCGCCGCCTCGTCGCTCAGGATGTCCCCGAACATGTTCTCGGTCAGCAGCACGTCGAAGTGACGCGGGGCCGCGATCAGCCGCATAGCCGCGTTATCGACCAGGACGTGCTCGAGCTCGATGTTCGGGAACTCTCGGCCGTGAACTTCTCCCACCACCTCTCGCCACAGCCGGCTCGTCTCCAGCACGTTGGCCTTGTCGACGCTCGTCACGCGCGACCGGGCGGCCTGAAAGCCGGCCCGGGCGATGCGTTCGATCTCGGCGCGCGTGTAGACGCAGTCATCCGAGGCTTCATCGGTGGTCCGCGTCTTGGCGCCGAAGTAGATCCCCCCGGTGAGTTCGCGCACGACGAGTAAGTCGGTCCGCTCGATCAGCTCCCGCTTGAGCGGGCTGGCGTCATAGAGCGCGGGCAGGGGCCGGACCGGACGCAGGTTGGCGAACAGGCCGAGGCCCTTACGCAGCCCGAGGAGCCCCTGCTCGGGGCGCGGCTTGTCCGGATCGGTGGTGTCCCACTTGGGCCCGCCGACGGCCGCCAGCAGCACGGCGTCAGCGCCCCGGCAGGCCTCGAGGGTCTCGTCGGTGAGCGCTGTTCCGTGGGCGTCGATCGAGGCGCCACCGAAGACGTGCTCCTCGTACTCGAACTCCCCGGGGGCGACGGCATTCAGGAGCTCCACCGCGGCCGGCAGGATCTCGGGGCCGATGCCGTCCCCGGGGAGGAGAATCAGCTGGTGTGCCACAGGGCGCGGACCGTACCTGCTTGGCCCGCGCCCTGCGGCCCCGCCGCTTCAGGCTCTATTTGATCTCGTACGCGTAGGGAATCGAGGCCAGCTCGTCGCCGCTGGCCTGACCGTACGGGGGCACGTCGTTCGTAAGGTCATCCACATACAGCGTGCCCCTGATCCGTGAGCCCGGCGCGCCCGAGGGCTTGAACGTCACGTCGATCGTTCCTCGCTGACCGGGCGCCAGAACCAGCGGCGTGGTGGTGGCGGCCGGGTTGACCGACTGCTGCCAGGCGTCGCCCGTCGACGAGCTCGCGTTCGAGTCAAAGGGTTCCGTCTGGACCGCCATCGCGTCGGTGGCGGTGCCCGGAGGCGCACCAGCCGGAAACGGGCCGCATTCGGTCGGAGCCGCCTCCCAGATGCCCGCGCTGACAGTGCCATCCGGTGGGGCATACGACGCCGAGGCAGCGTCCTGACAGAGCGGTCCCGCGCCGGGAGGCGCGCTCGAGAGGTCCGGATCGCCCACGGGCCCGAAGGCGGCGAACAGCACCTCGCTGGGACCCGTGTCAAACATCGCGGGCGGGCTCGACGTCTGGGCCACGCTGAGACCCGAAGTCTCGGTCGGGACGAGCCAGAGTACGTAGTTGCCAGTCAAGGGCAGCGTGTTGGTGGCCGGGGTCAGCGGGGTCAGGTTGAGTGAGGTCGTTCCGTCCAGGCGGGGGTCGACGAAGTAGGCCTCCGGCGCCGCCCCGGTATTCGTCACCTCCACTTTGAACGTCACCGACTTCCCGGTGGCCAGCTGGTCACGCCCGTCGGGCACTCCGCGTGCGCCTACTCGTACCGCGTTGAACGTGACCTGACCGTCATAGGGCTGTGAGATCTCGTTGCCCACCGTTGGCTCGGCGAAGTCGACGATCAGCGTCCAGACGCCGGCAACGGGGTGAAGCGTGTAGGCGCTGAGCGCGGTGGTGGAGGGGGTGCCGTTGACCGAGTTCTGCCCGTACCCCAGCGTGTCGCCGTCCGGGCTGATCAGGTACTCGGCCACCGGTTCCTGGGGATCGTTGGCGAACCGGACGCTCGCCGTGATGTCACGGACTCCGCCGGGGACCGTGAACTCGTAGTACTGCTGCTGTCCCTCACCGAGGTCGCGCCCATTGCCGCCGGTGAGGATCCCGGAGAAGCGCCCGCCCGAGCGGACGTCGATCAGGCTGCGCAGAGTGACGGGAATCGACGTCGTTCCGCCGGAGCTCGAATTCAGCAGCACCGAACCGGCGGCGTCCCCGGGTGTGGAGGGCGTGTCGGCGTTGACGTTGATGGTCTGGCTCTGCCCCGGGGCCAGGGTCACACTGGCCGGTTTCACCGATCCGAACGGGGCGTCGTGCTGGATCGCCACCCGCCACGGCACCGTCCCGTTGGTCCCGCCGTTGGCCGCCGTGTCCCCGAAGATCACGCCTGTCCAGCGGCCTGGCGCCGGGTTGAGCACCGAGGCGTTGCCGAAGTTTCCCGGGCCCTGCGGCAGCGAGTGAGCGGCGAACCGCCCCAGGGGGTCGATCAGGATCAGCCGCACCCTGGAGTTGAGGCCGATTAGGCACAACACCTGAAGGCAATAGCTCGGGTTGCCCGGCCAGGAGATCTCGCCCGTCAGCCGGTTCGCGCCCTGGGGGACGTCGAAGTGGATGACCTCGTAGTTGTTCTGAAGGCCATCAAATCCCTGGAACTGAGGACTCGTGCCGTCCTCGAGCCTCACGCTGCCCGTCTGCACATCCTCGTCGGGCCCCAGGCTGCGGCCGCTCAGGTTGACCGTCTGCGGATTCGCACCCGTGTTCGTGACGGTGAAGCGCCACGACTGGTGCGAGCCAGGATTGCCGATCCCGTTCAGCTGATTGGTGGAGGTGAGCAGCGTGCTGCCCGTCGGCTTCGGCGAGCCGTCTGGAGTCTGAATCGATTCCGCCAACTCGACGGCTTTGTAGGCGTTGACCAGGCCGGCTCCCTGCTCCTGGGCGGGAGCGCCCAGGTCGGTGGCGGTGCTGTCGAGGATCTGCTTGACCAGTGCCGGGCTCGGCGTGGTTCCGCCGTGGCTCTGCCGATAGGCCTGGATGACCAGCGCCGCCACCCCGGCCACGAAGGGCGCCGACTGGCTGGTTCCCCCGCTGCGCTCGACGTCGGACGGAGTCGTGGAGTCATTGGCGAAGCTGGTGCAGTCGCTGTATTCGGCCGTGTCGGCGTCACAGCTGGCGAAGCTGAGATCGCCTGGGGCGACCAGATCCATGGTTTGCCCGGTTTCGTCGAAGCCCCCCGAGCTGAGGGAGCTGATGTTGTCGCTCAGCCACCCGCTGGTGGCGAAGTAGCGGGCGGCGGCATAGTTGGTCTGGGCGTAGAAGCGAAAGTCGGTCGAGGCGCCCACGGAGATCACGCTGGGGTCGGTCGAAGGCGAGCCGATGGTGTTGAAGTCCCCGGCATCGCCGCTCGAGACGGTCACCACGGTGCCCGCGGCCACGGCGGCGTCGTTGAACTGCTTCGTCGCGTCGAGGGCCGTGACATCGGGGAAGAAATTGCTGCCGAACGACTCGTTGAGCACGTTGACGTGATCGGTCTCGACCGCGTAGTTGATCGCCTCGAGGAAGTTCGACTCATTGGTGTCGTAGTTCTCGGAGAACGCCTTGAGCCCGACCAGGCTCGCGCCCGGCGCGGTGCCCTCGATCCGGATGTAGCAGGGGCCCGGGTCGGGCTGGGCGCTGAAGCCGTTCACGTCGTAGGTGTGAAGGCCCTGGCCGGCGATCGCGTTGGCGTCGAGGAACGCTTCGCCCCCGGTGGTGGGGGCATAGGGACCGTCCCCCGAGAAGTCCTCGTAGTCGGCGAAGGCGGAGGTCCCATCGCGGCGGATGAAGTTGACGTTGTTGGGATCGACGCCCTCGGCGATGTAGGCCACCTTGACCCCCGCACCGGTGAACCCGAGCGAGCGGGCCGTCGGTTGGGACGGATTGTCCGAGTCGGTGTTCGTGAGGGCGAGCCCCTCGGGGTCGAGCAGCGGATGGGCCGGGTCCGACGAGCAGGCGCCGGGGATCACATTCGGGGTGAGCGCGGTGCTGGCGTGGGGCCGCAGCCGGCCCGGCTTGACGCTCGCGGCGGGAGCGGGCGCTGAGAGCTGCAGGGTGACGTCCGGAATCACCTCGGCCACCGCGGGGTTGGCCTCGAGAAGCTTCTCCTCGGCCTTGGAAACGGTAGCGGCGAACCCGTTGACGAGTTGGTAGGTCTTAATGTGGGTGGCGTGGACCTGACGCAACTGCCTCAGGAGCGGCGCCTGCTCGGCGCGGGTCGCCTGGGCGCGCAGCGTCGCGGCATGGCTGCCCGCCAGAGCCGGTCTGAGCTGACTGCGCAGGATCACGACCACGCGCCGGTTGACGTTCGTGGACAGAAGCTTTACCAGCGCCGGCGTGAGCTTCTGCGGCTTGCGCGCGTGGCGCGCCGAGGCGGCCGCCGAGGCGGCCACGAGCCCGGCACAAGCCAGCGATGCGAGCGCGATGAGCACGAGGACGGCCCGGGATCGTGCGTGGACGTTCCCGGGCTCCGAACGACGGACTCCCATTTCCTCGACCTCCCTTCGAGCGCCAGGTGAACCAGGCGACTCAGCTGTCTCTCCCCGGCAAACCTATTCCCGCGGGTACGGCGGTGTCAAGGAGAGCGCCGGGGCGCTCGGATCAGGCCCTCGCCGTCATGTTGAGGCGGACGTACTCGAGCACCAACGGCTCGCCGCACCGCTCGATCACGCGGTCAACGAAGACTTCACGCTCGGCCTCGGGCAGGGGGTCGAGGTGGCGAACCAGGCACACCGTCTTGATGAAGGCCCGCTCCGGGAGCACCCGCTTGGGCTCGAGCCAGGTTCGCACCTCGCTGAAGCCGGCTCGTTCCAGCCGCTCCGCCGTCTCCTCCGCGCCTGCGTAGTTCCAGGGGCGCTGCCAGGTCTCGAAGTACGGGGCAAAGCGGGCCTCGGTGGCCACCTCATCGGCGATCCGCCGGAATGTGTCGATGTTGCCCCGGCCCCCACATTGGGCGACCAGCCGGCCCCCCGACTTCATCGCGCCGTGCAGGGCCGAGAACAGCCGGTCGTGGTCTCCGATCCAGTGAAAGGTGGCGTTGGAGAAGGCCGCGTCGACCGGCTCGGGAAGCGCGAGCTCGACTAGGTCCTGGCACAGGACCGTGGCCTGATCGCCCAGAGCCTCACGGGCGTGCTCGACCATCGATTCGGCGACGTCGACACCGTAGACGCGACCCTGGGGAAGACGCCGGGCCAGCTCGGCCGTCACCCGGCCCGATCCGCAACCGGCATCGAGCACCACCTCATCGCCTTGTAGGGGCAGTCGCTCGAGCTGCTCGAGCGCCCACCCCAGCTGGACGTCGGAGACGCGGTCGTAGGTGACCGCATCCCAATCACGGGAGGCGCTCATAGCGCCGTCGTGACCGGGCCGGATCGCTCACGCTCGGCCTCGTAGGCCGCAATGTCCTCGTCCTGCTGAAGCGTGAGGCCGATGTCGTCAAGGCCGCCCAGCAATCGGTGCTTGATCTCAGGGTCGATCTCGAAGCCCGCCGCCCCCCCGGGCCAGCGCACCTCCTGCTCGCGCAGGTCGACCTGGGCCTCTCCCGCCTCCGCGATGGCCTGACAGTCGGCAGCGCTCAGCGCCACCGGCAGGAGCCCGATCTTGGTGCAGTTGGAGCGGAAGATGTCGGCGAAGCTGGGGGCGATGATGGCCTGAAAGCCGTAATCCTCAAGCGCCCAGGGCGCGTGCTCGCGGCTCGAGCCGCAGCCGAAGTTGCGCCCGGTGACGAGGATCGGGTTGCGCGGCAGCTCCCACCCGGGCTGCTGCGCCCAGTCGTAGAAGAGGAACTCCCCGAAGCCGGTCCGCTCGACCCGCTTGAGGAACTGCTTGGGGATGATCTGGTCGGTGTCGACGTCGTCGCGGCCGAGCACGCTGACCTGACCGGTGATCGTCTCGACTGCCCGCATCAGCGCACCCCCTCGAGCTCGCCGGCGCGGATCCAGTCGCGGATGTCGACGAAGCGGCCCTCGATCGCCGCCGCGGCGGCCATCTGGGGCGAGACGAGATGCGAGCGCGCGCCGCGGCCCTGGCGGCCCTCGAAGTTGCGGTTCGAGGTCGAGGCGACCCGCTCCCCGGGGGCGGCGATGTCCGGGTTCATGCCCAGGCACATCGAGCAGCCGGCCCCGCGCCAGTCGAAGCCGGCCTCCCGGAAGAGCTCATCGAGGCCCTCCTGCTCGGCTTGCGCCTTCACCTGCTGGGAGCCGGGAACCACCATCGCGTAGACCCCGTCGGCCACGCGCCGGCCCTTGACCACCTTCGCCGCGGCCCGGAGGTCGCCGATCCGCGAGTTCGTGCACGAGCCGATGAACACGCGGTCGAGCCGGATCTCCTCGATCGGCGTGCCCGCCTCGAGCCCCATGTACTCGAGCGCGCGCTCGTCCTGCTCCGAAGCCGGCTCCGGGACGGCTTCGGTGACCGGCGCGACCATCCCCGGGTTGGTCCCCCAGGTCACCATCGGGCTGATGGCGGCCGCGTCGACGATGACGTTCGTGTCGAACTCCGCGTCCGGATCGGTCGTCAGCTCGTGCCAGGCGCCAGGGATCTCGGCCGGCGCCGCGGGCCGTCCCCGCATCCACTCGAACGTCGTCTCATCCGGCGCGATCATTCCCGCCCGCCCCCCAGCCTCGATGGTCATGTTGCACACGGTCATCCGGCCCTCCATCGACAGGGCCGTGATCGCCTCGCCGCTGTACTCGACGACATGGCCGACGGCGCCATCGATGCCGATCTGGCCGATCGTGCCCAGGATCAGGTCCTTGGCCGTGACGCCGAAGCCGAGCTGGCCCTCGTAGCGGATGCGCATCGAGCGCGGCTTGGACTGGACGAGGCACTGCGTGGCCAGCACGTGCTCCACCTCGCTGGTCCCGATCCCGAAGGCAAGCGCGCCGAAGGCGCCGTGGGTGGCCGTATGGGAGTCGCCGCAGACGATCGTCATCCCCGGCTGGGTGACGCCCAGCTCGGGACCGATCACGTGCACGATTCCCTGCTTGTCCGAGCCGAGCGAGTAGAGCGGGATGCCAAATTCCGCGCAGTTGCGCTCGAGCGTCTCGACCTGCACGCGGGAGAGCTCATCTCGGATCCGCGCCGCCACGGGGGTCCCGTCGGTGGGGACGTTGTGATCGGCGGTGGCCAGAGTGCGGTCCGGACGCCTGACCTGGCGGCTGGCCAGTCGCAGTCCGTCGAACGCCTGCGGGCTGGTCACCTCGTGCACCAGGTGCAGGTCGATGTAGAGCAGCCCGGGCGCGACCTCGTGGGCCTCCCAGATCTTGTCGAACAGGCTTCTGGGCATCTACACCTCCTGGGTGCGTTGAGGCTGAAAAAACGTGCTCATCGGCCCGGCCGGGCACTTCAGGCGCACGTTTTGTCCGATATGGGTCGAAAAGGTGCGCTCGGGCAGGGTGCCGCGAGCAGGACGCACGTTTTTGCGGTGTCGAGGCATCCGATCAGCTCCTTCGCAGCCCCGCGCTGAGCACAGCCAGCAGGACGACCTCGTCGGGCCCGGGGTTCTCGAAGTGATGGTTCAGGTCGGCGTCGAAGGTGACGCAATCGCCGGCCGAGAGCTCGTAGGGCTGGCCGTCACAGTGGAGGATCACCGTCCCCTGCTCGACGAGCGCCGTCTCCCGGCTGCCCGGCTCGTGGCGTGGCGGGTCGCCGGCGCCGCCCGTCCGGGCGCCAGAGGCCAGCGTGTGCCGGGAAACCTCGGCCCGCTGCCCGGGGAGGGGCGGGGTGAGGATCTCGTAGCTGTGGCCTCGGGCCGCCGCCGGTCCCTTGCGCCGCTCCGAGCGGCGCACGACCGTCACCGCGCCGTCCTCGTCGAGCCGCAAGAGCTGCGACAGCCGCAGGTCGAGCCCGGCGGCGATCCGGGCCGCCACCTGAAGCGTCGGGCTGGTCTCACCGCGCTCGACCTGGGAGAGCATCGGCGCGCTCACGCCGGAGCGCTCGGCCAGGTCACGCAGCGAGAAGTCCATCGCCTCGCGCAGGGCTCGCACGCGTGTCCCCAGGCCACCGGCTTCCAGAGCCGCCGGCGCTTCGTTCGTGATCGCCACCGGATGTACGTTATCACATACAAAGTCGGCCCATCGTTAGCCTCCGCGCATGTCCTTGCTCCCCGATGCGCTCGTCCTCGGTGGTGGCGGCGTCCTTGGCGAAGCCTGGATGATGGGCGTCCTGGCCGGGCTCGAGGATGGGGCCAGCCTCGACATGCGCCAGTGCGAGTACTTCGTCGGCACCTCGGCCGGTTCGATCGTCGCCGCCCACCTGGTGGCGGGAAACTCCCCCCGGCGGCCGAAATCGCTGCCCCGCGCCGCCGAGCCCCCGTCCATGAGCCTGGCGCCCGCCGCCCCGGCCAATCGCCTGGCCGAGGCGGGTGCGGTGGCGGCCCGGCGGGCCGGATCCTGGGCCGTGGCCGCGGCGGGCACGTTCGCCCCTCTGGCCCTCGGCCTGGGCGCACCTGGTGGCGCCCTGCTCCGCGGCGCGCTGCTACGCCGGCTCCCCCGCCCCCGCCAGACCCTGGACCGGCTTCAGGCCCACGTCGCACAGGAGGGGGCCCGGTTTGACGGCCGCCTGCGGGTGACCGCAGTCGACCGAGGAACGGGGCGGCGGGTGGTGTTCGGAAGCCCACGCGGGCCCAAGGCGAGCGTCGCGGACGCGGTGACAGCTTCCTGCACGGTTCCCTGGCTGTTCACGCCGGTCCAGATCGACGGTCGTGAATACGTCGATGGCGGCGTATGGAGCCCCACCAACCTCGACGCGGCGCCAGTCGGACGAGGCGCTTATGTCCTATGCCTGAACCCGACGGCGAGCCTCACCGCATCGACAGACATGATCGGCGTGTTCCGCCGTGTCTCCCGCTCCGCGGCGGCGATCGAGTCGATGGCGCTGCGGCGCCGCGGCGCGAGCGTGCGCATCTTCGCACCCAACCAGGATTGCGCCTCCGAGATGGGGCTCAACCTGATGGATCGCCGACCCGCGGGCAAGGTCCTGGCCGCCGGCTACCGGCAGGGGCTCGAGATCGCCAGCCAGGGCGAACGGTAGGATCCTCTCCTGACGGTGGCGGCAGTCGTCGCCCCAATCCAGGTAAACCGCGAGCGTAGGGGCTCGAAGCATGATGCGAATCCGGATAGGGCTGGTGCTGGTCGTCTGTCTGCTCATCGCTGCCATGGCCGCGCCGGTGGCCGGGGCTGCCGCGCCGAGCGCCGTGCCCCAGGCCGGCGACTGGGAGGGCTCGGGACCGGATGGGTTACCGCTGTCCTTCGAGCTCACCCACCGCGGTGGGCACATCGTGGCCACCGCACTGGCCGCCGGATATCCGGGCGGCTGTCCCGCCGTCGGCCGCAACGCCGAGGCGGTGCCCCTGACTAACCCGCTCTACGCCGGACCGGGAGGCAACGCCGGCACCGGGGTCTTCAGCTCCTCCCCAGGCGCGGTCTTGGCCGGCCAGATCCGGGGATCAAAGCAGCAGGTCTACCTGAGCGGGAGCTTCAGCACGCCTCGCTCCGGCGTCTTCAGCATCAAGATCTCAAAGCCGGCTGGCTGTGGGTGGCCGGACACGACAATCACCTGGCGAGTCCATCGCGCGTCCCGGCGTCCCGTAGCCGACGGGACGTGGACCGGGCCGCTGACGGCCACCGGTCTGATCAACGGCAATGTCCGGCTCGTCATCGGGGCACAGGGCCGCGTGATCGAGTCGTTGACAACCTTCTTCACCTGCGTGACCGACACCGCCCAGGGCAACACCACCTTCCGCGCCGTCCCGGCGTCTGAGTTCGTCGGCCCCGGCGGTGCGTTCGCCTCGCCGCTCAACGGCGGGAACATCCACGGGCACCCCACGAGGTGGACGGGCAGCTTCCGGGCCGGTGGGCGCCTGGCCGGGAGCGTCTCGATCTTCGACGACTGCACCAATCAGCTGATCAAGGCCCGGTTCACGGGCCGGCGCACCTAGCGATCGAGGGTCACGGGTCACGGGGCGCGAGCAGGCCCCGGGCGACGAACTCACTCACCGGCTCGACTATCTCCTCCCAGCGGTCGATCTGGTCCGTGGCGACGAGATCGCTGATGGGCTCTCCGATCGCCGCCATCGCCGCCAATGACGCAACTCGTCGCTGGCCGGGTGAGCGACCGCGCCAGTAGTCGTATTGCTCGAGCTGGTGCTCGATGATCCTCGCCGCCGCGTGCCGAGCGCGGGCCCGGGCGCGCTCCAGCTGCGGTGTCGCGCCAACGATCTCGATGAGGAGGATGCGGGCCATCGCGGGATCAGCGGCCAGCGCAGCGGCCACCGATCGGACCTCTTCGCGCACACGGTCGGCGGGTGGAAGCGTGCGGAGCGCGGTCTCGGCGACGGCGTCGATGACCGCGGCGCCGATCCGGGCCAAGCCGAACTCGAACACGCCGAGCAGGCATTCCTCCTTGTTGGCGAAGAAGACATAGAACGTCGTCCGGGACACCCGGGCCCGGGCCACGATCTCCTCGATGCCCGCGCCGGCATAGCCCTGGGCGGCGAAGACATCGCGGGCCGCGAACAGAATCCGTTCACGCTGCTCGGCCCGGCGGGCGTCGAGTGTCTTGCCGGCGTAGGCGCGAGCGCTCTCGCCGCCCCGGGCGCGCGCGGCTCGAGCTTGGGTCATCGGCGGGCCCGCGAGTGCCGCTTCGCCCGGTGCTTCTTTCGCCTGCGCTTCTTGTGCTTGTGCTTGTGCTTGACGGCCTTCTTTGTCTTCGCACCAAGCTCGAACACGCCGATTTGGGTCCGCTGCTGCACGGGGATCGGGGAAACCCCCTCCCCGTTCGAGGTCAAATCGGTGCTCGGGACGTACGGGCTGCCCGCCAGCTGCTGGAGGGCCTGCGCGTATTCGCTCGCGCTCGGCGGGAAGGGATAGCGGTAGCCGTTGGGGAGCCGGTTCTCGGTCCAGACGAGCTGGCGGTCGCTCGGATCCCAGGTGAATTCGGGAGTCACCCAGCCGTTCTCCCCGTCATAGGTAAGGCGGCGCACCGACCCGGTGGCCAGGTCGAGCTCGTATAGATCGGTGTACTCCTGTCCGACCGGCTGCAGGAACCCGGCCTCGAACAGCGGCGCGATCAGCAGCCAGTCATAGTCACTCGGCATCCCCAGGGTTTGCGCGGTCTGCGCCCAGGTGTTGAACAGTCCCGGCTGGTCGCGGCTGGACATGAAGATCACGTCCTTCATGTCCGGCGTGAACAGCGCCTGCTCGTCCCACGAGGGGTCGCTGGTCAGCTGCTGGACAGCGCAGGCATTGTCGTCGTCGATCAGCCTGCAGAAGAACAGGTGCGGGCTGTTGGAGGCGCCGGTCGTCTCGGTGTAGAGAAAACCGCTTCCGTCAGGGGCCCACCACTGCGTCTCGTACCAGTGGCCGTTGGCGGGCCGAACCACCCGAATGTCGGTGAGACTCGGGACGCCGTTCTTGACCACGAAGTTGGCCAGCTCGACGTCCCACTTGCCGACACCCCCGGTGGGCAGGTTCCCGTCGAAGTGAGCCCACTCGACCATCTGACCATTGGGTGACCAGTACGCGTGGTAGTCGTCCCACCCCTCGTCGGCGCCAAACGAGCTTGGGCTGTTGGTGTTGCAGGTGACGAATTCGCAACTCGTCTCGGTCAGCTGGGTCTGATCAGAGCCGTCGGGATGCATCACCCATAGCGCGCTGCCGATCCCTCCGTATCCCGGCGAGCCGAAGGTGATGTAGCGCCCGCGCCACGAGCTGAAGAGGACCCAGTCGCCCTGGGGACGCACCGCCGGCACTCCGTTGACGTTGCTCTGGCTCGTGTCCGGGCCGGTGCAGGTGAGGCACTTGAGATTCGCCCCGGTCGGCCAGCCCGCGCTGTAGATCTGATTGCTCTCGCCGGTGCCGAAGTCCTTGCCGAACAGGACCTGCTTGCCCCCCGGCATGAACACGGGCGCCTGGCCGTAGGCGTAGCCGTTGGTGGTCTCGGTAAACCGCGCCGTGGAGTAATCGGCGCCCAGCGCCGTGCCCGTCCCTGCCGAGAACCACGCCGCTAGCAGCGCGACCACGGTCGCCAGTCCCACCGCTCCGGACCCCTTGCGCATGTTTTCCTCCCACGGCCGCGGCGCCGCCCCGCGGCAGCGCCTCTTCAGTCAGCAGCGACAAACGATACCAGTACGTACTCGTACTGGATAGGGCTTCCGGCCAGCGAAGACGAGCCTCGACCTCGGCTACGGCGCCGGGACTGCCTCCGCCTGCTCGCCGGCCGCCTCGGTCTCCGCTTCGAGTTCGCGGCGCCGAAGGGCGTTGGAGAGCGCGCGTATGTAGGCGCGGGCGCCAGCCTCGAGGATGTCCGTCGAGACACCCTGGCCGGCTCCGACCACCCCACCGAGCTCGAGAACGACCGACGTCTCGCCCAGGGCGTCCTGGCCGCCCGTGACCGCGTCGACCCGGAACTCACGCAGGCGGGCATCGACCCCGGTCGCGGCGTTGATGGCGCGGAAGATCGCGTCCACCGGCCCGTCGCCGGTGAACGAGCCCACGAGCTCCTCGCCGGCCGGTGAGCGGAGTCCGACCGTGGCGTGAGGCGGGCGGCGCGACGAGGCCTCGACATCAAACCACTCAAGCTGGTAGCCCACGAGCTCCTCGCGCAGCTCGTCGGTGACCAGCGCCTCGAGGTCCATCGCGGTGACCTGCTTCTTGCGGTCAGCGATCTCCTTGAAGCGCTTGAAGGCGGCATTCAGGGTCTGGCCCGTGACCTCGAAGCCGAGCTCGGCCAGCGCCTGCTGGAGGGCGTGGCGCCCCGAGTGCTTGCCCAGGACGATCGAGTTGGCGTCCAGCCCGACGGTGACCGCGTCCATGATCTCGTACGTCGTGCGCTCCTTGAGGACGCCGTCCTGGTGGATCCCCGCCTCGTGGGCGAAGGCATTGCGCCCGACGATCGCCTTGTTGGGCTGGACCGGATAGCCGGTGAGGCGGGAGACGAGGCGGGAGGTGCGGGCAATCTCGGTGGTCTCGATCCCCGTATGCAGCCCCAGGCGCGCCGCCCGCGTGTGCAGGACCATGACGATCTCCTCGAGCGAGGCGTTACCCGCCCGCTCGCCGATGCCATTGACCGCACACTCCACCTGCCGGGCGCCCGCCTGCAGGCCGGCCAGCGAGTTGGCCACCGCGAGCCCCAGGTCATCGTGGCAGTGCCCTGACACCGTGACCTCGCGCAGGGACGGCACGAGCTCGTAGAGGCGGGTGAACATGCCCGCGTACTCCTCGGGGGTGGCATAGCCGACCGTATCGGGGACGTTGATCGTCGTCGCGCCCTCCTCGATCGCCGCGGCGATCACCTCGGCCGTGAACTCGCGGTCGGCACGAAAGCCGTCCTCGGGTGAGAACTCGACGTCCTCGACGTACCGCTTGGCGTGGGCGACGGCGGCGCGGGCCTGTCCCAGGACGTCTTCCCGGGTCGTCTGGAGCTTGTGGCGGATGTGCAGGTCGCTGGTGGCAATGAACACGTGGATCCGCGGCCGAGCCGCGTCGCGCAGCGCCTCCCAGGCGCGCTCGATATCGCTCGCCGCAGTCCGCGCCAGCCCGCAGATCACCGGCCCATCGACCGAGCGGGAGATCGCCTGCACCGCCTCGAAGTCGCCCGGAGAGGTGATCGGGAACCCGGCTTCGATCACGTCGACGCCGAGCCGGGCCAGCTGCTGCGCGATCTCGAGCTTCTCCTGGGTGTTCAGCGAGATGCCCGGCGATTGCTCGCCGTCGCGCAGCGTCGTGTCGAAGATCAGTACTCGGTTGGGGTCCTCAGGCTTGGTCATGTCGCTTCCTTGTCTCGAACTTCTGCTTCTCGGGCTGGTGTGCGGCTACGTGCGGCCGCCGGCGCGCTATTCCCCCCGAGGGGGGAGGAGAAGCAGTCGAAGGTCGAGACCGAGCGCCATCGAGACAGAGAGTAACGAGCGGGTCAAGCGGTTGGCAGCCAGGCGTCGGTGCTGTCCATCCGCAGCTTTGCCACAAGTCTGCACCAGTCGCTCCGGCGGCGATCACGGGCGGCGATTATCTGGGCGCCATGACCTTGACGCCCCTCCCCCGCCCGGCACAGCCACGTCCACGTGGCACGGCCACAGCGCTACAAAGCGTCGCCGCGCCCCGACGCTTTGTAGCGATCTGGTCGTCTGAGCGACCCGATCGCTGCAAAGCGCTGAGCGCGTCCGCCGCTGGTGAGCGAAATGGCCGTTCCGCGAGGCTGACCGGTGTCGATTGAGCCACTGACCTCCCGGCGAGTCATGCGCCTCACGCGGGTCCAGAACGGCGCGGTAAAGCACCGGCAACTGCTCGCCGCTGGCCTGTCTCGCAGCGCGATCCGAGCCCGGCTGCGCCGGGGCCGACTGGCGTGGCTGTTTCCCGGGGTCTACGCCGCCGGCGATCCGCGGCTCATGCCCCTCGTCCGGCAGAGCGGCGCGCTCCTGTCAGTGGGACCGCGAGCGGCTCTCAGCCACCGGACCGCCGCCGCGGTTTGGGGATTGGCCCGCGACGACCCCGAAGCCATCCACGTCACGGTCACGAGAGCCAACCCGCGCCCCCGTTCCGGTGTGCGTATTCACCGCCTGACGCGCCTTAGCGAAGCCGACGTCACGACACACGCCAACCTGCGCCTGACCACGCCGGCCAGGACGCTGATCGACTTCGCTGCCCAGGCCGACAGCTCGGAGCTCTACAGCGCATTCGCCGAAGCCCGCGCGAAGCGCCTCATCAACGACCAGGCGCTGCGGGCAGCGCTCGCCCGCGCGCCGAAGAATCATTCCGGGGCCGCGATCGTACGGGCGATGTTGAGTGCCAGCGACACCTACGATCGCTCAAAGGCCGAGCGCATGATGAGGCGGCTGTGCCGCCAGGCCGAGCTGCCCCAGCCGCGGGTCAACGTTCACCTGCACGGGTTCCTGGTCGACTTCCTCTGGCCGGATCGCCGGCTGATCGTCGAGGTTGACGGTTACGGCACCCACGGAACCAGGCGGGCCTTCGAGGCCGACCGCAGGCGGGACCAGGTGCACGTCGCAGCTGGATATGTGGTGATCCGGATCACCTGGCAGCAGCTGCAGCACGAGTCGCTGGCAGTGCTGGCCCGTGTTGCCCAGGCGCTGGCCCGCCGCGCGGCGTGACGCACCTGCGCGGCGAAACTAGGAGTACAGGGCCTCGATCTCGGCCGCGTACTTCTCGGCGATCGGCCTGCGCTTGAGCTTCATCGTCGGGGTGAGCTCGTCCCCGGCCGGCGGCCAGTCGCAGGGCAGAACCCGAAAGCGCTTGATCTGCTCGACGCGGCTCAGGTGGGCGTTGGCGCTCTCCACTCCCGCCCGGACCTCATCGAGGACCACCGTCGTCGCGGCCATGACCTCCGGCGAGGCATCACCCAGCCCGTGCCGGTGGGCGAACGCCGCCGAGGCGTCGGGATCGAGCACGATCAGAGCCACGTTGTACGGCCGGCGGTCGCCGATGGCGATGGCCTGACCGATCAGGGGGCTCCCTTGCTTCAGCTGCTGCTCGATGTTGGCCGGCGACATGTTCTTGCCCGCCGCATTGATTATGAGCTCCTTCTTGCGGTCGATAATCCGCAGGTAGCCCGCAGCATCGAACTCGCCGATGTCCCCGGTGTGGAGCCAGCCTTCGGCGTCGATCGTCTCCGCCGTCTTCTCAGGCTGGTTGCGGTAGCCCGCCATCACCGTCTGGCCCCGGACCAGAATCTCCCCGTCCTCGGCCAGCCGCACCTCGACCCCGGGAATCGGCGGTCCGACGGTCCCCAGGCGGACGCCGTGGGGCGGGTTGAGCGTCGCGACCGAGGCGAGCTCCGACATGCCCCATACCTCACAGATGGGAATCCCGATGGCGGCGAAGAACTCGAGCGTCTCCAGTGGCGAAGGCGCCGCTCCGGTGAGGTACCACTCCGACCGTTCGAGCCCGAGGCGGGCCCGGATCTTCGAGAACACCGCCTCCTCGGCCGCGGCCCGGGCCTCGGCGAGGGCAGCGGGCAGGGGCTCCCCGCTCTGTTCGAGGCGGACGCAACGCAGCCCGACGGCGATCGCCTCGCGGGTCGCCGCGCGCCGCGCCCCGTCGGTGTCGGACTCGATACCCGCCTCGAGTGCCGCCTGCAGCTTCTCCCAGACGCGGGGGACGGCGCCGAACAAGGTCGGATGGGCGTCGGCGACGGCGGCGAACACCTGGGTCACCTCGGGACAGCACGTCACCGTGTGGCCCCAAGCCATCTGTCCGTAGTGGCTGAGTCCGCGGTCGGCGATGTGGGCGTGGGGCAGGAACGAGACGACCGCCCCATGGGGCCGTGGTCTCCCGACGGCGTCGACCCCCCGGCACTGGGCCAGCTCGTTGGCGTGAGTCAGCTGGACTCCCTTGGGCGGTCCCGTGGTCCCCGAGGTGTAGATCAGGGTGAGGATGTCCCATGGGCGAACCGAGCGCCAGGCGGCGTCGAAATCGAAGTCGCCCGGCTCGGCCGTCTCGAGCTCTGAGAGCGTCAAGTGCTCAGGGGCTGATCCGTCGACGACGATCAGGTGCTCGACCTCTCCCCCCTGCCCTGACCCGGCCGCCGCGCGGTCGAGCAACGAGAGCTCGGTGACGAGCACCCGGTTGGCGGCGTCGCCGAGCAGGAAGGCGATCTGCTCGGGAGAGGAGGTGTTGTAGATCGAGAACGGGGTCGCGCCCAGATGCATGGCGGCGGTGTCGACGAGATGGAACTCCGGCCGGTTGGTCAGGAGCAGTCCCACGGTGTCGCCGGGGCCGACGCCGAGCGCCGCGAGGGCGCCCGCCAGCCGGCGAACGCGGGATGCGTAGTCCCGGAAGGAGATGCTCACGCCACCGCCGATCGTGCGCAGCGCCACCTGATCAGGGCGCTCAGCAGCGGTGATCTGGAAGGCCTCGCACATCGTCGCGGCGTCCAGCGCTCGCGGGCGTTCGACGCGGTCGAGCCGGGGGGTGAGAGCAGCCTCCATCTCAGCCGCGAGGTCTATCACCAGCGCCGACCCGGCACCAGGGGCTTGTGGCCACTCCCACCATGCGCGAAACTCGGTGTCCGTCCCCGGGTTCCCCCAGGAGGGACGGCGCCATATGCCCGAAGATCCACCCATTCAGCCCGAAGGCAGACCCGAGCGCGAGCGAGGCGTCCCGGCGGCCGAGCTCCGCGTCGACCTGCGCGAGGCCCTGAGCGAGGGCAACGGCCAGGCTGGCGACGCTGCTGGTGGCGAGCGCTCCCCCGTGCCTCCGCCCCCCGCCCCA
Source organism: Solirubrobacteraceae bacterium (assembly GCA_035505215.1). Lineage (GTDB taxonomy): Bacteria > Actinomycetota > Thermoleophilia > Solirubrobacterales > Solirubrobacteraceae > Palsa-465. The sequence continues at coordinate 177,545 of DATJQY010000032.1, read as the reverse complement.
GAGGAGCCGACCGGACCGGAGGAGCCGCCGCTCAGCACCGAGCTCGAGCCGGGCGATATCTACCGGATCGAGGACGGGCGCGAGGTCCGAGACAGCCTGTGGAGCCGATTCGGCGGTGGCGTCCGGGAAGCGCTAACCAGCCCCACGGCCAAGGAGGAGGAGCGGCTCGACCACGACCTCCAACAGCTGCGCTGGCGCGGTCTGGCTCAGGGGGTGACACTCGCCCTGGGCTCGATCAAGGGCGGCGTGGGCAAGACGACCTTGACCCTGGCCCTGGCCGACACCCTCGCCGACGCCTTGCGCTGCGGCGTGATCGTCATCGATGCCGACCTCGAATGGGGTACGGCGGCCGACTCGACGCCGGAGGGAGGCCGGCTCGGGGGCACGCTCGTGGACGTCCTGCGGGCCAAGGACCAGATCGACTCGCCGGGAGCCCTGGCTCCGTACCTGAAGGCGCTGCCGGGGGGCGCCCAGCTCCTAGCCGGGCCCACCGAGCCGAGCGACATCGAGTCCCTCGAGGCCTCGGACATGCAGGACCTGCTCGACCTCGTGAAGCGCTTCTTTCCCATCGTCCTGATCGACCTGTCTCCGGGCATTGGCCTGCGCGGGACGATCCCGCGCTGGGCGTTCAGCGTCGCCGACGAGATCGTGGCCATCGCCACCCCGACTCGGGGCAGCGTGCGCCGGGCGGGAAGGATGTTCGCCTACCTGACCGACCAGCGTCCAAACGTGCCCATCACACTCGTGCTGAACATGGTGCCCCGGCGTCCCGACCCAGCGATCCGGCGGGTGATCGAGGTGGCGCAGCGGACCTCGGGGCCGGACAGCGGACTGAGCCGCCGGCGCTACGCGGCCATTCCGCGCGACGATGCCCTCATGCGCCAGCTCGACGCCGGCCTGCTGAACATCGGCGATCTGGGTCAGCTGACCCGCGTGTCGGTCAAGGACTTCGCCTACAAGCTGGCCAGCCGCTGGTGCCGCTGAAGCCGGGCTAACCGCCCGGGCCGGCCGCCGCGGGGCCGAGCGGGCATCATCCTTATATGCGGACGGTCCTCATCACCCTGATCGGTCCCGAGCGCACGGCTGACCTCGTGGTCGACGCCGACACGCCAACCGGCGATCTCTTGCCGAGCCTGCTCACGGCCGGTGGAGTCGGCGAGACCGAGCGCGGACAACCAGGATGGGGCATCGCGCTGATGGGTAACCAGCCGATCGACCGCGCGCTCACGCTTGAGGCCTCCGGCGTGCTCGATGGAGCCGTTCTGGTCTTGCGCCGTGACGTCGAGGCCGAGCGCGAGCCCGTCCTCTCGCCGAGCTCCGGAACGGCTCCCTCGGGCTCCCCGCTCCGCCGGACCCAGGCGCTGCTCGAACGTGCCGGCTCCGGCGACGGGCTCGAGGAGACGGTGCGGAGCACCCCGCTGCGCCGCTGCGTGACGATCGCCGTGCTTTCCCCCAAAGGGGGAATCGGCAAGACCACCGTGTCGATCCTCCTCGGGGAGCTCCTGCGGTCGCTCCGCTCCGATCAGGTGCTCGCCCTGGACGCCGACAGCGATTACGGATCTTTGGGCCGGATCGGCCCGGGCGTGAGCGCCGGTGACCCGGTCTCGGCTCGCGACACCGGCATCTTCGACGCCCTGGCCAAGGGGGCCGTGACCTTCGCCGAGCTCGACCGCACCCTGTGGACCCTGCCGGGCGGGCTGCGCGTCGTGCCCTCGCCGCGTGACCCGGTGGCCATGGCCCGGGCCGACCGCGAGATGTACTCCCGCGTCATCGGCAACCTCCAGCGCCTGGCCGGCGTCCTGGTCATCGACTGCGGGACCGGCCTCGGACAGCCTGGGGCCCAGGCGGCGATTCTCGCCTCCGACCAGCTCGTCGTCCTCACCGACGCCTCCGGAGCCACGGCCAGTCTCGCCGTCGAGTCGATGCGGCTGCTCGAGCGGGCCGGGCGGCCCATCACCGTCGTGTGCAACCGCCTCCGCCGCGGCAAGCCGGGCAGCGACGACCTCCTGCGCATGGACGCGCTCTTCCCCCGGGCAAACGCCCTGGTCGGCATTCCCGAGGATCCCGACGCTGAACGGGCGCTCCGCGGCGAGTTCGCCTGGCCCGATGCTCCGCGACCGCTTTATCAGGCTGTCCTTGAGCTGGCTGCGGTGCTGGCCGGGATGTGGCCCCAGCTGGGCGTCTAAGCCCGGCTGAAAAGGCAACCAACCGTTTTACGGCCCTCTGGCGAGGGTAAAACCTTGGATGCCATAGCCACAGGATCGAGAGAGAGATATGGCAGGGGAGAACGGGGCTCACCACCCCCCCGATAGGTTGGCCACCAGCGAGTTGAAGCTCGACCTGCGCGAGGCACTGAGCGAGTCAGAGCTCCCGTCGGTCCTTCAAGCCGATCCGCCGCCCGCAGCGTCCGTGGCTGCACCCGAGCCCGAACCTGCACCCGAGCTTGCCCCCGACCCGGGAAAAGCTCCGGTCGAGCTCGACCCCGGTGACATCTACCGGATCGTCGATGGCCGCGAGGCCTCCGACTCCCGCTGGTCGCGGCTGAGCGGCCGCGCGCGTGAGCTGCTGACCAGCCCGTCGGCCAAGCGCGAGGAAGAGCTCGACCACGACCTCCAGCAGCTTCGGGTCAGGGGCCTGGCCCGGGGCGTGACCGTGGCGCTCGGCTCGATCAAGGGCGGCGTGGGCAAGACCACCCTCACGCTGACCCTCGCCGACATGCTCGCCGAGGCCCTCCGTTGCGGTGTGATCGTGGTCGACGCCGATCTGGAGTGGGGCACAGCGGCCGACTCGACCCCGGAGAACGGCCGGCGCGGGGGAACGATCACCGACGTTCTCGCCGCCGCCGAGACGATCAACTCACCGGGCGAGCTCGCCCCCTACCTGCTCTCGCTTCCGGGGGGCGCCCAACTCCTGGCCGGCCCCACCGAGCCGCACGAGATCGAGCGCCTGACCGCCCAGGACATGCAAGCGCTGCTCGATCTGCTCAAGCGCTTCTTCCCCGTGATCCTGCTCGACCTCTCCCCCGGCATCGGCCTGCGGGGCACGATCCCCCGCTGGGCCTTCGCCTCAGCCGATGAGATCGTGGCCATTGCCACCGCCACCCGGGGCAGCCTGCGCCGCGCCGGGAGGATGCTCACCTACCTGCGCGAGCACCGGCCCGAGGTCCCCATCACCCTGGCCCTGAACATGGTTCCGCGGCGGCCCGATGAGTCGGTGCAGAAGATTCTTACGGTGGCACGGCGCAACGGCCAGTCGCGGGGGTTCGCGGCGATCCCGCGTGATGACGCGCTCATGCGCCAGCTGGATGCCGGGCTCCTCAACGTGGGCGAGCTCGACCAGACGACGCGCGTCGCCGTCAAGGGGTTCGCCTATCAGCTGGCGAGCGGTTGGTGCCGATGACGGCTCGGCGCCTGCGGGAGTCGCCTCGCCTGATCGCCGCCGGCCTCGTGACGGCGGCGCTGCTGATCCTGGTCGGCGTCCTCATCGGCGCGGCGACCGCGGGCAGCGGGGACCCATCGAAGTCAACCGCCCCAGCGCCCCGAACGGCCCGCCAGCGGGCTCAGCTTCTGCAAGCCCGGCAGACGATCGTCTCTCTTCGGACCCAGCTGAGCGATTCCGTGCAGCGGACGAGCGGGCTCCGGAGCCAGCTGGCCACAACCCGCGCCCGCGCGCGGTGCTGGCGAGCGGCGGCGCTCCATCGCACCAGCGGACGTGTTGCAAACTGCGCCGGACAGACTTAGAGCAACTCTTCCAGTGTCTTCGAGATCCCGATCAACCACTACGCAAGGGAGGCAGACGTGTCCCAAATCATGGTCGTCACCGAGGCGGTTCAGACCGCCGGGCAGCGGATCCAGGCGCTGTCGCAGGAGATCGAGCAGCTGATCGGCCAGCTCCAGAGCACCGCCTTGGGCGTCCAGGGCGAGTGGCGCGGTGTGGCCAACAGCGCGTTTGAGTCCGCCATGGCGGAATGGCAGGCCGCCGCCAACAACATCCAGATGGCTGCCGCCCAGATCGGTCGCGCCACCTTGACCGCGGGCAGCAACTACCAGGAGACCGAGTCGGCCAACGCGTCGATGTTCCGGTGACGCGATGCCGACCTTCCACGTCGAGACGGAGGCGCTGACCGCCGCCTCCGCGGTCGTGGTCCGGGCGAACTCGGACGTCGGCACCTCTCACGCTGGGCTGAAGAGCTCCTCAGGCGCGCTTGCCGACACCCCGGCGGAGACCGCGTTCGCGATCTTCGTCGGTGCGGCGGACTCCGCCCTGGGGAGCCTCGACACAGCCACGTCTGGGCTGGCACGAGCTCTGAACGAAGCCGCGATCGCCTACCAGCTCGCCGATCAGGCTGCGGCGGCAAGCATGCCCGTGAAGCGGTGAGCGGGACGGGCACACCGTGACCAGCGGCCTGTTCGGACCGGCGAGCGGTTCCCTGTCACTGGGTGGGCCACTGTCGGGCAACGCGTTCGGCGGCGGGAGCACCACGTTCGGGTTCTCGATCCCGCAGGGCGATCCGGGAGCCATCGAATCGGCGTCGCGCGCCGCCCAGTCGCTGGCCCAGTCGATCCGCGATCAGGACGCCGCGCTTCGCGGCGCGGCGGCCATCGCGCTTGAGACCGACGGCGGCTGGGGCGGTCAGGCGGCCGGCGCCTACGCGGAGTACAGCGGCCACGTGATCAGCGTGATCGAATCCGACGCGAGCGGCTGCGAGGCGGCCGCGGGTGCCCTATCGACGCTCTCACGGGCCCTGGCCGAAGCGCAGGCAGCCACCAAACAGGCGCTCAGCGACTGCGAGCGCTACCACGGGGAGATGGTGGCCCAGCAGCAGGCGGCCACCCAGGCCGCCGCGGACAAGACGACGGCCAGCGCGCAGGCGGCCCTCGCGACGCACCCGGCCATGCAGACGGAGCTGAATAAGCAGGCCGCGGCCTACGGGCACGCTCAGACGACGGCCGAAACGGCGGCCAATGCCGCCTCGACCGAGTTCAAGGCGGCCCAGCAGAAGGGCCAGCACGCCGATCTGAGCTACCAGCAGACCGCCCGCGCGATCATCGGGCGGCTCGAATCGGCGGCGGGCGACATGCGGCCGGCCCCGCAGGTGACCGGCGGCCCGGCCGTACCGATCACGGTCAGCCAGTCGGACGTCTCGATGGCCTCGGCGATGCTGGGTGGCGCCGGAAGCCTGGCCGCCGCGATGGCGGCACTCCGTGATCCGCGAGAGCTGAACGGCCTGGCCTGCGAGAACCCGATCACGCCGGCCACCGCACTCGAGTACATCCAGGGAGTCCGTTTCAGGGCGAAGCTAGCGGAGGAATCGGCCTCCGAGAACGTCGAGGGCGGCCTGACGGCCGTCGTTCCCGGACTCTCAGCTGTCATCAAGTCGCCGGTCGGCCAGTTCGTCGAAGGGGCCTGGGACACCACCAAGGGCGCGGTCGAGTTCGCCGTCCATCCGGGCGAGTGGGTGACGGCCGCCAATACCTTGCTCTCGACCAACCCGGCGTACCGGCAGCTGGCCTATGGCGAGAATCCGCTGACCGCCCAGGCGAACGCCTCGGCAACCTCGACTGCGGTCCTCAAGGGAATGATCGATTACAAGGACCTGGCGAGCGGAAACTACGCCAAGGCGGCGGGGTCGTTCCTCCCCTTGGACCTCAAGGGGGTGGCCGAGATGCGCGACATCTGGAAGGCGATTCCCGACGCCCGGCCGGATATCTCGCAGTTCTACGCCGACACCGCGGAGAACGTGTTCAACGTCCCGCACGCTGGCGACGTCGGCAAGGTCATCTCGCCCTACACCCAATACAACCGCACCGAGCTCGGCGCCATGATCAAGGTCCAACCGGACCTGGCCAAGAACTCCGCCCTCTCAGGCGCCGCCGCGGCGGCGATCTGGAGAGGGAGAATTGACTCCTCCGTGGTGAAAGGCATGAGCGAGATCCCGGTCAACCCCCAGATCATCGTCGTGTCGAAGCCGGCCGCCAACTTCGTCTATCACACCGGCTCCGGCCTCAAGTACCGGATCACGCTTGGTGGGACCCATGGCGGATAGCAACGGCCACCGCGACGAGTATCAGCCGCCGACTCCGGATGCGGTCCAGGAGGCAGCCACCGCCCTCCGAGACGAGATCGCCGCGGCCTTCGACGCCTACATGTGGATGATCGTGGAGGACCGCACGGTCGACTGCACCGACCAAGCCGAGGTGATGGCCGAGCGGTGGCGGATCCCCATGGAGCGCTACCAGCTCGAGCAGGTCGGAGACGAATTCCTCTCCGATGAGGCCTGGCAGCTCTATGCCGCCCTCGAGACTTCGTTCATCCTGACGCAGTCCGGTGACGCCGAGCGCCGGGCGCTGCGGCTCGACGTGCCTGAGCTCACGGGACGCTTCCTCGGAGCCGGCGAGGGGATTTGGCACGGGCACTGGGCGGAGATGAAGCAGAGCATCCTGATCGAGGTCGACCGCAAGGCGGCCGGACCGGTCGATCTGGCGCCGATAACCGCGCAGCGGCCGGAGCGCATCTCCCGGTTCAGCCGAAGCCGGAAGCGTGAAATCGACGCCTGGAAGGTTCGGCTGGGCGAGGCCTACACCGCGACCGCAGCTTTTTACCGGGACCTGGCGCCCGATGGCCGTGAGCTGGACCCTGAGGAGAGAGCGGCCGCCTCCGACCACGTGGAGACGGCCGCCGCGGTTGATCGTGAGCTTGACCTGGCGCGCGAGTTCTTCTCCGAGGAGGAGTGGTCTAGAACTCGGCTCATGCTGGCTGAGTTTCGCTCGCTGCGGCGCAGCCTGACGCTCGCCCTCTCCTCCGATCCGAGCCGGCGCCGGCTCGCCCTGAGCCTTGACGAGGCCGGCGTGCGCACGTTCATCATGAATCGGCGCGTGCAGGGGGCCAGCCACGAGGACGCGATCGAGCATTTGAAGAGCCGGATGGCGGCGGAGGCGCCCGGCTGATCGTCTCGCGCTCCCGCGGGTGTAGCGTGGAGCATCGCGTCGATCAGCATCACATGAGCTCGCCGGCCGACACCGCCACCTCCGAGGCGCCGGCCGGGCGCGGAGCCTTTCACCGGCCGCCGCGGTCATTCCCGCCCGCGCTGCCCGGCCAGCCGATCGTCATCGCCCAGCCGCCGCAGCTCTCGCGCCGAAGCACCGGCCTGCTCCAGATGCTGATGCCGGCGCTCGGGACGCTCGGAATCGTCGCCTTCGCCTTCATCGTTCCCAACAAGCTGTTCCTGATCGTGGCCGGAGCGTTCGTGGCCATCTCGCTCGTGTCCGTCCTCGCCTCCTACCTGACCCAGCGACGCAGCGGCAAGCGCTCGGCCCGCTCGGAGCGCAGGCTCTACCGGGCTCACCTCGAGAAGCGCGAGTCCGAACTCCAGGCGGTCGTCCGCGGCCAGCGGGACATCGACGAGCGCCTCTATCCCGACCCGGGGCGCTTGACCAGCCTGGTCACCCAACGTCGTCACCTGTGGGAGCGCCGTCCCGGCGACGGCGATTTCCTGGCCTTCCGTCTCGGACGGGCCACGGTGCCCCTGGCCTGCCCGATCGAGCTCTCGCTCTCCGAGGACCCGCTCACCGAATATCAGCCCGAGCTCTACGAGCAGGCGGAGGCTCTGGTGCAGCGCTACCGGACCGTGGACGAACTATCGGTCGTGGCCAGCCTGGCCGAGGCCAGCGTGATGACCCTGACCGGCCCGCGCAGCCGGACGGTGGCGTTGTCCCGGGCCATCCTCGCCCAGGCCGCGGCTCTGCGTGCTCCCTCCGATATGCGGATCATGGCTGCCTTCGCGCCTGAGCACGGGAACGATTGGGCCTGGCTCAAGTGGATCCCGCATGCTCGTTCGGTTCGCCATCGCGAGCGCGACCGGAGTAGCGCCGGGCCATCTCTGCTTCTGGCTCCCGGTCCGGATCAGCTGGCGCAGCTGCTGGAGGAGCACGTGCAGCCCCGACTCGAGCAGCTGCGGCGGATCGAGTCCTCTTCCTCGGCCGACGGGGCGACCGCGTCGGTCGACGCGCCGGAGCTCCTACTCGTTCTCGACGACTACCACGCCGGCGGGCAGGTGGCCAGGCTACCCCTGATCCGTGAGCTCGCCGCCCGGGGCGACCGGCTCAAGGTGCGGACCCTGTGCCTGGTCGACGAGGGCGCCGCCGAGCCTCCGGAGGCCCAGTTGCGGCTCGTCATCCCGCCGCAGGGGCCTGGAGTCCTCGAGCGCACCGGGGCCCAGGGCTACCGGCTTGGCCCGGTGTTGCTGGATGAGCTCAGCGGGGCCGGCGCCGAGACCCTGGCCCGCCAGCTGGCGCCGCTGCAGCTGGAGGAGTCCGCGGCCACGATCGATCTGGCGGCCGACGTACGCCTGAGCGAGCTGCTTGAGGATGCACCGGCAAAGCTGTGTGCACCCATCGGGCTGACCGAGGAGGGCGATCGGCTGGTCCTCGACCTCAAGCAGGCCGCCGAGGGTGGCATGGGTCCCCATGGGCTCATCGTCGGGGCGACCGGCTCGGGAAAGAGCGAGCTTCTGAGGACCATCGTCACCAGCCTCGCCGCCGCGCACCGCCCTGAGGAGCTCTGCTTCGTGTTCGTGGACTTCAAGGGCGGGGCGGCCTTCGCCGAGCTGGCCCACCTTCCCCACTCGGCGGGGATGATCACCAACCTCCAACACGACCTGAGCCTGATCGACCGGATGCATGCGGCGCTGTTCGGCGAGCAGCAGCGCCGGCAGGCGATCCTCCGCGCGGCCGGAAACCTGGACGACGTCGCCTCATATCGAGCGCTCCAGGCCACGGATGCGGCGCTCGAGCCCCTACCCCATCTGCTCGTCATCGTCGACGAGTTCGGCGAGCTCCTGGCCAACCGTCCCGAGTTCATCGACCTGTTCTTGGCCATCGGCCGCGTCGGGCGGAGCCTCGGCATCCATCTCCTGCTCTCAAGCCAGCGGCTGGAGGAGGGGCGCCTGCGCGGACTGGAGGGCCATTTGCGCTACCGCATCTCCCTGCGCACGTACTCGGCTCAGGAGAGCAAGAGCGTCCTGGGTACCGCCGACGCGTTCCTCCTCCCGCCCTACCCCGGCGTCGGTTATCTGAGCGTGGACACCGACATCTATCAGCGCTTCAAGACAGCGCTGGTCACCGCTCCGCACGACGAGCAAACGAAGGCAGGAACGCCGGTCAGCGTGTTCGAACTCGCGGCCGGGACAACCCCGGTTGCGTCCCGGGCCGAAGTCGAGGGCGAGGGTCAGCTCACGGATCTCGACGTCCTCATCCACGAGCTCCGCTCCCGCTACGGCGAAACCCGGGTGCACCAGGTGTGGCTCGATCCGCTCCCGGCCCGACAGGCCCTCTCGTCGGTCTTCGAGGGCGAGCCCTGGTGGCGCCGCACCGAGCCGGCCACCTCGACGGGCATCCGCGCCTGCGTCGGCCTGCTCGACCGGCCTTCGGAGCAGCGCCAGGACCCGTTCGTGCTTGACCTCGGTGGGATCGGCGGCCACCTCGCCGTCGTGGGCGCGCCTCAGACGGGCAAGAGCACCCTCCTGCGGACCCTGCTCGCCGCGCTCTGCATAACCCACACCCCCGACGAGGTGCGGATCTACGGGATCGATCTCGGCGGCGGTCTGCTGCGCGCCTTCGAAGACGCTCCGCACGTCGGCGGGATCTGCGGCAAGAGCGACCCGGAGCGGGTCCGGGCCACCGTGCGCCAGGTCAGGGCGGTGATCTCCGAGCGCGAGGCGGCCTTCCGGGACCTCGGCATCGACTCGATGGCCGACGCGCGGGCGCGCGGACGCGCGGGCCAGCTTGGCCCCGAGGAGTCGTCCGACGTCGTGCTCGTCGTGGACAACTGGGCGGCCTTGCTGCGCGACTACGAGGACCTGCTCGAGGAGCTGGGCGAACTGGCCGCGGGCGGGCTCCAGCATGGAGTACATCTCGTGATTGCCGCGGGACGCTGGGCTGAGGTACGACCCGCCATCCGGGAAGCCTTCGGCAGCCGGCTCGAGCTTCGCCTGAACGACCCAATGGAATCCGACTTCGGGCGACGCATCGCCGAGACCGTTCCGACCGGCGCCCCCGGTCGCGGGGTGACGCCGGAGGGGCTTCACTTCCAGGTCGCCCTGCCCCGCCTGGACGGGCGCGACGAGCTGGCGGGCATCGGCGAGGCGCTGGGCGAACTTACCGGCGCCCTCGCCGAGCGGTGGACCGGTGCGGGCGCTCCCGCCGTGCGGGTCCTGCCCGAGCGGCTCTTCCGGAGCGAGCTGCCCGCCGCCGTCTCGGGCGGAGTCGTGGTCGGAATCGAGGAGCTGACGCTGGCTCCGGTGGAGCTCGACCTCGCGGGAGACGACCAGCACCTGCTCCTGCTCGGCGAATCCGGCTCCGGCCGGACCAGCGCTTTGCGCTCCATCGCCGAGGGCCTGGCCGAGCGCTACTCGGCCGAGCAGGCTCGCCTCGTGGTGATCGATTTCCGGCGGGGACTGCTTGATCTGGCCCAGCTCCCGCTCCCGTGCAGCTTCGCCTCCCGCCCGCCCAAGGCCGAGGAGGTCATGGCCGAGCTGAGGGAGCTGACGGTCGAGCGGCTGCGCGGGCTCGACAGTCCCGCCGGAGGCTGGGCGGGCCCCGCCGTGTACGTGCTCGTCGATGACTATGACCTGATCGCCGGCTCCCAGCTCAACCCGCTGGCCGGGCTCGCTGAGATGATCTTCCAGGGCCGGGATGCCGGCATCCATGTCGTCCTCGCCCGGGCCGCGGGGGGCGCCTCCCGCGCGATGCTGGATCCGGTCCTCTCCCGGCTGGCCGAATCCGGTGCCCCAGGCTTGCTACTGAGCGGAGATCCCCACGAAGGCCCTCTGATGCGGGGCGTGCGGGCGGAGCCGCTCCCTCCGGGGCGAGGCCGCTGGCTGCGCCGCCGTGGGCGCCCATCTGTCGTTCAGCTGGCCTATGCCGGGCCGGCGGCGGGAGCCGTTGATCCCAGTCCGAACGGAGGAACGGGTCAGGCCGTCCTCCGTGAGGGCTAGAGCGAGACGGTACGCCCGGCCTCGAAGCCGTCGCCGGCCAAGACCTCGTCCATGACCACCCGCGGCACGGGGCCATCGGTGGTGATCGCCATGACCGCTAGGCGCGCTTCGCCGTCGCGGCCGTCCTCGCTGGGCCGGCCGACCGCGGCCGAGACGATATTGATGCCGTGCTCGCCGAAGATCGTTCCCACCGCTCCGATCATCCCCGGGCGATCCAGGTAGCGGAAGATCGTGATGTGGTCCTCGAGCTGGAGGTCGAAGCGCTGGCCCCACGCCTCGAGCAGGTGGAGGCGGTGACGCTGGCCGATCAACGTGCCGACGACGCGGGCCGCGCTGGCGTCACCGACCACGGTAACCCGAATCAGGTCGGTGTAGTCGCGTGCGCTTGACCGCTTGGTCTCCGCCAGCTCGATCCCGCGCTCCTCGGCGATGGCCGGTGCGTTGACCTCGTTGACCTCCTCCTCGGTGTGGCCGCCCAGCACCCCGAGCAGAGTCTGGATGGAGAGCAGGCGGGTGTCGCGCTCAGCGACCCGTCCCAGGTACTCGGTCTGCACGCGATCGACCGAGGAGGCGTCGGCCAGGGCAATGGCGATCCGGCCCAGGGCCCGGCACAGGGGCACGAACGGGCCCAGCACCTCCATGTCCTCGCCGGGGATGGCGGGGACGTTGACTGCGCTTGAGACGACGCCCCCGGTCAGGGCGGCGATCACCTGCTCGGCCGCCTGGTAGCCGGCACGGTCGGTCGCCTCGGCCGTGGAGGCGCCCAGGTGCGGGGTGACGATCACGTTCGCATAGCCGAACAGCGGATGATCGGTGACTGGTTCCTCGCGGAACACGTCGAGCGCGGCGCCCCTCACCTTGCCCGAGTCGAGCGCCGCCTTGAGATCCTCGTCGACGACCAGCGGCCCCCGAGCCACGTTGAGCACGCAGACGCCGTCCTTGCACTTGGCCAGCACCTCGGCGCTCAGCCATCCGCTCGTCTCGGGCGTGTTTGGGAGGTGCAGGGTGAGGAAGTCGGCCACGGCGTAGATGTCGTCGGGTGACTCCGCCTTTTCGGTGCCGAGCTCGCGGTAGCGCTCAGCCGACACATAGGGGTCGAAGGCGATCACCTTCATCCCGAAGGCGTGAGCACGCTGGGCCACGAGCTGGCCGATGCGCCCGAAGCCGAGGATCCCAAGCGTCTTCTCGTAGAGCTCGATGCCGGAGAACTTGGAGCGCTCCCAGGCCCCCCCGGTGAGCGAGGCGTGGGCCTGGGGGACGTTGCGAGCCAGAGCGAGCAGCAGCGCCATCGTGTGCTCGGCCGCCGTGACGACGTTCGACTGCGGCGCATTGGCAACCACGATGCCCCGCTTGGTCGCCGCCGGGACGTCGACGTTGTCGACCCCGACCCCAGCCCGCCCCACCGCGCGCAGCCGGGTCGCCTGCGTAAGCAGCTCGGCGTCGAGCTTGGTCGCCGACCGGATCAGGATCCCCTCGTATTCGCCGATGTGGTCGGCCAGCTCTTCACGTGACCAGCCGTTGGCCACCTCGACATCGAAGTGCTGCTCCAAGAGCTCGATTCCGCTGCGCCCGATGTTCTCCGCCACCAGGACGCGGGTCATAGCCGCTCCAGGACCCAGTCGATGCAGGCCGTCAGTGCCTCAACATCGGAGGGGTCGGTGGCGGGGAACATGGCCACGCGCAGCTGATTGCGCCCCAGCTTGCGATACGGCTCGACGTCGACGATTCCGTTGCCGCGCAGGGTGCTCGCCAGGGCGCCTGCGTCGACGTCATCGGAGAAGTCGATCGTGCCCACGACCAGTGAGCGCTTGGCTCGGTCGGACACAAACGGCGTGGCCTGGGCATGGCCCTCGGCCCAGCGGTAAAGATGCCCACTGGACGCACGAGTGCGCGCGACCATCGCCTCTAGTCCCCCCTGGTCGAGCATCCAGTCGAGCTGGTCGGCGAGCAGGAACAGGGTGGCGATCGCGGGCGTGTTGTAGGTCTGGTCCTTGGCCGAGTTCTCAAGCGCGGTGGTCAGGGACAGGAACTCCGGGATCCAGCGCGCGGGCCCGACGGTCGGGCGCGAGGCTTCGATCTCCTGGATCCGCGCCTGCGCCGCTGGGCTCAGCAGTCCCAGCCAGAGCCCGCCGTCTGAGGCGAATCCCTTCTGGGGGGCGAAGTAGTAGACGTCGGCTTGCTCGATCTCCACCGGCAATCCGCCCGCCCCCGAGGTGGCGTCGATCAGGACCAGCGCCTCGCCGGCGTCGGCCGGGCGCCGGACCGGAACCATGACCCCGGTCGAGGTCTCGTTGTGGGCCCAGGCGATGACGTCGGCCTCCGGGTCGGCGCGGGGCTCGGGGGCATCCCCCGCCGGGGCCTCGACGATGATCGAGTCGGCGAGGAAAGGGGCATCGTTGGTGGAGGCGGCGAACTTGGAGGAGAACTCGCCGTAGGTGAGGTGAAGAGCCCGCTCGCGGACGAGCCCACAGGCCAGGGCATCCCAGAACGCGGTGGTTCCGCCGTTCCCGAGCGCCACCTCGTACTCATCGGGGAGCCGGAACAGGTCCCGCAGCCCGCCGCGCACTCGACCCACGAGCTCCTTGACCGGGCGCTGGCGGTGTGAGGTGCCCATCACCGAGCCTCCCGTCCGGGCCAGGTGGTCGAGCTGCTCGGGCCGCAACCGGGAAGGCCCCGAGCCGAACCGGCCGTCGGCCGGCTTCAACTGCGGCGGTATCTGAAGAATCGTGGAGGTCTGCGACATAGGGGCTCCTGGACAGTTGCGGCCGACATGCCCAGGCGCGCGGCGGATCTCACCGCCGCTCCCCGGTGGTTGTCCACCTTGAGCGCCAGTCACGGCGGCGCGTCCGAGTGTAGAGGAGCCGACGGCCGAAGCCGGTCGCGCCTAGAGCCGGCGGTAGCGGGCTTCAAAAAAGGAGAAGGTGGCGAAGGTCAGGAACCCCGCCGCGACGAGCATCACCAGCAGCGCTCCCAGGTCCTGGTGGTGCAGGCGAGCCAGGGCTCCATCCACCCCGATCGCCTGGCTGGCTTTGAACTCGATCGCCGTCCGGACCAGGAAGTAGCCGATGAGGACGAAGACGAGCGCGCGGGCGCTGAGGCCGATTCGCCCGATCGTCAGGAAGGCGTGCCGCGCCCGCGCATCCATCCGGCCGGTCCGGTTGTCCTTGGCGAAGCCGCCCCTGAGCGCGTCATAAAGCTGGTAGCAGCTGATCGCTACGAGCACCGCACCGCCGATGCCGACGATCAGCGGTCCCCCGGGCCAGCCCAGCACGCCATGAGCCGCCTGGCTAGGGTCACCGGATGCGCCCCCGGAGCCTTTGATCAGGATCCGGGCGGCCACGGCGGTGAAGACCAGGTAGCCCACACCGCCTCCCAGGTTGCCGACCCGATCGGTCAGGCCGGGACCGCCGCCGCCCTCGGGGCCCCGCCCGAAGATCCCCTGGTAGAGCTTCCACAGGGCATAAGCCAGGAGACCGGCGCAGATCACGAACAGCGCGATGCGCCCCACCAGCGAGCGGCCGATGAGCGCGAGCGCACCCTCCTGATTGGCCGCCGTTCCGTCGCTGCCGGCGCCGACGGCGATGGCGACGGCCAGGCCGCCGATCACGCCGTAGGTGATCCCGCGGGCGACAAAGCCGGCCCGGACCAGGCCGCGGAACGGTTTCGTCCGCGCCACCTTCCGCGAGAACCGGTGTGCGCTGGCAAAGCTCACGCTCCTTCATTACCCACACCGACGGTGTGGGCATCGCCCGCCGCGAACGGGCACCGGGCGCCGCGTTGACTACTGTCCGACCGAGGTGACCTCGCGCTCGCGCTGGTCCTTAAGTTCCAGCTCGTCCAGCGTCGCCAGCTCGTGGGCCGCGGAGCCCTCGATGTTCACGTGTGGTAGCCGCTGGTCGATCCAGCGCGGGAGCTTCCAGGTGAGGGTGCCCAGAAGCTCGAGCACGGCGGGGAGAAGGACGCAGCGCACAACGAGCGCGTCCAGGAACACGGCGGCGGCGAGGCCGAACCCGAATTCCTTGACCGACCGCTCGTTGCCGAGCATGAAGGACAAGAAGACGCAGACCATGATCGCCGCGGCGGCACTGATGACGCGGCCCGTGAAGGCGATTCCATCGGCGACGGCGCGCGAGGCATCGCGCCGCCGCACCCATTCCTCACGCACGCGGGAGATGAGGAACACCTCGTAATCCATTGAGAGGCCGAAGACGACGGCGAACATGAGGACGGGGATCCAAGGCTCGACCGGGCCCTTCTGAAGACCCAGGGGGCCGGCCAGCCAGCCGAGTTGGAACACCGCCACGGTTGCCCCCAGCGCCCCGCCGATGCTGAGCAGGTTCATCAGCGCTGCCTGGATGGGGATCACAATCGAGCGGAACATCACGAACAGCAGCAGGGCCGAGAGGACGACGACGATCCCGATGAACAGGGGGAGCTTGCTCGCCAGGACCGAGGCGAAGTCGATCGAGCCAGCCGTGAAGCCGCCGACCAGCACCCGCGTCCCGCTTTGCCGCTCGAGCGGCGGCAGCACGGTGTGGCGCAGGTGGTTGACGAGGTCGGTTGTCGCCTGGTCCTGCGGCGCCGAGGCGGGATAGGCACGCAGTACCGCCACCCGCCCGGAGCGGCTGAGCTGCGGCGGGGTCACCGCCGCCACGTCATGGGTGCCCGCAACGGCCGCGTGCAACGCGGGCAGGCCTGAAGTGTCGCCCGGGTGCGGCAACTCGGCCACCAGCGACAGCGGACCGTTGAACCCGGGCCCGAAGCCTTGGGAGAGCAGGTTGAACGCCTCGTGGGTGCTCGTACCGCTCGGATCATTGCCGGCATCGCTGTTGTCGAGGCGCAGCGAGGTGATGGGAATCAGGAACACGACCATCACCGCCAGCGCCGCCAGGGCCAGCGGCCAGGGGCGCCTCTGCACGAGCTGGCTCCAGCGTCGCCACAGCGATTCGCGCGGGGGACGGCCGGCCGCGGCCCGGCGGCGGGCTGACCGGCTGGGGCGGGCGATCGGCTCGCCGAAGCGAGACAGCAGCGCGGGCAGGACCGTGAGCGAGGCAACCATGGTCAGCAGCACGGCCAGCACGGACGCGATCGACAGGCCGTAGAGGAAGCCGACTCCGGTGGCGAACATCCCGAGCAGGGCGATGATCACCGTGCTCCCGGCCAGGAGGATCGCGCGCCCCGAGGTGTCCATGGCCTCGATCACCGCTGCCTCGCTGTCGCCCAGGCGGTGGTAGCTCTCGCGGAACCGGGTGACGATGAACAGCGCGTAGTCCACCCCCACCCCGAGGCCGATCATCAGGGCCAGCTCGGGCGCCACGTTGGACATGTCGGTGATGTGCGTGGCCAGCCCGATCAGCGCCACACCGGTGATCAGCCCGAAGCCCGCCGTGATCAGCGGGAGGCCGGCCGCCAGGAGCGAGCCGAAGGTGATGAGCAGGATGACCAGCGCCGCGATGGCACCGACGACGGTGGCGGGACCGATGCTGAAGCCTTCGGCCTGCTCGATCACCTGCCCACCCGCGGCGATCTTGAGCCCGGGCACGTGGACGGCGTTGATCGCGTTCAGAACCGGCTTACCGGTGGCGTCGGGCAGCAGGTTTGCCCGCTTGTCGTAGCTGATGGTGGCGAAGGCCGTGCGCTGGTCGCGGGAGATCTGAGCCGCCCCGGTCGCGCTGTAGGGGCTGATTACACCCACCACGTGCGGCATCCGGTCCACCTTGGCCAGTAGGGGAACGATCGCACCGCGCACCGCGGGCGAGTTGACGGTCCCCTGCGAGGTGTGCCAGACGATCGTGTCGAGGTCGCCGCTTGCGCTTGGGAACTCGCTCGCCAGCAGGTTCTGGGCGTGCTGGGACTCGGTGCCCGGGAGTTGAAAGTCGGTCGCGTATTGACGCCCGACCGCCCCGGCGATGGCCGTGGAGAGGACGGCCACGGCGATCCAGGTGATCACTACGCGGCGGCGATGTCGAATACACCAGCGGGCGAGATTCAGCAACGAGAAGCTCCTTGGCACGTCGATCGGCACTCGGGCGACCCACCGAGCGCTCTCACCGGTCGAGACTTCGACTATAGACACCCCGCGAGCTGCGTTTCCTCGGAGCCGTCTAATGTGGTCCGGGATGGCCCGCACCACTGTCGACCAACTGCTTTCCGAGGCCCGCCAGGGACTCGAGCGCCTGGATCCCGCCGCCACCGCCGCGGCGCGCGACGAAGGCGCGGTCCTCATCGACATCCGCTCGGAGACCCAGATCGAGGACGACGGCATGATCCCGGGCGCCCTCGTAATTCGGCGAAACGTGCTCGAGTGGCGGCTTGACCCCGCGTCCGGCCACCGCCATCCCGACGCCCCGAACCTGGGTGAGCACGTGATCGTGATCTGCGACCAGGGCTACGCCTCCAGCCTCGCCGCGGCCACGCTTCAGCGGCTCGGCTTCACCCGGGCCACGGACCTCGACGGGGGCTTCCAGGCCTGGCGGGCCGCGGGCCTGCCGGTGAGCCCGGCTGAGTAGCGCGCGAGGCGCCGCGCGTCAGGCTCCGTCGGTGGAGACGATCAGCACGTTGCAGTGTGCGTGGTGAGACACGTGGTTGGGGACGCTGCCGAGCATCCTCTTCGCGCCGTGCATTCCCTTGCTGCCGACGACGATCAGCTGAGCCCCGACCTCATCCGCCACCGTGAGCAGGGCGTCGGCGGGATCCTCCTGCACGGGATGTCCCTCGGCCTTGAGGCCCGTCAAGCGGACCTTGGTGGTTGCCTGCTCGAGAATCCCGGTCACGAGCGTGTCGGGCAGGGGCGCGTAGACCTTTGCCGCGCCTTCCGGGGCCCCGCGTACCTTGGCGCCGCGCAAAGGCTCATAAGCGGAAACAACATGAACCTCAGCGTCAAGTGCCTTGGCCAGGCGAATTGCCTCGTCAAGTGCCCGCGAGGCAGTGTCCGAGCCGTCAGTACCTACGACGATCGAGTCACTCATCTGATCGGTCCCTCTCCTCGGGAGAACCGTACCGCAGATCGGGGTGCAGAGATAGGCCTTCACCGTCTTGGGCAACCGCACTGAGCTGCCACCGACCTGGCACACCTTTGAGGTCGTGCGTGCCCCGAGCCTCAAACCTGATCCCGGAGCCGGCGACAACGTCGGTCACCGTCTTGGAGACCAGGATCTCCGAAGGCCCGGCCCTTGCCGCCACCCTCGCCGCGATGTGCACGGCGATCCCACCGATGTCCTGTCCCCGGAGTTCGATCTCGCCCGTGTGAACACCGGCGCGGACCTGGATGTCCAGGGTCTTGACGGCCTCACGGAGGGCGCGCGCACATTCGATCGCGCGCCCAGGCCCCTGGAACGTGCTCAGCGTCCCATCGCCGATGAACTTGATGGCCACCCCGCCGAACCGGTGCAGGTGGTCCCGCACCAGGTCGTCATGACGGTCCAGCAGCTCGCGCCAGCGCTCATCGCCGAGGTCCGCCGCCAGTGACGTTGAGCCGACGATGTCGGTGAACATGATCGTGGCGAGCATTCGCCCCGAATTCGGCCCGCTCCGACTCCCGGTGAGAAGCTCGAGCACATCCTCGGCCGGGGCGTCGAACCTGACCTCTGTCCTCGCCTGAGGCTGGACCGGAGAGGCCAGCGATATCCCGTGGGTTGCCGCAAACCCCTCCACTTCCCCCTGGAAGGGGAGCGTCCCCAAGCTGACCGCTATGGCGTGGGCCTGCCGCAACAGATCTTCCACCTGCTCGGTGTGGGCGCCGCCGAGCGCCATTGCCTCAGCGGCTCGGAACTGGGTGTAGGCCACCCGGTGCTCCGCCTTAAGGCGGCGGAAGCGCTCGCCGGCCACCCGCCAGGGACCGGCGTCGCGTTCATCGAGTAGCCGCGTCAACTCGGCTTCGGCCAAGCCGCGGAAGGCGAGCGGCTCAGGTGGGGCTCCATCACCCGGGATGCCGGCAATCGCCTCATCGAAGGCGGCCAGGACGCTGCGGGCTCTGGACGCGGCTGCGTCGCGCTGATCGAGGCCCCGGTTGACCCGCTCGGCCAGGATCCTCACGCCGAGCCAGTAGAGCTCGGCGTTGTACATCAGCTCAGGCTCGGCCTCGGCCATGCGCCCCAGCCCATCCCAGACCCGCTGCTCGGCCTTCTCGAGCTCCCCCCGCCACAGATGCAGCGAGGCCATCCAGGCCAAGGCCGGACCGATCAGCTGAAACCCGCCTGAGCGCTGCATCAGCTCCCAGGCTTCCTGGAGCAGCCTTTCCGCCCGGTTGAAGTCGGCGCGCTGCAGGGCCAGGTAGCCGGCGATGCTCTTGGAGGCAGAGATGCCAAACGGTGTCGCGGCTCCCTCTAACGAGGGCGCGATGACCCGTTCGGCTTCGGCCAACCGACCCATACGAGCTAGCCGCCAGCCCGCCTGCACCCGCAGCTGATCTTCCCCGTGACGCAGCCCAAGTCGCCGTACCACCTCGATGCCCTCCAGCCCCAGCGCGAGGGCCTCGCTCACCTGGCCGGCGTCGTCCATGGCCTGGCTGCCGTTGACGTAGCCCCGCCCGATCTCGTAGGCGAGCCCAGCTTGGGTGGCGATCTCACGCCCCCGGCGTCCGCTGGCGATGGCGCGCTCAGCCTCGCCGAAGCGGCCGTAGGTGATGGCGAGGGTGTTGAGCACACTGGCCTGCACGTGGGGCACCGACAGCTGCGTGGCCAGCTCGAGGGCTTCCTCGAGCAAGGCTTGGGCTTCTGAGCTGCGGGCGCTCAGCATCAGCGCCCGGCCCTCCCACGCCAGCGCCTCGGCCCGCTGAACGGAGGGCGGGTCGGCGGGCACCAGACGCCGAGCCTCCGCCAGGTGTTCGATGGCCTCATCGGCTCGTGCGCTGACCCAGAGAGCTCGGCCGATCCGGTTTTCCGCCGCCGCGGCCAGCAGTGGAACGAGCCGGTCATCGACGGCTTCCCGGGCCCGCTGGCCCAGAGCGAGTGCTCGCTCGGCGTGGCCCGCCACCTCAGCCGTCTCCGAAGCTTGGAGGAGGACCTCAATTTCCCCCATTCCAGCGATCTGGTCGGCCTCTGGGACCCGGGCCCAGAGCTCGAGCGTCCGGTCGAGATGGCGGAACGCCTCGTCGTAGGCGTGCATTCCCTCGGCCTCTGCGGCCGCCTGGAGCGAAGCGCGGAGCGCCGCGGGCAACTCGCCCGCGGCATGCCAGTGGTAGGCCAGCTCCGCCGCCGGACCCGCGGTGGCAAATTCGGGATGTGCCGCCAGCGCCTCGGCGATCACGCGATGTAGACGTAGCCGCTCCCCTGGGAAGGTGTCGTCGTAGATCGCCTCACGCAGGAGGGCGTGGCGAAACGTATAGGCCATTCCGCGACCGGTTAGGACGAGCACGTGATGTTCGGTCGCTTCGCGCAGCGCAGCCAGAAGATCGGCCTCATCGACCGGGGCCAGATAGCCCAGCAGCCGATGATCGACCGAGCGGCCGACGACTGCCGCCGCTCTCAGGACGTCCTGGGTCACCGGACTCAGCCGCTCGATGCGAAGCAGCAGCGCTTCCCGGAGGGATCCCGGCAGATCGTCGGTTGGCCCGGTGTCGGCGCTGGCCAGGAGCTCCTCGGCAAAGAACGGATTGCCTTCCGAGCGCGCGAAGATCTCTTGGATCGTGGTTGCCGACGGCCTCACGCCCGCGATCGCGAAGAGCTGGTCGGCCAGCTCGGACTGACCCAACGGCCGCAGTTCGAGCCGCTGAGCTTGACCAGAGCGTTCGAACTCGGCAAGAAACGGCCGCAGCGGGTGTCCCCGATGAAGCTCATCGGGACGGTAGGTGCCGACCACCAGCAGGCGATCGCGGCGTCCGTTGCGGACCAGGAAGGCGAGCAGATCGCGGGAGGAGCAGTCGATCCAATGCAGATCCTCGATGATCAGGACGACGAGCCGTTGGCGCGACAGTTCCGCCAGGACCCGGTAGACGGCTTCGAACAGCTGCTCCCGGCTGGTTTCGCCGGTTTCGCCGAGCACCGGCCACAGGCCGGCCAGAGCCCTCCGCAGAGGCTCCTCCAGGTTCTGCACTGTCCGGCTGCCCATGACGGGTCGCAGCGCGGCCACGATCGGTGAAAAGGCGAGCTCGCCCTCACCCACCTCCACACATTCGCCAATCAGCACCAGCGTGTTCGTGGCGCGAAGTCGCTCCTCGATCTCGGCCACGAACCGGCTCTTGCCGATCCCGGCTTCGCCGGCCACCACCAGCGCCGAGCCCGCCCCCCGCGCCGTCTTGTCGACCAGGCGGTCGAACGCGGTGAGCTCGGCCGAGCGCCCCACGAAGAGCGGAGACGAGATCCGCTGCGCCATCTCAAACTGCGTCCCGGTGAGCGGCCCCACGCTCCATGGCGCGATTATCGCGCCGCGAAGGCTATTCCGCGAACTCGGTGTCGATCCAGTCCATCTGGGCTCGGAGCTCCTGGCCCACCACTTCCACCTGGTGGCGTGACTGCTCCTCGCGCATGCGCTTGAAGTTCTCCTGGCCGGCCCGGTTCTCGGCGATCCACTCGCGGGCGAAGTCCCCGGACTGGATGTCGGAGAGGATCTTCTGCATGGCCTCCCGCGTGGCGTCGGAGATGACCCGCTTGCCTCGCGTGAGATCGCCGTACTCGGCCGTGTTGGAGATCGAGTAGCGCATCCCGGCGATCCCCTTCTCGTACATGAGATCGACGATCAGCTTGAGCTCGTGCAGGCACTCGAAATAGGCCAGGCGCGGGTCGTAGCCGGCGCCGACAAGCGTCTCGTAGCCCGCGCGCACGAGCTCGGTGACTCCGCCGCACAGCACGGCCTGCTCGCCGAACAGGTCGGTCTCGGTCTCGTCCTTGAACGTCGTCTCGATGACGCCCCCGCGGGTGGCGCCGATGCCCTTGGCGTAGGCCAGCGCCAGATCGAGCGCCTGGCCGCTGGCGTCCTGCTCGACCGCGACTAGCGCGGGAACGCCCGACCCCTCCACGAATTGGCGGCGCACGAGGTGCCCGGGGCCCTTCGGGGCGACCAGGGCGATATCGACCTCGGGCGGGGGCTCAATCTCGTGGTAGTGGATCGAGAAGCCATGGCCGAACAGGAGCAAGTTGCCGCTGGCCACCCCGTCGCGCACGCCCTCCTCCCAGACCTGCCGGTGGAGCTCGTCGGGCACGAGCATCATCACCACGTCGCCCTGGCTCGCCGCCTCGGCCGGCTCCTCGACGGTCAGTCCATGACCTTGCGCCTTGGCCACGCTGCTCGAGCCGGGTCGCAGGCCGATAACGACGGAGACCCCCGAGTCCTTGAGGTTCAGGGCATGAGCGTGCCCCTGGGAGCCATAGCCGATGATGGCCACGGTCTTGCCGTCAAGCCGCCCGAGATCGGCGTCGTCGTCGTAGAACATGGCGCGTGAGCCTAGCGGTCACGCGCCGGCGGCAGATCTCAGGCTGCCCTAGCCCCCGCCGAAGCGCTGGGCCTCAGACATCACGTCGTTCACGTACTGCTGGGTCGACGGGTAAACGCCGTAGCGCTCCACCGAGGGAAGGCCCTGGTAGTAGCCCGCCGCAGCCATCGCCGGGTCGCCTCCCGTCGAGTTCAGCAGCGAGCGCAGGAGCAGCACGCCCCCGCGGACGTTGTCGACCGCCGAGGCGGGGGCCAGCGGTGACCCACCGGGAACCAGCGTCTGCTGGATCCAGTCCCAGGTGCCGGGAAGGATCTGCATCTCCCCGCGGGCGTCCGCCGTCGATACCTCGTCGTTGTTAAAGCCGCTCTCCTGGTAGGCGATGGCATCGGCCAGCGAGGCGGGTACCCCGTTGGCGGCCGCGATCGATCCCACCTCCGACGGGCTGACGGATTCCGGGGTCGGGTACGGGGGGTTGACGGCCGATCCCTCGGCGGGCGCTCCGACGGGCTGCGTCGACGCCGTCGCCGTCTCGGCGCTCTGGCTGCTCACCAGGGTCGTCGATCCGCTACCGCCGAGACGGAGCACCGATCCGGCAAACAGGAGGCCATTGGGGTCGATGCCGTTGTCGGCCGCCAGCTGAGCGATGCTCATCCCGGCCCGGGCCGCAATCGCGGTCAGGGTGTCGCCGGGCTGGACGACATACGACCCACCGCCGACCGAAGCCGTGGCGCTGTTGACCGGAGCCGCCGGCGAGCTGGCGACGTCGTCGCTATCACCGTCGCCATCGCCGGTTGCGCTCGACCCCACGGCGACCGGGGCGGCGCTGTCCTGAGGCGGAATCTGAATTCCCGTGCCCGTGATCAGCTCCGCGGTTGGCGACAGACCATTGGCGGCCGCGAGCGCTCCCACGCTCAGGCCGTCGGCCGCGGCGACCGAGGAGAGGGACTCTCCGGGACCCACCACATGGACGAAATCGGCTGACGCCGTCGCCGGGGCCAGGAGGGCGAAAGACGAAATGACAAAGACCGCAGAACGCACCCGCATGCCGGCGCATTCTGTTTCGCACCGGGGTCGAGCATCAAGGGCTGCAAGGCCCTTTTCAGGATGCAAGAACTCGTTCGCAGGCAGGTCAGGCGCTGCCGGCCGCGACGAGCGCACGGGCCGGAAAACTCAAGCCCCCACCGTCGGCGGACGGCGCACTCAGGCTGACGATCCGCTCCGTGACCTCGGTCCACTGCTCGGGGGAGAGCCCCGCTCGGAGGTCGGCCAGCTGCGCGTTGAGGTCAACCGACTCCTCGACGAAATCCCCCACGCTCGCCGCGGTCCGCCTCAGCTCCACCGACTCGACCAGTGGCTCGACGAAGCCGGCATCCTCAAGCAGCGCGCCCAGGCGTTCGGCGTCGGCGAGGGCGAACATTCCCGGCGCCTCGAGGTCAGGCGGGTCGGCGTGGCCCAGCTCGACCAGGGCGCGGTTGATCACCGTCGCCCACGGATTCTTCGCCGGCGCGTCCCAGACTGAAAGGGCCACCTTCCCGCCCGGCTTGATCACCCGCCGCATCTCCGTCAAAGCGGCCGCCGGGTCGACCGCGAACATCAGACCCCAGCGGCACAGCACGGCGTCGACGCTCGCCGTGGGGAGATCGATCCACTCGAGCTCGAGCAGCTTGAACTCGACGTTGGTCACGCCAAGGTCCCGCGCCCGGCCGGTGGCCACTCCAAGCATGGCGCGCGACGCGTCGCTCGAGATGAGCTGACCGCCCGGCTTCACGAGCTCGGCGGCCAGGAAGCCGGAATCGCCGGGGCCGGCAGCCAGCTCGAGCACCCTCTGACCGGGCTGGAGGTCGAGGTGCTCGACCAGCCACACCGAGACGCGCATCCCGAACTCCTGCACCGCGTCGGCGCGGCGGCTCCAGCCCGCGGCCCCGCGGTCCCAGCGCTCCAGTATCTCCAGACGCTCCTCGTCGGCCGAGGCCATGGCTAGTGCTTGCGCTCGGAGAGCCGGTGGGTGATGTCGTTCAGCGCGCGCTCGATCTGGATGGTCAGGCGTTCCTGGAAGAGGGCCATGAGCGCCTCGGAGGCGGCGGGGCGCAGCCGGTCGACGGCGTCCTCGATCTCCGGCCAGCGTTCGACCGGCATGTCCTCCTTGGCGAAGGGTCGCCATACCTCCCGCAGGAACAGGCGAACGAACGATCGGGAGGCCGCGTCGCAGTGTCGCTGCACATCATCGATCGCGGCCAGCGCCGCCCGCAGCGGAATCCCGCTCCGCACCGCCTCATCACCCACGGCCAGCAAGGACGGATTCGGAGCCTCGTAATTGTCACCGCCGAGCGGGATGAGGACGCCCATCTTGATCGCCTTGGCCAGGATCTCCCGGCCCTCCTCGGGCTCGAGCCGAAACCGCAGACCCAGCTCGATCGCCGTGTGGGTCTCGGCCGGTCCGCCCTTCAGCCGAGCCGCCAAGGTCTGGCGAACTCGCAGCAGCCGCTCCGCTGTGCCGTGGGTCTCTTCGAGCAGCCGCTTGATCCCGTTGAGGTTGAAGCCTTCCTCCTGAAGGTCGCGGATAAGCCGCAGCTGGGCCACGTGCTGGGGTCCGTAATAGCCGACCCGGCTGCGGACCTCAGGTGGCACGAGCAGACCCCGCGCCTGATGGGAGCGGATGTTGCGGACCGACATACCGGTCTCCGCAGCGAGCTGCTCAATCGTCAGATTGTGCCCTTCGCCTTCCTCGCCAAGACCGCGCTTGGTCCGGGCATCCTCGAGACGTTTGACGCTTGCCACGGCCCGATCATACGAGTCCTTCCAGCTCCCGGCGCAGGAGCTTTCCGCTGACTGTGCGCGGCAGTTCCGGCGCGAAGCCGAACGCCTTGGGGACCTTGAACGAGGCCAGCCGCTCGGCGCAGAAGTCGCGTAGTTCCTCTGGGTCCGGTGCCGCGCCGTCTCCGACCACGACAACCGCCACCACCGCCTCGCCCCATTCCGGATCCGGGCGCCCGAAAACGCCGGCGTCGGAGATCGCCGGGTGGGCGAGCAACGCCGCCTCGACCTCGGCCGGAGCGACGTTCTCACCTCCGCTGACGATCGTCTCAGACCGCCGACCCGTGATCCGCAGGCGGCCGCGCTCGTCGAACTCCCCTTCGTCACCGGTGTGGAGCCAGCCATCCTCGGACAGGGCGCCTGAGGAGACCGTTTCGCCGCGAACCAGCACCTCACCCTCGTGAGTGCGGATCTCGACCCCCGGCAGGGGCCAGCCGAAGGTGGCGATTTGCGAGCAGGCCTCGGTCATGCCGTAGGTCGGGGCCACCGGGACCCCAGCCGCCTCGGCGCGTTGAAGCATCGCGGGCGGAATCGGCCCGCCCCCGAGGAGCACCCAGCGAAGGCTCGGCGGCTCATGCAGGCCGGCCTCGAGCAACCGGTCGAGCATCGTCGGCACCAGCGAGACCAGCGTGATCCGGTGGGCCGGCTCCATCAGCGTGTCCAGCACGGTCTCGGTCTCGAAGCGACGATTGAGCACGGCCGTGGTGCCGTAGATCGTGCTGCGGATCAGGATGGACAGGCCTCCGACATGGGTCAGCGGCATCGGGCAGAGCCAGCGCTCGGCCGGATCGAGGCCCAGGGCCACGGCGGACCCGAGCGCATTCGCCAGCCAGTTCCCGTAGCTCAGCTCGATCGCCTTGGGCTCCGAGGTCGTGCCCGAGGTGTGCATGACCGTGGCCACGGCGTCGAGACCCAGAGCCGGCTCGGGTGCGGCCTGGTCACGTCCAGCGGGGAGCGACTTCAGCACCGTGACGCTCCCTCGCCGCCTGACCTCACGTTCGCTCTCGTTCAGCCGCAAGTCGATTGGGACCGCCGGTGCACCGATGAGCAGGCAGGCGTGAAGGGCGATGAGGAACTCGACGCGGTCCTCGATTTCGAGCGCCACCCGGTCGCCCTTGCCCACCCCCTGTTCCCGCAGCGCTGCGCCCGCCGCTCCGGCCAGGCGCGCCAGCGCGTCATAGCTGAGCGTCCGCTCGGGGGAATCGACGGCCAGCCGGTCGGGGTGCTTGGCGGCCGCGGCGTGGAGCCAGAAGTCCATGCCACCACGGTAGTCTCAGGCCGCGTGAGCGTCACCTGGGAACCGGCCGGCGAGTACACGGACATTCGCTACGAACTCGCCACCGGCGACGACGCAGGCATCGCCAAGATCACGATCAATCGTCCCGAGGTCCGTAACGCGTTTCGCCCGGAGACGGTGATCGAGCTGTCTGACGCCTTCACGCGGGCCCGCGAGGATCTCAGTGTCGGCGTCGTGATCCTGACCGGCGAGGGGCCCGACGCGTTCTGCTCCGGCGGTGACCAGCGCGTGCGCGGCAGCCGTGGCGGGTACGTGACCGGAGCTGACCCGGCGAGCGCCGGCCGGCATCAGGCGGTGGGGCGCTTCGAGGTCACCGACCTGCACATCCAGATCCGGCGCATGCCCAAGCCGGTGGTGGCGATGGTGGCGGGCTACGCGATTGGGGGTGGACACGTCCTTCACGTTGTCTGCGACCTCACGATCGCCGCTGAGAACGCCCGCTTCGGTCAGACCGGGCCGAAGGTGGGGTCGTTTGACGGCGGCTTTGGCGCCAGCGTCCTGTCCCGGCTCGTCGGCCCCAAGAAGGCCAAGGAGATCTGGTTCTTGTGCCGTCAGTACGACGCCCAGCAGGCGCTTCAGATGGGGCTGATCAACACGGTCGTCCCGCTCCAGGAGCTTGAGGCCGAGACTGTCTCGTGGTGCCGCGACATGCTGGCCATGTCGCCCTTCGCCCTGCGCATGCTCAAGGCGAGCTTCAACGCCGATGAGGACGGCCTGGCCGGGATCCAGCAGCTTGCGCACGACGCCAACCTCCTCTTCTACATGACCGAGGAGGCCCAGGAGGGGCGCAACGCCTACCTGGAGAAGCGCAAGCCGGACTTCGGGCAGTTCCCCCGCCGCGCCTGAGCCATGGGCGTACCCGCCGCCCCCAGGGAGGCCCCCACCGCCAGCCGGCCGGCTGCCATGACGCCGCCGAGCGGGATCCGCATCTGGTTGATGGCGGCCCGCGTGCGCACGCTGCCCGCCTCGATCGCCCCGGTCCTGGTCGGGACCGCCCTGGCCGGCTACCTCGGCGTGTTTCATCCACTGCGCTTCGTGGCCGCCCTGATCGGCGCCATGTTCATCCAGGTCGGCACGAATCTGTCCAACGACTACTCGGACGCCCGCCGCGGCGCCGACACCGAGGATCGGCTCGGTCCCGTCCGCGTGACCGCGGGCGGCCTGGTACCACCCCGGCGCGTGCTCGTGGCGACATACGTCTCGTTTGGGATCGCGGTCCTGGCCGGCGCCTACCTGATCGCCGTCGCCGGCTGGGAGCTCCTGCTCGTCGGCGCCGCCTCGATCCTCGCTGGCGTCCTCTACACCGGCGGCCCGCGGCCCTACGGATATGAAGGTCTCGGCGAGCTCTTCGTCTTCCTGTTCTTCGGGATCGTCGCCGTCGCCGGCTCGTTCTTCGTCCAGGTCGAGCATCTGAACTGGGAAGCCTTCGCGCTCGCCGTGCCGGTCGGGCTGATCGCCACCGCGATCCTCGTTGTCAACAACATCCGTGACCTCGAAACCGACCGCCGCGCCGGCAAACGGACGCTGGCGGTGCGCCTCGGCCGCGGGCGGACCCGCACGCTCTACGCCGTGATCGTCTACCTGGCCTTCCTGCTGACGCCGGCAACCTGGGTCTTCGGCCCGTTGCGCCCCTGGGTGTTCCTGCCCTGGCTCGCCCTCCCCCTGGCCGCCGGCCTCGTGCGCACCGTGCGCAACCGCACCGATGGGGCTTCGCTGAACGAGGCCCTGGCCCGCAATGGGATGCTCCAGCTGGCCTTCTGCGTTCTGCTCTCGGCCGGCCTTCTCCTAAGCCGGTGAAGCTGGCCATCGAGCCGGTGGCGGCTCGGCTCCGGACGCCGTTCGTCTCGGCCGCCGGGGCCACCGAGAGGCGCGAGCTGTTGCTGGTTCGGCTCGAGGACAGCGAAGGCTGGGTCGGCCTCGGCGAAGCGGCTCCGCTTGAGCATTACGACGGAGTTCGCCTCGAGGACTGCCGCGCCGCGCTCGAGGACTGTCGCAACGTCCTGGACGCCTCCGACGGCTCGGACCCCGCCGAGCTGCTGCGCCAGTGCGCCAGGGCCGCCGTCCTCCCCCAGGCTGTGGCCGCGATCGACCTCGCGCTGTGGGACCTCGCGGGGCGGCGGGACGGCGAGCCGGCCTGGCACCTGCTCGGAGCGGCCCGACCGTTCCCCGTTGAGGTCAACCAGTCGATCGCCGCGAGCGACCGGGCGGGAGCCGTCGCGGCGGGTCTGGAAGCGCGCGAGGCCGGCTACCGAGTGGTCAAGGTCAAGGTCGGGATCGGCGATGACGCGGGGCGTCTGGCCGCGCTCCGAGCCGCCGCGGGTCCGGAGATGGCCATCCGGCTCGATGCCAACGGCGCCTGGTCGGTGCCCGAGGCCGCCGCGGCGCTCCGGGCGCTGGCGCCGGCCGGGATCGAGCTCTGCGAGGAGCCGGTCCACGGACTCGATGAGCTGGCCGCCGTCGCAGAGCAGACCGACGTCGATGTGGCCATGGACGAGAGCGCGGCCCTCCCCGGCGCGCTGGATCACCGCGTCTGCGGCGTCGCGTGCCTCAAGATCTCCCGCTGCGGCGGGATCACCGGGACTCTCGCGGCGGCCCGCCGGGCCCGGGCTGCCGGCTATGACGTCTACCTCGCCTCCACGCTCGACGGGCCCCTCGGGATCGCCGCCGCGCTCCACGCCGCGGCCGTCATCCGCCCTGATCGGGCCTCCGGCCTGGCCACGCTGTCGCAGTTCGAGGGCCGGCCGGCGGTCCTGATCCCGGACCGCGGGCGCCTCTCGCCGCCACCCGGAGCCGGCCTCGGCGACGGCCTAGAGAGCTGGTACCGCTGAGGTTGGCGCGAACGATGGCTAATTGGTTGTCAATAGGACAACCAATTAGCCATCGTTCGCTCAGTCCACCCGCAGCCGCTCGGAACCCAGGACCAGGTGATCGCCGGGGCGCAGGACGCACCGGCCCACGCTGGTCCCGTTCACCGTGGTGCCGTTCGTCGAGGCCAGGTCCTGGAGCACCCAGTCGCCATCGCGGAAAATGATCCGCGCGTGACGCCGTGAGACGCTGCGGTCGCTCAGAACCAGGTCACACGCGTAGTGGCGCCCGATCACGAGCTCGGACGGCTCTCCGGTCCAGTCGAGGGCGAGCAGGAGCTCCTCGGCTCCTCGCCACGACCCCACGATTGTCCGCGCCTCGGTCAACCATCGCCGCCAGCCGCGTTGCGCGCGGAAGCTCAAATCGCCGATCAGCGACCTCGGGTCGATCAGGCGGCGTCCCAGCAGCTGCTCGATCCGGATCGCGAACGTCTCCTCGCTGAGGAGCCCGCTCGCGTAGGCGTCGTTCAGGGTGCGCTCGATGTCGCGGCGGCAGTCGCCTTGCCGTATCACCCCCTGATTCTCCCGCCACCCGCGCCCGCTGTCCACCTCGCCTAGAGTTGGTGGCATGTGCCGAAACATCAGAACTCTCTACAACTTCGATCCGCCCGCCAGCGAGGAGGAGATCCGCGCTGCGGCGATCCAGTACGTCCGCAAGATCAGCGGTTTCAACAAGCCCTCGCGGGCCAATGAGGAGGCGTTCCAGACCGCCGTCGACGCGGTCACCCGCGCCTCGGCTGAGCTGCTTTCGGAGCTTCAGACCTCGGCCCCGCCCCGGGATCGGGAGATCGAACGCGCCAAGGCCCAGGCCCGGGCGGCGCAGCGCTTCGCGGCCTGAGGCGGCGCGGCTCAGCGGAGCAGGAGCTTGGCGGCCAGGACGAGCAGGCCCAGCACCGCCCCGACGGCGATCTGAACCGCCAGCTCGCGCCCGGACAGCTGGGCGCGGAGCCCGGCCACGACCTCGATGATCACGATCGCGCCGGCCGTGCTCCACAGCCCGGCGTCGATTCCCGTGTTCAGTGACGCCCCGGTCACCCAGCACAGCGCGACCGCGAGCAGCGGCACCGCGGCGCCGAACAGGATCGGCAGCTCCTGCCACATGGAGTGGCGGAAGCCGGCCAGGGTGAGGGGACGGCCAGAGCTCAGACGGGCCGACGTGAAGTCGGCGTATCCCCAGGCCAGCCAGTAGGCGATGAGTGTGAGGACGACCGCCGCCACCGTCTCCCCGTAGGTTTCATGCAGTGCGCTCTCGGCGGCGAGCAGGGCGCCAACGGTGATCAACCCGTAGACCGCCGAGCCTACGTTGCGGGGCACGCGCCGCTCCGCTCGATGATCTCGGCCACGCGCTCGGGGGCCTCGAGGTGGACCGCGTGCCCGGCGCCGGGCACGAGGACGATCTCGGCCTGCGGTAGCGACGCTGCCATCCGCTCGGCGATGTCCCGGAACTTGCCGTCGCGTTCGCCGACCACGAGTGAGACCGGCATCGCCACCTCCCCCAGCCGCTCCCACAGCGACGGGAGCGCGCCCGTACCCAGGCCGCGCAACGCCCGCGCCAGCCCGCTGGGCGCGCTGCGCAAGCGGTCGGCATGGGCGCGAGCCAGCACGTCCTCCGGGAGCCCGGCCAGCACCGGCGTCTGCGCCCAGCGATGAGCGAACTCCTCGACGGTCGAGTCTTCGATCTCCTCCGCCAGCTGCTTGTCGTCGCGCCGGCGCGCCTGCCGCTCGCCCGCCACGGCGATGCCCGGACTGGCCCCGATCAGGACCAGCCGGGCCACCCGCTCGGGCCACGCCAGCGCGGCGTGGAGGGCGATCCGCCCACCCATCGAGTAGCCGACCAGGGTCACCCCGCCGCTCGTCAGGAGCGGATCGAGATCTCCGAGCACGGCCGCCAAGGTCACCGGCGTCGCCTCGGCGGCGACGCCGTGGCCGCGCAGGTCAGGGGTGAGCGAGCGGTAGCGTTCGCCCAGCGCCGCGACCACAGGCTCCCAGCTGGAGCCGGTGTGCGTGAAGCCGTGAAGGAGCAGGACGGTCGGCGTCATCTAAGGGAGCACAACGGATCATGACCGCCACCGATACCTATCTGTTGCTTCGGGCCTTCACCGAGGAGCTGGAGCGCTGTGGGCTGGAGCATGCCTGCACCGCGCCTGGGTCACGCTCTGCCCCACTCGTCCTCTCTCTCGTCCGCCAGCCCGGCGTTCACAGCTGGTCTCATCTCGACGAGCGCTGCGCCGGCTTTTTCGCGCTCGGCGCGGCCAAGGCGTCGGGACGCCCGGCCGCCGTCACCTGCACGTCGGGAACCGCGGCGGCAAACCTCGCGCCGGCGGTGATCGAGGCCTACCACGCCCGCGTGCCGCTGCTCGTCCTCACGGCCGATCGCCCGCCCGAGCTCCGTGACGTCGGCGCCGGGCAGACGATCGACCAGCTGAAGCTCTACGGCGACGCCGTCAAATGGTTCTTCGAAGTCGGCGTGCACGCAGCGACGCCAGCCCGCCTGCGCTGGATCCGCACGCTCGCCTGCCGCGCCTACCAGACCGCACTCGACGGCCCCCCCGGCCCGGTTCACCTCAACTTCCCGCTTCCCGAGCCGCTCGTCCTCGACGAGCCGCTGCCCGCGGACGACACGGCGCGAGGCAACGGGCAGCCCTTCGTGGTCGTCGAGCCCGACGCACCTTCCCGGCCGGCGACCGGACCCGGTCCCCACCCGGCCGGCCGGCTGGTGATCGTGGCCGGAGCGGGCACCCCGGATCCAGCCGGAATCACCGACTACGCGGCCCGGACCGGCATCCCGGTCCTGGCCGACCCGCTCTCGGGTGCCCGGCGGGGACCTGCCGCCGTGGCCCATTACGACCTGCTGCTGCGCTCCTCCGCGTTCACCGCCAGCCGCCGGCCCGACTTCGTCTTCCGCCTCGGCGACCTCCCCACCTCCAAGCCGCTCCGCGCGTGGCTCGCCGGCCTGGTCGATGTCCCCCAGATCGCCTTCGATCCGCTCCGAGCGTGGCAGGACCCGGACTCCGTCGTCGGCATGCGCCTGCGCAGCTCGCTCCCGCGTCCCGAGGACATCACCCTCGAGGACGGCTGGCTCGAGGCCTGGACCGAGCCGGATGCCGCCGTGGCGGAGGCGATCGATCAGCTCCTCGGCGCGGAGCTGTCCGAGCCGCTCGTGGCCCGGCGACTCAGCCAGTGGCTCGACCCCGAGACCACTCTTTTCGTCGCCTCCTCGATGCCGATCCGCGACGTCGAGGAGTTCGCCGCGGCCCCCAGCGACGGCCCCCGCTACCTGGCCAACCGCGGGGCCAACGGGATCGACGGCACCGTGTCGGCCGCGTTCGGGACCGCTGCCACAGGCCGTCGAACCGTGCTCCTGATTGGCGACGTCGCCCTCGCCCACGACATCGGGGGACTGATCGCGGCCAGACGCCTCGGCCTCAAACTGACCATCGTCCTCCTCAACAACGATGGCGGCGGAATCTTCCACTTCCTCCCCGTGTCGGGCGAGGCAGACGCCTTCGAGGCCCACGTCGCCACCCCGCACGGGCTCGAATTCGCCCGGGCCGCGCAGCTCTACGGGCTCGCCCACGAGCCGGTCCGGGACCAGCCCGAGCTCAAGTCTGCCCTCGAACGCGCCCTGGGGGGCTCCGGGGCGACGATCATCGAGGTGCGAACCGACCGGCGAGAGAACCTGGCCCTGCACCGCCGCATCGCCGAGGCGGCGGTGCAAAGCGCCTAGCGCGACCCTCCGTCTCTGCCCTCAGGGCGCCGCGGGATGGTCCGGCTCGACCCCCAGCGGCCGAGCGCGCAGGCTGGCGATCCAGGCCACGGCGATCGCGACCAGCCCGAGCGCGAAGACGATCCACGGTGTTGGGTCTGGCGATCCTGGGGAGCTGGTCGCTGTCGCGCGCGGTAGCGCGACCGGATGGCCCGCCGCCGCGGCCAGGGTGCGGACGGCGTCCTCGGCGGTGAGGGCCAGCCCCGTCCCAGATCCATGCAGAGCCACAGCCGTCAGCGCCGCCGATTCCCCGCCCACGGGGTGTCCCTGGTCGTAGAGGCCGAAGCCGTTGGGCATGATCACGAGGAGTAGCCCGCGATAGGTCAGCGAAAGCTCCTCGCCGAGGAAGTTGGCGTACGCGCGCGGCCGGCGCCACAGCTCGGTGACCGAACCGAGGTCGCTCGCGGAGGCGATCAGGGCCACGCGAATCTGGACGCCCGCTTCAGCCGTATCCCGCGCCAGCTTCCCTAGCTGCGCCTGCTGAGCCGGCGGGATACCCGCATCCTGGGGCAGGAACAGGCTCTGGGTGGCCAGGACGTCACTGGCCGGATCGCCGTCCGCCCGGGCCGGAAGAGCCGAGACGCCCCAGCCGAGGATCAGCACCAGGGCACCGGCCGCGAGGGTGCGGATTACACGACCAGAGGCCAAGCGGGCGAGCGTACAGTCTGTCATCTGCCATGACCGCGAGCAGGAGCAGATCCGGGATCGAAGCTGCCCCCGCGGCCCACGTCAAGTCTAGGCGCTGGCGAGCCGGGCTGCCTGCGCTCGGGCTGGCTCTGGCCGCCGCGATTCTGCTTGCCGGGGCCCCGGTTGCTCTCGCCCACGGGCCGATTGACCCGATCGCGTCGAGCTACCTGGCCCGGGTGGGATCCGCCCCGCCGGGGCTCGAGGCCAAGGTGGTGGACGGCGATCTGCGGATGTGGCTCAAGGTACGGCGTGGCCTAACCGTGACGGTCGTCGACTCGGTCAGCCGTGGGCCCTATCTCCGGTTTTCCCCAGCCGGCGTGTTCGTCAACGAGAACTCGGCCATGTACTACCTGAACCAGACTCCGGTGGCCCTGACCCCACCGGCGAGCCTGCGCCCCACGACCCCGCCCAGCTGGCACCAGGTGAGCACGGGCACGAGCTACGAGTGGCACGATGGCCGGCTCCACGCGCTGGCCAGCGTTGCCCTGACGCCGGGATCCTCGTTCGTCGGTCACTGGCAGATCCCGCTCCTCGTGAACGGCACCAGAAGCGCGATTACCGGTGGCCTGTGGCACGCCGCCAATCCGTCGA
This sequence comes from Solirubrobacteraceae bacterium, assembly GCA_035505215.1. Classification (GTDB taxonomy): domain Bacteria; phylum Actinomycetota; class Thermoleophilia; order Solirubrobacterales; family Solirubrobacteraceae; genus Palsa-465. The sequence continues at coordinate 143,165 of DATJQY010000032.1, read as the reverse complement.
TCGTGTGGTTCTGGCCGCTGGTCGTCCTCCTGGCCTGCGTTCTCGCGGGCTGGCGCCTGCACCGCCCGAACTTCGACGGTGAGCTTTCCCGCGGCCTGGGTCTGACGGCGGTGGTCGCGGTATCGGTGGCCGTCCTGGGGCGCGACCTCCACGGCCGGCCGGGAGTATCGGTTTTTGAGTTGGTCGAGCTGGCCGCCGTGCTCGCCTTCGCGGTCTGGGCCCTGCACCGCCTCCTGTTCGTGCGCCACGGCTACTTCACCTATTTCCTGATCGCAATCGTCGCCCTGTGGCAGGGCGCTGAGCTGATCCCCACCCTGCTTCAGGGTTTCGTGCTCGCCGCCGAGCCGGCGTTCCTGGCCCGCACCGCCGCCGTCGTCTGCCTGGGCACCGGCGCTGCGTTACTCCTGATGGTGTTCCGACTGGCCGATCTGCGCGATCCACCACCGCCCGCGCCCGATGAGACGGCCGAGGTCGAGACCGAGGATGACAGCGCCTGGGAGCTCGCCTGAGACGGCGAGGCCCCAGGCTCCTCGGCGCCGGACTGATCAGCCTCATCGTCCTCAGCGGCTGCGGCACCGACGCCCGCTCGACTGCGCTGAGCGGCATCCCGCGGGCCCTGCTCCTCGAAGCGCGGCCGATCGGCCGGGGCCCCCAATTCCATCCTCCGGCCACGGGCCCCAGCATCGGCGCCTGCGCACCCACGCTCGGCCGGCGCTTCGGTGTCCACGTCGAATTGTTCGCGGCCAATCGCGTGGTGCTGGTGGCCGAGGGAATCGGCACCCGCCCGCCCCGCAGCTACTCAGCGGGCAGGATCGCGCGAGCCAGCTGCTACGGCGACCTGGTCACGATCGACCCGACGGGGCTCCTCCTGATCCGCCCCGGGCGGCATCTCACCGTGGCCGATCTCTTTCGCTCCTGGGGCCAGCCGTTGTCGAACCACCAGCTGCTCTCGTTTGGCGCCGCCCCGGGCACGAAGGTCTCGGTCTTCATCGACGGTCGCCCGTCGAGCCTCCCGCCGGCCCAGGTACCCCTGGTCAGGCACGCGGAGATCGTGCTCGAGGTCGGGCCTCACGTCCCCCCGCACGCCTCCTACACCTTTCCGCCAGGTACCTGAGCCGGTAAATTCCTCTGCGGCTATGGCGGTGCGGCCGCAGCGCAATCTCCCGGTCAGGCGTCTGGCGCCCCTGGCCCTGATGCCGGTGGCCGCTTTCGCTGTCCACCAACTCCGCTACTGGCTGGCCTTTGGGGGCCACGCGGGGGCGATCCTCCAGGGCCAGGGGCACTCGTACCTGCATTCGGTGGCGCCGTGGCTCGCGCTGCTGCTCGCTCTCGGCGTCGGAATCTTCCTCCGCGCTCTGGGCCGAGCCTTCACCGGCCAATCCTCGCCGTCGCGCTACACGCTCTCCTTCGCGGCGCTGTGGCTCCTCTGCGCCGCCAGCCTGGTGATCATCTACGCCGCCCAGGAGCTGCTCGAGGGACTGCTGATCGCCGGGCACCCCGCGGGCCTCATCGGGGTCTTTGGCTACGGCGGCTGGTGGGCGATTCCCGCGGCGCTGGCGATCGGGCTCGTGCTGGCCGCCGCCTTCCACGGGGCCCGCTGGGTCCTTCAGACCGTCGCCGATCGGTACCGAGTCCAGCCGCGCGCCGCCCGTCGCCGCGAGCCCAGGTCGGGCCTGCCCGTAGACGCCTTCCTACCTCGGCTGGCCCCACTGGCGGCCGGCGCCTCGGGGCGCGGTCCGCCTCGCTGACGCACTGCGCAGGACGCAAGGCAGCCAACGCCTAGACGGAACTCAAGCCCGGCCGGCCCCGGCCCGCCGGAGACTTGGCGCAGCGTAAGGCGCGCCAGGCGGCGCGAGTTGCCTCTGAGAGAGGCGGTGACAGCGATTCCTTCGAGACCAACGGGAGTTCTAGGAACCATGAGCACAACCACGACCGTCCCCGGGACCGTCGAGCCCATCAAGGGGCTATCGACGGCTTCGGTTCGGCCCTACTTCGCGTCGGACAGCCGCCGCGTGCTTCAGACCGCGCTGGGCCTGGTCTGGCTGCTCGACGGAGGCCTGCAGTTCCAGTCCTTCATGTACGGGAAGGGCTTTATCCAGATGCTCACCTCGATGGCCGCCGGCCAGCCGGGGTGGCTTCACGACAGCGTCCTCTGGGGCGCCCACACGCTCCAGAGCAACCAGGGTGTCTGGAACACGCTGTTCGCCCTCACCCAGGTCGTGATCGGCCTCGGGCTGCTCATCCGCCCCACCGTGAAACCGGCGCTCGCCCTCTCCTTCTTGTGGGTTCTGGTCGTGTGGTGGTTCGGCGAGGCCTTCGGGATGTTGTTCATGACCATGGCCAGTCCTCTCACCGGAGCGCCGGGCGCCGTCTTCCTATACGCGGTGATCGGCGCGATCGCCTGGCCCGGCGTTCGCCCGGGCGGGTTGCTCGGTGTCCGCGGTGCCCGCCTCGCCTGGGGCGCCCTGTGGGTAGTGATGGCGTGGCTATGGCTGGAGACGCCGTCGAGCAGCGCTAATGCGGTCTCGGGCGCGATCAAGGCCGCGCCCTCCGGCATGAGCTGGCTCAGCACCGTGCAGGACTGGGCCACCACCGCGACCAAGGGCGACGGATTGCCGATCGCCCTCGTCCTGGCTGCGCTGTCGCTGGCCATCGGAATCGCCGTGGCCGTGAACTGGCGCCCCAGGCTGTTCCTCGGTCTGGCCGTAGCGCTCAACCTCGCCTACTGGGTGTTCGGCCAGGGCCTCGGCGGCATCTTCCAGGGCGGCGCCACCGATCCCAATGCCGGTCTCCTGTTTGTCGTCCTGGCCTACGCGCTCTACACCCTCATCCCCTACCCACCCCACCCCGGATCTGCCCGCCCAGAGCGGCAGAACCGCCGGCTCGTAACCTCCGAGGAGGCCTCCTCATGAGACTCGTGACCAGTCATCCACGGCAGACGCTGCGCAGCCTCGCGGCTGTCCTCGTCCTCGCCGTCCTCGCCGGCGGGTGCGCGGCCGCCGATAAGACCGCGTCGACGCCGACGACCTCCTCGTCATCGAGCGGGTCGATGGCCGGAATGAACATGGGAAGCACCTCGGCCACCTCGACCACCGCCCCCGCGGTGGACGGGATCAAACCGGTGCCCACTCAGGTCCTGGCCAAGGCGTCCTGGCAGGAGATGAAGATCACCGCTCAGGCCATGACCGCCGTCCCGTTCGTGATCTTCAACGGGACCAACGAGCAGCTCGTCAAGCCGGGCCCCCACACGAGCTTTCACCTCATGGTGATGCTCAATGACGCCGAGACCGGAGTGCCGATTCCCTACGCCGGCGTCTGGGCGACGATCACCAAGGCCGGAAAGATCGTCTACGACGAGCGCCAGTGGCCAATGATCTCACGCTATATGGGGCCGCACTACGGCAATGACGTCTCGCTCCCGGGTGCCGGCACCTACAAGCTCAGCCTGCTCATCTCGCCCCCTGTCTCGGCCCGTCACGTCGAGTATCAGAACATCTGGCTCAAGCCGCATCGGGTGACCCTCGACTTCCACTGGCAGCCGACCACGTGAGCGAGGAGCAGCGGCAGTCCGGCCACCGGCTGACGCGCCGGCGGTTCCTCGTCGGCTCAGCCGTCGTGGCCGGCGGCGCCGCGGCTGGAGTCGGGCTGAGTCAGGCCGTGGGTCAAACCGGGCCACCGCTCCCGGCGGTGACCCTGGCCCACGCGCCGGGCGGGCTCCCGGCGCGCCAGCACGCCTGGGGGGCGACGTTGCCCCGCGACCAGTATGGGAACCCGGTCGCACCCCGATTTGACCGCCTGCTTTTGTTCGACGTGGAGGGCGACCCCACGCCGGACTACGCCCGGGTCCTCGAGGCCTCGCTGCGTAACCTGGAGCGGACCTATGCGTGGGGACCCTCCGGGCTGCTGTTCACGGCAGGCTGGAGTCCCCACTATTTCGAAGAGCGCGTGCATGTGGCCTCGCCCATCCCCCCCGCCCGTGCGCTCTCGGACTTCGAGCTGCCGGCGATCGACAGCTATGACTTCTGCCTTCACCTGGCCTGCAATGACGAGTCCAGATTGGCCGCGGTCGAGGCGGCCCTGATCCATGGCGCGCCGCTGCCCGGCGCCGCGGGCCCGCTCGACATCTCGAGCGTGCTCCGCTGGCGCGAGACCCGAACCGGTTTCACCGGCGCCGGGCTCCCCGCCGCCCGCCAGCAGGTGGGCGGGATCCCCCCCGGGCGTCCCGTCCCCGCGGGGGCTCCGCTGTACATGGGCTTCAAGTCCAACCTCAAGCGCAACCAGGCCTCCGAGGACGACGTGACAATTGAGTCAGGGCCGTTCGCCGGAGGCACGACCATGCACGTCAGCTACATGCGCCTGCGACTCGACAGCTGGTACCGCGACCTCACCGAGTCCGAGCGGGTGGCGCGGATGTACGCCCCGCAGGTGACTCCGCAGGAGGTCAACCGCCTCACCACCGACGCCGAGAGCGACCCCAACCTCCTCGGTCAGGCGATCAGCCGCTACGGCGTCATCGGCCACGCGCAGACCTCGGCCCGGGCCCGCCGCGGGGGCAAGCCACTCATCCTGCGGCGTGATTTCAACACCACCGACGGGGGCCAGGCGGGCTTGCACTTCGTGGCCGTGCAGCGGACGATCGAGGACTTCGTGACCACCCGCACGGCCATGAACGCCAGCTCGGCCCAGCTCCAGAACCCCGGAATCACGAATACGGTCAACAACGGCATCAACGAGTTCATCTTCGTGCTCAAGCGGGCCAACTACATCCTCCCCGCGCGTGCTCAGCGGGCCTTCCCGCTCCTCAAAGGCCGTGACCAGGCCCTGCTTTCAGGGGTGCGGGCATGAGATCCCGCGCCGCTGTCCTGACCCTGGTTCTGCTGACGGGCCTGGCCGCCGGCCTGGCCGGCGGCACCGGGCTGGCCCGCGCCGACGGCGATCCGGGCAGTGACGTGCTCGTCAACCAGACCCTGTTCGTGGCCGGCGACGCCGGCGTCTCGATTCATCAGCAGGAGCAGCTGGGCAGCCTGCTCCAGTCGGCGGCGAGGTCCAAGTTCCCCATCCGGGTCGCCGTCATTGCCGCCCCCCAGGACCTCGGCGCGATCACGGGCCTGTGGAAAAACCCCCGCGCCTATGCCCGCTTCCTCGGTCTCGAGCTGGAGCTCGCGTACCGTGGGCGCCTGCTCGTGGTCATGCCGAACGGGTTCGGCTTCAACTGGCCCGGACACTCCTCAAACTCCGCCTACGCGACTTTGAGCCGGGTCCGGATCGGCAGCGGAGGCCCCGCCCTCGCCACGGCCGCCGGCACCGCCGTGAAAGCGCTGGCCACCGCCGGTGGTGTGAAGCTGAGCGCGGGGGCTCAAGCGCCCGCGCCGAGCACCTCGGCGCCGGCGTCGGGCGCGCCCAGCCCCGCCTCGGCCAGCGGGTCAGGCACGGACACGACGGTGGCGATCGTCGTCCTGGCCCTGGCCGCCGTGCTCGGCCTCGGATTCCTGGCCCGCCGCCCGCTGCGGCGCTGGGCGGAGGCAGGCCGTGACCTCCATCGACCCGGACGGGCCGTGACGATCGCCGCCACGATCACCGCCCTGGCCGGTGCGGCCATCGTCGCGCTGATCCTCATCGGTCCTCCGCGCGCCTCCCAGAACGACGCCCTGGCCACCAATCCGGTCCTCGACCCAGGGACCCCGCTCCTGCGCCCGGCTCCCAACTTCACGATGACGGATGAGTTCGGGCGCTCGGTCTCGCTGAGCTCATTCCGCGGCAAGGTCGTTCTCCTGGCCTTCAACGACTCGGAGTGCACGACGATCTGCCCCCTGACCACGACGGCCATGCTCGAGGCCAAGGCCATGCTGGGGCGGGCGGGGGCCAATGTGCAGCTGCTGGGCATCGACGCCAACCCCAAGGCGACCTCGCTCGAGGACGTCTACTCCTACTCGCAGCTGCACGGGATGCTCGGCGCCTGGCACTTCCTCACCGGATCACTCCCCGCCCTCACGCGCGTGTGGAACAGCTACGGCGTTCAGGCGGCGATCGAAGGCGGCGAGATCGCCCACACACCGGCTCTGTTTGTCATCGATCCCCAGGGCCGCGAGCGCAAGCTCTACATGACCCAGCAGTCCTATGCCGCGGTCGGGCAGCTGGGGCAGCTGTTGGCCCGGGAGGCGTCAAGCCTCCTCCCCGGCCACCCGGCCGTCCACTCCAATCTTTCCTATTCCCACATCGGCGGCATTGGTCCCGGGACTCAGATGCAGGTGCCGCGCAACGGTGGCGGCAGCGTCCCGGTGGGAGCAGGCAAGGCGCGGCTCTACCTGTTCTTTGCCACCTGGGACCGCGAGGTGACGGGGCTGGCCGGCGGCATGGAAGCCCTCAGCCGCTACAGCACCGCGGCCTCGGAGCTCGGACTGCCGCCACTGGAGGCGATCGACGAGGCCAGTGTCGAGCCGCCGGGCGCCTTGCACAGCTTCCTGGCTGGGCTCTCCCAGCCCCTCGGCTACCCGGTGGGCATCGATCGGAACGGACGGTTGGCGGACGGATATGAGGTCGAGGGTCTTCCCTGGCTGATGGTCGTCTCCAAGCAGGGCAAGATCGCCTGGTACTACTCCGTGGCCGCGCTCGGCTGGCCCAGCACCTCGACGCTTATCACCCGGGTCAGGCAGGCGCTGGCTTACGCCGCCGGGGCCCCCGCCAGCCAGGCCGCGGTCCAGGCCGAGCTCGCCGGCTCGCCGGCGCCGTTGGCCGCCCTGCACGCCCAGTCAAGTCAACTGCTGGGCGGCATCAATCAGCTCCGGGCGAGGATGCGCGCCCTGCGTGGCTATCCAATCGTGCTCAACGTCTGGGCCTCGTGGTGCGGTCCCTGCCGCGCCGAGTTCGGACTGTTCGCCAACGCCTCGGCCCGGTACGGGCGCCAGGTCGCCTTCCTCGGCGTCGACGCCGCCGACAGTCCGGGCGATGCCCGGTCGTTCCTGGAGCAACACTCGGTCAGCTACCCGAGCTATCAATCAAGCGATCCAGACCTCACGTCGATCATCCCCCAAGGACTGCTCGGGACTCCGACCACCATCTTCATCAGCCGGACCGGAAAGCTCGCCTACACCCACACGGGCCAATACGACGCCCTGGGGACCCTCGACGGCGACATAGAGAACTACGCGCACGTCGGTTGAGCCTGCGCCACTCCCTGTGTGCAGTTCTCGCCGCCGGCACCGCCCTGTTCATAGTGCTGACCCCGGCGACACCGGCGCTCGGCGACGCCGATCCGGCGAGCGACGTCCTTCTCGGCGAGAACGTCTTCTATCCCTACGACCCACCCGTTTCCGCCCAGCTCCAAGCCGAGCTGAACCGGGAGACGGCAGCCGCCCACCAGAGCCACTTCCCGCTCAAGGTGGCGCTGATCGCCACCCCGGTCGACCTCGGCGCGATCCCCTCCTTCTTCGGCAAGCCGATGCAGTACGCCGCCTTCCTCGACCAGGAGATCAGCTTCGAAGGGAAGGTCCCGCTGCTCGTCGTGATGCCTGACGGCTACGGCGACGCCAGCCTGAGCAGCTCGGCCCGGGCGATCGTCGGCTCGCTCACGCCACCGGCCGGGCACACCAGCGATGCCCTCGCTGAGGCGGCCATCGCCGGCGTGCGCAAGCTCTCAGCCGCGGCCGGGCATCCGGTGAACCCGTCGAGCGGCGGCGCTTCGACCTCCGGCGGGAGCGTCGCTCTGCCCCTGATCATCCTGGCCGCGGTCTGCGTGCTGATCGCCGGAGCGATCATCGCGCTGCGCTCCGGGCGGCCCCGGGCGCTGGCCCGCCGCCGCTGAGCTCTCGGCGCAGCGCGCATCACGTCGGCGTGCCGGGTGGCGCGCTTCCGGCCCGGCCGCGGGTTGAGAAGCAACCGCCGACCGGCTGATCGGCGACCTCGGTGTTTCGGATTCCTAGTTAACAGGAATTAGGTGTATAGGCGAGCCGGCCGGCCCCTTCAGAGCACATTCGCCGACCCAGAGCAGGGAGGGAGCAATGCCGAAGCTACGGCTCGCCGTGGCCTGCGCCGTGGTTCTCGTGATCGCCACCGCGGGTTCTTCGAGCGCGGCCGGGGGCCTGCCCCCGGACCCGGCGTCGAACTTCGCTCCGCCGCCCTCCTGCTCCACGGCGGCGTCCTGCCTCGCTTCGGCCATCACCGTGCTTGACCGAGCCCGGGCGCGACTGGGACAACCCGCCTACCGGCTGCCGAGCGACTTCGCCGCTCTCACCCCGGCCGAGCAGACGCTCGTGCTGACCGACCTCGACCGGCTCCACTACGGACTGGAGCCCGTCACCGGACTGACGGCCGACCTCGATGCCGCCGCCGCCGGGGGCGTGCGACTCGATCGTGATCCCACGGCCACGATCCCCGGCCTCATCACGCTGACCTCGAACTGGGCCAGCGGCTACGCGGACATGCCGCTGGCCTACGAGGCCTGGATGTATGACGATGGTCCCGGTGCAGGCAACCTCGACTGCGTCACGGCCTCCGCGAGCGGCTGCTGGGCGCACCGTCACAACATCCTGTGGCCGTTCACCGGGACGGGTGCGCTCGCTATGGGCGCCGCTGCCGGGGTCGGTTCTGGTGGCGCGCCTGGCTACGCGATGCTGATCGTCCAAGGCGGGACGGCCTACCACCCGGCCTACCTGTATACGTGGAGCCAGGCCGTGGCCGCTGGGGCGGGAGCCCCTCCCCCAAGCGTCTCCGCATCCGAGGCTTCGCCGGCCCGGATCGCCCGCGCGCCATTCAGGATCGCGCTGCTCCGGGTGCGAGGGCACTCGCTCATCCTGCGTGTGGCGGCCCTGAGCGGACTTCGCCTGAGGTGCGCCCTGACCCGCCTCATCGGCCGGGCGCGCGGAGGTCGCTTCCGCCGCTGTGGCGCGCGCACGACCTATCGCAAGCTCAGCTCGGGGTCCTACCGTCTTCGCGTACGAGGCGGCGCCCGCACCCTGACGCGCTCCTTCCGGGTCGGCTAGACGCCGGCCCTAACCGGCAAGCGCGGGAAGCAGGGCCCCCAGCTTCACCTCGGTCTCGGCCAGTTCGGCCGCCGGGTCGGAGTCCCGGACGATCCCGCATCCCGCATACAGCCGGGCCCGGCGTCCCCGGAGCAGGGCGCAGCGCAGCGCCACGCAGAATTCCCCGTCCCCGGAGGCGTCGGTCCAGCCCACCGGCCCGGCATACCAACCACGGTCAAAGCCCTCGAGGGCCGGGATCATCGCCGTCGCCTCTGCCCGCGGTTCGCCGCCCACGGCGGGAGTCGGATGCAGCGCCCCGGCCAGCTCGACCACCGGCATGGCTCGGGCCAGCTGGGCCCGGATCGGCATCGCGAGGTGCTGGATGTTCGCCACTCGGACCAGGACCGGCTCGGCCGCGGCGGTGACCCAGACCGCGTGGGGCCGGAGTGTCCGCGCTATCCGCCGGGCCACGATCGCGTTCTCTTCGCGGTCCTTCTCGCTCTGCAGGAGCCGCTCGCCCAAGTGGTCGTCGACGGCGGGGTCGGCGCTGCGCCCGATCGAGCCAGCCAGCGCCACGGTGCTGGCGCGCTGACCCTCTCGGCGTACCAGCAGCTCCGGACTGGCGGCGATGAAGCTCGCCTCGCCTCGTCCGACCGCGAACACATAGCAGGCGGGGAATTCCTGACGTAGCAGGTCAAGGATGGCCCCGGGGTCATGGTCGGCCGGGCCGTGCACGTCGACCTCTCGGGCCAGGACCACCTTTTCCAACTCGCCGGCCCGAATCCGCTGTACGGCGCGAGCAACGGCCGCCTCGTAGTGGGCGGGAGGCATCGCGCTCTGGACCCGGTAGACCCCGGTCGGGGCTGGGTCGAGCAGCGGCAGCGGCACCTCCCGGACGCGGTCGAGCCGACCGCGGGCGCGCTCGCTCACGTCCGGCTCGGTGTCATCCGGCCCGACCTCGAGATTGAGCGTCAGCCAGGACTCACCGGCGTGACGGCACAGGGAGATCTCGGGCAGGATCAGCGAGGCGGAGGCAAAGCGGTCCCAGTGCGCCGCCGCCCCGCCGTGCGGCGCAAAGGCAAACCCCCCCAGGGCGACGAGCCCGGCGCCGGGAGGGCCGTCCGCGGGATCGGCGGCGGCCGCCGACGCGGTGGCTTGCCAGCGCCGGGCCACCTGCGAAAAGCGCTCCTCGCCGGCGGCCTCGAAGCGCCGCGTGCACCCCAGAGCGGCCAGTGCCCAGCCATGGCGCTCGGGCTGCTCGAAGCAGAACCAATCCTCGCCGGGAGCCTTCGAGGCGATGACCACGGCGCTTGGGTCGACCGGATCGATCCGGGCGCTGACGCTGGCGATGACCGGCGCGCCACCGCGCCGGGCGCGCCGGAGCGCGGTCGCGATTCGCTCGCGCAGACGCTCCTCGGTGCCCGGGTCCAGCCATCGGCGAACCGGCCCCCGCCGGGTCGCGCTCGCGCCTACGTGCGCTGCGCTAGGTCTCGCTGCGTCCACGACTGATCGCGATCTCGCCCGTCCGGGCCATCTCGATCAATCCGAAGGGCCGGACCAGCTTCTCGAATGCGTCGACCTTGTCACACGTCCCGGTGATCTCGGCGATCACCGAGCGCCGCGTCACATCGACGATCTTGGCCCGGAAGATGTCGCAGATCTGCATGACCTCGGTGCGCGCCGCGCCGTCGGCGGAGATCTTGAACAGCGCCAGTTCACGGCTGAGCGTCTCCTCAGGCTCCAGATCCCGGATCTTCAGGACATTGACCAGCTTGTGCAGCTGCTTGGTCACCTGATCGATCGGGTGGACGGCACCGTCCAGCGTGAGCGTGATGCGAGACACCCGCTCGTCCTCGGTGGGGCCGACGGCCAGCGTGTCGATGTTGAAGCCCCGCCGCGCGAACAGGCCAGCGATCCGGGTCAGGACACCCGGCTTGTTCTCGACCAGGATCGAGAGCGTGTGCTTGCGGCCGGTCCGCACGCCGACCGCGGCCTCGAGTTCATCGAGCGAGAGGACGTCCTTGGTTGCCGGCTCACCCATGATTAGCCCACCATGTTCCGTGCCGGCTGCCCGGCAGGGATCATCGGGTAGGTGTTCTCCTCGCGGGTCACGCGCACGTCGACGAGCACGGGGCCCTCGACGGCGAGCGCCTCCTGCATGTCCGAGACGAGCGTGCTCTTGTCGCTGAGCCGGATTCCGGTGGCGCCGTGGGCCTCGGCCAGCTTGACGAAGTCGGGCCACTCCCCCATCTCGACCTGGCTGTAGCGCTTGTCCCAGAAGAGCTCCTGCCATTGCCGGACCATGCCCAGATAGCCGTTGTTCATCACGAACACCTTGATCCCGATCCCCTCCTGAGCACAGGTCGAGAGCTCCTGCATGTTCATTTGCACCGATCCGTCCCCCGCGATGCAGACAACGGTCTGATCCGGGCAGCCGACCTTGGCTCCCATGGCCGCCGGGAGCCCGAAGCCCATCGTTCCCAGGCCACCGGAGTTGATCCAGCGGCGGGGCTTGGCGAAGTGGAAGTACTGCGCGCTCCACATCTGGTGCTGACCCACGTCGCTGGTGACGATCGCGTCGCCCCCGGTCGCCTCGTACAGCGCCTCGATCATGTACTGGGGCTTGATCTCGGTGTCCGTCGAGTCCTCGTAGCGCAGGGGATGGCGCTCGCGCCAGGCGCTGATCCGCTGCCACCACTCCTCGAGTCGGCTGGGGTCGGCGGCCAAGGCCCGATATTCGGCGGTGAGCCGCGGAATGATGTTCTTGGCGTCACCCACGATGGGGATGTGGGCGGGCACGTTCTTTGAGATCTCCGCCGGGTCGATGTCGATGTGGATGAACTTGGCCCGGGGGGCGAACTCGGACAGCTTGCCCGTGATCCGGTCGTCGAAGCGGGCGCCGATGGCGACGATCAGGTCGGCCTCGTCCATCGCGTAGTTGGCGGCGCGGGTCCCGTGCATCCCGAGCATCCCCAGCCACTGCTCGTGGGGAGCCGGAAACGCTCCCAGCCCCATCACCGTGCAGGTCACGGGCAGGCGATCGGACAGGCACAGCTCCGTGAGCTCCGCTGCCGCGTCCGCGCTGACGACCCCGCCGCCGGCGTAGATCACCGGCCGCCGGGCGTTGGCCAGGGCCTTGGCGGCAAGCCGGATCTGCTTCTGGTTTCCCTCGGTGGTCGGCTGATACCCGGGCAGGTGGACGTCGGTCACCGGCTCGTAGGGAATATCGGCCCGGCTCAGGTCCTGTGGGATGTCGACCACCACCGGACCCGGCCGGCCCGTGCGGGCGATGTGGAAGGCCTCGTGAATCGAGCGCGGGAGCTCCAGCGGGTGCTGGATCATGAAGCTGTGCTTGACGATCGGCATGGTGATGCCGATCGTGTCGGCCTCCTGGAAGCCGTCGGTCCCCAGCAGCTCAGTTCGCACCTGACCGGTGAGGAAGACCACCGGCACGGAATCCATCATCGCGTCGCAGATCGGCGTGACCAGGTTGGTCGCCCCGGGTCCGCTCGTGCCGAGCGAGACCCCGACCTTGCCCGTCGCCTTGGCGTAGCCCTCGGCGGCGTGGCCGCCGCCCGCCTCGTGGCGGACCAGGATGTGACGGATCCCGGCGTCGTAGAAGGCGTCGTAGGTGGGGAGGTTGGCGCCGCCGGGGAGCCCGAAGACGACGTCGACCCCTTCGGCCTTGAGACATTCCATCAGGGCGTCGACTGCGCGCACGCGGCTCTGGCTCCTTCTTAGAGAAAAACGGTCTTGCCCCGGGAGAGCCTGACAGCCCCACCGGTAACGGGAATTGGCCAGTCTAACAGTGGTTTTCGGCCGCTTCGGGGCGGGCGTTTAGAGGCGGCTCGACGGGCGGTCGGCGGATAAGTGTCGATTTTCGACGCGCGCGGGAGCGCCGCACGCTCGCGACCTAGGAGACGCTCGCCGCCCGGCTGCGCGTCTCCTCCTCGGGCACGATCGCTACCTCCGGGAACTCGAGCTCCTCGCCGCAGCGCATGCACTTGGCGTCATAGAGCTTGACCACGCGGCCGCAGCGGGGGCACTGCCGGCGCAGCTCCCGCGAGTCCCAGCGGTAGAAGACGGCGGCCAGGAGTCCGAAGAACGGGACGACCCCGGCGATCAGAAACCAGAGCCAGAACGAGCTGCCCTTCATCCGGCCGATCAGGCCCCCGGCCAGCCCAAAGGACAGGCATATGACGACATAGCCCGCGCCCACCATCGGCCGGAGCTACCAGATCAGCGTCTTCAGCGCCCAGAGTACGGCAAGGACGGCAGCCACCACGACGATCGTCCAGAAGATCGCCATCACGAAGCCGACCACGAGCTTGACCGCGAGCGCCGCGACAAGGATCAGCACCACGCCGGCAACCGCCTTGCGCAAAACGGGCGTGTGGGAGCGCCGTGCCTCGACGGTGGAGTGTGTTCCCAACTCAGTCTTCATACCGGAAAGCGTACCGTGCCGACCCGGCGGGAATCTGAAGATTTGGCTATTAGTCGTGCGAGCGCTTCAGGTACTCGAAGCGCGCGCCTGCGTCAGCGGCCGGTCCGTCGAAGCGCAGTCGAGCCAGGCGGTAGCGCCTCACCGAGACGGCGGCGGGAGCGCCGGCGCCGGCGCGCCGATCTTCGACCAACAGGACCCTGGACGAGGTGGCGGGACGTGTCATGGCGGAAATGATCGCCCCCGGACCTCAGCGCCACATTGGCCCTAGGTACAGAGATGCTAAGGAGCCCTGCTCCGCATGGCCCGCGCGTCGCCTGCTGCCGCCGCCAGCGCCTCACGCACCTTGGCCGGGACGCGCCGGCGCAGTCGCCATACCGCCCCGGCGAAGGCCAGGTTGGCCACGGTGGCGAATCCAGCCTCGTCCTCACGCAGGGCGAGGAGCAGGTGCGCCGTCAGATCGCTGGGCGGGAGCTCACCCTCGGTCACTCTCACGCAGTAGCAGTGAACCCGCCGCCCGCCCGGTCTGACCAGGAGTGCCCCCGCTTCGGCCAGCAGCCACACACCCAGACGACCGGGCTCCATGACCAGCCCGGTCAGGGCGTGGAGCTCCCGCGCCTCGTGGCCGACGAGGTCGCCTAGGAGCCCGACTGCTACCTGCTCGGCGCGGCCCGAACCGCGGCGGCGCGGTGCCCTGAGCACGTTCGCGCCGCGAGCCGCGTAGAGCTCGGGGATCGCCCAGGCATGGACGAGGAGGATCACCGCGATCGGGATCGTCACCGGCTTGAGCAGGCTGAGCGCGATGGCCGCGGCGATGAAAGGCAGGCTGTGGGTGAGGGCGACCACGGTCCACACGCGCCCGGTGCGGCGCAGGCTTGGCTCGCCAACCCGGGGGCGCCACCAGACGGCCGACAGTTCGGGAAGCGTCCCGGCCTCTACGGCCAGGGCCGGTTCGGCCACCGTCTATCCCCCGGCGATCGGCCGGCGCAGGATCACCAGGGGGGCGTCGACCGGGAGCTCGCGCACCTGGGCCGCCTCTCCTTGCTCGGAGACGACGGCGAAGTAACCCTGGTCGAGCTGCTCGCGGAAGGTCTCCACTGCCGCCTCAACGCTCGCCGGGTCATCCGCCACCCATTGCGCCAACTCGGTGTGCCCGGTGCGGTCCATGCGGATCAGTCGTGACATCGCGTGCCTCCTAGGGAGCGGTTCGGCGGGCCGCCAATGCTACGCCCCGCCGGCGTCTAGCCGAGGCCGAGCTGAGCGCGAATGAGGCGGGTCACCTCGCCGCCGTCCGCCCGTCCGCGCGTCTCCCGCATCACGTAGCCGACCAGCGGTCCGATGGCTCGCATGTTCCCCCCGCGGACCTGCTCGGCGGCGGCGGGATCCGACGCGATCGCCCGCTCGACGATCTCGGCCAGTCCGTCCTCGTCCCCGGACAGCGCCCCGAGTCCTTCCCGCTCGACGATCGCCCGCGCGTCTCCTCCCTCCTCGACGAGCCGCGTCAGCACCTCACGGGCGGCGTCACGGCTGACCTCGCGCGCCTTCACCATCGCAGCCAGTGTGGCCAGGCTCTCCGGGGCCACCTTGCTTTCCCCCGGGTCGGCGTCGCCGATGCGCTCGACCAGCTGCGGGATCCAGTTGGCGAGCTCGACCGCGTCAACCTCCCCCACGCCGTTGCTCTGGGCCGCGGCCAGTGCCCGCTCGAAGTAGGCCGCCAGCTCGGCGCGGAAGGCGAGCTCCTGCGCCCGCGCGGCGCTCAGCCCGAGCTCGCGCTCAAAGCGCTCCGCCCGCTGCACCGGAAGCTCCGCCGGCAGCTCGTCCCGCGCCTGGGCGATGAGCTCGCTGGTGGCCAGCAGCGGACCCAGGTCTGGCTCCGGGAAATACCGGTAGTCATGGGCCTCCTCCTTGGAGCGAAGCGGCGTGAGGCTGTCGCTGCCGGGGTCGTAGTGGAGCGTCTCCTGGATCACCGACTCACCGAGGTGCAGGCGAGAAATCTGCCGTTCGATCTCCGCCCGGACGCCCCGCTCGAGGAAGCGGAACGAGTTCATGTTCTTGAGCTCGGTCTTCGTCCCCAGCTCACGGGTGCCGCGAGGTCGCACGGAGACGTTGGCGTCGCAGCGCAGTGAGCCCTCGTCCATGTTCACGTCGGAGACCCCCAGCTGGCGGAGCGTCTCCCGCAGCACGGTGAGCCACTCTCGCGCCTGCGCGGGGGAGCTGATGTCCGGCTCGGTCACGATCTCGACCAGCGGCGTGCCGGCGCGGTTGAAGTCGACCCAGCTGCGGTCGGCCCCGTGGATCCGCCCGCTCTGTCCGAGGTGGTTGAGCTTGGCCGCGTCCTCCTCCAGGTGGACCCGATGGATCCGAACGTCGCCCAGATGCCCGCCTCGGCACAGGGGGATGTCGTACTGGGAGATCTGGTAGGCCTTCGGGTTGTCGGGATAGAAGTAGTTCTTGCGATGAAACAGGGAGCGCTCAGCGATCTCGCACCCAAAGGCGAGGCCGATCATGATCCCGAACTGGACCGCCCGCTCGTTGACCACCGGCAGCGCGCCCGGGAGGCCGAGGCAGGTCGGGCAGGTATGCGTGTTCGGCGGATCTCCGAACGACACCTGGCAGCCGCAGAACATCTTCGACCGGGTCTTCAACTGGACGTGGATCTCCAGCCCGATGACCGGCTCGTACTCAAGCACGGGCCGCGCTCCCGTCGAAGGCGATGGCCCGCTCCAAGGCGTAGGCGGCCTCGAGCAGCCGGTTCTCGCTGAACGCCGGCCCGGCGAGCTGGAAGCCAACCGGGAGCCCGTCGCTCAGCCCACACGGAATCGAGAGGGCCGGGATCCCGGCCAGCGGCATCGGGACGGTGCAGAAGTCGTTCAGGTACATGGCCAGCGGGTCGTCGGTCTTGGCGCCAAGCTCGAACGCCGTCCACGGGCTGGTCGGCGTGGCGATCAGGTCGAAACGCTCGAAGGCGGCTCGGAAATCGTCGGAGATCTTCGTCCGCACCTTCTGCGCCGCTCCGTAGTAGGCCTCGTAGTAGCCGCTGGACAGGGCGTAGGTCCCGAGCATGATCCGGCGCTTGACCTCGGCGCCGAAGCCCACCGCCCGGGTCTTCTCGTACATGGCGAGCAGGCCGTCTTCGCCGTCCACGCGCAGGCCGTAGCGGACCCCGTCGTAGCGGGCCAGGTTGGCCGAGGCCTCGGCCGGGGCGATCAGGTAATAGGCCGACAGGGCGTGCGGCGCGTGGGGTAGCTGGCACGGCTCGACCGTCGCCCCCAGCGCCTCGGCCTGACGCAGGGTGGCCTCGAAGCGCTCGCGGACGCCCGGCTCTACTCCACCATCGGAGCCGGTGAGCTCCTCGGGCACCCCGAGCCGGACGCCGGTCAGATCTTCACGGCTGGGGAGCGAAATCTCCTCCGGAAACCTAAGCGAGGTCGAGTCATGGCGATCATGGCCCACCATGTGGCGCAAGAGCAGGGCGGCGTCGGTGACATCGCGAGTGAGCGGACCGGCCTGGTCAAGCGAGGACGCGAAGGCGATCATGCCGTAGCGCGAACAGGCGCCGTAGGTCGGCTTCATTCCCACCACGCCGCACAGGGCGGCCGGCTGGCGGATCGAGCCGCCGGTGTCGGTGCCGATCGCCCACGGGGCGAGCCCCGCCGCCACCGCGGCGGCACTCCCGCCCGACGATCCCCCGGGGACGCGGGAGCGATCCCACGGGTTGAGCACGGGACCGAAGCCGGAGTTTTCGTTCGAGGACCCCATGGCGAACTCGTCCTGGTTGGTCTTGCCCAGCAGCGGCGCTCCGGCCTCGTGCAGCCGGGCGACGACGGTCGCCGTGTAGGGCGGCCGGTAGCCCTTAAGGATCCGCGAACCAGCCTGGCTCGGCACGCCCTCGGTGCAGAACAGATCCTTGACCGCCACAGGGACGCCACCCAGCGGGGCCTCCTTGGCGCCGCCGTTGACCGGTGGCTCCTCCGCCACCCACGTGAACGCGTTCAGCTCGTCGGCGGCCGCGCGCGCCCGGTAGGCCTCAAACAGCTCCCCCGGATCGAGCTCGCCCGCCCGCACGGCTTCGGCCGCCGCGGTGGCCGTCAGGTCGCGGACGTCACTCACCGGGTGCCTGCCCTGGACTGGGAACGCCGAAGCCCAGGCCGGCCGGGGTCTCGACCGGCTCCGGAGCGTTGGCGAGTGCGACCTCGACCGGCAACGAGGGTGCGGGGTCGTCGGCGCGCACCACCCCGGCCACGTCGATGACGTGCGCCGTCGGCTCCACCCCGGCGAGGTCGAGCTCACGGATCTTCTCGATGTGCTCGAGGACATGGGACAGCTCCCCCGCCATCTTCTGGACCTCTTCGTCGGTCAGCTCCAGGCGAGCGAGCCGCGCCACGTGTAGGACCTGGGCGCGGTCGAGCATCTCCGGCCCATTCTAGGTCCCGCTCTCCGACTCAGCCGGTTGGCAGCTCCGCCACCTCGATGGTGGGGATCTCGGTCGGCGCGTCGACCCGAGCGATCCCCTCCATGCGGACCGATGCGTAACCCCCGTAAGAAATTGCCGCTGCCCCCAGCAGCCCGATCCAGCCGCCGATGCCCCGGCCGCCGGGTGGGTCGATCAGGACCCGGACGACTAGCCAGATCGTGCTCAACCCGCCGAGGAGCGCGGCGAACACGGCGAAGGTGACCGGCAGCGCGGGCGCGCGTCGCTGGGCCTGGAGGATGGTCGCCGCCAGCGCCACGATCACCGTCAACAGCAGCAGCCAGTGCGAAGTGGCAAGTCCGTTCCACCCGTCCACCTGTTTTGAGACGAGAAAGATCGGTCCCGGTGGATGAGAGCTCAGCGTGAGCGTGTACCAGGGCAGCATGAGCATCGCAGCGAGGAGGACAACGCCGCCGGCTCCGATGAGCCACTCAGGCCAGCGCAGCCGTAAGGCCCTTAACCGCATGGCCGGGGATTATCCCCCCGGATGCCCTACACCGGTGTCGATTGCGTGCTCCCCGGTCGCCCCTCCCGCCGCCGCCAGCCGCAGGCGCTGCTCCCGTATCGCCTGCGAGGCACCCATGGCCAGGCCGAGCGCAGCGCCCAGGCCGATCAGCGCGCCAAGCTTTTGATCGACCACCTTGTCCGAGGAGGGCAGGTCGATCAGCACGCGAACGACGAGGAGGAGGGCGGTCGCCCAGGCGAGGGCCAGGAGGGCGAGGCGCAGCGCTGCCACCGTCTGACGCGCCGGCCCGGCCGCGTGCACGGCGAGCGTGGCGAAGGCGACGAGGACGGTGATGAGGATCAACCAGCGCACGTCGGTGAGACCCTCCCAGCCGGTCTGAGTCCCGGCCGCGCCCGAACGCGACCCTGGCTGGCCGGGGATCCCATCGACGCCGTACCAGGGGACGGCGAGCGCGAGCACGAGCAGAGCCAGCGCGCACACTCCGCTGATCAGCTCGCCCCAGGTGAGGTTGCGAGCCGCCACGCCTACCCGCTCTGGTGAATCGCGGCCGTCAGCGTGTTGCGGAGCAACATGGCGATCGTCATCGGGCCCACCCCGCCTGGCACTGGCGTGAGGAGACCGGCCCGGTCCCGGACGGCATCGAAGTCCACGTCGCCCCGCAGCCCGGTGTCCGTCCGGTTGATCCCCACGTCGATCACGGCCGCTCCCGGCTTGACGTGCTCAGCGCCGATCAGCTCCGAGACGCCCACGGCCGCGATGAGGATGTCGGCCCGGGCGCACACAGCGGCCAGGTCACGGGTCCGGGAATGACAAATGGTGACGGTGGCGTTGCGCTCCAGGAGCAAGAAGGACACCGGCTTTCCCACCAGGTTCGAGCGACCGACGACGACCGCCTCGGCCCCCCGGAACTCCACCTCATGGCGGTCAAGCAGCTCGATCACCCCCAGCGGGGTGCAGGGCCGCAGACCCAGCGAGCCCTGGGTCAGCCGGCCGGCGCTGACCGGCGTGAGCCCATCGACGTCCTTCGCCGGCTCGATCCTCGCGGTCAGCGCGGCGCCGTCGAGCTGCGGGGGCACCGGCAGCTGGAGCAGGATCCCGCTCACCTCCGGGTCGGCGTTGCAGGCCTCGATGGCCGCCGCCACCTCCTCCTGGGTGCTCTGGTCGGAGAGATGCTGGTGGAAATCGACGATCCCCACCTCGGCCGAGGCCTTCCGCTTGTTGGCGACATAGATGGCGGAGGCCGGATCGTCGCCGACCAAGATCGTGGCCAGGCCGGGTGCGCGCCCACCCGCGGCTCTCAGCGCCTCGACCTCGGTCTTCACCTCGGCCCGGACCTGAGCGGCAATCCCCTTGCCGTCGATGATTGTGGCCGCCATGCCCCGGAAGCTAGTGGATGGCGCCGACGGCGGCCGGGCGCGCCCGGAGCGAACCACCTGGCCGTTATGTCAACTTGACGCCGCCACTTTCGCTACTCTGCCGCGCGACATAAACCCAGCCGAATGTCGAGACGCTCCGGTGTCCCGGCAACGGGGGACCCGATTGGAGCCGACGGTGGGCGTAGAGCGCACCGCCGCAGTTCCACGGGGCGAATCGCCGAGGTCTTCGGCGTAGCGCGATCTCTTTCAGCGCGAGCCCGACAGCTAACCCCGTAGGCGCCAAAGAGAAGGGATGACAGGTGTCACGAGTCTTCCTCGGACGGGCTACGCGACGCGTGGGTGCGACCGCCGGTGTGCTGACGCTTCTGGGGTGCGCCCTGCCTGCCCTCGGCAAGCCATCCGCCGGGGTGCCGACTGACAGCGCGGACGTCCCCGGCTCAGTGCCGCTCGGCCATGCCATGGTCGCCCAGCTGAGCGGGGTTTCGACCGCTTTGGCGGCGCCCTTGGCGACGGCGAGTCGCGCCTGCCCGGACCAGAACGCCTCCGTGAGGAGCGCTTCCGCCGCCGAGCTTCGCTCCGCGGTGATCTGTCTCATCAACCGCTTCAGGAGTCGAGGCGGCCTGCCCTGGCTGCACCAGCAGGATCAGCTGGACTCAGCAGCCCAGAACCACGACAACCAGATGGTGGCCGATCGCTACTTCGGTCACGATGGTGCCGGCGGGAGCAGCCCCGCCTCACGGATCAGCGCCGCCGGATTCCGGTGGGGCGCCTACGGCGAGGCGATCTCGACCGGCTTCACGACGCCGCGGCGAGCCGTCTGGGCCTGGCTGCGGAGCGTCGTGCATTGCCGGATCCTCCTTTCGCCTCAGTACCGGTATATCGGCGTCGGCGTGGACCGCACCCCCGTGAGGGGCTGGGCCCGCTCGGCCGGGACCTGGACGGCGGATCTGGCTCTTCCCATCGGCTGGGCCTCCCCCTCCCGCAAGTGGGGGCTCGCCGACCACTGTCCCTACTGACCAGGATCGGAGGCCGGGGCGCGGGCAGGTTTGGCTCGCGCCCCGCTTCACCTCACCGGCAATGAACCCGCCGGCTCCCGCCTAGAGCACCGGTTCGCGGCGTACGCTAGTTAGTGGTGCGTTCGCTGTTTCCGCGTCCGCTGGGCCTGGAGCGCCCACCCGTATGGCTGGGTGCGGTCGTCGCCGTTGTGGCCGTGGCGCTGGCTACGGGCGCGATCTATGCCCTCAAGACGGTCGCCCCGGTGGTTTCGCTCAGCGTCGTCTACCTCCCCGCGGTGCTGCTCGTGTCCGTCTACTGGGGGTTCCTCCTCGGACTGACCACGTCGCTCCTCAGCGCCGCGGCGTTCAACTTCTTTCACATCCCCCCCACCGGGCGCTTCACCATCGCCGACTCCCGCAACTGGGTCGCCCTCACCGCTTTTGTCCTCGTCGCCGCCGTCGTCAGTGCCGTCGCCGAGCTGGCCCGCAGCCGCGCCGTGGAGGCCGAGCGCCGTCGCGGAGAGGCTGACCTGGCGGCTGGTCTGGCCCGGGAGCTTCTGGCCGGAGAGGACACCGGGGCTGCCCTGCGCGCGACGGCTCGCCGGGTCAGCGAGGCCCTGGCCATCCCCTCGGCGGCGATCGAGCTGGGCGAGATCCAGGACCCGGGACGCACCTCGCTGCCGCTGCGCAGCGGCGACGGGACCCAGCTGGCCACGCTGCTCGTTTCCCACGACCTGCCCCCGGATACCGTCGAGCACCTCCGCGTCCACCTCGTCCCCGCGCTCCAGGCCCTCGTGGCCATCGCCCTGCACCGCGACGCCGTCCAGGCCGAGGCCGTGGAGACGGCGGCGCTGCGCCGCAGCGACGACCTCAAGACCTCCCTGCTGCGCTCGGTCTCCCACGACCTGCGCTCCCCCGTCACCGCGATCGTGACCGCGGGTCACGCCCTGTCCGCGCAGTCACTGAGCCCCGAGGATCGCCGCGAGCTCGTGCGCGCCGTCGTGGAGGAGGGTGGGCGCCTCTCGAACCTGATCGACAAGCTGCTGGACCTGTCCCGGCTGCAGGCCGGCCGGGCCGTATCGCAGCCGGACTGGTTCTCGATCGAAGACGTGCTCCTGGCGGCGCGTGACTCGCTTCCCGGCCCGGCGGGGGCGGGTGTTCGCCTGAGCGTCGATCCCGATGTCCCGGTGCTGCGAGCCGACGCCGCTCAGCTGCACCAGGCGTTCGTAAACCTGCTCGAGAATGCGTGGCGCTACTCGAACGGCCTGCCCGTGGCCGTCCGGGTCCGCTCCGCCGGTAGGCACATGGTCGTCCGCATCGTCGACCAGGGCCCCGGGATTCCGCCCGTCGAACAGGAGCGCATCTTCGAGCCGTTCTACCGCGGTACGCCGGCCCGGAACGGCGATTGGAAGGGATCCGGTCTCGGCCTGGCGATCGCCAAGGGATTCATCGAGGCCAACGGCGGCACGATCTCGGTTGACTCGCTGCCCGGCCAGGGGACGAGCTTCGTCGTCGAGCTGCCCGTGTCCCAGCGTGAGCAGGCCCGCGTGCTGTGAACCGCGGCCCGCGCATCCTCGTCTGCGACGACGAGACGCAGATCCTGCGGGCGTTGCGGGTGATCCTGCGCGACGCCGGCTTCGATGCCCTGCCGGCTGTCGATGGTGAGGAGGCGCTCGACGTGGCCGCCGTCCAGCATCCGGATGCCGCCATCGTCGACCTCGTACTCCCCGACATCGACGGCGTCGAGGTCTGCCGCCGGCTGCGGGAATGGAGTCAGATCCCGATCATCGTTCTCTCCGCCGTGGGCGACGAGGACGCCAAGGTGCGTGCCCTCGCGGTCGGCGCCGACGACTACGTGACCAAGCCGTTTGGCCCACGGGAGCTGGTGGCTCGCCTCCACGCCGTCCTGCGCCGGGTCGGCGACGGACCGGAGGAACCTACGATGACCGCCGATGGACTCGAGCTCGACCTGGCCGCCCGGATCGTCCGCCGCGACGGGACGGAAGTCCACCTCACTCCGAAGGAGTTCGAGCTGCTGAGGGTCCTGGCCCGGAACCGGGGCCGGCTGATGACCCATCGCGAGCTCCTGACCACCGTCTGGGGTCCGGGTTACGGCGAGGACACCCAGGTCCTGCGCGCACACGTGGCCAACCTCCGGCGCAAGATCGAGCCCGGTGACGGGCCGCATTTCATCCGCACCGATCCGGGAGTCGGATACCGCTTCGCGGTCTGAGCCGCCCTCGGGCGGCGATCTTGACGGCATCTTTATAGCCGCGGCCGGTTTCTGTATGGCGCGTTGACGGGCGAGGGCCAGGATCAGGACATGGACCTGATTTCTGTACTTCTGGGCATCGTCATGTTCGCCGTCCTCTACGTGCTCATCCTCGGCATCGACCGGATATGAGCGGCGCGGACATCTTCGGGCTGATCGTCTCCGTCCTGATCTGCGTCTACCTGCTCTACGCCCTGCTGCGCGGGGAGCGGTTCTAGCGCCATGACCTTCACGGGCTGGCTGACGATCTTCGCCTTCGCGGTGATCCTCACCGCCCTCGCCCTGCCCCTCGGCCGGTACATGGCCGCGGTTTACACCGGCGAGCGAACGATCCTCGACCCGCTGTTCCGGGGTCCCGAGCGCTGGCTCTACGGCCTCATGCGCGTCGACCCCGACCGGGCTCAGGACTGGAAGGCGTACGCCAAGAGCCTGATCATCTTCTCGCTCGCCGGCTGGTTGCTCCTGTTCCTGATCCTGCGCACGCAGACGCTGTGGGACTGGACCGGGCTGAATCCGCAGCACTTCCACTCGGCGCCGTGGAACGTCACGTTCAACACCACGTCGTCGTTCTTGACCAACACGAACTGGCAGTACTACAGCGGCGAGACGACGATGAGCTACTTCAGCCAGATGGCTGGACTCACCGTGCAGAACTTCCTCTCCGCCGGTGTCGGCATCGCCGTGGCCGTGGCGCTAATCCGCGGGATCATCGGCCGGAGCGGAAGGAGTCTGGGCAATTTCTGGGTCGACCTGGTCCGCACGATCCTCTGGGTGCTGACGCCGATCGCGTTCGTGGTGGCGATCGTGCTCGTCTTCCAGGGCTCGATCCAGAACTTCTCGCACTACCTGAACGTGGGCACGATCGCGCACCTGCCCCAGCAGATCGCGATGGGGCCGGTGGCCTCGCAGGAGGCGATCAAGGAGCTGGGGACGAACGGCGGCGGTTTCTTCAACACCAACTCCGCGCACCCGTTCGAGAACCCAACCGGGTTCACCAACCTGCTGGAGATGCTCACGGTGTTGGTGATTCCGGCGGCGCTGATCTTCATGTACGGGCGCATGACCAGTAACCGGCGCCAGGGCTACACCATCTACGCCGTTGTCATGTTCATGTTCCTGTGCGGGGCGGCGGTAGCGTACATCGCCGAGGCGCACGGATCGCCGGCTCAGCACGCCGCCGGACTGCACACTCAGGTGATCGCGGGGTCGACCGGCGGCAACCTTGAGGGCAAGGAACAGCGCTTCGGGATCGCCGGGTCGGCGCTGTTTGACGTGGTGACCACGGTGACCTCGTGCGGGGCGGTGAACAGCGCGATCGAGTCGTTCACCGGAATCGGCGGCGCCGTTCCGTTCGCGAACCTGTCCGCTAGCGAGGTGATCTTCGGTGGCGTCGGGACCGGTCTGTACTCGATCCTCCTCTACGTCCTCTTGGCCGTGTTCATCGGGGGCCTGATGGTGGGACGAACCCCGGAGTACCTGGGCAAGAAGATCGAGGCCCGGGAGATCAAGCTTGTCTCCGTCGGGCTGCTGATCACACCGCTGTTCGCCCTGTTTTCGACCGCCCTGGCCACCGCGACCAAGGCCGGAAAAGCCTCGATTTCCTCGGCGGCGGGCATCTCGCCCGGTGGCTTTTCCGAGAGCTTCTATGCCTACCTCTCCCAGGCCAACAACAACGGCTCGGCGCTGGCCGGCTACACCGGCTTCATTCAGCCGAACGCAGGCAGCCTCGGCTCGCACGGGATCACCTTTGCGGACCTGCTCGGCGGCGTGACGATGATGTTCGCCCGCTACGCGCCGATCCTGTTCGCGCTGGCCGTTGCCGGCACCCTGGCGGGCAAGCGAGTCAGCCCGGCCGGCCTGGGGACCATGCGGACCGACAATGGCACCTTCGCCGTGCTTCTGATCGGCGTGATCGTCCTCGTCGGGGCGCTCACCTTCTTCCCCGCCCTGCTCCTGGGACCCATCGTGCAGGGCCTGACCCCACACCTCTACTGACATGAAACGCGACATCGTTACCTCGGCCATCGGGATCCTCGTCCTCACGTTGCTGTGCGGGATCGCCTACCCGTTGGCCGTCACCGGCGTCAGCCAGGTTGCCTTCCCCGGGAACGCCAACGGCCAGAAGGTCTACGTCGGCGGCAAGCTCGTCGGCTCGAAGCTCATCGGCCAGAACTTCGGCACGGTCGTGCTCGGTAAGAACGGCAAGCCCGAGATGCAGGACGGCGCCCCGGTCACCGCGCCGAATCCGCGCTACTTCCAGAGCCGTCCGTCGGCGACCGTGCCGCCCAACAACGCGGCCGCGAGCACGTTCTCGAACCTGGGGCCCAACAGCAAGGCCACGCTGACCGAGATCCAGGGCAACATCCAGACCTACATCAGCTTGAACGGCAAGTACTACCCGGGCGGCCTGACCGCGGCCAAGGTCCCGGTGGACGCGGCCGACAGCTCGGCCTCGGGCGTCGACCCCGACATCTCGGTGGCTAACGCCGACATCCAGGCGCACAGGATCGCCGCCGTCCGGCACCTCCCCATGAGTGACGTGATGCATCTCGTCTCCACCTACACGGGCGGGCGAGGCCTCGGCTTCTCCGGCGAGCCCGGCGTCAACGTGCTGGAGCTCAACCTGGCCCTCGACCGCACGACTCCGAGCGCGTGATGTCGCCCGACATTGCACCGCGTCATCCCGTCTCCGAACGGCGTGCCATATCGCTCTTCCAGCGCGACATTGTCCGGCGGGCGCTGATCGAGAGCCTCGTCAAGCTCGACCCCCGCGTGCAGATTCGCAATCCAGTGATGTTCGTGGTCGAGATCGGCGCCGTGATCACCACCGTCACGTGGCTAATCCAGGTCTTCGGCGGCAAGGCACTCGGGGGGAACGACCCGGCCTGGTACACGGTGACCATCGCGTTCTGGCTCTGGCTGACCGTCGTCTTCGCCAACCTGGCCGAGGCGTTCGCCGAAGGCCGGGGACGGGCTCAGGCCGATGCGCTGCGCGCGATGCGCCACGAGACCGTGGCCACCCTCCAGGATGGGACGACCAAGCCGGCCTCCGAGCTCGTCCGGGGCGACATCGTGGTGGTTCAGGCGGGCGAGCTGATCCCCGGAGACGGAACCGTGATCCAGGGCATCGCCTCGGTCGACGAGTCAGCCATCACCGGCGAGTCCGCGCCCGTGATCCGTGAGTCCGGCGGCGACCGCAGCGCCGTCACCGGGGGTACGCGGGTCCTCTCTGACCGGATCGTGGTCGAGATCACCCAGGAGCCCGGGCAGTCGTTCCTCGACCGCATGATCACGCTGGTCGAAGGCGCCGAGCGGCGCAAGACTCCGAATGAGATCGCCCTCAACATCCTGCTCGCCGGCCTGACGCTCGTCTTCATGTTCGTCGTCGTCACCCTGCGTCCGTTCGGTTTGTTCGCCCACACCTCGATCTCGGACACCACCCTGATCTCGTTGCTCGTGGCGCTCATCCCCACCACCATCGGCGCGCTCCTCTCGGCTATCGGGATCGCCGGTCTGGACCGTCTGGTCAGGCGCAACGTGCTCGCGCTCTCCGGCCGCGCCGTCGAAGCCAGCGGCGATGTCGACGTGCTGCTCCTGGACAAGACCGGCACGATCACGATCGGAAACCGTCTCGCCTCGGAGTTCATCCCCATGCCCGGGGTCAGCGAGCCGGAGCTGGCCGAGGTGGCACAGCTCTCGTCACTGGCCGACGAGACGCCCGAAGGCCGCTCGATCGTCGTGCTGGCCAAGCAGTACGGGATCCGGGAGCACGACATGACTCAGCTTCACGCCCAGTTCGTCCCCTTCACCGCCCAGACCCGGATGAGCGGGGTCAACTTCGACGGCCGTCAGCTCCGCAAGGGGGCCGGCGACGCGATCATCAAGTGGGTCGAGAGCGAGGGTGGCCGGCCTCCCGCCGAGCTTCATCCCGTGCTCGACCGCATCGGCCGTGAGGGCGGGACGCCGCTGGCCGTGGCGCGCGACTCTCAGGTCATGGGAGTCATCTACCTCAAGGACACGGTCAAAGAAGGCATGCGCCAGCGCTTCGACCAGCTGCGGGCGATGGGCATCCGGACGATCATGATCACCGGCGACAATCGCCTGACCGCTGCCAAGATCGCCGAGGAGTCAGGCGTGGACGATTTCCTGGCCGAGGCCACGCCCGAGGCCAAGCTGGCGCTGATCAAAGACCAACAGGCCGAGGGACGGCTGGTGGCGATGACCGGAGACGGCACCAACGACGCGCCCGCGCTGGCTCAGGCCGACGTCGGTGTGGCCATGAACACCGGCACCCAGGCGGCCCGCGAGGCGGGCAACATGGTCGACCTCGACTCCAATCCGACGAAGCTGATTGAGATCGTCGAGGTGGGCAAGCAGCTGCTCATCACCCGGGGCGCCCTGACCACGTTCTCGATCGCCAACGACGTGGCCAAGTACTTCGCCATCCTGCCCGCCATCTTCGTCACCACCTGGGCGGTGACCACCGGCAGCAAGAGCCCGCTGCATGTACTCAATGTGATGAACCTGGGCACGCCGAGGTCGGCCGTGATCTCGGCCATCATCTTCAACGCGCTCGTCATCCCGCTGCTGATCCCGCTGGCGCTGCGCGGGGTGCAGTACCGCCCGATCGGGGCCAGCGCGCTCCTGCGCCGCAACCTATGGATCTACGGGTTGGGTGGGATCATCGCACCGTTCATCGGCATCAAGCTGATCGATCTGATTGTTCACAACCTGCTAGGCGCCTAGTCATGCCAGAGCTGCGGACTCCCGAGGGAGTGGGCGCGGCGAATCCGAGCCCCACGGGGCGAGGTCATCACCGCATCTTCCTCGGCATGGCCGCAGGCGTGGGCAAGACCTACCGGATGCTCGTGGAGGGCCATGCTGACCAGGACGCGGGGCGCGACGTGGTCATCGGGCTGCTTGAGTCCCACGGGCGCCAGGAGACGGCGAGGCTGGCCGACGGGCTGCCCGTCGTGCCCCGGCGGCGAGTCGTGTACCGCGAACGGGAGCTCGAGGAGATGGATCTCCCGGGGATCCTCGGCCGGGCCCCAGAGCTCTGCCTGATCGACGAGCTGGCGCACACCAACGTTCCCGGAGTCGAACACCGTAAGCGCTACCAGGACGTCGAGGACATACTGGCCGCCGGGATCGACGTGATGTCGACGGTGAACGTCCAGCATCTGGAGTCGCTCAACGACCAGGTGGACGAGCTCACGGGCGTGCGGGTGCGCGAGACGATCCCCGACGCGGTGCTCGAGCGGGCCGACGAGGTGGTGATGATCGACCTCACCCCCGAGGCGCTGCTCGAACGTCTGCGAGCGGGAAAGATCTATCCGGGCGACCGGATCGACTCGGCGCTCAACAACTTCTTCCGCATCGAGAACCTGGCCGCGCTACGGGAGGTGGCGCTCCGCCAAGTCGCCGAGGAGGTCGGCCACCGGCGGCTCACCACCGCCGGCCCCGTGCCCGGGAACGGGCAGTCGATCTCGGCCGAGGCGCCGCGAGCCGTCGGTGAGCGCCTCCTCGCCCTGATCGAGCCCTATCCGGGGGCCCAGCGTCTGGTCCGGCGAGCCTGGCGCTCGGCTCAGCGCCTGGGTGCCGAGCTCGATGTGCTGTGGGTGAAGCCGCCTCACGGCGCCCTCACCCCTGACCAGGAGCGCAGCCTGGCCGCGCTCCGCCAGCTCGCCTCGCTGTTGGGGGCCCGGCTATGGGTCGAGGAGTCAGACGACGTGGCGACGATGGCAGCCGAGGTGGCGCGGCGCCTCGGGAGCACCTACATCCTGCTCGGGCGCGGCCGGGCCAGGCGCGGACTGGCCCGGCTGCGGACCCCGCTCCCCCAGCGGCTGATGGAGCTTCTCCCCAGTGTCGACGTGCGGATCGTGGCCGACCGCGCCACCCGCCCCAGCGGCGAGCGCTCATGAGCACCGGTGCGGCGATTGGAATCGGCCTCGCCGGGCTGATCATCGGCCTCGCCGCCGGGTTCTGGCTCCCGCCGCACGGCCTCCGACCCCGCCGAGGGCGCCCGCAGGCCGTGCGCCGGATCCTCCTCCCGTTCACCGAACTCGGCATCTCCCGCCGCGCCTTCGAGGCCGCCGTCCGCCTGGCGCAGGCTGAGCACGCGACGATCATGCCCGCCTTCCTCGCCCGTGTCCCGCGCCAGCTCCCGCTCGATTCCCCCCTCCCCGTCCAGTCCAGCAACGGCATGCCCCTGCTCGAGGCGATCGAGCAGCGCGCGGTCAGCCAGGGCGTGGCCGTGGACTCGCGCGTCGCCCGCGGGCGGACCTACCGTGATGCGCTGCGCCGCCTGCTCCAGGGCGAGCAGGTCGATCGCGTCATCGTCTCGGCCACCGACAGCCCCAACAAGGGCCTGACCGCGGACGATCTCGAATGGCTGCTTGAGCGCGTCCCGGCTGAGGTGGTGATCCTCCGACCAGCTCCCCAGGACACCCGCCAGATCTCGCCCAACGGGGTGGCGGGGCACTTCTAGGGCGTCACCGCCGGCCGCCCTCGCCCTACCCCGCCGCTACCGCGGAGACGATCCAGGTCGAGGCGGGGGCAACGACGCCGTCCGGCCCCGCCCAATCGGCAAATTCGCTGCGGAGGGCCTCGGCGATTGGCTCATGCAGATGGGCGGCCCGGTCCCCAGCCAGGCGGAGGATCTCGCCGGCCGGCCCGAGGCTCATGACGAGTTCGGCCGCCTCCTCGACATCGGAGCCGATCTTGATCGGCATGTCGTTGCGCCGCAGCGTTATGGCCTCGAACCCGGCCGCGAGGAGGATCCCGGACGTGGTGTCGGCATTGGCCATCGAGAACGGGCCCGGCCCGCAGGTCGGTTCGTCGTATTCCTCGGGCTTTGTGACAAAGCGTTCGGTGATCGTCTGCCCCCGGTACATCCAGTCGTTCTCAACCTTGGCGCGCCAGACCACCATCACCAGCCGGCCCCCGGGCCGCAACGCCTCCCGGACGTTGCGCAGCGCGGCCACCGGATTGGCGAAGAACATCGTCCCGAAGCGAGAGAAGGCCATGTCGAAACGCTCGGAGAACTTCGTCGTCTCGATGTCGGCGACCTCAAAGCCCACGTTCTCCACGCCGGCTTCGCTCGCTTCCTGCCGGGCCGCCTCGATGAAGCGCGGCGCGGCGTCGACCCCGAGCACATTGCCGGCAGGGCCGACGATTTGCGCGAGCTCCAAGCTCGCATCGCCAAACCCGCACCCGATGTCGAGCACGCTGTCGCCGGCCTGCGGCGGATGCAGGCGGATCGCTTCATCGCCGTGGTTGCGTAAGCCCGCCACGACGATGTGCCGGTACTTGACGAAGCGCTCGAACAGCGGTCCATCCCACGCCTCGATCGCCTCGGCGTTGGCGCCGAGCGAAGAATCGCGCTCCACGGTGCTCATGATCGGCTCACCCCGGTCCGTTCAGTATGTACCTAACACCACCATGGACGATCGTCCTGGCGATGTCAAGTATCGCGCATCTCGAGAGGCACCAGCGTGCGGCTACGCCGCCGGAAGGCTGAAGCGAATCTTGGTTCCAGGTCCACCTCCAGCCAGCCAGATCCGACCGCCGTGCGCGGTCACGATGGCTCGGGCGATGGCGAGACCGAGACCGGCTGATCCGTTCTCGCCCGCCACGCGTGACGGGCCCTGGACGAAGGGCTCGAAGATCCGTCCGCCCAGCTCCGGATCGATCCCCGCCCCGGTGTCGGCCACCTCGATCTCGACCGCCGGGCCGGGGGCTGATTCGGCACGGACGACGACGCTTCCGTCGGCGGGGGTGTGACGGATCGCGTTCTGGATCAGATTGAACAGGACCCGCTGCAGCTGCTCAGGATTGCCCCGGGCCGGACTCAGCCGCTTGCTGAGCTCGGCCCGCACGGCGACGCCCCCGGCGTCGGCGTGGGGGCGCATGGCCTCGATCGTCTCCTGCACGAGCTGGTCGAGGCGCACCTGCTGCATCGACCAGTGAACGTCTCCGGCCTCCAGGCGGGAGAGCTCGAACAGGTCGTCGATCAGCGCCGCCAGCGTCCGGACGTGCGTGGACATGAGCTGGAGCTGGTCGCGAAGGCGATCAGGCTCGAAGATGCCGTCCTCGAGTCCCTCGGCAATCAGCTGAAGGGTCGTGATCGGAGTCCGCAGGTCGTGCGAGACGGCGGCGACCAGCTCACGACGGGCACGCTCCTCGGCGTCCAGCTTGGCCGCCATCGCCTCCACGTCCGCAGCCAGCAACGCCAGCTCGTCCGGGCCCTCGACGGGGATGCGGAGCTCCCGTGAGCCCTCTCCCACCTGGGTGACCGCCCTGCGCACAGCGTCGAGATCGGCCAGGGCGCGGCGGGTCACCAGCCGCGCCGCCGCCAGGCCCACCAGGCCGGCATAGCCGGCGGCCAGGATCATGAAGAAGGCATCGTGGCTTGACACGAACATGAGGGCGGCGAACAGGCCCACGGCGGCCGCCAGCTGAGCGGCGGTGAGCAGGGCGAGAAAACCGAGCTGGCGGCGGATACCCCGGATCCAGGCTCGGTGCGTAGCCAGGAGGTCTGCCAGCAGCATGGTTACGGCGCCGAGGGGCGCCAGGATCTCGACCGAGGTCACGAACGCATGGGACCCGTAGACCGGCCAGGCGATCGCCGAGACGCCAACGGCCACCGCCACCGCGACCAGAACCCGTATCAGCCGCGGGTTCATGATTCGCGCTCGCTGCCCGCTCCGGTCACGAGGCGCCGAATCACTCATGGCGCAAAGCGGTACCCCACCCCCCACACCGTCTCGATGTGGCGGGGCCGGGCCGGATCGGCGTCGAGCTTGGCGCGCAGGCGCCGGATGTGGACGGTGACGGTCGAGGTATCGATGTAAAAGGCGTAGTGCCAGACGTGCTCCATGAGCTGGTTGCGCGTAAACGCCTGCCCTGGGTGCCGGGCCAGGAAGAGGAGCAGGTCGAACTCGCGCTGGGTCAGCTCGATCGCCCCCCCATCCACCGCCACGGTCCGCCCCGAAGGGTCGATCACCAGGTCATCGAAGCGGAGCGGTGGCTCGTGCTCGGGGACCGGGTCGATCCGCCGCAGGACGGCGTCGACCCGCGCCACGAGCTCGGCCGGAGAGAACGGCTTGACGACATAATCGTCGGCCCCAAGGCGCAATCCCACGATCCGGTCCGATTCCTCTCCGCGCGCGGTCAGGAGGATGATCGCCCCCCGACGGGGATGATCTCGTCGCAGTCGCCGCATCACCTCGAGGCCGTCGATGTCGGGCAGCATCAGATCGAGCACGACCACGTCGGGCGGGGTCGCCTCGGCCCGCCCGAGGGCGTCCCGGCCGGTTCCCGCAATCGCCGTCTCGTAGCCCGCGCGCCGCAGATAGCGGGCGACCACGTCGGCAATCGCGGGCTCGTCATCGACGACGAGCACCTTCGCCCGCCCTCGCTGCGTCAGGCTGCTCACGCTGCCACCTTACGCACGGCCACCGGCTTCACGGAAGAGCTAGCGCTCATTGTTCAGCAGCCTGTAATAGGCGTTCCGGGTCACATTCTCGTAAGAAATTACGGTCTGGTGTCACTGGGCTAGATGGCGTTGACAGCCGATACCGGCTCCGCTCCAATGGTCGGGACGCACCGGCCCCCGAGAAAGAGTTGCTGGTGTCCTGAACTCTCTGGGGCCGGTTTCAGGACTCACTTCCTGAACTCGGAAATCAAGAGAGGAAACCCATGCCTTCTTTGCTACGAGGCGCAGTTGCCGTGCTCGGAGCCACGGTCGGCCTCGCCCTCGTCCTGGCCGGGCCGGCCATCGCATCGGCCGACCACATCGTCGGGCACGTCTACACGGATGACAACACCACGGGCATAAACACGATCAGCGGGTTTGATCGACACGCCGGCGGCGCGCTGACCCCGATCCCCGGCTCGCCGTTCATCGCCGGCGGCGCCGGCACGGGGAGCGGCCTCGCCTCCCAGGGCGCGGTCCAGGTCTCGAGCGATGGCCGCTACCTGCTCGCCGTCGACGCCGGCAGCAACCAGATCTCGGTGCTCCGGATCCACAGTGACGGGCGGTTGACGCTCGTGCACAGCGGACCCGTCGCCTCGGGCGGGGACGATCCGGTCAGCCTGACCGAGCACGACGGACTCGTGTACGTGGCCAACGCGGGGAGCGCCGATAGCAACTACACCGGCTTTGTCCTGGGCTGGCACGGGCAGCTTGAGCCGCTCCCCGGCTCCACCTTCTCGCTGCCGGGCAACGCCCAGCCGGGAGACGTCCTGTTCAACTCCGATGGCCGGAGCCTCGTCGGCACGCGGGTGGGTACCACCCCGACCGCCTCGGCGATCGACAGTTTCCGCGTGGGCTGGGACGGACGCCTGGTTCCCGCCCCCGGATCGCCGTTTCCCGCCCAGGGCGCGGGGCCCTTTGGGAGCGAGTTCCGCCCCACCGATCCGGATCAGCTGTTTGTCTCCAATGCCCACAACGCAGCGCCTGACAGCGGCACCGTGTCGGCCTTCGGCGTGTCTCGCGATGGCACGCTGTTCTCGATTGGGGCCTCCCCGTTCCCTGATCAGCAGATGGCTCCGTGCTGGGTGGAGATCACTCACGACGGTAGGTATCTGTTCACGGTGAACACCGCGTCGGGAAGCATCTCGCGTTACTCGATCGCGCCCAGCGGTTCGCTGAGCCTCCTGGGCAGCACGCCGGTTTCCGGCGGGAAGGGCGTGGGCGCCGTCGACGCACGTCTCAGCACCGACGGCCAGACCCTGTACGTGAACGAGAGCGCGTCCGGGCAGATCGGCGAGTTCGCCGTAAACGGCGGCAACCTCACCGAGCTCGGGTCGGTACCCGTGTCCACCGGGTCAGGGGCAGCCGGGCTCGCGGTGAACTGAGAACCAAGTCCGCCTTAACGAGCCGGGAGCCTCTGAGCTCCCGGCTCGTTGGCGGTCAGCCGCAGCGGCTGCGTGGCACCATCGGCTCGTGACCCTGCCCCAGCATCTGGAGGGCTATGGGATGACCGTGCGCACCTGGCGCCCCGGGGATGAGGACCTCCTCCACCGGGCGATCGTCGAGAGCACCGAGCATCTCCGGCCCTGGATGGAGTGGATCAGGGAGGAGCCCAGAACCGCCGCCCAGCGGCGCGCCACATTCCTGAGGTGGGAGGAGGAAAGGCGTGCCGGGGGTGACGGGATCTACGGCGTTTTCTTGGATGGCGCGGTGGCGGGTGGGTGTGGTCTTCATCACCGCCTCGGGCCGCACGGGCTCGAGATCGGCTACTGGACACACGCGGCCTTCGTGCGGCGCGGGGTGGCAACCGGGGCCTCGCGGCTACTGACCGACGCAGCCTTTGCGATGCCATCGATCGAGTACGTCGAGATCCACCACGACAAGGCGAATCTGGCCAGCCGCGGTGTGCCTGAGGGGCTCGGCTATGAGCTGTTGGGCGAGCGGCCGGATCCACGAGACACCCCGGCCGAAGTGGGGATTGAGTGCGTGTGGCGGATGACCCGGAGCCGCTGGCTTGACCAGCAGCACCCGAGTGAGCCACCCCGGGGCGGCTAGCGCTTCCGGATTGGCGCCAGGTCGGCCACGAGCTTACGCTCGGAGCCGTCCTTGCTGAAGCGGATGACGACGATGCCTCCGGGCTCGAGCCCGGTCACGACCCCTTCGCCGAAGCTCGGATGGGTCACATCCTCGCCCAGGCGGTAGGCGGTGGGAGCCGGCTCGGCGCGCGACCACGTCTCCCCCGACCCGCCGCCCGAGCTCCACGAGGTCGCCCGAGCCCGGATCCCGGCAAACGAGGGTCGCTGCTCCTCGCGATCGGTGAGGTCCTGGGGGATCTCGGAGATGAACCGGCTCGGCGCCCCCCAGGTCCGCGAACCGAAGACGTTGCGCGTCCGCGCGTAGCACATGTAGAGATCGCGCTCGGCCCGCGTGATGCCGACGTAGCAGAGACGGCGCTCCTCCTCCAGAGCGCCCTCGTCGAGCGCGCGGGAGTGCGGGAACACCCCCTCCTCGCAGCCGATCATGAACACGATCCCGAACTCGAGCCCCTTGGCGTTGTGCAGCGTCATCAGCGTCACGACGCCGGTGTCGTCCGCGCGCTCGTCGGCGTCCGAGCGCAGCGAGATCTGCTGGAGGAACTCCTCCAGCGAGTGCGTCTCGGCCTCCGAGGCGTCGTATTCGGCGGCCACGTTGACGAGCTCCTCCAGGTTCTCGATCCGGCCCTGGGCCTCGATCGTCCGCTCAGCCTCGAGCGCCTCCAGGTAACCCGTCTCTTGGAGGAGCTCCTTGAGGAGCTCGGCCACCGTCACCGTAGGCTGCACCCGCTCCTTGAGCACCTGCATGGTGGCCATGAAGCGATGCAGCGCCTTGACCGCGGGCGCGCCCAGGCCCGGTACCTGCTCCGGGGCAGCGGCGGCGTCCCAGATCGAGGCGCCCATCGTGTTGGCGTGGGAGAGGACGCGTGAGAGCGAGGTGGAGCCGATCCCCCGCCGGGGGGAGTTGACGATCCGGGTGAAGGCGCCGACGTCGTGCGGATTGACCAGCGTGATCAGGTAGGCGATGGCGTCCTTGATCTCAGCCCGCTCGTAGAACTTGGTCCCTCCGATCACCTGGTAGGCGATGTCGGCCCGGGTCAGCGTGTCCTCCAGAACCCGCGACTGGGCGTTGGTGCGGTAGAAGACGGCGACCTCATCGAGCGATACGCCCTCGTCCATCAGCCGCTGGACCTCTCCCGTGACGAAGCGCCCCTCGGCGTGCTCGTCCTCCAGCTCACGGATCTTGATCGGGTCGCCCTGGCCCAGGTCGGTCCACAGGTGCTTGGGCTTGCGCCCCCGGTTGTTGGAGATGACCGCGTTGGCGGCGTCGAGGATCGTCTGGGTGGAGCGGTAGTTCTGCTCCAGCTTGACCACGTGGGCATCGACGTACTCGTCCTCGAAGTCGAGGATGTTCCGGATGTCGGCCCCGCGGAAGCCGTAGATGGCCTGTGAATCGTCGCCCACGACCATGATGTTTCGATGCTCCTTGGTCAGGAGCTGGAGCCACCGGTACTGGGCGTGGTTGGTGTCCTGGTACTCGTCCACGAGCACGTGACGGAAGCCCTCGGCGTAGCGCTCGCGGACCTCGTCAAAGAGCTGCAGCAAATCGACGGCTCGAACCAGGAGGTCGTCGAAGTCCATCGCGTTGGCTCGGTGGAGCTCGCGCTCATAGGCGCGGTAGACGTCGGCCACCGTCTGCTCGAAGAACGACCCCACCATTTGGCCGTAGGCATCCGCGTCCCGCAGCCGGTTCTTGGCGTCGGAGATCTGCGATCCGATGGCCGCGGGCGTGAACCGCTTGGGATCGACACCCAGGTCGTCCAGGCACCGCTTGATCAGCCGCCGCGAGTCGGCCTGGTCGTAGATCGTGAACTGGCGGGTGTAGCCGAGGCGGTCGGCGTGGGCGCGGAGCATCCGCGCGCACGCGGAATGGAAGGTCATGACCCACATGGCCCGGACCCGGCGTCCGACGAGCAGCCCCACCCGCTCCCGCATCTCGTTCGCCGCCTTGTTGGTGAACGTGATGGACAGGATCTCGTGCGGCTGGGCGGTCCCCGTGGCCAGGAGGTAGGCAATCCGGTGGGTGAGAACCCGCGTCTTGCCCGACCCGGCTCCGGCCAGGATCAGCAGCGGGCCACCGGGGTAGGTCACAGCCTCCCGCTGGGGCTCGTTCAGCCCCTCGAGGAGGGCGTCAAGGTCAGTCGTGGTCGGCGGCATCGGCTCCGGGTTCTACGGTACTGAGCGTGGTGGTCGAAGCCCCCCGAATCCCCAACCGTGTCCAGAAACGTCCCTATATTTCCCGTTTCTGGACACGGTCCCTATGAGTGACCTCCTGAAGCAGCTTCGGGAGGCCGCGGCAGAGGTGGCAGACCGCGCCCGGTGGGTCCGGATCAACGAGGCAGCCATTCCCGCCTACGCCGCCTCCCTTCCCCAGACCGAGGCGCCCGACGCGGACGAGACGCCCCCGGGCTCCCGAGAGGACCGCGCCGCCTTCTGGTTCACGCTCGATGCGATCAACTTCGGCTCCGGCTGGTTCCCCACGCTCAACAAGCGCCCCGGCCACTCGGGCTACCGGACGATCGCGGCCGGGGTCAGAGAGCGCTTCGAGACCCAGGGGCCGTGGAGCCCAGAGGAACTTCAGCACCTGACACCTGAAAACCTCGCTTCCACCCTCTCCCAAGACCCCAACCACGAGCTCATGGCCCTTTTCGCAGCCTCCCTGAACGACCTCGGCCGCCACATCGCCGACGCCGGGAGCTTCGAAGCCGTCGTCGGCGATAAAGCAACCGCCCTCGTCAACCGCCTCGCCACCTGGGACTGCTTCGCCGACACCTCGGACTACGAGGAACTGAGCGTCCCCTTCCTCAAGCGCGCGCAGATCACCGCGGACGACCTGCACCGAACCGGCGTGGCCCACTTCGACGACCTCGGTCGTCTGACGATGTTCGCCGACAACCTCGTCCCTCACGTCCTGCGCCTGGACGGAATCCTAAGGTTCGACCCCCAGCTGGTCGGCCGGATCGACC
Source organism: Solirubrobacteraceae bacterium (assembly GCA_035505215.1). GTDB lineage: Bacteria > Actinomycetota > Thermoleophilia > Solirubrobacterales > Solirubrobacteraceae > Palsa-465. The sequence continues at coordinate 105,653 of DATJQY010000032.1, read as the reverse complement.
GCGAGGAGCTGATCGAGCACGGCTCGCCCGAGGAGGTCGAGATCCGGGCCTGCGCGCTGCATGCCGTGGAGCGCGTGGTCGCCGAGCGGCCGGGGACGACGGCCGCGGAAACCGACCAGTTCCTCTGGCTGAGGGGCGGCGAACCCCGCTATAAGGCCCAGCCGCGGCACCGCGCTCGGACGACCGCCTATTGAGTCGTCACGGGTTCCCGGTCCGCCGCATGGGCGTGCTCTGAGATCTCGTGCAAAAGCTGAGGCCAGGCCGCCTCAGGCAGATCGTGGCCCATACCCTGGATCGTCACCATCCGCGCCCCGGGAATTGCCCGCGCGGTCGCGACGCCGCCGGAGCGGCTGACCATCGGATCCTTCGAGCCGTGGATAACCAGCGTCGGGGCCGCGATCGAGCGCAGCTGCCGGGTCCGGTTGCCCGAGGCGATGATGGCCCCGAGCTGGCGCCCGGAGCCCGCGGGGTCAAACCCGCGATCCCAGGAGCGGCCAGCGATGTCGCGGTGCCGCGCGGTGTCCTGCGGCAGGCCCCTGGACCCGATCGCCCCGAACACCTTCACCGTCCGGTCGATGTACCCCTCCCGGTCGGCCGGAGCCGCGCTCAGGAAATAGCGGTAGATGGCCGGCGAAGGCTGTCCGCTCAAGCGGCTGCCGGTATTGGACATGATCGAGACGAGCGAGCGCACCGAGGCAGGGTGCTCGGCAGCCAGCGTCTGGGCGATCATCCCGCCCATCGAGGCGCCGACGACGTGGGCCGGCTCAAGACCTAGCTCGCGCAGGAGCCCATGGGCGTCTTCGGCCATGTCGCTGAGCGTGTAGAGGACGGGGCTGATGCGGCGACGCAAAAGCTGACCCGGCGAAGGCGGCCGGCCCTTGATGTGCGTCGAGCGGCCGGCATCGCGGTTGTCGTAGCGGATGACATAGAAGCCGCGGGCGGCCAGCTGGCGGCAGAAGTCATCGGGCCAGCCCAGCATCTGCATTCCCAGCCCCATGACGAGGAGGAGCGGTGGATCCGACTCCTCGCCGAAGGTTTCGTAGCACAGCGTGATGCCGCGTCCGACGTCGGAGAACTGCTCAGCCACCGCGCCGGCTCCCCGTCTGGGCCTTGCTCTTGACTCCCGCGCGCTCGGCATTCCCCCGCTTCGGGGAGGCCGCACGCTTGGATGGGGCTCGCTTGCCGTTGGCGCTTCGCTGCCGGCTCGGTTTGCCCACCGGCTTGATCTCATCGAGCGCGTCGCCCAGCCACCCGATCAGCGACCACAGGTCGGGCATCTGCTCGCGATCGGCGACGATCCCAAAGTCGAGGCGACCCAGGTAGCTCATCACGGTGATGTTGAGGCCCATGCCGTCGGTGATGACCGAGATCGGGTAGTTGGCCTCGAGCTTGGCCCCGGCCATGTAGAGCGGGAACTGCGGCCCGGGAACGTTGGACACGACGAGGTTCCAGGCCGGCCTCCCGGGACCTGAGGCGAGCCCGAAGGTGAGCCGGGCCGCCCGGGAGAAGAGGGCGGGCGGGATGAACTCGTTGGCGTCCTGGAGGAGCTCGGCCGGGAGTGCCCGGTGGCGCTCCTTCATCTCGACCAGCGCCTCGTGGGTGCGCTGCAGGCGGCGGATCGGATCCGGCTCGTCGGTGAAGAGCGGCGCCGTCATGAGCAGGATCCGATTGCCGAAGGTGCCCTGCTCCTTCTCGCGACGCACCGACACGGGGATCTGAGCTACGAGCGGGTCTTCCGGGAGCTCGTCGTGCTCGAGCAGCCACCGCCGCACCGCGCCGGCGCAGATCGACACCACCACGTCGTTGACCGTGACACCGTAGGCGTTCTTGACCGCCTTGACCTCCTCCAGCGAAAGCTCCCCGAAGGCGAAGCGGCGGTGCGGGGAGATCCGGCCGTTGAAGGTGGTCCGGGGGGGAACCAAATCACGCCGGCCGACGATCCGCCCCCGCCCGACCAGCCGCCGTACCTCGGCGGCCACCCGCCCGGCCAATCCAACCCCCGGGACGTTGGCCAGCTGAGGCACCTCGGCGACGTTGGGCAGCGCCTTCGGTATCGAACGCAGGAGCCGGAGCGGGTAGCGCGGCACCCCAAGGACGCCCCGGGCCAGCATCTCGACGTCGCTGGGCGGAAGATCGGGGGGATCGGTAAACGTGTCCGGGAGCTCACGCCCCTCCGGGCTCAGGTCAAGCAACACGCCCATGATCTCGTTGCCGGAGATCCCGTCGATCACGGCGTGGTGGATCTTGGTCATCACCGCCACTCGGCCCTCGGGCAGGCCGTGGATCAGGTAGAGCTCCCACAGCGGCCGCGCGCGATCGAGGGGACGGGCGAAGATCCGCGCCACCTGTTCGGCCAGCTTCTCGTCCGCCGCCCCGGGGGGAAGCGCCAGCTCCCGGACGTGGAAGTCGAGGTCGAAGTCGGCATCGTCGAGCCAGTAGGCGTAGTCGAGGTCGAAGGGGACAGTGACGAGGCGCCAGCGGAAGGGAGGCACGAGCGGCAGCCGCTCGGCGATCAGCAGCTGGAGATCCTCGAGGGTGAGTGTGCCTCCAGGCGCCGTCGAGGGATCGAGCACCGCCAGGGCGCCCACGTGGCCTACGTGGCGCGAATCCTCAAGCGCCAGGAACTGCTGGTCCAGAGCCGTCAGCTGCCGCATGTCTCTCCCTCCTCACTTGCTGCGCTCAGCCTACCCCGCCGCAGAGGCCGACGACGAACCGTCTAGCCGGCTTCGCCCTGGAGCTGCTCGGCCCGCATGGTCCAGCTGGCTTCAAGATCGACCGCGGGGAACTTACCCGCCTGGGTGAGGGTCCCGTCCAGAGCGATGACCGAGGTCTCCCCTCCCACCGCCGCGGGCCCGGTGGCGATCAGCGTCAGCGAGCCTCCGTCGGCGATGTTCCGAGCCGCGGCCAAAACGCGACGGGCCGCGGCAGGCGGGAACCAGGCGAGCGTGTCGATGAGGACAACGGCGTGGGACCCCCGGGCGGCCAGCCGGCGCGCCTGCTCGATCGCTCCCTCCACCGCCTGGACCTGGGCCTCGGGCGAGGCGGCCAGGCTGATCGCGACGGCAGGCTCCACGGGTCCCGCGCGCCATTCGGTGATCTCCTCGGGTCGCGCCCCGGCGAGGACCAGCCACACCTCGATTCCTTCCTGCCCGGCCAGAGCGATGGCCAGCCGGCGGAGCGTCTCGGTCTTGCCGGACTGCCGCTCCCCGACGATGACCACCCGTGAGCCGCGCCCGAGGGGCAGCCGTTCGGCGATCAGCTTGATCGTCGGATCCTCGGAATCGAAGCCGAAGGGCTGGCTGGGGAAGGCGGCCGGGAGGTCCTCGAAGCGGGTGCTGTCGGCCACCTCGTCGGCGGGGCGCCCGTTGATCGTGTCGACTCGGACCAGCGAGGCGAAGCGCTCCGAGCGCCGGGGCGGCCGGCGGGGACCGGCCACGCGGTCGCCGGACACGAGCTCGCAGCGTCTGACCTGCGCGGCGGAGATGTAGACGTCCTCGTCCGACGGCTCGGGAGGGTTCAGGCGGACGAAGGCGGCGCCCCCGGGCAGGAGCTCGACCACGCCCTCCACCGTGCCGTCCTCGTCGCCCTCGGCCCCGGACGGGTCAGCTCGCTCCAGCTCCGCCTCGATCTCGTCGGGACCCTCGCCCCGGGCCTCCGTGTCCGCGTCGCCGCGCCCGCCGGAACCGCTCTTGGTGCGCCCGCCGCGCCGGCTTCGGCGCCGCCGGGTCGGGGCGGGTTCCTCACTCGCCGCGGCACCGGATTCCTCCCCGGCGCCCTCGGCCTCGCCGCCCTGGCGGCGCAGGATGGCTTCGATCAGCTCTTCCTTGCGGAGCCGCCGGTAGCCGTCGATTGAGAGCTCCGACGCGATGGCGTGCAGATCGGCGAGCGGGCTTCGCTCAAGCGAGTCGCGGTCGATGATTGACAAGGGTGCCTCCTTTGACCTAAGCCTTCGGTTGGCCCCGGCCGCGTTGGGGCAGCGGCCGGCGAACGGACCCCGGCAACTCTAACGGCCGCGCTCGCGGCGCAGGTCCTCGTCCAGGCGGAGCGACGCGGGTACCTCGGATTCCGCGGCCAGGGCCGCGTGAACGGTGACGAAGTCCGCCGTGGCGGCGACGTCATGGACACGGAGCACGTGCACCCCGGCGTCGACTCCCCGGGCCACCGCCGCCAGGGTGCCGGCCAGGCGCGCTCGCGGGGCTCGACCGGTCAGCGCGCCGACGAAGTCCTTCCGGGATACGGCCAGAAGCAGCGGACGGCCGAGCCCATGCAGGCGCTCCAGATCCCGGAGCGCCTCGACCGTCTGGGCCGGGGTCTTGCCGAAGTCGGGCCCGGGATCGAGCAGCAGCTGCTCCAAGGCCATCCCGCGCTCCAGCGCCAGCTCGATCCGCTGGCTGAGGAAGGCCTCCACGTCGTCCATGACCCTTCCGTCCAGGCTGGGGTCGAACAGCTTCTGCTTGGGCGCCGCGGGCGTGTGCATGAGGACGAGCGCCGCTCCGGTCTCGGCGCAGACCTCGGCCAGCTCCGGGTCACGCAGCCCGCTGACGTCGTTGACCATCGCCGCCCCGGCGGCGATCGCCGCGCGCGCCACCGCCGGTTTGTAGGTGTCGACCGAGACGATGGCGTCGAGCTCGCCCGCCACGCGCAGGATCAGCGGCACGACGCGTTCGATCTCCTCCTGCGCAGACACCGGCGGCCGGTTGGTCACACCGGACTCGCCCCCGATGTCGATCACCTCGGCCCCGTCCGCGAGCAGCGTCGCCGCGAGCTCGACCCGCGCCTTGAGTGTGGGGTGCTCTCCCGCGTCCGAGAACGAATCCGGCGTCGCGTTGACGATTCCCATCAGCCGGGGCCGCCCGCCCAGGATCACCGCCCCCTGGGTGGTGAGGAGGGCGCGCTCGGGGGCGCTCATCCCGCGCCGATCCCCTCGGCCCGGGCCTCCTCCCCCCAGCGCTCGACCTCGGCCTCTATCCGACCCGGATCCCAGGCGAGGACGCCGGCCAGCGACTCGGCGACGCGGCGCGCCACTGGGTTCTCCGGGCGCCGCAGCTCCGGAGCCGCCAGCAGTCCGAGGCGGGTACGGCGGAGCAGGACATCGCCGACGCAGAGCGACTGCTCACGCTGGGCCGAGAACGGAGCTTCGGCCAGGAGATCGGGCTGACCCTCGACGATCGGCCGGGCCAGTTCGGGGTCCTGCGCCGCCATCGCCAAGACCTGCTCGGCGGCAAACCCGTAGCGGGCGGCAAGGGCGGGATAGGCCGCCTCGGCCACCCCCGGAATCCGCGGGAGGGAGCCGGGGTCGACGGGCTGGCCAAGCGGGATCTCGTGCGTCCGGCATGGGGCATCCCGGCCGTCGCGCTCGACCAGGCGGTCGACGGCGAGCTTGGCCATCCGCCGCCAGGTGGTCAGCTTGCCGCCGGTGATCGTGATCAGTCCACTCGAGGTCTCATAGAGCTCGGCCTTACGGGAGATATCCACCGACTTGCGGCTGTCCCCGGAGGAGATCAAAGGGCGTACGCCGGCGTAGGCTCCGACCAGGTCCTGCCGGCCCAGTGATGTCCCAAAGAAGGCGTTGGCGGCGTTCAGGAGGTAGTCGATGTCGCCGGGGTCGGGGCGGACGTGGTCGAGATCGCCGGAATAGTTGTTGTCGGTGGTGCCGAGCAGGCTCCGGCCGAGCCATGGGAGGGCAAAGATCGACCGGCCTTCGCCCGCCGGGACGATCGCCCCCGCCTTGAGCGGCAGATCGGCATACGCGATCGTGATGTGGGTCCCCCGGCTTGGGGCAATGCGGGGAACCTCGGCCTCGGAATGGAGCTCCTCGGGCCGGATCCGGTCGGCCCAAACGCCGGTTGCGTTGATCACGTTGGCCGCGCGAATCGGAAACTCGGCCCCGGTCACAGAGTCGCGAACGACGACCCCGGCCTCATCCCCAGCGTCGAGGAGCTCGACCACCTCGAGGCGATTGGCGCAGATGGCCCCGAACCGCTCGGCCTCGCCCAGGACCGTGAGCACGAGCCTGACGTCGTCGGTCTGGCAGTCGTAGAAGAGATAGCCCCCCGTCGGCCGGCGGGCGCCGAGCGCCGGGAGCAGCTCGACCACCTCAGAGCCCGAGATCGTGCGGTGGCGGGCCGGGCTCCAATCGTTGTCCGTCTCTGCACCCGGCTCCTCTTCCCGACGCGGGCGCGTGGCCAGCTGCGCCGACCGACGCCCGCTCCGGCGTCCCCGAAGCGCCGGCGTGGCCATGACGTCGTACATGTTCAGCCCGATGCCGACCAGGCGATCGGGGCGGGCTCCGTCGAAGGCGGGCACGACCAGGGGCAGCGGCCGGACCAGGTGCGGCGCCAGCTTGACCATCAGCTGCCGTTCCAGGAGCGCCTCACGGACCAGCCCGAGGTCGAACTTCTGGAGGTAACGCAGCCCGCCGTGGACGAGCTTGGACGAGCGGCTGCTCGTCCCGGAGGCAAAGTCCGCCTTCTCGACCAAGCCGACGCTGTAGCCGCGTGACGCGGCGTCCAGCGCCACCCCGGCGCCCGTGATCCCGCCCCCCACAACCACGAGATCGAAGCGCTCGTTCTGGAGGGCTTCGATGGCGCGGTGCCGTGGGATCATCGATGGTCAGGCTATCCGGGAGCTTCGCGGTCCGGGTAACCGCGTCCGGCTTGGGGCCTCGCTCGCTCCGCTCCTGGCTAGCCGTAACCGCTTCGCTCGCTCAGCAGTCACCACGGGCCAGCATCCGGCCGGCCCAATTCCTCAGCTCAGGAGCCGGATTTGTCGTCCACGTGCGCGGGGTCGGCCACGCCCTGCTGGGTGCGCTCCTCGATCAGCTGCTTGATTCGCTCGACGGTGTCGTCGGACATCCGGCGAATCTCCCAGTGGGTCAGCTTGAGCACCCGCATCGGAGAGGTGGCGATCACATCGGCACTGCGCGGCCGGCGCTCGAACAGCCCGATCTCGCCGATCAAGTCGCCTTGCTTCAGAGAGGCGATCTTCTCTCCGTCGCGCACGACGTCGGCGGTGCCCTCTTCGATCGCGATCAGCTCCACCGAGTAGTCGCCCTGCTTCATCAGGATTTGCCCCTCGGCGACGCTTGTCTCGGTGGCGAAGGCGGCCAGCCGGTGGGCCTCCTCGTCGGAGAGCTCCGAGAAAATCGGGATGGCTTTCAGGCGGGCGGGATCCATGAGGCGGGCACTTTATATCTAGAGCGACTCGATCGCGGCAGTGATCTCGCTCACGGACTGCTTGGCGTCGCCGAACAGCATGCTCGTCTCAGGCTCGTAGAAGAGGGGATTGTCGATCCCGGCGAACCCGGAGGCCATCGAGCGCTTCAGGACGATCACCGACTTGGACTGGCTCACATCGAGGATCGGCATCCCGTAGATAGGCGAGCCCGGCTCGTTCTTGGCCGCCGGATTGGTTACGTCGTTGGCGCCGATCACGAGCGTCACGTCGGTCCGGGTGAACTCCGGGTTGACCTCGTCCATCTCCTTGAGCAGGTCGTAGGGAACCTGCGACTCGGCCAGGAGCACGTTCATGTGGCCGGGCATCCGCCCCGCCACGGGGTGGATCGCGAAGAGGACGCGCACGCCCTTGCCCTCCAAGGCCTTCTCCAGGTCGCGGACCGCATACTGGGCCTGGGCGACCGCCATCCCGTAGCCGGGGGCGATCACCACCTGGCGCGCGTAGGAAAGCTGGATCGCGACGTCGTCGGGGGTGGTCGACTTGACCGGTCCACGGTCGACATCCTCGCCCGTCGGGGCCGCCACCTCGCCGCCGAAGCCGCCGGCCACGATGGCCGGGACCGACCGGTTCATGGCCTTGGCCATCAGGTTGGTCAGGATCGTGCCCGACGCCCCGACGATCATCCCGGCCACGATCATTGCGGTGTTGTTGAGCGCGATTCCCGTGGCCGCGGCCGAGAGGCCCGTGAATGCGTTGAGCAGCGAGATGACCACCGGCATGTCGGCGCCCCCGATGGGCAGGACGAACATGTTGCCGAGGAGCGCTGCGGTAACCAGGACCCCGAGGACGAACAGCGCCTGCGAGTGCGTGCCTGAGGCCAGGATGATCGAGCTGGCCAGCGCGATCACGAACAGAGAGCCGTTGATGATCGCCTGGCCAGGGAGCTTGATCGGCCGCCCAGGGATCAGGCCCTGGAGCTTCCCGAAGGCGATGTTCGACCCCCAGAACGAGATTGACCCGACGATGGCCGCAAACAGGGACGGGATCTCGGACTTGAGCGTGTAATCGCCCCCGAAGTGGTGGCGGTACTCGACCCAGGCGATGAGCGCGACGGCCCCGCCGCCCACGCCGTTGAACAGCGCCACCATCTGGGGGATCGCGGTCATGTGCACTCGGCGCGCGGCGGGAATCCCGATCGCCGTCCCGATCACCAGCCCGACCACGATCAGCCACGGAGTGGCCGAGCCGCTCCAGATGTGAGGAGTCAGGAGCGTGGCCACCACGGCGATGGCCATGCCCACCGCCGCGATCTTGTTGCCGCGGACCGCCGTGCGCGGTCCCGTCAGCCCGCTCAATCCGTAGATGAAGAGCGAGAAGGCGACGATGTAGCAGGCGTCGATGAAGTTCGCCCGCTGGATGAGGATCGTGGCCGCCATCTACTTCTCGGCCTCTCCCTGCGCCGGCTGCCCTCCGTTGCTCTGCGCTGCCGCGGCGGTTTCGGCTTCCGGTTCCGGCTTGCGCTTGAACATCTCGAGCATGCGGTCGGTGACGAAAAAGCCGCCGATGATGTTGATCGTCCCGAAGGCGATCGCGATCACCAGCAGCAGGTGCTCGAACCACCCGCGCGCCTCGTGCATGAGCAGCAGCCCTCCGAGCAGCACGATCCCGTGGATCGCGTTAGTGCCCGACATCAGCGGGGTGTGCAGCGTATTCGGGATCTTTGAGATGACCGCGAAGCCGACGAATCCGGCCAGCACGAGGATCGCGATCTCGGTAACGAGTGTCATCAGTTCCTCCTAGGCGGTGGCGCCGGCGGCCTGCTTGGCCGCTTCGTTGACGATTTCCCCGTCCCGGGTGATGCACGCCCCGGCGATCACCTCGTCGTCGAAGTCGAGCTGAAGCCGGCCCTCCTTGACCATCAGACCGAGCAGCGCCTCGATGTTGCGGGCGTAGAGCTGCGAGGCGTGTTCCGCCATCGTGCTCGGGATATTGAGGGGTCCGGCGACCTTGACGTCGTGGGCCAGGATCGTCTTGCCCGGCTCGGTGAGCTCGCAGTTGCCCCCCGCCTCGGCGGCCAGATCGACCACCACCGAACCCGGCTTCATCAGCTTGACGGCTTCTTCGGTAACCAGGATCGGGGCCCGGCGGCCGGGGACGAGCGCGGTCGTGATGACGACATCGACCTTCCCGATCGCCTCCGCCATCAGCTTCTGCTGGAGCTCCTGTTGCTCCGGTGTGAGCTCCTTGGCGTAGCCACCGGTTCCCTCCAGGTCGCCGCCCAGGTCGAACTCCAGGAAGGTGGCGCCGAGTGACTCGACCTGCTCCTTGACCGCCGCGCGGACGTCAAAGCCCTGGACGACGGCACCCAGGCGCCGAGCCGTGGCGATGGCCTGCAACCCGGCCACCCCGGCGCCCAGCACGAGCACGGTGGCGGGACGGATCGTCCCGGCTGCCGTCATGAGCATGGGATAGAAGCGGCCGAGCTCCTGCGCTCCGATCAGCGCGGCGCGGTAGCCCGACACGTTGGACTGGCTGGACAGCGCGTCCATCGACTGGGCGCGGCTGATCCGCGGCACCGACTCGAGGGCGAAGCTGGTCGCGCCGGTCTCGGCGATGGCCCGGATGCCGTCTCCGTTGGTCAGCGGCTGGAGGAAGCCGACGAGAACGCTCCCTGACTGAAGGCGGCCGATCTCCTCAGCGCTGGGCGGAGCCACCTTGGCCACGAGTTCGGCGCGGAAAACCTCGTCCGGGCCGTCGGCCAGCTTGGCACCCGCCTCTTCGTACTGAGCGTCGGGGATCAGGGCGCCCTCGCCCGCCCCGCGCTCGACGATCACCTCGTTCTGGGGCGTCTCCTGCTCGCCCGCGGCGGCGAGCAGCTTGCGCACGACCTCGGGCACGAGTGCCACGCGACGCTCGCCTTCGGCCGTCTCCTTGGGTACCCCGATCTGCATCGGCGCGCCGGGAGGCTACCCAAGTTTTTCGCGCGCCGACGTGGCAGGCCCTCAGCCGACCCCGATCGGAGCCAGGGCCAGTGCGTCGAGAATCCCGGCGTCGGAGGCCAGCCGCAGGGACACGACGGCCGGCACGATCACCGGGCTGACGGCCCTCCGGGCTTCCGGATGACGGACTCTCGCTGGCCGGACCGGGCGAGGATGCGCGGGCGGCGCGGGGTGGTGCCCGGCCTCCGGGCGGGCCGGTGGGGCGATCAGTGGCAGCGGCTTGCCGGCCAGGGCCATGAGCGCCTCGCCCGTCACCCACACCGGCGCCTGGTCGGCCGGGCGCGAATAGCGGACGTGGCCGTCGGGAGCGATCAGGGATTTCAGGTAGGCGACCGCCCGCTCGACGGGCTCGCCGTCGGTTCCGACGGCGAGCAATCCCTGCACGGCCCAGGCGGTCGACTGGGCGTTCGACCCCTCGCCGGACCCCCCGGGAAAGCCGCCGTCGGAGTCCTGCTGGCGCTGGATGAAGCCGACCGCCCGCCTCCGAGCGCGCTCCGCGGCACTGCCGGGCACCTCGGCCAGCGCCTCGAGCACCGCTCCGGTGTCATCGACATCGCTGGAACCACCGGCGACGCCATAGTTGAAGCCGCCATCGCCGTCCGCCTGATTTATGAGCCAGGACAGCGTCCGGGCCGACGGGGCGACGCCGGCGGCGCGCAGCGCGAGGACCGCGAAGGTGGTCAGGTTGGTCTGGTCGGAGACCGACCCGTCGCGGCCGATTTCGCGCTTTAGCGCGGCCAGGAGATCCCGGCCGCCGAAGTCAGTCACGGGCAGTCCGGCGGCCCGCACCGCCAGGATCGTGCGCTCGATCGAGCCCGGATCGGTGTCGGACCTCACGCCGGCGCGGAGATAGTCGATCACGCTGTGGCCGTCGCGGCTGACGTCCGCCGGGTTTACGTGGACCGAGGCCAGGCCGAGCGCCGCCCAGCCGCTGTAGAGCTGCTGCGATGGCTGCCCCGGAGCGGGGCCGAAGCCCCCGTCAGAGTTCTGGGCGGCGCGGAGGTAGGCGGTCCCGGTCACGCCCGCCCGGGCCTGACCGCCCGGCAGGCCGGCTGCCATCGCCACCGCTACCAGCACCGGGATGGCCGGTCTCCACGTCACCTGAAGCCGGGTGGCAAAGCGCTCGATCGCTCGCGCCAGCGCGGGGCCGAAGGCAAGCGCGAAGAGCAGGCAGCTGACCGCGTAGATCCCGTCGAAGGCCAGTCCCTTTCCCAGGTACACGCCAAGCTGGGCCAGGCTGTGGTCGCTGTAGGTGATCCAGTCGCCGAAGTCCTGGAAGGCCGTGAACGCAAACCCGGAGATCGCGCACACGATCGCCAGCGGCCAGCGACCGATGCGGCGGGCGGTGATGATGGCCAGGCCGGCGCCGAGCATCCCGGTCGCGCCCCAGGCCGCCATCTGCCACGGCGTCCACGGCCCCTGTCCGAAGAAGAAGTTCGACGTGAGCCCGGCGAGCGCCCCGATCACAAATCCGGGTGCGGCGCCGAGCGCATAGCCGGACACCAGGACGATGTCGCTCGTCGGCTTGACGTTCGGCAGTGCGGCAAATGCGATCCGCCCGAGCGCCGCGAACGCCGCCAAGGTCGCCACGAGGGCCACGATCCGCGCATCCGGGCGCGTCCGCTCGTACCAGGCAAACCCGACCGCCAGCCCGAGGGCAAGGATCGTGAACGCCGCCGCCTGCCAGGTCATGCCGGCACCTCCTCCCGCGCCCGCTCGGTGAGCAGTTCGATCCCCTGCTCCGGGGTCAACGCCCCACCGGCCCCGCCCAGGATCCGTGCCGTCTCGGTCGCGAAGTAGGTCCCGGTGGACAGGATGTCGGCCGGCCGCCCATCGGCGATCGTCTGCCCGTCCGCCAGCAGCAGCACCCGGTCGGCGAACAGCGGGACGAACTCGGGGTCGTGGGTGGCCACGATCACGGCCACCGGCAGCGCCCGCACGAGCGCCGCCAGCTCCGCCTTCAGGTGCCGGTCCATCCCCCGGGTGGGCTCATCGAGGCAGACCACCGCCGGCCATCCTCGCTCTCCGTCGGGGTCGCCGAGCACGATCGCGAGGGCCAGCCGCTGCTTCTCGCCCCCCGAAAGGTCGCGCGGGTGGCGTCCCGCGAACACCGCCGGGTCGAGTCCAACTGACTGCAGCGCTCCGGGCGAGGCTTCGTCGGCGACCGTCTCATGGACCAGATAGTCGGTCGGGTTCTGGAGCAGGAGCGCGACGCGGCCGGGAGCGCTCACCTTCCCGCGCGTTGGTTTCATCAGCCCGGCGGCGTGCCGTAGGAGCGTCGATTTGCCGGCGCCGTTGCGCCCCATCACGGCCACGCGCTCGCCCGCGGAAACGCTTACGGAGAGGCTGCGGAGGATCGTCGGACCGTCGCGAAGCTCGTGCCAGACGCGAGCGAACTGCAGTGCCGGCTTCCCGGCGCGATCTGACGCGTGATGCCGCGCGGCCTCGCCCAGCACCGGCACTGGCTCGGGGAGGACCCCGCCGGCGCGCAGCCTGGCCCTCGCTCCTTTCACCGACCCGGCCGCGCGCAGGCCGAGGCCGGCCAGGAGTCTCGCCCCCGGCGTCGCCAACGCGGGCGCGTCGGCCACGGCCCACTTAAGGAAACCCTCCGGAGCGGAATCGCACACCACGCGTCCGGCGTCCATCGCGATCACCCGATCGGCGATGCCCAGGCACCGCTCGAGCCGGTGCTCGGCGATCACGATCGCGGCGTCGGTGTCCTCGTTCAGGCGCCTGAGCAGCCCGATCAGCTCATCCCCGGAGACCGGGTCGAGCTGCGAGGTCGGCTCGTCGAGGACGAGCAGCGCTGGCCGGCCCGCGAGCGCCGCGGCCAGCGCGACGCGCTGGAGCTCGCCTCCGGACAGCGTTTCGGTGGCGCGGTCGAGGAGATGGGCGACGCCGAGCGCCAGGGCCGCCTCCTCGACGCCGCGCGCCACGGTGGCCGCGGGCTCGCCGCGGTTCTCGAGCGGCAGCGCGATCTCGGCCCGTACGGTGCCCATCACCACCTGCGACTCTGGGTCCTGGAACAGCGTCCCGACGGCGGCGGCGAGCTCCCCCGGACCGTGCTCGTGGGTGTCCATGCCGGCGACGGTCGCCTGGCCCGTGAACTCGCCTCCGTGGAAGTGGGGAACGAGGCCGCTGGCGATCCGCAGCAGGGTCGACTTCCCCGATCCCGAGGCACCCGCCAGGACGACGAACTCGCCGCGATCGATCTCGAGCGTCAACTCGCTGACGGCCGGACCCGGCGCGCCCGGATAGGAGTAAGTGACCCGGTCTAGCTCAAGCATGCTCACCGTTCGATCCCCCGCCGGTCGGCAAACGGCGCCAGCGCGCAGACGAGGATGGCGACCGACACCGCCAGCTCGTCGGCCGACACCGGCGCGCGCAGGGTGGGATAGGCCCGGAACGGCGTTGAGCCGGCGATCCGGGCCAGCAGGGCGAGCCCGAACACCGCCACCGCAGAGGCGGCGAACTCAAGGTCGTGGCGGGACCAGGGCGGGCGTCGGCGCGGTGGGCGCCGGGCGGCGCCGTAGCCGCGCACCTCGAGCGCGGCCGCCACGTCAAGGGCTCGATCGAGGACTCCCGACGTTGCCGCGTGCATCAGCGCCAGACGTGACGGCGGCGCTCCCGCCCGGCAGCGCTGGGCATCGGCCAGGCGACGGGAGTCGCGGACCAGGATCGGCACCATCCGGGTCGCGAGCGTCGCGGTCAGCGCCGAGCGAAACGAAACCCGGCGAAATAGCTTCAGCACCTCGTCGGGATCGACCGCGACGGTGTACAGAGTGGCGCACAGGACCAGGGCGACCGCCCGGAGCCCCAGGATCGCCCCATAGACCGTCGCCTCGAGTGTCACGTCGAGGTGGCCGAGGAGCGGTAGCTGGCCGAAGCGCCAGATCACCGTCAGCCCGTCTCGCGCCACCAGGGCATTGATAACCGCCACCATCAGCCAGAGCGGTACGGCCAGCAGGGCCGCTCGCCTGAGCTCACGGCCGACCCCGGCGGCAAGGCCCGCGAGAACGATCGCCGCGGTCACGGCTCCGAGGGCCACGGGGGCCGAGAGCATCAGCGCCGCACAGGCAAGGGCAAGGCAGTAGAGACAAGCGGCGCTGGCGCGGGCGGCATGGAGCGGGCTCGCGCGCCGGCGATAGCTCACATCGAACCCCCCACCGGCACCGGGATGTCGCTCGCCCCCTGTACGGCGAGCGCGAAGTGATCGTGGAGCGCCGCGGGCGAAAACGCCGCCGCTGCGGCGTTCACCCCGCCGGCTGTGGTGCCCGTCACGACCCAGGTTGGCGGCGCGCCATTCTGGCTCGTCGCGGCGATCAACCCGCTTCCGGTCCCGAGCGTCCGCACGACGTCGCCTTCGGGGTCCAGCAGCTCCAGCGCGCTCCCGCCACGGCCGGCGAAGCGCGCATAGACCCCGCTCGCTCGGGGCCCCTGGTCGAGCAGGTCCGAGACGATCTCCACCCGCAGATCCTGGGCGGTTCCGACCACGATCGTGAGCGAGTCGGTCCCCGAGCCGCCGGTTCCGATCGCCTGCATCGCAACCGGGACGTGAACCGCGTCGAGCTCCTTGGCCACGCGCTCGCAGGCGTGGCTGACCTCGCTCGCGCACTCGAGCACGGTCGGCAGCCGACGGCCGCCGGTGCCGTTGACGAACGGCTCGGGGAACGAGCCGACGACCGCCGGAATCGAGTCGGTCGCGCTCCAGTCGTGCAGGTCCCACCAGATGCGGTCGCCCTTGTGCACCGCGGTGACCGCCGCGCCCTTGGCCGCCTCGACTCCGTTGACGTAAAAGAACCAATCGCGCTCTGACGACGTGCCCGAGCGCCCGTCGATCGACTCGACAAACCCCCCGCCGTACCGCGTGGCCACCTGGAAGTGACGCTCGAGCATCCGCATCACCGTCTCGGACCCGGGGACACGCTGCTCGGTGAACGAACCGAGCGGCGCTGTGCCGAAGTTCCGGGTCACCGTGAGATTGACGTCGGAGGTCCCGGGCCCCGGACCGAGGCCGCAACCGGCGATGGCGACGGCCGTAGCCGCCGCCACCACCGACAACGCGTTGCGGGTCCGGCTCACCCCTTGGCGATCTTGAACAGCAGCTTCTCTCCGGCGTGGAGCTTGATGCCGCAGATGCCGAAGTTCGAAGGCTTGTTGTTGATCAGGATCTCCCAGAAGTCGTTCTTGCTGGGCGGCTTCACGCCGAGGATCGAGGTCACGAAGATCCCGAGTCCCTTGTCGTAGCCGCCAGCCCATTTCCCATGGGTCGCGGCGTTGAGCGCCCCGGCGCCACTCGCCGCCGAGCATTTGCCGCTGGGCGTTCCGCCCTTGGTGATCCAGCCCTTCTGGCCTTGCACGGTGGTCGCCTTGAGCAGAGTCTTGGTCAGGGTCTTGATCTGCACCGAGACCTTGGGCCCGACGCTCGCCGCGCCCTTCGAGCCGAGCGCGCTCGGCGCCACGACACCACCGGCCAGCACCAGCGTGCTGGCGATAACGATTCCTACCTTCTTCATAGGGCCACCCCTTTCCACGAGGGCGTATATGGCTTACGGCCGGGGGCTGGTCTCCTGGCTTACGGGCCTACCAGTCGCGCCTTCCCGGTGAGTCGTCCTCACCAGTGGCTTGCAGCGACTGGCGTCCCCGATCACAGTGGCGGGTCCGCTCCGGGTTCTCACCGGCTTCCCATGACCACCGACCTCGAACGCCGTGGATCCTATCGCCGTTGCGCTTCTCGCTGACCGATCGCCCTGGCGACGAGCGTGATCGCTTCGAACGGTCGCTGCTCGATCATCGCCCTGGTCAGGCGGATCACCACGACGCCCTCCTCGGCCAGCAGCCTGGCGTCGCGCCGGCGGTCGGCTTCGAAGGGGGTCCGCGATCCGTGCGTCCCGTATGCGTCGACCTCGACCGCGAGCCGCAGCCTCGGCCAGTAGAAGTCCAGCTGGTAGCCGAGGAGAGGGAACTGGGTCTCCGGCTCCGGGAGGCCGCCGGCTCGGATCAGGGTGAGCAGCCGCTCCTCCGGCGGGGATTCGGTCCGAGTGGAGCGGGTGTGGTTGGCTGCGACCCGAGCCAGCCTGGCCCGACCTCGGTGACTACCCGCGCGGGCGAGGACGTCGTCCACCTGCGCGAGGGTGAGAATCCGAAGCGCAAACAGACCCTCGTCGAGCATGCGCTCGACGTCGCGGTCGGTCAGAGTGGCGGCGGCATCGAGCAGGGCGCGGGCAGGGGAGGTGACCGGGAGGCCCTGGTGGAGCTGGACATCGAGGGGGGTGATGCTGACGCTCCGGTGGACCCGCACCCCCTGCAGGGTTGGGCAACCGCGTCCACCCGGGATCGTCACGTGGACCGGTCTGGCCGTGCCCGTACGAAGCCCCCAGAGCGTCACGGCGGTGTGATGACTGAGCACTGCCCCCTCCCCGCACGCGAGGAGCGCGGCGGTCTCGGCGGCGAGGGGAACGTCGGCCGTGCCCGGGAGGCCGTAGACGCCACGATGGAGGAGCTCGAGGTGGCCGTTGCTTAAGCGGCGAGTGATTGCGCCGCGCTTGACACCGGATGCGAGCAGCTGAGTGCGGGCCACGCGCCCACACTGGGCGTCCGCGATGACACGGATCCGATCATCGATCGACGCAGCCTGAGCGGACCTAACTCGCCCATCACCGATCAAAGCCACGCCCCGTGGCAGCGAGGGTCCGTTTTTCGGACCCTGTCGCCACGAGCGGGCCGATTGTGCGGCGAGTGTCGAGCTGGGTCCGCTTTCGAACGTTCGCCCACCCTCTTAAGAGCCTTTTCGACCTGAAAACCACCCCCCTCGCGCTTAGACTCTCGAACAACGATGACCGTCAACCTGACCCGCATCTACACGCGTCTCGGCGATTCCGGCGAGACCCACCTGGGCGACATGAGCCGGGTGCCCAAGACGCATCCTCGGATCGAGGCCTACGGGACAGTGGATGAGCTCAATTCGCACGTGGGACTGGCGTTGGTTACCGAGGGACTGCCGGACGGCTACGCGGAATGGCTCAGTCACGTCCAGAACGACCTGTTCGACGTCGGCGCCGACATCGCCGCCCCCGAGGACCCAGAGCGTGAACGCCTGCGCGTCATCCCCGCTCAAACTGAGTGGCTCGAGCAGCGCTGCGACGAGGTCAACGCCACGCTGCAGCCGCTCAAGTCGTTTGTCCTTCCCGGCGGTACCCCCGCCGCGTCCCAGCTGCACGTCTGCCGCACGGTTTGCCGGCGGGCCGAGCGGCGGGCGATCGACTGCGGCGAGGAGATCAACGCCGAGGTCGTCCGCTACCTCAACCGCCTCTCCGACCTGCTGTTCATCCTCGCCCGCGGCGCCAACCGCGGCGAGGAACCCCTGTGGGAGCCGGGGCGCTACCGCTGAATCAAGCCCTCCCCGGCCTCTGGCGCTTCGAGGCCAACCACCCCGACTGGACCGAGGAGGAGGGTGGCGAGGAGGGATGGGACCCAGTCGTAGCCTGGTGGGCGCTCAAGCAGCGCGCGGGCTTGGTCCTGATCGATCCGCTCGTCGCTGACTGGAGCGAGCTCGACCGCCTGGCCGCCGAGGCCGGCGGCGTCGCCGGGGTGGTCCGGACCATCCACTGGCACCAGCGAAGCTGCGACGAGGTGGCACATCGCTACGGCTGCCCGGTCTGGGCCAAGCCCCCTCCTAAGGGTGTGCCGGAGCGACCATTTGACCGCGCGATTCACGACGGAGACGAGCTCTTCGACGGTCTGCGGGCCACCACCGTCGAGCGCGCGGACGAGATCGCGCTCTGGCTGCCAGGGCAGCGCGCGCTGCTCTTCGGTGACGCGATGCTCCGCCGAGCCGACGGCCGGCTCCGGGTCTGTCCCGACTCCTGGCTTCAGCCCGATGCCGGGCCGGGACGCCTCCGTCAGATCCTCAAGCGGCTGGCTGAACTACCGGCCGAGCACGTGCTCGTGGCCCACGGTCCGCTCGTCCTTGGGGACGGGGCGGACGGACTGACCCAAGCGCTCGGCTGACCGCGCGTCACAAGTCCTTAACGCAACCGGCAACGGCATCCCGGCGTCGTCCGTAAGATCGCGGTCGTGGACATCCAGGATCCACATGAGGCCGAACGCTTCGAGGCCTTAGCGCCCGAGGCCTACCACACGCGCCGGGACTTTCTCCAGCGCACCGCGGCCATGGCCGGACTCGCCGCGGGAATGGGGCTGGTGCTCGATCCGGACACGGTCGTGGCGCAGGCCGCGCGCCGGCAGCGGGAGGTCGACATCCCGTCCGCGCGCAATCTCCCCATCGACACCTTCGTGGTCCTGATGATGGAGAACCGCTCCTTCGACCACTACCTGGGCTGGCTGCCGGGAGCGGATGGGCGTCAAGCCGGCCTGGAGTACACCGACCTCAACGGCAACAAGTTCGCCACCCACCGGCTGAACGGGACCTACCAGGGCTGTGGCTTCCTCGACCCCGACCACTCCTGGCAGGGTGGGCGCACGGAGCTCGACGGCGGGCACATGGACGGCTTCCTCAAGGCCGACAGCGACACCTTCGCGATCGGCTACTACCTCGAGGAGGACCTGCCGTTCACGCCCCACATGGCCAAGGCGTTCACCGCCTTTGACCGCTTCTTCTGCTCGATCCTCTCCTCCACCTATCCCAACCGCGAGTACATGCACGCGGCCCAGTCCTACGGGAAGCAGGACAACTCGCTGCCCTCCGGCTCCGGCTTCCCGGACACGACGATCTTCGCGGCCCTATCGGCGGCTGGGGTCTCCAACCACTACTTCTACACCGACATCCCCTTCTCCGCCCTGTGGGGCCAGAATGGGCTCCAGCGCTCGAGCCAGGTGCAGAACTTCTACGAGCAGGCCGAAGCCGGAACCCTCCCCGCCCTGTCGTTCGTCGACCCGTCGTTCAACGGCGAGGACCAGGGAACCTCGGGCGACGAGCATCCCTTCGGCGACGTCCGCGTCGGCCAGGCCTTCATCGCCGACATCGTCCACGCGTTCATGTCCTCCCCGCAGTGGAAGCGCGGCGCCCTGTTCGTCGTCTACGACGAGTGGGGTGGTTTCTTTGACCACGTCGTCCCCCCACGGGTGCCCGACCTGCGCTCGAGCCCGAACCTCAACAACGACTACGGACAGATGGGCTTCCGCATTCCCGCGGTCGTCGTCTCGCCCTACGCCCGCCGCGGGTACATCGACCACTCGATCTACGGCTTCGAGTCGATCCTCAAGATGATCCGCTACCGCTACGCGCTGCCGCCCCTCACCCCCCGCGACCTGTACGCCAACAACATCGCCGCCGCCTTCGACTTCGAGCACCCCGACTTCACGCCGCCATCCCTGCCTTCGCCTCCCGAGGTCATCTCGATGGCCTGCGCCGGGAGCACTCCGGTGGACACGGGCGGCGCCGGGATCGACGCCGGCTCGCTGCTCGGCTCGCCCCCGGGGACGCTGCCCCCATTCCCGCCGCTTCCCTCGGCCGACCAGCAGCTCCAGCGCCCGAAACCCCACGACCTCCAGAGCCTGCTGACCTCGGGCTACCTGGAACGACTGCACTTCAAGTACCGACCCGCCACTCCGGCGACGATGTTCCGCCATCCCTCGAAGCTGGGGATGCGGACTTGATCCGAAGCTGGCGAGCGATCGCCGTCGCCGGCGCCGTAGCCGTGGCGGTGCCGGCCGCCACCGCGGGCGCTGACAGCTTCACCCCCGTCCGGCTGCAGATCACCGTCACCCCGGTTGCCCGCCTGCACGCCCCGCTCAGCCTGACTGTCCACGTCAGCGCCGATCCCAGCGTGCTCGATGACCGGGACGGACCAATGCGCATGCACGTGGTCCTGGCCGGCGAATGCGGCGGCACCTTCGCCTATACGCAGGGGGTCGTCCTGGTCAACAAGGTTCTCAACCCGCAGCCGACGACCGGCCGGGCCTACTCGGCTGTCGTGCGCGGCTCAGGCCGGCCGAACGCGTACGGAGTGCAGACGGTCTGCGCCTACCTCGACGACAACTACGAGACGTTCGCCACCGACACCTCAAACCAGGTCAACGTGTCACAGGCGTGCACAACTGCCGCGTCCCGCTACGACAAGGTCCGGCGCAAACGAGGCCACAAGCGGGCCAAGGCGGCCGCCAAGCGCGCCGCCCGCCGCGCCTGTGGCCCCGGGGTCCCCCTGTGAGACGCGCGGCCAAGTTGGCCGCGCTCTTCGCGGTGCTCCTCCCTGCGCTTCCCGCCTCCGGCGCCAGCGCAGCCGCGCTGCCGCCGATCCGGCATGTGTTCGTGATCGTGCTTGAGAACGAGAACGGATCCACCACCTTTGGTCCTGGCTCGCCCGCCCCTTACCTGGCCAAGACGCTCCCGAGCCAGGGCGCCTACCTTCCCAACTACTACGCCATCGGCCACGAGAGCAACGACAACTACGTGGCGATGATCTCCGGTCAGGCGCCGAACCCAGAGAACCAGGGGGACTGCCAGGACTTCGACAATCTCGAGCCCGGAACCATCGGCAGCGACGGCCAAGCGGTCGGCGACGGCTGCGTCTTCCCGGCCGACGTTCCCACGATCGCCAGCCAGCTCGATGGCGCCGGCCTGACCTGGCGGGATTACAACCAGAGCATGGGCGACGATCCGACCCGCGAGGCGTCCGCATGCGGGCACCCGGGCGTCGGGGATCAGGACAACACCCAGTCGGGGACCGCGGCCGATGAATACGCGACCCGCCACAACCCATTCGTCTACTTCCACTCGATCATCGACGACACGACGCTGTGCGATACCCACGTCGTGAACCTGAGCTACCTCACCCAGGATCTCTCCTCGGCCGCCGACACGCCCAACTACGTGTTCATCACCCCGGACCTGTGCGCCGATGGTCACGACCTGACCTGCGCCACGCCGGGACGACCGGGAGGCTTTGCCGGAATCGAGCAGTTCCTGCAGCAATGGGTCCCGGTCATCACCAACTCGCCCGCCTTCAAGACCCAAGACGGGCTGCTGATGATCACCTTTGACGAGTCTGACAGCTACGACGACAACGAAGCCGTGGCCACCGACAGCTCGGCTTGCTGCGGAGAGATCGCCGGGCCGAACAGCGCCGAGCCGGGGATTCACGGTCCGGGCGGAGGGGTTGTGGGCGCCGTCCTGCTCTCCCCCTGCATCAAGCCGGGGACGGTCTCGACCGTGGCCTACAACCACTACTCGATGCTCCGAAGCGTCGAGGACATCTTCGGGCTGGGTCATATCGGCTACGCCCAGCTCCCAGGCGAGGTGTCGTTCGGGCCGGATATCTTCAACCGCCCCTGCGGCGCGGCTCCCCCGGTGACCCTGCGGGCGCCGCCCCTCGCCTCCTCGGCCTCCGCCCGCCCCACGGTCCCGCTGAAATGGAAGGCGACCGGCGCCGACGCGGCGTCGGCCAAGACGTTCACGGTTCAGGTGAAGCGGACGAGCTCCACGGGCGGCCGGTGGCGGACCCTCCTCAAGGCGACAACCAAGCGCTCGGTCCGCTTCCATGGCCGCGAGGGGGCCACCTACCAGTTCCGCGTCCGCGCCAACAGCCCTAACGGACTCGCGGGGAGCTGGGCCATGGCGAGGACGGTCGTGCCGAGCCGGACGCGGGTCTCGGGTGCGCGGTACCACGGGAGCTGGCGGCTCGCGCCACTCCGCGACGGCTGGAACGGCCACGCCCTGATCGGCGCGCGCGGGGCCAGCATGACCCTCCGGTTCCGGGGCGGCACGCTCGAGCTGATCGGCTCGGTCTGGCCCCAAGGCGGGCTCGCCCGAATCACCCTCAACCGTCACACGCGGACGATCAACCTCCACTCGCGCGTCGCCCACGCGCGCCACGTCCTGTACCGCGCCGTCCTGCGTGCCGGATCCCATCGCCTCCTCATCCGGGTCATCCGCGGCCCTGTTCCCATCGAAGCGGTGGGCATCCTCAATCGACGCGGCTGACGCCGCCTCGGCTCCCCCGCCGATCCCGGCCGGTAAAACTGATCTGGCGTGGAACCCCACGATCTCTTCGGGCTGCCCTTGGATCGCTTTGTCGCTGAGCGGACGGCGCTGGCCAAGGAGCTGCGGGCTCGTGGCGAGCGTGATCAGGCGGCGCAAGTGGCCGCCCTGCGCAAGCCCTCGCTGGCCGCCTGGGCAGTCAACCAGCTCGTGCGCACTCAGAGCCGCGATGTGAGGGCGCTCTTCACGGCCGGCGACAAGGCCCAGCGCGCCCAGGCCGAACTCCTAACCGGCCGCGGGGACGCTGCCGTGCTGCGCGCGGCGCTTGAGGAAGAGCGCGATCGAGTGAACCGCCTGATCGCGGCGGCCCGAGGCCTGCTCAACTCGGAGGGGCACGAGCTCAGCCCCGCCACGCTGGAGCGGGTGGCCGAGACCTTGAACGCGGCGGCGCTCGATGAGGAGGCGCGGGCCGAGGTGAAGGCCGGCGGTCTGCAGCGTGAGCTTCGCCACGTCGGGATCGGCGACACCGGGCAGAGCGGCGGCGCACCGTCGCCAGCAGCTTCAAAGCCACCGGCCCGCTCCCGCTCCAAGGTCGACATCAAGGCCCTCCGCCGAGCCGATACCGCAGCCCGGCGGGCCGCCGAGCGGGCCGCCGAAGCCCGGGCGGCGGCCGTGGCCCGGCGCGACTCTGCCGCCCAAGCGCTTAAGCGTGCGGAGACGGCAGTCGCCGAGGCGGATAGGCGGGCCAAGGAGGCCGAGGCGGCCCGGCGCCGCGCCCGGCGTGACCTCGACCGAGCCACACGTACAAGCTGAGAACGACGACCGTGAAGGCCTCGGCGGCGATCGCCGCAAGGATGGCCGGCCGCGTCCCATGGTCCATGAAGCCAAAGAGCCCCCAGGTCTCGCTGATCCACAGACCGATTAGGGATGCTCCCGCGAGTCCGATCCCGGCGATAGCAAAAGCCATCCCGATGCGGGTACCTCCGAGATGCCGGGCCGGAAGGACAAGCCCCGCGGCGATGGCCAGTGATGCCAGGAAGTTCAGAAGGAATAGCGTCCCGATGGTCGGCACGCTTGAGAACTGGTTGGCCGCGTACTCATCCAGATGATCGGCTCCCGTGGCGAGAACGCCCAGGGCGCCAGCCCAGCGGGTGGTTCGGAGAAGGAGATCTCTGCCGTTATGGCGCGTGAGCATCGTCGCCCCATAAGACGCCGATGACCCGGAACTCTTCCCGCTGTGAGCGTGATCGGCTCAGGCTGGAGCGGCGCGCGTGATCTTGATCTCAGGCGCGCTGCCGGTGCGCCGGACGTGGGCGCAGTGCTCGATGTCCTCGGGCGAGGCCACCTCGACGCCCAGCCCCGGGAACGGTTCGAAGCGGCTGGCCTCATAGAGCAGATCCTGGTAGCTCTCGAGCCCAGGTATATGCCCCTCGATGTCGAGGTCGTAGGCGCCGCAGCGGAGCGTCCACAGCTGTCCGCGGGCCAGCTTCTCGGCCGTCAGCTTGGTCGGCGTGGTGTCGGTTTCGCCGCCGATGCCCGCCCCGTCGAGGCGGATGGCAGCACCCGTGGCGTCAAGCGCGCGAGCCAGTCGCTCGAAATTACGCCGGTAGGGCGCGGCCACGATGGCCACGGGTCCACCGCCGGCCTCCTGGCCGCGAAGCGCCCGGGCCACGTCGCCAACGAGGACGAAGTCGACATGGTTGGCCTTCAACCATCGCAGCACGGCCAGTGCGCTGGCGTCGATGTGCTCGAAGCCCTGGTTGGTCGGAGTCGTGGTGGTCTGGATGCGCGGAGGACGTCGTTTGAGCAACATGCCCTGCGTTTCGCCCCGGGTTACCGGAGTCCTGCAAAGGTAACGCTCAGACGGGGACCCGGCCCCCCATGATCACCGTCCGGTCCCCGGGCAGGCCAAAGTGGTCGATCGGGCTGGCGGCGTTGCGGGCCATGGTGACGAACAGCTTCTTGGCCAGCGTCTCAAGCGGCTTGGCACCGGTCGGCGTGATCGTGATCCGAGACACGAAGTAGGAGGCGTGCTCGAGGTCGAGGTTGCGCTCGAGCAGCCCCCGCATTCGCGCCAGCCTGAGCATCCCCGGGATGTTGAGGCGATCGTGATAGCCGAGCCGCATGGTCACGTGAAACACCTTGAACAGGCCACGGCCCATCCTCTCGACGGCGAACTGGTCGAACGTGTCGACATGCGGGATGCTCACCGTGTCGACCGAGACGATCACGACCTTTTCGTGCAGGACGTGGGTGAACTCGACCTCGGCTCGGAGGGCCAGCGGCGTCGTCTCCTTGTTCGGGTTGAGGAAGACGGCGACGCCCGGGGTTCGGACAAGCGCCGGTTTCCGGGTCGGGAGACCATCGAGGAACTCGTCGAGCGAACCCTCCTGGGCAACTCGGTTCCGGCTGACCACCCTCTGCCAGTGATGCCAGTTGATCATGATCAGCGAGAGGACGAGCCCGATGGCCAGCGGCAGCCACGCACCGTGGGTGATCTTGGCCACGTTGGCGCTGAAGAAGGCGACCTCGACGGTCAGGAACAGCACCCCGATCGGGATCAGCCGCCGCCGAGGCGTCCGCCACAGGAGTCGAGCCACGCCCAGGAACAGGAGCGTGTTGAGGATGAAGGTCCCAGTCACGGCGACTCCGTAGATATCGCCGAGCCGGTTCGAGTTGCGGAACACCAGGACGAGCGTGATCACGCCGATGCACAGGGCCCAGTTGACCACCGGGACGTAGAGCTGCCCCTCCGTTTCCGAGGTGTGGAGGATCTTCAGCCGGGGCAGGAAGCGGAGCTGGACCGCTTGGCGCGCCACCGAGAACGTGCCCGAGATGACCGCCTGCGAGGCGATGATCGTGGCCATCGTGGCCAGGATGACCATCGGCCACAGCCCCCACCTGGGGACCATGGAGAAGAACGGGTTGAAGGTGCTGGTGTTGGCGGTGGCCTGCGGATGGTGGAGGATCCACACGCCCTGCCCCAGGTAATTGAGGACGAGCGCCGGCAACGCGATCCCGAACCACCCCATTCGGATGGGTCCCGCACCGAAATGCCCACGGTCGGCATATAGCGCCTCGGCCCCGGTCACAGCCAGGACAACCCCGCCCAGGGTCAGGTAGCCGGCGGCCCCGTGGTCGGCGAGGAAGCGTATCGCCCAACTTGGTGAGAGCCCCTGGAAGACCGCCGGCTCCTTGACGACCTGGGAAACCCCGATTAGGGCAATGACGAGGAACCAGCACAGGATGATCGGGCCGAACAGCCATCCGATGACTCCAGAGCCGAATTGCTGAAGCACGAACAGAGCCAGCAGCAGGCCGACTGAGATGGGAACCACGAGATGCACGAGACCCGGCGTCACCACCTGGAGACCCCCGACGGCGCCGAGGACTGAGATCGCCGGGGTCACGATGCCGTCGCCGAAGAACAGCGCCGCGCCGAAGATCCCCAGCGTGACCAGGGTGGCGGCTCGGGCGGCCTGGCTGCGGGACAGAAGCGCGGTCAGGGCCATGATCCCGCCGTCGCCGCGGTTGTGGGCGCGCATGATGAAGCCGGCGTACTTGGTCGAGACGATGACCATCAGGGACCAGAAGATCAGCGAGGAGATGCCAAAGACCCCAGCCGCCGTGGCGTGCGCGGCGGCCCGGTGGGTGGTGAAGATGACCTGGTCGGTGTAGAGCGGGCTCGTGCCCAGATCGCCGTAGACGACACCCAGCGCGCCAAGAACCAGCACGGCGCGGCCGGCATGCGCGATCACATCGCGGTGATAGTCGGCCAGCTCCGCGAAACGCCGCTGCGCCTCCTCGGATTCGAGGTCCTCGCCGTCCTCCTCCTCCGGACCCCAGTAGCCGAGCTTGTGGGCGGCCTCGTAATAGACCTTCTTGGTCTTGGGCCGGCCGCCAGGGCGCAGCTTGTCCTCGGACTCAAGCGCGACGTCGACGTCATCGGCCTTATGGGCCGCCTCGTGCAACGTGCGCCGGTAGCTCCCTTGCTCGGCCATTTCTTTGCAGGCTAGCCGAGAGTTCGGTGCTACCCGTGACTAAGACGGTGCCGGAATTTCATTCGTGGAGGTGGAAGGGGAGGCTGGCCACGATCACCCTGCACCGGGCCTTGAGGACCGCGGCCAGGATCCGCCCGCGCTGGTTGTGCAGGATCTCGTGCCAGCGCTTGCGGGGCATGACCTCCGGGATCAGAACCGTGATCGTCACGTCCTCACTCTCCACCGACTTCACGTAGCGCACGACCGTCCGGATCAGGGAGCGTTGGGGGTCGAGCAGGACCTCGATTGGGACCCCGGATTGCCACTCGTCCCAGGCCCGCTTGATCCGCTCGGACTCCTCCTCGTCGCTGGCCACGGCAACCGCGACCACCGTGTCGCCGATCGACAGTGCGGCGCTGAGCGCACGCTGAGTGAGCAGGCTCACGACCGTGGTGGGCACCACCACCACGCTCTCGCGCTGACGTGGCGGCGGCGGCGTCTTCCCCAGCTTGAGCTCTCGCGCCACCTGGGTGTAGTAGCCCTCGATCCGGGCGAACAGAACGATCTCCAAGGGGATTGCCAGAACCACCACCCACGCCCCTTCCAGAAACTTGCTCCACAGGAAGATGAGCACCGCGGCCCCCGTGATCACTGCTCCAGTCCCATTCAGCACCGCCTTCAGCTGCCAGCGTCGTGGCCGCTTCTTACGCCAGTGCAGGACAAGACCGACCTGGCTGATGGTGAAGCCGATGAACACGCCGATCGTGAACAGCGGGATCAGTGCGTTGGTCTCCGCTCCCACGGCCACGAGGAGGAGTGCGGCCAGCAGCGCCAGCACCCCTATCCCGTACCGGTAGACCGGCCGCTCTGAGCGCAGGTAGAACAGATGCGGCAGCCGGTGATCACGAGCCAGGATGCTCATCAGGACGGGCAGTCCGCCGAAGCTCGTGTTGGCGGCGAAGCCGAGAACCGCCGCTACGGTGATGTTGGAGACGTAGAAGACCCAGTTGGTCCCGAACGCCCACGCGGTGAGCTGGGACAGGATGGTCACCCCACCCCGCGGGAGAACGTTGTGGGCGCTGATCTCGAGGGCCAGCCCCAGCAACATGACACCGAGAGTCACTCCCAGTGAGATCTCCGTCCGCTGCGCGCTCCGGACGCGGGGCTCCCGGAAGGCCGGTACTCCGTTGGAGATCGCCTCAACCCCGGTGACGGCCGAGCACCCGGAGGCGAACGCCTTCAGCAGCAGCACGACCCCGAGCGCCTCCTCGACCGGAAAGTGCTCAGGCGTGCCGATCGTGGCCACGGGATGCGAGTGAAATGCCCCGACGACGATCACCGCGATCGTGCTGATCAGAAAGATCGCGGTCGGGAACATCAAGAGCCGGGCCGATTCGGCGATCCCGAACAGGTTCACCACCGTGAGCACGGCCAGGCCGATCAGCGACACGAGCAGCAGGTGGTGGGCCATGCTGGGGAACGCACTCCCCAGGCTGGCGGCGCCGGCGGCCAGGCTCACGGCGACCGTGAGCACGTAGTCGACAACCACCGCGGCCGCGGCCAGCAGGCTGACCCAGCGCCCGAGATTGGCCTTGGCCACCGAGTACGCCCCACCCCCCTCTGGATGTGCCGCGATTACCTGGGTGTAGGAGATGACCAGCAGCACGAGCATGGCGACGATCACCACGGTGATCGGCACCACCTTGGTCACCGCCCCGGCGCCGGCCAGGACCAGCACCGAGATCATCGCCTGCGGGCCGTAGGCGACGCTCGAGAGCGCATCCAGGCTCAGCGCGGCGAGGCCGCCGAGGACTCCCAGCTCGTGACCTTCGGCTGAGTGTTTGCCCTTACCTAAACGACCCGCCCGTCTCCCGCCGGTTCCGGCGCTGGGTGACGGGCGGGTCGAGGTCACGGTGTGACCGCTTAGCGTCTAGAGCAAGCCGTTGGCCTGCAGGAACGAGTGAGCCACGCTGGCCGGCGACTCCTTGTTGAGGGCCACCGCCGCGTTCATCGAAATGATCGCCTTGGTGGTCAGCAGCGCGCTGACCGCGTTCACGGCCTGCTCGAACGCCGGTCCCTCGGCTGAGAGCACGCTCTGCTTGACGATCAGCCCAACGTTCTGGTAGCCGAACACGTGCTTGGGATCCGTGAGCACGACGTACTTACCGGTTCCCAGCTGGGGATCGGTGGTGAACACATCCGACACGTTCACCCGCCCCGAATCGAGCGCGTTGTAGAACAGCCCGCTGGCCAGGGGCACGAACGTCGGGTTGATCCCGTACGCCGCCTTCAGACCCGGCAGCGCCTGCGACCGGGTCGCGAACTCGGGCAGGCCACCCAGCTTCACCGACTTGCCCAGGGGCTTGAGGTCGGCGATCGTCGTCAGATGGTGCGCCGCGGCGTACGCCTTGGTCGTGCCGATCGCGTCGGAGTCGTAGAACGGGGTCGGGTTGGTCATCGTGTAGCCGTGCTTCTGGAGGTAGGACACGGTCTGCTGGTAGGCCGCCGAAGCGCTCTGGGGCGGCGAGGTGACATCAGCGATCGCACTCAGCAGGGTGCCCGTGTACTCCGGATAGCCCTCGATCTGCCCCGACTGCAGCGCCTTGTAGATGATCTCCGAGGAGCCGATGTTCCCCTTCAGAGTCACCTTGTAGCCCTTGGCCTCAAGGGCCTGCTGGTAGAGCGAGCCGAGGATGTATTCCTCGGTGAAGTTCTTGTCTCCGAGGGTCACCGGAGGCTTCCCGGCGCCCGGCTTGCTCGATGACGATGAACTCGACGAGGTGCTGGTCGAGCTGGTCGTGGTCGAATTGCTCGACGAGCTCCCGCACGCGGCCACGGCGATCGCTAAGACGATCGCGCTCAGGCCCGCGGTGATGGTTCGAGACATGGTTGCTCCCTGGTCGTTGGTTTCTTGATGGATCAGGCGGTCTCGACCACAGGGGTGAGCGTTCCCGCCAAGTCTTCACGCCCCGTCACCTTGAGACCCTTGGGCGTCAGGGCGCGCTGGAGCGCAGCCAGCAGCAGCTCCACTACCAGGGCCAGCGCGGCGATGCAGATCGCCGCGCCCAGGACTCCGGAGAGGTGGTAGCTCGTCTCGTTGTCGATGATGTCCCCCAGGCTCCCGCTGTACCCGGTGAGCGCGGCGATCGTCGTGGTCGACACGACGAACAGGGCGGCGGTGCGGATCCCGGCGAAGATGAGGGGGATCCCCAGGGGCAGCTCCACCTGGCGCAGGATCTGCCATTCGGTCAACCCGGTTCCGCGGGCGGCATCGACGGCATCGCCCTCCACCCCGTCGATCGCCACGTAGGCGTTGGTGATGATCGGGGGGACGGCAAGAACGATCAGGGCGAGTTCGACGTTGGCCAGCCCCAATCCCAGTACCGCCACCCCGAAGGCCAGAAGCGCCAGGCTGGGGAGCGACCGCCACACGTTGCCGAGGTTGATGGCGATGAACGACCCCTTGTGAAGGTGACCCAGCCACAGGCCAATCGGGAGCCCAATGAGGACCGAGATGCCGACACCGATGGCGGCGATCTTGAGCGTCTCGAGGGTCAGGTGGATGAGCGTCGGGAGATGCGGTACGCCCGGGACCTGGCCGTCGCGGCCGATGAACTGGAAGGCCTGGACGAAGGTGCTCGTGGCGAGCAAGGAGGTCATCGGTGCGCCCGCGTCCAGGGAGTGAGGACGCGCTGGAGGATCACGAGGAGCCCATCGGCGATCAGGGCCAGCCCCACCGCCATCGCCCCGGCCACGACGATCTCGGTCTTGAAGACACCGTTGGAGATCGCGGTGAGGATCGGGACGCCCAGCCCCTGGTCATCGATGAAGGAGGCGACCGTCCCGAGCGAGATCACGGTCACCGCGGCGATTCGCAGCCCGGCGATGATCGCCGGCGCGGCCAGCGGCAGCTCCACCCGGAGCAGCGACTGCCGGGGCGACATGCCCATGCCGCGGGCGGCGTCCTTGACCTCGGCCGGGACCTCCCGCAGCCCGGTCAGGGTGTTGCGGAACAGGATCAAGAGCGTGTAGGAGACGAGCGCGATCTCCGCCGTGGTCAGGGTCAGACCGAACGTCGGCTCGAGCAGCTCGAACAGGGCCAGCGACGGGATCGTGTAGAGGATCGAGGTGACGATCAGGACCGGGCGCTCGACCCAGCCCCGGCGGTAGGCGATCAGGGCCAGGATCATTGAGAGAACGAAGCCGATGCTGATCGCGATCAGCGTGAGCACGATGTGCTGGCGGAGCGCCGGCCAGAGCACGGGCGACCAGTTGCGGGAGACCCAGCCGCCGCAGAAGAGACGGTTGGCCCGCTCGCAGGCGTACGAAGACGCTCCGCCGCCGAAGTTGGGGATGACCGGGCCCCCGGCCGCAAAGCCGGTCACCGGAGCAGCCCTCCCAGCAGCTCGAGGGTCACCGTGCCCGCCGGCTTACCGCTCTCATCGACGACGGTCACGGGCCGACCGCCGTCGGCCAGGATCGCCGACAGAGCGTCTCGGACACTCGTGCTGCGCGTCACCGTGGGCGACGACACGGCGCCGTTGGGCGGCAGCAGCTTCACCTCGTCGAGCGTCTCCAGACCGAGGCGCTTGAGGGCGCGATCAGCGCCCACGAACTCAGCCACGAACTCGTCGGCGGGATCGATGAGGATCTTGGCCGGGCTGTCGTACTGGGCCAGATGACCGCCCTCCCGGAGGATGGCGATCTTGTCCCCCATCTTGATCGCCTCGTCGATGTCATGGGTGACGAACACAACCGTCTTTTGGACCTGGGCCTGGAGGCGCTTGAACTCGTCCTGGAGCCGAGTCCGGGTGATGGGATCGATGGCCCCGAAGGGCTCGTCCATCAGCATCAGGGGGGGATCCGCGGCCAGGGCGCGCGCCACGCCGATGCGCTGACGCTGACCCCCCGAGAGCTGCGCCGGGTACCGGGGGCCGATCTCGTCGGGGTCGAGGCCGACCAGCTCGAGCAGCTCCTGAACGCGAGCCGCGGTGCGGCGCTTGTCCCAGCCGAGCAGCCGCGGCACGGTGGCGATGTTCTCGGCCACGGTGAAGTGAGGGAACAGCCCAATCTGCTGGATCACGTAGCCGATGTGGCGCCGGAGCTGATGCGGCTCGCGGCCGAGCACGCTCTCGCCGCCGAGCAGGATGTCACCGCCGCTCGGCTCGATCATCCGGTTGATCAGTCGTAGCGCCGTCGTCTTGCCCGAGCCAGACGGCCCGACGAGCACGCAGACCTCGCCCGCCCCGACCGTGAAGCTCAGGTCCGCGATCGCCGGCTGGCGCTGACCCGGATAGTGCTTGGCGACGTCGCGCAGCTCCAGCGTCGCCGCTTGGCGGGACGCGGACGACCCCTCGGGTTGGGCAGTGTTCGCGGTGCTCAAGAGAAAACCGGGCCGGGCTAGCCGGTTAGCTTAACCGGGTTGGTGGGAATTCGGCGACGGCGGCGTTTATGCCGGTGGCGGCGGTGCGGCTTGCGCACGGGTTTCGGCGTGGCCGCCGCGGCGCCGCAGGTGGCCACTACAGCCCGATAGGCCGCAAAGGACGGTTTTTCGGTGTAGTCGTCACGGAGGAGCCCGAAGGAGGCGAAACTCGGCCCCACGAGCGAAGACGGCGGACTCGAGTTGGAGTCGCGCAGGTTGAACCAGCGGTAATCGGTGATGTTGAACGTCCCCGAGTAGGCGCAGGCGGCCTGCGCGAGCTGGGTGAGCGCCGCCGCCTGTTCGGCCTCGGACATGACTCCCGTCGGCACCCCGTTCTCGGTGAACCAGATGGGAACGCTGGCGGCGATCCCGGCCATCGGGGCGTAGCAGTCGCGCACCACCCCCGCCGCCTGGGCCAGCTCGGCCGTGTAGGTGTCGCCCGGCGTCATCGCCGGCGGATAGATCGTTCCGGGATAGAAGTCGATCCCGACGAAGCCGAGAGCGCGCTCGAAGGCCGGTCCGCCGTGACTCCCCAGGTAGTCAAAGAAGGCGGCGTCCCCTTGGGGCGACAGCCGATAGGCATAGGTGAAGCCGAAGCGCAGCTGGCGGTAGCCCTTGGCCAGCGCCTCGGCGTGCGCGGCTTCGATTCCCTGGATCAGCGCGTCCTCGGCCCCCGTGTAGTAGCCGTCGGAGGTATTGGGCGAGAAGTTGAGGTTGACCTCGTTGGTGATCGTCATGGCGATGACCCGCGGGTTGGCTCCGAACGAGTCGACCACGTGGCGCACGTAGGCCACCCAGGCCGGGATGTTTCCCGCCTCGCCTTGGGGCGGGTGGTAGCGGACCTGGATCTCGACCTCGAATCCGGCACGGGTGTAGAGGGCGACCTGGCCCTCGAAGGCATCGATGCCGGCCTGGCCGTCGGACCAGAAGAGCCGGTTGAGCCGAACCACCATGGCCTTCCCGGGCGGATCGAGCGCCTGCACGGCCGAGAGGTCCTTGGCTGGGTCGTCGGCCACGGTGGGGAGCTGGACGCCTCCCGCGCTGCCGGCGATGCCGGGATCGACCCCAAACCGAACCGGCGCGGAGGCGCGGGGCGCCGCCCCGCCGTAGGACCCGGTGCAATATGGATCGGACGAGGACGCGAAGCCCGCCGGAGCGATCCCCGCCGCGCAAATGACAGCCACCATGCACCCCGCCCAGCGCACGATGCGATCCTAACTCCCCCATGAGTCCCGCCGATGCAGCAGCGTTCAGATCTCTTTACCGGCACGGGTTCGTGCGCGTGGCCGCGGCGATCCCGCGAGTCAAGATCGCCGAGCCGGCGCTGAACGCCGAGCACACGCTGAAGCTAGCCGAGCAAGCGGCGGCCGCCGAGGCGGCGCTGGTCATCTTCCCGGAGCTGGGCCTGTCCGGCTACTCGATCGAGGACCTGTTCCATCAGCAGGCATTGGTGGAGTCCGTGCTCGACGGGCTCGAAGCGCTGGTGGCGGCGAGCGCGGAGCTCCTGCCTGTGCTCGTCGTGGGCGCCCCGCTTCTTGCCGAGGGAGCCCTGTTCAACGCGGCCGTCGTCATCCACCGTGGCCGGATCCTCGGCGTGGTGCCCAAGAGCTACCTGCCCGAGTACCGGGAGTTCTACGAAAAGCGCCACTTCCGCGCCGCCCGTGACCTGGTTGGCGATGAGCTGCGGCTGCTCGGGGACACGGTCCCGTTCAGCCCACAACTGCTGTTCGGGAGCCGCGACCTGCCCGGCTTCACCCTCCACGTGGAGATCTGCGAGGACCTCTGGTCGCCGATCCCTCCGAGCACCTACGGCGCCCTCGCCGGAGCCACTGTCCTGGCCAACCTGTCGGACTCGAACGTGACCACCGGCAAGGCCGACTACCGGCGGCTGCTCTGCGCGTCGCACTCCGCGCGCTGCCTGGCCGGCTATGTGTTCACGTCGGCCGGCGTGGGCGAGTCGACGACCGATCTGGCCTGGGACGGCCAGGCTTTGATCCACGAGAACGGTGAGCAGCTGGCCGAGTCAGAGCGCTTCTCAGATGCCGAGCAGCTCATCCTGGCCGACATCAACCTGGACCGGCTTATCTCCGACCGCTCGACGACGAGCAGCTTCACCGACTCGGTGCACGACTACCGGCGGCGGCTGAGGTCGATGCGCCGGGTCGAATTCGAGCTCGGGGTCCGCACCGCCACACCACGGCTGCGGCGGGAGCTCGAGCGCTTCCCCTACGTTCCCGCCGACCCGGACCGGCGCAATGAGCGCTGCGAGGAGGTCTACTCGATCCAGGTCCAGGGTCTGGAGACCCGGCTGCGCGCCACCGGGATCGAGAAGGTGGTGATCGGAATCTCCGGCGGGCTTGACTCGACGCACGCCCTCACCGTCGCCGCCCGTGCCATCGACCGGCTGGAGCTCCCTCGCTCCCATGTGCTCGCCTACACCATGCCGGGCTTCGCCACCAGCCAGCACACGCTGGCCAACGCCCGCGCCCTGATGGAGGCGCTCGGAGTGACGGCCAACGAGCTCGACATCCGCCCGGCGGCGACGCAGATGCTCCGTGACCTCGGGCACCCGGCGGCCGATGGGGCGGCGCAATACGACGTCACCTACGAGAACGTCCAGGCCGGCGAGCGCACCTCGCACCTCTTCCGCCTGGCCAACCTTCACCAGGGGCTGGTCGTGGGGACGGGTGACCTCTCCGAGCTCGCGCTGGGCTGGAGCACGTACGGCGTCGGCGACCAGATGTCGCACTACAACGTCAACGCTTCGGTGCCCAAGACGCTCATCCAGTTCCTGCTCCGCTGGGCAATCGACACCGAGCAGTACAGCGCCGAGGCGTCGGAGACCCTCCAGTCGATTCTCGACACCGCGATCACCCCGGAACTGATCCCGAACCAGGAGCCGGACGCCGACAAGCCGGGAGCCGACAGCGAGAGCGTCGTGGGACCCTATGAGCTCCAAGACTTCTTCCTCTACTACATCCTGCGCTTTGGCTATCGGCCGAGCAAGGTGGCCTACCTCGCCCACCACGCCTGGCACGACCGCCAGGCCGGACCCTGGCCCGACCTGATTCCACGGGAGCGTCGCCACGAGTATTCACTGGCCGAGATCAAGCACTGGCTCGAGGTGTTCCTGGACCGCTTCTTTCGCACCAGCCAGTTCAAGCGCTCCGCCGTCCCGAATGCTCCCAAGGTCGGCTCCGGCGGCGCACTTTCGCCACGCAGCGACTGGCGTGCCCCCTCGGACAGCACCGCCGAGACCTGGCTCGCCGAACTCCGCCAGAACGTGCCGGATGAGGTCTAGCGAGTCGACCCGCGGCTCAGGTGCCGAGCAGCCGGCGGACCTGTTCGTCGTCGACGGGTGCGAAGTCGGCATACCACAGGCCCACGGCCATGAACGGGTCCGGCGAGGTCGCACACACGACCTCGTCGGCGATCGCGCGCAGAGAACGGCACGTCTCGCGAGGCGCGGTCGGGACGGCTACGACGATCCGGCTCGCTCGCAGCTCGCGCAGCGCCGTGACGGCCGCGCGCATGGTGGCTCCGGTGGCCAGCCCGTCATCCACGACGATGACAATCCGGCCGGCTACATCGACCGGTGTCCGCTCGCCCCGGTACGCCTGCTCCTGCGCCTCGAGCGTCTCGGCCTCACGCTCGGTCACCGCGGTGATCTCCTCCGGTCCGATCGCGCTCGCGGCCACGACGTCTTCGTTGAGGACACGGACCCCGCCCGAGGCGATTGCGCCCATGGCCAGCTCCTCGTGGCCGGGCACCCCGAGCTTGCGCACCACGAACACCTCAAGCGGGACGCCCAGCGCGTTCGCCACCTCGGCCGCCACCGGTACTCCGCCGCGGGGCAGGGCCAGAACCAGGACATCGGGCCTCTGGCCGTAGACCGTGAGCTCCGCCGCCAGGCGCCGGCCGGCGTCGAGGCGATCAGCGAACTGCGGCTCGGGGCGCATGGGGTGCCTGGCTCATCGGCCCAGATTAGGCCCAGCGCTCATATCGCGCCGTGACTAGCTACACGCCCATGAAGGCGGTCCTCTCCGATGAGCCGTTCTCCGATCCCGCCTGGATCTTCGAGCGCAAGCTCGACGGCGAACGCTGCGGCGCCATCCGGAGCTCGGGCGCCGTCCACCTCCTGTCGCGCACCGGACGGCGGATGGACCAGACGTATCCGGAGCTCGTCGATGCACTCTTGGTCAAGGGGCCAGACCTGCTCGTCGACGGCGAGATCGTAGCCTTCGCCCGGGGCCAGACCAGCTTCGGTCGCCTCCAGCAGCGGATGGGAATCGCCGACGCCGAACGCGCCCGCCAGAGCTCGGTCGCCGTCTACTACTACCTGTTCGACATCCTCGAATTCGACGGACGGGATGTGCGGGGGCTCCCGCTGCTCGAGCGCAAGGCCCTCTTGCGCCGGGCGGTCGAGTTCCGCGGGCACCTCCGGTACACGACCTACCGCCGCGGCGCGGGCGAGACCGCCTTCCGCTCGGCATGTCAGCGCGGGTGGGAGGGCGTCATCGCCAAGCGCGTGGACAGCCGCTATACGGCCGGCCGTTCCCGCGATTGGCTCAAGCTGAAATGCGCCCACGGGCAGGAGCTCGTGGTCGGAGGCTGGACCGCGCCGAGGGGATCACGCCAGCACCTCGGGGCGCTGCTCGTGGGCTACTACGAACACGGCCGCCTCCGCTACGCCGGGAAGGTGGGCACCGGGTTTGACCAGCAGACGCTGGAGATGCTGTCGCGCAAGCTGGCCCGCCTGCGCCGGGACGACTCGCCCTTCGAAGCCGGTGACCCGCCGCGTGATGCCCACTGGGTCAAGCCGGAGCTGGTGGCGGAGATCGGATTCGCAGAATGGACGCGGGACGGCAAGCTGCGCCAACCGCGCTACCAAGGTCTCCGCGACGACAAGCCGGCCCGCGAGGTCGTCCGCGAGGAGCCGTCCTGAGCCCGCGGCGCGCACCGAATCCCGACGCGGTCAAGATCTCCCGCCCGGGCAAGGTGCTGATCACACCGGGCATCACCAAGGCCGACCTGGCCGGGTACTACGAGGGGGTGGCCAAGGCGATGATTCCGTTGATCGGCGAGCGGCCACTCAACCTGGAGCGCTACCCGGACGGGCTCGAGGGCGAGCGGATCATGCAGCAGCGCGCCGGGCGCTACTTCCCGGACTGGATCGGACGCGTCGAGGTTCCGTCGTCCAAGGGCCCGGTCGAGCACGTGTTGGCGCGCGACGGCGCGACGCTCGTCTACCTGGCCGGGCAGGCCTGCATCACCCTGCACCCCTGGCTCAGCCGGCGCGACAAGCTCACGCGTCCCGACCGGCTCATCATCGACCTCGATCCCTCGCGTGAGGACCCGGATGCGGTGCGCAGGGCGGCGCTCCTGTTCGGCGGGCTGCTCCGGGAGCTCGAGCTGAAGCCGTGGGTCATGACGACGGGATCCCGCGGCTACCACGTGGTCGTCTCGCTCCAGCGGCGCCTGGATTTCGACGCCGTGCGCGACTTTGCCCGCGCCCTGGCCGAACTGGCGGCGGCGCGCGAGCCGCGTCTCTTCACGATCGAGCAGCGCAAAGCCAAACGGGAGGGGCGGATCCTGATCGACATCCTGCGCAACGCCTACGCCCACACCTCGGTGGCGCCCTACGCGGTCCGGGCGCGACGGGGTGGCCCGGTGGCCACGCCGCTGCACTGGGAGGAGATGGAGGATCCCAAGACGCACCCGCAGCGCTGGACGCTGGCCACGGTGCCCGAGCGCTTGGCCCGTGACGGCGATCCGTGGCGGGACATCGACAAGTCGCCCATGAGCCTGAGCGCCCCGCGGAAGCGACTCGACGAGGCGATCGCCGAGCTGGGCTAGGCGGCGACCCGGGGTGGTTCGCCGGCCAGCTCTCTGGCCAGGCGGTGCAGGAGCCGGTCGATGGCCGGGTCGCGGTCGGCGGCGTGGTCAGCCAGCGTCTCGGTTAGAAGTTCCCGGCGGGCCGTAATCGCCCGCTCGACGCAGCGCCGTCCGCTCTCGGTCAGCGCCGCGCCACCGTCCTCGCCCGCGACGAGGCCCTTCCCGCGCAGCTCGGTGACCACCGCGGCCACACGCTCGGGCGGCACCCCGTCCTGCCCCGCCCGCTTCCGTGCCTCGCTCAGGCCGTACTCGCCGATCCGAACCAGGGCCCAGGCCGCCCCCGGGGTCAGGTCGACTCCGGTTCGCAGAGCCAGCCGCTCCCGGAACTGGTCCCGCTGCTCCGGTGACACGGCAAGGCTCAGCGCGCGCTCGATCTCGGCCAGCGAATCGGGCGCCCGCGGTGCCGCAAGGCCGTCATCGAGGCCGCGGCTCGTAGCCGCGGTCTCCCGGAGCGGGCGTTCGGGCATGAGCCAGGCGAGCGCGAAGGCAACCAGCGCCACGCCGGCCGCGGCCAGGAAGACCGGCTGGAGCGCGTGAACGTAGGCATGCTCGTAGATCGCCCGCGCGCCGGCAGGTAGCCGTGCCACCTGGCTTCCCGTGAGCCGGCCTCCCCCCGACACCTGCCCGGCCAGCGACCCCGTGAGCAGGTGCTTCAGCTGCGACGCCAGGCGGGCGCTGAAGATGGCACCGAACACGGCCGCTCCGAGCGAACCGCCAATGCCGCGGAACAAGGTGACTCCGGAGGTCGCTGCCCCCAATACCCGGTAGTGGACAGCGTTTTGCACCGCCAGGACGAGGACCTGCATGGTGGAGCCCAGCCCGAGGCCGAGGATCAGGAGATAAAGCGAGGAGGTGATGGTGCTCGTGCCCACGTCCAGATGCGAGAGCAGGAAGAGACCAATGGTCATCAGGGCGGTGCCGAGGATCGGGAAGACGCGGTAGCGCCCCCGGCGGGCGATCAGCTGCCCGGACACGATCGACATCGTGAGCAGGCCGAGCATCATCGGGATTAGCCGCAGCCCGCCCCCGGTCGGCGTGGCGGCGTCCACGGTCTGGAAGTAGAGGGGGAGAAACGTGATCGAGCCGAACATGGCGAAGCCGACGATCAGCGAGAGCGTGCTCCCGACCGAGAAGACCCGGTTGCGCAGGAGCTCCGGCGGCAGGATCGGCTCCACCGCCCGGCGCTCGATGATCGTGAACACACCGAGCAGGACGAGCCCGGCGGCACCCACGAGGATCGTCTCTGACGACCCCCAGGCCCAGCTGGTTCCGCCCAGGCTGGCCACGAGCACGATCGCGCTGAGTGCCGAGGCCAGGATCCCGGCCCCCAGGTAATCGATCACCGGCTTGGCCTGCCCCTTGGTGGCCGGAAGGGTCGCCCCCAGCACGACCAGGGCGACGATGCCAATCGGCACATTCACATAGAAGATCCAGCGCCAGGAGAAAGAGTCGACGATGACGCCGCCGAGCAGCGGGCCGGCCACGCTGGCCACGCCGAACACCGCGCCGAACAGCCCCTGGTAGCGACCACGCTCCCGTGGTGGAACCACATCGCCCACCACCGCCTGGATCAGCACGATGAGGCCGCCGGCGCCGAGGCCCTGGACAGCCCGGAAGGCGATCAGCTCGGTCATGCTGTTTGACTGGCCGCACAGCACTGAACCGATCAGGAACAGCACCACGGCGGATTGCAGGATCCGCTTGCGCCCGTAGAGGTCGCCGAGCTTTCCGTAGAGCGGCGTGACCGCGGTCTGCGCGAGCAGGAACGCGCTCGTCACCCACGAGAGATGGCTCAGCCCGCCCAGGTCGCCGACGATCGTCGGCAGCGCGGTCGCGACGATCGTCTGGTCGAGCGCCGCCAGCAGGAGCACGAGCATCAGCGCCCCGAAGATGACCCGCACCCGGGAGCGGGCAAGCTGGCCTGAAACCGGCGCCGTGGCGGTAACCGTCGTCATCGCGACCCTGCGCCTAGGTTCAGCGCATCAGCATCGGCGAGGGCGGAATCCGGGTGTGCCCGCGAACCTCCGGGATGACCATCGCCACCTCGTCCTTGTAGCACCAGCTCCAATCCTCGCCCGGTTCGAGTGAGCGAATCAGAGGATGATCGGTCGAGTGTGCGTGGGCGGTGGCGTGGCGGTTTGGGGAGTCATCACAGCACCCGACGTGTCCGCAGACCAGGCAGATGCGCAGGTGAAGCCAGACGCCGCCGTCGCGCAGACAGTCCTCGCACCCGTCCACGCTCTCCGGCAGCTCGGTCACCTTGATCAGATCGAGATGGCTACATACGGGCGGCATGGCGGTCTCCGTTCGTCGCGTGTCGGTACTCGGCGCCACCTCAAGGATGACGCACCCAGGCAAGCGGCGGCAGACGAAGTCGGTGGCTCAGCGCCCGGCGTCAGTCGGCGTCGCGGGGATCCATCGGACGGGAGCTCAGCGGCCGGACGGCGTCCTCGCCCGAGTACACGGTCAGCTCGCTCGGCCGCGCCAGCAGACCGTCGAGGCCCAGCTGAAAGTCCGTGAATGCCTCCGACTCGTAATGCGCATCCAGCGCCCGCTGGCTGTCCCATTCGCTCACCAGCACGAAGCGGCTCGGATCCGCCAGGGCAGCGGCGAACACATAGCGCTGGCAGCCCGGTTCGCCGGCCGCCCACCGCTCGAAGCGCTCAAGCAGCGCTGCCAGCTCATTTCGGCGCCCGCTGATCCCGAACATCTCGGCTACGGCGATTACCACCACTGAACGCCAGCCTAGTGCAGGGCGTATCCGCGCCGGGGCGCTGAGGCTCGGCGGCGCTAGAGCTGGTCGAGCCGGCCCTGGGGATAGTCAGGGTCCTGCGAGCTATATGAATCGTCGTCGCCGCGGATATCGCGGTAGCGACGATCGAAGAGCGCAAGCACGGCGGTGACGTCCGAAGGGCCACGGATCGAGTGGCTCACCCCGGAGGACTCCGCGGTCGCCCCGGCTGGCTCGGCATCCCCGTGCTCGATCAGGATGTCGTGCTCCCGGTCGGTTTCCGGAAGCTCGGCGACGCCACGATCCGGATAGAGGATCCCGAGCTCAGAGCGCTCGTAGATGACCAGCGCAGCGCCGTCGGCTCGACGCTCGAAGCGGACGCCCGGCCACGTCGCCAGCTCGTTGGCGACCTCGTCGACGAGCGCGGACACGTCGGTCACGATGCCGCCTCAAGGTGGCGTCCCAGGCGCATGAAGCAAGTCTACGCCGGGCCGGTAGGTCGGTAGGTTTTCCGCCTGAGATCACTGTCAGGTGCCTGCCACCGTGTCATCGGCATCTGGTCGGCGCGGTCCTGTGCGTGTGCGGGCTTGGCGGTGCCGTGTTTGCCCTGATCGAGCAGCCGCGCCTCGTCGTTCTCGGGGGGGTGATCGGCGCCGCGGGCGCAGAGTGTTACCGTCGGGTGATGGCTGAGGTGATCGGCCGGGGCTCTGATCGGGATGCGAGCCGCCCAGTGGCGGTGGCTTCATCCGGCCGTGAACCGAATCGCTGGGCGGTCCTGGCGCTACTCGGCATCGCCCAGCTGATGGTCGTGCTCGACGCGACGATCGTGACAATCGCCATTCCTTCAGCGCAGAAACAGCTCGGTTTCTCAACCGAGAGCCGGCAGTGGATCGTGACCGCCTACGCGCTGGCCTTCGGCAGCCTCCTGCTGCTGGGCGGAAAGCTCGGTGATCTGTTCGGGCGCAAGTGGACTCTGGTCACGGGCCTGGCCGGGTTCTCGGTCGCCTCGGCGATCGGAGGCCTGGCCCAGTCCTTCGGTGTGCTCGTGGTTGCCCGGACCTGTCAGGGAGCCTTTGGTGCCCTGCTCGCGCCCTCAGCCCTGGGGTTGCTGACGACGACCTTTGAAGGTTCTCCGGACCGGCCCACGGCATTCGGGATCTTCGGGGCAATTGCCGGCGGTGGCGCCTCGCTCGGCCTGATCCTCGGCGGCGCCCTCACCCAGCTGCTGTCGTGGCGCTGGTGCCTGTACGTGAACCTTGTCATCGCCATCCCCACGACGATCGTGGCCTTGCGGCTGCTGGTCAACCACCGAGCTCCGGACCGGGAGCCGATCGACATACCCGGAGCGATCACCTCAGCCCTGGGGCTTTTCGCGCTCGTCTACGGGTTCTCCAACGCCGAGACCCACTCCTGGGGAGCCACCGCGACGATCGTGGCGCTCATCGCCTGCCCGGTGCTCCTGACCACCTTCGTCTTCATCGAGCGCCGCGCCGAGCATCCTCTGCTCCCCCTGCACATCGTTTTGAATCGGGCCCGTGGAGGCGCGTACACCTCGATCCTGCTCGCCGGCGCTGGCATCTTTGCCGTGTTCCTGTTTCTCACCTACTTCCTCCAGGAGCAGCGCGGCCTGTCGCCGCTGACCACCGGACTGGCATTCCTTCCGCTGACCGGGGCGCTGGTCGTGACCTCGACGACCGTGCAGACCCGCGTGATCCAGCACACCGGGGTCAAGCCCATCGTCCTGCTGGGCATGACGCTCGGGGTCGTCGGGATGTTTCTGTTCACACACCTGACGCCCGGCGCCGGCTACGCCAGCCACGTCCTTCCCGGCCTGCTCGTCCTCGGCGTCGGGATGGGGTGCATCTTCGCGCCGGCGTTCTCGACCGCGACGCTGGGGGTGGAGGGGCGCGAGGCCGGTGTCGCCTCGGCGATGGTCAACACCTCCCAGCAGGTGGGCGGCTCGGTCGGGACCGCGCTCTTGAGCACGATCTTCGCCAGCGCCGTCAGCAGCTACGCGGCCAGTCACCTGCGCAGCCCCGGACTGGCCGACGCCGCGGCCGTTCATGGCTACACCGCCGCGTTCTGGTGGTCGGTGGGGATCTTCGTCCTCGGCTTCTGCCTGGCGATGGTCATCCTGCCCGGCCGCGCCAGCCATCGCGTCCCAACCCTCAGGGCCGCGCTGGCCCGTCACGCCATCTGCGGCTGCCACCACTTCGAGGCCGCGGATAGCGCCCCGAGCGGGCTTGGGGCTACGACGGGTGCTGGGGCGCGATGAGTACCGGCCGCTTGGTGTGAGCCGCCAGGGCGTGGGAGACGCTCCCGAGCAGAGCGCTGCCGACCATCCCCCGGCCACGCTGGCCGCAGACAATCAGGC
Source organism: Solirubrobacteraceae bacterium (assembly GCA_035505215.1). Lineage (GTDB taxonomy): Bacteria > Actinomycetota > Thermoleophilia > Solirubrobacterales > Solirubrobacteraceae > Palsa-465. The sequence goes on along the minus strand of DATJQY010000032.1, from coordinate 63,138 downwards.
TGGCCTCGACCTCCTCCGCGATCTCCTCGATCGCCTTGGCCGTTGATTCGTTGGCCTGGGCGATTCGTGCCGTGGCGTTGTAGCCGCGCCGTCCGGCGGCTGCGGCGCCCTCCTGGGCGAGGTGACGCGCGGCAGCCGCCTCCTGCTCGTCGATCTCGCCTTCGTTAGGGACGTCGACGAGAAACGACCCGGCCCGGGCCAACTGCACTGCCGCCGGCGTCCACACCACCAACACCACCGCGTCGGCCGGCCTGATCAGTTCGACTGCGGCCGACAGAGCCGTCTTCGACCCCTCCGATCCGTCGTAGCAGAACAACACGGGCTTATTCACCCTCGGCCTCCTGGAGCGGGGATCACGTGTACCGGTTCCAGGCTACTGGCGGAGGGAGCTCTGCGAAGATCATCGATCGCCACGTCGAGCGACGCCATCACTTACGACCGAGCCAACCCTTTCCAGAGGTTCCTGCGAGAGACGCGCGCAGATCTGGCAGGACGCGTTACGCGTGTACCCGGGCTTCAGCCAGTACGAGCGTCGAGCCGGACACCGGTCCATTTCCGTTTTCGTGCTCGGGCCCCAGTAGGGCTCGGTCACTGACGTCCGCCTGCCTCTAGCCCTTGAGGTCGCCCTCGCTCATCTCCACGCCGTAGTACTCCGCCGCCTGCTTGATGTTCGCGGCGGCCAAGGCCCGGTCCTCGTCAGACACGTCCGTTACCTGGTCGAACCGCGCGATCGCATTTCTGACATGAGACGCATCGGTCAAGGGCTCTTTCCGTTCCGTCGGAAACGCGAAGACGCTGTCGGGCAGATCGCTTCGCTCGGTCAGCTCACCGTGCTTCTCGTGCGGTTTCCAAGTCGTGTTCATCGCTTGGACCTCCTGGGTCGCTGGTGCTCGGGGCGTCGCAGCCCGATGCTAAATGCCGATGCTCAAGGCTCTCTCAACCGGCTGTCAGGAGGAGCGCGTGGACGCGCTCCTCGATCTCGAGGCGGGGCGCGTCGCCATCGATGTCCGTCGGCAGCTCGACGACGACGTCGCCACCGGGGACTTCTATCTCCAGGGTGGACGCCACGGGCGGCGCGGCCCGTGGAAGCTCAATCACCTCGCCGTTCTCGAAGCGTGTGATCACGCGTGGGTCGATGTAGCTCGCGCGGGCGACGGGCGGCGTATTGCCAAGCGCCGAACTGACCTCGCGCACCGCGCGGTTGACCGCGCTCGGGCCCCGATTGCCGGCCGCGTACTGGCGAGCCAAGCTGACCGCCGCGAGCACAGTTGCCGACCAGGTGCGGAACTCCTTGGCCGAGTACGGCCCTTCCCCCCAGCTGCGCAGGGCATTGTTCACGTCGGGAGCGTGGATCCGTTGCCAGCCGTGATCCGATCGATACACGAGGAGCTCATCCGGTCCACCCCGGCGCCGCTTGAGCCCGGCCAGCGCAGCAACCGACTGAGGATCGCGCACCGTCATCCGCCGATGCTTGCCCGACTTCGCCACGAAATCGAAATGAACCTCACGCCCGTGAAGCGTCACGTTCTCGCGCCGGAGCGTCGTCAGGCCAACGTGGCCATTGTCACGGGCGTAGCGGTCCCAGCCGACCCTGAACAGACCGATGTCGAGCAATCGAATCGCCAGCGCAAGCGTCCCGTCGCGCTGATCATGGCCCGAGCTGAGCAGGCTCCTCGCCGTGGCTCGGATCCGCGGCAGCTTGATCGCGAACTTGAGCATGTCGTCGTATTTCTCATGATCTCGCCGCGCGCGCCACAGCGGGTGGTAGAGGTACTGCCGGCGCCCTTTGGAGTCGAGGCCGGTGGCCTGAAGGTGGGCGTTGGGGACGGCGGCTATCCAAACGTCCGTCCAAGCCGGCGGGATCCGCAGCGCGCGCACTCGCGCCAACGTCTCGGCGTCCGCCACAGGTTCACCCCGCTCGTCCAGAAGTACCCACTCCCCCTGGCGACGCTCCCGGCGCAGACCAAGCTCGCCCCCGTGGACGTAGACAAGCTGATCCAGCACGACTTGGTCAGTCACGACCGGTCGACGGGGGCACCGCGATGCGGTCCTGTTCCCCGAGCTCACGCAGAGCACGGGCCGGTGCGCCGGCAGCTAGGACGCCGGCCGGGAGATCACGCGTGACCACGGCGCCCGCCCCGACGACCGTGTCTTCGCCGATGCTGACGCCAGGACAGACGATGACCCCTGCCCCGAGCCACACATTGTCGGCGACGGTGACTGGCTGTCCGTACTCCCATCCGAGGCGGCGAGGCTCCGGGTCGAGCGGATGCGTCGCGGTCAAGATCTGGACGCGCGGGGCGATCTGGCACGCGGCGCCGATCGTGATCGGCATCACGTCAAGGATCACCGCGTCGACGTTGATAAACGTGCGCTCGCCGATGCTGATGGCGCCGTACTCGCAGAAGAACGGCGGCCGCACCACGACGCCCTCACCGACGCTGTCCAGCATCTGGCGCAGCACCGCGTCCCGCTCGTCGACGGCACCCGGTGCGGAGCCGTTGAAGGCGGCCAGAAGCTCCTGGACCCGGGCGTACTCCGCCGCGTTCTCGGGGTCATCGGCGATGTAGAGCTCGCCTCGCAGCATCCGCTCGCGCATCTCGCCCATGAACGAAAGCTAGCTGTAGTTCCTGATGACGTTGTTCGGGTCTGAGGGGTAAGCCATCCGGTGCTCCTTGGAGGCTGACAGGTGCTCAAGCCAGTCAGTCCCAAGGAGGGCACCGGATGAAGATGCACGCTAACGCCAGGCTCAGTCTGAAGGGCCGTGAGCTGCTGATCGATCGCGTGGAGAACGCGGGGTGGTCGTTGATGTCGGCCGCCGAGGCGGCCGGGATCAGCGACCGCACCGCGCGCAAGTGGTTGGCCCGCCACCGGGTGGAGGGGCGTGACGGTCTGATGGATCGCTCCTCAGCACCCGCGGTCGTTGCGAACCGCACCGATGACCGCAGGGTCGAGGTGATCGCTGCGCTCAGGCGGCTGCGGATGACTGGTGCCGAGATCGCCGAGACGCTCGACATGGCGCTCTCTACCGTCTCGGGGATCTTGACCAGGATCGGGATGGGCAGACTCGGCCGGCTCGGCCTGGAGCCCGCCCAGCGCTATGAGCGAGCTCGTCCTGGCGAACTGATCCACATCGACGTCAAGAAGCTAGGTCGGATCGCTCGGCCCGGACACCGCGTGCTGGGCCGGCGCAGCGGCGATGCCCACCACCTCAGGCGCTACCACCTCGGCTGGGAGTTCGTGCATGTCGCAATCGACGACGCGACCCGCCTGGCCTACGTCGAGGTCCTCGCCGACGAAAAAGCCATCACCGCGACTGGCTTCCTTCGCCGCGCCGTCAACCACTTCGCCACCTACGGGATCACCGTCGAGCGACTGATCACCGACAACGGATCCGCCTACCGCTCAACCATCCACGCGATCGCCTGTCGTGCACTCGGGATCCGCCACCTCCGCACCCGCCCCTACCGACCCCAGACCAACGGCAAAGCAGAACGGTTCATCCGCACGATGCTCGCCGGCTGGGCCTACCGAGCCATCTACCGCGACAGCGACGAGCGCAACGCCGCCCTCGCCGGGTGGCTCGACTTCTACAATCGGCGCCGACCACACGGCGCCATCAGCCACAAGCCACCCATCGCTCGCCTCAACGAACTGAACAACCTGCTCGGGTCCTACATCTAGGGCTCGATCACATGGGTTGGGTCGGGGCGGTGCTCCGGGTCGCCGGCGCTGTAGTCGCCGAACGGCTCGTCGCGGGCGCGGATGACCGCGCCCACGCCCTCACGACCGGCGCGGTCGACGAACTCAAGCGCCTCGGGCGTGTTGCGCATCAGCCCGTCCAGCGTCGGCCCGAGCGTCTGCGTGGCCCGCAGGCCCATGTTCTCGTAGGCCTGGTTGACGATCAGCTTCATCGCCGCCAGCTGTGAGGCGGGCAGGCTCGCCAGCTGCTGGGCCCGTTCGGCCACAGTGGCCTCGAGCTCCTCAAAGGGCACGGCGGCGTTGACCAGCTCGACCGCGGCCGCCTCCCGTCCCGAGAGCGGCTTGCCGGTCAGGGCGTGCTCCTTGGCCTTGGTCAGCCCGAGGCGGTAGAGCCACATCCCGGACAGATAACAGCCCCACATGCGGGAGTAGGGCGTCCCGATCTGGGCGTCTTCGGAGACGATCACGAGATCGGCTGTGAGGGCCAGGTCAGAGCCCCCGCCGACGCACCACCCGTGGACCTGCGCGATCACCGGTTTGGGGGTGCGCCAGACGCTCATGAACTTCTGGGTCGGGCCGTAGGGCGAGGTGGCCCAGGCGAAGTCCTGACCGGGATCCCAGCGCCCCTCGGTCGTAATCGCCTCATCCCAGTGGTGAAAGCCGCCGCCGAAGTCATAGCCGGCGCAGAAGGCGCGGCCGGCGCCGCGCAGGACGATCACCTTGATCTGCCGGTCGAGTGTCGCCTCGGCCACCGCGGCCTCGAACTCGTCCGGCATCGGCGGGACGATCGTGTTCAGCCGCCCGGGGCGGTTGAGCGTGATCGTGGCGATCGCGCCCTCGGTCGCGTACAGCAGAGTCTCGTAGCTCAAGGTCTTGACCCCCTTTGGCGTTTGGGTGAGGCTAACCGCAACGACTCTGGAGGCACGATGAGTGAACGCTGGTTCTCAGACGATGAGCTGGAAGAGATGTCCCGCCCGACCATGGACCGGGCGATCGAGGCGCTCGAGCGCGGCGACGTGGAGGCGGCGCGGGCCCTGTGTGAGGCGATGAAGCACGAGTGGCGCTTCCTGCACGATCTGATGGTCGAGGGCATCGCCGGGCTGATCACGTTCATCCAGGAGCGCTTCGGGGAGGACGCGGTGGCCGAGGCGTGGACCTCGGGGCAGGGCCGGGGCTGGCAGCGCGATGTGGAGAAGATCGATGCCCGCGACCGGCGTGAGATCGTCCATGCGCTGGCCGCCACCTGGCGCGCCCATTCCTGCAGCGGTACCGGCCCCCACCCCGGCGCCTTCACGATCACCGAGGACGAGGAGAAGTTCACCTTCGCCATGAACCCGTGCGGCTCCGGGCAGCGGCTGGTGCGGATGGGGCGCTACGAAGGACCGAATGGCTACGGCGTGACCGAGCGGGCGCACGACTGGAGCTACGGGCGTGAGGGCTTCCCCCTCTACTGCACCCACTGCTCCTTCATGAACGAGTCCTTGCCCATCCGCTGGATTGGCTATCCGCTCTACCCGAGCGATCCGCCCGACGACTACGGGCGCGATCCCTGCACCTGGTACTGGTACAAGGATCCGGCCGACATCCCGGCGCGCCACTGGGAGCGGTACGGGCTGACGCCTGATGGCCGCTGATGTGAGCCCGTCCGGGCGCCGGGTGATCGTCACCGGCGCCGCGGGCGGGATCGGGCGGGCCGTGGTCGGGGTACTCGAGGCGTCCGGCTGCGCGGTGGCGGCCTGCGACGTGCCCGAGTTCGACGTCAGCGACCGGGCCGCGGTGAAGGCCGGCGTGGCGGCGGCGGTGGGCCGCCTGGGCGGCTGCGACGCGGTCGTGGCCGGAGCCGGGATCGTCGACACCATCCACCGGGCCGAGCGTTTCTCCGAGGCGGACTGGCGCCGTGACGTGGAGACGAACCTCTACGGGGCGTTCTTCGTCGTCCAGGCCGCCTTCGCGGCCCTGGCCGAGTCAGGCGACGGCCGAATCGTGCTCATCTCCTCGGCCGCCGCCGAGACGGGGATCCCCGGGCAGGTCGCCTACGGAGCCTCCAAGGCCGGCCTCGTGGGGATGGCCCGGACGCTGGCCAGCGAGTGGGCGCCCCGGGGAATCCGCTGCAACGTGGTCATGCCGGGCTTTATCGCCACCCCCAAGGTCCGGGCCATGCCCGAGCAGCTTCAGGAGCGGCTGCGGGCATCCGTACCGCTGGGGCGCTTCGGCGATGTCGAGGAGCTGGCGGGGACGATCGCTTTCCTGCTCTCGCCGGCGGCGGCCTACATCACCGGCGCCGTGCTCCGGGTCGACGGAGGGCTCGGGTTGGCGGGTGGCGCGCTGACCTGAACCGCGACGCCCCCGCCTCGCCGCGAAGTGTGGCAATCCGCTCCCACCCCTCGGGACGAAATCTCCACGCTTCAGCCGGTGAAGCCCACGCTCCGGTGGGGGCGGCGGCTGATCCGGCGGCGGCGGTGGCGCCTGACCCGGGTCCGCGTGGCGCTCGCCGCGGCCGGCGGCGGCTGCGGCGTGGCGACCCCGTCGCGCAGCGCGATGATGCCACCGAGGGTGCCGAGGTACTCGGTCCCGGAGGGGCTGATCGAGATCCCGGCGTAGTTGTTGTTGTAGCCGATCCCGGTGCCGGCCAGCACCTTGTAGACGACGTCGCCGGTGCGGGAGCTGAGCGCGGTCCAGTACCAGTCGCCGCTGGCATCGGTCGTGTAGGTGTAGACGAGGCCGTTGGCCAGCGCGAGCTTTGACACGACGGTGGGCGCCGACTCGGTCGTGTTCGTCCACACCGTATGGCAGCCGTTGCCGTTGGCATTCAGGTCGACCCGGACGAAGCCCGGGGTCGTCGTCTTGCCCTCGACCGAGGTCGGGTCGGTGTAGCCGTAGTTGTTCTCGGCGATCATGATCCGGCCGGCCGTGATGAGCGAGTTCTCGTCCGCGCTCGCGCCCTTGGAGAAGATCGGGACCTGGCAGACCTGGCGGGGCAGCTTGGGGTGCGCGGCGGTGCGGTAGACCATGATGTCCATCGGGTCGGCGTTGTCGGTGATGTTGACGTAGCCGCCCGGCATCACGGTCGGGGTGGTGCCGGTGCCGTCGTCGACCTGACCTGGCTTGTGCTCACCGCTATTCGGATACGTGACCTGCCAGACGATCTTGGGTGCGCCGCCGGCGCCGGCGCCGAAGCGGTAGAGCTTGCGGTTGGTGGCGATGTAGACGCCGCCGCTTTCGTCGGTGGCGAACGAATTCTCGATCTCGCCCTCGGACCCGTTGCCGAGGTGGACGGTGTGGATCGCGCCCGTGCTCAGGTTGAGCGTGCCCACGACGCCGTCGGTCTTGGTCACGAACCAGAGGAGCCCGTTTGAGTCGGGCAGCGCCGAGGTGATGTCCTCGCTCGAGGTCAGCACCGAGGCCAGCGAGTAGTCGTGGACGAGCGTGAAGCCGGGGGCGCCCGGCGTCTCGGCGATCACGTAGATGTGATGGGTCGTCGTCGCCGCGACGACGCGATCCTGGTTGTCCAGGTAGAAGTAGCCGCCGCCCGTGAAGTCCTGGAACAGGTTGCTCGGCGGGTGCTGGCGGGTCGGGAGCATGTACGTGGCCAGCGTCTCGAGCGTGTTTGGGTCAAACATGTAGAGCTCAGGCCCTGATACGCCGACGCAGACCGAGAGCACCCGCCCCGCGCGGTCGAAGGTGATCGAGCCGCAGTCACGGCTGAGGAGGCTCGAGACCTGCTGGGGCTCTTTGCCCAGCGGGCCGCCCCACCAGTTGACGTCGGTCTGCCAGCCGTCGTCGTGGATCTCCGACTCGCCGTTGGGGGCCATGAACGGGTTCTGGGGTGTGGCCGGGATGCCGGTCACCGGCTGCGGCGTGGCCGGGTTGCCGATGTAGGTCGGCGCCGGCGGGACGTTGACGGTGGGGATCGGGAGCGGGGGAAGCTGGGCGCTGGCCGGGGCTGCCCCCAGGGCGAGGGCGGCCAGTCCGGCGATCAGAGCGCAGCCGCTTCTCGTCTTAGGACCTGCCATGCCAGCTCCACATCCTCGTCGCGGGTGTGCATCTGCCCCACTGCCAGCCGCAGGACGTAGCGGCCGTCAAGCACGGCGTGCGAGATCAAAATATCCCCGGAGGCATTGACGCGCGCCAGCAGCTCCCGGTTGCGCTCATCATCGCCGCCCAGGCGGAAGCAGACGACCGAGAAGTGGCGCGGGGCGCAGAGCTCCCAGCCCGGGTCCTCGGCGATCCAGCCCTCAAAGCGCTCGGCCAGGGCGACGCCGCGGCGAATGTGCTCACGCAGCCCGCTGGCCCCGTGGCAGCGCAGGACCGCCCACAGCTTCAGCGCGCGGAAACGGCGGCCGAGGGCGGGGCCGTACTCGCTCAGGCTGAGCGCGTCCTCGGCGTCGGGCGTGCGCAGGTACTCGGGAATCACGCTGAAGGCGTTGCGGAGATCGTGGGGGCGGCGGGACCAGAAGAGCGAGCAGTCGTTGGGCGTGAGCATCCACTTGTGCGCGTTGACGACGAGCGAGTCCGCGCGCTCGACGCCTTCAAACGCCCACCGGAACTCGGGGCAGACCATCGCCGCCCCGGCGTAGGCGGCATCGACGTGGAGCCACGTCCCAACCCGCTCGCACGCCTCGGCCACCGCCGCCACCGGGTCGACCGCCGTCGACGCGGTCGTCCCGACGGTGGCCACGACCACGGCCGCTTCGGACAGGTCGCCGAGCGCGTCGGCGCGCATCCGGAACTCGTCGTCCACGGGTACGCGGCGCAGCTCCATGCCAAGCATCCGCGCCGCCTTCTCGGTCGAGGAGTGCGCCTGCTCGGAGCACACGACGAGGTTGCGGCCGGTGGCGATCCGCGCCGCGATGATGGCCGCCAGGGTCGAGGTCGAGGCGCTGTCCTCGATGTGCCCGTGCCAGCCGCTGGGGAGGCCCAGGAGCTCCGCCGTCCAGTCGAGCACCACTCCCTCGAGCTCGGTGGCGGCAGGCGCTGTCCGCCAGAGCAGGGCCACCGAGTTGAGCGCGGCCGCCAGCAGCTCGGCCAGGATCGCCGGCTCTGAGGAGCTGGTGGCGAAGTAGGCGAAGTAGCGAGGGTGCTGCCAGTGGGTGACGCCGGGCAGCAGCACCTCGTCGAGGTCGCGCAGCACGTCGGCGAACGGCTCCGGGTCCTCGGGAGGGCTCGCCGGCAGCCGGGAACGGATCTCGCCCGGGCTGACCTGGGCCAGCACCGGCAGCTCGCCCACCCGCTCCAGATACCGGGCCGCCCAGTCAAGGGCGGCCGCTCCGTCTTGGCGGAGATCGGTCAAGCCGGTGCCGGCGCCCCCGCGAACTCGTAGTGGACCCCGGTCAGCTCCTCCGAGACCTCCCACAGCCGCCGCCACGCCTCCCGGTCGTAGGCCCGGCCGGCCGCGCTCACGACGTGGGGGTAACCCCGCTGCTCCATGAACCCGTCCGGGCCGATGAAGCTCCCGCCGGGGACGTCGGGCGCCGTGGCCGCATACAGCGTGGGGAGCGCGCCCATCTCGGCGCTCTGGGCAAAGACAGCGTTGCTCACGTGCATCACCGCGCGGTCGAGCAGCGGCGGCGCGGCGAACTGGAGGTTTGTGCGCGCGTACCCCGGGTGGGCGGCCAGGCTCTTGAGCGCGGCGCCCGCCTCATCGGCCCGGCGCTGGAGCTCGAAGGCGAACATCAGGTTGGCCAGCTTCGACTGCCCATAGGCGAGCCAGCGCATGTAGTGCCGCTCGCCCTGGAGATTGTCGAAGCTGATGCGGCCGAAGTGGTGGGCGCCGCTCGATTCGGTCACCACGCGGGGCTCGGAGGCGGCGAGCAGGCGGCCCAAGAGCAACCCGGTGAGCGCGAAGTGCCCCAGGTGATTGGTCCCGAGCTGACTCTCGAAACCATCCTTGGTCAGGCGCCGGGGCGGCGCCATCACGCCGGCGTTGTTGATCAGCAGATCGATCCGCTTCGGCGCCTCGGCGGCGAAGCTCCTGACCGAGGACAGGTCGGCCAGGTCGAGCGCCGCGACTTTCAGCTCGACGTCCGGATCCGCGTCACGGATCCGCTCGGCCGCCGCCTTGCCCTTGTCGGTGTTGCGGCAGGCCATGATCACGCTGGCGCCGGCGCGGGCCAGCTCACCGGAGGCGATCAGCCCGAGGCCGCTGTTCGCCCCCGTGACCACGGCCACGCGACCGCGCTGAGCGGGGATGTCGGCCGTCGTCCAGCGATCCGCCATCAGGCCTGCATCCTCCGCGAGGCGGACTCCGAGTAGGCGCGTGGGCGGAACTGGAGCACGGGATCGTCGGACATCTCGATCCCGTCGGCCACGTTCGCCGGATCGAAGACGAGCTCGTTCTCGTCGCCACCCTCATCGATCTCGACGATCTCCAGGATTCCCGCCTCGACCCGCTCGCGCTCGGCGGGCCAGCGCTTTGACGGATCGTCGACCGGATCCCCGGGTTCGGCGATCTGGAGCGTAAGCTTGAAGCGGGCCGGCCCCTCAGTCAGCCGCTCGCGCAGCTCTTGGCGAAGGTAGTCACGGCCGCGCGCCTTGGCCTCCCGGCCGGACAGCCGCCGGTCGCCGGCAACCGGGACCCACTCGTAGCGGACGAAGCGGGAGCTGCCGTCGGCGGCGGTGAGCCGAAAGGCGTGGACCCCGTAGTAGGGCAGCGTGGCGTAGCTCTCCGGTGGAGCCAGGGCGGGGAGGTTCACCCGCAGGGCGCCGATCATGTGGGGGTGCCGGATCAGGTAGGCGGGAAAGCGCCAGGCCATCGAGGGGCCGCGACGCTGGGCGATCATGAACTCGATGAAGCCGCGGGGCTGGTCGAAGGCAAACCAGGGCAGGCTCTGGGCGACGATGTCGGTCTTGGTCCCGTCGGGGAGCTCGAGCTTGACGGCCATACCGCGCACGTCGGGCGCGTAGTCAGGCGAGTCGGGGTTTCCTGAGCCGTTCGAGACTCGGATCCGCGCCGGCACCGGCTCGCCCCGCATGTGGGCGGCACGGGTCAAGCGGCCCCCGGCCGGGGTGCCGGTGAACGTCCCGCGACACAGGATCCCCTTGGCGTGCAACGCCCGGCGCCCGGGATGGCGGCCGAACACCTGGTTGGCGGCATCAACGGCCTCCTGTGGGGTCAGCGTGATGCTCATTTGACGACCTCAAAGCGGATCCCGGCCTGCTGGAGGCGGCCGATCAGCGCATCGCCCATGGCCACCGCGGGGGTGACCTGGCCGGCCGTTTGCGGCAGGTCGTCGTTGGCCAGCGACAGCGCCGACTGGGCGAGCATCTTCGAGGTCTCGCCGTACCCCGGGTCACCGCCCGAAACCTGGGTGAGGAGTTCACGACCGTCTGACTTGGCCAGGAAGCGGACCTTGAACCAGCCCTTCTCGCGCTGCTCGGGAGTCGGGCCCTCCCCCGGGTCCTTGATCTTCAGCAGCAGGTCCCGGGTCGGTTTCAGCTGAGCCAGGGCGATCGCGCAGCCGGCGCCGACGGCCAGCCCCGCGGCCACCGGGAGCCGCTTGGCGACCAGGTAATGGCTGTAGCTGAAGTCCGGGCCGTAGCGGTCCAGAGCGCGGGCTGACCGCAGCACGGTTTGCGGATCGATGGTGGGGAACGGCACCACCCAGCCGCCGGCCGCCGGCTCGTTGTGCGGCTTGCCCTGGATGCCGCGGATCCGGCGGCCGTCTGGCTTGGGCTCCTGGCTGCGGCGCTCCTTGGCCACGCGGACGCTGTCGCGCAGGCGCCCCATGGCGTGGACCGCCGAGTGGTAGGTGCCGCCGGAGAAGGTTCCCCCCGCCCTGACGAAGCCCTGAAGCGCGATTGGCTCTCCCTGGGGCAGCTCCTCCACGGTGTACAGCGCGCCGAGGTCATACGGGATCGAGTCAAACCCGCAGGAGTGGACGAGGCGAGCGCCCGACGCCTTGGCCTGCTCGTGATAGCGCAGCCACATGAGGTCGACGAACTCGGGCTCGCCGGTCAAATCGACGTAGTCGGTGCCCGCGGCGGTGCAGGCGGCCACGACGGGCTCGCCGTAGTTGATGTACGGGCCCACGGTGGTGATCAGGACCCGGGTCGACTCGGCCAGACGGCGCATCGAGTCGGCATCGCCGATGTCGGCCTCGATGAGCTCGAGCTCAGGCTGATTGATGCGCTCGCGCACGTCTTCAAGCTTGGGGCGGCTGCGTCCGGCGATCGCCCACCGGGTCCCCGGATCTGCGTTCTCGGAGAGGTACTGGGCGGTCAGCGCCCCGGTGAACCCGGTGGCGCCGAAGACCACGACGTCGTACTGGCGCTCAGGCATCCCCGGCCACCTCGCGTGCCGCTTGGAGCGCCGCCGCCGGCTCGATTCCGGCGCGTGCCGCCACCCAACAGGAGACCGGCGCGGCCACGCGTTCGGAGCTGTGGGCGGCCAAACCGGCCAGGTCGAGCAGAGCGCTCCACTCCTCAGCGGTCGGCGGCTCGGTCCCGACCCGCTCGGCGTAGGCCTCGATCCACTCGCGGGCGTTCATCAGGCCCCGCGACTCTATCCGCCCTGGCATGATCCCCGCTTCGCAAGCGACGAAAGGCAGAACCCACATGGCAGTTTTGGACGACAAGGTGGCGATCGTCACCGGTTCGGCCCGAGGCATCGGCCGCGCCACGGCCGAGCTCCTCTCCGAGCAGGGGGCCAAGGTCCTGATCAACGACCTCGACGGCGACGTGGCCGAGCAGACCGCCGGCGAGATCCAGGGCGAGACGCTCGTCTTTGCCGGCGACCTGACCCAGCCCGGGGTGCCGGACGAGCTCGTCCAGAAGGTGATCGACGAATGGGGGAAGGTCGACATCCTGGTCAACAACGCGGGCTACACACTCGACGCCCCGATCCACAAGATGAGCGACGAGTGGTTCCAGAAGATGCTCGACATTCACTCGATCGTCCCCTTCCGCATGTGCCGCGCGGTGGCGCCCCACATGCGTGAGCCGGCCAAGAAGGAGCGCGAGGAAGGGCGCGAGGTGTTCCGCAAGATCGTCAACGTCTCCTCGATCTCGGGCACGATGGGCAACGCGGGCCAGGCCAACTACTCGAGCGGCAAGTCCGCCGTCGTGGGTTTGACCAAGACGCTGGCCAAGGAGTGGGGCCAGTTCAAGATCAACGTCAACGCCGTCGCCTTCGGCTACATCGAGACCCGGCTGACGGCGACGAAGGACGAGGGAAACGTGGCCGAGATCGGCGGCGAGAAGGTCCAGCTCGGGATCCCCGATCAGATGCGCCAGATGGCCCCGATGCTCATCCCCATCGGGCGCCCCGGCTCACCCCAGGAGGCGGCCGGCGGCGTCTTCCTCCTCTGCACGCCGTGGGCGAACTTCATCCACGGCCAGGTGCTGAACATCACCGGCGGTCAGTTCAGCGGCATGACGAGCTAACGCGGGGCCCGTCCCGAAAGCGCGGCGCGCTCCGCGCGAGCGCTTTCGGGACGGGTACCCGCTCCGCGGCGTTCAGCCTCAGCTGGCCACCGGCGTCGCCGATCCGGGCTGCTCGCGTTCGGCGGAGGCGTAGCGCACCAGGTCGGCGAAGCGGACCACCTGGCCGCCCGCGCCCCAGTTGCCGTCGGGGACCTCGCGGATCAGGACCCAGACGCGGAGACCGTCGGCCTCGGCCAGGCCCGCGGCCTCGCTGAGGACCCGGGTCGCCTCGCCCACCAGCTCCTGCTTGCGGCGGTCAGACAGCGCGCCCTCCGGAATCGTCACCTGGACCCGGAAGGTCGGCTCGCTCACCGGCCGTCCGGCGGCGTACACGGTGCCGTCGGGCAGCTCGTGGACGTGGACCCAGGCGATGCTGCGAAAGAACTCGGTGTCCGGCGCGCGCTCGGCGCGGAGCAGGACGGTGGTCAACTCGTCCACCAGGGCCGTGCGGTCCGGGGGGCTGAAGGTACCGGCGGGATACGTCAGGTCTATGAGTGGCATGGCGCCAAAGCTACTCCTAGAGGCTGAGAGTGATGGAAAAGCCGCCATATTGGCCAAATTTCCATCACTCTCCCGACGTGGGTACGCCGAGCCGATGAGGGTACGCGAGCCGTGCTCGGGGCCACCGCTCTAGAGCCCGAACGTCCGCGCGATGATCTCGCGCTGGATCTCGCTCGTGCCGCCGTAGACCGTGGTGACAATCGCGGTCCGGTGGAGGTGCTCCATGTCGTACTCGACCGCGTAGCCGTAGCCACCCATCATCTGCATGCCCTCGAGCGTGGCGTGCTTGGCCACCTCGGTGGCCTTGAGCTTGGCCATCGAGGCCTCGCGCGGGAGCGTCACCTCAGGCTCGGCGTCAGAGCGGGCCGCGACGTCGTAAACGAGCAGCCTCGCCGCCTCGATCTCCGTCGCCAGGTCGGCCAGCCGGTGCTTGAGGGCCTGGAAGGAGCCCACGGGTTGACCGAACTGCCGGCGCTCCTTCACGTAGGCGAGCGTGTCGTCGAAGGCCCGCTGCGCCATCCCCAGCGCCTGGGCGGCGATGATCAGGCGCTCGTGGTTCAGCCCGGCCATGAGCTGCCGCCAGCCCTGATCCTGGGTTCCGACGAGCCGGTCGGCGGGCACGTGGCAGTCGGTGAAGAAGACGTCGTTGACCTCCCGGCCGGCCATCGTCTCGATCCCCCTGATCTCGAGTCCCTCGGACTCGCGGGGGACCGAGAGCATTGAGAGCCCCTGGTGCTTGTCCTCGCCCCGCGTGGTCCGGCAGACCAGCAGGACGTGGTCGGCCACGTGGGCGCCGGTGATCCACGTCTTCTGCCCGTTGACCACGTATTCCCCGTCCACGCGCTCGGCACGGCACGACAGGGCCCCCACGTCCGAGCCGGCCCCGGGCTCGGACATGGCGATGCACTCCGGCCGCCCCTGGGCGATCCCGCCCAGGATCTCCTCCTTGAGCTCCTCGGAGCCGAAGCGACCCACGGCGCCGGCGGTGATCATGCTCACGCCCACGAACTGGATCGGGATCAGCCCCCGGCTCGTCTCCTCGAGCATCAGGCACATGTCAACCGCGCCGCCACCGCTCCCGCCGTAGGCCTCGGGAATCGACACGCCGATCCACCCGAGTTCGGCCACGCGCTCGTAGAGCGCCTGGTTATGGGGCTCGTGGCCGTGGTCGGTGAGGGCGTCGCGCTGCTCGCGCGTGCCCACCTCGCGCCGGGCGAAGTCGCGGATCGACTCGACGAAGGCGCGCCGCTCGTCGGTCATGATCTGAAGGCTCATAGACCAGCGATTATTCACTGCCGTGCCCCGATGCTGATCCGCCACGCCGAGCCCGCGCGCGACGGCGGCGCCTGTGCGGCCATCTATGCCCCATATGTGCTTGAGACGGCGATCTCGTTCGAGGAGGAGCCGCCAAGCCCACCCGAGCTCGAACGACGGATCGAGACGATCTCTGCCCGCTTTCCCTGGCTGGTGGCGGAAGCCGGCGGCGCGGTGATCGGCTATGCCTACGCGTCGGCTCACCGCGAACGCGCCGCGTACCGGTGGGCGGCCGAGGTGGCGGTGTATGTCGATCGCTCGCACCAGCGCCAGGGAGCCGGGCTCGCGCTCTACCGAGCCCTCCTGGAAGACCTCCAGCGCCAGGGCTTCCACATGGCGTGCGCGGGCATCACCCTCCCCAACGACGCGAGCGTCGCGCTGCACGAGGCGTGCGGGTTTCAGCCGGTGGGCGTCTTTCGCAGCGTCGGCTGGAAGCTCGGGGCCTGGCACGACGTGGGCTGGTGGCAGCGTGAGCTGCGCGCGCCCGAGCCGCGGCGCCCGGCCGAGCCGGGACCGCCGACATAGGCGGCCCCGGCCGCGACCTCAGTGTTTGAACGCCGAGACTTCGGAGTTCAACGATGGCAGCGGCGTCGTGAGCGCCTCCAGCGACGCCGTCTGCTTGCGCACCGCGTCAAGGAACAGGTCGGCCATGTCATGGGACATCCCGGCCCGTACCACGACCCGCAAAGCCGCTAGGTCCTCGCGGTTCTTGGGGAAGGTGTAGGCCGGAACCAGCCAGCCCTGCTCGCGCAGGCGCGCCGAGACGTCGAACACGGTGTAGTTCTTGACCTCGGGAGCGAGCGTGAAGGCGAACACGGGCAGGTCGCTTCCATCGGTGAGCAGGCGGTAGGGCCCCATGGTCGAGATCCCGTTGGCGATGTGCTGCGCGACTGAGCTCGAGCCGCGCTGGATGGCGCGGTAGCCGTCCGCTCCCAACGACACGAACATGAAGTACTGGGCGATCACCTCGCTCCCGGGGCGTGAGAAGTTGAGCGCGAACGTCGGCATCGATCCGCCCAGGTAGTTGACGTCGAACACGAGATCCTTCGGCAGCGCCTCCTGGCTGCGCCAGATCGCCCACCCCACGCCCGGGTACACGAGCCCGTACTTGTGGCCCGAGGCGTTGATCGACTGCACCCGTGGCAGGCGGAAGTCCCACTCCAGGTCGGGCTGGACGAACGGGGCGATGAACCCGCCCGAGGCCCCGTCGACGTGGACTGGGACGTCGGGACCGCCGCGGGTGGCCAGGGCGTCCAGAGCGCCGCAGATGTCGGCGATCGGCTCATAGCTGCCGTCGAAGGTGGAGCCGAGCACGGCGACGACACCGATCGTGTTCTCGTCACACGCGGCCGCCGCCTCCTCGGCCCCAAGGTGATAGCGCTCTCCCTCCATCGGGACCAGACGGGGCTCAACGTCCCAGTAGCGGCAGAATTTCTCCCAGCACACCTGCACGTTGATGCCGGTGACGAGATTCGGCCGGTCGACCGGCTTGCCCGCCGCGCGCATCCGCTCGCGCCAGCGCCACTTCAGGGCCAGCCCGCCCAGCATCGCCGCTTCGCTCGAGCCGGTGGTCGAGCACCCGGTCACGTCGGCGCTGCTGCCCGGCACGTGCCACAGCCGGCCGATGATGTTCACGCAGCGGCGCTCGATCTCCGCCGTCTGCGGATACTCGTCCTTGTCGATCATGTTCTTGTCCGCCGTCTGAGCCATCAGGATGCCGGCCTGGGGCGGCATCCACGTGGTCACGAACGTGGCCAGGTTCAACCGGGCGCTGCCGTCGAGGAGCAGCTCGTTGGAGAGCATGTCGTAGGCCACCTCGCTGCCCAGGCCGTGCTCGAAGATCTCCTCGTGACAGAGCTTCATCACCCGCTCCTCGCGCACGAACGCGGATGCAGCGGCGCCGTCGGGCTTGGTCTCAAGGCTCATCAAGTTCCTCCTAATTGGTCCTGCACCCGGTCCCCCCAGTGAACCTGGCATTCCGTAGGTCCGCAGACATCATCCGGATCAGGTGACGCGCGTCAGGACGGCGGACCCGGGAGCCCCAGCAGCTGCACCACCGACAGCACGAGGATGGCCGTCGCGATCGTGAGAAGCGCGGTGCGCGCCGCGTGGATGGGGAAGCGGCTGCCGATTCCGACCAGGAACAGCACGGCGGCAAACAGAACCGTCAGGCGCACGTACTTATCCCCCGTGGCGGCGGCCACCTCGCCCTGACTGAACAGGGCATCGGCCCGGGCGCTGTACACGCGGCCCGTCGCCTCCTGGGGAATCTTGTACTGCGGCATGTACGAGGGGTCGGGAGGTGCCTTGGGGTTCTTGAGCGGATGGGTGGCCAGCCACGCCCTGACGGCGGGGAGGTAGCCGGGGCGCATCCGCTTCAGCGTGAGGTCGAAGAGCTTTGCGTTGTGGGCCAGGTAAGCAGCTTCGGCCGCGTTGAAGGAAACCGAATCCAGCGTGCGGATCTGGTTGGCCTCGATTTCGGCCAGGTTGGATTTCGTACGCGCCGCGGACGCCTCGGCCAGCAGGATCGAGGCATGGCTGCTCCACTTGGCCGCCGAGTAGCCCGACCATGCCGCCAGCAGGGCGACGACCGAGAGCAGCACCGCCTCGATGATCGAGATCACGCGCTCCCGGCCCACGTGGGCGTGGGTTGCGTGCTCGTGGTGCTCCGCTATCTCCTTGCCCACCTCGGCCGTCGAGAGCCCCTCGGCCACGCTTGATCTCCTTCGCTAGACGCGACAGAGGCCGACGATCCCAGGGCCGCCGTGCGCCGCATCACCCCGAACAGGTGATGATCGGCTCGCTCAGCCGATTCCGCCTCGATCACCCCCATCAGGTGATGAGTTCAGACCGTGCCGCCGGGACGATCTCGCCATGTCAACCACCAGCCCCAAGACAACACCGGATGGCGAGCAGAAGCCGCTCGTCGTCGGCCACCTCACGGTCGCCGAGCGAACCGAGCGTGGCAAGCTCGCCCGGGCAACCGTCCCCCGTTCGAATCACGCCGTGTACCAGCCGCCCGCGGACCGGGCGGATCCGATCGAGATGCTCGAGGCGCAGGCCGAGACCCGGGTTCCGGAACTCGTCCCCATCCGCTACGGCCGGATGCTCGTTTCCCCGTTCACGTTCTACCGCGGCGCGGCCAAGATCATGGCCAGCGACCTGGCGACGACACCAAACTCCGGCCTCAAGGTGCAGTGCTGCGGCGATGCCCACCTGTCGAACTTCGGGGTGTTCGCCTCGCCGGAACGCCGGCTCGTGTTCGATATCAACGATTTCGACGAGACCCTGCCCGGGCCCTGGGAATGGGATCTCAAACGGCTCGCCGTGAGCATGCTCATCGCCGCCCGGGACGACGACTTCGCCGCCAAGGATCAGGACCGCATCGTGCTCGACACCGTCGCCCAGTACCGGACGGCGATGCGTGAGTTCGCCGGCATGGGCAACCTCGACGTCTGGTACGCGCGGATGGAGATCGAATCGATCCTCCAGCGGTTCGCCTCGCAATTCAAGACCAAGCAGGTCAAGCGCACTCAGGCGGCGCTCGACAAGGCCCGAACCCGCGACAGCATGTCGGCTGTGGCCAAGCTGACCCAGCGGGTCAACGGCCGGGCGGAGATCGTCGATCAGTCGCCCCTCATCGTGCCACTCCGCGCCCTCCTGTCAGGGCCGGAGGAGGCCGAGTGGCGCGAGGAACTGCGCCGGCTCGTCCGGGTCTATCGCAACAGCCTCGACTTCGACCGGCGGGTGCTCCTGGAGGAGTACGAGCTGGCCGATTTCGCGCGTAAGGTGGTCGGGGTGGGCAGCGTGGGGACGCGGGCCTGGATCGCGCTGTTCTACGGCCGCGACGGGAAGGACCCGCTGTTTCTCCAGATGAAGGAGGCCGAGGCCTCGGTGTTCGAGGAGTACCTGGGCAAGAGCCGCTATAAGAACCACGGGCAGCGGGTCGTCACCGGCCAGCGCCTGATGCAGGCGGTCAGCGACATCTTCCTGGGCTGGGTGCACGTACCCGCCGGGATGGACGGTGTGGCCCGCGACTTCTACGTCCGTCAGCTCAAGGACTGGAAGGGCTCGGCGGAGATCGAGCAGATGGTGCCGAGCGGAATGGCAGCGTACGGGCGGCTGTGTGGTTGGACGCTCGCTCGGGCGCACGCGCGCAGCGGCGACCGCATCGCGATCGCGGCCTACCTCGGTGGTGGTGCGGCGTTTGACCGCGCCATCCTGGAGTTCTCCAAGGCCTACGCGGAGCAGAACGAGCGGGACTACCAGGCCCTGTCGGACGCCGTTCGCTCGGGACGGATCATCGCCGAGACCGGGATCTGAGCCCGCTCAGGGGGACGGCGCAGTTGTGGCGGGGGCGAGTGGTGGCTTCGCGGGCGCCGGTTCGGCCAAGCCAGCAGCGGCGTCGGACGACGCCGGGCTCGCAGCCCGGCGCCCCAGCGCGAGCGTGACGAGGTAGGCGACGACGACGCCAACGATGATCAACGGCTCGTCCCCCGTGCCCCCCTTGTTCGTGAGCAGGGTGGCCAGCACGACCGCCGACAGCGGCAGCTTGAGAATGGCCACCGTGGCCGCACCCATCCCGACGGCCACCGCCGGGGTGAGCGGAAAGCCGGGAAGGTGCGAAGCCATCAGGCCGGCCGCTGCACCCAGGAAGATGGCGGGAAAGGTGGGGCCGCCCCGGAAGCTCCCGAGCGACAGGGAGTAGCCGAGGCCCTTGAACGCAATCAGCAACGCCAGCGCAGACAGCGACCAGGAGCCCGCCCCCGTTACGAGCCCGCCCAGCCCGCTCTCACCGGAGAACAGCACCTCGTTGGTGCTCTTGCCCGTGGCCTGCGAGAAGGCGATGGCCAGCCCCGCCACGATCAGGCCGACCACCGGCAGGACGACCATCGGGCGGAGCGCCGCGATCTTGAGCGTCTCAAGCCCCCCGCGAACGAGGACGTGGGCCACGACCGCGACGGCGATGGCGATCGCGATCGTCCAGCCGAACTGACCCCAGCCCGGATGCGAGAACGCCGGCAGGGGCTCGATCGGCCCGAGAGCGATCGCGCTTCGGTTCAAGCCGCTCCACGACGCGAACCCGGTCGCCAGCAGCGAGCCGATGCCCGCGGCGAGCAGCCCCGGCACCACGACCAGGGGGAGCCTCGCGCCGCCGATGGCGGTGACCTCGATGATCAGAATCGCCGCCACCAGCGGGGACACGAACAGGAACGAGACCGCAGCGAAGGCTCCCGCCGCGGCCACGAGCTGGAGCACGGACGGCGGGCTGTCGCGGCGCACCAGGGTGATCGTTATCACGGCCAGTGCAGGGCCGAGGGCCATGAGCGGAGCTTCGGGGCCGAGCACGATCCCAAAGCCGATCCCGGCCAGCGCGGCCAGCAGGACGCCGGGAAGCTCCGACGGTGTGACCGGCTTTCCGGCCGCCAGCCCGTTGGCCGGGATGTGGCCTCCGTTTCCCGGCAGGCGAGTGATGGCCAGCGCCGCGATCACCCCGGCGATTGCCAGGACCGGAAGCGACCACCACTCGGGTGCACCGTGCGGATAGCCGAGGGCGTGCGGGAGGTGCGTGTACAGCTCCTGAGTGATCTGGTGGATCAGCTCCAGATAGACCCAGGTGGCAAAGGAGACGATGACGCCGACGACCGCCACCAGCACGAGCAGCACCGCAAAGCGCTTGCTCGCCAGCGTCGCGGTCGCTTGGTCGGCCGTGAGCTCAGGGGGTTGGGCGCCGTCAGCCACCTCAGCTCCGCAGGTGGTCGTCGACGACGGCGACGGCAGCGACATACGCGGCGTGGGTGCCGAACGCCGTGGCCAGAACGTCGGGCGGCCATCGCCACGGCGGCGGGGTCCGGCCCAGCAGCGGGAACAGCGACAGCGTTGCGCTCATCAGCGTGGCGCCGAAGAGCAGGCTCGCCCAGGGCTCGCGAACGCGGCGGCGCAGCAAGCCGTGCCAGATCCCGAAGGCCGATCCGTAGCCCCAGCGCAGCGCGAGACCCAGGTCCTCGTCCTCGCGGGCGCTGACATTTCCGAGGTGCATGATCGAAGCGACGATCTGCCCCGGGACGAGCGAGTCGTCATAGTCGAGCGGGCCGTGGTGGTTGTGCCGCAGGCGCCGCTCGGTGTCGTAGGCGAGGGTCAGCGCGGCCGTACCGGCGGTGCCTGCCGCCACGCTGCGAAGCGGCCACGGAATTGCCTTCGTCGTCATTGGACCTCCACGGACCCGAGCCTGATAACCCGGTCGACCAGCTCGAGCCCCTCGTTGCGATGGGTGATGAGCAGGACAGTCTGGTCGGCGGCGGCCGTGAGCACATCCTCGACCAGCTCGGTGGCGGTCCTCGGATCGAGGTGCGCGGTCGGCTCGTCGAGGATCAGCACCGGCGAGCCGGCAAGCAGCGCCCGCGCGACGATCACCCGCTGCCGCTGGCCCCCTGAGAGCTCGCGCCCCTGCTCGCCGACCTGCGTGTTGAGTCCGTCGGGAAGCGACTGGACCCACTCCCACACGCGGGCGCGCCGGAGCGCCTGCTCGACCTCGGCGTCGCTCGCGGAGGGGCGGGAGAGCCGGACGTTGTCACGGATGCTGGTCGAGAACAGGTGCGAGTCCTGACCGGCCACCGCGATGCTCCGGCGGATGTCAGCCAGGTGGTACTCGCGCAGATCCCGTCCGCCGAGGGCCACCTCGCCCGCGTCCGGGTCGAGGAAGCGAAGCAACAGGTTCACGATCGTCGTCTTGCCCGCGCCGCTGGCTCCAAGCAGCGCGACCTTCTCGCCCGGAGCGAGCCGGAGGCTCACCCCTTCGAGCGCGGGGCGCGACTCCCCGGGATAGCTGGCGCTGACCCCCCGGAGCTCGATCGCGAACGGCCACCTCGGCGCCGGCGCGGGAGTAGACGGCTCGCGAATGGCCGCCTCTCGGTCGGTGAGCTCCAACAGCCGGCGCCCCGCCGCGAGCGTCGCCGACAGTTCCCGGGCGGCACCGGCGAGCGGGGTGACGGCCTCGAACGAGGCCAGCGCAAGCAGAGCCAGCGCCGCGACCAACACCCGCCCCAGATGCCCGTGAATCGAGGCCTCGACGGCGACGGCGAGCACGCCCGCGACGGTGACGCCGGTCACCGCGGTGGTGAGGCCGTCGCCCAGGCCGGCGACGAGCGCGTCGCGACGAGCGAGCCTCACCAGGGTCCGGTCACGGGCGCCGAGCCGCTCGAGCGCCGCTTCCTGCGCGCCGAAAACGGCTAGCTCCGGCGCGCTCTCGATCGCCTCGATCACCTCCGCGGTCAGCTCGCCCCGCGCCGCCGCCTGGCGGCGTCCCGCGCGGCGGCCGAGATACCCGGTCAAGGCGGGCACGACCAGCCCGCCAGTCACTAGTCCGGCGGCCAGAATCACCCCCGCTGCGGGCAGCAGCGCCGCCGTGACGCCGACCGAGACCGCTCCGGCCAGGAGTGCCACCAGGGATGGCCCGATCCCGCGGAGGTAGAGGTTCTGGAGGCCGTCCACGTCGCCCACCATCCGTGAGAGCAGATCCCCGTTGCGATAGCAAGCGAGCCCGGCGGGGGCCAGCGGCTCGAGCCGGGAGTAGAAGCGGACGCGGACCTGCCCCAGCACCCGGAGCGCCAGGTCGTGCGAGGTGAGGCGCTCGCCATAGCGCAGGACGGGCCGCCCCAGCCCGAAGCAGCGGACGACGACGATCGTGACCATCAGCGAGAGCACGGCGGGGCGCTCGGCGGCCCGGGAGATCAGGTAGCCCGCGCTGGCCATCAGCCCGACGCCGAACAGGACCGTGCCCGCTCCCAGGGCGGTGGCGAGGGCCAGGCGCGAACGCGGCGCTCGAGCGAGGGCGAGCAGGGCGGGAAGCGTCCTCATGCCGCTCGCCGCTGGCCTTCGGGGACGGCCCGTCCGTGGGCGAGCCGGACCATCCGGTCGGCGAATTGCACGAGCTCGGGTCGGTGGGCGATCAGGAGCAGGCTCCGCCCCTGGCCGAGTCGCCGCACGGCCTGCGAGATGACCGCCACGCTGCTCGGGTCGAGGTCGGCGGTGGGCTCGTCGAGGATCACCAGGGGAGCCCGGCGCAGAAACGCGCGCGCCAGACCGATTCGCCGGCGCTCACCCGGAGACAGGGCGCGCTGCCCCTCCCCAGTCGGCGTGGCGTAGCCGTCGGGCAGCCTCCGGATGAACTCGTCGGCCCCCGCGTCGGCGGCGGCCTTGATCACGCGCAGATCGGAAGCGGTCGGGTCACCCAGGCGGATGTTCTCGGCGACGCTGGCCCGCAGCAGCGTCGGATGCTGCGGCACCCAGGCGAGGTGTCGCCGCCACGCCTCGATGTCGCAGGAGCCGAGCTCGACGTCGCCGACCAGGATGCGCCCCCCGCTCGGGGCCAGCAACCCGAGCAACAGGGCGGCGACCGTGCTCTTACCGGCGCCGCTTTCCCCCACGAGGGCGACGGTCTCTCCGGGGAACAGCTCGAGGTCGAAGCCGTCGAGCACCGCCGCCCGGGCCGGATAGGAGAACGAGACCCGCTCTAAGCGCACCCGGCTCCGCACCGGGTCGGGGGCGAGGCACGCGCCGCGTGTGGGTAGCGCAGCCGGGGCGTCGAGCAACGCGAACAAACGCTCGGCGACGGCAAGTCCATCGGCGCTGGCGTGGTACTCGGCGCCCAACCTCCGGAACGGGAGGTACAGCTCGGGGGCGAGGATCAGCACGGTCAGCCCCGACTGGAGGCCCAGGCTGCCGTCGACCAGGCGCAGTCCGGTGGCCACCGCCACGAGCGCCACCCCCAGGGTGGCGGCCAGCTCCAGCACCGAGCCCGACAGGAAGCTGACCCGCAGCGTCTCCATCGTGCTCGTGCGGTACCGATCGCTGACCACGGCCAGGCTCGACAGCTCGTCCTCCGATCGCCCAAAGGCGCGGAGCGTCGGCAATCCGCGGACGACGTCGAGGAAGTGGGTGGCCAGGCGCCGGAGCGCGCTCCACCGCTCCCGCGTGCGCTGCTCGGTGTAGCGGCCGATCAACCACATGAACAGCGGCACCAGCGGCAGCGTCAGGAGCATGATCAGCGCCGCCTCGAGGTCGATCATCGCCACCCAGACGACGACCAGGATGGGGACGACCGAAGCGAGGATGACCTGGGGCAGATAGCGCGCGAAGTAGCTCTCGAGCGCGTCCACGCCCTGGACGGCCACCGCCGCAACCTCCGCGCCGGAGGCATCGTCGAGCGCCGCCGGCTGGTCACGAAGCCGGCGCCGCGCCAGCTCCAGGCGCAGCTCGGAAAGGACGTCGGCGGCGGCACGGCGCCCAGCGACCTCCATCCCCCAGGCGCAGACTCCGCGGGCCACGAAGGCGAGGAGGAGGAAGACCAGGTCGGCGCGGACCGTGGCAAATCCGAAGCCCGCGAAGGCATGGGCGACGATCCGCGCCAGCAGAGACGCCTGGGCCAGAACGGCGATCGCCGTCGCCACCCCCAGGACCGTGTCGAGGACCAGCAGCGGGCGAACGGACCTGGTACGGCGAAGCAGGCGCGGGTCCAGGGCACGCATCAGCGCTCAGGTGGCGGACAGGCCGGTGCCGCCTGTCTCAGCTGGAGCCTGGGTCTGGGTCGGCGCCGCCGTCGCCTTCCCGGGCTCGGTCAGACGGCCGTGAAAGACGCGAAACGACCACCCCTGGTAGAGCAGCACGAGCGGCATGAAGAGCAGGGCCACGACCGTCATCACGACCAGGGCGTAGTGGCCCGAGGCGGCGTTGTTGACGGTCAGGTTGTAGGCGGGATTCGTGCTCGAGAGCATCACATTGGGATAGAGCGAGATGAACAGCTGGCCGATCACCGCGGCGATCCCGAAGCTCGAGGCCGCGAACACCCACCCGCTGTAGCGGGTGATGACCAGCGAGGCAGCAAAGATGACCGCGATCACCCCGAAGATCTGGGTCGGCTCGGGCAACGTCCCACCCCCGATCACGACCAGCGTCCACACGACCCAGGCCAGATTGACGACGACGGCGAGCAGTCCGATCACGCGCCCGGCCGAACACGCGCGATCCCGGATCACGCCCTCTGTGCGCAGTGACAGGAAGGTCGTCCCCTGAAGCAGGCACAGCACCAGCAGCGTCACGCCGGTCATCAGCCCGTAGCCCGTGAGCAGGTCGAAGAAGTTCCCCGTGTAGTCGTGGTGCTGGTTGATCGGAAGGCCGTGCAGGAGGTCGCCCAGGGCAACGCCGATCAGTAACGGGATCAGCGCGCTGGCGATGGTGAGCGCCCAGGACCACGCGCCGCGCCAGCGCACATCGTCGCGCTTGCCGCGATATTCGAACGAGACGCCGCGGAACATCAGGGCCGCCAGCACCAGCACCAGAGCCAGATAGCCCGCGGAGAACAGGGTCGCGTACCAGACCGGGAAGGCGGCGAACATTGCGGCCCCAGCCACGACCAGCCAGACCTCGTTCCCGTCCCACCAGGGTCCGATCGTGTTGATGGCCAGGCGGCGCTCGGGGTCAGAGCGCCCGACCACCATGTGCAGCATCCCGACCCCGAAGTCGAACCCCTCGAGCACGAAGAACCCGATCCAGAAGACGGCGACGATGATGAACCAGATGGTGTGAAGCTGCATGGGCGTCAGTAGGTCAGCGCCGTGGCCGGCGTGGCGGCGCCAGCCGGCGAGGTGGGTTCGGCGGCCTCGGCGTCAGCCTGGGCCAGGCCACGGCGGGAGTAGCGGAGCATCAGGACCAGATCGATCACGCCGAGGAGGATGTAGATGAGCACGAACACGCTCAGGCTGATCCAGATATCGGTGGCGGTGACGGCGGGGGAGTTGGCGTTGACGGTCTTCTGCAGGCCCTGGACGATCCACGGCTGACGGCCGCTCTCGGTCAAGAGCCAACCCGCCGTGTTCATCAGGAATGGGGTGATCACCAACCACACCCCGAGCCACAGGAACACCCGCGAGGTCCTGAGCTTGCCCCGGTAGAGAATCCATGCTCCCCAGAGTCCATAGAGCAGGACGAGCGTGGCGAGATAGGCCATCGTCCGCATCGACCAGTACTGGATGGCCACGTTCGGGATGTAGTTCCCGGGGCCGTACTTCTTCTGGTACTGAGCCTGGAGCTGGTTGAGCCCGGTCACTCCTCCTCCCCATGTCCCCGTGGCAAGGATCGAGAGGAGGTGCGGAATCGGGATGATCTTGTTGGCGCTCTGGTGCGTCGGGCCAAAGCCGCCGGTCTGCAAGGCCGAGAACGAGCACGGCTTGCAGCTGTCCCACTGCGCCTCGGCGGCGGCGATCTTCATCGGCTGGTAGTGGGCCTCGATTACCCCGAGCTGGTTGCCCACCGAGAGCTGGATCACGATCGTCGGGATGAGCACGATCAGGGCCACCTTCGCGGTCCGGTGGAAGGGCTCGACATGCTCCTGTTTGCGCAGATACCAGGCCGAGACCGCGAGCACGACCAGGCAGCCCGTGATCAGCGAGGCCAGGATCACGTGCGCGTAGCCCCACACGAAGGTCGGGTTGACGAACAGCGCCCAGATGTTCTTGAGCACCGGCTGACCCTGCTGGTTCATCCGGTAGCCGACCGGATGCTGCATCCAGGAGTTGGCGATGAGGATGAACAGCGCCGAGAGCATCGCCCCGATCGCCACCGCCCAGATCGTGGCCAGATGCACCCGCTTGGGCAGGCGATTCCAGCCGAACAGCCACAGTCCCAGAAAGGTGGACTCGAGGAAGAAGGCCGCCAGCCCCTCCATGGCCAGCGGAGCACCAAACACCCCGCCGACAAACTTCGAATAGGTCGACCAGTTCATCCCGAACTCGAACTCCTGCACGAGACCCGTAACCACGCCGACGGCCACGTTGATCAGCAGCAGCGTCCCGAAGAATCGGGTCATCCGCTTGTACTCGGGGTCGTCGGTGCGGACCCAGACGGTTTCGAGGACCGCGACCAGGAAGGCCAGCCCGATCGTCACCGGCACGAAGAAGAAGTGGTAGACGCTCGTGGTGGCGAACTGCCAGCGGGCTAGGTCGTTGGCCATCTCATGTGACCGCCGGGCTGTGCGTCTCCTCCATCTTCGCCTGGCTCGCCGTCGGGGGCGCCAACCGCTTGAGCTCGCAGTCCATCACGCGACTGTGCCGCGAGCCGAAGAGCGAACTGATCGCGTCGATGCCCGCCGTGATCCGTCTGCCCCCGACGCCGCCCAGGTAGAACAGGTGGACGCCGATGTACATGACGAAGGCGGGCAACCCGGACAGACGTCGGCCCCGCACCTCACACACGGCCCTGCCGCGCCCGACCACGGCCAGGGCACCCTTGTCGAAGTACTTGAACGGCTTCCTCGCCCCCGGCTCGCCCGCCGAGATCCCCTCGGCCACGTGACGTGCTTGCTGGATCGCCACCGTGGCCAGCCCGGGCAGCGGCTGGCCATCGGCGCCGGCGAGCTTGGCCGCGTCGCCGATGACCGAGATCTCAGGATGACCCGGCAACCCCAGGCTGGGCTCGACCTCGACATGCCCGGCCCGGTCGATGCCGGCCCCCGCGGCGCGTGCCACCACCTCGGCGATACCTGCGGTACGCACACCGGCCGCCCACACCACGGTCCGCGTGGCGATCCGCTCCGTCTCCTCGCCGATCTTGACCGTCACCCCGCGGGCGTCGATGTCGGTGACCATCGCGTGCTCGCGGACCGTGACGCCGAGGTCGGCGAGCTCCTTCGCCGCCTTGGCCGACGTGGGCTTGCTGAACGCCGAGACGACGCGCTCCCCGGCGTCCAGCAGGATCACCCGGGCGGTGCTCGGGTCGATCCGCCGGAAGTTGCGCTTCATCGTGTGGCGGGCCAGGATCGCCAGCTGGCCTGAGATCTCGACGCCGGTCGGACCACCGCCGACGACGACGAAGGTGAGCCACTCCTCGCGCTCGGCAGGATCACTGGCGCGCTCGGCCTCCTCAAAGGCGCCGAAGATCCGGTCGCGGAGAGTCTGGGCGTCGGCGAGCGTCTTCAGTCCGCAGGTGACCTCTCGCCATTCGTCGTGACCGAAGTAGGAGGTCTCGCCGCCGCAGGCCAGGATCAGGCTGTCGTAGTCCAGGCGCTCGCCCCGTTCGAGTACGACCTGGCGGTTCTCCACGTCGACATCGGTCACCGTCGCCATCAACACGGTGGCGTTCGGCTGGCGTTTCAGCATGTGCCGGAGCGGCGCCGCCACCTCGCCGCTCGACAGGGCTCCGGCCGCGACCTGGTAGATCAGCGGCTGAAACAGGAGGTGGTCGTGGCGGTCAACTACGGTCACCTCCACGTCGGCCTGCTTCAGCTTCTTGGCCGCCTCCATCCCGCCGAAGCCGCCGCCGATGATGACGACCTTCCGGCGTGGGGCTCGTTTGCCGTCAGCTGACATGGGCCGCCTCGGGCTGGGGCTGTGGCGCGTCCATGCGTTCGAGCAGGTGGTCGCCGACCCGGATCGCGTTCGCCATCGCCGTCAGCGCCGGGTTGACAGCGCCAATGCTGGGGAAAAAGCTCGTGTCGACCACGTAGAGGTTGTCGAGCTCGTGGGCGCGGCAATCCGTGTTCAGCACCGATGTGCCGGGATCTGAGCCGAACCGACAGGTGCCCGCCTGATGCGCACAGCCGGCGACGGGAATCTCATTCTTGAGGTAGGCGTGATGCGGCAGCAGATGCCCGTGATGCATCCCCAGGTCGCCAAGCATCTCCTTGAGCCGGTGGTAGAGGCGGTCCTTTGCCTCCTGGTTGCCCGCCGTGTAACTGATTTGGATGCTGCCGTCCTCCGTGAGGGTGACGCGGTTCTCCGGCACAGGGAGGTCCTCGGTCGAGAGCCAGAAGTCGACCGCGTGCCTGGCGATGTCCCGCAGCGTCCACTGGGGCGCGAAGCGGGTCTCGCCCGGCTTCTCGCCGCGGAACATCGGCGCCTGCGACTTGCCGACCATCTGGATGTTCCCGAGCGGGAACTCGAAGTCCTTCCCGCCGGTGAAGTAGAAGTCGTTGACCCCGAGCGTCTTCTGGAAGATGGTTTGGTTCTCTTCCTTTGACAGCGCGAGGACCGCCTGGCTGTTGTGGAAGATGAAGTTGCGCCCGACCTGATCGGAGGCATTGGCCAGCCCGCGCGGGTGCTTGTCCGTGTACGAGGCGAGCAGGAGCTTGGCGCTGTTCGCGGCCCCGCAGGAGACGACGACAACGTCTCCGCTGAACACCTCCCGGTGGCCGTCCAGCTTGACCTCGACGCCAGTCACCTCGGTCCCCGCTTCGCTGGTCCGCAGCCGCACTGCCTCTGCGCCGGTTAGAAGCGTCACATTCGGGTGCTCGATCGCCGGCCTGACCGCGATCACCTCGGCGTCCGACTTGGCGTGCACCAGGCACGGGAAGCCGTCGCAGTTGTCGCACCGGACACACCGGCTGTAGGGCATGTTGGACTCGTCGAGCATGACCCCGCACGGAGCGTGGAATGGATGCAATCCCACCTTGGCCAGGTCGTCTGACAGTTGTTGGATTCGCGGCTCGTGGCTGACGGGCGGAAACGGATACGGCGCGCTGGCGGGCGGCTCGGTGGGATCCTCCCCGCGCGCGCCGTGCACCTGGTAGAGCTGCTCGGCCGCTGTGTAGTAGGGCTCCATCTCCTCGTAGGCGATAGGCCACGCCGGGGAGATGCCGCCGTGGTGACGCAGCTCGCCGAAGTCCTCCTTGCGCAGCCGGTACAGGGCGGCGCCGTAGCGCTTGGTCGCCCCCCCGACCCAGTAGTGCACCTCGGGCCCAAACGACGAGCCATCCGGGTAGTACCAAGTGTCAGGCGAGACGTACCGGTTCTCCACGAAGACGTTTTCCGCCAGCCAGTTCTGGGGCTCCCGGGGCAGCCATCCGCCCCGCTCCAACAACAGGATCCGCTTGCCCGAAGGCGCCAGCCGGTGCACCAGCGTGCCACCGCCGGCGCCGCTCCCGATCACGATCACGTCGTAGGACGAGCTCATATGCCCACCTCCGCGAGCCGGTCGGCGAGGACGATGCCCGAGGCTGCCTCCACCGCCGCCAGGTGCGAGAAAGCCTGGGGGAAGTTCCCCAGATGCCTCCCCGTCGCGACGTCGAATTCCTCGGCGTAGAGCCCGAGCGGCGAGGCCACCTTCACCAGCTTCTCCATCAAATCCCGGGCCCGCTGCATCTCACCGATGATCGATAGGGCCGAGACGAGCCAGAACGAGCAGATGACGAACGTCCCCTCCTTGCCCGATAGGCCGTCGTCGGTCTCGTCGGTCCGGTAGCGCAGAACGAATCCGTTCTCGGTCAGCTCCTCGGCGATGGCGAGGACGCTGGCCCGCAGGACGGTGTCGCCGCCGGGGAGAAAGCCGAAGATGGCGGCGAGCAGGGTCGAGGCGTCGAGTGAGTCCGTGGCGTAGTGCTGGCGCAGCACGCCTCGCTTGTCGACGCCGTGCTTGAGAATGTCGGCCTTGATCTCGGCCGCGGTCTCTCCCCAGCTGGCGGCCAGACGACGTTCACCGCGGATGTCGGCGAGCTTCGACGCCCGGTCCATCGCCACCCAGCACATCAGCTTGGAGGAGACGTAGTGCTGCGGCTTCCCACGCGCCTCCCAGATCCCCTGGTCCGGCTTGCGCCACACGGCCTTCGCGCACTCGGCTTGCTGCTGGATCAGCGGCCACAGCCGCCGGGGCAGGCGCTGGCTGCGACGCGTGTGCAGAAGCAGAGAATCGAGCGCGGCTCCAAAGACATCGTTCTGGCGCTGGTCGAAGGCGCCGTTGCCAACCCGCACGGGGTGGGCACCGGCATAGCCGGACAGCTCCTCCACCAGGACTTCGGTGAGGTCACGCCGGCCGTCGATCCCGTACATGATCTGGAGTCCACCGTCGTCGTTGCGCTCGAGGTCGGCGATGAACTGCATGAAGTCGTTCGCCTCCCAGTCGAGCTCGAGGAAGTGCAGCGCCTGGAGGGTGAAGGTCGAGTCGCGGATCCAGGTGTAGCGGTAGTCCCAGTTGCGCTCGCCGCCCGGTGTCTCCGGGAGCGACGTGGTCAGCGCCGCCACCGTCGCGCCGGTCGGCATGTAGGTCAGCCCCTTGATGGCTAGCGCCGAGCGCTGGATCAGCGGCCGCAGCTCGTGGTCGGGGATCCGGGCTCGGGCCAACCAATGGCGCCAGAACTTGGTCGTGCGGTTCAGCTGGAGGTTGGCGGCCTCGACATCAGCCGGGAGCGGGACCTCGCCGTCCCAGGCGAGCACGCAGTAGAGCTCTTGGCCCTCCTGCAGCACGTGCCGGGCCCGGGCGTGGTTGGCCTCAATCCCCAGCAGCATGTCCGTCTGGAGCGTCATCGTCTGACCCGCCCCGGTGGCCTCGGCGCGGTGGCGATCTTCCGAAAGGGTCCACTCGCCGAGCACCCGCCCGTAGTCGAAGCCCGGCTCGCAGACGAGCTCGACCTCCACGCTGCCCTCGATGCAGGCGATCGTGCGCACCAGCATGTGATCGGCGTCGTCGTCCGCCGGGGGCCGGGTATGCGGGGTGACCGTGTCTTCGCCGCGCCGCGGTCCCATCGTCAATGCCTCACGTGTGGTCGCCCATCCGGTCGGCGTCTTCCACGAGGTGATGAGCGTGTTCGTCCCGGGTTCGTAGACCCGTCCGCTCGGCACGTTGATCCCGAACGGCCCGAGCCGGAAGGAACCCGCGCCACGGTCCAGGAGCGCTCCGAACACGCTCGGCGAGTCGAAGCGAGGCACGCACAGCCAGTCGATGTTCCCATCGGGCGCCACCAGCGCGCCCGTGTGGCAATCGGACAGGAAGGCGTAGTCCGCGATCGGGGTGAACGGTGAGGGCGCGGCGGCGCTTTGCGGCATGGCTGCGGCGGCCGCCTTGGGAGCCGAGGCTGGCCGGCGTCCATCCGTCGGCTTGCGTGTAGGGCGTCGGCTGGTTGTGGCGCTCATGACGCCACCCACGGCTGATGCCACGGGCCGTGACCGTCAAGCACGTGTTCGGCACTCTGCGGCCCCCACGATCCCTTCTTGTACGGATGCACAGGGGGTGGGTGCTCAAGCAGCGGCGCCATCACCCGCCAGCACTCCTCGATGCCGTCCTGCCGGGTGAACCGCGTGCTGTTGCCGATCAGTGCCGCCTGGAGCAGCACCTCGTACGGAGTCGGACCTTCGCCGCCCTCCGCGGCGAACTCCATGTCGAGGTGGATCTGCTCCGGGTCGAAGTTCACCCCGCGCTGGGCTTCGAGAAGGAGTTGTATGCCTGTCGTCGGATCGAGCCTGACGATCAGCTGGTCGGGTTCGGGGGCGTGCTTCAGCCCGAATCCCAACCGCGGTGGCAACCCTTGGAAGATCAATCGCACCTCGGTCTGCGTCGCCTTGAGGCACTTGCCCGTGCGGATGAAGAATGGGACCCCGGACCAGCGCCAGTTATCGATATCGAGCCGTAGCGCCGCGTAGGTCTCGGTCGTCGAGTCCGGCGCGACGCCGTTCACCGCTCGGTAGCCCTCGTACTGCCCTCGCACGTACTGGGCCGGATCCGCCGGTCCGATGGTGCGGTACAGCGAGGCCATTCCATCCTTCAGGGTCCGCGGATCCCGCGAGGTTGGGAGCTCCATCGCCGTCACGGCCACCACCTGCATCAGGTGGTTGACAACGACGTCACGAAGCGCCCCCACCGGGTCGTAAAAATGGCCGCGATCCTCGACGCCGAAGCTCTCGGCCATGGTGATCTCAACCGCCGAGACGTAATGGCGGCTCCAGAGCGGCTCAAACACCGGGTTGGCGGCCCGGAGGTAGAGGACCTCGGCGGTCCCCATCTTCCCGAGGAAATGGTCGATCCGGTAGAGCTGCGATTCGTCGATGTACTCGTGGATTTCCTCGGCCAGCTCGCGAGCCGACTTAAGGTCGTGGCCGAAGGGCTTCTCGACGACGACGCGCCCGGTCTTGGTGAGGCCGGCGTCCGTTAGGCCCTTGATCACCCGCCCGAACAGGAAGGGCGGGATCTCGAGGTAGAAGACGGGGGTCTGCGCGTCGCCGAGAGCGTTGGCGACATCCCGGTACGTCTCGCTGTCGTCGAAGTCACCGCTCACGTACGAAAACCGCGCCGCAAGCCGGTCGAAGACCGCATCGTCTATGTGCTCTCCGCAGTCCTCGATGGCGGTCCGCGCGTGGTCGCGCAGCTCGTCGACCGACCAGTCGTTGACCGCGACGCCGATGATTGGCGTGGTCAGCAACCCGCGCTGCTCGAGGCGGTAGAGCGAGTGAAACGTCATCACCTTGGCGAGATCGCCGGTGATCCCGAAGATGACGAATGCGTCGGCCAGCTGCTGCCCGCCATCTACACCCGCGCTCGCATCCCCGCGCGGTCGCGTTCCGGCTGCGGTCATCTTGTCCGTCCTTTTTCTCTGGAGGTCTGCTGTTCAGAGGATCCTGTTCGGGGGGTTGAACGAGCATCACCCGAAACGGGTGATCGACGCCCGCGTCACCCGCCTTGGGCGATACCGAAGCCGGCTTGATGCGGAAAGCTGCATCCCGTGAGCACGGTGATCCTCCTCTCGCTGACCGCGTCGCTGAACCCGACGCTGGTCGGCGCGACCACCGTGATGCTGCTCCTCCCGAGCCCGAAGAAGTTGATGCTCGGCTACCTGGCTGGCGCGCTGATCACGAGCATCACGCTAGGGCTCGTGATCGTCTTCTCCCTCCCCACCTCGAGTGCCACCTCGACCACCCAGCACACGCTGAGCCCAGCGGTCGACATCGCCCTCGGGGCGATCTTGGTGGCGATCGCGTTCGTCATAGGCACCGGCCGGGTGGGGCGGTTCAGAGAGCGCCGGCAGGAGAAAAAGGCGGCCAAGCCCGACAAGGGTCCGCCCCGATGGCAGCGGGAACTCAGCAAGGGATCGGCGCGGACCACCTTCGTGGTTGGGGCGCTGCTCACGCTTCCCGGGGCGTCCTACCTAGCTGGGTTACATGAGATCCACGAGCTGCACTATTCGACCACCAGCACGGTGCTGCTGGTGGTCGGCTTCAACCTCGTGATGATGTGGCTGCTCGAGGTGCCGCTCCTCATGTTCTCCGTCGCGCCTGATTGGACCCCGAAGGCGGTGCAGCGCGCGAAGCTCTACGTGTCTCGTCACGCGCACACGGTTGCGGTCAGGGGCTTCACGATCCTCGGCGTGCTCCTCGTAATCAAGGGGATCGTCGGCCTCATCCACTGAGCGCGCGCGTCAGGTACGCAGGCGCCCCGTCCCAGTCGAGTCCGCGCAACTCCTGGGCCGCCTCACCCGCGCAGGTTTCGAGCTTCACCGCCAGCTCGTCCTCGGTGGCTGGCCGGCCGGGAGCGCCGGGCGGCAGAGCGAGGCTCGTCCGGAGCGGCTCACCCCCGGAGCGGCGGATCTCGATCTCCACCTCGCCGTCGAGCAGCCCGTCGCCCCCTGGCTGCGCTGCCACCGTGACCCGCTCCATCAGCCGCCGCGCGGCGGGACGCGAAACCGCCTCATCGCCGAAGCTCCCGAGACCCGGAGGGTGATCGAGGATCGCGGCCGCGATCCCATACTCAAGCGAAAACTTGCCCTCGAGGCCGGTCCGCGGAGCGTGGTGGATCAGCGGCTGCAGCGCGCCCTCCGGCGTCCGCACGATCACCTGATCGATCTGCTCCGGGTCGGTCTCAGGCAGCTTCGCGACGGCGCTCATCGGCCGCTGCAGCGCGTAGCAGCAGGGGTAGAGCTTGACCGCCAGCCCGTCGGGGATCGCCGGCCCGTCGAGGCTTACGGCCGCCGGGTCGCCGCCCACGAGCGCCAGCCAGTCCTCCAGCGCGCTCGGGTCGGCCGTGGCCCCCGCCTGAGCGAGCCGAGCCGCCCGGAGGCCGGCCTCGGCGGCGAAGCCGACCTGGAGCGCCTTGGCCGAGGTCCCGAAGGCGCGCTGCACCCCGCCCGCCGCGGGCACCGCCAACGCCATGGCGACGCCGATTCGCTCAGCATCCAAGCCCAGCGCCACCGCGGCGGCGACGGCCGCCGCCGGGGCGCCGGCCGTGCAGGTGGCGTGCCACCCGGCCCGGTAGTGGCGCCAGCCCAGGGCGGTGCCCAGCCGCGCCATGACTCCGGCCCCGGCCAGGTAGGCACGGGCCCCGCCGCCGGCGGCGAGCGCCGCGGGTACGCAGACGGCGCTGATGTGCGTCGTCGAGGGCATGTGGAGGTCGTCGAAGTCGAGGACATGCGCTCGCGCCGCCCACCTCCCCGCGGGGCTGAGCTCGTCGAACACGGGCGCCAGCGGATGGGCTCCACCGGCCAGCGTCACCGCCAGGGTGTCGAGCAGCGCGCTGCGGGCCAGCGCCAGATCATCCTGGGTCGGCTCCGGTCCGGCCGCCCACTCGGCGAGCGATCTCACCGCGCCCGGGGCGGATCCCCGGGGCATCACCCGCCGGCCACGTCCCGACGCAGGAAGACGATGTAGGCGGCGCCGAAGGCGGGGATCGCATACAGCGCACATACCCAGACGGCGCGGACGATCGGGGCCCAATCGGTGGGGGTGCGCAGGAACCCCTGCCAGGCGTTGAACTGCGTGCTCAGCAGGTACGGCACCGTCCCGCCCAACCCGGGCAGGATCCCGATGAGCTGGAACAGGAGCGAGATCATCAGCGTGCCCACCACCGCGGCCGCGCTGTTGCGGGTGATCACCGAGAGCATCAGCCCGATGGCCACGATGGTCAGGATCGGGATCAGGTAGATGAGCAGGCTGACGTACACGAGCTCAAGCGCCTTGGGAGCCGAGACGATCGTGCCGGACAGGCTCTGCAGCGAGTGAAAGCCTGAGACGACGATCCCCGCGCCGACCGCGATCGTGCCGTCGAGGAGGATCGCGGCGACGGCGTAGGTGGCGGCGGTCAAGGCCTTGCCGAGGAAGATCTGGTGGCGTTCCAGCGAGCGGGTGAGAACGGTCTTGAGCGTCCCGTTGTGATCTTCGGAGGCGACGATGTCTCCGGCCACGAGCGCCGTGATCAGCGGGAACAGCCAGATCGCGCCGAAGAGCAGGATGACCAGCGGCACCGCGAGCCCGCTGCGATCCAGATAGGACGAGAAGGCGAAGTCCCCGCCGTGACGGTGATGCTGAAAGTGAATCGCCAGGACGAACAGGATGGGCACGATCGCCGCCGCGCCGAGCCCGAGGTAGGTCCGTTTCTGGTAGCGGAGCTTGGTCAGCTCCCACCGGTAGACCGTCCAGACGTTGGGGCGCCCGCGGGCGGCCGGGCGCACGCCGCCGAGTGACGGGGCGGCCGAGGTTGCGCTCACCGTCCCGCCTCCACGGGTTCAGCGTCCAGCGCCGGAGCCTCGCCGGCGCCCTCCTCGGTGAGGGAGAAGAAGAGCTCCTCGAGCGTGGCTCGTTGGGGCGCGAGCGCCGTGATCAGCGCACCGGCCTCGACCAGCGCCTGCGACAGCTCGGCCACCGCGCGCTCCTCGGCCACGAGCGAGATCTCCCCGCCCCGCTCACGCACGTCACTCACACCTGGCTGAGCCCGGCACACGGCGAGCGCCCGCTCGTGGTTGGTCGTGGCCAGGCGGTAGGTCATGCCGGCAGCCCGCTTGAGATCGGCGATCTCCCCCTCGTAGACGATCCGGCCCTTGCGGACGATGGCCACGCGGTTGCAGACCTCCTCGACCTCGGCCAAAAGATGGCTGGACAGGACGATGGTGATCCCCTGCGCGGCCAGGCGCTGGATCAGCACCCGCATGTCACGCATGCCCCCGGGATCGAGGCCGGTCGTCGGCTCATCCAGGAGCAGCAGCCGGGGATCGCGAAGCAGCGCGGCGGCGATGCCCAGACGCTGACGCATGCCGTGCGAGTAGCCGCCGACCCGGTCCCCGGCCCGCTCCGCGAGCTCGACCGCGTCGAGGGCCTCACCGATCCGCGACGCCGCGTCCCCCCCGTCGAAGGCGGCCAGCAGCTCGAGGTTGCGGCGCCCGGTGAGGTAGGGATAGAAGGTTGGTGCCTCGACGAATCCGGCCACCCCCTTAAGTGCCCGCACCGTCTCTTGCGGATCGGAGCCGAACACCCGCACGGTCCCCTCGGTGGGCCGGATCAGGCCCAGCATCATGCGCAGCGAGGTGGTCTTGCCGGCGCCATTGGGGCCGAGGTAGCCGTAGACATCGCCCGCGTTGACGGTCACGTCGACGCCGCCGACCGCGACCAGCTCGCCATAGCGCTTGACGAGTCCCCGAACCTCGAGGGGCGGGGCCTCCGTGGTTGCCCCGCCGGCCTCGACCGTGGGAGCGCTCGTCACAGCCCTCGGGCGGCGGCGCGCGCGGTACCCGAGGGCACCGAGCCGATCAGGGTGTAGGTGACTCCTCCGGAGCTGAAACGGACGAACGTCCCCAGTGCCGTGTCGAGCTCCTGGGCGGTGGTGCCGTCGACCGAGAAGGTGGGCAGGCTGATGCCGTCCTGGTGGTCGCCACCGCCCTGGCTGAGCTGGAGCTGGCGCGCGCTTGCGGCCGTCGCCGGCTGTTCGATGACGGCAATCCCGCCCAGCCCCTGGCCGTAGGTGATGAGCGCGCCATGACCCATCAGCGAGACTGACTGCCGCTGCCTCCCAGCCAGGATGGCCGGCGCCGCCAGCTTGAAGGAGAGCTTCTTGGCCACGGCGCCGACGCCGAGGACCTCTGCCCGCCGGCTGTGCTTCTTGGCCTCCGGTGCGGTCGAGCGAGCCGGGGCGGCGACGTTCACGACGTGATAACCGGCGGGTGGTGTGATCGCAAACACGCTCTGATCAACCACCCCATAGCTGATGTTGCTCGCCGCCACCTCCAGAGCCGGCTTGGAGTTTCCGCGCGCGTAGATCGCGAAGCGCAGCGGCACGCCACGGATGGCGTCCCAGGCCAGCTGAAGCTTGCCGACCAGCCCGCCCGCCTGCTTGGGCGAGACGGTGACCGTGTAGGTGGGTTGACCGCCGACATCGGTGGGCGCGGCGCCACTGAGGTGCAGATGCTGGGCCAGGCGGTTGATGTCGGCCTGGATCTGGGCCACCGTCGGGGTCCCCGAGACCTTGCTCGTCTTCTTGCCCCCCCGCTGGGGTGGCAGGGTCCCCTCGTACACGGTCTGAAGCGTCGGATCGGAGATCCACCACGAGGTGCCGTTGACGACGAGCTCCGGATCACCGTTGTCGCCGTAGAGCTCGAGCCGGAACTCCCGACCCCGGCTTGAGGCCCAGATGTGGCCACTACCGCCCTGGAGCAGCGGATCCGAGCCCTGGAGCTCGGAGGTATCGATGAGCCCGTTGGTGAAGCTGATGTCGGCGCTGATTCCGGGGACCTGGGGCGCCGTCACGGCGTCGCGGACCGCGACCGCCAGCCGCCTCGGCTTGGGCACCGGGCCGGTCCCCTGAGCGGCGAGCGCGATGGCGGTTCCGCCGGCGATGACCACCACGAAGGCGGCGATCGTGCCGAGCAATGTCCGTGTCGGGGCGGTGCGCAGGAATCGGTTGAGCATCTCAAGCGGCCTTTCGGTACCTGCCACCCAGGGTAGACCCATCGGATAGTTTCGCCGCTCATGTCACGTTGTCTGCATATGAGAAAGCGCCCATGTGCCGCCTGTTTGGGATGAGCGGCGGGCGCGAGCCCGTGCGCGCCACCTTCTGGTTGCTCGAGGCCCCGGACTCGCTCGCCCAGCAGAGTCGTCGAAATCCTGACGGGACGGGGATCGGGTATTTCGACGAGTCCGACGAGCCGGTGGTCGTCAAGCAGCCGCTCGCCGCCTACGAGGACCAGCAGTTCGCCCAGGAGGCACGGGAGGTGAGCTCGCGCACCATCGTGGCTCACGTGCGCTACGCGTCGGGGACGCCGGTCACGCTGCGCAACACCCATCCGTTCGTTCAGGCGGGGCGGCTGTTCGCCCACAACGGCGTGGTCGGAGACCTGCCCCAGCTCGAACACCACCTGGGCGACGGGATGTCGATGGTCGGCGGCGAGACCGATTCCGAGCGCTTTTTCGCCCTCATCACCCAGGAGATCGAGCGCACGGGAGACGTCGGTGAGGGAATCGTCTCCGCCGTGACCTGGATCGCCGAGAACCTGCCCGTGTTCGCGCTGAACTGCGTGCTCATCACGGCGACCGATCTATGGGCACTGCGCTACCCCGACGTTCACGAGCTCCACGTGCTGGAACGAGCGGCGGGCGGCCCCCGGGGCAACCGCCACCTGGACCACGCGAGCGCCCGCGGCTCGATCCGCGTCCGCTCCGGCGATCTCGCCCACCGACCCGCCGTGATCGTGGCCAGTGAGGAGATGGACGAGGACCCCGGGTGGCGCGCGCTTCAGTCCGGCGAGCTCGTGCACGTCGACTCAGACCTCCACACCACGGTCCACCGCGTGATCGAGCGCCCGCCCGCTCACCAGCTCACGCTGGCCCAGCTCGAGCCCAAGGCCGCGGCTTCCCAGGCCCGTTAGGGACAGCTGGGGCGATGAGGCCGCGGGGCCGCGGGCAGCGGCTTCTTCGCTAATTCTTGCCTGCCGTTAGGGAAACACCTGA
The DNA here is from genome assembly GCA_035505215.1 of Solirubrobacteraceae bacterium. Classification (GTDB taxonomy): domain Bacteria; phylum Actinomycetota; class Thermoleophilia; order Solirubrobacterales; family Solirubrobacteraceae; genus Palsa-465. The sequence goes on along the minus strand of DATJQY010000032.1, from coordinate 23,740 downwards.
CGCGGTGTGCTGGATTGGAAGGCATGGCATCGGTGTCTGCGATCGATACAGCTGTGCCGCACACCCAGCGAGGCGGCCGCCGGTCGAGCCGGTCGCGCCCGGAGCCGCAGCGACTCGGCCATCGACCGGTCCTCGACGGTCTCCGCGGCCTGGCCGTGCTCCTGGTCATCGCGCTTCACGTCGGCGTGCTCGGTAGCGGCTACATCGGTGTGGACATGTTCTTTGCCCTGTCCGGATTCCTGATCACAACCCTGCTCCTGGAGGAGTGGGAGGGCACCGGAGCCATCCGGCTGGGGCGCTTTTACGCGCGCCGGATCCGCCGGCTGGCGCCCGCGCTACTGGTCGTGATCGGTGCCGTCGCGCTGGCCGTGGTGACGCTCGATCCATTCGGGAGCACCTGGCCGTTGAGGCGGTTGGTCGCCTCCACCCTGCTGTTTGTCAACAACTGGGTGACCGCGCTGGTGCCCGCTCACGGACAGGTGCTGGGACCGCTCGTCCCCACCTGGAGCCTGGCCGAGGAGGTGCAGTTCTATCTCCTCTGGCCGCTGTTGTTATGGGTGCTGCTCCGGCGGCGCGCCCGCCCTACCACTGTCCTGGGCGTCCTGTTGGCTTCGATCGTCGGGCTGCTCGCGGTGGCGGCGGTGATGCGCCACGTCGACCCCGCCTACAACGCCTACACGAGCCCGTTCGACCGGGCGGCGGAACTGTTGCTCGGCGCATCGGCCGCGATTCTGTGGCGGGAACGCCTCACTCCAGCGCTGTTGCGCCGCCCGATCATCGGCTGGCTGGCGATGGCCGGCCTCGCCCTCGTGCTCGTCGTCGGGACCACCTCGGGACGCTGGTGGTATCTGTCGGCGGCGCTGCTCTCAGCGCTGCTCATCGTCAACCTCCTGAGCTTCGGCACCAGCCGCCAGATCCAGCCACTTTCGCACCGGCTTCTGAGCCGCGTCATCGGCGCTCCACCCCTGCGCTACGTCGGGCGGATCAGTTACGGCGTCTACCTCTACCACCTGCCGATCTACTACCTCTTCTGGACGCTTGTCCCAGGCCGGTCTCCCTACTTCTACCTGCCCATCGTCGCCGGGCTCAGCTTGACCGCAGCCACCCTGTCCTGGAGGCTGATCGAAGCCCCGGCCCTGCGGCGACGGCCTCGTGGCACTCCGCGGCGCCTGGTGCGGCCAGCGCGGTGGGCGTTCAGCCTCAACAGATTCACGGCCGGGCTGCCCCAGCGGACGGCCCCTGACCACGGAGGCTGAGGCGACGGCAACGGTCTAACCCAACCGCAAAGGCCGGCGTCCCAGATGGGAGGTAGGCTGGTCTTGCTTGGGGGGTTTGTTCGTTCCGGATCACGTCCGTCGGTGGACATGGCTGCTCGCCGTGTCCGCGGCGCTGCTGCTCGCGCTGGCGCTTCGCCTCGCGCTCGCGTCGGCGGCCGCACCGCCCCACCACGTGGACGCGGGACTGCGCAAGACCCCCGCCCGGTGGGTCGCCACGTGGGCGGCGAGCCCGCAGGCCCCCGCGGCCTGGTCGCCGGCCTGGCGCGGGCTCCGCAACCGGACCGTCCGTGAGGTCATGCTCTCGAGCGTCGGGGGGAGCTGGGTACGGGTGCGGGTGAGCAACGCCTACGGGTCACACCCGCTGCGGATCGGGCAAGCCGCGATCGGCCTTCAGTCCGGTGGCGCCGGCGTCCTGCCGGGGACAAGCCGGACGCTCCTATTCGGCGGCCGCGAGTCGGCTGTGATCCCGCCCGGTGGCCAAATCCTCAGCGACCCGGTGAAGCTGATGGTGCCCGCCCTGCGAACCCTTGCGGTCAGCCTTTTCCTTCCCGGCCCCACCGGGCCGCTGACCGAGCACACCGACGCGGAGCAGGTCAACTACATCGCGGCCGGCGATCGCGTAGGGCAGCCGGCGAGGCGTGCCTTCCGCGAACAAACGACCACTGCCTGGTACCTGCTGAGCGGCGTGGAGGTCGCGGCCACTCCCCGGACGCTCGGGAGTGTGGTCGCCCTCGGGGACTCGATCACCGATGGCGTCGGGTCGCGGCCGGGAGCCAATGCGCGCTGGCCCAACGATCTCGCCCGACGGCTTCACGCGCTGCCCGGCAGAGCCCTGGGAGTCGTGGACGCTGGCATCGGTGGCAACCGTGTCCTCCAAAGCTCGGCGATCTATGGCGTAGACGCCCTGGCTCGCTTCAAGCGCGATGTCCTCGACCAGGCTGGGGTCCGGGCCGTGATCATCCTCGAGGGGCTGAACGACATCGGTTTCAGCCGTTCCCTCTCGCCCTTGACCTTTCCGCATGCCACCGCTTCGGCCACCCAGCTGATTGCCGCCTATCGGCAGCTCATTGCCGAGGCGCACGCTGCCGGGGTCAAGGTTTTCGGCGGCACCCTGACCCCGTTTCAGGGCGCCAAATACTGGAGCCCAGCGGGCGAGGCCGAGCGCGAGACCATAAATCGCTGGATCCGGCAGAGCCACGCGTTCGATGGCGTGATCGACTTCGCTCGTGCCGTGGCGGATCGGAGCAACCCGCGCGCCCTCAACCCGGCTTATGACAGCGGCGACCACCTGCACCTCAACGATGCGGGTTACCGGGCAATGGCGGGCGCCATTGACCTTCGCCTGCTTATCCTCGGGTTGAGCCGATGACCGCCAATGCCCTCCCACCCGGCCCGCGCCTGCCCCGCCTCATCCAGACCGCCGGTTTCATCCTCGGCGGGACCCGCTTTCTCGAGGCCTGTCGCCGCCGCTACGGCAACGTGGTCACCCTGGGGACGCTGTTCGACTCCGGCTTCGTGATGGTGTTCGATCCCGCCCTGATCAAGGAGGTCTTCCAGGGCTCTAACGACCAGCTGCACGCCGGCGAGGCCAACGCCCTGCTCGGGCCGGTGCTCGGCGAGCGCTCGGTCCTCCTGCTCGATGGCGCCGAGCACCTGCGCCACCGCCGGCTCATGCTCCCGACCTTCCACGGCGAGCAGATGCGCGTCTGGACAGACGCCATGGCCAAGGCGGCCGATGTGGAGATCGATGCCTGGCCGGTCGGCGAGCCCTTCTCGATGCTCCGCACCATGCAGGCCGCGACGCTGCGCGTGATCATCCGCGTCGTCTTCGGCTATGAGCCCGGCCCCGAAGCCGACGAGCTCCAGCGCCGGCTCCGGGAGATGATCGACCCGGTGGCCCGGCCGCGGGGGCTGCTGCTCCTCCAGCTCCTGGACCGCTTCGGCGCCCGCAACCGCGCCGTATCCCGCTTCGAGGCCCAGCGCCGGGCGGTCGACGAGCTCGTCTATGCGGAGATCGCGCGCCGGCGAGCCGAACCCGACCTGGCCGAGCGAACCGACATCTTCTCAGCCCTCCTGCTGGCCGAGGACGAGAACGGTGAGCGTCTGACCGACAACGAGGTCCGTGACGAGCTGATGACCCTGCTGCTGGCCGGCCACGAGACGACCGCCGTCGGGCTGGCCTGGATCTTTGATCTGCTCCTGCACACGCCCGATGTCCACCGGCGGGCCGCCGAGGGCGATGACGAGTACCTCGACGCAGTGGTCAAGGAGGCGCTCCGCCTGCGACCGGTGATCCCCGCCGTAGGGCGCGTCGTCCGCGGTCGCCCGTTCACGCTCGGGGGCTATGAGATCCCCGTGGGCATGGAGATCAACCCCTCGATCCGGATCATCCACCGCCGGGCCGACCTGTATCCCGAGCCCCAGCGCTTCCGCCCTGAGCGGTTCCTCGGCCCTGACGCGCCTGACACATACACGTGGATTCCCTTTGGCGGCGGCACCCGCCGCTGTCTCGGCGCGAGCTTCGCACTCACCGAGATGCGGATCGTCCTTGGCCGGGTACTCGAGCGCTGCGCCCTGCGCCCCGCCAGCCCGGAGCTCGAGGAGGTCATGTTCCGGGGGATCACACTCGCCCCCAAGGCCGGCGTGCAAGTCGTCCTCGACCGGCCGCCGGCGCCGGCGCCCGAGCCCGCCGCGGAGCTCCAGAGCGCCGCCTGAGACCCTTGACGCTCCGGGACTCCTGGTGTCATCCTTGACCGTATGCCGCTTGGCAATGGCCACGTTCTGAGCGTTTCCGAGATCGAGGAGATCAGGGCGCAGAACCTCGAGCTGAGACGACTGCTGGAGAAGCACCAGTGGACCAACGTGACGCCGGTCAACTCCTACGGCGCCTGCCCGGAGTGTGGGGGCTCCGAGGCGCCGTTTGCCAGCGGCCACAATTCGGGCTGCGCCATCGCCGCGGCGCTCGACCAGCCCGCCCTCTGAGTCCGTGAGGCGCCGGCCTTACCCCGAGGGCTCGCTGCCCCGCTTGGGTCCGCCGAAGCCGACCACCCGCTTGAACGCGCTGCCCACGAAGGCGCGCGGCTCGGCCTTCTCGAGCAGCCGCTGAAGCTCGCGCCGCTCGCGCTCGCTCAGGTTCTTGGGACGCCCGTGCCCGCGGCGCATCAGTTCGACGATCCGGCGCCGCTCCGGCGGCTCGAGCTTGAGGAAGTGCTCCCGGGCCAGCAGCAGCAGCTCGCCGAGCACGATCAGGCGGGCGGCGGGAATCTTGCGTAGGCCAGTGCCAAGTTTTGGCATGCCGGCCAGGATAGCCTCCAGCCAACATGGCCAAGCTCGCCTTCCAGGAGCGCGCCGCGGCGGGTCAGCCGGAGGGCCTGCTCGTGCTCCACCACGGGCGAGGCACCAGCGAGGAGGACCTGCTGCCGCTGGCCGACGTGCTCGATCCTCAGCGGCGTCTGCACGTCGCTGCGCCGCGCGGACCGCTCCAGCTGCCCGGCGCGCCCGGCTACCACTGGTACTCCGTGCCGCGGGTGGGTCACCCCGACCCGGCCACGTTTGCCGCCGCCTACCGTGACCTGGCTGAATTCCACGATCAGCTCTGGGAGCGCACCGGACTCACGCCGGAGCAGACCGTCCTCGGCGGCTTCTCGATGGGAACTGTGATGAGCTACGCCCTCGGACTCGGGCCTGACCGTCCCGCGCCGCGCGGCATCCTCGCCTTCAGTGGCTTCATCCCCATCGTCGAGGGCTGGGCAGCTGATCTCACCGGCTACGCCGAGACGCGGGTCTTCATCTCGCACGGACGGTTCGATCCGGTGATCGATGTCTCGTTTGGCCGCACCGCGAGGGACCGGCTGGAAGCTGAGGGTTTCACCGTCGACTACCGCGAATCCGACGCCGACCACAGCATCCCCCCAGACGAGGTTCACCGGGCCATGCTCTGGCTCCAGGGGACGCTATGACACTCGTGACTGAGCTCGAGCTGCCACCGCTCGACCACACCGATCCCGAGCTTCGCGGCGGGCGCTTTCGCCAGGCCATGCAGGCCATCGCGGGCTATGACGGCTGGCTGGCCGCCAACCCGTTCGGCTACACGGTGCTCGACCGCGAGGCGGGGGAGTTCTTCCTGCGCACCCGCCAGGCGGTGTTCCCCGGTCTCACCATCGCCGAGATCTTCCAGATCAACGGCGGCCCGCTCCACGAGGAGATCGTCAAGAACATCATCAACATCAATGGCGCTGACCACAGCCGCCTGCGCAACCTGGTCAACCCGGCGCTGGCCCCGCGGGCCGTCGATCGCTACCGCCCGGCCATGCGCCGCTTCCTTGAGCAGCTGCTGGCCGAGGTCCCAGCGGACGGCCGCATCGACTTCGTCGGCGCCTTCGCCAAGCCCTACCCGTCGCTGGTCATCGCCGAGGTGATGGGGGCGCCGCTCAGCGACGCGCCCCGGCTTCACCACTGGTCCAACTGGATCCAGCGCCAGTTCGACGCCGGCAGCCTAATGACCGAGCTCCCCCAGATCGAGGCCGAGGTGAGGGCCTTCTACGCCTATGAGGACGAGCTCATCGAGGCCCGGCGTGAGCGCCCCGGCGACGATCTCATCTCCGCCCTCATCCAGGCCGAGGACGGCGGCGATCGCCTCAGCCACGACGAGCTGCGCAACCTGGTGCTGAACATCCTCGTCGGGGGCGTCGATACGAGCCAGAGCCAGCTTGCCCACGCCGTTCGGCTCCTGGCCGAGCATCCCGACCAGTGGGAGCGCCTGCGTGAGGACCCGCGCGGGCTGGCCCTGGCGGCGGTCGACGAGGCCGTGCGCTACGAGCCGATCACCCCCTTTACGGCGCGGATCATGGTCGAGGGGCTCGAGTACCGCGGCGTCAGCTTCCCGCCCGGTTCCGTCGTCCTCGTCTCGGCCTGGCACGCCAACCGCGACGGGGTCGACCCGGACAACTTCGATATCACCGCCGAGCGCCCGCGGCAGCGCGCGCTCACCTTCGGCGCCGGGGCGCACTACTGCGTGGGCGCCAACCTGGCTCGGGCCGAGATGGAGGAGGCGCTCGTCTTCCTGGGCGAGCACGTCACCTCGGTCGAACTCGACGGCGACCCGGAATTCGGGACGCCCTCGGGCATCTACGGGCTCGAGTCGCTGCCGCTGAGGCTTCAGCTGACGAACTTTGGCCCCTAGGTTGACGTATCGTCAACCAACGGGACAATGTTCCGCGCCCGCTACCCGCCGAGCCCCTTCTCGCGCAGCTCCCGCCGCGCCGCCTCGGTCTTCTCCAAGCCCTCGAGCCCCATTCCCTGGAGCACCTCGGGCGCCTTGGTGAACTGGATCTCGCGGTAGTCGACGACCTGGATCTGGTTGCCCCACGGGTCGCGGACGTCGAGCGATCCGGCCGCCCGGACCTCGAGGCCGCCCGCCCGCATCGCCGCGCGGACACCCTCCTTGTCGTCGACCACGAGCCCGAAGTGCCGGGACCGATCGGGCTCCACCGACCCCCCGGCGGACAGCGCGATGAACTGATCGCCCATGTCGAGGAAGGCCATCCGGTCACCGATCCGGCCCCGGAGCTCGAACTCGAAGTAGCGCCCGTACCACCTGATCGCCTCGTCGATGTCCCCCACCTCGAGGGCGACGTGGTTGATCCCGATGAGGCGTGCCACCGGGCCTACGTCGCCAGAGTCCAGAGCGCGTCGTCGCCGAGCGGCTGACGAACCGCCCGCCCCGCGGCAACGAGCTTAAGCAGGGCCATCTCGGCCCCAGCACGATCCGGGGTGTCGTTGCCCTCCGTAAGGAGCGCGGCCACCTCCTGGGTGGTCAGCCCGTCGGGAAAGCGCTTGAGCAGCGGCCCAGGATCTTCGGGCGGCGGCTGCCGGGTCAGCGTCGGGTCGATGTTGGCGATCAGGATGTCGTAGGCCTCGACGGGCTGAAAGCCGCCCGCGACGAGGCGGGTCCCGTTCTGCTGGAAGGTCACCGAGGGGGCGGTGAAGCGCACGGGCCCGTCGGTGACCCGCGTCTTGCCCTGAAGCTCGGCCGCCGATCCGGCGGCGGCGCGCGTCTCTAGCTTGTCGGCCTCGTAGGCCTCGCACACGTCAGGATCATCGATCCGAGCCACGAGCGCGGGGCCGTCGATTCCGGGCACCCGGTCGAGCGTCTCGGCCAGCTGAGCGTCGTCGTCGAGGACGAGCGGGGTCGTGAAGTTGGCCAGCTGGAGGGCGCGGAACACCCGCCACTCGCTTCCGGGGTCATCGATCCGGGCCGCCACCACGACCCGGCAGGCGCGTGAGGTGGCGCTGAGCCGCGCCTTTGGCGCGGGCGCGAAGGGCATCCCGTAGCGACGGCGGAAGCTGGCCTGGCCAACGGCTCCGCGCAACGGGGTGTACCCGCGGCTTTCGTACTGCGAGGCATCCTCGGTCAGTCCGATGAGGACCAGGCGCCAGTCCAGCTGATCGCCGTAGCGCCACTCGATCACCCGCAGTGCCGGGCTTTCTGAGTAGGCCCAGGGGCAGGCGGGATCGCTGTAGATAGTTGTCTGAATCATGTCCATGCTTCGAGGATATGAGCCAGCCGGCTGGCGCGGTCCGAGGAGGGATCTCCGGCCAGCTCGGCGGCCAGCTTGACCCTCGCCCCGGTGAACCCGGAATCCCGGAGCGCGTCGACGACCTCGCCCGGCGAGTCGAAGTGGAGGTGCACCCGGCCTCGGACGAAGACCGAGAGGAGGACCCGGAAGGCGCGCACGGTCGCGTCCTGGACCGCCCCGATGTGGATGTCGGAGATGTAGCGGCCGGCCGAGAAGCCCGCGAGCACCCCGGCAAAACGTCCCCAGATGTCGAGCACGGCGTCGGTGGGCAGATAGCCCAGCAGGCCCTCGGTGATGATGGCCAGCCCCTTGTCCGGGTCGAGCTCGGCCGCCACCGCGTCCAGGCTGGCGGGGCCTGAGTCGCTCAGGGCGTCGAGCTCGCGCACGAGATGGCACTCGTTGGGCGAGCCAATTCGCTCCAGCGCCTCACGCTTGCGCTTGGCCATCCCGGGCAGATCGGCCTCGATATAGGTGAGCTCAGCGCCATAGCGCTGCGCAAACCGCCAGCCCCGGGGGGACAGCCCGGCGGCGACCTCGATCACCTGCCGGACCCCGTGCTCCTCGATGGCTCCCTTGAGCAAGGCGTCGATGGCCCGGTGGCGAGCCAGGAGATACGCCTCCAGGGTGCCGCGCCCCAGGAGCGCGTTGACCGTCATCGCGGGGCGGAGCGTCTCGAACAGCACACGGCCCTCGACCGTCTCGAGCTCGGGGTGCGAGAGGCCGTTGCGGGCCCACACATAGCCCGTGTAATGGGCCGTGGGACTGATCGTCTCTGAGGGGCTCATGGTGAAACGGCGGCGGCCAGCCGCGTCAGCAGCTCCGCCTGGGCCGGATTGATCTTCTTTCCCGCTTCGTCCAGGCTGAACCATCCCGCCCGGTCGACCTCGGGTACATCGATCGTCCGGCCCGACCGCGGCGGCCACTCGAGGGCGAACGTGTTGCTCTGAATCTGCTCCACGTCGAAGTCGCCGCTCAGCGCGAACGCCCGCACCACCTTGCCGCCCTTCTGGCGAACCTCGCCCAGGTCCTCGGCCGGCCCGGCCGGCGGTGCGCTTCCCAGCTCCTCCTCGAACTCGCGCCGGGCCGCGGCCAGCGGCTCCTCATCGGGCGCGTATTCACCCTTGGGAATCGACCAGGCGCCCTCGTCGCGCCGGGCCCAGAACGGGCCACCGGGGTGGACCAACAGGACTTCCAAGCGCTGCTCACGGCGACGGTGAAGGAGGATCCCGGCGCTGCGGCTTTTTGAGGGGGCCGGCACGACCCCGCGCATCTTCGCTCTTCGGGAGCTCTTAGGCACCGTTGACATCGTTCTCGCAAACGGCTGGTTAGCTCGCACCATGTCCACTCAGACCGCAATCCCCACCCCAGCAGGACCATTCGGGCTGGAGAGTTCCACCGCCAGCACCGACCCCCTCAAGCCGGTCGGCGCCGAGCTTCAGCTGGATGCTCTCCCGCTGCTCGATCACCGTCAGCGTCAGCACACGATCCCGCCCGCCCACGCCATCCGCGGTGAGTATCTGGCCCTCCATGAGGGCGAGGAGACGCGCCTGCTCCGCGTCGAGAACGACATCACCCACCTGGGCCGCGGGTCGTTTGCCGAGGTCCGCTTCGAGGACCACCGCGTCTCCCGTGACCACGCGATCCTCGTCCGTCACGGACGCCACTTCCGCATCCTCGACAACCGCAGCGCCAACGGCACGTTCGTCAACGGGCGCCAGATCGTGGCCACCAACCTGACCCCCGGCGACATGATCGAGCTCGGACCGATTCGGTTCGAATTCGTGGAGATCGCCTAGCCGCTAGCCCACCGGCTCCTCGGCTACGTCCCGCGCCACGAGCGCCGCGTAGAGCCCACCGCGCTCGAGCAACTCCTCATGCCGCCCACGCTCGACGATCTGCCCATGGTCGAGGACGACGATCTGATCGGCATCGCGGACCGTGGACAGGCGGTGGGCGATCGTGATCGTCGTCCTTCCCTCCGACAGGCGCTCGAGCTCGGCTTGGACCGCGGCCTCGGTCTGGGTGTCCAATGAACTCGTGGCCTCGTCGAACACGAGCACGGGCGGGTTGCGCAGGATGGTTCGGGCGATCGCCATTCGCTGCTTCTCACCGCCGGAGAAGCGGTATCCCCGCTCGCCCACGATCGTGTCGTAGCCGTCCGGCAGCGATTCGATCAGTGAATGGATGCGAGCCGTCCGGGCGGCGGTCTCAATCTCCTCGTCGGAGGCGTCCGGCTTAGCGAAGCGGAGGTTCTCCCGCACGCTGGCGTGGAACAGATACGTCTCCTGGGAGACAACGCCGACCGTGGCCGAGAGCGAGGTCAGCGACGCGTCACGGACGTCGACGCCGTCGATCGTCACCCGCCCGCGCTGGGGCTCATACAGCCTGGCCACCAGATAGCCGAGCGTGGTCTTGCCGGCACCCGTCTCACCCACGACCGCGGTGCGGGTGCCGGGCGGTACCACGAGGTTGATGTCCTTCAGCGTCCACGCCTCGGAGCCATCGCCGCCGTAGCCGAACCACACGTCCTCGAAGCGGACCTCGCCGAGCACCTCCTCCGGGCGCATCTCGACCGGATGCGGCGCCTCGACGATGTCGATCGGCAGGTCCAGATACTCGAAGATGCGGTCGAACAGGGCCAGCGAGGCCTGCATATCCGCCTGGACTCCGAGCAGCGACTGGATCGGGAAGAGCAGCCGGGTCTGGAGGGTGGTGAAGGCGACCACGGTGCCGATCGTGATCGAGTGTCCGACGAAGCTCTGGCCGGCCAGCCAGTAGATCACCGCCGGCTGGGCGGCGAAGGTGAACTGGATCGTGGCCATCAGCCAGCGTCCGGCCATCCGGGAGCGGACCTCGAGGTCGGCGATCTGCTGCGACTCGCCGGTGAACCGCTCGGCCAGGTCGCCGCCGCGTCCCATCGTCTTGCCGAGCAGGATCCCGGACACCGAGAGCGACTCGGCGACGAGCGCGCTCATGTCGGCCAGTCGTCGCTGCTGTTCAGTGGTGATCCGGCGTCGCACCTGGCCCACCCGGCGGGTCAGGTAGACCGACGGCGGGACGAACACGAGCGAGATCAGGGCCAGCCGCCAGTCGAGGATGAGCATGGCCACGAGCGCCGCCACCACCGTCGTCGTGTTCTGGGCGATCGTCGTGGCCGTGGTCGTGACCACGTTGTCCAGGCCACCAATGTCGTTGGCGATCCGTGACTGCACCTCGCCCGTGCGGGTCCGGGTGAAGAAGGCCAGCGACATCTGCTGCAGGCGCCGGTAGACGGCGGCGCGAAGGTCGTGCATGACCCGTTGACCGACCTGGTTTGAGATGTAGGTCTGCCAGACGCTGGTCGCGTTGGCGAAGATCGCCACCCCGATCATCGCCAGGACGAGCATCGTGAGCAGGGAGTCGTTGTTCTTGAGCAGCCCGTCGTCCAGCGCGTCCCGGATGAGGAACGGGTTGAGCATGCTCACCCCGGCCGAGATCACGATCAGGAAGAGGACGGCGGCGAGGCGCCCCCGATAGGGCCGGAACAGGGCGAGGATTCGGTGGGTGTCCCGCTCCCGGGTTGGATCCATCAGGGGCGGCGGCTTCTTGTCCGGGCCGCGCATCGAGCGCATCGCACCGGTTCCCCCGGGCGATCCGTGGGCGGCTCCAAATCCGCGTCCGACAAAGCTCATGGCATCCATGATGACGCGTCGGGCGCTCGTTCCCGCAAGCCTGCGGGATCCGCGCTCGCCGTCATCACGTAGACGGGAGGGATTGGGTCGGCTAGTCGCGGCGTGGCGGTAGGAGCAGCGACCACATGCGACTCTGATCCACGGCGCGCAGCGGTGGATGCCGGGCGGCTGTCCTGACCCGCCGTGCTCCGCTGCGGCGGGAGGGGCGGGCAACCCGCGCGTAGCGGAATGACTTGATCCTCACGCGCCATGAGTTCCGCGCCGGAGCGCGGAGTCCTCCCCGCCTCGAAGGCGCTCACTGAGGCTCCCTCAGCCAGCGTGCTGGAGACGCTCCGCCGCCGGGTGGGGAGTCGAGCCGTTGCCGCTCGCCGGTGAACGCTCGAGGTGCAGGCGCTGGCCGGACAGCATGCGGCGCAGGCTGATGAAGCCCCAGGTCCCGCCGAGCGTGGGGACCCACAGCGCGATCGCGTGATAGAGGATCACGGCCGCGGCCGTGGGAGCCACGGGCAGCTTGTAGAGGACGAGTCCGGCCAACAGACCACCGTCGAGGACGCCGATGCCGCCGGGCACCGGCACCAGGTTGGCCAGGTAACCAATCTGGTAGCCGACGATGAGCGCCATCACCGGGGCGCTCACTCCGACCGCCTTCAGGCACACCCACAGCACCGCGATGTCGCAGAGCAGGTAGGCCGGGGCGCCGATCAGGCGCCAGTCGCCGCTGAAGGTGACCCGCTCGGTGTCCCGGACCCACTCGCCGACTCCGTGCAGCGACGAGCGGACGCGGTAGCGCAGATCGTGCCGCCGCTCCTCGGGCGGGGCCTTGACCAGGGGGAGGAGCATGAACACGCCCAGCGCCGCCAGCGCCAGGCCGCCAGGAAGAAGGCCGTAGGTCAGGCCCGAGCGGTCGCTGCCGATCCCCAGCCAAACCGCGATCCCCGCCACCCCGAGGACGAGGGCGTTCAGGGCGCTGGTGAGCAGGAAGATCACCGCCGAGCGGTTGACGACCCGCGACCACGTCGCCCCGCGGGCCCGCATGGCCCAGGCGCCGACGGCCAGACCGCCCGCGCCCCCCACCGGTACAACGGCCCCGAAGGCCATCTCCGCCCAGGCCAGGCGGCGAACCAGCGGCGCCGGCCCGCGGCGCAGGACGAGCCGCACGACGCCGACATAACCGAGGCAGGACGCGAGCTCGAGCCCGACGCCGATCGCCAGCCAGCCCCACGACGCGTCGGCGGCTCGGTCGAGCACGCTGCGCAGGTTCGGGATGGCCAGCCCGATGCCGAGCAGCAGCACCGCCAGGACGACGGCCCAGATGACACCGTTGCGCAGCCGGTGAGCGTCGCGCTCCGGCGTCCCCTCAGCTGGGAGGTCGGCCGGCTCGTCAGGCGTGAAGCCCGACCTCTCGGTGGCGGAGAGCTCGGACGCCTCCACCGCCGGGAGCTCAGAAGTCCCCACCGCCCGGAGCTCGTGCAGCTCCGGCCTGGCTTCAGCCTGAGTGTCGGAAAAGTTCTTGATAGCGCAACATTTTACATCACAAATGGTGCGCGAAGCAAACGATTTCTCGAAGTCTGGTCAGCAACCTGACGGACTTTGCTGAATTGCCTTCCCATAGACCAACCAATTCAGCATCGTCCTCCCTCACCAGCGGCCGCTACGAGGCCAGCCGCACGGGCAGGGTCTTCAGCTGGTTGATGAAGGCTGACTCCGCGTACACCGGCTTGCCCGCGAGCTCGATGCGGGGATAGCGGGCGAGCGTCTCCTCGAACAGGACTTGTAGCTCCAGCCGGGCCAGCGCCGTGCCCAGGCAGAAGTGCCGCCCCCCGGCCCCGAAGGCCTGATGCTCAGGGTTACGGGTCACGTCGAAGCGATCCACGTCCTCGTAGCGGGTCTCGTCGCGGTTGGAGGAGGCGTACCACATGACCACCTTCTCGCCCTTGCGGATCACCTGACCTCCCAACTCGGTGTCGCACGTCGCGGTCCGGCGGAAGTGGGCGAAGGCGGGGAACATCCGCAGCGATTCCTCGACCGCGCTCCCGATCAGCGAGGGATCCTCAACCAAGCGCTCGCGCTCGGCTGGGTGCTCCATGAGCGCCCGCATCCCGCTGCAGTACGTCGCCTTGGTGCTGTCGTTGCCCGCCGCGACGAGGAGGAAGAAGCCCATCACGATCTCGTGCTCCTCCAGGCGCTGACCGTCGATCTCGGCATGGACGAGCACCGAGGTGAGGTCGTCGGTCGGATGCTGGCGGCGGGCCTCGATCATCTTCCCCACCCGGGCGAACATCTCCGGGATCTCCTCCTCGGCGATCACGTCGATCCCGCCCGGGTTGAGATCCGGATCCCCGGCGCCGAGGGCCGAGTTCATGAGCGCCGCCCAGCGCGCGTCGTCCTCGGGCGGGATGCCCATGAAGCTCCCGATCACCCGTGAGACGACCGGCTGCGCCACGTCAGAGACCAGGTCGCAGGTCTCGCGGCCCTCCAACCGATCGAGGACATCGTTGACGATCTGCCGGATCGCCGGCTCGTGGGCGGCGATCCGCTTCGGGGTGAAGCCGGCCTGGAAGAGCATCTTCAGGCGATCGTGCTTGGGCGGATCCATCCCGATGAACATCGCCTGCACGAGCTCGAGCGGCATGGCCACGTTGGCTGCCGTGACGCCGCCGATCTCCGACGAGTAGGTCTTCCAGTCCCGGCTCACGGTGTGGATGTCGTCGGCCCGTGTCACCGACCAGAAGCCCGCCTCCTCCGGATACTCACTCAGGTGTGAGGTCCAATGGACCGGACACTCCGCCCGCAGCCGTTTGAACACCTCGTGCGGTGGCCCATCGAGCCAGAGCTCGCGTTCGCCGACCTCCAGATCCTCCAGGTCGACCTGGTTGATATCGCTGCTCGTAGACGTCATCTCGCCCTCCTCTGTCTCGCGCCCGGCCGGGGACGGCCGCCCCACCCCCGCCGGGATCCTACTGGGCCGCCAAGCGCCCCGGAATCCCCCGGAGGCGTGATGTTCATCCGCCCGCACGACACCGAGCCCCGGTTTCTCACAACATTGGACGGTGATGCGTTCAAGTCAGGTGAGCGACTGGTTCGGATGGCGAGTCCAGTTCGTGCTCCTGGCCGCGATCTGGGGCTCGAGCTTCCTCTTCATCAAGGTGCTCGACCGTCACTGGTCGGCGCTCTGGGTGTGCTTCACGCGTGTCGCGCTGGGGGCCGCGGCGCTCTCCCTGCTCACGCTGGTGCGCCGAGAGCGGTTCCCGCGTGATCGTCGCGTCTGGTTTCACTGCGCCGTGGCGGCTCTGTGCTTCAACACGATCTCCTGGACGCTGTTCGCCTATGGCGAGAAGCACATCACCTCGATCATGGCCGGACTCTGGAACGCGACGACCCCGCTCTGGGTGCTGATCTTTTCGGTCGCCGTCTTCCGTGACCAGCGCCCCACCGGCGGGCGCGTCGTCGGGCTCCTGGTCGGCTTCGTCGGAGTCGCCGTGCTGCTCGGGCCCTGGCGCGGGCTCGGTGGGGGGCAGCTGATCGGCTACCTGGCCTGCGCCGGCGCGGCCGCCTTATACGGCATCGGCTTTCCCTACACCCGGCGCCACCTCTCGAGCCGGCCGGAGAGTGGAATCGCCCTCTCGGCCTGCCAGCTCGTGTGCGCAATGGTCATGCTCGCTCCGTTTCTGGCCTTCGCCCACGCCCCTTCGACCCACATCGGATGGGACGGCCTGGGCAGCATCCTCGGGCTGGGCGTGCTGGGCAGCGGGTTTGCCTTCGCTCTGAACTACATGCTCGTCCGCTCCCGCGGGGCCACCGCCGCCTCGACGGTCACCTATCTCATCCCCGTGTTCTCGACCCTGCTCGGGGCGAGCGTCCTCGGGGAGGCGCTGCACTGGAATCAGCCCGTGGGGACGGTGATCCTGCTCCTCGGCGTCGCGCTCTCGCAGGGGCGCGTCCCCGTCGTCAGCCTTTCCGCTCGAGCCCACCCTGAGCGGGCGGGGAGCTGAACGCGGGATCCGCTAGATGTAGTTCCTGACGACGTTGGTCAGGCGTGAGGCCGGGGGTTGGTGGCTGAGTGAGCCGTGTGGTCGGTGGTAGTTGTAGCGCTCGAGGAATTGTGGGAGGGCGCGGGAGCGTTCGTTTGAGCTGCCGTAGATGCGGTTGTAGGCCCATTCGTTGAGCAGTGTTTGGATGAAGCGCTCTGCCTTTCCGTTGGTTCTGGGTCGGTAGGGCTTGATGCGGAGATGGCGCAGCCCGAGTTGACTGAGCGCTCGGCTGAAGCTGTGTGCTTTGTAGGCCGAGCCGTTGTCGCTCATTACTGCTCGGATTCGGATTCCGCGTGCTGCGTACCAGTCGACGGCTCGGCGCAGAAAGCCAATTGCGCAGTCGGCTGTGAGCGTCGGGAGGACCTCGGCATAGGCCATGCGGGAATAGTCGTCGACCATCACGTGGACGTATTCGAAGCGGGTTGGGCGGGCCTGTCGGCCGTCGATCCGGTGTCCTTTGATCTGGCTCTTGCGGTGACCGAGGACTCGGTGACCGGCGCCGCGCGCCGAGATCCGCCCCAGCGTCTTGATGTCAACGTGGACGAGCTCGCCGGGCCGGCGGCGCTCATACCGGTTCGGAGGCTCGAGCGGATCCAGACGCGAACGCTTTCCCAGCCCGATTCGCTTCAGCCACAGCGACACCGTGGACAGCGCCAGGCCCAGAACTTCCGCTATCTCCGCTGCCGTCATGCGCAGCTTGCGCAGCGACCGGATCAACTCGACCTTCGCGGCAGGAAGCTGCCTCGGTGAGCGCAATGGACGCGAGGAACGATCAAGCAGCCCTCGCTGCCCTTGCTCGCGCCAACGCGCCAACCACCGATACACCGTCCGCTCGGTGACGCCGGCGGCCTCGGCCGCCGCCGTCACCGACCAGCCCTGCTCGAGAACCCTGGCGACCAGCAGCCAACGGCTGTTCGGACAGGTACGGGCGTTACCGTGAAGCTTCATCCGGTGTCCTCCTTTGGACTGAGGGGCTTGAGCACCACTCAGCCTCCAAGGAGGCCCGGATGTCTTTACTGACGAACGTCCCTAGGAACTACATCTAGCGCACCTGCGGCGCGCCGGCCCTCGTTTTGAGGCAACTGGCGTGCCGCGTCTCGTTTAGGTGTATGTTCGCCTGCGATGAGGCTCCGTGGCAGGGGTTGGTTCACAATCGCGACGGCTGCGTGTTGCCTCGGCATCGGAGTTCCCGCGGCCCAGGCGGGCGTGCCGAGCGGGATGCCGAGCGACGTCCCGGCGGCCGCCAGCCAGGCCTCGGCCCCGCTGCCTGAGCCGTCCAGCACCGCCTGGCCGTTCCCGAGCACCTTTCCCCAGACCTCGGGTACGGGGCGGCTGGCCGGCGGGGCCTCGCTGTGGACCGACTTCCTCTATGACGACTACGGCGCGACCAGCCTCCCCGGCGCCCCGATCTCGAGCTATGACCAGAGCTCGGGCCTGGCTCCGCGCCACGGCGATTACGTCTTCCCGCCCGGATCGGCCGACAACAACGGGGCCGACATCTTCCGGGCCGGTGTCGGGCTCAAGGGCAATTTCAGCTACTGGCGGGTGGACTGGGTCACCCTCGCCGACCCCAATGTCCCAATCGCCGAGTGGACGTTCGACACGGACAACAATCCGGCTACCGGCGGCTCCGCGTGGCCGGCGGAGGCGGGCGTCAGCTCTCCCGGAATCGATCAGGCGCTAGTGGTCTCAAGCCGCGGCGCCTGGCTGGTCAATCCCACCACCGGCCTGCGCACCGACGTCGTGGCCAACGGGGGCAGCCTCACCATCGACCGCAACGCCAAGTCCTTCATCGTCGCGGTACCGCGCTCGCTGATGCCGGTCGCCGGCACCTGGCGCGTGCGGCTGGCTGCCGGACTGGCGGATTCGACCGGCCAGAACTTCGCCGAGCCCTACGTCGGCAACGCCAGCTCCCCTCCGTCCAGCACCGCCGAGCGCGTGTACAACATCACCTTCCGCAGCGTGGCCCAAGAGCCGCCGATCTGGACCGACAACACCACGGCGGCACAGGCGGCGGCGGCCCAGCAGCTGCTGGCCGGCACGCCGGTGGGGGGCGCGGAGGGTCTGGGCGGGATCGCCAGCACGGTCGAGGGGAACTTCTGGATGGAGAACGACCAGGCCGACACGCTGGCGAACGGCGACGTGTCGAAGTTCTCACAGCTCATCGACTGGTCCCAGCTGGCGGCCGGCACCAATACGCCGCAGTCTCAGCCGACCGGCTACAGCACGCGGTGGTACGCCTCCCGCGTCACCCCGGGCGCCGGTCAGGTCGTCAACGACGGGAGCGAGGGTAACTTCAAGCCGACGCTGCTTGAACGGATTCAGCCCTATGCCGTCTACGTACCGACCACCTATCGCCCCGGCCAGCGGACGCCGCTCACCTGGATCCTCCACTCGCTCGAGGTCAACTACAACCAGTACGGGGCGCTGGATCCGAACCTGATCCAGCAGCTGTGCCAGGACCGGGGATCGATCTGTGCCACCACCGAGGGCTTCGGGCCCGCGGGCTGGTACTACAACGAGGCGGAGACCGACTTCTGGCAGGTGTGGCGCGCGCTGGCCCAGAGCTACACGCTCGACCCGGCGCGGACCGTGATCACCGGCTACTCGATGGGTGGCTGGGCCTCCTACAAGCTCGCCTTCGAGCATCCGGACGATTTCGCCGGGGCCTTGGTCATGGACGGTCCCACCGTCTGCGGGATCGAGTTCTATCCGGGTGAGAGCGGCAACGCGTTCACCGATCCGGCCTGCGCACAGGACGGGCAGAGCAAACCATTCATCGCCAACGCCCGCTGGCTCCCCTACGTGATGGATCAAACCTACGCCGACGAGCTCGTCCCGGTTCAGGGCCCGATCACCCAAGCCCAGGACTTCGACAAGCTCGGCCAGCGCTACGACCTGTTCATCCACACCGGCGGCGATCACCTGGCCTTCGCCACCGAGGACCGCTTCGGCGACGCTGTGGCGGCGACGGGCACCCCGGTGCGGACGGTCAACCCGGGCGCGTTCAGCTACAGCTGGTACCCGAGCCTCAACAGCAGCACTCTGGGCATTGGCGCCACCGGTGATTACTGGCTCAGCGGCCTGGCCGCCCGCAACGCCGCCTACGGGACGATTGCCTCGATCAAGGCCGCCGACCAGGCGCTGCCGGATCAGGCGGTGACCGACGAGCGGTTCGGGCCGTCGCTGGTCACCCAGCCGCTCCCGGGCACCGAGACGGGACTCTCCTGGAAGCTCGGCGCCCGGCCGAAGGCGCAGAAGCGGATGACCCTCACCCTCGGCGACGTCTCGGCGCTCACGCTTAACGCCCTGGCGGCCAAGCTCCGCCTCGGCACCATCACCCTGCACAGCGACGGCGGCACGCGCTTCACCATCGCCCACCTCCAGCGCGGCACCGAGGTGCTGGAGAACGGGCGCGTGGTGGCCCGGGCGGGCGCCCGGGGTATCGCCGCCGTGACCGTGCACTCGGGCACCACCGTGCTCCGGCTCGTGCGCCCAGCGCGGAAGGCTAGGAAGCGCTCACGCCGCACCGTTCGCCGGCCCGTGAAGGTCAGCTTCACGGGCTAACGGGCGCGGCGGCCGGCGCGTTCTCCCAGAGGCGGCGCCCGCGGGGCCCGCTAGATGACCCGGACGGGCGTGCGCCCGCTAGATGACCCGGACGGGCGTGCCCACGTGCACGTGGCGCCCGAACCAGAAGTCGTCTGAGATCCGCAGGCGGATGCAGCCGTGCGAGATGCGGCCGGGAATGGCCGAGGCCGGAGCCCCGTACGGACCGTGAATCCCGACCACTCCGCCGCCCGGCCAGTCGGTCAGGGTGGAGTAGTCGGTCGTGCCGAACGCGTACGGGTAATAGCCGCTCGACGGATCATGGGTCAGGTTGAAGAACTCGTTGAGCCAGAAGTGACCGGTGGGGGTCGGCATCCCGGGAGCCCCTACGCCGACCGGAGCGCTCCAGATGCGCTTGCCGTTCTCGTAGACGGACAGGCGCTCCTTCGCCCGGTTGACCACGATCGCCTGGTGGGTCATGTGAAAGCGGTCCAGGGCGCCGCGCTCCACCCATCCGGTCCGGCCGTTGGGCCGTCCCGGAATCCGGATCTTGACCCACTCGAGCCCGTTGCTCGCCCAGTGGGCGCGGAGCAGCAAGTAGACCGAGTTGAACCCGTCCTCCGTGTACCACGTCAGCTTGCTGACCCGGTGTGACCTGGTCGACGGCTGCGAGTACACGTTGGCAATCCGGTGGACGTACGCGAACTGCGTGAAGGTCATCTCGTTGGAGAGGATCTGATCGGGCGGGACCGCTCGGGTCGACGTGGCGCTCTGGCTGCCCGTGCTCGGTGAGCCCGACGAGCCGCCTGACCCGGAGCCACCGGATGCGCTGCTCGTGCAGCCGGGCACGGTTGGAGTCGGGCAGGGAACCGTTCCCGCCATCGCTCCGGCACAGGGAAGAGCCAACAGGGCTGCGCTCACAGCCATCCCCGCGCTCACGCGTCCAAGCAAGTGTCTCCCGCGCATGCGAAAGCAAGGGTAGCGAGCGCGCGCGACGGGCACGCCGATCCAGCTTGCACGCTCCCCTTGGGCGTCGTTCGGCCTAGACCTTGGTCTCGACGAAACGCTCCCGCAGGTCGGTCTTCTTGAACTTCCCGGTCGCCGTGCGCGGGATCTCGTCGATGAACTCGAAGCGGTCTGGGAGCTGCCATTTGGCGAAATGGGCGGACAGGTGCTCGCGCAGCTCCTCCGGGCTCGCCTCACCGCCGTCTCGGAGCACCACGACGGCGAGCGGGCGCTCGCCCCACTTGTCATCGGGCATCGCGATCACGGCCGCCTCGGCCACCGACGGATGCGCCATCAGCTGGTTCTCGAGGTCGACCGATGAGATCCACTCCCCGCCGGACTTGACCAGGTCCTTGGAGCGGTCCGAGATGCGGATACAGCCATGGGAGTTGATCTTGACCACGTCCCCGGTCTGGAACCAGCCGTCGTCGGTGAACTTCTCCTCCCCGCGCCCGCGCCAGTAGGCCGAGGCGACCCACGGCCCGCGGACCTCGAGCTCGCCCATCGCCTCGTCATCCCACGGGATCAGCTCGCCTTCGTCGTTGCGAGCCCGGATCTCGACGAACGGAGACGGGATTCCCTGCCGCGCGCGGAACTCGTACTGCTCGTCCTGGGATGCCTCGTCGAGCTCGGGCGGGAGGCGGCAGATGGTCCCCATCGGCGAGGTCTCGGTCATCCCCCAGGCCTGGACGATCTCGAGTCCGTGCTTGTCGAAGCCCGCGATCATGCTCTTGGGCACGGCGGACCCGCCGACGATC
Source organism: Solirubrobacteraceae bacterium (assembly GCA_035505215.1). GTDB lineage: Bacteria > Actinomycetota > Thermoleophilia > Solirubrobacterales > Solirubrobacteraceae > Palsa-465. The sequence continues at coordinate 2,874 of DATJQY010000032.1, read as the reverse complement.
ATCAGTCGCAGCGCGCTCAGGTCCCACCGCTCGGGCTCGTCGTTGAGCGCCTCCAGGATGGCCATCCACACGGTGGGAACTCCCGCCGTGATCGTCACTTTCTCGTCGGCCAGCAGCTCGAGCACGCTCTCGGCATCGAGCTTCGGGCCGGGAAACACGAGCCCGGTGCCGGCAAAGGCGGCGATGTACGGCAGTCCCCAGGCGTTGGCGTGGAACATCGGGACGACCGGGAGGATCGTGTCCCGGCCGGAAATGGCATGGGCGTCAGGCAGCGCCGCCATCAGCGAGTGCAGGACGAGGGCGCGGTGGGAGTAGAGGACGCCCTTGGGCCGGCCGGTGGTGCCCGACGTGTAGCACATGGCCGCGGCCCGGCGTTCCTCGAGCTTCGGCCAATCCATTGGCTCCGAGCCGTCGATCAGGGAGGCGTAGTCGATCGTCCCGTCGGGAACCGATCCCGACCGGGAGACGACGATCACGTGGTCGAAGTCGTGCGCCGAGCGGAACTTCTCGAACACCTCAAGCAGCGTCTCATCGACGATGATCGCCTTGTCCTCGGCGTCAGAGACGATGAACCTGAGCTCGTCCTCGCTCAGGCGCGGGTTCATTGTGTGCAGAACGGCGCCCATCAGCGGGAGGGCGAAATAGAGCTCCAGGTGCTCGGGCTGATTCCAGAGAAGCGTGGCCACCGGATCACCGTCGCCGACACCCAGCTCCCTGAGGGCACTGGCCAGCTTCCGCGCCCGCTCGGCGCTCTCTCCGATCGTCGTGCGCTCGACCGAACCGTCGGGACGGCGTGAGACAACCTTGCGACCCGGGGTCAACTGCTCCGCGCGTTCGACGACCGCCGTCAGCGAGAGCGGAAAGTCATCCATCATCAGGCCGTGGGTCATCTTCTCGGTCATGGTCTCCTCCCGGATCGACTGGGCCTCTCCTAGGGCCAACAGGATGCTGCCCTGTCGGCTCTGGTGCAACCCCCAGTAAACCGGATAGCGTGGGCCCGGCCGATGGCTATCGCCCGTCCCGCCGAGCCCTATCCGGATCCGTCGTGGTGGGGCTGGGGTGATCCCGGGCAGGTCCCCGTCCTACCCGAGGCCGTGCGCAAGCTGTTGACCGAGGGGCTCGGGGTCAGAGCCGGCGGAGCCCGACCACAGTCACTGGACGACGTAGCGCTGCCGGACATCCGCCTCGGGCCGGCGGTGCTGGATGAGCTCGGAGCCGTTGTCGGACCGGCGCAGGTCTCGACAGATCCCGAGTCCCGGATCCGCCACAGCGCCGGCAAGTCGACCCCTGACCTCCTGCGGCTGCGGGCGGGCGATGCCGGCACGGCGCCCGATGCCGTCCTGACCCCGGCCTCCCACGACGAGGTGCTGGGCGTGCTGGGCATCTGCTCAGACCGCCGCGTGGCGGTGGTGCCCTTCGGAGGCGGTACCTCGGTCGTCGGCGGCCTCGCCCCGGAAGGCAGGGCATTCACGGGCGTGATCGCGCTCGACCTGCGACGGATGAACGCGATGCTGGAGCTGGATGAGGTGTCTCGTGTGGCGGTCCTGGAAGCCGGGCTTCGCGCCCCCCAGGCCGAGGCGCTGCTCAGCCAGCGCGGCTACACGCTCGGCCACTTCCCGCAGTCGTTCGAGTACGCGACGATCGGCGGCTTCGCGGCGGCGCGCTCGAGCGGGCAGGCCTCGGCGGGCTACGGCCGCTTCGACGAGATGGTCGTCTCCCTCCAGGTCGCTACGCCCGCGGGAACCCTCGCCCTCGGCCGGGCACCGAAGTCGGCGGCGGGACCCGATCTGCGCCAGCTCGTGCTCGGGTCCGAGGGCGCCTTCGGGGTGATCACCTCGGTCGGGGTCACCGTCCGGCCCCTCCCCGAGGCGCGGCGCTACGAAGGCTGGCGCCTTGAGTCGTTCGCCGCCGGGATCGACGTCCTGCGCGCCTTGGCCCAGGACGGCCCGCGTCCAACGGTGCTGCGGCTGTCCGACGAGGTGGAGACCGCGCTCAACCTGGCCGCACCCGGCGAACTTGGCTCGGGCGGCGAGGGCGCTCTCGCCATCATCGGTTACGAGGGGACAGCGGCCGAAGTGAAGGAACGAAGCGCCGCGGTGGCCCGCGTCCTGGAGGCCGCCGGCGCGCAACTGGACCTGGATGCGGGTGAGGCGTGGGCGCGCGAGCGTTACCGAGGTCCGTACCTCCGTGACGCGCTGCTCGACGCGGGGGCGCTGGCCGAGACGCTCGAGACCGCCACCTTTTGGTCCCGGCTTCCCGCCCTGTATGAGGCGGTTGGCTCGGCACTGCGCGACGCGCTCACCGCCCGCGGCACGCCGCCCGTCGTCCTCTGCCACGTCTCCCATGTCTATTCGGCGGGCGCCTCGCTTTACTTCACCGTTGGCGCCGCCCAGGCGGATGATCCGCTGGCCCAGTGGGAGGCAGGCAAAGCGGCGGCAAGCGACGCGATCGCCGCCTCCGGCGGCTCGATCACCCACCATCACGGAGTCGGGGTCGATCACCGCCCGTGGTACGTCCGTGAGGTGGGGCCGCTCGCCGTGGGCGCGCTGCGCGCGGTCAAGGCCGAGCTCGATCCGGCGGGGATCATGAACCCGGGCGTGCTGATCCCGCGCGAGTGAGTAGGCTTGGCCGGAGAGCCCGGAGAGGTGCCGGAGCGGTTGAACGGGCGCGACTGGAAATCGCGTAACGGGGGTTGACCTCGTTCGGGGGTTCGAATCCCCCCCTCTCCGCCTCTGTGATGAGTCGGGACATGTGTCTCAGGTGAGTCGGGACATAGGTCTCATTTTTGAGGGCTGGGCCAGCGGCCGGGTTCTCGCATTTGGTTGCGCCAGTAGCTCTTGTGGGGCTCGATCAGGTGGGTGGAGAGGACTTCGC
>DATJQY010000031.1:0-3537 GCA_035505215.1 Solirubrobacteraceae bacterium | reverse complement strand
AGAGCGTCACCCGAAGGTCTTCGGATCCGGGCCGATGCGCTGGCCCGCGTCGAGCTCCTTGATCGTCTCCATCTCGGAGTCGCTCAGCTCGAAGTCGAAGATCCGGAAGTTCTCCTCGATCCGTGAGGGCGTGACCGACTTCGGGATTACGACGTTGCCGAGCTGGATGTGCCAGCGGAGCACCACCTGGGCCGGGGTGCGGTCGTGGGCCTTGGCGATCTCGGTGATCTTCTCATCCTTGAGCGCGCCCCCCTGACCGAGCGGGCTGTAGGCCTCGGGGACGATCTCGTGCTCACGGAGGTAGCGCCGGAGCTCCTGCTCCTGATACTGCGGGTGAACCTCGATCTGGTTGACCGCCGGCACCTCACCGGTGGCGTCGATGATCGTCTCCAGGTGCTCGACGAGGAAGTTGGACACGCCGATCGAGCGCGCCCGGCCGCTCTCCTTGAGCTCGCACAGCGCGCGCCAGGTGTCGACGTAGAGGTCGTTCTTCGGGATCGGCCAGTGGATCAGGTAGAGGTCGACGTAGTCGAACCCGAGCTCCTCCAGGCTGTGGTCAAAGGCGCGGAGCGCCTCGTCATGGCCGTGGGCGTCGTTGGCGAGCTTGGTCGTGACGAAGACGTCGCCGCGGTCGAGCTCGCTCTTGTTGATCGCCTCGCCGACGCCCGCCTCGTTGCCGTACATGGCGGCGGTGTCGATCAGGCGGTAGCCCACGTCAAGCGCGCGCGTCACCGCCTCGGCGGTCTCGTCGGGCTCGACCTGGAAGACGCCAAAGCCGAGCTGGGGAATCTGATGTCCGTCATTGAGGTCCAGATAGGGACCAGCGGTTTCCTTGGTGTTTGTGGTCATACCTAGGTACTGCCACGGCCTGGGGGCGGGCAAACCGCTATAGGCTGGCGCCCGGATGATCCTCGCCATCGACCAGGGGACCACGGGCACGACGTGCCTCGTGTTCGACGGCGAGGCGGAGCTCATCGGCCGCGCCTACCGGGAGTTCCAGCAGCATTTCCCTCGCCCCGGCTGGGTGGAGCACGACGCGGCCGAGATCTGGGAGGTGACCCAGGCGGTGGCGGGTGAGGCGCTCGACGATGCGGGAATCGGTCCCGGCGAGCTCGAGGCGGTGGGAATCACCAATCAGCGTGAGACGGTCTGCGTCTGGGATCCGGATTCAGGCGAGCCGCTTCACCGCGCGATCGTCTGGCAGGACCGGCGCACCGCCGCCCGTTGCGCCGAGCTCCGGGCCGACGGGCGTGAGGACCTGATCCGCGAGCGCACCGGGCTCGTGCTCGACCCCTACTTCTCGGCCACCAAGATCGAGTGGCTGCTGGAGCACGTCGATGGGCTGCGGGAGCGTGCGGCCGACGGGCGGGCGGTGGTCGGGACCGTCGACGCGTGGCTCGTCTACAAGCTGAGCGGAGAGTCGGTCACCGATCCGTCGAACGCCGCCCGGACGATGCTCTACGACATTAAGCACGGCGAATGGGACGCGGAGCTGCTCGAACTGTTTGGCGTGCCATGGGCGGCACTGCCGCGCCTGGGGCCAAGCTGCGGCGAGATCGCGATGAGTCGTGCCGAGGCCTTGCACGGGCACGAGGTCCCGGTGGCGGGGATCGCCGGCGATCAGCAGGCGGCCCTGTTTGGCCAGGCCTGCGTCGATCCCGGTCTGGGCAAGAACACCTACGGCACCGGATCCTTCGTGCTCCAGAACGCCGGCTCCAGCGTGCCTGACCCGGTGGAGGGCCTGCTCAGCACGGTGGCCTGGCGGATCGGCGAGGGCGGTCTCATGTACGCGCTCGAGGCGGCGATCTTCGTCACCGGCGCCGCCGTGCAGTGGCTCCGCGACGGCCTCGGGATCATCGACGCCGCGGCTGAGACCGAGCCGCTGGCCAGCTCGCTTGAGGACAACGGAGGCGTCTACTTCGTGCCCGCTCTGACCGGGCTCGGGTCGCCGCACTGGGACCCCCAGGCGCGGGGAACGATCGTGGGGCTGACGCGGGGCGCGGGCCGGGCTCACCTGGCCCGGGCGGCGCTCGAGTCGATCGCCTACCAGACCGTCGATGCGGTGCGGGCGATCGAGCGGGCCTGCGGGATCGAGCTTCCCGAGCTCCGGGCGGACGGCGGCGCCACGGCCAACCACTGGCTCATGCAGTTTCAGGCCGACCTCCTCGGTGTTCCGGTGGTCGTCCCGGAGATCGCCGAGACGACAGCGCTGGGGGCGGCCTACCTGGCCGGCGTCGGAACTGGTCGCTGGACCGTCGATCAGGTCCAGCGCCGCTGGCGAGAGAAGTCGCGCTATGAACCGCAGATGAGCGAGGATGAGCGAGCCATGCTGCTGGCCGGATGGGAACGGGCGCTCGAGCGCTCCTACGACTGGGCGGAGGATTAGTGACGATCGGCACCACACGGGGTACCTAAGAGCGAGCGATGCCTGACGTCGAGCTCAAGCCCCAGGTCTACACCGACCAGCGGCCCAAGGAGTACTTCGATGCCTTCCATGCGCGTGCGCGCGCGGGCGAGGCGGGGTGGACCTACGAGCCGACGCGCTTCGTCGTCACCCCCTACCTGCTCCTGTTCTTCCGCGCACGCGGGATCGCGAGCGAGAACGTGCCCAATGGCCCCGTCATCCTGGCGCCCAACCACGGCTCGTTCATGGACCACTTCTTCACGGGCGCCTTCATCCGCCGGCGCGTGCGCTTCATGGCCAAGTCCCAGCTCTTCCAGCCCGGGCTGTCCAGCTACATCTTCAGCCACGGCGGCGTCTTCCCGGTGCGTCGCGGTCACCACGACGAGGACGCGTTCACCACCGCCTTCCAGATCTTGGCCCGGGGCGAGGCCATCGTCATGTACCCGGAGGGCGGCCGGTCGCGGACCGGCGACCTGGCTCCTGAGGCCAAGCCGGGCCTGGGGCGACTGGCCCTCGAATCGGGTGCCCCGGTCGTTCCGGTGGCCATCCTCGGGTCCCACCAGGTCCGGAACTGGAAGAAGCTCAAGTTCCCGCGCGTGACCGTCCAGTACGGCACTCCGGTTCGCTTCGAGCAGGTCGAGCACTCGACTCGTGAGCAGCAGCAGGCGGTGGCCGACTACGTCCTCGATCGCGTCCGGGAGATGCACTCCCAGCTCAGAGAGCTCGGGCATCGCGGCGCGCAGGCCGCCGCGTCGGACCGGCGCGTGGAGGACCGGGCCGCGGAAGATCAGCGCTTTGCGATGCTCGAGCGCGAGCAGCAGGAAGCCAAGAAGCGCCAGCAGGAGGAGGTTGAGGCCAGGCAGCAGCGGGAGGCCGAGGCCGAGGGCGAGGACGAGGACGAGGACGGCGAGGGGCAGGACGAGGGCGAAGAACAGCGCGAGCCGCAGGAAGCGGCCCCCGAAGCCTGATACTTCGCATTCACACGACGTCCGATGCGCTGGCCTGCTTCATGGACACCCAGGATGGGCGTGAGCACACCCAGCTCGGGATGGAGCGGATCGTCAAGATCGTCAAGTAGCTCACGGTGCGGCGGCCGGAGGCCGCCCGCTTTCACCAAAGCAAAGCGCCGCGCC
>DATJQY010000030.1:0-33247 GCA_035505215.1 Solirubrobacteraceae bacterium | reverse complement strand
TCGCACCCCATGTTCCTCATCATCAACACAGCCATCTGCTCCCCAGGATCAGTCTGCGGCGGCAGCCCCAGCAACAACGACTTCCCCACCACCACCACCATCGACTACGTCCACATAAGCCACTAACCCCAACGGCGCGGCCTCTCCGAGGGCGAGACATTTCCGAACGGGGACGCGCCGGTCTCGCTCCGATGAGACTGTGCGGCGAGCCCGCGTAGAATGGATTTCCCAGGCCGGGCGCGTAGCTCAGTGGGAGAGCGCTCGCTTCACACGCGAGAGGTCGCTGGTTCGAGCCCAGCCGTGCCCATCATCAGGCGTCAGATGCGCCGGCTCACACTTCACGTTGAAAGACTCCTTTGACGAGGTTGGGCGGCATGCTGCGGAAGACGGCGGCGTAAAGCCGCGTTCTCCTTCCTAGAGAGCGATGCCTAACGAACTCGGTTTAGTGCGCTGGGCCCGTGAGGCACCCCGCTCCTCCGCCCGTGAGGCATCCCGCTCCTCCGCCCGCGAGGCATCCCGCACCTCCTACGGCGAGATCGCGCCGGGGCGGCAGCCACGCGCGCGGACTCACTACAACGGCCCGTGGGCCTCGGCAGCTAGTGCTCTTCCATTGGAATCCGTGACGCGCCCGCGGCGTTTGGCAAGGTTGGCGCTGGCGGCTGGACGGCGGCCTGGACGCCTGGCAGCCTTAATCCTCCTCCTGCTGCGAACACCGCGAGTCAACGTTGTGCTCTCGGGATCGCCTGCCGGCAAAGCTCTCGAGGAGTACTTCAGCCGGCGATCGTTGCGGATTCTGCCCAAGACTCGGCTTTGCCGCGGGATATTGCTCCTCCCGCAGGATCATGCGGATTACCTTCGTGGACGGCGTCGCCAAGCGCTGAGAACCAATCTCAGGCGGGCTGCCAGCGCTGGGATCGAATGCGAAGTGGTCACCGACCCTTGGCTCGCAGCCGTTGACGTCCACCAGGTTTTCTGCCGCCGAGGCGATCCCGCGATGGCGCGTGAGTCAGAAGCTTGGATGAGCGGTGTCCCGGAAGCTGTGGCGCGCTCGGAGCTGACTATCGTCGTCGCGCGGGACGAGGACGGCCGACCGCTGGCCTGGGCGGCAGCCATCGTCGATGACATGGTGTGTCTCATCGATAAGGCTCTGGCGACGAGCCACGAGGCGAGATGGGCCCTCCACGACCACATCGTTCGACTCCTGATTGCTCGGCGTGTGCGCTACCTGCTGGCCGAAGGAGGCGGGCCGTTCGGGGCACTGGGGCTTACCCCTAATGTGCGGCATTTCCAGCACCTGCTCGGCTACGAGCTACGTCACGTCGGTCCTGTTGCTAAGCCGTCGTGCCCATCCTCCTGACTTTCTAGCGGCGTGAAAGAAGCGCTGCGAGGACCCCGTTTTGTGTCCGTAATGCACCAACGGCACCTGGGAGAGACGGATGCGTAACCTCAAGCTGGCGACGGGACTTGCACTGGTGATGGGCCTGGTGGCTGCCGCTCCGGCCGCGGCGAACATCCTGCCAGTGGCGCAGTGGGACTTGAACGAGAACTCCGGCACGGTGGCGCACACCGATAATCCCCTGCTCAGCAACAACGGCACGCTACAGGGAGGAGTCACCTGGACCACTGGGCGCTTCCAGTCTGGCCTGAACTTCGACGGCACCGACGGCGAGGTGTACGTACCTGACAGCTCGGCGCTTGAGGGGGCGAACGTCACCGTGAGCGCATGGGTAAACGCGGGCACCAGCCCGGGCGCGTATCGGTACATAGTCGCCAAGGGCGCAAGCGGTTGCTGCACCGGATCCTACGGGCTCTACACCGGTGCTAATGGTGGGCTGGAGTTCTACATCGGGACGAGTCCGGGCAGCTACGTGGTGTCCCCGGATGCAGGGACCGCGGTCTGGAATGGCGCGTGGCACAACGTGGTCGGAACGTTCGACGGCTCGACCGTGCGCGTATACGTGGACGGCCAGCAGATTGGTTCTGGAACGCCGGATACCAGCCCCATTCAGTACGGCATGCCGACCAGCAACGACCTCGCGATCGGCGACTACCCCTGGTGCAGTCAGGATCTCGACTTCGCTGGCACCATCGACGAAGTCAAGGTGTTCAACCGAGCCCTCGGCCCCGCCGAAATCAATCTGGCCTACCAGGCCTCCGCGCACCTGCCGTACGCCTCGCCCTTCGATCTGATCCTGTAGGCGGGCGACCCAGCTCGACGCGCGGCCGTCCCGGCCGCCGTCGATCGCCGGTCCGATCGCGCCGGCCGAGGACCACGCAAGGTCCTCGGCCGGCGCGGTCCGCAAAGTCTGCTGGTCGGTGAACGTTTGTTGGGTATCCGACGCGTTCCCTATAGACCCCGCCGACTGATTCGATGGCTCGTAGCCGGTATCGCGGCGGTGTTCGGGCTTGCCGCGGTGGCTGCCGGCGCCGCTGGCTCCCCCACGCCGGCCTTCGTCCAAGCGGCCAGCGCCCACTCCTCCAGCGTTACCAGTCTGGCGGTGAAGCCGGGCGCAAATATCACGACCGGGAACCGGCTGATCGTGGAGGTGGGCGTCTGGAGCAGCGGCGGCGCCTCGGCGGCCAGCGTCACCGACTCCGCGGGCAATACCTATACCGAGTTGCTTCATTTCCGGGCCTCGGACGAGACTGAAATGAGCGTTTGGAGCACGCCGATCACCGCCGGGGGCGGGACCGAGCCGACCATTACGGTCAAGCCGAGTGGCAAGGCGGATGTCGGCGCGATCGTCTCGGAGTATTCGGGGCTCTCGACGGCACCAGGGACCGGTGCCGTCGACCAGATGTCCACAGCCACCGGTACCACTACCGGGGCCGGCACCGTGGCCTCGGGACCGACTCCGGCTACCACCTCATCTGGCGACATCGCGATCGGGATGTACGCGGACTCAGGCTTCGGCGACACGTTGACAGCAGGTACCGGGTGGAGCCTGCGCGCAAATGTCTCTGACGACTCCAACATCGAGCTTCTGAACGAAGACCAGAGCCTGACGACCGCGGGAGCCACGCCCAGCGCCACTGTCGGAACCGGCGCCAGCACAGTGTGGATGATGGCCACGGTTGCGTTTGCGCCGGCGAACAGCTCCGCCACCGCTCCAGGTTCCCCAACCGGGGTGACGGCCACACCGGGGAACGGGACCGCGACCATCTCCTGGACACCACCGGCCAACAACGGCGGAAGCGGGATCACCAGCTACACCGTTACCCCATACATCGGCTCCACCGCTCAGACCCCGACCACGGTCAGCGGGTCGCCCCTGTGGACCAACACCACCATCTCCGGGCTCACCAACGGAACCGCGTACACCTTCGCGGTCGCCGCGACCAACGCGATTGGTACCGGTCCGCCTTCATCTCAGTCAGGCGAGATCACGCCGACATCGACAGCCGGGGGTCAGTGGTCATCACTGATGTCCTGGCCGATGGTGGCGATTCACTCGATCCTGCTCGACAACGGCCAGGTGCTGCAATTCGACGGTTGGCAGCAGCCGGAGCCCACGCAGGTCTGGAATCCTGCCACGCAGACCTTCAGCAACCAGACCGCTCCTGACAGCATCTTCTGTTCGGGCATGGCCGAGCTCCCAAACGGCGATGTCCTTGTCGTCGGTGGCTACGGCGGCCTCAGCACCGGCAACGTCGGGATCGTCGACACATCGATCTTCAACCCGTCGACCGAAACCTGGACCCGCGTGGCCAACATGCACTACCCACGGTGGTATCCGGACCTGACCGAGCTCGCGAACGGTGACTACGTGGCAATCAGCGGCAACTCCACTACCCAGACCACATGGGCTGACACCCCTGAGGTCTACGACCCCACATCGAACACGTGGACGCTGCTCTCGAACGTCAACACCTCGCAGGTCCACGAGGAGGAATACCCGTTCTCATATCTGGCTCCTAACGGCGACGTGTTCACGATCGGACCCTCGGAGGACAAGTCGTTCTTCCTCAACGTCCAGAATCAGACCTGGACTCAGGTCGGCGGTTCCAGCGGCATCACCAATGGCTCGTCAGTGATGTACCGCCCCGGTCAGGTCCTCTACACCGGTGGCACGCCGACGCAGAACAGCAGCTCTCCTGCAACGAACACGGCGGCGACGATCGATCTGACTGCGCCCACGCCTATGTGGAAGCAGACCTCGCCAATGCAATACAGCCGTGTCTACCACACACTTACCACCCTCGCCGACGGGACCGTCCTGGCAGTGGGCGGCGAGCCCACTTGGGGCCAGACGGGACAGTCGGAAGTCTCGGGCGGCATCCTGCCGAGCGAGATCTGGAACCCGAACACCCAGGCGTGGTCACCCGCGGCGCCGATCGCGACCACGCGTGGCTACCACTCAACCGCGATTCTGATGCCGGACGGCACCGTTCTTGTCGCCGGCAGCGGTCACGCCAACCCTGGGTACGCGGGCCAGGACTCCGCCCAGATCTATTCGCCTCCCTATCTCTTCAACGGTCCGCGCCCGACGATCACCTCGGCTCCCTCGGCGACCACCTACGGCGCCACGATTCCAGTCACCACCCCGAACGCTTCTTCGATCAGTGCGGTGAACCTGGTCTCGCTCGGATCCGACACCCACCAGTCGGACATGGACCAGCACTTTGTCCCCCTCAGCTTCACCCAGGGCTCAGGCCAGGTCAATGTTCAGATCCCGTCCTCCTCGGCTGTGGCTCCGCCGGGCAATTACATGCTGTTCATCCTCAATTCGGCCGGCGTCCCGTCGGTCGCGTCGTTCATCAATATCACGGCAACCCAAACCGCACCCGGCGCTCCGACGGGTGTCTCCGCTTCAGCCGGCAACGGCAGCGCCACCGTCACGTGGACAGCGCCGTCCAACGGGGGCAGCCCGATCACGAGCTACACCGTCACCCCCTACATCGGGTCGGTCGCGCAGACTCCGACCCCAGTCAGCGGCAATCCACCGGCCACGAGCACCACGATCAACGGGCTCGCCAACGGGACCGCTTACACGTTCACGGTGTCGGCCACGAACGGGGTCGGGACCGGCCCCGCGTCCGCGCCGTCGAACTCGGTGACCCCGGGCTCCGTCCCAGCTCCCGCCTTTGTCCAGGCTGTCAGCGCTCATGCGTCCGGAGTCACTAGTCTCTCCGTGACCCCGAACTCCTCGCTCACAGCGGGGAATCGCCTCGTGGTCGAGACCGCCGTCTGGAGCAGCAAACAGGCCACCGCAGCAGGCGTCACGGACTCCGCCGGCGACCAGTTCACCGAGCTGCTGCACTATGTCGCGTCCGATGGAACCGAGATGAGCGTCTGGAGTGCTCCCATCACGGCCGGCGGAGGAACCCAGCCGACGATCACGGTGAAGCCGACATCGAAGGCCGATACGGGCATAGCCGCCCTCGAGTATTCGGGCCTGAGCTCGGTCGCTGACGCGACGGTGGTCGATCAGATGACGCATGCGACCGGTACAACCAAGAGCGCGGCCACGGTCTCATCCGGCGCCACACCCGCCACCACAGCTGGCAACGAGCTGGCGATCGGCTTCTATGGCGACTCCGGCTTTGGCGACACGCTGACCTCCGGCTCGGGCTGGACCTCGCGTGTGAACGTCTCGGACACCTCCGACACCGAGTTCCTGGTCGAGGACCAGCCCCAGGCAGCTGCCGGGGCCACGCCCGACGCCAGCGTCGGAACCGGTGCCAGCACGGTCTGGCTGATGGCCACCGTCGTCCTGAAGGCGGCGACCGGGAGCTCATCGGGCTCCGACGCAACCATGGCGCCCGCGAACATCATGGGAATCCCGGGCTCGGACTCCTCGACCGGTTCTTCTGGCCTCGGCACGGGCGGGCTGACCGCCAATATCGCGCGCCAGACCCTTCGGGGAGGAGGAGCCACCCGTGCCTCCCACGGGCGTGCTTCGGCGGGAAGGGTGATGCAATGTGGGCACAGTCGGGCCTCCCGACGGAGCCGGGCCTGTGCTTCGCTGCGCGTCGCCGCTCACATAACGGCGAAGGCCAGGGCGCGCTTTATCTACCTCGCCCTCCTCAAGCATCTCCCCAAGAGCCTCTTCTGTTATCACGGCCAGGCGCTGCGGGCCGGCACGAGCTGGACCGCATGGTTCCGACCCTCCTAGCAGCCACTCAAACCTCGTCCCGATCGCGAACGTGACAAAGACGGCTCGGCTCCTCTGCGGCTTGGCTGCCGTCTGGAGCCTCGCCGGATGCGGGTCCTCGAGTACCACGTCAAAGACCACGTCGAGGGTGCAGACGCCGGCCACGGCCAGGGTGGCGTCGGACCAAGCCTCAGCGGCCAGGCGTACCGCCCCCGGGCTCGATGAGCTGGGCGCGGCCGAGCGGCCAGCACGCGCCCTCTTCCCAGCTGTTGCAGGCCGGACCCTCCAGCAAATCGCAGAGTTGTCCCACTCGACCATCACCCTGACCGCGGCGAGTGGAACCTTTACTCCTGGGTTCGACCGCTTCGCCTTCGGACTCAGCGACTCGACAACCGGTTACGTATACGCGCCCACCGCCATCTATCTGGCGCCGTCTCCCGTCTCAATGGCTCAAGGCCCCTTCCTCGCCCCAGCCGACTCGATGCAGGTTGCACCCCAGTACCGAAGTGAGCAGAACGCGGGTCCGTCCGGGATCAAAGCGATCTATGACACGGGCCTGCAACTGTCCCGGGCGGGCGTGTATGACGTGCTATCGCTGACCCGAGGCCCGAAAGGCCTCATCGCCGCCAGTAACGAGATCGCCGTCGCCTCGTCTTCCCCCATTCCAAGCGTCGGGTCGCGGCCTCCGGCAATCGCGACCGACACACCGTCGTCGGTGCATGGAGACACGACCTTGCTCACCACCCGGACACCTCCGGAGAACATGCACGCGGTGTCGTTCAACACGGTGCTCGGCAAACGCCCGATCGCGCTTCTCGTTTCCACACCTGCGCTTTGCACCTCACGCGTCTGCGGCCCCGTGACCGACATCATGGTCGAGCTCCAACACGAGTACGGCTCCCGGGTCGTTTTCATCCACCAAGAAGTGTTCGTCGACAACGATCCTGCGCGTGGTCTGCGGCCCCAGCTACGGGCGTTTCACCTTGAGACCGAACCGTGGCTGTTCACGGTCAACCGGCACGGCGTTATCGCCGCCCGTCTGGACGGGGCGTTCGGCATAAACGAGGCACGGCGCGCCCTGGACGCCGCACTCAGCTAGGAGCGCGTGAGCGCGCGCGAGCGCTCACGGAGCCCGACGCCATCAGAGGATCCCGATCTCGGCTTCGACGAAGTTCGCGAGTTCGCTGACGCAGAGCGATGGATCGGCCCGGAGGCGGAACACCGGCGTCGCCTCGGCCAGCGATCCAGCCACCTCGAAGCGTCGCCTTGAACCCGATCCCATGTGCGGAAATCCGACCATGTAGGGCAGCAATGTAAGAGTGGTGGCCTTGACCTTCGTGCAATGAGAGCTCACGGCGGCGGCCCGATCCACCAGCACGATCGCCACCAGCGGCTCGGGCTCGGAAGATTCCTGCTCGACTTCGACCCAGCGCTGGTCTCCCAGCTCGGCGATAACGCGGACCTCGTCGAGGTCTTCCGAGGCCATCGAGGCAGGGAGATTCATCAGTGGGGGACCCGCATGTCCCCAGATCTCGCCATCGATTTCTTCGACGGCGAGGATGTCGTCGGAAAAGAATCCGTGACCGCGCCGGACGCACTCCGCCGCCAAGCTGGTCTTGCCTCCGCCCGCCACGGCTAGGAAAGCGACCAGACCCGCCGCAGTCGTCACCGCGCTGGCATGAAGGAGCTGGAAGCCGCGGAGGTAGCTGGTCGTCCACAGAACCCGGTCGAGCAAAAGCCGCTGCCACGTTGGTTCGGCCCAGTCAGCCGCCGCGCAGCGAACGAGACTCCGATCGGGAGACAGCTGGAACACGGCCCGAGATCCGTACGGACAGAGCACATCGCCCGCCTCCTGCTCCAGGATTGCGAACGGACACCCGTCCACACTTCGGAGATACCGAAGGAACCGTGGCTGCTCTAGCAACGGGGCCAGATCAGCCCAGTGGGCACGCCTTAGATCCAGTCGGGCGCCCGTTCCCGTGGGCGCAGATCCACCCATCCCGGGAACCGTGAAGTCGGCCCCGATCTCGAGTCCGAACGCGCGCAGATGCGAGAACGGCCGTTTCGGATGACCGTTTCTCAGTGTGGCTGACGCTTCGGCCGCGATGGCTCAAAACTCCAGGATGGTCACTACGCTGATGCAACGGCTGAGGAATGGATGCCCTTCCAGATTCGGTCGTGCCAATCATCCCGGCGGTCCTCGCGGGCGAGACTCAGCGGCGGACCTCAAGCATCAGGGTCATCGCCACGGCCAGAGCGAGCGCCCCGATGGCTCCGGCGCCGATGACGAAGGCCTCGTGCAGGCGCGCGTAGCTCAGCACCTGGTGAGGGCGGACCAGGAGGACGAGCCCGGCTGAGACCGCGGCCACGCCACAGCCGGCCGCGGGCGCAACGAGTGTCGAGCGGAGCGACGGCCTGCTGGTCTCCTCGGCGCCGCGCCTGTCGTGGCCTTGGGCTTCGGTCCAGAACAACACCGCGACGACCAAGAGGGCCCAGGTGCCGGCAACCAGGAACCCCCCCACCACGTCGCTGGGGTAGTGCCAAGCGAGTGTTAAGAAGGCGTAACTCACCGCCACGGCAAACGCGGCGCCGATGACGGCGACGATCGGTCTGCGCCGTCGCGGCGCCACCAGGATCGCGCACAGCGCGAGCGACATCGCGGCAGTGGCATGCCCACTTGGCCAGGATCTCTCCGGGATCGGGTAACCGGGCAGCAGACGGGGCGCTGATACCAGGGGTTTAATCAACTCGGTCATCTCATTGGCGCAGAGCAGGATGGCGGCGACCGCCAGCGCCACTCTCGGTCGCCCGCGGATCAGGGCCACGACAACCAGCAGTGCGCCCAATACCGCGAACGGCTTCGGATCGCAGATCTCCGCGACCAGATTCGCGAGCCCGTTCACGTGCAGACCCTGGAGCCCGACAAACCCGTGCAGGACGGACCGGTCGGCGCGCTTCCCAAACCCGGTCTCAAACGCCGCAAACCAGGTCACGACCAGCGCCGCGGCGCCTACGCCTGCTCCGATCAATGAGGCTCTTGCACGCGCCGGCACGTCCCGAGATTAACCGAGGGCGCCTGCCAGATTTCGCACCAGAAGACGCGCGCCGCCAGCGACGCGCGTCTTCCCGGTCTAGTCGAGACGGCTAGGCGAGGCCGCCGCCACCACCGCGATGGACGCCGAACACCGAACCGGCGTCAGCGGGGTAGAGCTGGGCGAAGTACGCCTGGAAACTGCTCGCCTCGGCGGAGTTCAGCGTCTGGAAGTCGCCGAAGACCTTCTGGGCCGCGCCGACGTCGCACTGCACGAGGGTGTCGAAACCCGCGGCCGTCGCGCGAGGCGCGAATCGGTAGGCGAGGCCGAGCAGCTCCGCAGCGCCATTCGGGTTGGCGTTGACTGCGGCATCCGCAGCCTGGAACGCCCGCGTACTACAGACGCTCGGCTGGGCCTGAGCCGCCGGGACGGCGGCAAGTGCAGCGATCGAAAGCGCGGTGGCGCCTAGCGCGCCGCGAACCTTGAACTGCATCCGAGACTCCTTCCGTGGTTTGGGACCATCCGTGGTGCCTTGATCGGCCATGCGCCCACGGGCGTTGAGCTAATGGGGGCCGGGACCAACAAAAAACCGTTCCGTAAAATCGCGCTACTTCTCAGCAATCCGCCACCTTGGAGAGAGACCCAATACAGGTGGGACCGGCGGGCTACGGCGCTGGGCGGGCGACCGCCCTCGCGCTCATCGCCGCGTGCGCGTTGCTGATCACCGCCTGCGGTGGGAGCGGGAGCACGGCTTCGGCTGGCCACTGCAAGACCATCGCCGGGAGCGCCTCGCTGACGGCGTCGGCCACAGCCTCCGGGGCATGGCCGTACCCCAACGCCGATCTGGCCAACACGCGGATCGCGCCAGCTTCTGCCATCTCGTCCCGAAACGTGTCGCGCCTCCAGCCCGCCTGGACGTTCAAGTTGACCGGTCCGGCAGCGGCCGGGGTCGCCAGCTCCGGCTCGCTGGCCGCGAACCCGGTCGTGCAGGCTGGCGTCGTCTACCTCCAGGACCTCGACTCCAACGTCTACGCGCTCAGTCTGAGCAACGGAGCCCTCCAGTGGGAGTACCGCTGCAACGCGCCCGAAAAAAGCGGGCCCGGGCCGAACGGCGTCGCCGTCCTCGGCGGGCGTGTCTACGGCGAGACGCCGACGGCGGTTTTTGCCCTGAATGCGTCGAACGGCCAGCCGATCTGGGTCAACCGGCACGTCCTCGCCTCCGGCCAGGGGACATTCGGAATTCAGCCACAGGTCACCGATGGCCGCGTCTACCTGGGCAGCCAATACGGCAACGGGCCGGGCGGCGGGATCCTGATCGCGCTGAACGCCGCGACGGGCGCTCCCGTATGGAAGTTCAACACGGTGGTGGGGCCGGAGCCTGGGGTGCGCGCGCTCGGTCTGGGGTCAGGCGGCGTCTGGGAGACACCCCTCGTCAGCCCCGATGGATCGGTGACCTACGGCATCGGCAACCCGTACCAGACGCCCGCGGCGGCGATCGCCCACCCGGCGGTCCAGCTCTACACCAACAGCGAGGTCAAACTCGACGCGGCCACCGGGAAGCTGCGCTGGTACTACCAGGCCGTCCCCAACGACTTCAAGGATTACGACATGCAGGCCTCACCGATCTCGGCTCGCGTCGGCTCCACCTCGGTCGTCGTCGGTGGCGGCAAGATGGGTTACGTCTACGAGATGAACGCCACGACCGGCAAGCTGCTCTGGAAGACAGCGGTCGGCGAGCACAACGGCCACGACAACGATTCGCTGGAGGCGCTGGAGCATCACTTCACGCTCAAGATGCCTTACACGATCCTCCCTGGCTCACTCGGCGGCGTGCTGACCAACATGGCACTGGCCGGCGGCACCGTCTACCTGGTGACAATCGACGTTCCGCTGACCTATGCGAACCCGAATCTGCCCGCCGCCACAAAGCCCACCGGGTCGGTCGGCGGCGAGGTGGAGGCGCTCAGCCTCAAGACCGGCAAGGTCGAATGGGACACGCGGGTGGCGTCCGTGCCGCTCGGGGCCGCCACCGTGTCGAACGATCTCGTCCTCACCACCCTCGTCAACGGCACGCTTCTCGCCCTCGACCGTCAGACGGGCAAGCTCGTCTACCAGCACAAGCTCCCGACCTCGACGAATGCGCCGATCGCGATCGCCGGTAACACCGTGCTCGTCCCCGCTGGCGGCGTGGCCAGAGGTCCGAGCCGCGATCCGCAGCTGGTGGCTTACAGGCTGCGCTGAGGGCGCCCTCAGCCTGTGAACGAAGGATCCCGCCGCCGCACCCGGCGGCGAACCGGATGCCGGCGCCGCCGTGACCGCTTGTGCGAGGCCGAGGAGCGGGTTCCGGCGGAGGCCGAGCACGCCGTGAACACATAGCACTGGAGCGGCGGCTCCGCCGACACCTCGGGCGACGTTGCTGCCGCCTCGCCGATGGCGGCGAGGTAGGCGGCGTAGTTCGCCGGGAAGGTCAGCGGATCGACGCCAGGCTGTACTCCCTCGGTGCAGACCGAGGCTGGGATCCGGCTGGGATCCGCCACGCTCTCGTGCGTGAAGGCATCGAGCGCGAGGGCGTAGGCGACGGGATCGTAGGTCCCCATGGCCAGGTGCTCGGAGGTGTCGCCCGGGCAGATCTGT
Source organism: Solirubrobacteraceae bacterium (assembly GCA_035505215.1). Lineage (GTDB taxonomy): Bacteria > Actinomycetota > Thermoleophilia > Solirubrobacterales > Solirubrobacteraceae > Palsa-465. Next base: position 21,486 of record DATJQY010000030.1, on the reverse strand, counting down.
TGCACGGCGATGTTGGCGATCTGCCCGGCCCCGGTGTGGAGCGAGGAGCTGCCTTGGGCATCGAGGTTGGGAACCACCACCTCATCGGTACGGCTGTAGATCACCGTGTAGTGAATCCCGGCGAAGGTTTCGGCGCGGCTGTTCAGCGCTTGGAGGAAGCGGGCGTTCGTCGCCTGCTGCCAGAAGGCAGGGGGACACTCTGTCTGGCAGGCGACCTGGGCGTCGAGCGTGCCGTGGTTGGACGGGTCGATCCCGACCAGGTCGTTGACGAGTGCTCGCGTGTCCGGCCAGAAGCGCAGCGCCCAGCGCGGCACCATGCCCCCCTGGCTATAGCCGAGCACGTCGACCTTACGGCCGGCGAGGTGGGCCATCGTGCGAAGCGCGTACACGATGTACTCGCCCGCCGTCTGGATATCGCCCATCGCGTGATAGGGCAGCGTGATCGTGCAATAGGGCCAGTGCAGCGTGGCGAAGGCGCGCTCGTAGTTCCACGAGTAGTTCGGACCCGGATCGAGAGTCGTCCCCGGCACGAGCAGGATCGGGTTCCGCGCGTCGCCCTGGACCCCGGGCGTGCAGCTGAGCGCGGACTGGAGCTGGCCCGTGGGAACGCTGAGCGCCGGCCCGGCCCGGTCAAGCGGGGCGTAGGGGTCTGAGTCGGCGGCGGCCACGCCGGCCAGGCCGAGGCCGAGCACGGCCACGATCGCTGCCACCCTGCAACCCTGCCTGAGCCGCATAGCCGCCAGTCTAAGCGGCCTGGCCTGCTTCCGCGCTACTGGGTGAAGCTTGCCGCCTGGCTGCTGTAGTCGACGCCGTATTCGTTGACCGACAGGGTCAGCGTGTCGGTGTAGTTGCCGCTGGCCGGGCTCTTGTACTGAACCGGCGCCGTCGACGTGGCAGCGCCGGTGGCGGGAATCGTGATGGTGGCCGGCGTCACGGTACCCGCCTTGCTGCCGCCGAGGGTCACATTGACCGTCACGGCAACCCCGAGGTTGCTGACCACGTTGCCCAGGGCGTCGGTCACGCTGACCGATGCCGCCCAGGTCTGGCTATGACCGAAGCCGCTGGCGTAGGTGCAGGTGAAGAGGCAGGGAGACGGGATGCCGGCCGGGCTGGTCGTGCTCGGGCTGGTCCAGGCCAGCTGCGCAAACGTGCCCGGGCTGACCGTAATCGGCGCGAACGTCGCGCTGCGGGTGCCGTCGCTCACGCCCAGCGTGGTCGACACGGCATCGGTCAGCGTCACATTGAAGGTGGCCACCCCGTTCGTCCAGGTGGGATTGGCGGGAAGCGTGGGCGCCGTCCCGCTGGGGCTTGACGGATCACCACTCCAACTCAGCGCAGCGCCGGTATAGGTCGTGTCGGTGGCGCCGTTCTTGATCGCGGTCAGCGTCACGGAGAACGCGGTCCCGGCGGTGGCGACCGCGGGGGATGGCTGGGTGACCTGGAAGCTGACCGCGTTGTCGACGACCGTGGTCTTGATCGAGGCCGTGTTGCCGACGTTATCGGTGCCGGTCAGCGTGTAGACGTAGCAGGCCCCGGCGACGATCCCGGGGGGCTGCGTCGTGCCCGTGACCGTGGTCGCCGTCGTGAACGGGCCGCCCGAGCCGGGGGCCCCACAGGTGGTCCCGGCCAGGCTCTCTGACTGCACGGTCAGGACCGAGGACTTCAGGCCCGAGCCGCCGCCGTCGCTGTAATCGGTCCGGCTGCCGATCGTGAAGTTCGTGCTGTTGCTGATCTGGCTCGTCGAGCCGGCGGCGCTGGCGGCGGTGCCGTTCACGGTCAGCGCGCCGCCCGTGGGGGCATTGCTGTCAACCACGAAGGTGAGCGAAGTCGTACCGCTGTTGCCGGCGAGGTCCTTGGCGGTCGTCGTGTAGAGGGCCGGCGTTCCCGGACTCGCGGTCCAGCTGAACGTGCTCGACGTGTAGGGGCCGCCGGACGGCGTGCTCACCGTCTCGGCCGCGTGCGTCCAGCCGCCCGTCGAGATGTTTGGGAAGGCGGCCGAGGCGGGCCCCGATCCGGAGTCGGACACGGTGTCAACCAGCTTGAACGATCCCGCCACAGAGCCTCGGAAGTACAGCGTCGAGCCGCTGAGATAGGCCCCGACCGCGCCGTTGGCCAGAGCCAGGGCCTGCGTCGGCGGGACGGTGTCGACCAGCCACGTGTAGCTCGTCGCGGGTCCGCTCGAGCTCCCGTTCGCCGCCTCCACGGAGAAGGTGTGAGAGCCCTGGCTGAGCGAGCTGTATGCGGCCGGGCTGGTGCACGCGGCGTAGGCGCCGCTGTCCAGCTTGCACTGATACGCGGTTCCGTTGCCCCCGTTGAAGCTGAAGCTGGCCGAGGTGCTGTTGATCGGGTTGGCGGGCTCGGAGGAAATCGTCGGCGCGGTGAGGATCGTGATCGAAGGACTCGAGGCGCTGGAATCCCAGCTGTTGTAAACGGCGTCGACCGCGTAGGTGTAGGTGCCCGAGGGCGGATTGCTGTCGGTGCACGAGAGCGTGGTCACGAGCGTCGTACCGCCGCAGATGACGGTGCCGTCCGAGCGCGTGACCTTGTAGCCCTGGACCGCGACGCCGCTCGTGAGCGTCGCCGCGCTCCAGCTGACGGTCACCGTCGTCCCGGACTGGCTGGCGACGATCCCGGACGGCCCGACAATGTTGGCGGCCTGAACTGAGCCATTCCCGGCGCCGGTGGTCGAGAAGTAGGCCGCGGCGGCGCCGATGTGAACGACGAAAACCGAGCAGGCCAGGATTGCGGCCAGGCTGAGGCGCCTGACGCTTCCTGATCCAACTCGGCGAGAAGACCCACCGTGGTGAGTCAGTCGTTCATCGTGCCCGTGCATCTATCCCCTAGATCGGGCCCACCGCCGGGGGGAGGTACGAGGGCCATGTACCTCCCCCACGGTGGCGTGGGCCTAGTTACTGGTAAAGCTGGCGACCAGGTAGGCGCCCTTGCAGGCGTTCTGGTTGGTGCCAGAGTCGGCAAAGGCGAGGCTGCCGTTGGTGCCCAGGGTCGTGTTCCCCGACCCCACATCCTGGTTCTCGGTGACCGGAGTCATCGTGAACTTCGTCGTATCGCACTGGCCGGCGCCGGTGCCCGTGATGTTGTTCGTGTGGCCAGCGTCGCTGAAGGCCTGAACACCGGTCAGGGTCACAGTGCTGACGTACTGATTGCCGCCCGGGTTATTGACCGAGAACGACACGGAGGCGGGGGTACCGCCCGGAACGAGCCCGCCGCTGGCGGGCGTGATCGTGGCATTGATGGTCAGAGCGCTGCTGGTTCCCACCTGGGCGTTTCCTGATCCGGCACCGGTCGTCGTGAAGTACGCCACCGCGGCACCTGAAAACGCAAGGAGGACAAGCAAGCCCAGACCAACGCGCGCACGCTTGGTCTTCAATGCGGAAAGCATGGACTGGTCTCCAATCGCTTTAGGTCCAGCCGCGTCCCCGACGCGGCCCGGTCCGGAAGGCCCGGAATCCGATGAGCGAGGTATCGACGGCAACGGCAGTTGCGCGCATCGGACATCCGTCCAGTTGCCCCTTTAGCCGGTTTGGCCATCTGTTAGGAGGAAAAAAGGCGCGCGCTACGCCTAGCCGAGACTGGCCGCGCCGCCGTAGCTCAGGCTGAGCGACGCTCCCTCGCAGCCGTCCTGATTGCTGGTCCGGTCGAGCATCGAGACCTCGGGCCACTCGGACTGGGGCACGCCGAGCTGCGACAGGGTGACCGTCGTGTTGGGAGCCACGACGAGCGGCAGGAGCCCGGAGTACTGCTGCATCGAGAAGTCACTTGCCGTGCAGGGCAGGCTGGGCGTCGCCTGGGGCGCGGACACGCTGGTCACCGCGGCCGTGAGACTGCTCAGCGTGAGTGAGCTGGAGTTCGGGTTTTGGATCTGCAGGTCGAGCGGCTCCATCATCCCGGGTTCAAGCGTTGCCGGGGCGTTCCCGGTGATCGAGAAGGGCACGCCCACCTCCCCGCTGCCCGACCCGCTCCCGGTGGCCGAGTTCGCGAGGCTCCCGGCGCCGGTCCCGGTCCCGGTTCCGGTCCCGGTCCCGCTCGGAGAGCCCCCGGCTCCCGTCCCGCTCTTGGCGGGCAGGGCGACGGTGACGATCAGCTTGGTCGTCCGCGTCCTGTGCCGGACGGTGGCGCTCACCTTGAGGACGTAACGCCCGGTACGCATCCGGCTCGTAACCCGGAGGCTGAAGGCGGACAGCTTGGCGCGCGCCTTGACGAGAGCGAAACGCGCCGTCAGCCCCTTCGGCGGCTTGGTGGCAAGCTTGAGCTTGACCGGCCCCGTCAGGCGCCCGCGGTGGATCACCGCGGTCAGCCGGGTCGAGGAGCCTGGCCTGAGCGTCACCGCGCTGGGGGTCAGACTAAGAGTGAAGGTGCGGTTGGCGAGGGGGCGCACGGAGACCTGCGCGTCACCTCTGTAGGCGCCGGCTGTCAGCAGCACGGCGACTGCCAAGGCACACGCGGGTCCGGAGCGCCTGGCCCTCCGGGCCAAACCGATCACGAGAGCGTTCATGGCTGGTCGATCCTTCGCCAGTGCCCACTGCCCGGGGAGGCGCGGTGGTCTCCGCGCCTCCCCGGTGCTGGGCGGGTGGGCTTAGTTGCTGGTGAAGCTCGCGACCAGGTAGGCGCCCTTGCAACCGTTCTGGTTGGTGCCTGAATCGGCGAAGGCGAGGCTGCCGTTGGTGCTCAGCGTCGTGTTCCCCGATCCCACATCCTGGTTCTCGGTGACCGGAGTCATCGTGAACTTCGACGTGTCGCACTGGCCGGCGCCGGTGCCCGTGATGTTGTTCGTGTGCGCGGCGTCGCTGTATGCCTGAACGCCACTCAGCGAGACGGTGCTCACATACTGGTTGCCGCTGCTCGGATTGTTGACCGAGAACGACACGGCGGCGGGAGTGCCGCCGGGAACGAGCCCGCCGCTGGCGGGAGTGATGGTGGCGCTAATGGTTAGGGCGCTGCTCGTACCAACCTGAGCATTCCCGGAGCCGGCACCGGTGGTCGTGAAGTAGGCCACCGCCGCGCCCGTGAAGGCGAGGAGCACAAGCAGGCCCAGTCCGACGCGCGCACGCTTCGTCTTCAATGCGGAAAGCATTCGACCTACATCTCCAATCGTTTTTTGTCCACCCGCGTGGTCCACGCGGTCCCGGCTCGGAAGGCCCGTATTCCGGTGCCGGAGGTATCGGACTAAACGGCCGTTGCGCGTATCGGACATTTGTCCAGTTCGCGTTTAGGGCGCCGGGAGGCGTGTTAGCGACGCCCAGATCGTGCGCCCAGGCACGGCGCGCCGACGGTGCGTTCCAGGCTGCGGCCAAGCTTTGGTGCCGGGCTGCCCCTGCCGCAGCCCGGCACCGGCTCTGCCCCTACGTGTAGGGGCGGAAGGAGTTGAGGAAGCGGAAGGAGGAGGCGCCGGCGGCGAAGGCGCCACTGGACGCATCGTCTCTGGCCTCCCCGCCGCCTGACGATGCGGCGAGTTTTACCAGGGGTCTAGGGCGAGGGCGTCAGTTGGGCGGCGGCGCTCTCGCGTGCCTCGGTCCCGACGCGGCCGCGAATCAGGTCAGCCGCGCGCTCGGCGATCATGATCGTCGGCGCGTTGGTGTTCCCGCGCACCAGCGTCGGCATCACCGATGCGTCGATGACGCGCAGGCCGTCCATCCCCAGCACCCGCAGCTCGGCGTCGACGACCCGCCCCATGGCGCAGCTTCCCACCGGGTGGTAGATCGTCGTCGCGTTGCGCTCGATGTGGGCCATCACGCTGGCGTCACCCTCGCCCGCCGGCACGCCATAGGCCGACGTGCTGACCGACCGCAGGGCCGGCTGCTCGGCGATCTCCAGGCAGCGCCGCAGGCCGGCCATCAGCGCCCGCCGGTCCTCCTCGGTGTCAAGGTAGTTGTGGAGGATCCGTGGCTTGGCGCTCGGGACGCGGGAGCGCAGCTTGACGACGCCCGCGCTCGTCGGGCGCAGGAGACACGCTGAAAGCGCCCATCCGTCGACCAGGATCTCGCCCGTGCCTGCCTCGGGGAACAGAATCGGGATGGTGTGCAGCTGGATGTCCGGCGCCTCGAGGTCGTCCCGGGTCCGGATGAACCCGCCCGATTCGGCGAAGTTCGAGGTCAGGTGTCCGCGCCCCTCGGTCTGGAGCAGGATCGCGTTCTCCTCCGTCTCGGCGCCGAGCAGCGACGGCTCGTCGGTCGTGTAGGTGATCCAGGCCGCCACGTGGTCCTGGAGGCCACGCCCCACCGGGAGGTCGGTCACCGGCGGGATCCCGCCGAACTCGAGCTCCTCGGCCGGTCCGACCCCGCTCAGAAGGAGGATCTGCGGGCTCTGGTAGGCCCCCGCGCTGACGATCACCTCGCCGGCGCGGATCTCGCGCAGCGCGTCCTGCTGGTCGACCTCGACGCCGACCGCTCGCGACCCCTCGAGGAGCAGCCGCGTGACGTAGGCGCCGGTCTCCACGGTGAGGTTGGGGCGCTCGAGCACCGGATGCAGGTAGGCCACCGCGGTCGAGCAGCGCAGCCCGTCACGCTGGGTGAGTTGGTACCAGCCGACGCCGTCCTGAGCCGGCCCGTTGAAGTCGTCGTTGGGCTTAAGCCCGGCCTCGACCGCGGCCTCGATGAACGCCTCACAGGTGCGATAGCGCGAGCGGCCGTCGATCACCCGCAGCGGCCCGCCGGCCCCGTGCAGTTCGCTGGCCCCCCATTCGTTGTCCTCCGCCTTGATGAAGTAGGGCAGGACGTCATCCCAGCTCCACCCGTCAAAGCCCAGGGCCGCCCAACCGTCGTAGTCGGCTCGGTTGCCGCGGATGTAGATCATCGCGTTGACCGACGAGGAGCCGCCCAACGTCCTGCCCCGGGGCAGGACCCGAGACCGGTAGCCGAGCCCCGGCTCGGGATCGCTGATGAACGACCAGTCGTACTTGCTCGTCGCGACCGCCAGCACACCTGCCGGGATGTGGAGCTCGTCCGCCACGTCGGGCGGACCGGCCTCCACCAGGCACACCTTGACGTCCGGGTCCTCACTCAGCCGGTTGGCCAGCACACAGCCAGCCGACCCGGCGCCAACGATCACATAGTCGTACTCGGTCATGCTCATCTCCCTCGGCGGGTGGTTCCGGCTGATTCTTCAGGGGCTGATCCGGTTGGTCAAGGCTCCCGGCCCGCTCGCTAGCCTTGCCTGCCCTGTGGTCCTTCCACCCGGACATGCCCAGACAATCGCCACCCCGCGCCAGCTCTCGACCCGGGAGAAGCGGCTGATCCGGGGCGTCCTCGCGGTCGTGGCGGTCATCGTCGTGGCGCTTGTCATCTCGCTCGCCACCGCCGGCCCGAGCTCGGGCCGGGGCTGCATCCACGTGACGATTCCGGGCGACGTCGGCGCGCAGCAGATCGATCAATGCGGCGCCCAGGCCCGTGACACCTGCCAGACGGTGAACGAGGGCGGGGCATTTCCCCCCGCCTCGGCCCGGGTTGTGGCCGCCGCGTGCCGCAAGGCCGGCCTGCCCCTCGGCTAGGGCTGCCCCCGCTCCCGCTCGGTCGCCCGCTTGACCGCCCCGCGCTGGCGGCGAACCACGGCGACCCCCACCCCGACAACGACCACCAGTATGGCCAGGATCAGCCCCACGGTCCCCATGTCGTCCACGACGTCGAGGACCGGGGGACCGATGTAATAACCACCGACGGCGATGGCCACCGCCCACACGGCCGCGCTCACGACGTTGACGACGTTGTAAAGCCACGGCCCGGATCGGAAAATCCCGGCCACCCAAGGCGGGGTGAGCAGGATGGCAATCACCTCCATGCGCTTGAACGCGTCCTCCCCCCGCTCGACCGCGTCGAGACGGATGCTGCGGAGCGGGCCGGGCGCGGTGAGCACGGAGCGCCCGGCGAATAGCCCGGCCAGCCAGCCCACGATCCCGCCCAGCGTGGCCCCGAGGAAGGCCACGAGCACGACCGGAGTGATATCGAGCTTGTGCCTGGCCGCAAACACGCCCGCGGCCAGGAGCAGCGCCTCCCCCGGGCCAGGCACCCCCACCCAGCTCGCGAACGACGCCAGCGCGATGCCCACGTAGTCGAACGCCGGCCCCGCATGGTGGAAGTGCACGTGCAGGTGGAGGTGGAGCCCGAACAGGAGCATGGTCCAAATGTTCGCTGCTTGCGGAGTCGGCTTATCCGAATGTCCAGACCGCGCCGTGCGTCTCTAGACGGAAGGACATGGCCGGGCAGCGCCCTGAACCGGACACTTTCGGCATCTAGGGGCATTGTCATTCCAACCAAGGGAGTTTCCGTTGCCATTAGAAGCACCGACTTGGCTGAACTCAGGGGATACCTCCTGGCAGATCACAGCCGCAACGCTGGTCGGCCTGATGAGCGTTCCGGGCCTCGCCGTCCTCTACGGCGGCGTCATGCAGAAGCGCTGGTCGATCAACAGCATGATCCTGACCTTCGCCACGTTCTCGGTTGTGCTCGTCGTCTGGGTTCTCTGGGGGTTCAAGATGGGTTTCGGCGACCCGTTCCACGGGCTTTCGCACTCGGGATTCTTCGGGAACTTCATCGGTAAGCCGGGGCCGGTGCTCTCGCACACGGAGCTCCAGCACCAGTCCAACATCCCGCTGCTGGGGTCGCAGGCATTCCCGAAATCGGCCTTGGTCTACTTCCAGTTCGTGTTCGCGGCGATCACGCCGATCCTGGCCCTGGGGTCCGTCCTCGGGCGGGTGAACATCAAGGCCTGGCTGCCGTTCTGCGTGCTCTGGATCACCTGCGTGTACTGCGTGGACGCCTTCCTGCTCTGGGGCGGCGGCTTCTTCGCTCAGCACGGCGCGGTCGACTTCTCCGGCGGTTACGTGATTCACCTCTCTGCCGGCGTGGCCGGGTTCGTGGCCGCGGCGGTAATCGGGCCGAGGCTCCAGCGTGACCGGGAGATCGACGCTCCCAACAACGTGGCCATGCTCGCGGTCGGAGCCGGACTGCTCTGGCTGGGGTGGAATGGGTTCAACGGCGGTGACCCGTACGCCTCGAACATGGCGGCCGGCGCAGCGGTCCTCAACACCAACCTGTGCACGGCCGTCGCCTTCCTCGTCTGGGTGGCCTGGGATTACCTGACCGGGCGCAAGGCGGGCCTCATCTCAGCCGTCAACGGCATGATCGTCGGTCTCGTCGCGATCACCCCGGCTGCCGGCTATGTCAACGGCTGGGGCGCGATCGCGATGGGCGTGATCGCCTCGACGCTGGTCTACTTCTCGCTCAACTACCTGAGCCGGATGCGTCCCTTCCGCCGCGTCGACGACACGCTGGGCGTGATCTACACGCACGGGTTCGCCGGGCTGGCCGGCGGGCTGCTCGTCGGGATCTTCGCCGATCCCAACATGGTGCTCGGCTATAAGACGAGCAAGCATGGCCTGATCGGTACCGGAGGTGTGGCCGGCGTCGTCCACGGCAACTGGACGCTTCTCAAGTGGCAGTTCTTTGCCGCGGCGTTCGTGATCGCCTGGACCGCGCTCGTCACCTACGTCCTGCTCAAGCTCGTCGGCGTGTTCATCCCGCTGCGGATGACGACCGAGAACATGGAGCTGGGCGACGTGGCCGAGCACGGACACGAGGTCTATCCCTCGGACGTGCCCTCGCTGGGGTACACCAGCGGCGGCGTCCCAGCGCTGACTCCCGAGCGGGAGCCGGCGCCAGCCTGACGCACCGCGACAGGGAGCTATCCGGCGCCGCGTGTCCTTCTGGGCACGCGGCGCCGGCCGTTCTCTCGCCGCGCCAGATTCCCGCAAACTGCGGGGCCCTTTATCCATGTGGATAGTGCTCCTAGGAGTTCGATCCCCTACATTTGCCTAGCGCGCCCAGCCGTCGTGGCGTGAACGCAGGCGCTCTGTAGCGGGCGGCGCCTGATTGGCGTCGGTCGCCTCGCTCGAAGAGCCACACGAAGGAGTCTCTACATCTATGCCTCGCATTCGTCAGCAGAACGTTCTTGCCGCTCAGTGGACGCCCAACGGGGGCGCTCTGGGGGCCGCCGATCTCACGGCGCCTGACAACCAGATCTTCGGCGTGAATGTCTTCAGCCCCGCGATTCAGCGGCAGCGGCTGCCCCGGGATGTCTTCCGGCGCCTGCAGCAGACGCTCGCGCGCGGGGAGATCCTTGACACCTCGCTGGCCGACTCGGTGGCCCAGGCAATGAAGGATTGGGCGCTGGAGCGCGGGGCGACGCACTACACGCACTGGTTCCAGCCGCTGACCGGCTCAACGGCGGAGAAGCACGACAGCTTCTACGCCCCCACGGGCGAGGGCACAGCGCTGGCCGAGTTCTCCGGCAAGGAGCTGATCCAGGGCGAGCCCGACGCCTCCTCCTTCCCCACCGGCGGCATCCGGGCCACCTTCGAGGCCCGCGGCTACACGGCCTGGGACCCCACGAGCCCGGCCTTCATCCTTGAGAACCCCAACGGCGCCGTCCTCTGCATCCCGACTGCCTTCGCCTCGTGGACGGGCGAGGCGCTCGATCACAAGATCCCCCTGCTGCGCTCGATGGACGCGCTCTCGAAGTCGGCCATCCGGGCCCTGCGCCTGTTCGGCGACACCTCGGCCCAGCGCGTGTTCACCACCGTCGGCCCCGAGCAGGAGTACTTCCTGATCGACGAGCAGTTCTACTTCGAGCGGCCGGACCTGATCACCACGGGGCGGACGCTCTTTGGGGCCAAGCCGCCCAAGGGCCACGAGCTCGATGACCACTACTTCGGCTCGATCCCCGAGCGGATCCTCGCCTACATGCTCGACACCGAGCGTGAGCTGGCCAAGCTGGGGATCCCGGTCAAGACGCGCCACAACGAGGTGGCGCCTAACCAGTACGAGATCGCGCCCGTGTTCGAGAACTCCAACGTGGGCTCCGATCACCAGCAGTTGACCATGCAGGTCATGCAGAACACGGCCCGCAAGTACCGGCTGATCTGCCTGCTCCACGAGAAGCCGTTCGCCGGCGTCAACGGGAGTGGCAAGCACAACAACTGGTCGATGGGCACCGACACGGGCAAGAACCTGCTTGAGCCGGGCGACACGCCGCACGAGAACCTGGAGTTCCTGTTCTTCTGCGCCGCGGTCATCCAGGCCGTCAACAAGTACCAGGGTCTCCTTCGGGCCTCTATCGCCTCCCCGGGCCAGGATCACCGCCTCGGAGCCAACGAGGCGCCGCCGGCGATCATCTCGATCTTCCTCGGCGCCGAGCTCGAGCGCGTGTTCGGCGCCATCGAGCGCGGCGAGGCAGGCGAGTCGACCCCGGAGTCGTTCCTCGGCCTCGGCACGCCGGTGCTGCCCCCGCTGCCCATGCACGGCGGCGACCGCAACCGGACGAGCCCGTTCGCGTTCACCGGGAACAAGTTCGAGTTCCGCGCCCTGGGCTCGAGCATGTCGCTCTCCTTCCCCAACACGGTGCTGAATACGATCGTGGCCGAGTCGATCGACGAGCTGGCGGGCGAGCTTGAGACCGCCCTGGACGGTGGCAGCGACATCGAAGCCGCGCTGGGCCAGATCCTCCAGCGCAGCTACGCCGCCAACAAGCAGATCGTGTTCGGCGGGGATAACTACTCCGAGGAGTGGCACGCCGAGGCCGAGCAGCGGGGACTGCTCAACCTCCGCGCCACCCCGGACGCGCTGCCCTACCTGGTCAGGGACGACACGGTCTCGCTGTTTGAGCACTACGGCGTGCTCTCACACCGTGAGCTCGACTCGCGCTACGAGGTGTTCCTGGAGCAGTACGTGACCAAGCTCAACATCGAGGCCGAGACGGCGGCGGCGATCGCCCGGACGATGCTGTTGCCGGCGGCCGCGCGCTATCACGCCGAACTTCTGGCGGCCGAGCTGAGCGAGCTGGCCGGGGAGACGAAGGAGCTGATCGGTCGGCTCGCCGATGCCCTCTCAGAGCTCGAGCAGCGCAACCTGGCCGAGAGCCAGCCGGACGGCGACGTGCTTGAGCACGCCAAGTACATGCACGACCGCGTGGTCCCGGCCATGGAGGCGGTCCGGGTGGCCGCCGACGCCCTGGAGAAGACGGTGGCCGACGATCTCTGGCCGCTACCGAAGTACTCGGAGATCCTCTTCATTAAGTAGGGAGAAGGTTTGATCCGGCGGGGCGCGACGGGACGGATCGTGGCCGAGTTCAGCTTTATCAACGTCACCCACCACGAATGTCGCCTGTTCGGGTATCCCGGGGCCTCGGCGTTTGCTGCCACCGGGGCGCGGATCCGGCTCCACGTGAGCCCCGACGCCCTCCGGCCCGATCACCGTGTCGTGCTGGCTCCCCGGCGCGGTGCCAGGTTCCTGTTTCAGACCTGGGACCGGGCGGCCGGCGGCCCATGTCATACGTCGGCCATTCTGCGCTTCATCCCGCCCGGCGACAGCGGCTACGAGCAGATCCGCCACCGCCAGCTCATGTGCCGCGGCCTGGCCACCGTGACCGCGGTCGGCGTTACGTAGGCGGCGAATTTCACGACATCGCCACACCTGGCGCGTGCGCTTCTTGAAGACTCGGCCCCCAGGGGGGTCTTGCAAAGCGCAACGAAAGGATGATGATGCTGACTCGGTTGCTCCGGTCACGCGCGCGTTCGCGGATGGTGGGTGGCGTTATCGCTGCCGTGGTGGTGCTCGGTGCCGGGATCACGCTGCTCGCATCGGCCTCGGCCGGCGCCCACGGGTCCTCGCACCGCGATCGGTACTCCCGCCACTCCTGGCGGATCCAAGGGCCACGCGGGCGCAGGTACTTCGACAACCTCGGCATCCAGCCGGGGCGGATCAAGCACGTCTGGCTGATCATCCTTGAGAACAAGTCCTACGACGCGTCGTTCACAGGGCTCAACAACAACACCTACCTGTGGCAGACGCTGCCGAAGCAGGGCGCCCTGCTGAAGAACTACTTCGCCACCGGGCACTCGAGCCAGGACAACTACCTCTCGCTGGTGTCCGGACAGGCTCCCCAGCCCGACGTCCAGGACGACTGCACCTATTACAACTACGCCGACGGCAATGTGGATACGTCGGGGAACCTCTTCACCAACCCGAACTACGGCCAGTGGACGGCGACGGCCGGTCCCAACGCCTACAACGGCAACTCCTCGACCCACACCCCGACCAGGCTCGGGTGCGTGTATCCGGCATCCGTGCCGACGCTGTTCAACCAGTTCGACGCGGCCGGGATCACCTGGAAGGGCTACGCCCAGGACCTCGGCGTCCAGAACAGCAGTGGTGGTGTCAGCTCGTGCGGCGCGCCGTACACGACCCCGCAGCCGACGAGCTCGACGACACAGCCGAACCCCGGATCGGCGAGTGCGAGCGGCGCCTACGTGCCCAAGCACTTCCCGTTCCCGTGGTTCGAGTCGCTGCTCGACAACTCAAACGACTGCAACAGCTCTCACATCGAGCCGGTGCTGGACGACCCGGGTCACGACTTCTACAGTGACCTCCAAGCCGATCAGAGCCATCCGAACGCGTACCCCAACTTCGTCTGGGTGACGCCCGATAACTGCTCGGACGCCCACGACGCCGAGTGCGTCAACAACGGGTCGTATTACTACCCGGCGACGGAGTGCAAGGACCCGGCCAACACGGGCTCCACGAACACCGGCCTGTGCAGTGAGGGCGGCAACCTGTCAGGTGGCTGGGACGCGCCCGACATTCCCAAGCAGCCGACGAACGGCACCGGCGGGCTGTATGCCGCCGACCTGTTCCTCCAGCACGTAATCCCGGAGATCGAGAGCTCAAACGAGTTCAAGGACGGCGGCCTGATCGACATCACATTCGACGAGGGATATCCGCCCTACACCTACAACAACTCGTTCTACAACGATGGTGGCAAGTACGACACCCTCCAGATCACGCCCGGGGCCTCGGCCGCGCTGGCCACTGATGCCGCGGGCCAGACGCTCGCCCGTCATCACCACCTCACCGAGGAGAACAGCGAGCCGACCGGCCCGAATACGCCGCTCATCACCGACCCGACGACGGGCGAGCAGCTCTCGCCGGGCCCGGGTGACGCGGCGGGCCTCGACAAGCCGGACAACTGCATCCCGCAGACCCCGACCGACTCGGTGCAGCCGACGCCGTACAACACCACGAGCAACACCACGGCGACGTGCGTGCTCGGGCCCCAGGCCGCGACGACAGCGACCAACTCGCTGACCAAGTCGCGCTCGGACGCCGCCACCGGCGCACCCGGCTCGTCGACGATCGAGGACAACTCGATCAAGATCACGGACGAAGGGCGCCCGGTGAGCGGATCCGGCATCCCGCCCGGTTCGTACGTCGGGATCGTCACCGACGGCCCGTCGGGCAGCTGCACGAGCCCGTCCAGCTGCAGCCCGACGGGATTGAACCCGGCGGCGATCCCGATCGGCGCCAACGGCTCGACCAGCTTCGAGGAGCAGGGCTACTTCACGCTGCTGAACTCCTCGGGCCAGCCGACGACGCCCACCGGGCCGGTGACGAGCATCACGCTCGCGGCCGACTGCGATCCCACGCCGGTCTACGAGGGTGGGTCACCCTCGTCGTGCAGCGGGTTGACCGACCCCTACTACGACGCCAACGACCCGACCTCCGGCGGTGGTGACACCGGCAGCGTGCTGATCAGCCCGTACATCAAGCCCGGCACGGTCAGCGATGTCTATTACAACCACTACAGCTGGTTGCGGACGATCGAGGACCTGTTCGGCGTGGGCTACTCCTCGCCCGGGCTCGACGGCGAGGGTCACATCGGCTACGCCGCCCAGCCGGGCCTCGTCCCGTTCGGGCCCGATGTGTTCACCAACGCACCCAGGCAGCGCCAAGGTTGGTGAGGTAGCACGGGCATGGACGTGCCTGAAGATCGTCGTGTTCGTGAGCCGGGCCTCAGGGCCCGGCTCACGCCCGTCCTCCTGGCCGGTGTCGTGCTCGCCGGCTGCGGGGCGAGCACGCCGGTACCGAAGGATGGTTCGGCGAAGGTGCCTGCGTCGGTTCGGGCTCAGGAGCGGGCGATCCACCTGGAGGTGATGAATGGACTTCACGCCGCCGCGCCGAAGGGCGTGAAGCCCGGGATCCCCGGCTTCATCCCCCGTGACACCACGGCGGTCAACCGGGTCGTAACCGCGACCCCTGGACAGCCTCAGCTGGCGATCGCCGGCGACAGCGTGGTGCTCGATCTCGCGAGTGGTCACGCCCTGGCCACGATGAACGGGCCCCTCTACAACAACAAGTACGTCGGGACCAACGACCCCACCGTCCCCGCCCAGTTCCTCCTCAGCTTCACGAACGTGCGCGGCACGCTGCCACTGGCCCCGGCCGACTTCACGATCCTCGACCAGCTCGGCCACAACATCGTCCCGCTGATCCGGGTAAAGGGCGGCGGAGCGCTGCCCAAGCAGCTTGAGCCCGGCCAGCGGCTGACGCTCGTCATGAGCACGATCATCTCCGCCGGTGACGGCTCGATCGTCTACAACCCGACGGGAATCGCCAAGGCTGGTCATAAGCCGTTGGTGGGCTGGGACTTCATCGTCGAGGACGACTGAGTCGCGCGCCGGACTGGCTTGCCGACACGCCGGGGCAGGTGCTCGGCTACCTTGTCCGGCGTGGAGCGCCCTCAACTCATCCGCATCCTGACGTGCCTGGTCGCGCTGGTCTCTGCCCCGGCGCTCGTCGCGGTGCCTACCGCGGCCGCGGCCAGCACCCCGGCATTGCATGTCAGCAGTGTCACCCCACGCGGGGGCACGGTGGCCGGGAACACGACCCTGACCGTTCGGTTCTCAGCGCCACTGGCCACCTCCGGCCAGCCGCAACTGAAGCTCAGCCCCGGCCTGGCCGGGACCTGGTCTCAAGCCACGGCCTCGAGCCTGCGCTTCACGCCGAAGAGCGCCTACCTGCCCGAGACGCGCGTTCACCTGACCATTCCGGCGGGGATCAAAGCCGCCGATGGCGCGGTTCTGGCGCATGCCGTGACAGCGACCTACCGGGTGGGTGAGCCCTCGGGCGCCCGGCTCACGCAACTGCTGGCTGACCTGCGCTACCTGCCCGTCCATTTCGTCAGCCGCCGCGACCCGCGGGCCAGCGATGAGAACGCGCAATTGTGGGCGCTCTATTCGCCGCCGTCCGGGCGGTTCGTGTTCGGCCACGGCTGGCCGGCCCACCTGCATTGGCTATGGGCAGTGGAGAACTCGGTTGTCCTCCGGGGCGCGCTGATGGACTTCGAGTCTCAGCGCGGGTTGCCCATGGACGGCGACGCGGGCCCGCAGGTGTGGGATGCGCTGATCCAGGCGCGCCTGCACTGGCGGCTGAATCGCTCCGGCTACACGTACGCACTCGCCAGCGAGGCCAGCCCCGAATCGCTGACCCTGTGGCACAACGGGGCCGTCGTCCTGCGCACCCCGGCCAACACCGGCATCCCCGGCTCCGGGACCGCCCAGGGCACCTTCCCGGTCTATCAGCGGCTGCGCAGCCAGGTCATGCAGGGCACGAACCCCGATGGCTCGCACTACGCCGACTACGTGCAGTGGGTGGCCTACTTCAACGGCGGCGATGCCGTCCACTACATGCCGCGCTCCGATTACGGGAGCCCGCAGAGCCTCGGCTGCGTAGAGCTGCCGTACGCGGCCGCCGAGCGGGCCTGGGGCTTTCTGAGCTACGGGACGCTCGTCAGCGTCCTCGGCTGAGCGCCTAGCCGAGCACGAGCTCGGCCGCTTGGCGGAGCATCGCCGCGTCGCCCCCGACGAGCAGCGTGGTCACGGCTGACTCGCGCCACGCCTCGAGGTCGTGGCGGATCTTGTCGGCGGGCCCGATCAGCGTCAGCTGCTCGATCAGCTCGGAGGGAACCGCGGCGGCGGCCTCGTCCTTCTTGCCGGACAGGTAGAGGTCCTGGATCTTCGCCACCTCGCCCTCGAAGCCCATCCGGATTGGGACGTTGGCGTGGAAGTTGGTGTTCTTAGCGCCCATCCCGCCGAAGTAGAGGGCGTACATGGGGCGCACGGCGTCCATCGCCGACTCTGGATCGTCGGTCACGATCAGCGGGACCGTCGCCGCCACCTCGAAGTCCTCGGGTCGCCGCCGGGCGTTCGGGCGGGCAAAACCCTCCTCGAGCGGCCCGCTGTAGAGGTCCTCGTGCTGCGGGCTGTAGAAGATGGCCAGCCAGCCGTCGCAAAGCTCCGCCGCCATGGCGATGTTCTTCGGCCCCTCGGCGGCCAGATAGATGGGAATGTCCTCCCGCAGGGGATGGATGCTCGACTTGAGCGGCTTGCCGAGGCCGGTCCCGTCCTGCAGGGGGAGCGGGTAGTGCGGGCCCTCGTTGGTCACCGGGCCGGTGCGGGCCCAGATGTCGCGCAGGATCCCGATGTACTCACGCATCCGGGCCAGCGGCTTGGCGAAGGATTGCCCGTACCACCCCTCGACGACCTGGGGGCCCGAGACACCGAGGCCCAGGATCAGCCGCCCGCCACTCAGGTGGTCGAGGGTGAGCGCCGCCATCGCCGTGGCCGCGGGGGTACGGGCCGAGATCTGGACGATCGCCGTGCCGAGCTTGATCTTCTCGGTCGACGAGCCCCACCAGGCCAGCGGCATGAGCGCATCCGAGCCGTACGCCTCGGCGGTCCAGATCGAATCGAAGCCGAGCCGCTCGGCCTCCTGGACCGACTCGACGGCGCCCGGCGGTGGGCCGCCGGCCCAGTAGCCCACGTTCAGACCGAGCTTCAGATCTTTGGCCATGGGGGGCAACCCTACCCGGTGACCGGTTATTCGGTCGGCGCGCTCCGGAGGCGATCGATCATCCGCCGCAGCCGCCCCGGCGGACGGGGCTGGGTCTTCAGCCACTCCGCCCGCGTGGGCAGACGGCCGGCCCGGCGGGCGGCGAGCACGCACTCGGTGTGGGCGTGGCGGCGGCGGGCTGGATCACCCTCGGGCATGATCAGCGTGTGCTCGCTCAGCGCGGGCAGGTAGTTGCCGCACAGCGGGCACCGATAGGTGGCCGGCTTGCGGTTCTGAGCTCGCCGCAGCGTCCACCAACGCGCCGATTCGACTTGCCTGTGCGCCACCGGGCAAGGATTGCACCGCCGCGCGCCGGGGTAGCCGCTATCTTCGCCGCCCGTGGAACAGCGCCCCATCCGCATCCTCGCCGAGACCGACCGGTATCGCATCACCGGGGTGGTCCGGCTGCCGCCCGACGGCTACCGGAGCCGGCTCAGCGACTACCTGAACACGCCCGAGCACTCGTTTCTCGCCCTGACCGACGTGGAGCTCGCTCCCCTGAGCGGAAACGAGCCGGCCGAGCAGCACCGGTTCATGGCCCTCTCGCTGCACCACATCGTCTTCGCCGTCCCGCTCGACGACGGGGCCGAGTAGGCCCGGCGGGCCGGACGGGCCGACCACCCGCCCGTAACTGGCGCCCGCGCGAGGGTTAGGTGCCCCTAAGTGCGAGGTATCGTTAATTCCATGGCTGCCCATCAGGACGAGCTTCAGGGACTGAGCCGCAGTGAGCTTCTCAAAGCCTCGCCGCGCATGTTCGAGTCCGAATTCTTCGAGCGTCTGTCCCGCGTCCACCCGGCGGTGCCGCCACTCATCTTCGGGCCGGCGATCGTCTTCCTGATCGTCTACGGCGTCATCCAGGGGGCCGGCTGGCTCACCCTGGCCTGGCTCCTGGGCGGTTACCTCTTCTGGACGCTGACCGAGTACTGGCTCCACCGTCTGGTCTTCCACTTCGAGCCCGAGCACGGCATCGGCGCCCGCCTGCACTGGATCATCCACGGCGTCCATCACGATCACCCCAACGACCCGCTCCGCCTAGTCATGCCCCCGGGGGTGAGCGTCCCCCTCTCCTCGCTGTTCGTGCTCGGCTTCTACGCCGTGCTCGGGAGCCCCGCCTTCCTCCCCTTCTCGGCCGGCTTCCTCGCGGGCTATCTCTTCTACGACATGCTGCACTACCACGTGCACCATCACACCCCGACCACGGCGCTGGGCAAGCGGCTGCGCGAGCTTCACATGCGCCACCACTTCCAGAACCACGAGCGCGGCTATGGCGTCAGCGCTCCCTTCTGGGATTACGTGTTCGGGACGCGCCTGACGACGCGCCGTTAGTGGGCGCTGCCGGTCCGGTGAAGCGGGCAGGCATCACCGCGGTCGCCATGGCGGTGCCCGAGCGCCGCGTCTCCAACGAGGAGATCGCCGCTCATCTCGATGTCGATGCCGACTGGATCGCCAAGCGGACCGGCACCGCGCTTCGGCCCTGGGCGGTTGAGGGCGAGCGGCTGAGCGACTTCGCCGCCCAGGCCGCCACCGCGGCGCTGGACCGGGCCGGGGTCGGCGCGGGCGAGGTCGACCTCGTGCTCGTCGCCACCTCCACCGCCGATGAGATCACGCCCAACGCGGCGCCGCTCGTGGCCGGGCTGATCGGCGCCGAACGGGCGGGAGCGGCCGACCTCGGCTCGGCCTGCACCGGCTGGCTGGCCGGTCTGTCCCTGGCCTGCGGTCACATCGAGTCAGGGCGCGCCGGCCACGCGGTGATCGTGGGGGCCGACTTTCTCTCCCGCTTCCTCGATCCGAGCGATCGCTCCACCACCCCGCTGTTCGCCGACGGCGCCGGGGCGGCGGTCATCTCGGCCGTCAGCGGCCCCGAGGCGGCGATCGGCCCGGTCCTCCTGCGGGCTGACCACGCCGGCGCTGACCTGATCCGCCTGGAACGCGGGCAGCGGATCGCCATGCAGGGCCAGGAGACGTTCAAGGCCGCCGTCTTGCGTCTCAGCGAGGTCACGCGGGAGGCGTTGGAGGCCGCCGGATGCGAGCTCAACGACATCGACCTGTTCGTCTATCACCAGGCGAACTCGCGCATCATCCGCTCCGTCGGACAGCGGCTGGGGCTCGATCCCGAACGGGTGGTCGACTACGTGGGTCGGTTCGGCAATTCCTCGACCGCTACCCTGCCGATCGCGCTCTCAGTGGCCGAGGCCGAGGGCCGTCTGCACCGGGGCGACACGGTCCTCCTGGCCACGTTCGGGGGTGGCTTCACCTGGGGGGCGACGGTCGCGCGGTGGGGGCCGGAGCTGGCGGGTTAGCTAGCGGCCGGGGTTGGCCCGGGCCAGGCGCTCGAAGACGCTCGCGGCCGGCTTCGGGGTGAAGTGGTACTCCAGGAGCCCGTAGTGGGCGAAGAAGCTGGGATCCGGGTTCGGGTCTCCCGGCTGGTAGTCGCGCAGGTTGAACCAGAAGGCGGCCTTGACGAAGGACAGGCTGAGAAGGTCGTGGTAGGCCTCGGAGAGATCCGAGGCCTGGGCGGCGTAGGACGGGAAGTAGCCCCCCGCGGCGCGCGCGTTTCCGGGCCACCCGAACTCGGTCAGCCACAGCGGCATCGCGCCGTAGCCCTGGTCGGCGAATTCCTGCTCATAGGCCGAGAGCTCCTGGGGCCAGGTCATCTGGCACCACGGCGAGGTGGTGCAGCCCTCGGCCGGATAGGGGCCACGGGAGTCCGGGGCGGACGGGATGCCCTCGACGCTGTCCCAGTCCCTGACCGAGGGGCCGGTCGTAGCGGGCGGAAAGCGGTAGGCGTGCAGGGCGATGGCGTCGAACGCGCGCTGCCCGTGCAGATCCTCCAGCACCTGATGGGCGAAGGGCAGGACCGGCATTCCGCCGGGTGACCCGGGGATGATCGAGAAGTCGGCCGGCCCGGCGAAGAGCAGCTTGAGGTCGACGTGGTACTGGCGGTTGACGGCCTGGAAGACCTGGTACTGGGCGGCCAGGAGATTGGCGTACTGCTGCGGGTTGGGGCCCGAAGGCCAGAACGACTTGTGATTGGGCTCGAGCCAGCTCTCCCAGTAGTCGACCACGTTGCGATAGCGGACGAGGACGCCGCGCAGGAAGGACTGATAGGCGCGGAGGTCCGACGCGGTCGTGGGCGGGCAGGTGGTGACGTTGGCGGGCCGCGGCCTGATCGAGCAGGCCTTGGGGGTGCCGCCGAGGCTCATGAGAACGCCCAACCCGAGTCGCTTGGCCCGGGTGACCTCGTAGTCGAGGACGCCGTAGCTGGGGCGGCCGCTCCGGCTGAAGTGGATGCTCTCGCCGGTGAAGTGGACCCACCGCGCGCCCATCCTGCGGGCGGTCGGGACGTCGCGGAGGTAGTTGGTGTGGCTGCTGTCGTAGGTGCCCGTGTTGATTCCGAAAATGGACGGCGCAGGCTCGGAGCCCATGGCCGGGAGTGCCCTGGCGTGGGCACGGGCCCCGGCGCCGAGCAGGGCGGCGGCGAGGATCAGCGCGGTGAGGCAGAACCTCCGAACGGGCAGGTGGCTACGTGACATCGACCTGGATCTATCGACAAACAGGGGAGATCTTTGAGCTAAGCGCTCTCCCCACGCGCCGCCAACTGGCATCAATCAAAGCGGAGAGGGGGGTGTGTGGGTTCACGACATGTGTCTCAGGTGATAGGTCGCTCATGAGTCGGGACATGGGTCTCACCTAGGGGGTTTCGGCGGTCGTTGCGGAGGCGGAGCCTGGAGGGCGACGCCGGAGCGGCGATCGC
>DATJQY010000029.1:0-137318 GCA_035505215.1 Solirubrobacteraceae bacterium | reverse complement strand
GGCCGGCGCATGCGCCGGCCGACGGGTCGGCACATGTGCCGACCCGAACCGCATCATGAGCACGATCGAGCACCGCTTCGGCCCCTACGGGGGCCAGTACGTGCCGGAGACGCTGATGCCGGCCCTGGCCGAGCTCGAGGCGGCGTGGGTGGCGGCGCGCGATGACGCCGGCTTCCGGGGCGAGCTCGACGCGCTCCTGCACGACTACGTCGGTCGCCCCAGCCCGCTCTATGCGGCGACGCGGCTGAGCGAACGGGCCGGGCATCCGATCTATCTCAAGCGCGAGGACCTCAACCACACCGGCGCGCACAAGATCAACAACGCCCTCGGCCAGACGCTCCTGGCCCAGCGCATGGGCAAGCGGCGGATCGTGGCCGAGACCGGGGCGGGCCAGCACGGGGTGGCCACGGCCACCGCGTGCGCGCTGCTCGGGCTCGAATGCATCGTCTACATGGGGACCGAGGACATGCGCCGCCAGAAGCCCAACGTCGAGCGGATGGAGCTCCTGGGAGCGAGCGTGGCCGGGGTCGACGCGGGTGCCCGGACGCTCAAGGAGGCGGTGTCGGCGGCGATCCGCGACTGGGTGACCAACGTCGAGACGACGCACTACGTGATCGGGTCGTGCGTGGGCCCGGCGCCCTATCCGGCGCTGGTGCGCGATCTCCAGCGGGTGATCGGCGACGAGGCCCGGGCCCAGATCCTGGAGCAGGCCGGGCGCTTACCCCAGCGGGTCATCGCCTGCGTGGGCGGAGGCTCGAACGCGATCGGAATCTTCACCCCGTTCGTCGAGGACTCCGGGGTCGAGCTCGTGGGCGTCGAGGCGGCGGGGGAGGGGATCGAGACCGGCCGCCACGGCGCGCCGCTCACCGAGGCGGGGCTGCCCGGGGTGCTCCACGGCGCCTTCTCGGCCCTCATGCAGGACGAGGACGGGCAGATCCTCGAGGCCCACTCGATCTCGGCCGGGCTGGACTACCCGGGGACTGGGCCTGAGCACGCCTGGCTGCGTGACTCGGGCCGCGCTCGCTACCTCGGCGTGCGCAACGACCAGGCGCTCGAGGCGTTCGCCGAGACGGCCCGCCTCGAGGGGATCATCCCCGCGCTCGAGAGCTCGCACGCCCTGTACTTCGCGCTCCACGAGGGCCCGTCGGAGCTCGATCTGGTCTGCCTGTCCGGGCGCGGGGACAAGGACCTGGAAGAGGCGCTGGCCCTCCTTGAGCGGCGCTGATCGGATCGCCGAGGCGTTCGCCGCCGCGCGGGCCGACGGGCGCCGGGCGGCGCTCATGCCCTATCTGATGGGCGGCTTCCCGGACCTCGAGACCTCGGCGGCGATTGGGCTCGCCTACGCCGAGGCCGGGGCGCACCTGATCGAGCTCGGGGTCCCCTTCTCGGACCCGCTGGCCGACGGGCCGGTGATCCACGCCGCCGCCACGGCGGCGCTGCGGGGTGGGGCGCGCGTCGAGGCCGTGCTCCAGGTGGGGCGGGTGATCGCCGCGCGCGTTCCCGTGGTGGCCATGTGCTACGCCAACCCGATCTTCACGCGCGGGGCCGAGCGCTTCGTCGCCGCGCTCGGGGAGGCGGGGATCAGCGGGCTGATCGTGCCCGACCTGCCGCTCGAGGAGTCGGCCGAGCTGCGGGCGGTGTGCGACGACCGCGGGATCGCGCTCGTCCCGCTGGTCACGCCGACCACGCCCGAGGAGCGGCTCGGGCGGATCGGGGGCGGGGCCCGCGGCTTTCTCTACACGGTGTCGGTGACCGGGACCACGGGCGAGCGAGGGCAGCTCGACGGCGACCTGGCGGCGCTGGTGGGGCGGGTCCGCTCCCACAGCCCGGTGCCCGTCGCCGTTGGCTTTGGGATCAGCGCCCCGGAGCAGGCCGCCGCCGCGGCCGAGGCGGGCGCCGACGGGGTGATCGTGGGAACCCGTCTCGTGCGCGCGGCCGGAGAGGCCGAGGATCCGGTGGGCGAGGTGCGCGAGCTTGTGCAGGCGTTCTCGGCCGCGCTCCTCGGCTAGCATCCAGCGGCGATGGGACTCATCATCACCGCCGTCGCGGGCCTGATCGTCTGGCTCGTCCTCTGGGGGATCGGGGCGGCCAGCGGCTTCGACGCGATCCTGATCAGCATCGGCATGGTCCTGCTCGCGGTCGGCGTCCACAGCGTGCTTCCATATCTGCCGGGTCGCCGGTAGGCCGTCCGCAAGCATGAGCCGGAGGCTGCTCACACGCGGGTGGGTGCTGGTCGGGTGCGCGTGCTTCGCCACCGTGACCGGTGCCGCGAGCTGCTCGACGAGCGGGAGCTCATCCGGGAGCTCGATCGCCGGCTCGACGCTGTCCATCTACCTCAGCGTTCCTCCGGGCACCCTGTCGCCCGAGGCGCAGGACGTGCTCTCGGCCGAGAAGCTGGCCTATGACCAGTCGGGACGCAAGGCGGGCAAGTACAGGCTCAGCCTGGAGCGCTTCCGTGGCCGCGAGCTCTCGGACACCGCCCGCGAGGCGATCGGTGACGCGACGACGATCGCCTACCTGGGCGAGCTCGCGCCCGGTACCTCGGGCGACAGCCTGGGGATCACCAACGCCGAGGACGTGCTCCAGGTCAGCCCCACCGACACGGCGCTCGAGCTCACGCAGTCGACGCCCGCGATCCGCAACTCGCCCGATCGCTACTACGAGGCGCTGTCGTCGAACGGGCGGACGTTTGCGCGGGTGGTGCCAACCGACGCGCTCGAGGCGGCGGCCGTGGTGAGCGAGATGGAGTCGCTCGGGGTCAAGCGGGTGTACGTGGCCAGCGACGGCAGCGAGTACGGGCGCGTGCTGCGCCAGTCCTTCCTGGGCCAGGCGGGCTCGGCGCTCACGGTGACGAGCTCGGACGCCAATGTCGATGCGGTCTTCTACGCCGGGAGCTCGCCCGCCGGGGCGGCCAGCGTCTTCGACGGCGCGGCCACAAGCAATCCCAAGGCGGTCCTGTTCGCGCCCTCGGCGCTCGAGACCGACGCGTTTGCCGGATCTCTGTCGACGGCGGCCCAGAAGCAGCTCTACGTGTCCTCGCCGGGATTCGTCAATGGTGACCTGCCGGCGGCGGGGAGCAGGTTCGAGTCGGACTTCAAGACCGCCTACGGCCATCCTCCCGCCACCCAGGCGATCTTCGGTTACGTGGCCATGGCGGCGGTGATCCACGCGCTCCAGCAGGCGGGCTCCTCGGCCGGGGACCGGAGCACCGTGGTGCACGACTTCTTCAACATCAGAAACCTGAGCACCGTCGCGGGCTCGATCTCGATCACCAAGAACGGTGACGTGACGTTCGCCGGGGGTCCCCCGCTCGTGTTCAGCCGGGTCAAGGCGGGCAGGCTCGTCCCGGTCAAGGCGGCGCACGGGTAGAGGTGCGAAGCCGAGCGGCGCTCGGACTGCTGGTGGCGGCGGTCCTGATGACGGGCTGTGGCTCCAGCCAGCGGCCGGGGTACCGGATCCACGGCCACCTCCTGACGGTCTACTTCAGCGGCCCCATGCAGGGGGCCTCGAGCCTCGGCGCGGTCGCCGCCCTAAACGGGGCGCGCATGGCCCTGAGTCAGGCCGGCGGGCGGATCGGCTCCTACCAGATCCGGCTTCGGGCGCTTGATGACTCCACGGTTCAGAGCGACGGCTGGGACCCCAACCAGACGACGCTCGACGCCCGCCAGGCCACCCTGGACCCGACCACGATCGGGTACCTCGGCGACTTCAATTCGGGCGCCAGCGCGATCTCGATCCCGCTGTTGAACCGGCTGGAGATTCCCCAGATCAGCCCCGGGTCAAGCGCCGTCGGGCTGACCACGCGGGCCCAGGGGTACGCCCCCGGGGAGCCCGAGAAGTACTACCCGACGGGAGTGCGCACGTTTGCCCGGGTGGTTCCCACCGACGCCAGCCAGGCCGCCGCGCTGGTCGTGGCCGAACGCGCCGCCGGCTGTAGCTCGACGTTCGTGCTCGAGGACGGGGAGGTGGACGGCGAGGACGCCGCGCTGACCTTCGTCCTCACCGCCCAGGCGGCGGGCCTGCGCACCGTGGCGGTGCAGGCCTTCCAGCGCCAGGCGGCGGACTACACGGGGCTGGCCCAGAGCGTCGCCGCCTCCGGCGCCGACTGCGTCCTGATCAGCGCACTGGACGAAGCCAGCTCGGTGCGCCTGACCCAGCAGGTGGCCCATGCCCTGCCCAGAGCCACGATCCTCGTCACCGCCGGCCTGGCCGATGCGGCCTACCTGAACCCCAACCTCGGGGGCCTACCGACGAGCCTTGACTCGCGGGTCATGGTCGTCAGCCCGGCGCTCCCGGCGGGCGAATATCCGTCCGCCGGGCGGGTCTTCCTGGCGCGCTACGCGCGGGACTACGGCTCGGCCGAGCCCTCGGCGATCTTTGGCTATCAGGCGATGGCGCTGCTGCTGTCGGCGATCCGGCAGGCCACCGATGGCGGCCATGCCCCGGCCGAGCGCGCCAAGGTGCTCGGCCAGCTCTTCTCCGGCCGCTCGATCAAGGGCGTAATCGGCACCTTCCACATCGACAAGGCGGGCGACGCCTCGGTCCACAGCTTCGCCATCTACCGCGTGGCGGGGGGGCGCCTGGTGTTCATGGACCGGGTGGGATAGGGCCTCAGAACCGGCGTCCCACGGCGGAAATCGCCGATTAAGGATTTTGTTAAGCGCTGGCCCCGGACTTTGCTCCGACCGGGCACATCACTAGGGTGCGGACCTCAGAGACCCCGGGGTGGGGTGACGAAAGGAGGACTATGAGGTTTCGTAAGACGTTCGCAGTCTTCGGGCTGGTCATCGCGGCGCTGGTCATTGCGGCCTGCGGCTCGAGCAGCAAGTCAAGCACCAGCTCGTCGAGCAGCAGCTCGGGAAGCTCGAGCGGTAACACGGTCGACATCTACTCGAGCCTGCCCATGCAGGGCTCTTCGACGGCGCAGACGATCCCGCTGGTGAATGGGATCAAGCTGGCCCTGTCGGAGGCCGGTGGCAAGGCCGGGAAGTTCACGGTCAAGTACACCGTCCTCGATGACTCGACTGCGGCTGCCGGCAAGTGGGACCCGGGCCAGACGGCGGCCAACGCCCGTAAGGTGGCGGCTGACCCCAAGGCCGTCTATTACATCGGCGAGTTCAACTCGGGCGCCTCGGAGGTGTCGATCCCGATTCTCAACCAGGCCGGCATTCCGATGGTCAGCCCGGCCAACACGTACGTTGGCCTGACCACGAACCTGCCCGGCAGTGCGCCCGGCGAGCCGGAGAAGTACTACCCGACCGGGACACGCAACTACCTGCGCATCGTCCCGATCGACTCGATCCAGGCGGCAGCCGACCTGATGGCGATGAAGCAGGCGGGCTGCACCAAGGTGGCGGTGGCCAACGACAAGGAGGCCTATGGACAGGGTCTGGCCACGCTGCTGGAGCTCGAGAAGGCCGACTACGGCGTGACGATCGTCTCGAACACCGGGATCGATCCGACGGCGCCGAACTTCCGTTCCTACGCCGCGACGATCAAGGGCGAGGGAGCTGATTGCTTCCTGTTCAGCGGGATCGTCGCCAACGGTGGCGTCCAGATCACCAAGGATGTCCACTCAGCGATCCCCACGGCCAAGATCTTCGGGCCGGACGGGATGTGCACCAGCTCGTGGACGAATCCCAAGCAGGGTGGCGTGCCGGCGAGCATCGATCCGCTGATCGAGTGCACGGTGGCCACGCAGGACCTCTCGGCCTATCCCGGCGGCAAGCAGTTCCTGGCCGCCTACAAGGCCAAGTACGGCCCGACGCCCCCGGATCCCTACGCGATCTATGGCTACGAGGACATGAAGCTGGGGCTGGACACGATCGCCAGCCTGGGCTCCAACGGCAACAACAAGGCCGACATCCTGAAGGCGCTGTTCGCGATCAAGTCCCGTAATTCGGTGCTCGGCACCTACGGGTTCGACAAGAACGGCGACACGACGCTCAAGTCCTACGGTCTGTACAAGGTGGGGCCGACCGGCGACCCCGTCTTCTTCAAGTCGCTGACACCGACGAAGACCGTTTCCTAATCAGTCCGGGAAGGGGATGCCATATCACCGGCATCCCCTTCCCGTTCTTCTTTCAGGGTGTAGGCTCGCGCGCCACGGGGGGCTTGTGAGATGGAAGCCAGTTCGATAACGCCAAGGATTCCGGCTAACGCGGCGCGGCCGTTGGCCTGGATGCGCGCCCACATCGGCGTGTGGGGGCTGGTCCTGCTCCTGCTCGCGCTGCCCATCTTCTATCTGGTGCGCGACCTGACGGTGGGCTACCAGGCGGGGTTCGTGCACGGTCACGCGGTGATCCAGCACGACCTGAGCCGGATCGGGCTGAACGTTGTCCAGGGCTTGGCCAACGGCTCCATCTGGGCCCTGATCGCCATCGGCTACACGTTGGTCTACGGGATCATCGAGCTGATCAACTTCGCCCACGGCGACGTGTTCATGATCGGGTCGTTCGTCGCCGTCGGGCTGTGGAGCGTGTTCGGGCTTGGGCTGTCCAGCGGGACGGCGGCCATCATCGGCGGGCTCGTCCTGACCCTGATCATCACCATGCTGGTGACGGGCACGCTCAACGTGCTCATCGAGCGGGTGGCCTATCGCCCGTTACGGAACGCTCCCAAGCTGGCCCCGCTGATCACGGCGGTCGGTTTCTCGTTCATCCTGCAGAACGTGGGGCTGCTGTGGCGAGGCGGCTCGCCGCAGAGCGTCAACGACCTGGTCGGTCAGGGAGACACCGTTTTCAACATCTCCGGGGTGGCCATCCAGCGGGGCTACATCCTGGCCCTGGGGGCCATGATCCCGCTGGTCATCGGGCTCGGCTGGTTCATCGCCAACACGCGGCTGGGCCGGGCGATGCGGGCCACCGCCCAGGATCCCGAGGCCGCCCGGCTGATGGGTATCAACGTCAACCAAACCATCTCTCTGACCTTCCTGCTCGGTGGCATGCTGGCCGGAGCCGCGGGTCTCATCTACGCCCTCTACCAGACCAACATCTGGTACTTCCAGGGCTTCAAGGCAGGGCTGATCGCGTTCACCGCCGCGGTCATGGGCGGGATCGGAAACGTCCGCGGCGCGGTCCTGGGCGGGCTGATCATCGGGATCATCCAGTCCTTCTCGGATAATCGCCTGGCGGGCGGCGAGTGGACCGAGGCGGTGGTGTTCGGATACCTGATCCTGATCATGGTGCTCCGGCCTCGGGGCCTCTTGGGGGAGGAAACGCGGGAGGCCGGATGAGCATTCCGGGCAAGGAGACCCAGCAAGCTCCCCCGCCGGCGCCGGAGGAACCGCGGGTGGCGCCGTCGGGCTTCAGCGAACTTCAGGCCCAGCTCCGGGAGTGGCGGGAGGCGGTCGACCGCCGCATCCCGCCCTGGACTTCCCGCGTGATGCCATTCGTGCTCGTCGCGCTGGCGATCGTGCTCCCCTTCGCCTTCTCCACCGACAGCGGTTTCATCGACGCCACGATCAAGGCTGTCGCGCTGGCCGTGATGGCCCTGGGGCTGAACATCGTGGTCGGGTTCGCCGGGCTGCTCGACCTGGGCTACGTGGCCTTCTATGCCATCGGGGCGTACACGCTCGGCTGGTTCGGCTCGGACTTCTTCTTCAAGGCCAGGGTCCACGTGCTCGTCCACGGAGTGGCAGCAGCGGAGACCGGGATCCACCTCAACTTCATCCTCATCCTGATCGCGGCGGCGATCATCTGCGCGATCGCCGGAACCATCATCGGCTTGCCCACGCTGCGGCTCCGGGGCGATTACATCGCCATCGTCACGCTGGCCTTCGGGGAGATCATCGGCGAGGTTGCGGTTAACGGCACCGATATCCATCTGGGGGGCGGAATGACGCTGACCGCGGGAAACCTGGGCATCAGCGCCGTCGACTCGCCGTACTTCCCAGGAGTGGGCCAGTTCAACCTGCTCCAGCTGAGACCCTGGTACTGGCTGATCCTGGGCATTCTGCTGCTGGTTCTGTTCGTGAACGTTCGCCTGCGGGACTCGCGCCTGGGTCGGGCCTGGATCGCTCTGCGCGAGGACGAGGTGGCCGCTGTCTCGATGGGCATCCCGCTGGTCAAGACCAAGCTTCAGGCCTACGCCATCGGTGCCGCCTTCGGCGGCATGTCCGGTGCCTTCATCGGGACCTACTTCACCACGGTCAATGCCGGCCAGTTCGCCTTCGGCTTCTCGGTGCTGATCCTCTCGATGGTGATCATCGGCGGGATCGGGTCGATCGCCGGCGCGCTGGTCGGCGGGCTCCTGCTCGGCTACATCAACTACTGGCTCCTCCCGAGTGTGCTCAACAACGCCCCGTCGAAGTTCGGCCTGAACTTCCAGCTCACCTCGGTCCAGTTCGGGATCTACGGCTTCCTGCTCGTAATCGTGATGATCCTGCGCCCGCAGGGCCTGATCCCCGAGCGGAGGCGCAAGCTCGAGATGACCGGCGCCGTGACCCCGGGCCTGGGGGAGGCCGAGCTGGCCGAGCCCACGCCGGAAATGAACATCGGGGCGATCGAATGAGCGCCGTCACCGAGGCGCCACCCGGCGCCGCCATCATGCGGGCCGAGAATCTGGTCAAGGTGTTTGGGGGGCTGGTGGCGGTCGACGACGTGTCGATCGACATCCCGACCCACTCGATCGTCTCGATCATCGGCCCCAACGGAGCCGGCAAGACGACCGTGTTCAACATGCTCACCGGCCTGTACAAGCCGACCCGGGGCCGGATCCTCTTGAACGATCGCAACGTGACCCGCCGGCGCCCGGACCAGATCACCAGCCTGGGGGTAGCCCGGACATTCCAGAACATCCGCCTGTTCGGAGCCATGACCGCGGTGGAGAACGTGGTCGTGGGACGTCACGCCCGGATGCGGGCGGGCGTGTTCGGCTCCATCCTGCGCACGCCCTGGGTTCGCCGGGAGGAGCGGGCGGTGACCGAGCGGGCCCGGGAGCTGCTGGCCTACGTGGGCCTGCGGGCGAGCGCGTTCGATCAGCTGGCGGCCCAGCTCTCCTACGGGGACCAGCGCCGGGTTGAGGTGGCCCGCGCCCTGGCCTCCGAACCCAGGCTGCTGCTGCTGGATGAGCCTACGGCCGGGATGAACCCCCAAGAATCGGCGGCCCTGACCCGGTTCATGCGCAAGCTGCGCGACGAGCTAGAGCTCACGATCCTGCTCATCGAGCACGACATGAAGGTGGTCATGGACGTCTCGGAGCGGGTCACCGTCTTCGATCACGGGACCAAGATCGCCGAGGGTCCTCCGGACGAGGTCCGCCGTGACTCGCGCGTCATCGAGGCCTACCTGGGGACGTCCGAATGAGCCCCCTGCTCGAAGTCTCCGACATCCACACCCACTACGGGTCGATCGAGGCCCTCAAGGGGGTCTCGCTCACCGTCGAGCCGGGTGAGGTGGTGACGCTGATCGGCTCCAACGGAGCGGGCAAGTCGACCACGCTGCGCTCGATCTCCGGGTTGACTCCCGCCAGCTCGGGCAAGGTCAGGTTCGACGGGGAGGACATCACCGGTGTGCCGGCCCACGACGTGGTGGGCCGCGGGGTGGCGCTGGCGCCGGAGGGTCGCCACGTGTTCTCCCGGATGAGTGTGCGCGAGAACCTCGAGCTCGGCGCCTTCCTGCGCCCGAGCGGAGGGCTGGCGGAGGACTTCGACCGTGTCTTCGAGTTGTTCCCCCGGCTCAAGGAACGGGAAAAGCAGAAGGCGGGGACGATGTCCGGCGGCGAGCAGCAGATGCTGGCCATCGGGCGGGCGCTCATGGCCCGCCCCAAGCTGCTGATGCTGGATGAGCCGTCGATGGGGATCGCGCCCATCCTCGTCCAGCGCATCTACGAGACGATCGCGGAGATCAACCGGAGCGGCATGGCGATTCTGCTCGTCGAGCAGAACGCCAATTACGCCCTCGAGGCGGCCAACCGCGGCTACGTGCTGGAGACGGGCCGGGTCGTGCTGGACGGCGAGTCAGCCCGGCTGCGCGACGACCCCGAGGTCCAGCGGGCCTACCTGGGCACATGATCGTTCTCGCCCTCATCGGCCCCAAGGCGCTGTACTTCCTGTTCATCTGGCTCATCTCGGCCGCCGCCGCCGGCTGGATGGCCGACCGCAAGGGCTACGGCGAGCGCGTGGGGCTGACCTTTGGGCTGATCCTGTCGGCGATCGGGCTGCTCATCGTGATCCTCCTGCCCGGCCGCCCGGGCTCGAAGTGGCGCGAGGAGGGCTGGCTGCCCAAGCGCCGGGGGCGAGCCGGCGAGGGCGCGGGCAGCTAGGCCCGAGTGGCCTGGCGCGCGAAGCGCGTCGGCGCGTCGTCGTCGCAGCGGTCGAAGAAGTCGCCCACGACTTCGGTCAGCTGGTCGATCGATTCGGCCGCGTAGAGGATCGGCTGGTACTTGGTGATGTCGTAGTCGTGCGTGCCCATCTCGGCGATATCGAGCGGGCGGATCTCGGCCGAGCGGAACTCTTCGATCTCGCCGTAGGAAGAGAGCAGCCCCGCGCCGTAGGCGCGGAGCTCTCCCTCCTCATACAGCACCCCAAACTCGATCGTGAACCAGAAGACGTGGGCGAAGAAATCGCGGGCCGCGTCGGTGGTGAGCCGGCGGGCGGCGCGTCCGGCCTGGCGGTTCAGCTCGGCGAAGCGGGGACTGGCCAGCATTCCTCCGTGCCCGATGACCTCGTGGATGAGGTCGGGCTCAGGCGTATAGAGCGGCTGAGAGGGGTGGCGGAGGTACTGGGTCGAGTGAAAGACGCCATCGGACAGGGACCCGTAGAAGGCCTCAAAGGGAACCAGGCCCGGAGCCGGGTGGTAGACGAAGCCGGTCAGCGGTTCGAGGTGATGGCCGACTTCGTCGAGCTGGGGGACGCGATCCTGTGGGAGGTTCAGGCGCGCCATCCCGTCCCGATACTCGGCACAGGCGAGCCGCTCGTGCTTGGCCTGAAGCTCGCGGCAGACGATCCGCCACACCTCCTGCTCGGGCTCGGTGTAATCGGCGTGGGGGATGGGCCGCGACGGGTCCCAATCCATAGCCAGGGCGGCGATCTGGTTGCGCCGCTTCCGGTACTCGGGGTCGGCGAACCCGGGGTGGTCTTCGTCGAGATGGACGGTGACGCTGCCGTCCTCGGCCGTCGTGACCGGGGCGTAGAGCTGGGCTTCCTTGAACATCGGCGTCTCCTAGATGTGGCTGGTGACTCCCGCCGCCGCCCCCGCGACGCCGTCTGGTTCGCTCGCCCACGAGAGCGCGTACTTGCCGTCGTCCAGCTCCCTGGCCAGCGGCGTCAGCCTGAGCGGCCGGAACGTGTCGCACATCACGGCCAGCTCGTTGGTGAACCGGGTCCCGATCGACTTCTCGGCCAGCCCGGGTTGGGGGCCATGGGGGAGCCCCGAGGGGTGCAGCGTGACCGACCCGACGTCGATCCCCTTGCGCGAGGAGAACTCGCCGGAGACGTAATAGATCATCTCCTCGGACTGGAGGTTCGAATGGTTGTAGGGGATCGGGATCGCATCCTCGTGCCAGTCGAGCATCCGCGGGCAGAAGGAGCAGATGACGAAGTTCGGGCCCTGGAAGGTCTGGTGCACCGGCGGGGGCATGTGGATGCGGCCGGTGATCGGCTCGAAGTCATCGACGTTGAACGTGTACGGGTAGACGTACCCGTCCCAGCCGACGACGTCGAGGGGGTGGTAGTCGAGCGTGTAGTACTGGTAGCCCCGGCGGGCTCTGACGACGAGCTCGTACTCGCCGCGCTCTCGATGGGTCTCAAGCTCCTGCGGGGGGTGGAAGTCGCGGTGGCTGTAGGGCGCGTGCTCCAGCAGTTGGCCGTAGCGGTTGCGGTACCGGTTCGGCGTCTCGATCTCACCCGGGGTGTAGAAGGTGAGGTGGAGCTGATCTTCGTCGGCGGTCCGGAAGCGATACGTGGTGCCCCGAGGGATAACGATGTAGTCGTGTTCCCGGTAGGGGAGGTTGCCGAAGGTGGTCTCGACGGTGCCTCGGCCCCGGTGGACGAACACGACCTCGTCGCCCTCGCCGTCGCGATAGAAGTAGTCCTGCTCGGTGTCGGGGCGGCAGAGGGCGATCTCGACGTCGTCGTTGTACATGAGGACGCGCCGGCCCTTGACCGGGTCGCCCTCGGGCGGGATGCCGGCGGTGTCGAACAGGTGGTGGGCGTGGGCGTCAGGCACCCATTCCTGACGCTCGATCGGCTCAAAGGCGCCGAGCTCGGTGACCCGGCACGGGGTCTGCAGGTGGTAGAGGATCGACTCGTTGCCGGAGAAGCCCTCGAACCCCATCACCTCTTCGGTGAGCAGGGTGCCGTTGTCACGAAACGCCACGTGGCGCTTCTTGGGCACGCTGCCGCGCGCTTCGTAGCGCACTAGAGGTTCCCTCTCCGCTCCTGCTCGCGCTCCAGCGCCTCGAACAGGGCCTTGAAGTTGCCGTCACCGAAGCCGCGGGCGCCGTGGCGCTCGATCACCTCGAAGAACAGGGTCGGGCGGTCACCCACCGGCTTGGAGAAGATCTGGAGCAGGTAGCCCTCGTCGTCGCGGTCGACGAGGATGCCCAGACGGCTCAGGTCGGCCAGGTCCTCCTCGATCTCGCCCACCCGCTCCGGGACCTCGTGGTAATAGGACTCCGGGATGGGGAGGAACTCAACGCCGCGGGTCTTCAGCTCATCGACGGTGCGCACGATGTTCGTGGTCGAGAGGGCGATGTGCTGGACACCGGGGCCGCGGTAGAAGTCGAGGTACTCGTCGATCTGAGACTTCTTCTTGCCCTCGGCCGGCTCGTTGATGGGGAACTTGACCCGGCCGCTGCCGTCCGTGACCACCTTCGACATGAGGGCCGAGTATTCGGTCGAGATCTCCTCGTCGGAGAAATGGATCATCTCGGTCATCCCGAAGACGCGCTCGTAGTAATGGACCCACTCCTCCATGTGCCCGAGCGGCACGTTGCCGACGACGTGGTCGATCCCGACGAACAGCCCGTCGGGGCCTGCGGCGGGCTTGGCGGCGCGAGTTTCGAAGCCGGGCAGGAAAGCGCCGGCGTAGCCGGCGCGCTCGACGAAGGTGTGGCGGGTTTCGCCGTAGGTCTCGATCGACGCGAGCTTGACCGTCCCGTGCTCGTCGCTGATCTCGTACGGGGTGTCGATCCCCCGGGCTCCATGGGCGACCGCGTGCTCGTAGGCTGCCGCGGCGTCGGGGACGCTCAGGGCGATCGAGTGGACGCCGTCTCCGTGGCGCCGGTGGTGCTCGCCGATTCCGTCATCGCCGGTCAGGGTGCCGGTGAGGACGAGCCGGATGCGTCCCTGCTCAAGGACGTGGGAGACGTGGTCACGGGTACCGGTCTCGAGGCCACGGTAGGCGACCTCGGTGAAGCCGAACGCGCGCGTGTAGTAGTAGGCCGCCTGGGCCGCGTTGCCGACGAACAGCTCGAGGTGATCGATGCCGTGGATCGGCATCACGTCGTTCAGCTCCGGCGTGGTGAGCGTGGGGGTCTCGGTAGTCATGCACACAATGATCCGCTGAATTTGCGCCCCGCTCAATAGCGATTTGTTGTGTCTGATAGCTTTCGTACCCGTTTATGGACGCCACAGACGAGGTGATCGTTGCGCTGCTCCGCGAGAACGCCCGCCGCTCCTACCAGGACATCGGGCAGCGGGTCCACCTGTCGGCGCCCGCGGTCAAGCGCCGTGTCGACCGGCTGGAGGACGATGGGGTGATCCTCGGCTATACGGCGGTCGTCGATCCGCCGGCCTTCGGCTGGCACGCCGAGGCGTTCGTCGATCTCTACTGCGAGGGCAAGATGCCCGGCGAGGCGATCAAGCGGTCGGTCGAGCGCGAGGCGGGCGTCGTCTCCGCTCACACCGTGGCCGGAGAGGCGAGTGCCCTGCTGCACGTGATGGCCCACGACACCAAGGATCTGGAGGCCGTGCTGGAGCGGATCCGGGCCACCGACGGGGTGTCGAGGACCGTCACCGAGGTGGTCTTGTCGACCTTGTTTCAGCGATGAGGCGGGTGTTTCCAGAGGGCCGTCCGCCCTCGATTCGGGACTTCATGGCCTTCGAGGAGCATGTGCGAAACGCCCGCGCCGTCACCGGACGCGGGGACGTGCCCGAGGCCTGGTACGAAGCCCCGCGCTTTTATTTCTCCAACCCGTCGGCCGTGTACCGGGACGGGGATTCGGTGCCCGCGCCTTCTGATACCGCGGCTCTGGACTACGAGCTGGAGCTGGCGTGTGTGATTGGTGCCGACGGGCGCCCGGAGGGCTTCACGATCATGAACGACTGGTCGGCCCGGGATCTACAGGCGCGGGAGATGCAGGTGGGGCTGGGACCGGCCAAGGGCAAGGACTTCGCGACGTCGTTGGGTCCGGTGCTCGTGTCGGTGGACGAACTGCCGGCTGATCTTTCGATGCGCGCGGTGGCGCGGGTCAACGGCGAGGTCCGGACCGAGTCGAGCACCGGCGGGATGTTCTTTGCTTGGGACGACCTGCTGGAGGCCGCGGCGCGCAATACACCCGGGCTGGTTCCCGGGGATGTGATTGGGTCCGGCACCGTCGGGCGCGGCTGCATCCTTGAGCACGGCGATCAGCGTTGGCTGTCGGTGGGGGATGAGGTGGAGCTCGAGATCGAGGGAATCGGGGTGTTGCGGAACCGGATCGTCTAGGCGGCCTGCTGGCGCGCCTGAGCGAGGGCCAACATCTGCGCGGTGCGAGCGATAACCGCGTAGGGCTCGTTCTCCATCTGGAGCCACGTGACATACGCGACCGTGAGGCCGGCCGCCGTGAGCGTGGCGGCCTTCCGGGTGTCACGCTCGAACTTCTTGCGGCTCGAGTGAAACTGGTAGCCCTGGATCTCGACGACGACGCCAAGCTCCGGCCAGTAGCAATCCAGCGAGTAGCCGCGGAAGGGGAAGTTCGTCTTCGGCTGGGGCAGCTGGGCGGCTCGGAGGAGGGCGCGGAAGCGACGCTCGGCCTTGGACTTGGTGATTCCGGGCTCCTTGTAGGCGTCGAGGATGGCCGGTACGAGCTTCGCGCCGCGGTGACCGCGGACCCTTCGGGCGAGCGTGCGCAGCCCCCGCTCAGTCACTTTCTTCTGGGTCAATGCCTCCTCCACCGCGCGCTCCGTCGTGGCGAGGTCCGCAGTTGCGGCGAGGTCGAAGATGGTTCGGGCTGGGGAGGTGATTGGCAGCGCTTCGACGATGTCGACCTCGCCTCGATTGAGCGTCGTCGCGCGGTGAACCTTCACGCCTGTGGGCTCGGGTCCGTGACGGCCCCGAATTGTCACGTGGATCTGCCCGTCCCCGTGCGGAATCAGCTTGTGGATGAGGGCCGCCGTGTAGTGGCTCAGGACGGCATGGTCGCCGCAGGCGAGGAGGGCGGCGGTCTCGGGGCCAAGTGGGATGGGGGCGGTGTGTCCCACTGCGTAGACGCCGCGGTGCTCTCGGCGAAGGTGGCCCTGGGCGGCCAGGCGATAGATGGTGCGGTTGGCGAGTCCGGCGGCGAGCAACTGAGCGTGGGCCACGCGCCCGCGCTGGAAGCCAGCGATTTGGGCGATCCGCTCTTCGCGGGAGCCAGAGATGGCACGGGGACGACTCACCCCAAGAATCTCGACGAGGTGTGTCGTCGGCGTGTCGCTATGTGTCGCGGAGACGAAAGAGCCGGCTGAAGCGGTAGGGGTGTGTCGTGGGCGTGCCATTCCTGCGGCCATGGCACAGCCTCCCACCCCATTTCCCAGCCCGGCCGTTTTTCGCCGACTTTTCGCGCACTTTTCGCCGACTTGGCGCAGTCTTGGCGCAGTCTTGTCACAGACCTGCGACAGCTACCGCCCGGGCACCGCCCAGAACTCCTCGGTCTGTCCGTAGCCGACCTCGGCGCCGGCCCCGGCGGTGCCGCTGGCGCGGGCCTCCTCGGCCACGGCGGCGGCGACGGCCGGGGCGACGTCGCGGTTGAACACTGACGGGATGATGTAGTCCTCGCGCAGCTCGTCGTCGCGCACGATCGAAGCGATCGCGCGCGCCGCGGCCATCTTCATCTCTTCGGTGATCGCCGGCGCGCGGACGTCCAGGGCGCCGCGGAAGATCCCGGGGAAGGCGAGCACGTTGTTGATCTGGTTCGGATAGTCCGAGCGCCCGGTGGCCATGATCCGGGCGTAGGGGGCGGCGGCCTCGGGGGAGACCTCGGGCGTCGGATTGGCCATGGCGAAGATGATCGGGTCAGGGGCCATCCGAGAGAGTTCGGCGGCGTCCAGCACGCCGGGACCGGAGAGCCCGATGAACAGATCGGCTCCGGCGAGGACGTCGAGCAGTGAGCCCGAACGGCGCTCGGAATTCGTGTCCTCGGACAGCCTCCGCTTGACCAGCGGCATCGAGCCGTCGAGGTAATCGGGACGCTGCACCGATAGCGCGCCCCGGGAGTCGACGCCGATGATGTGCCGCGCGCCGGCCGAGATGAGGATTCGGGTCACGGCCACGCCGGCGGCGCCCATCCCGACGATGACGATCCGCAGGTCCTCCATCCGGCGGCCGGTCAGCTTCAGCGCGTTGTAAAGCGCCGCCAGGACGACGACGGCGGTCCCGTGCTGGTCGTCGTGGAAGACCGGGATGTCCAACGACTCCCGCAGGCGGTCCTCGATCTCGAAGGCCCGCGGAGCCGAGATGTCCTCGAGGTTGATCCCTCCGAAGCCCGGGGCGATGGCCTTGACCACGGCGACGATCTCATCCACGTCGCGGGTGTCGAGGCAGATGGGGAAGGCGTCGACCCCGGCAAACTCCTTGAACAGCATCGCCTTGCCCTCCATCACCGGCATGGCCGCGCGGGGGCCGATGTCGCCCAGGCCGAGGACCGCCGTCCCGTCGGAAACGACCGCCACGGTGTTGCGCTTGATCGTGTACTGAAAGGCGCGGTCGGGATCGGCGTGGATCACCTCGCACACCCGGGCCACGCCGGGCGTATAGGCCATCGAGAGATCGTCCCGGTTCTTCAGCGGGCTCTTGTTCTGCATCTCGATCTTTCCCCCCACGTGTAGCTGCAGGGTCCGATCGATGGCGTCGAGCACGCGGGCGCCCGGCAGGGCGTTGACCGCGTCGGTCACACGCGGCCATTCGGCCGGATCGGCGGTGTCGACGGTGATGTCGCGGATCGTGTGCCCGCCCTCGACCTGGACCAGGTCAATCGCCCCGATGGTGCCGCCGGCGGTGCCGATCGCGCTGGCCACCTGGCCCAACATTCCCGGTCGATGCTCGATCTCGACCCGGAGGGTGAGGCTGTACTGAGCGCTTGGTGTTCCTGGCACGGCGGCAGATAGCCTGACAGACGGATGTCCGATGAGCTCTTCCTGATCGATGGCAACAGCCTGGCCTACCGGGCGTTCTTCGCCCTGCCGGAGTCGATTGCGACCTCCACGGGTGTGCCCACGAACGCGATCTTTGGCTTCGCCTCGATGCTGGTCAAGATCCTCACCGACTACGGCCCCAAGGCAACGGTGGTGCTGTGGGACAAGGGCGACACGGGCCGACGTGAGATCTACGCCGACTACAAGGCCCAGCGCTCGAGCCGGCCCGACCTGCTCAAAGAGCAGTGGCCGGCGCTGGCGCCGCTCGTCGAGGCCTTCGGGTATCAGAACCTGTCCGTCGAGGGCTACGAGGCCGACGACGTGATCGCCTCGATCGTCGAGCAGGCCCGACACCACGACCCGCCGATCGACGTGATGGTGGTGACCGGCGACCGGGACGCCTACCAGCTCGTGGACGACGGGCGGGTCAAGATCATGACCACCTCCCGCGGGATCACCGATACCCGGGTCTACGACCGCGAGGGGGTGATCGACCGCTACGGCATTCCCCCGGAACTGGTGCCCGACTTCATCGGGCTGAAGGGCGACACCAGCGACAACATCCCCGGGGTCCCGGGGATCGGCGACAAGACGGCGGCCGAGCTGCTTCAGCGCTTCGGCTCGCTGGAGAACGTCCTGGCCAGCGTCGATGAGATCAGCGGCGCCAAGCGCAAGCAGAACCTGATCGAGCACGCCGAGGCCGCGCGGGTGTCCAAGCAGCTGGCCACCGCCAAGCGCGACATTCCGGTCGCGCTCGACCTGGCCGAGTTCGTGTCCGCCGCGCCCGACCGCTCACAGCTCCGGGACACCTTCCGCCGGTATGAGCTGCGCGAGCCGCTGCGCCGGCTCGAGGAGGCGCTGGGCTCGGCCGATGCGGCGGCGCCGGCGCCTGCCGCCGAGCGGGCGCTGAGGGCGCGGGTACGCGAGACGAGCCTGGAGGAACTCGACCGGCACACCTCGGGGCGGCCGATCGCCGTGGCGGTGAGGGCGCCGGAGGTGCCCGAAGATGCCCTGTTCGCCGAGCAGTCGAGCTACCGCTTCGGACTCCACGAGGAGGACCGGGACCAGGTGCTCGTGGGAGAGGCGGCGAGCTCCGAGGAGCTGGTCCGGGCGCTGGGGAACCGGCCGGTGATCGCCCACGACGCCAAGTCGCTCGGCGAGGTGCCCGAGACGCTGCACCACGACACCGAGATCGGCGCCTACCTGCTTGAGCCGGCTCGGCGCGCCTACCCGTTCCGGGAGCTCACCGAGGAGCGGGGCCTGGCGGCCGACGTCCCCGATGAGGCCGGGGCGGATGCGCTGCTGGCGACCGCGCTCGCCCAGTGGCAGCGCGAGGAGATCCGCGGCCGCGGGCTGACCGACCTGATGACCGAGGTCGAGCTGCCGCTGGTGCGCCTGCTCAGGGACCTGGAGAAGGTGGGGGTGAAGCTCGATACCGGGCGGCTGGCTCGGATCTCGAGCCGGGTCAAGTCGGAGGCCGATGCCCTGGAGCGGGAGATCTTCGAGCTTGTCGGGACCGAGTTCACCCTCGGCTCGCCCAAGCAGCTCGAGGAGGTCCTCTTCGGCCAGCTGGGCCTGTCGCGCAAGCGCCGGGGCAAGACCGGCTACTCGACCGACGCCCGCGTGCTCCAGGCGATCCGCTCCGAGCACCCGGTGATCGAGAAGATCGAGCGCTGGCGCGAGCTGACCAAGCTCGCCCAGACCTATCTGGACGCGCTCCCACTGCTCGTCGACACAAACAACCGGATCCACACGACGTTCAACCAGACCGCCGCGACCACGGGCCGGCTCTCCTCGAATAACCCCAACCTCCAGAACATCCCCATCCGCACCGAGCTGGGGCGCGAGATCCGCGCCTGCTTCGTGGCCGAGCCCGGGGATCTCCTGGTTTCCGCGGACTATTCCCAGGTCGAGCTCCGGCTCCTGGCCCACATCGCGGACGAGGGCGCGCTCAAGGAGATTTTCGAAAAAGGCGAAGACGTCCACACCGCGACGGCCTGTCGTGTGTTTGGGGTGACACCGGAGCAGATCGATCCAGGTATGCGTTCAAAGGCCAAGATGATCAATTACGGCATCGTCTACGGGCTCTCGGCCTGGGGCATGGCCGACCGGCTGGACATTCCCCAAGAGGAGGCGGACGAGTTCATCCAGCGCTACATGGCGGGCTTTCCGGCCGTGGCGCGGTTCATCGAGGCGACCATCGAGCAGGGGACCGAGCACGGATATGTCTCGACCTTGTTCGGGCGCCGCCGGCAGGTCCCGGAGCTCCGGGCGCGGCGCTGGGACCTGCGCAAGCAGGGGGAGCGCTTCGCGGTCAACATGGTGATCCAGGGGACCGCGGCCGACATCATGAAGGTGGCCATGGTTCGCTGCGACGCGGCGCTCAAGGAGGCGGGGCTGCGGTCGCAGATGGTCCTCCAGATCCACGACGAGCTCCTGTTTGAGGGTCCGGCCGAGGAGGCCGACGAGGTCTCGCACCTGGCCAGTCGCGAGATGGGCGGGGCTTTCACGCTCGATCCTCCGCTGGCCGTGGACGTCGGGATCGGGAGCGATTGGCTGGCCGCGAAGTGAGATTCGTGGGGCGGGGGGGAGCGGCGCTGGCGGCCGTGCTCGTGTTCTGCGCCGCCGCGCAGGCCAGGCCAGAGACCGGGCGGATCTCAGATCACCGAGCTCACGTGGCACGGATCAGCCGGGAGGCGGACGCCCACTTGGCGAACCTGCCCTACGGCGGCGGCCCGGTCCTGCACTGGAACCGCACCCACGTGATCTTCTGGGCGCCTGCGGGGTCCGGGCTGACCTTCGATCCGGGCTATGAGTCGCTGATTGTCACCTTCCTGCGCAACGTCGCCGCGGCCAGTCACAGTCCCTTCAGCGTCTATGGGCTCACCGGCCAGTACCAAGACGGCAGCGGCCGGGCGACCTACGCATCGGTCTTCGGCGGCTCGGTGCTCGACACCGACCCGCTGCCACCCAATAGCTGCCAGGAACCCCCGGCCACCGGGCCGGGTTGGACGGTGTGCCTAACCGACGCCCAGCTCCAGCGGGAGATCGAGCACGTGATCCGGCCCCACCGGATGCCCACCAGCGCCAACGACATCTACTTTCTCGTCACCCCGAACGGGTTCGGGGACTGCTCGGACTCGGGCTCCACCAGCTGCGCCCTGGGGGGCGACGCCAATGGCTACTGCGGCTATCACTCACAGACGAGCGACGGCCTCGTGCTCTACGCGGTGATCCCCTACAACGCGATCCCCGGGCACTGTCAGTCAGACAACCCGCGGCCCAACAACTCAGCTGCCGATCCCGCGCTCTCGACAATCAGTCACGAGCAGGATGAGACGATCACCGATCCGTCGGGCAACGCCTGGATCGACCCGGACACCGGAGAGGAGATGGCCGATCTCTGCCTGAGCACCTTCGGCCCGGCCATCGGCGGCGCGGGTTCGACGGCCTGGAACGAGGCCATCAACGGCGGCCACTACTACCTCCAGGAGCAGTGGAGCAATGCCGACGGCGCCTGCGAGCCGCGGCCCAAGCCGGATTCGGTGGCCTTCAGCACCGCAACCGTTCCCGGCTCCCGGGGTGGGCTCGCGTTCACCGCCCACGCCCGAGCGGGGCACGGGTCGATCGTCTCCTACCAGTGGTTCTTTGGCGACCGCGGCTCTGGCCGCGGGCGGCGGACGACGCATCGCTTCGGTCGTCCCGGGTCCTATCGAGTCGTGTTGCGA
The DNA here is from genome assembly GCA_035505215.1 of Solirubrobacteraceae bacterium. Classification (GTDB taxonomy): domain Bacteria; phylum Actinomycetota; class Thermoleophilia; order Solirubrobacterales; family Solirubrobacteraceae; genus Palsa-465. Next base: position 116,276 of record DATJQY010000029.1, on the reverse strand, counting down.
ACGACCGACAGCTGGGGCAACTGGACCTTCTACGCCCGGACGGTGCTCGTCAGCGGCGGCCGAGGGGCGCGGGCGGCCTCGGCGACGAAGCGCGGGTGAGCGACTTCCAGGTAGTGGCCGAAGGCCCAGTGGATGAAGCGCCGCTGGTCGATCGCCCGCAGTGAGGGTCCGAGCACGCGCGGGGGCACTCGCGGGATCAGACGCTGGAGCCTGAGCATCCAGCGGTAGGGGAGGGCATGGCCGGCCGAGAAGGCGTGGTAGCGCGCGAGCGCCTGAGCACGGCTCTGCTTGCCACCGATCACCGCCCGGAGCTCGCGTCCGCACGCCAGCCCGAAGTAGAGCGCGGTTCGGATCCCCTCGGCGGTCAGGGGCAGGCAGTGCCCGGCCGAGTCACCGGCGAAGAAGATCTCGTCCTCGGTGGCGTCCCGCAGCGCGTGGGGGATCCAGTTCCCCTGATAGCGCACGGTGTCCGCGTGGAGATCCTCGGCCAGCCTGACCGTCGGCTCGCGGACGTGGAAGCGGGGATCGAACGAGCCGACGCCGATACGGAGCTCGCCGGCGGCGGGGAAGCTCCAGCCGTAGCCGGCGGGGACGTAGCGCCGGTCTATCCACACCGCAAGCTCGTCGCCGGAGCCGAAGGGATGAACCTCGAGCCCGCGTGAGAGCAAGGCGTCAGGCGGCTGCACGTTCTCGCCCCGGCCCAGGACGCGCCGCCAGCCGAGCGCATCGACGATCAATGGCGCCTGGATGTCGCCGCGGTCGGTGTGGACGGCGAAGGCGCTGCGGCCCTCGACCTTGGCCGTCTCGAATTCGAACTCTCCCTGCTCGGCGAGGAGCGCGCACAGGCTTCGGTAGTCGAAGGTCGAGAACGTCCACGGCAGGTCGTAGCTGACCGAGGCGTACGGGGTGTGGATCAGGAGCTCGCCGAACGTCTGCTGGAGCGCTCCCTGAAGCCCGAGTGCTTCGAGCCAAAGGGTCGGTATCCCGCACGCCGAGGTCTGGCGCTCGCCGATCTCGTAGCGGTCGATCAGCATCACCTCGGCGCCGCTGCCGGCGAGCTCTCGCGCCACCGCGAGACCGGCGAAGCTGGCACCGCAGATCAGGACATCGCAGTCGGCAGACAGCTTCGTGCGCTCAGCCCCACGCTTGGTGGCTCGGATCGGCATGGGCGAGTTGATGATAGGGAGCCGCCACGTATGCGTTCGGCGGCTATCCTGCGACGAACGCTATGTCGTCGACAACCACTTTGACGCCCACCGACGAGCAGCCCAACGCCAAGGTCGTAGAGGGCTCCGACGGCCTCCTGCTCGAGGTCGACGGGAAGGTCGTCCCCAACTACGACGCCACCATCCATCCCTTCACGGAGGGGGATGTGGTCACCGGGCACGTCGTGCGCATCGACAACGACGAGGTCCTGGTCGACATCGGCTACAAGTCGGAGGGCGTGATCCCGGCCAATGAGCTGTCGATCCGCAAGTCGGTGGATCCCAGCGAGGAGGTCTCGCTGGGCGAGGAGGTGGATGCCCTCGTCCTGACCAAGGAGGACCAGGACGGCCGGCTGATCCTGTCCAAGAAGCGCGCCCGCTTCGAGCGGGCGTGGCGGCGGATCGAGGCCGCGGCCGACTCCGGCGACCCCGTGACCGGAACCGTCATCGAGGTGGTCAAGGGCGGACTCATCATCGACCTCGGGGTGCGTGGCTTCCTCCCCGCCTCGCTGGTCGACATCCGCCGTGTGCCCAACCTCGACGAGTACATGGGCCAGGCGATCGAGTGCAAGGTCATCGAGCTCAATCGCTCTCGCAACAACGTCGTCCTGTCCCGGCGCGCCGTGCTCGAGGAGCAGCGCAAGGAGGACCGCGAGCGGATTCTCGATCGCCTCCAGCCCGGCCAGGTGGTGGACGGCACGATCTCGAACATCGTCGACTTCGGTGCCTTCGTCGATCTCGACGGGATCGACGGGCTGATCCACATCTCCGAGCTGTCGTGGTCGCACGTCAACCATCCATCGGAGATCCTCAACATCGGCGACACGGTGACGGTCAAGGTGCTCGACATCGACCGCGACCGCCAGCGGATCTCGCTCGGGCTCAAGCAGACTCAGGAGGATCCGTGGCAGCGGGTCGTCGACACCTACAACATCGGCGATGAGCTCGAGGGCGCCGTGACCAAGGTAGTCACCTTCGGCGCCTTCGTCGAGATCCTCGATGGGGTCGAGGGGCTCGTGCACATCTCCGAGCTCGCCCAGCACCACGTGGAGAATCCGCGGGAGATCATCCAGCCCGGGGACGAGGTGCGGGTCAAGATTCTCGAGATCGACTCCGAGCGGCGGCGGCTTTCGCTCTCCATCAAGCGCGTCGAGGGGCAGGAGCTGCCGGTGCGGCCGATCACGGCCGACGCGGGCGACCTTGACAACGTGCCTGAGCTGGGGCTCTCTGAGGATGTGTTCGCTTCGTCTGAGGACACACCTGACGATGTGTCCGCGACGCCCGCTCAGGAGGGCAGCGAGGCTGACGGAGGTCCGCGAGCGGACACCTCGTCAGACGTGTCCTCCGACTCAGTCACCGCCGAGGAGGAGGCTCCCGCCGAGCCCGAGGCCGTTGCCCCTGCCGAGGAAGAGCCCGCGGCTGAGGCGGCTCCTGCTGGCGACGCGGAGGTGGCTCAGGCGCCTGAACAGGGCTTCGAAGCGCCCGAGGAGCCGGAAGCTGAGGCGGAGCCGGGGGCTGACGACAGCGAGTCGGCCTGACGGTTCCGTTCGTCGGGCTGACCGGCGGGATCGGGGCCGGGAAATCCACGGTGTTGGCGGCCTTGGAGCGACTGGGGGCGGAAACTCTCTCCACCGACCAGGTCGTGCACGACCTCTATGAGACCGACGAGGTTCGGGACGCGGTGGTCGAGCGTTTTGGTGAATCGGTGGCGCCGGGGGGCAGCGTCGATCGGAGCGCCGTGGCGCGGGCTGCCTTCACGCGCCCCGAGGACCGAGCCTGGCTCGAGGAGCTCCTGTGGCCGCTGGTCGGCAGGCGCATGGCCGAGTGGCGCGAGGGGCTCGACCACCGAGTCGAATCTCCGAGGGCCGCGGTCGTCGAGGTGCCACTCCTGTTTGAGAGTGGGATGGAGGGCGCGTTTGACGCGACGATCGCGGTCATCGCCGACGAGGAGCTTCGGGCGGAGCGGGCCGGGGCCCGGGGCCACGAGGCGCTGGCCGAACGTGGCTCGCGGCAGTTGGCCCAGCAGGAAAAGGCGCAACGTGCGACGTACGTGGTCGTTAACGACGGCAGCATCGGCGAGCTGGACGCGAAGCTGTCGGAGATCCTTGAGATGCTTGAACGATGAGCCCGCCCGCCGCCACTGTCACCGCACGCCGCCGGACCGGCCGGCACCGCACGGTGGTGCGGCGACGCCGGCGCGCGCTGGCCAGCTTCATTGGGATCGGCGCTCTCGTGCTCGTGATCGTCCTGGCGCTGCCGCTCTTCCGCCGGGCGGTCAATGACCTGACGCTTCCGCTGTCCTACTCGGACGTGATTCGCCAGCAGGCGGCCGAGAAGCACCTCGACCCGGCGCTGATCGCCGCTGTGATCTATGCCGAGACGAAGTTTGACCCGCGGCCGTCATCGGCGGGGGCGGAGGGGCTCATGCAGATCCTGCCCCAGACGGCCGAGTTCCTGGCCCGGCGCTCTGGGGCAACGACGTTCACGGTGGCGGACCTGGGCACCCCTCAGGTCAACATCGCTTATGGCAGCTACTACCTGCGCTACCTCCTCGACCTTTACAAGGGGGAGGAGGTGCCGGCCCTGGCCGCGTACAACGGCGGGACGACAAACGTCGACCACTGGCTGGTGTTCGAGCGGCAACAAGGCCGTCCGCTGACCGTCAGTGAGATCCCCTTCCCGCAGACCCAGGCGTACGTGGCCAAGGTCCTGGACGCCCAGAAGCGCTATCGCCAGACCTACCCCTCGGAGCTCGGTTACTCCTGAGAGGTCTCTCCGGAAGGTTTCCGGCCCGGCGAGCGTCTGAATGGGGGCGGATGCATCCGCCTCCGCGGGTCCCTGTAAGCCCCGGGGGCACGCGGGCCGACAGACGGCCCCCGCTCCCCGGTACGACAGCGGGGCGGGGGCCGTTCTGTTCCGCGGCCGGTTTCTGACCGCATTCAGACGGTCCGGGACCGACCCCGCCGCTACGCTGAATATGTGCCGAAATTCGAGCTCGATGCTGCCTATACGCCGACCGCTGACCAGCCCCAGGCGATCGCCTCGCTGGCCGAGGGAGTCCTGGCCGGGGAGCGGGGGCTGACGCTGCTCGGGGCCACCGGAACGGGCAAGACGATGGCGATGGCGGGGGTGGTCGAGGCGGTCCAGAAGCCGGCCCTCGTGATCGCCCACAACAAGACGCTGGCGGCCCAGCTCTGCAACGAGTTCCGGACCTACTTCCCCAATAACGCAGTTGAGTACTTCGTCTCCTACTACGACTACTACCAGCCCGAGGCCTACGTTCCCAGCAAGGACCTCTACATCGAGAAGGACTCGGCCATCAATCAGGAGATCGACCGGCTGCGCCACTCGGCCACGGCGGCGCTGTTCGCCCGGCGCGACGTCCTGATCGTCGCCAGCGTCTCCTGCATCTACGGTCTGGGCTCGCCGCAGACCTACGACGAGAACCTGCAGACGCTGCGCAAGGGGGAGTTCGTCGACCGCGACCGGCTCCTGCGCAAGCTGGTCTCGATCCAGTACACCCGCAACGACACCGCGATCTCCCGCGGCACCTTCCGGGTCCGTGGGGAAACGCTCGAGGTGTTCCCCGCCTACGCCGAGACCGCCTACCGGGTCGTGCTGTTCGGCGACGAGGTCGAGCAGCTCCAGGAGTTCGACCCGTTGACCGGCGAGATCCTCCAGGAGGACATCGAGCACATCGGCATCTGGCCGGCCTCGCACTACAACGTGCGCGAGGGGATGATCGAGGACTCGGTGGCCGAGATCGGCCGTGAGCTCAATGCCCGCTGCGCGGAGCTCGAGGCTCAGGGCAAGCTGCTCGAATCCCATCGCCTGCGCCAGCGGACCCAGTACGACATGGAGATGCTCCGTGAGCTCGGCTTCTGCTCCGGGATCGAGAACTACTCCCGGATCCTCGACGGCCGCGCGCCGGGCTCGCGGCCCTACTGCCTGCTCGACTACTTTCCTGACGACTTCGTCTGCTTTATCGACGAGTCCCACCAGACGGTGCCGCAGATCGGAGGCATGTACGAGGGGGACCGCTCCCGCAAGCAGACGCTCGTCGACTACGGGTTCCGTCTCCCCTCAGCGCTCGACAACCGGCCGCAGACCTTTCAGGAGTTCCTCTCGATCACGCCGCAGATGGTGTTCGTGTCGGCGACCCCGGGCGAGTACGAGCGCCGGACCTCGGAGCGGATCGTCGAGCAGATCGTGCGGCCGACGGGGATCGTCGACCCGGAGGTCGAGGTCCGGGAGACGCGCAACCAGATCGACGATCTGATGAACGAGATCCGGGGCCGGGTAGACCGCGACGAGCGCACGCTGGTCACCACGCTGACCAAGAAGATGGCCGAGGACCTGACGGATTACCTGCTCGAGATGGGCTTCAAGGTCCGCTATCTGCACTCGGAGATCGACACCCTGGAGCGGATCCAGATCATCCGCGAGCTCCGCCTCGGGCAGTTCGACGTGCTCGTCGGAGTCAACCTCCTGCGTGAGGGGCTCGACCTGCCTGAGGTCTCGCTGGTGGCCATCCTCGACGCCGACAAGGAAGGCTTTCTCCGCGGCGAAACATCGCTCATTCAGACCATCGGGCGGGCGGCCCGCAACATCGAGGGCAAGGTCCTCATGTACGCCGACAAGGAGACGGCGGCGATGCGGGCGGCGATCGATGAAACTGACCGTCGCCGTGAGATTCAGCGCCAGTACAACCAGGAGCACGGCATCACGCCGGAGACGATCGTCAAGGGGATCTCCGATATCGCCGAGTTCCTTCAGTCCGAGTCCAAGGTGCCGCGCCTGCGCCGCCGGCGCCGGACGACGGCCAGCGGGATGTCTCCCGCGGAGATCGAGAAGACGATCGTCGAGCTGGAGGAGGAGATGCTCGAGGCGGCGGAGGACCTGCGCTTCGAGTACGCGGCCAAGCTCCGGGACGAGATCCGGGACCTCAAGCGTGAGCTCGATCAGGCCATCGCCGAGAGTCAGGCGCCGGTAGGCTGAACAGCCGCAGATGCCTTCGGCACGACGCAACACCGCCAAGGACTCGCTGGCCGGCGCGGCCGGTGACCGGGTGCGGGCGATCATCGAGGTGGCCGAGACCTCGGCGGCGGAAATCCGGGCCGAGGCTGAGGCCGAGGCCGAGCGGATCCGGGGGGAGGCCGAGGAGCGCGCCAGCGTCGTGCGCAGCGAAGCGCGCAGCGACGTCCAGGCTCTGCTGGGCTCAATCCGCAACTCGCTGGACAGCCTGCGGGATGACTTGGGGCAACTGGAGCAGCGCTTGGGGGAGCCGGAGCCCGCGAAGCCCGTGGCCGCCCGCCGCGATGAGCCGGTGGGAGCGCCGCTGGAGGACGATCTCGATCTGGCCACCGCCGATGAGGAGGATCCGGACGCCGCCCGCGCCGCGGACACCGCGCTCAGCCCTCCCGCCGACGAGCCAACGCCCGATGCCGTGATCGCCGACGCGACCCATGCCGAGGACTCCAACCTCGAGGGGGCGCGACTGGTGGCGCTCAACATGGCTCTGAACGGAGCCCCCAGGGACGAGGTCGATCGGTATCTGCAGGACAACTACGAGCTCTCAGACCAGTCGGCGCTGCTCGACGAGGTCTACGCGTCGATCGGCAGTTGAAGGCCGCAAACTCCGGCCAAGTCGCTACGGGAACGTCTGTTCGCTCGTCTAGACTCGAAGTCGTGAATCAACTGGTCGTCTCGGGCGCCCGGGAGCACAACCTCAAGGACGTAACGGTGGCGATTCCTCGGGACTCGCTGACCGTAATCACTGGACTTTCGGGGTCCGGCAAGTCGTCGCTGGCCTTCGACACGATCTATGCCGAGGGGCAGCGCCGCTACGTCGAATCGCTCTCGGCCTACGCGCGCCAGTTCCTGGGTCAGATGGACAAGCCGGACGTCGACTCGATCGAGGGCCTATCCCCGGCCATCTCGATCGACCAGAAGACGACGAGCCGCAACCCCCGCTCGACGGTGGGGACGGTCACCGAGATTTACGACTACCTGCGCCTGCTCTGGGCTCGGGTCGGGCATCCCCACTGCCACATCTGCGGGCGGCCGATCACCGGTCAGTCGGCCGAGCAGATCATCGACCAGGTCATGGAGCTCCCCGAGGGCACCCGGTTCATGGTCCTGGCTCCGATCGTGCGGGGGCGTAAGGGGGAGTACGGCAAGCAGCTCGAGGAGCTGCGCGGGGAGGGCTTCAGCCGAGTCAAGGTCGACGGCGAGCTCCGGCGCCTCGACGAGGAGATCGTGCTCGACAAGAAGTTCAAGCACGACATTGCCGTGGTCGTCGACCGCCTGGTCATGAAGGGCGAGCTGCGCAAGCGGCTGGCCGATTCGATCGAGACGGCGGTGGCGCTGGCCGACGGCCTGGTTGAGGTCGAGCTCGTCGACTCAGGCGAGATCCAGACCTATTCGGAGAAGTTCGCCTGCCCGGTCCACGGCCCGAGCCTGGTCGAGCTCGAGCCCCGTATCTTCAGCTTCAACTCCCCCCACGGCGCCTGCCCACGCTGCACGGGACTGGGCTCGCAGATGGAGATCGACCCTGAGCTGGTGGTGCCGGATCCGACGCTGTCGATCGGGGAGGGGGCGATCGCGCCCTGGGCGGCCAGCGCCTCGGAGTACTACGACCAGCTGATCCAGGCCATCGCCGAGCGCTACGAGGTCGATCTCGAGACGCCGTGGGATGAGCTCACCGAGTCGGCCCAGGACTTCTTCCTTCACGGGACCAACGGCGACCGGGTCCAGGTGTCCTACCGCAACCGGTTCGGCCGTCGCCGTTCCTACGCCACCACCTTCGAGGGCATCGTGCCCAACCTCGAGCGCCGCTACCGGGACACCGACTCCGAATTCACGCGCGAGAAGATCGAGGAGTACATGACGCTGCGCCCGTGTCCGGAGTGCCACGGAGCGCGCCTGCGCCCCGAGTCGCGGGCGGTCCTGGTCGGCGGGACGCCGATTCACGAGTTCACGGGCCTGTCGGCGCGCCGCGCACTCGAGTGGATCCGCGGGCTCGAGCTCACCGAGCACGACCGACGGATCGCCCGTCTCGTCCTGCGGGAGATCGAGGAGCGACTCCAGTTCCTGGACAACGTGGGTGTGGGCTACCTGTCGATGGAGCGCGCGGCCTCGACGCTGTCAGGCGGCGAAGCCCAGCGGATCAGGCTGGCCACCCAGATCGGCTCCTCGCTCGTTGGGGTCCTCTACATCCTCGACGAGCCGTCGATTGGGCTCCACCAGCGTGACAACGAGAAGCTGATCGTGACGCTCGAGCGCCTGCGGGACCTCGGGAACACCGTGCTCGTGGTTGAGCACGACGAGGGGACCATGCGGGCGGCCAACCACCTGATCGACATGGGGCCCGGGGCCGGGGAGCACGGTGGCCATGTGGTCGCCGAGGGGACGGCGGACGAGCTGGCCCGGGTGCCGGAGTCGCTGACCGGCCAGTTCCTGGCCGGGACCCGGCAGATCGACATCCCGGCCCGCCGGCGGCGGCCGAGCGGATACGTCGAGATCGAGGGCGCGTCCGAGCACAACCTGCGCAAGATCAACGTCAAGGTCCCGCTCGGGGTGTTCTGCTGTGTCACCGGGGTGTCCGGGTCGGGAAAGTCGACCCTGGTCAACGAGGTCCTCTACAAGGCGGTCTCGAACCGGCTGCACCGGACGCGCCAGCGGGCCGGCGCCCACCGCCGGATCAGCGGGCTCGATCAGCTCGACAAGGTCATCTCGGTCGACCAGTCTCCGATCGGCCGCACCCCGCGCTCCAACCCGGCCACCTATATCGGGCTGTTCGACCAGATCCGCGAGCTCTTCTCGAAGACCCAGGAGGCGCGGGCGCGGGGCTACAAGCCGGGCCGGTTCTCCTTCAACGTCAAGGGCGGCCGGTGCGAGGTGTGCCGGGGCGACGGCCAGATCAAGATCGAGATGCACTTCCTGCCCGACGTCTACGTCCCCTGCGAGCAGTGCCATGGCAAGCGCTACAACCGGGAGACCCTCGAGGTTCGCTTCAAGGGCAAGACGATCGCCGACGTGCTCGAGATGCCGGTCGAGGAGGCGCTCGAGTTCTTCGCCCACATCCCCAAGATCCGCCGCCGGGTGGAGGCCCTCAACGATGTCGGCCTCGGGTACATGCGGCTCGGGCAGCCGGCGACCACGCTCTCGGGCGGCGAGGCCCAGCGGGTCAAGCTGGCCTCCGAGCTCTCCAAGGTGGCGACCGGGCGGACGCTCTACATCCTCGACGAGCCGACCACCGGACTGCACTTCGCCGACATCCAGAGGTTGCTGGAGGTGTTGCAGCGGCTGGTCGACGCGGGCAACACGGTGGTCGTGATCGAGCACAACCTTGACGTGATCAAGGTTGCCGACCGGCTGATCGACCTGGGACCTGAGGGCGGCGATGAGGGGGGCGAGCTGATTGCGACCGGGACGCCTGAGCAGGTGGCGGCGGTCGCGCGCTCCTACACCGGGCAGTTCCTGGCCAAGGTGCTGGGTGAGAGCCGCAAGGCACCGGCCCGGCCGCGCCGCCGCTCGACGCCGCGCCGCCGGGTGGCGGCGGCCGCGGGCTGAGACCGCCGGGTGGCGGGGGCGCACGAAGCGATCCAGCCCCGCCGTTAGGCTCGCGGGCCATGGACCTTGCGGCGGCTCGCCTGTGGGCGCAGAAGTGGCGGTGGTATGAGCGGAACTCGCTGCCCTGGAACCGGGCCCGGATTCATTATGAGTTCCTGCGCCGGCAGGCCTTCGCGCGCTGGCCGATCCACGGCAACGTGCTCGAGATGTTCCACGAGGGCCGTCTCGAGGTCGGCCCGCAGGCGCTGCTCGAGCCGAACGTCTGGCTCACCGGGCCAGGCTCAGCGCGGATCCGGATCGGCGCCGGGGCCTTCCTCAACATCGCGGTGATGATCGCCGCCCTGGAGCTGGTCGAGATCGGCGATCACTGCATGTTCGCCAACGGCTGCTTCGTGACCGACGCCAACCACCGCTTCGACGACCCGGGCCGCCCAGTCCCGTGGCAGGGCTTCACGAGCCGCGGCCCGACCCGGATCGAGGACAACGTGTGGTGCGGGGCCAACGTGGTCGTCACCAGCGGTGTCACGATCGGCCGCCGGAGCGTGATCGGAGCCAACTCGGTGGTTACCACCAACATCCCCGCTTACTCGATCGCCGCCGGCGCGCCGGCCCGGGTGCTGCGACAGGTCGAGTACGCCCAGCCCTAGCCGGTAAACGCGGGTTTGACGGCGCGTCTACGTCGACGCTTGCGGTGGGCCTTGGCGGATCGCACCCGGGGTCCGAAGGGCACCGACTTGGGCGCCGGGCCCATCGGGCGGCCGCCGTAGATGACGTTGCCGTGCTGGTCCTGGTAGGTCATCCACGGCGTCGTTGGCCCCTGTCCGACTCCGGGCTTGGAGTAGTCGCACACCCCGGTGGGGAACGCCTGCTCCAGCTCCTGCCACTGCGCGTCGGTGAAGGTGACGGGCAGATAGGAGGCGCGGTTGAGCGGCTGCAGCTGGCAGTCGAGGACGTCGTCGGTGTGCGGCTCGCCGGCTCCGAAGCGCGGGGTGCCGTAGGCCTGCACGACGTTCTGGCACACGCTCTGGGAGATGTCATTGCCGTTGCCGTCGGTGCAGCGGTCGGTCAGCGTGGACGGCTTGTCCTGGATGATCTTCTCCGAGAGGGGAACGCTGCGGTGGTCGGCGTAGACCTTGGACAGCCAGCCGTCCATGGCAAAGATGGCGTCGTCGGCGAAGCTCGCGTCGCCGATCAGCGGGGTCGGGCCCTGCCAGAGGACCTGGTTGGCGGCGGTGCCGAAGTCCTGGAGCAGCCGGTCACGCAGTGCATAGGTCCGGTAGACGTCGTGGAAGGAACCCTCGTCGGGCCCGCGCAGGTCGATGATCGCGACCTGGTTGAGGTTCGAGGCCGTGTCGACTCCGCCATCCCGGTAGACGCGGTCGAAGGCGATCGTCTGGCCGCTCTGCCGGGTCGGCGAGAGGTCGCCGTTGGTATCGAGCCCGCCCAGATGGGCGTTCAGATCCGCGAACTGCTGCGGGGTGATCTGCCCGGCCTCGAGGGCGCTCAGCCCGTACTGGATGCCGACGTTGCTGAACGGCACGTTGGCGTACCCGGTGGAGGGATCGCGCCCGAACATGTTGACCATGTAGTCCTCAAGCGTGCAGCGCACGCCGTGGGGATTGCTGGGGCTCCAGACATCTGAGGCCGGGACGTCGGGACAGTCGCGATCGGCTTTGCCGGAGTTGGGGATCGCCGTGGTGAAGGTGAGGGGGTTGGCCGGGTTGGGGTGTTGGATCACGGCGTCGATTTGCGTCGGTCCCCACAGGTCCTGCTGGTCCTTGGTCTCGAAGTAATTGAGGAGCATGTAGTAGTCCTCGTACTCCATGGACGATGACCAGGCATCGGTGAAGCTGCACTGGGGAGTGATGCCCTGGTAGATCCCGGGGTAGGCGTTGGCCACCTGCTGCTGGACGAGTGACCCACCTGAGCAGCCCGAGCCGATCGTCCACTTGATCTCGCCGTAGTGGTCGACCACCCACTCCTTGCCCATCTCCAGCGACTCAGCCTCGGTGAGCAGGTTGCAGTTGTGCCCCGCGTTGTCGAGCGCGGTCGACATGACGATGAAGCCGGCGCCAAGGACTTTCTGGTCCTGCACGTCGGGGGCTGTGCCCGTGCCGTACGTGGTGTCGCAGCTGGCGCCGTGCGTGATGACCAGGCGCCCGTTGTACTGGGATTGGGGCGCCCACGGCTGCCATGGCTTACCGGGCTGCCACAGGGTGGCGATCGTGTATTGGTCGCGGTCCATGTAGCCGGTCTCCTGGCGGATGATGAACGGGACCGTTACGCCGTCAGTGGTCGTCGTGGTGGCGATGGCGGAGGCCGGCGGCGGGTTGCTGGGATCGTAGGACTGGAAGGCATTGACGTCCCCCTGGCCGGCGCCGTTGGAGCCCACGCTCGATTGACCTGCGGGGACGTAGTAGTAGGCATAGGTGGGGGCCTGGTCGCACTGCTTGTCGGTGGCGCCGCTCTGACAGAGCCAGGGCTGGATCTGGGGGCCAGAGAACACCGGCCCACCAATGGGATGGTTGGTGATCGTCAGGCGGGCGCCATAGCCGTCGGGCATGACCGCCTTGAGCACGTTGGTCCCGTCGCGCAGGCCGGTGACGAGGCCCTCGAACTTGCCGTTAGCGCGAACGGCGAACTCGCGCGTGACGGTGGCCTTGCCGAGCGTCACCTTTACCTTGGAGGCCTTGGCTCCCGGGGGGAGGATGATCTGCGTCAGCGCCTCGCCGCCTGAGACCAGGTCGGCGCGGGTGGACAGGGTCATGATCCGGACCAGGTGTCGGGGGCCAATCCGCCGGGCCTTCGTTTTGGCCGAGGTCGCGGCCGCGAACACGCTCGCGCCCAGAATCAACACCGCGGCGACCGATACGGCCGCCGGAAAGCTCGACAAACCCCTGCCTCTCATGCTGCTCCTCCCGCCTGGTGTCATAGGCCGCCCGCACGGCCCGCGGCGTCAATTCCTACCAGTCTCGGAAAACTCGGGCGTCACTTCTTTTGAGAGACTGCGGCGCGTGAACCCGTCCCAAATACTGGAGCTGGCGCGCGAGCAGGTGCTCACGGAGGGAAGCGGGCTTTCCGAGGACCAGATTCTGGAGGTCCTCCGCCTGCCCGACGAGGCTGTCCCGGACGTCCTTCAGCTTGCCCACGAGGTGCGCATGCGGTGGTGCGGGCCTGAAGTCGAGGTCGAGGGCATCGTGTCGATCAAGACGGGAGGCTGCCCGGAGGACTGTCATTTCTGCGCCCAGTCCGGGCGCTTCGAGACGCCGGTTCGCGCCGTGCGGCTCGACATCCCGTCGCTCGTCGAGGCGGCGCGCCAGACCGCCGAGACCGGAGCCACCGAGTTCTGCCTCGTGGCTGCCGTTCGGGGGCCGGACGCCCGTTTGATGGCGCAGGTGGGCGACGCCGTCAGGGCCATTCACGACGCTGTCGAGATCAACGTAGCCTGCTCGCTCGGCATCCTCAGCGAAGTCCAGGCCGAGGAGCTCGCCGAGCTGGGGGTGCACCGCTACAACCACAACCTCGAGACTGCGCGCTCCTACTTCCCCCACGTCGCCACCACGCATACCTGGGACGAGCGCTTCCAGACCCTCCAGCTCGTCCGCAGGCAAGGCATGGAGGTGTGCTGCGGGGGGATCATCGGGATGGGCGAGTCATTGCCCCAGCGGGCCGAGTTCGCCGCCCAGCTCGCCTCCCTGGCCCCCGATGAAGTGCCGCTCAACTTCCTCGACCCCCGCCCGGGGACCCCGTTCGCTGGGCTGCCACCTGTCCCGGCCCAGGACGCACTGCGCGTGATTGCGGCCTTCCGGCTCGCCCTGCCCCGCACCATTCTCCGCTTCGCCGGTGGTCGGGAGCTGACGCTCGGCGACCTCGGCACGCGCCAGGGTGTGCTCGGCGGCATCAACGCGATGATCGTCGGCAACTATCTCACGACGCTGGGGCGAGACCCGGCCGAGGACCTGGCGCTCCTGGACGAGCTCTCGATGCCGGTGAGGGCTCTCTCGGAGACCATTTGACTCAAGCCGGGACCTCGACCACGGTGCGTCACTGCGACGGCTGCGGTGAGCCACTGGCCTCCGGTGAGCATTCGGAATGCCGAGCCCGGCGGGCGGCTACGGATCCGCCTCGGTACTGCGCCATGTGCGGACGCAAGCTGGTCGTGCAGGTGCTGCCGCTGGGCTGGACGGCGCGCTGCGTTCGTTGTGGCCCGCTGGAGGCGCGCCCCGGGGGTTAGCTACCCGCGGCTGGGCGCCACCTCGCGGGCGGCGCCCAGCCACAAGGACATCAGCTGCCGGGAATCCCGCTGGCCGGCGGAGCCGGCTGAGTTCCCGAATACGGGGTGATCGGGCTTCCGGCGGTGGGGTCGGTGGTCAACGGTCCACCGAAGAGGACGATCTTCCCGCCTTGGATTCGTCCCATTTCGGCCCCGCCGTAGCCGCCGTGCTCGGTCTTGGAGTAGCGGAAGGGGACCAGTCCCGGTCCCTTCCAGGACGCCCCATCATTGTTGATCGCGTTGACCAGGTCCTGCCGGGTCAGGTTCTTACCCGCCGCCTGGAGAGCCTGGACGAGCGTGTAGGCGTTGGCCATCCCGTACTCGACGTTGCCGTCGAACGGGGCGCTCGCGTCGTACTGGGCGTGGATCTTCATGAACAGCTGGATCCACGGGTTCGAGGTGTCGGACGACGAGGGCAGGTAGCCGTCGGTGATCGCCCCCTCGATCAGCGCTGTGCCCGACGCCTTGCCCTTCGAGATCGTCTTGAGCAGGCCGCCCACGGTGGTCGGATCGATACCCACGCTTGAGACGACGAGCTGCGGCGTGTAGTGCAACGTGAACGCGGTCAGCTGGGCAATGGCCGTGTAGATGGGGACGGTGAAGTCGACCATCACCTTGGCCCCGGAGGACTTGATCGCCGTGACCTGCGCGGCGAGCGTCGTGACTCCCGGCTGATAGGGCTGCTTGGACACGATGTCTGCGGCCGGCACCTCGTCGGCGATCCCGGCCAGGCCTCCCTGCCCAAAGTCATCGTCCTGATAGAGAACGCCGACCTTCTGGCCCGCGAAGTGCTGCTTGATGTACTGGCCCAGGATCTTGCCCTCGATTGTGTAGTTGGGCTGCCACCCGAACGAGTAGGGCTGAGATGTCCCGTTGTCCCAGCACGGGCAGCCCGAGGCGATGAAGATGTCGGGCACCTTGGAGGCGTTCAAAAAGCCCACGACCTTCGTATGGGTGGGCGTTCCGAGACCCTCGAAGATCCCGAACACGTGGCTCTGGAGCACCAGCTGGTGCACGACGGTGACCGTGTTCGTCGGGTTGTAGGCATCGTCCTTGATGATCAGGTGGATCTTGCGGCCGAACACGCCGCCGTGGGCGTTCACGTAGTCGAAGAACGCCTGCGAGGCGGGGGCGATCTCGCTATAGCCGGGCGCCGCGGGGCCGGTCAGCGGTTGGTGGGTACCGAACGTGATACTGCTCGAGGTCACACCGGGAGCGCTGCTGCTCCCGCCGCTCGACGAGCCACAGGCGGCCACGGCCACCGCAACGATCACGGCGAGCGACGCCGACCTCAGCCTTCTCTTGCCAGGCGAATTCACCTCTCCTCCTTCCCGGGGGTGTGGAGGCTCCGGAATACCATGCTGGCCGCGCCGGGGTCAAGGTTAATTTTGTTACGGGTTGCACTCTACGTCTCAAACACTAGATTGATGCCATGGCCGTTCGGGCGCATCCAGAGAACCAAACCCCTCCGGCCCGCCGAGGGCGTCCCGCCACCGCGTCACGCGCCGATGTGCTGCGGCTGGCTCGGAATCAGTATGTGCACGGTGAGCGCGTTGACCTGACGGTGATCGCTCGGCGGCTGGGGCTGGGGCGGGCCACCATCTACCGCTGGTTCGGCTCCCGCGAAGCGCTGCTGGGCGAGATCGTGGCCCAGGAGCTCGAGCAGCTCGTGGCGGCAGAACGGCGGCGCATCCGCCTCCGCGGCGCCCCGGGCCTGCTGGAGGTGTTCGACGGCGTGAACCGCCGCCTCGCTTCCTCGCCCGCGCTCCGCGCTCTGCTCGAGCAGGAACGCGATGGTGCCCTGCGGATGCTCACCTCAAGTGGAGGGCCCGTACAGCCGAGGGCGGTGGCGGCGGTGAGGGGGTTGATCGAGCGCGAGGTCGCCGACGGCACGTACATCCCGCCGACCGAATCCACCGCGCTGGCCTACGCCATCGTCCGGCTCGCCGAGGCCTTCCTCTACAACGACGTGGCGATCGGGATCCGCGGCGACTGGCAGCGCCTGCGGCAGGTGGAGGCGGCCCTGCTGGGGCTGGGGGCCGCCGGCTAGCCCTGGCTCTCGGGAGCCACCTCAGCCGGCTGGGAGCGGGCGGCAAAGCGGCTTCGCACGAGCCCCGCGATGGCGCGGACGCCGCCCTGGATCCCACTCGGCCAGGCCAGCATGGCCACGATCAGCACGATCCCGTAGATGGCGAGGGGGAGGTTGAAGGCGACCTGGTTCGAAAGCGAGAAGGCGTGACCGAGGTCGGTCGTCCAGCTGGGCAGGAACACGAGCAGGGCGGCTCCCCAGACCGCGCCAGCGAGCGAACCGAGCCCTCCCAGCACCACCCCGGTCAGGAGCGAGAGCGACAGCGCTAGAGGGAAGGCGCCGGGCTGGGCGAGCTCGTTGACGACGGCGAGCAGGCCGCCGCCGAGGCCGGCACAGCCGGCCGAGACCACGAAGGCGAGGGTGTGGGTGGGGCCGACGCGCAGCCCGCACAGCGCGGCGGCGATCTCATCGTCACGGGCGGCCCGCATGGAGCGGCCGATCCCACTGTGGATGAGGTTGTAGAGCACGAACAGCACGATCAGGGCGCCGAGGCAGGCGACCCACGCCTCCCAGTGCTCAAAGGAGAAGTTCGCCCCCAGCCAACTGGGAGCCGTGGGTGGGTTGATGGTCAGTCCGTTCTCACCCCCGAACGTGCTCGGATAGGTGTCGGCCAGCGCCGGGAGTCCGACGGCGAAGGCCAAGGTGAGACCGGCGAGGTAAGGACCATGCAACCGGGTGGCCGCAGCTCCGATGGGGATGCCGATGATCATCGCCGCGACGGTGCCGGCGGCGAGTGCCGCGGCCAGCGGCCAATGCTCGTTGCCGACGAGGAGGGCCACCGCGTAGGCCCCGACTGCCATCAGCGCCCCATGACCGAGCGAGATCTTGCCGCTGAGGCCGGCGAGCACGGTCAAGCCGGCCAGCGCAGCGAAGAAATAGGCGCCGGTGGCGAGCTGCGTGTTCCGGTAGTCGCCGATGAACGCGGACACGGCGAGCAGGATCAGGCCGACGATGGCGACGAGGATGAGCGACCGGACGAGGGTGCTGCGGGCGAGGCCACTGCGGGCGACGGACTTCATACGCGTCGCTCCCGGGCGGCGGAGAAGAGTCCCGTGGGTCGGACCATCAGGACGCCGAGGAGGATCACGAAGGCGACCAGCGGGACGAGCGCCGACTGCCAGTAACCCGACACGTAGCTGAGAGCCAACCCGAGCAGAATCCCTCCGACGACGGCTCCGGGTGGGCTATCGAGACCGCCGAGGACGGCGGCGACGAAGCCGCTGATCAGGATCGGGTCAAAGCTGTTGGGGCCGAGGAAGACCTCAGGGGCGACGAGCACTCCAGCCAGCGAGCCGACGACGGCGGCAAAGGCCCACCCGATCGTGAACATCCGCCCCACCCGGGTGCCGAGGAGGCGCGCCACCTCAGGCGCGAAGGCGGCGGCTCGCATCTGGAGTCCAAGCGGGGTGAAACGAAACAGCAGGGCGAGCACGGCCGCGACGAGCAGCACGACGAGGACGATGAACGTGTCGTTGGGCGTGAACAGGAGGGTTGTGCCGCCGACCTTGTATCCCCGGAGCGAGAACGCGGCCGGGAAAGCCCGTGG
The DNA here is from genome assembly GCA_035505215.1 of Solirubrobacteraceae bacterium. Lineage (GTDB taxonomy): Bacteria > Actinomycetota > Thermoleophilia > Solirubrobacterales > Solirubrobacteraceae > Palsa-465. Next base: position 98,589 of record DATJQY010000029.1, on the reverse strand, counting down.
TGTGTTGCCCCAGATCATCCCGGCCGCGGCGACGAGGATCGAGTAGAGCCCGAGGGTGACGATGACCGCGTTCAGCGGCGGTCCTCCCTCGACGGGTCGGATCAGCACGCGCTCCACGAGGGCGCCGAAAACGAATCCGGTGATGAGCGCCACCACCAGCCCGATCACGTAGGACCCGGTCGAGTTGATCACCGCGGAGGCGATGAAGGTGGTGATCATCAGCATCGCCCCCTGGGCGAAGTTGACCACCCGGGTGGCGCGCCAGATGAGGACCAGGGCCAGGGCGACGGCGGCGTAGATCGCCCCGTCGGAGATGCCGCTGAGCGTGAGATCGATGAACTTGGTCATCGTGGCTAGAACCCCAGGTAGGCGTGACGCAGGCGCTCGTCGGCGGCGAGCTGAGCCGATTCCTGGTCGGCCACGACCTGCCCCAGGTTGAGGACGACTCCGCGGTCGGCAATCGACAGGGCGCTGCGCGCGTTCTGCTCGACGAGCAGGACCGCCAGGTCGAAGTTGTCGGCCAGACGGCGGACCATGCCCATGATCTGTCCCACGAGGCGAGGCGCCAGGCCGAGCGACGGCTCGTCGAGCAGGAGCGCCCGGGGCCGCGCCATCAGCGCCCGGCCGATCGAGAGCATCTGGCGCTCGCCGCCCGAGAGCTGCGAGGCCGGCTGCTTCTGGCGCTGCTGGAGCACCGGGAAGAGCTCGTAGATCTCCGTCAGCGGCGCGGCCTCGCGCCCCCGCCACAGGCCGCCGAGACGCAGGTTCTCGACCACCGAGAGCTCGGCGATGACGCCGCGCCCCTCGGGCACGTGGGCCACCCCGCGCCTGACGATGTCCTCGACCGCGAGCCCGGTGATGTCCTCCTCCTCGAAGCTCACCCGCCCCGAGACCGGGCGCACGAGCCCGGTGATGGTCCGCAGCAGCGAGGTCTTTCCGGCCCCGTTGGCGCCCAGCACAGCCGTGACCGAGCCGGCGGCGACATCGAGCGAGACATGGTCGACCGCCCGTACGGGGCCGTATTCGGTCGTCAGCTCCTCAACGCTGAGCATCAGCTCGTGCCCCCGGTTGGCATCTCCCCCGGGGTGCTCGCCGCCTCGCCGAGGTAGGCGTCGAGGACCCGCGGGTCGGCGCGGACCTCGGGTGGGATCCCGCTGGCGATCACGCGCCCGAAGTCGAGGACCACGACCCGGTCGCAGACCGAGGTGACGAGATCCATGTGGTGGTCGACGAGCATGACCGCGATGTCGTGCCCGAGCGACTCGATCAGCCGGGCCAGGTCGGAGAGCTCGGTCGCATCGAGGCCGCCGGCCGGCTCGTCCAGGAGCAGGAGCTCGGGATCGGAGACGAGCGCGCGGGCCAGGGCCACCCGCTTCTGTACGGCGTAGGGAAGCGAACCCGGAAGCCGGTCGTCGATCCCGTCACACCCGAGGCGACCGAGCGCGGCCTGGGCTCGCTCGCGCAGGCCCCGCTCGTCGCGGTCGGAGCGGGGAAGGGCGAGGAGCGCGCTCGTGACTCCGGCCCGGCGGAACTTCGTGGCGCCGACCATCACGTTTTCAAGCACAGTCAGGCCGGGAAACAGTCCGACGCCCTGGAGCGTCCGGGCGATTCCGAGGGTGGCCAGGCGATCCGGCCGCAGCCGGGTCACCGGGCGGCCGTGCCAGCTGAGCGTCCCTGCGTCGGGGGTGACAAAGCCGCAGATGACGTTGAACAGCGTCGTCTTGCCGGCGCCGTTGGGGCCGATCACGCCGAGCACCTCTCCGCGGGAGACCTCCAGTGACACGTCGTCCAGCGCGGTGATGCCTCCGAAGGAGACCGTGATGCCACGTACGGAGAGTCCGTGATCGTTGGGGAGCTCCCTCGCCTCCACTGGGCGCGGACGCTACCTCAGCCGGACGCGGCTGCCAAGCGCGAGCGGCTAATCGAGGGCGGCGCGGAAGCGGCTCAGCTCGTCGTCGTCGATTGAGTAGGTGTGCTCGGGTGCGGGGAAGACACGGTTGCGCACCTCGGCCACGTAGTCGGCCACTCCGGCCACCATCTGAGCCTTGACGTCGGCGTAGCGCTTGGCGAACCGGGGCACGTGGCCGTCGTAGATGCCCAGGAGATCGTGGAAGACCAGCACCTGGCCGTCGGTGGCCGGTCCGGCGCCGATGCCGATCACCGGTACGTCGAGCCGCCGCGTCACCTCGGCGGCGACGGCGGCGGGGATGGCCTCGAACACGATGGCGAAGCAGCCCGCCGCCTCGAGTGCCTGGGCGTCACGGGCGAGGAGGAGCGCCCGCTCTGATGTCCGCCCCTGGGCGCGGTAGCCGCCGAGGGCGGTGGCCGTCTGGGGGGTCAGGCCGACATGGCCCATGACCGGGATGCCCGCCTGCACGATGGCCCGGGCGCGGTCGGCGCTCGTGCCGCCGCCCTCAAGCTTCACGGCGTCGCAGCCCGCCTCTTTGACGAACCGCTGCGCGGTGGCGATGGCCAGCTCATCCGAGGCCTCGTAGGAGCCGAAGGGGAGGTCTCCGACCAGCAGCGGGGTGCGCAGGCCGCGCCGGACGGCAGCGGCCAGCATCAGCATCTCGTCGGTCGTGACGGGAACGGTCGAGGGATAGCCGAGGACGGTCATGGCCCCGGAGTCTCCGACGAGGACAACATCGACCCCCGCTTCCTGGGCCACCTGCGCCGACGGATAGTCGTAGGCGGTGATCATCGCGATCGGCTCTCCGAGGCGCTTCTTCTCGGCCAGGCGAGGAAGCGTCATCGGAACCGGCTCATCCAGGCTCTGGGGGACGGGGATGTGGGGGGTAGCAGACATTCGGGCCTCCTCTAGGCGACGTGTGTCGCGAGCCCGGAAGCTTTGGCAGAGCCCGTTTCGGGCCCCGGAGCTTCCGAGTCGATGGCGAACAGCGGTTGGATCCGCTCGTTGTCGATCAATCGCGTGCCGCCCACCCGCGCCGCGACCACTGCCAGTACTTCTCCTTCCACCCGGGTGACCGGCTCGAGCCCCTCCGGGGTGACCAGCTCCAGGTACTCGGCCTCCACGCCGGCGTCGACGAGCACGGCCAGCGCCCGCGCGCGGATCGTCGCCGCATCCCGTTCCCCGGCGGCGATCGCCTCCCGCGCCTCAAGGAGCGAGCGATGGAGCGCTGTCGCCCGCTCGCGATCGCCGCCCCGGAGGTGGACGTTGCGGCTCGACATGGCCAGACCATCGCCTTCGCGGACGATGGGGCAGACCTCAAGGCGCAACGGCATGGCCAGGTCACGAACCATCCGCCGGATGAGAAGCGCCTGCTGGGCGTCCTTCTGCCCGAAGTAGGCGACCTCCGGCGCGACGATGTTGAAGAGCTTCGCCACCACGGTGGTGACGGCGTCGAAGTGGCCCCGCCCCCGGTGCGCGCCCTCCAGGACCTCGCTCAGCCCCGCCACCGCGACCGTGGTGGCAAAGCCGTCTGGGTACATCTCCTCCACTCCGGGCGCGAAGACGAAGTCGACGCCGATGGCCTCGGCGAGCCGCATGTCGCGACGCTCGTCACGGGGATAGGCGGCCAGATCCGCTGCCTCGTTGAACTGGGCCGGGTTGACGAACAGCGAGATGACGACGACATCGCACTCCTCGCGGGCCCGCAGCATGAGCGACAGGTGGCCCTCATGGAAGGCCCCCATGGTCGGCACGAGTCCGATCCGGGCCCCGTCGGAGCGCGGGCCCGCAAGGGCGGCGCGCAGCTCGTCGATGCTCCGCAGGGTTCTCATACCGGCTGGACCTCCGCGACCCCGGCCAGGCGGCGGGTGGCCTCCACCAGCGCGTCGAACAGAGCCAGCAGCTCGGGCGCCCGCTCGGCGACGGCGGCGCGCTGCGCCTCGACGGTCTCCTCGTCTCCCCGGGCCACCGGACCCGTCAGGGCCTGCTCAGGCCCGCGCGCCGCCCAGTTCTCGACCGTGGCGCGGACCAGGGGGACGAGCAGCTCCCGATCGACGCCGGCCGTCTCGGCCAGCCGCTCGGCCGCCGCCTCGAGCGTGACAAGAAAGTTCGAGGCCATCGAAGCCGCCGCGTGGTAGGCGGGGCGGTCTGCGTCGGCCACGACCACGGCCCGCATCGCCAGCGCCTCGGCGAGCTGGCGAGCCAGCGTGAGGGCGTGGGCGCTGGTCGCGGCGATGGCCGCGCCCGCACCGGCGAAGCTCGCGCCGGACTGGGTCACCGTCATCAGCGGATGGAGGGAGAACGCCTCGCGCGGTCCCAGCGGCTCGAGACCCGTCGCCCCGCTGCAGTGACCGACGAGCGGGCCGGGAGCGATGCGGGAGGCCGCCGCGCCGATCTCGCCGTCAGGGACGCAGAGGAGCACGACATCAGCTCCGGCCCCGTCGGCGCCACGGCCCAGCGGCCCCTGGACGGCGTAACCGGCAGCCCGGAAGGCGTCCGTCAGGGCACGGCCGAGGCGGCCGTCGCCGACGATGGCCAGGTGCGGCCGGCCAGGGCCAGGCTCCGCAGGCGCGCGGCCATGGGGGTTCGAGAGGGAGTCCCGTTCCAGTTCCCGCATGTGAGATACCGGTCGGCTGGGTGAAGGTGAAGGTTGGGAGACGAGGTCCGTCCTTGGGTGACGGCCTCAAAATCAATATACCCCGGGTCCGCGTCGAGGTATCAGACCGGGTGGCGGAGCTCCGGGCCCGCATTTCGCGGGAATTGCCGTCTGCGAGGGTCCGGCCGCACATCTACCATCGCGGGGGTGAGGACTGCCGCCGAACGCCGGGAGCTCCTGAAAGGGGTCTACGAGCAGGCGCGAGGATGCGAGGCGTGCGCGCTGCACCAGTCGCGGACCAACGTTGTCTTCGGGGCTGGCAACGCCGACGCCGAGCTGATGTTCATCGGCGAGGCTCCAGGAGCCAACGAGGACAAGATGGGCCTGCCCTTTGTCGGCCAGGCGGGGAAGTTGCTGGACAAGCTGCTGGGCGAGATCGGGCTTGAGCGAGGGGACGTGTTCGTGGCGAATGTCCTGAAATGCCTGCGGTACGACGCCGCGGTCCAGCTTGCGGATGGATCGTGGGAGCGCATTGGGAGGCTGGTTCGAAACCGATACTCAGGCGGCGTCATGTCAGTCGACCCTGGTGGGCACCTCGTCCCTCGGCGTGTTACTGGGTGGCACGCGACGCCTCTCGCCGGCCGAAGAGTCTTCCGGCTCGGATACATGTCTCTGAAGAACAGCGGACAGTGGCGGGGTGGCGTCCAGCTGACCGGGGATCATCCCGTGTTGACGAAGCGCGGATGGGTGCCGGTTGAGGAGCTCCAACATGGGGATCTGATCGCGACTGGGCAGGGTCTGAGCCGCTTGGCGCGAGACGTCATCTGTGGGACTGTCCTTGGAGACGGCTGTCTACAGGCTGCCTCCTCTCATCTCACGTTCAGCCATTCTCAGCGACAAGCTGGGTACGCGCGTTTCAAGGCGGATCTCCTCTCTGAACTACGACCACGTATCGATGAGTTGGTTGTAGCTGCGACGGCCGGAGGCGGGCCCACGTACCCCGTAATTCAGGTTCGGACGCTCGCCCATCGCGCGCTGAGAAGCTTGCGCGGTGACTTCTATGCGCCGACGAAGGTCGTACCCAAGTGGATTGCCGATGAGCTGAATCCCCGCATGCTTGCCGTTTGGTTCATGGACGATGGCTACACCCGGATCCGGGATGGAGGTCGCAAGCCACTGGCCGAGATCGCCACAGTCAGCTTTTCCGACGACGATCTCCAAGTGCTGATTCGCGGCCTGCACCGGCTCAACCTTCCTGCTAAGGCTTCCCGTTCCCGGCTGTACTTCGACGTGCCAACGACCGAGCGCTTGAGCGAGCTCATCGCTCCCTACGTACCGCCATCAATGCGCTACAAGCTGCACCCAGAGGTCGAATCACGGGTTCCGTTTGATCTGGATTACTTCGATCCTGGCCCCTCGGAAGTGATATTCGACGAGGTCGAAGTCGAGGACATCACAGAGAGGGAGCGGCGCGACGTCACCTTCTTCTGCATCGACGTTGAAGAGACACACAACTTTGTGACTGCTGGGGGAGTTGTCCATAACTGCCGCCCCCCTGACAACCGAGATCCTCACCCTCAGGAGATCGAGTCCTGCCAGGCCTACCTGCGCCAGCAGGTCGACCTGATCGAACCCACCGTGATCTGCACCCTGGGGAACTTCTCGACGAAGCTGCTCCGGGCCGACACGACCGGGATCTCCCGCCTCCACGGGCAAGATGAGGTCCGGATCATCGGCTCACGTGCGGTCCGCCTCTATCCGCTGTATCACCCTGCTGCGGCGCTCTACACGCCGTCGATGCTGGAGACCCTCCGCGCCGATTTCCAGCGCATTCCTGGTCTGCTTGCCTCTGGGGCGCCGCCACAGCCCGAGCCAGTTGAGCCGGTGCCGGAGCTCGACGACGAGGCGCCGGATCGCCTCGACGTGGCACCGGCGAGGGCGGAGGCCGAGCTCGCCCCGCAGCTGGGCCTGTTCTAGCTAGAACTAGCCAGCTCAGGGCTGGCCGCGGTGGCGGGGGGAGAATCGTCTCGTCGGACTCGGTCGCGCCGGAAGGCCAGCGCAAAGGCCACGACAGCGGCCACGGCCTGGATGCCGAGGACGACGACGGCAAAGCCCGCCGGGTTGCGAGGCGCCTGCAAGAGGAGGACTGGCTCCGCTACGGCGATCAAGCCGAGCGGGAGTAGGAACCACGTCCGCTTGAGGGCCAGCATGTACTGGACGGCCAAATAGGTGCAGGCGAGCACGGTGAAGGCCGCGCCGAGCGGGAGAAGCGAGTTCGACGCCGAGGCCTTCTTGGCGCCGAAGACGGTGCTGATCAGGAGGTGGGAAGCGAAGGCGTAGATCAGCAGGCAAGGGAGCGAGGCGACGAGGACGATCCCGAGCGTCTTGATCAGAACGGTCCGGGTGTCCTGGCCCTCGGCGCGCCGGCGGGATACCTCGGGGACGAGATAGAACCCGGCTCCGATGGCGACCCAGATGAGCACCTTCGCCGCCACCGCGACGGCGGCATAGGAGGTCGCGACCTTGGTGTCGAACCGATGCTTGGCGGCGATGATGTCGATGTTCTGGAGAACCGCGATGATGGCCAGCCCGGCCATCGGCGCCCAGGCACCCCGTAGGTGGCTCCAAAGCGAGACCCGGGCGGTCGGGATCGCAGCCCCTGCGGGTGGCGTGTAGCCCGCGGCGTATCGCCTGAGCTGGACCAGGCAGTAGACCGACATGGCGATGTAGGAGATGAGCGAGCCGAGGTAGGCGCCAGTGACACTCAGCCCGATGGCGAGGATGGCGCCGGCGACGAGCCGGACCGCCTGCTCTCCGATCAGGCTGTAGCCGACCCCCTTATAGTCGCCCACGCCCTGGAGGGCGCCGCGCAAGAGCGAGACCTCGAGGTACAGGCATCCGGCGGGGATCCCGACCGCCGCCGCCCAGGGATAGTGGCTGACGCCCACCGCAGAGGCGATCGGGTGGCGCAGCAGCACCGAGAGCACGGTCAGCCCGGCCGTGACGATGAGCAACGTGCGGGTCCAGTTGCGCATCGTCGAGACCAGTCCGAGCCCCACTCCCAGGTGACCGAGGACGCCCTCGCGCGCGGTCGCCACCTGCATTGCCTGGCCGACCACGGTGAGGATCAGCAGGTAGCTGATCAGCGCGCCCAGCGAGCCGTAATCGGTGAGGAGCCGGGCGAAGACGATGGTCGAGCCCAGCGCGATGACGTTGTTGGCGATCATCGCGCCGGCCAAGCCGGCCGCCTTGGCGGTGTCGGAGTCGCGAAGCGTCTGCGTACGGGGCTCCAGACGCGCCCGCACAGCAGCCACTGGACCCCTCGATCGTTTGGTGATCGAAGCTTCCATCGGTCCGTTGACGGTACCGAATACAGTGGCCAGGGCGATGGAGAATCCGCGCCGGACTCGAGATCCGTGTCAGACCGAAGAGCTTGGGGGCGAGCTGGCGGCTGACCTTCTCCCGGGAGATGTCGTGCTGGTGGCGGGGGAGCTGGGAGCGGGAAAGACGACCTTCGTGCGGGGTGGCTGCCGAGCCCTCGGGGTCACGGGGACGGTGACGAGCCCCACCTTCACGATCGGTCAGCGCTACCCGGCCCCGGTACCGGTGGCACACGTGGACCTGTACCGGATCGAGAACCTCCAGGACGAGGATCCCGACCTGCTGGTCGACTATGTGCGTCCGGACACGATCGCCTTCATCGAGTGGCCGTCGCACGGCGAGCGGGAGCTGGGGGCGCTGGGCCGGATCGCGGCGCGCGTCCAGATCGAGCACGCGGGCGGAGATGAGCGCCTGGTGACGATCCAGAGGGCGTGATGGCCTCCGGCTGGATCCTGGCCCTCGACACGGCGACTCGAGCCACGGCGGTGGCGCTGAGCGGTCCGGACGGGGAGCTTCTCCAGGCGCGGGACGATCAGCCGCGGGGCGGGCGTCCCCAGCACGTGTCCAAGCTGCTTGAGCTGTGTGCCGATGTGCTCGACCGGGCCGGGCGTGGCTTCGAGCAGGTTGACTGCGTCGCGGTGGGCACGGGGCCGGGGACGTTCACCGGGCTGCGCATCGGTGTGGCGACGGCGCGGGGCCTGGCCCGAGCCGCTGGGGTCCCGCTGGTCGGCGTCTCGACTCTGCACTCGCTGGCCCTGAACGGGGTGGACGCCGTAGCGTCTCAGGACCGGGATGCGATCCTGGCCGTTCTTGATGCGCGGCGCGGCGAGGCCTTCGTCGGCGCCTGGCCCCGGGACGGGCTGGGTGCCCTCACCCCGCCGCTCCTCGAGCCGGCCGCGCTGGGGCCGGAAGCCCTCGCCGCGGGGCTGGGACAAGCCGCCCTGGCCCCTCTAGCGATCGGAGAGGGGGCGGTAGAATTCAGGGAGGTTCTCGAGCTTTCGGGGGCGTTCGTTCCGGATGACGACTCAGGGCTTCACCGGGTCACCGCCGTAAACCATTGCCGGATCGCCCGGGAACTTGAACCCGGGGATCCCGGCCGGGTCCAACCCGAATATCTTCGCCTTCCGGACGCCGAGCTGGCTCGCCGCGCGGCAGGCAAACCATGACCACAGAACCCTTCTCCATCCGCAACCTCGGGTACGGCGACCTCCCGCAGGTCATCGCTATTGAGCGACGAGCGTTTCCCACGCCGTGGTCGCTGGCCATGTTCGTGCTCGAGCTCTCGAAGCCGTCGAGCATCTGCCTGGCCGCAGTCGATGAGGATGGTTCCCGCCAGGGAAAGCTGCTCGGCTACACGATCTGCTCCCGCTACGCCGACGTCTGGCATCTGATGAACATCGCCGTTGATCCGCCGTGGCGACGTCGTGGCATCGGAAGCTCGCTGCTCACGGCCCTGATCGAGCGGGCGGGATCGGGCGAGTCCTACACGCTCGAGGTGAGGCCCTCGAATCCGGGCGCGATCGCGCTCTATGAGCGCTTCGGATTTCGCACGGCGGGGACACGCCCCCGCTACTACCGGGATACCGGCGAGGATGCGGTGATCATGTGGCGCACCGCGGACACGACCGCCGAGACGACGGTGTCGCCCCGGCCGGGCTCTGAAGGCGCGCCGTGATCCTGGCCCTGGAGACCAGCTGCGATGACACATGTGCCGCCGTCATCACCCGGGACGGGGAGATCCGGGCCAACGTGATTTCCTCCCAGGGGATCCACGACCGCTACGGCGGCGTGGTTCCCGAGATCGCCTCGCGCCATCACCTCGACCTGATTGGCGCCGCGGTCGACGATGCGCTCGCCCAGGCGGGAGTCAGCCTGGGCGAGGTCGAGCTGGTCGGCGTGACCCGCGGCCCAGGATTGGTGGCCGCGCTTCTGGTCGGTGTGGCCACGGCCAAGGCTCTGGCCGCGGTGCACCGGATCCCGCTCGCCGCCGTGGATCATCTGCACGGGCATGTGGCGGCGGCCTTTCTGGGCCCCAGGCCGTTCGAGCCGCCGTTCATCACCCTGATCGCGAGCGGCGGTCACACCCTGGTGGCGCGGGTGGCCGACCATGGGCCGGATTTCGAGGTCCTGGGGCAGACGATCGACGATGCTGCCGGGGAGGCGTTTGACAAGGGCGCCCGGCTTCTGGGCCTCGGGTATCCGGGGGGCGCCGCCCTTGAGCGCTTGGCCCGTGAGGGCGATCCCGCCGCGTTTGACTTTCCCACCGCCCGCCGCGTCCCAGGCCTCGATTTTTCCTTTGCCGGGCTGAAGACCGCGCTCCTGTACAAGGTGCGAGACCTGGGTGAAGCCGAGGCGGGGCGCCATCGAGCCGACCTGGCGGCCTCGTATCAGCGCGCCATCGTGGAGGCCCTGGCGATCCGGGTGGAACGGGCGCTCGTGGAGACAGGGCTGCCGCGCTTGGCCGTGGGAGGCGGGGTCGCCGCCAACGGTCCGCTGCGCGAGAGGCTCGCGTCCCTGGGCGCGGAGATCGATGTCCCGCCGCGCGCGCTCTGTACCGACAACGCAGCCATGATCGCCAGCGCGGCCAGGTTCGTGGACGCCCTGCCCTACCCCGACTACCTGGGGGTGGACGTCTACGCGACCGGTGAGCGTCCGCTTGCGGCCGCGTGAGGCGCCAAGTCGGTCTCTGATGCGCCGAGTCGTCCTCTATACGCGGGAGGGCTGCTGCCTGTGCGACGAGGCCCGGGAGGTCCTGCTCAGGGTCCGTGGCGAGACAGCGCCGGGGTTCGTCCTCGAGGAGCGCGACATCGAGGCGGACGAGCGCGACTTTCACGCCTACCTGGAGCGAATCCCGGTGGTCACCATCGATGGGGAGGAGGCGTTCGAGCTGTTTGTCGATGAGGCGGAGCTGCGGCGGCGCCTCGGTATTGTGGGGGTCGAATGAGCTCCACGGTCGGCCGTGACTATGTGGGCGAGGTGGCCGGCGCCGAGAGGCCGTCCGAAAAGCTCTCCCTGGGCGTCGCCGCGCGGCTCTCACGCTACCTCCAGGTGCTGACGCAGGCGCGGAAAATGGGCAAGGAGACGATCTCCTCGCAGGAGTTGGCCGACTACACGCACGTCAACTCGACCCAGATCCGACGTGACCTATCCGGCTTCGGGAAGTTCGGCAAGCGGGGGGTGGGCTACAACGTCGACTCCCTGGTCACGCAGATCCGGAAGATCCTCCGCACCTCCGGTCAGCACAACATTGCGCTGTTCGGCGCCGGGCACCTCGGTACAGCGATCGCCACCTCGGACATCTTCGCCGACCACGGGTTCCGGATCGTGGCCGTGTTCGACACCGATGAGAGCAAGGTCGGGAGCCGGATCGGCACCCTCGGCGTACGCGCCAACGCCGAGCTGCGCCAGGTGATCGAGGACGAAGACATCGTCGTGGCGGTGCTGGCCGTCCCCACCGCGGCCGCACAGGCCCTGGCCGACGACCTCGTCGACGCGGGGGTCAAGATCATCTTCAACTACTCCGACGCCCTGCTGCAGGTCCCGCCGGAGGTGACGGTGCACACCTCGAGCCCGGCCGTCGACCTGCTCTACGCCCTCTACTTCTACCTGACCTGATCCCGAGGCGCGCGCGTGCCGATCGACCTGGACTCCGCACGGGCGGCCTTCGACGCCTCGGCCGACTTCACCGTTGGCCTGGAGGAGGAGTTCGCCCTCGTCGACCCGACCGACCTGGGTCTGGTCCAGCGCTTCGATGAGCTCCGGGAGGCTGGGAACCGGGATCCGGTTCTCGCCGAGTCGATCTCCGGGGAGCTGATCGCTTCCGAGATCGAGATCCGATCTGGGCGTGGCGAGGACCTCGCCGCCGCGGCCCAGCTGCAGCGGGAGCGCCGACGCCGCCTGTTCGGACTGGCCGCCGAGCACGAGGTGGCCCTCGGCGCCACCGGAACCCATCCATGGGCGGACTACCGGGAGCAGCAGATCATCGACACCGAGCACTATCGGCGGGTCGAGCAGGGGTTGGGCTACGTCGCCTGGCGCAACAACACGTTCTCGCTCCACGTCCACGTCGGGATCCGGGGCGCGGATCGCGCCGTGCTCGTCTGTGATCGCCTGCGCCCGGTGCTCCCGCTGCTGCTCGCCATTTCCGCCAGCTCGCCGTTCCTGGACGGCCGGGACACGCGTCTGCACAGCGTCCGCAGCCAGATCTTCACCAAGAGCTTCCCGCGCTGCGGGATCCCGGAGGCCTTCGGGGGGTGGGACGCGTTCGCCGAGTACGTCGAGTTCCTCGTCCGCACCGGCTCGATCATCGAGTACACCCAGGTCTGGTGGTCGATCCGCCCCCACCTGTCCTTCGGGACGGTGGAGGTGAGAATCTGCGACGCCCAGGTGACGGCGGCCGAGTCGGACGGGCTGGCGGCGCTGATCGTGGCCTGCACCGCGCAAGCTGCCCGTGATCTCGATGCCGGAGTCCCGTTCGTCGATCCGCCCGGCCGTCTCGTCGAGGAGAACTTCTGGCGTGCCCTGCGCTACGGGCTCGACGGTGAGCTGATCGATTTGGAGCGCGGAACCATCTACCCGGCGGCGGAAGCGCTCGATCGGCTCCTGGAGTGGACGGCGCCGGCCCGGGCGGCGCTCGGCATCGAGGTGAGCCTGCCGCCTCAAAACGGGGCGCAGCGTCAGCGCCAGATGCTCGAGTCTGGAGCGAGCCTGAATGATGTGTACGCCGCGACGATCGCCGCCACACGGGAGACGTATGCTGGAGCCCTCGAAGCCCAGCGGAGGTGAGAGATGAGCACTGGTGAAGAGCCGATAGGGGAGGCTCGCGAGCCCTCGGAGGAGGAGCTCCGGGCCGCCTACGAGGCGCAGGTAAAACGCTTGCGGGTCGATCACGTGGTCCTGGAGACCGTCGTCACGCTGGCCAATCTGGGCATGCGCCGTACGGGGCTGGCTCCCGGTACCGAGGATGAGCGGGACCTGGAGCAGGTGCGGATGGCCATCGACTCGATCCGGGCTCTCATGCCGATGGTGGAGCAGGCGGCGCCCGAGCAGGCCGGCGCCATCCGCGACGCGATCTCGCAGCTCCAGCTGGCCTTCGTGCGCATCGGCGGGCAGGACGCGGGCCCCGGACCGGGCGGCTCTGAGCCGGGCGGCTCTGAGCCGGGCGGGGGCGGCGGATCCGGGCCTGCAGGCCCCGGTGGACCGGGCGGGCCGGGGGGTGGTCCCGCGGGCCCGGGTGGCCCTGCGGGCGGGGAGCCCGAGCCGACGGGACGGCCGGGCGAGGCCGGCCCGGCGCAGCGCAGCGGCAGGCTCTGGGTGCCGGGGCAATGACCGGGCTTCTGGCGCGGCTGCACGGTACACTCGCCTAGTTCCGAATCCGGGTCCCCACTCCCACGTGGTGGCCCGGTTGCACTTTTCTGGGCGCGTAGTAGCGCGCCGCAAAGACCCAAGAGCTCCCCGGAGGACCTTTCTTGACCAGCTTTCTGACGCAGCACGGCGTCATCGTCGCGCTCGTTTGCGCCGCCGCGGCGGTCGTCTACGGCGTCGTCACATCCCGTTCGCTGCTGGCGCTCTCGCCCGGCAACGAGACGATGCGTTCGATCTCGGCCGCAGTGCAGGAGGGCGCGCGTGCCTACCTGAACCGTCAGTACACGATCATCGCCGGCGTCGGGGTGATCGTGTTCATCCTCTTGATCCCGCTCCAGAACATCCGGGTGGCGATCGGTTTTGCCATCGGCGGCACTCTCTCCGCCGCCGCGGGCTACATCGGGATGAACATGTCCGTTCGCGCCAACGCGCGGGTCGCCGAATCGGCGCGAAGCGGGGTGTCTAGGGCACTGGCCGTGGCCTTCCGGGGTGGCGCGGTCACGGGCATGCTCGTCGTGGGCCTGGCCCTGTTCGGCATCGCCGCGTACTACGGGATCCTCACCTCGATCGTGGGTGAGAGCACCAAGGATGCGGTGAACGCGCTGATCGGCCTGGGCTTCGGGGGATCGCTGATCTCTGTCTTTGCCCGTCTGGGCGGCGGGATCTTCACCAAGGCAGCCGACGTCGGTGCCGACATCGTGGGCAAGATCGAGGCGGGCATTCCCGAGGATGATCCGCGCAACCCGGCCGTGATCGCCGACAACGTCGGCGACAACGTCGGCGACTGCGCCGGCATGGCGGCCGACCTGTTCGAGACCTATGCCGTCACCGCGGTCGCGGTCATGCTCCTGGGGGTCCTGCTGTTCCGCCAGGAGTCGGCGGTCGCGCTGTATCCGCTCGTCCTGGGCGCGGTCTCGATCATTGCCTCGATCATCGGGACCTACGCGGTGCGCTCACGCTCTGGGAACGTCGAGCGGGCGCTGTACCAGGGACTCGTCGTCTCTGGCGCGCTGGCCGCGCTGGCCTTCATCCCGATCACCTACTGGATGATGCATGAGGTCACCTTCAAGACCGGCCTCGTCACGCCCAAGTGGTGGCACTTCTATCTCTGTGCCCTGATCGGAGTCGGGATCACTGCCTGCCTGTTCGTGATCACCGACTATTTCACGTCGACCCGTTTCCGGCCCGTTCGGAGCATCTCACGGGCATCGCAGACCGGCCACGCCACGAACATCATCCAGGGCCTGGCCCAGGGCCTCCAGTCGACCTCGCCGCCGGCAATCGTCATCGCGCTGGGCATCCTCGGCGCCTGGAAGCTGACCGGCGGGGGTACCCAGGGCATCTACGGAATCGGGATTGCCGTGATGGCGCAGCTGTCCCTGACCGGGTTGATCGTGGCCCTTGACGCCTTCGGCCCGATCACCGACAACGCGGGCGGCATCGCCGAGATGGCCGAGCTCCCCGAGGAGGTGCGCAATGTCACCGATCCGCTCGATGCCGTCGGCAACACGACCAAGGCGGTGACCAAGGGTTACGCCATCGGCTCGGCGGCGCTGGCTGCGCTCGTCCTGTTCAACGCCTTCCAGCGTGAGGTCGGCCCCAAGTACAGCTTTGAGATCGGGAGCCCGCCGGTCCTGATCGGGCTGCTCATCGGAGGCCTCATGGTCTACCTGTTCGCGTCGATGGCCATCGAGGCCGTGGGCCGAGCCGGCGGCGCCGTGGTCGAAGAGGTGCGCCGTCAGTTCCGTGAGAAGCCCGGGATCATGGAGGGCACCGAGCGGCCGGAGTACGGCGCGGCGGTTGGCCTGGTCACCCGGGCGGCGCAGCGGGAGATGATCCTCCCGGCGCTGATCCCGATCGTAATCACGCTCGTCGTCGGGCTGATCAGCGTCGAGGCGCTGGGTGGTTTGCTCATCGGCGTGATCGTCGTCGGCCTGTTCATGGCCGTCTCGATGACCTCGGGCGGTGGCGCCTGGGACAACGCCAAGAAGCTGATCGAGGACGGCGAGTTCGGCGGCAAGGGATCTGAGGCGCACGCCGCCTCGGTGACCGGCGACACGGTCGGCGACCCCTACAAGGACACGGCTGGCCCGGCCATCAACCCGATGATCAAGGTGGCGAACATCGTGGCGCTCCTGATCATCCCGTTGATCACGTAAAGGCGTTGACATATCCGCCGTCGGGGGATGATGCGCGCTCCGATCGGCGGTCGACGACCGCAGGTCACGCGAATCCCCCGACGGCGGACACGTCAACGCCGGTTATCTCGGGCTGAAGGCGCGCAGGTCACAAATAGGCTGCAGGTGCCAGATTCGCCGCGGGTCACAGATACGCCGCACATCCCCGCCATCCATGGCTACAGTCCAGTCCGCATGCTGATCTTGATCGTTGGATGTGGGCGGGTTGGCTCGGCGGTGGCGAAACGCGCCCTCGATGCCGGCCGTGACGTGTCCGTGCTCGACAGCGACCCCCTCTCCCACGAACGTCTCGACAAGGACCAGACGACGACGTGGGAGGACGCCGGGGGTCGATTTACCGTGGGCACGGCGCTCGAGGTTGACGCTCTGATCGAGGCAGGAATTGAGGACGCTGATGTGTTCGTGGCCGCGACGAGCGGCGACAACACCAACCTGGTGATCGCTCAGATCGCCCAGCGCCGCTTCAAGGTGCCGCGGGTGGTCGTTCGGGTGGCGGATCCCGCGCGGGCTTCGTGGTACGGCGAGCAGGGTCTCGTGACCGTGTGCCCGACGCAGGTGGCAATCGACCAGGCATCCGAGGTGGTACTCGCTGCGTGAGCAGTACGGACAGGATGTCCCGTCGATGTACGTGATCATCGCCGGGGCCGGCAAGGTCGGATGGAACCTTGCTCGAGAGCTCATCGGGCGTGATCGCGAGGTGACCCTGATCGAGTCCGACCACGCCCGCTACCGGGTGGTGGAGGAGGAGCTCGAGCACGCGGTCCAGTACGGCGATGCCACCGAGCTCTGGGTGCTCGAACGGGCGGGGATCCGGCGCGCCGACCTGATGATCGCGGTCACCGGCGACGATGAGGACAACATCCTCATCTGCCAGGTGGCCAAGGAAAAGTACGGCGTCCAGCGGATCGTCGCCCGGGTCAACAACCCGCGCAACCTCCAGCATTTTCGGCTCCTCGGCGTGCAGCCCGCGGTCTCGGCCACCGATCTCATCCTGCGCCTGATCGAGCACGAGGTCCCCGAGTACGGGCTCGTGCAGCTGTTGGCCCTCGAGGAGGAGCACCTGGAGATCATCGAGGTCGAGGTGGGGGAGGGGTCGCAGGCGGCCGGATCGCAGGTCCAAGACGTCCCGCTGCCCGACGGGTCGCTGATCATCTCTGTCCTCCGTGAGGGAACGGGCTTCGTACCCAAGGCTGACTCGATGATCGAGCCGGGCGACCAGGTGCTGCTGATCCTGGATCCCGGGCTCGAGTCGCAAATCACGCCGCAGTTCGCTCCGGACAGCGCCGCGATCGCCGGCGATGCCTGAGCGCCGCCGGGTCCTCCACGTTCTCATCCATGGCTGAGCGCCAGGCCGAGTTCCTGCTCATCGGGGGCGGGCTGGCCTCCGGCAACTGCGCCCGCTGGCTCCGGGAGGAGGGAGCGGACGGATCGATCCTGGTGGTGGGGCGGGAGCCGGACCTTCCCTACAACCGGCCCGACTGCTCGAAGGGCTACCTCCAGGGCAAGGCGTCCCGGGAGGACACCTTCTTCCGGCCCCCGGAGTGGTACGACGAGCAGCAGATCGAGGCCGTGACGCGCGTCACCGTGCGAAAGCTCTCGACGTCCGAGCGGACGGCCGAGCTGTCAAACGGCGACACGGTCAGCTTCGAGCAGGCGCTGCTCGCCACCGGCGCGAACGTCCGGCGGCTGAACGTCCCCGGCTGTGAGCTGGCCGGGATCCACTACCTCCGCACCCTTGGCAACAGCGACGCCATCCGCGAGGACGCGTCGGGCAAGCGGGTCGTGCTCATCGGGGGCTCCTACATCGCCTGCGAGGTCGCCGCGTCACTGACCGAGCGCGGGAGCTCGTGCACGCTGGTCATGCTCGAACCGGTCGTCCTCAGCCAGGGATTCGGCGAGCAGGCCGGGGGCTTCTTCCAGTCCCGGCTAAAGGAGCACGGGATCGAGGTGCACGGGGGCGATTCCCTGGAGCGCTTCGAGGGCTCCGACGGGCGGATCACGAAGGTCATCACGGAGAAGGGGCTTGAGCTCGACGCGGACGCGGTTGTGGTTGGGGTCGGGGTAGCCCCCGACGTCACGCTGGCCCGGAGTGCGGGACTCGAGCTGGGCGACCAGGGCGGGGTGGCGGTCTCCCAGACGCTCGAGACGGGGGTGCCGGGGATCTTTGCCGCCGGTGACATCGCCGAATATGAGAGCGTGATCCACCGTCGCCGTCTGCGGATAGAGCACTGGGACGTCGCCTTCAACCAGGGCAAGACCGCGGCCCTGAACATGTTGGGCCGCGACCAGCCCCACGACGTCGTCCCCTACTTCTTCTCCGACCTCTCGGACTGGGCCTCGCTGGAGTACGTCGGCCCAGCCACCAAGTGGGACCAGGAGGTGGTCAGGGGCTCGATCGACGCGGGCGAGTTCGCGATCTTCTACCTCGACGAGGGACGCCTCGCCGGCGCCCTGTCGGTCGGCCGATCCGAGGATCTGGAGGCTGCCCGCCGCCTAATCACTTCCCACGCCGAGATCGGCGACCGGGCCGAGGACCTGGCCGATGTGTCGACCGATCTAGCGTCGATCTAAGGCGCCCGGCCCCGGTTAGGCGGCGGGCCTGCGGTGTCCGTTGCGCCCGGAAAATGTGTCGGTCTGGCTGTGACAGTTCGGGCAGAGCAGCTCCAGGTTCTCTAGCCGGTTGTCGAGCCGGTCGCCGTTGATGTGATGAAGGGTCAAGCTGAGCGGCCTGTCGCGCCAGGCGTCAAGCCCGCAGCGCTCACAGTGCCCATCCTTGAGCCCGGCCTTGACGAGGCGAATCTTCAGGTTGTGCCGACCGCGGTAGGTCCCCCCGACGAGTAGATCGGCCAGCGGTGTAGCGCTCGGACGCGGGATGACCGCCCCGCGCTGGACAGCATCGGACCAACTGCTTGAGGAGAAGCCAAACTGGCGCATGCACGCGCGCACGCCGTGCCCCTCGTCGTAGTAACGCTGCACGGCTCCCCAGTCGTACCGTCGTGCTGCAGCTTCGTCGAGTTGTGCGCCCAGCCGCCGGGCGTGGTAGGAGACGGTGGATTTCGAGAGTCCCAGACGCCGTGCGATCTCGACATGTGGCACCCCGTCGCTGATCAGTCTTAACACCGAGATCCGGGTCGGTTCCTTGAGCGCCGAAGCTGTCTCGGCCCCGTCGGCTACGACGGACTCGGGCTGGTTGATGCGCTCGAGGTGGTAGCTGACAGTCGTCGGAGCTACTTCGAGTTGGCGGGCAATCTCGGGCTGAGAGGGGCCTCGCGCGTGAAGAAGAGTGATGCTCGTCCGGAGGCTTTCCACGAACGTATGTTCGCACGTGGGTCGGACGGAACTGGCCTATACTCGCCTCACACCAGGGCTTGGTCCCAATGCACTGGGGAATGGTGTAATGGCAGCACGCGACGCTCTGGACGTCGAAGTTGGGGTTCGAGTCCCTGTTCCCCAGTTCGAACCCGGCACCCAGTGGCCGGCCTGCCAGTGAGGGGCGGCTGTCAGTCCTGCACACCGCTCGCCACCGCCCCCGGCGCCGACCTGGCTGGCTCTGAGACTGGCAGCAGCTCAATCGTGAACTCGGCGCCTCCGCCGGGTGCGCTGGCCGCCGCCGCCGTCCCACCCATCGCGTGCGCCAGTTCGGCCACGATCGCCAAGCCGAGACCGCTGCCGACGACGCGTTCGCTGCGGTAGCGCTCTTGTAGGTAGAAGCGCTCGAAGGCGCGGGGCAGGTCCTGGGCGGCAATGCCGGGACCGGAGTCGGTCACGGTCAGCTGTCGCGGCGCAGCGTGAACGGTGACGCTCCCACCAGCCGGGGTCAGCCTCAGCGCGTTCTCGACCAGGTTGGAGGTGGCCTGTAGCAGCCGGTCCTCGTCGCCGAGCCCCCAGGCGGCATCCGCGGCGGTGCTTACCAGTGTCACGGACAGCTCGCGGGCTTGGGGGAGATGACGCTCGACGGTGCGAGCGGCGATCGCGGCCAGGTCGACAGGTTCACGGGCAACCGAGAACTCGGCTCGATCGAAGCGCGCCAGGTCAAGCAGGTCGCGAACCATCCGTTCGAGCCGGTTGGCCTCCAGGGCGATCACCGCGCTCCCCTCGGCGGGGCTCACGGCGCCCTCACCGACCCCTTCGGCATAGCCGCGGATTGAGGTCAGCGGGGTCTTGAGCTCGTGGCTGACCGACTCGAGGAAGCTCCGCTGGGCTTCACGGGCGCGGGCCAGTTCTCTGGACATGGCGTTAAAGGAACCGGCCAGCTCGGCCAGCTCGTCCTCACCTTCGACCGGGACCTCGACGCCGGCCTCGCCGGCCGCGACGCGCGCCGTCGCCGCAGATAGCTCCGCGATCGGCCGGGTCAGCCGGCGCGCGAGGAGATAGGAACAGAGCGCGGCCAGGAGCGCCCCGCCGAGACCGGCCAGCAACAAGCTGGCCAAGAACGGTCGCCACTCCGCGAACGCGAGCGACGTTGCACCGATCAACACGAAGCGCCCCTGCGGGGTAACGCGCGCAATGTAGAGCAGGGAGCGGCCGCGCAGGCTGATCCTGCCCTGGGCATTGCCACTCGCCGGGATCGCGGCCAGCACGGCGGCTGAGCGCACCGGGCCCAACTGACGCACGCGCCCGTTCTTGACCGCGTAAACGTGGCCGCCGGTGTCCACCGTCCCGCGGGGCACGCTGACCGCCGCCACCACATCGGCTTGACGCTCGAGGGCGCTCAGCTGCTGCGAGGCGATGCGATCGCGGACGAGTACCACACCGACCAGGACAGTCAGCGCGCAGCTGACGATTGCCGCTGCGGCCACGTAGGAAAAGACGCGCCGCTGCAGCGTCATAGGGCCGCCTTGTACCCCACTCCGCGGAC
This sequence comes from Solirubrobacteraceae bacterium, assembly GCA_035505215.1. Classification (GTDB taxonomy): domain Bacteria; phylum Actinomycetota; class Thermoleophilia; order Solirubrobacterales; family Solirubrobacteraceae; genus Palsa-465. The sequence continues at coordinate 78,283 of DATJQY010000029.1, read as the reverse complement.
CGTGCGAATCAGCTCAGGATGCCGGAGCTTCTTGCGCAGCTGCGCGACGTGGACCTCAACCGTGCGGGTCTGTCCCGGGGAGACGAACCCCCAGACCGCCTCGAGCAGCTCGTCGCGGGTGACGACCTGCCCGGTGTGGCGGAGTAGATACTCGAGCAGGTCGAACTCGCGCTGGGTCAGCTCGATCTCCCTGCCATCGACGAGTACCTCGCGGGCACGGCGGGCGAGGGTGATCGGCCCGAGGGCGGTGATGTCTTCCGCGGAGCGATGGCTCGAGCCTCGCCGAAGCACGGCCTTGACTCGCGCTGACAGCTCACGAGGTGAGAACGGCTTGGGCACATAGTCATCCGCACCGAGCTCGAGCCCGACCACCCGATCCTCGACCTCCTCTCGGGCGGTCAGCATCACGACTGGCACACGGCCGTCGATTCGCCGGCACACCTCAAAGCCGTCGATCCCTGGTAGGCCGATGTCGAGCACCACCAGCTTGATCGGATGACGCACGAGTTCGCTCAGCGCGTCCTCTCCCGAGCGCACCCAAAGTGCCTGATAGCCGTCGCGTTGCAGATAGGTGCGAACCAGTGCACCGATGCTCGCGTCGTCTTCGACCACCATGACCATGTCGCCCATCACGGAAAGCGTAGGCGGCGCGAGGCGGGATTCCGCCGCGAATTTACACGCCGCTGATGTTCGCCAGATCGTGGGCTTTCAGCCCGGGGCCATGATGAGCAGGCAATGGCAACCGAAAGGAAATCTCCGATGTCAATTCGAAAGCACTGGAGGCTATGGGCGACAGCCGTCAGCTGTGCCCTGATCGGCGCCGGAGCGAGCGCGATCGCGAGCGCCGGCGCTGCCAGTACCAACGCATCATCCACGTCGGCGACCCACTCGCAGCACGCCCGTGCACGGGGCGGCAAGATGCTAGGTCGCGCCGTTCAGGGAGACGTGGTCGTGAAAACGAAGGACGGCTATGCGACCGTCACGTTCGAACGCGGCACGGTGAAGTCGGTATCCGGTCAGCAGTTGACGCTGATCGAGGGATCTCGCAAGGGTCCGGCCTACAAGACGGTCACGCTGACGGTTCCGACCACCGCCCAGGTCCGGGACAACCGCCAGAAGGCGACGCTGGCGGACGTCAAGCCGGGTCAGCGGGCCGCGGTGATTCAGGGCCCGAAGCGGACGGCGGTGATCGCCCGCAGCAACCCGTAACTGCCTCGGCCTGAGCGCCGAGCGCCAAAGCGTGCACACCGGCTCGCTAATCAAGCGGCCGGTGTGCCGCGCTTACCCTCGGCGGAACCAGCTGGGGACGGCCCGCGAGGGCGAGCTACGGCCTCGAGAGGCTGAACCTCCGGCCTAGATGTTCCCGTCCCCGTCCGAGGGGGCGCCGTGGTTGTCGCCGTCGCCATCGCCGGCGTTCGCGCCCTGCGGGATGCCGTTGGAGCTCGTGGAGGAGGTTGTGGAGGTCGAGGTGGTGGCCCCGCCGGAGGAGCTTGAGCTCTGCGCGGCCGGGGTCGTCGACTTGCTCGACGAGCCGGAGGAATTGGAGCCGCACGCGGTGACGCCGAGCGCCACCAGCACGAGTAGGGCGGCCGCCCACCGGCGAGGCAATCTGGTCATGGTCGCGTTCATGGATCGCTCCTTAGTTGTCAAGCCCGAGTGAATCCCGGGTCATCCCCTACGACGCCGTCCACAAGCTTCTCATTCCCCGGCGGACCGAGGGGTGGCCGGAGGGTTCGAGGCGGGAAGGAAATCGCTGCGGCGGCGTCCTCTTCACCAGAGTCGTAATCACTTCGGAAAAATTATGCACCCGGCCAATGCCATGGCCATCCCGGGGACGGCCAGGGTTTGGTGTGGACTCGCGCCGAGTTTCCGGAAGATCGACAATTTCAAACCATGACGAGCCCGGAAGACAGAGCTGAGCCGAATCGCCGCACACTGGCGGATATCTCGGCGCTGGCCGACGGAACGCTCGACCCCGAGCGTGAGTCGGCCGTCCGTGACCTGATCGCTGGCTCGCCTGCACTCCGTCAGCGCTACGACCGCCAGCGCCAGGCCGTGCAGGCGCTCCACAGCGTGAGGACCGAGCGGGCTCCGGCCCAGCTTCGGCTCGGCATCGACAATCGGCGGCGGACAGTCCGCCGGCCTCGATCGCGGCTGATCTACGTGGGAAGTCTGGCCACCGCGATGGCGGCCGCCGTGGCAGCGATCGTCCTCCTGCTGCCCGGCGGCACGCCGGGGGCGCCATCGGTCAGTCAGGCAGCCGCGCTGGCCTTCCGCGGCCCCGTGATGGCCGCCCCGGCGAAGCAGGGGCTCAAGCTGAACCAGGACGTCCAGGAGGTCTACTTCCCCAGCTGGTCGCGCCTCGACTGGCAGGCCGTGGGGCAGCGGGTCGACCATCTGGGCGACTGGGTCGCTGTGACCGTGTTCTACAAGTGGCGGGACAAGCGGGTCGCGTACACGATCCTCGATAAGCCCGCGCTCAAATGGCCCGGCACACAGGCATTCCAGGTCAAAGGCGTCGACTTCCAAGGCTTCAGCTCCAAGGGACGCCTCGTCGTGACCTGGCGACGCAGTGGCCATACGTGCATCCTGTCCTCCAAGGGACTGACGATGCCCCAGCTGGCCGCGCTCGCGGCCACCGAGCGCTGAGCCGCTTATTCCTCGCTCAGCCGCTGGGCGATTCGCTGGCGGCCACGGTGAAGCCGGGTGGTGATTGTCGCCTCGCGAACCCGGAGCGCCTTGGCCGCCTCCCGGTAGGACAGTCCCACCACGTCGATCGCCATCACGGCATCACGAAAGTCTGGCGGGAGCTCGGCAATCGCGGCGTAGACCTCGGCTACCTCCAACCGGTCCTGGGGCTGGACCGAGCCGGGATCCTCGACGAACTCGAGGACCTCAGGCGGGGCGCCGGTCTGCGGACGCCGTGATGCCGTCCGGCGCATGGAGATGAAGGTGTTGCGCAGGACGCGCAGGAGATATCCCAGGTCGTCGTCGGAGCGCAACAGGCGGGGCTTCTGGAGGACGCGCACGAACGTCTCCTGGACCAGATCCTCGGCTTCCTCACGTGAGCCGGTGAGGCTGCGCGCGGCGCGGTAGAGCCGATCGATGTGATCGCCCAGATCCTCGGGATCGAGCCGACGTTGCGCACCCATGGTCTGCTCGGCCAGCATTGTCCCTAAGCCCACATCATCTTGACGCCGACCCGGGGAAAACCTTCCCGGGTTGCGTCGGTCAGACGCGTTCGACTTCGGGGTCGACGAACCTAGGGGGCTGCTTGGTCAAGCCCGCCGTGACGGCGGCGATCTGGTTCGGCGAGCCGATGAGCGTCCGCTGGATCTCGGCTTCAAGGCGCAGCCCCTCGGCGGGCGCCGCGTTCCAGCTCTCCTGAAGCAGGCGCTTGGCGCCTCGGACGGCGTCGGGCGATTTGCTCGCGATCTCGGATGCCAGGGCACGCGCGGCCGCGAGCGGCTCGTCCGCCAGGCGGGTCACCACGCCGAGCTTAAGCGCCTCCTCACCGCTGAACACCCGCCCGGTGAAGGTGAGCTCCTTGGCCACGTCGCTTCCAACCAACCGAGGGAGGGTCTGGCTGATCGACATGTCCGGAATGAGCCCCCACTTGACCTCCATGACCGACAGCCGCGCATCGGAAGTAGCAATCCGGATATCCGTGCCGAGCGCGATCTGAAGGCCGCCGCCAAGGCAGTTGCCGTGGATGGCCGCGATGACCGGAACCGGCAAGCTCACCCAGTCGTAGGCCACGCGCTGAAAGCGATTCGGCACCTCGCCCTGGAGCTCCTCACCCGGATCAAGCGCCTCGTCCTCGGACGAGAAGCCGCTCGTCACATCGAGCCCTGAGCAGAAGCTCGGGCCCTCGCCGTGGAGGACCACCGCCCGGACGCCCGGCTCGGCGGCCACGTACTCGGCGGCCTCCACGATCGCCCGGAACATGCGCTGGTCAAGTGCGTTGTGCTTCTCGGGCCGCGCCAGGGTGACCGTCGCGACGTGCTCCTCGACCTCTATCCGAACGCGTTCCGGGTCCACGAGCCCAGGCTATCCGGGATCGACCGAGACGGCGTCCCCGAGGCTGATCGTGCCCGGTTGGAGAATTTCGCCGTAGATGCCGAAGGCGACCGGCTCGGTGGTCTCGACATCGCGCCGGTAGGTGCCGAGGATTTTGAGCGTCTGGAGATCGATCTCGCCCGTCTCGGGGTGGCGGTTGGTGATCGCGCAGCGGCCAACATGCCCTCGGCCGCGCAGCAGGGCGTCCCCGATGCGCAGCTGGCGACCCACCCAGCCGTCCTCCTCGTGGGCCTCGATGCCGTCGACTTCGATCAGCATGCGGAAGCGGCGGGCATCGACGCCCGAGCGCTCTGCCTGCTCGGCCAGCCGCCCCAGTGAGGCGAGGGACACGACGGTTACCGCACCCTCGGCGCCGCGATCAACCGCGCCGCCGGGCCCGGCTTCCACGAGCCGCAGCGGCCGGCCGACATGCTCGCTGATCGCCTCCGACCACGGTCCGAGGACCAAGCGCGACGGCATCGGCTGGTCATAGAAGCGCGTGAGCACCTCGTCGCCGAGCCGGACCTCATCCTTGAGGTCCGGGCCGTCCGGGAAGCTCAGCGACAGGCGGCGGTCGGCGTCGGAGTAACCGCTGACGATGGTGTTCAGCGCCCCGAGGCGGAGCGCATTGACCATCTCGCCGTCCTCGTCGATGAGGAAGAAGCGGCGGTTCTCCCGCACCCCGTGTTCGTCCAGCCGGATCCGCTCGGCCGCGCGCAGCTGGGTCCCCTTGACCGGCGCGATCGAGAGAGCGGTGACGGTCGCGCTCACGCGGCGGCCTGCTCGGCCCAGTCGCGGTAGAGCTGCCAGTAGCGCCCCTGCGCCTTAAGTAGCTCGTCGTGTGTGCCCTGCTCGACGATCCGCCCGTGCTCGAGGACGACGATCCTCGACGCCCGCTGGATAGTCGAGAGGCGGTGGGCGATCACGATCGCGGTGCGGCCGGCGAGGAGTCGCCTCAGTCCCTGCTCGATGACGTTCTCGGTGCGCACGTCGACGTTGGAGGTTGCCTCATCGAGGACGAGGATGCGGGGATCGGCGATCAGGGCTCGGGCAAAGGCCAGCAACTGGCGCTGTCCCGCTGAGAGCTGCACGCCGCGCTCGCCGATCTGCGTTTCGTAGCCGTGCTGCAGCTTTGAGATGAACTCGCCCGCCCCGACGGCGCGGGCCGCGGCGACGACCTCCTCCTCCGTCGCGTCCGCCCGGCCGAAGGCAATGTTCTCCCGCACCGTGCCGCTGAACAAGAATCCCTCCTGGGGCACGATCCCCATCTGCGAGCGCAGTGAGTGCATGGAGACATCGCGCAGGTCATGACCGTCGACAAGGACGCGCCCTTCGGTGGGATCGTAGAAGCGGGCAGCGAGCTTGGCGAAGGTTGACTTGCCGGCCCCTGTCTCGCCGACGAGGGCGATCGTCTCCCCGGGCGCGATCCGCAGGTCGATGTCCTGAAGCGCCCACGATCCATCGCTCCCGTAGCGGAACGAGACGTCCTCGAAGCGCAGCTCGCCCCGCAGCGGCGGGAGCTCGACCGGGTGGGGCGGATCCACGATATCCGGCCGCTGATCGAGGAGATCGAAGATCTTGTCCAGGGCGGCCATGCCCGACTGATAGGTCGTGTAGAGCTGCGAGAGCTGCTGGATCGGGTCGAAGAAGTTGTTCAGGGCGGCCACGAAGCCGAACACCACCCCCGTCGAGGTGTGGCCGTTGATGACCTCGAGTCCGCCGATGACGAGGATCTCGATCGTGACCAGGGCGGACAGGAACTCGACCCCGGGGAAGTAGGCGGCGTTGAGGTTGACCGTGGTCATGTTGGCGGCCCGGTTCTCCTCGTTGAGCTCGGCGAAGCGCTCCATGTGTCGTGGCTCCTGCGCGAACGCCCGCACGACCCGGATCCCGGACAGCGTCTCCTGGAGATAGCCCGTGATGGTGGCGATCTTCTCTCGGGTGAGCCGGTAGGCGTCAGCCGAGGCGATGCGGAACGCGAGGCCCCCGATGGCCAGGATCGGCAGGGCCAGGAAGGTCAATAGGGCGAGGTGGGGGTCCATCACGAACAGGATCACCACGACCCCGATCAGGGTCAGGCCGGACTGGAAGAGCGTGGCCATTCCGTCCTCGACCAACTGATCGAGCGCCTCGACGTCGTTGGTCAGACGGCTGATGATCACTCCGGCGCGGTTGCGCGAATAGAACCCGATGGACAGCCGCTGAAGATGGGCGAAGAGCCGCAGGCGGAGATCCTGGAGGGCGCGCTGACCGACCCAGCCGACGAGGTATGTCTGGGCATAGGAGGCACCGGCGTAGATAACCGCCGAGGCCAGAAAGGCGACGACAACCCAGTCAAGCGCCGAGACGTCGTGTCGCTTGATCCCCTGATCGATGGCCAGCGCGGCGAGGGGCGCCGGGGCGAGCGAGGCTGCGGTCGCCGCCACCAAGGAGAGGAACATGGCCAGGACGCGCCAGCGATAGGGGGCCAGGAGCTCAGCCAGCCCGCGCAGCTTGCGCCGCCGGCCAGAGGTGGCCTGGAGGCGGCGCCGGATGTCGCGCAGGCGGCTCACAGCCCCGCCACCTGAGCCTCGAGCGGCTTGCGGTTGAGGAACACCTGGTCCGGCATGCCCTTCTCGACGATCTGTCGGTACAGCGCCGATTCGTTCAGCAGCTGTTCGTGGCTGCCCCGCGCGGCGACGGTGCCCTCCTCGAGCACGATGATCTCGTCGGCCAGGGCAATCGTGGACAGCCGGTGGGCGACGATGAACGTCGTGCGTCCCGCCATCACCTCGCGCAGGGCGACCTTGATCTCCTGCTCGGTCGAGGCGTCGACCGAGGAGGTGGCGTCATCGAGGATGAGGATCCGCGGGTTGGCCGCGATGGCGCGGGCGATGGCGATCCGCTGGCGCTGCCCACCGGACAGGGTGAGCCCGCGCTCGCCCACGAGTGTCTCGTAGCCATTTGGAAGCGCGCGAATGAAGCGGTCGGCCTGGGCGGCCCGTGCCGCTGCCTCGACCTCATCCCGTGTGGCCTCCGGGCGCCCGTAGGCGATGTTCTCGTGCACGGTGGCCGAGAACAGGAACGGGTCGTCGGTCACGACGGCGATCTGCTGGCGAAGACTGGTGGGGTCGACGTCACGCACGTCGGCGCCGTCGATCCGCACGCTGCCCGCGGTGACGTCGTAGAGCCGGGGGATCAGCGACACCAGGGCGGTCTTACCTGAGCCCATCGCGCCAACGAGCGCCACCGTCTCGCCGGCCTCGATCTCAAGGTCGATGTCGTGCAGGGCGGGCCGGCCGGAGCCCTCGAATCGCAGCCCGGCGCCGTCGAAGTGCACCTCGCCTCGGCCGGCCGGCAGCCCGGGGGCATCCTCCGGAACCGTCATCCGCGGTTCGCGGTCCAGGACCTCGAAGATGCGCGCGCCCGAGGCGGTGGCCCGCTGGGCTGCGCTCAGCATGTAGCCGAGGGTTCGCATGGGGGAGATGAGCATGAGCACATAGGCGTAGAAGGCGGTGAAGGCGCCCAGGGTGAGCGACTTATCGATCACGTACCGACCCCCCACGAGCAGAATCACGGCGAGCCCCAGGTTGGGGAGGAAGCTGATGATCGGCGTGTAGCGAGCCTGGATGCGCGTGGCCGTCATCTGCTGGTCGAACACGCGGCCCACGGAGTGGCCGAAGCGCTTGAGCTGGCGCTCCTCCTGGGCGAACGCCTTGACCACGCGGATGCCGGAGATGTTCTCCTCGGCGTCTGCCGTCAGCTCGGCGATCCGCTGCTGTGCCTCCTGGAGGGCGGGGCGGGCGTACTTGCCGTATCGCCAGGCGATCAGGACCACGAGGGGGACGGGCGCCAGCGCCATCGCGGCCAGGTCCGGCCGCAGGATGAACATGGCCACCGCGGCGAGCAGGATCGAGAGCAGCGACTGGGCGATGAAGACGAGCCCGTAGCCGAGAAACCAGCGCACGGACTGAAGGTCAACGGTGGCGCGGGACATGAGCTGACCCGTCTGCTGGCGGTCAAAAAAGGCGAGTTCGAGGCGCTGGAGCTGGCCATAGAGCCGGGTCCGCAGATCCACCTCGACGGCGAGCGAGACGCGGCCGGCGACGAGGCGGCGAAACACGCTGAGCACGAGGCGGCCCAGCCCGGCGAGCGAGATCAGGATCGCCCAGGTGGCGAGCTCGTGCTTGTCCTTGCCCGAAATGGAATTGATCGCCCGTCCGGTGAGGAACGGGATCAGGACGGTAGCCCCGATGGCGCCGGCGGCGAACACAAACGACCAGACGACGCCGCTCCGGTAAGGGCGTAGAAAACTGAGCAGGCGCCAGAAGGTCCGCATACTTCATAAAGTATAGTTGGGTCGGGCGGGGCCGGATCCGGCTAGGCTGCGCCAGTGGCCGACCACAAGTGGGTCTACGAGTTCTCGGAAGGTTCGAAGGAGATGCGCGACTTGCTGGGAGGCAAGGGCGCGAACGTGGCCGAGATGACTCGCGTGCTGGGCGAGGACGCGGTTCCGGCCGGCTTCACCATCACGACCGAGGCGTGCGTCGAGTACATGCGCACCGGCGAGGAGCCCGAAGCGATGGAGGAGCAGGTGGCGGAGGCGCTGAAGGCGCTCGAGGAGCGGGCGGGCAAGCGCTTCGGTGATGACTCGGACCCGCTGCTCGTCTCCGTGCGCAGCGGCGCTCGCGAGTCGATGCCCGGGATGCTCGACACGATCCTCAACCTGGGGCTGAACGACGAGTCGGTGCAGGGCCTGGCTGAGGTGACCGAGAACGCACGCTTCGCCTGGGATGCCTACCGGCGCCTGATCCAGATGTTCGGGAACGTCGTGCACGGGATCTCCGGAGACGACTTCGAGCAAGCGATCAAGGACCAGCGCCAGGAGCACGACGCGGCCACCGATGCCGATCTGCCCGTCGAAGCATTGGAGCAGCTGGTCGACACGTTCAAGGAGCTCTACGAGTTCCCGCAGGACCCTCAGGAGCAGCTGGCCCAGGCCATTCGAGCGGTGTTCGACTCCTGGAGCGGCGAGCGGGCGGTCCAGTACCGCCGGATCAACCGGATCCCCGACGAGTGGGGCACGGCGGTCAACGTCCAGCAGATGGTGTTCGGCAACAAGGGAGAGACCTCGGCCACCGGCGTGGCCTTCAGCCGTGACGAGGTCACCGGAGCGCCTGAGCCAAGCGGCGACTTTCTCATCGACGCCCAGGGCGAGGACGTGGTGGCCGGCGTGCGGACGCCTCGTGATCTCCACGAGCTGAAGGACGTGATGCCCGAGGTCAACGAGCGGCTGATGGAGATCCTGCGCACGCTCGAGGCCCACTACAAGGACATGCAGGACACCGAGTTCACGGTCGAGGAGGGGCAGCTCTACATGCTCCAGACCCGGAACGCCAAGCGACCTGCGCAGGCCGCGGTTCGCTTCGCCGTCGACGCGGTGGAGGAGGGTCTGCTGAGCCGGGAAGAGGCGATCGCCACCATCGACGCGGACAGCCTCGACGCGCTGCTACACCCGACCTTCGACCACGGCGAGGGCTACACCGTGCTCGCCCAGGGGGTGGCCGCCTCTCCGGGGGCCGCCGAGGGGGAGATCGTGTTCAGCGCCCAGGATGCTGTCAGCGCGGCCTCCGAGGGCAAGGACGTGATCCTCGTCCGGCCGTTCACGCAGGCCGACGACGTGGCGGGCTTCCACGTGGCCAAGGGGATCCTCACCTCCGAGGGCGGCAAGGCCTCACACGCCGCGCTCGTGGCTCGGGGCATGGGGGTCCCGGCGGTGACCGGGGCCGGGCTGGCGATCGACCTCGAGGCGGGCGAGCTACGAATCGATGGCAACGTCTTTCACGCTGGCGAGAAGATCGGCGTCGACGGGTCCGATGGCGTGGTCGTGGAACAGGGGGCTCGCCTGCTCCAGCCCGAGCTCGACGAGCGCTTCGAGCAGGTCCTCGCCTGGGCGGATGAGATCCGGCGGCTGCGGGTGCGAGCCAACGCCGACACGCCGCGCGACGCGGCCAAGGCGCGCGAGCTTGGGGCCGAGGGAATCGGGCTGTGCCGGACCGAGCACATGTTCATGGCCGAGGATCGGCAGCCCAAGATGCAGGCGATGATCATGGCCGGTGATCGCGAGGGCCGGCGAGCCGCCCTCCGTGAGCTGCTGCCCCTCCAGCAAGAGGACTTCAAGGGGATCTTCGAGGCGATGCGGGGACTGCCGGTCACCATCCGGCTACTCGACCCGCCCCTGCACGAGTTCCTGCCCAACCTGCCCGAGCTCCGAGCCCACGTCGAGCGGGCGCGGATCGAGGAGACGGAGGATCTCGAGGAGCTCGAGGCGCTGCTGACTCGCGTGGAGGAAATCCACGAGGGCAACCCGATGCTGGGAACCCGGGGGGCTCGCGTGGGCATCCTTTATCCCGAGATCTACGAGATGCAGGTGGAGGCGATCGTCCGCGCCGCCCAGGACGTCGAAGAGGCGCCCCACCCGGAGATCATGATCCCGCTTGTCGCCTACGAACAGGAGCTTAAGATCCTGCGCAAGCTGGTCGTCGACGTCGCCTCCGAGCACGGGCTGACCGAGCGCGAGGACTACACGGTGGGGACGATGATCGAGCTGCCCCGGGCCTCGTTTGTCGCCGACCGGATCGCCCAGTACGCCGACTTCTTCTCCTTCGGCACCAACGACATGACCCAGACCGCGATCGGGCTCTCTCGCGACGATGCCGAGTCGAAGTTCATGCCCGTCTACATCGAGAAGAAGATCGTCGACCGGTCTCCGTTCGAGACGATCGACGAGCCCGGCGTCGGCTGGCTTGTGCGCCTCGGCGCCTGGGTGGGCCGGGAGGCTCACCCCGGGCTCAAGCTGGGGATCTGCGGCGAGCACGGCGGCGATCCTGAGTCGATCGCCTTCTTCGACAACGCGGGCCTCGATTACGTGTCGTGTTCGCCCCCGCGGGTCCCGATCGCCCGCGTGGCGGCGGCCCAGTCGACGCTGGCCCGGCGCGAGGCGGAGGCTGACTAGCCGGTGAAGCCGGCTTTGGTGCGGGCGGGTCGGCTGATCCGCTTGTGTCGCTTCTTGCGCTTGTGTTTGACGGGGTGGGCGGCGGCCGGAGCGGCGGGCACGAATACCGGCGCGCATTGCTCGCTCGTCTCGAGGTCGAGCAGGGCCATGTTCGCGGTATTGCCGGCGATGTAGGACTGATTGGCGATGATCAGGTTGGTACCGAGACAGCCAAGTCCCGTGGGAGTATCGAAGGGAATACTCGAGCCGTTGCTCCCGGTGAACTGCTGGCCGAAGCGCGCGATCTCGTGGCCGGCGGAGTTGAGCTCGACGATCTGGTTCGACGCCCCGGAGAGGGCGATGAACATGTTCCCGGAGGTGGTTAGCGCGCAACCATCCGGGGCGTCAGCTGGTCCGCTCTCCCAGAGCCGCTGCAACGGCCCGGGATGATCGCCCGGCTCGATCGCGATTGAGTAGAGCTTCCCGGTGGCAGGGTTCACGATCCCGCTGGCGGGATTCACCGAGCTGAGCACCGTGTTCAGCGAGCCCAGGCCTCCGTTCGAGGCCTGGACGAACTCCAAGGTCTTGTGATCGGGCATCAACACGATGCACGCGGTCCCGAACTGCCCACCGTCGAGCTGCTGGCTGGTCAGCCAGAGCTGCGCGGTCCCGCCACCGGGCGGGACGCGCCAAATCGCGGCCTGCTGGTAGTCGGTCACATAAAGGCTGCCGTCAGGTCCCCAAGCGGCGTAATCGGGCTCCGGGGTGAGGTCCTGGGTGGAGTCCTTGCATTCGGTCCCAGGCGTGGCCTGCGAACACGGGGGGAGGTGGGGGACCAGCGCGTAGAGGCTCTGCGCTCCGGTCTTGGGGTTGAGCCGGATGATGCGGCCGCTGGTGTCGTCGAGCAGGTAGAGGTTGCCCTCGGCGTCGTTGGCAGCCACCTGGATCCCGTGCGTCTGGGACACGTCCTGCCCCGCCACGGTCCACGAGTTGTAGAACTCGCCGAACGAGGTGTATTCCAACACCCGCGAGGGCATTGAACTGCCGCTTGGGTTGGCGTAGGTGCCCTCGAAGATCTTGTTGTCCATCACATGGGGCAGCGCCGGGTAGCCGGGCGGCGGAATCACCGCCAGCACCGACACGTTCCCGCGCGGCGCCTGCGCAGCGGCGGAGCCGCAGGCGGCGGCCAGAACCACGAGCAGAACCGCGACCCCTGCCAGGAGTCGTACCGCCACGGCTCTACCGAAAGCTGGCACCACTTTTAATAGTAAGTTGCGCGCGATGCGGGAGACAAGTAGGAACCGTGCTTGACACCGCGCGTGATCGAGTTGCCGCGGCGGGACGGAGGCTCGCGGCGGCGGGACTGGTGGTGGCCACCGCGGGAAACATCTCCGAGCGTGAGGGCGACCGTGTCGCCATCACTCCCACCGGTGCCGTCCTAGCCGAGCTCAGGCCGGAGCAGGTGGCGGTCGTCGATCTCGATGGCGGCCAGCTGGACGGCCCGCTGGCCCCGACCTCCGAGCTCGAACTGCACCTCGGTGTCTACGGACGCTACGAAGCCGGTGCGGTGGTTCACACCCACTCTCCGCTGGCTACGACCCTCTCCTGCGTGCTCGATGAGCTCCCGGTCATCCATTACCACCTGCTCATGGCCGGGGGCCCGATCCGGGTGGCGCCGTACCGGACCTATGGCACCCCGGAGCTGGCGAAGGTGACGCTCGACGCTCTCCAGGATCGGGGGGCTGCGTTGATGGCCAACCACGGGGCGATCACCCAGGCACACAACCTGGACACCGCCGTCGAGCTTTCACTCATCCTCGAATGGGCGTGCAGCGTGTACTGGCACGCCCAGGCGATCGGCAACCCCCGCGTACTCGACGCCGCGCAGCAGCGGGAGTTCTTCGAGGCCGTCGCCCGGCGGGGCTATGGCACCAAGTCGGCAGCCACGGCCGAGGAGGGATAAGGGTGCCCACGCTCGTCACCCTGGGCGTCCACGTCGTTGATGTCCTGGTCCGCCCGGTGGAGGAGATTCCCGTCGGCCAGGGTGGGACCCTGGTCGAGGAGATCAGGATCACGCCCGCCGGATCGGCCGGCGGCACTGCCATCACCCTGGCCAAGCTCGGGGCCAAGGTGTTCAGTGCCGGCGCCATCGGCGAGGACGAGCTGGGCGAGGTGCTACTGACGCTGCTCCAGCGCTTCGGGGTCGATACTTCACATCTCGTGCGACGGGACGGAGTTCAGACCTCGGCCAGTGTCCTGCCCATCCGCCCCGATGGCTCGCGTCCCGCCTTCCATGTCGTCGGCGCCAACGCAACCTACGCCTCCGCCGACGCGCCGTGGGACGCCATCGCCGGGTCGGATTGTCTGCACCTGGGCGCGCCGGAATTTATGGGCGGTGAGGAGGCGGGGAAGATCCTCAGCTTCGCCCGGGAGCGGGATGTCCTCACCTCGGCCGACCTGCTCGCTCCAGGCGAGCAGGCGGCTCAGATCGTCGACTGGATCGGGCCCGCCTTCGAGCATCTCGACTATCTGCTCCCCAACGAGGAACAGGTGCTCGGGCTGACCGGCGCCGATGACCTCGAGGCCGGATGCCGGAGGCTGGTCGACCGCGGCGTGGGTTGTGTGGCGGCGACGGTCGGTGCCGACGGCGTCCTGATCGTCGATGCCGAGGGCAGCGAGCACGTCCCGGCCTTTCCCGCCCAGGTGGTCGACACGACGGGTTGCGGCGATGCCTTTTCGGCCGGCTTCCTCTACGGCCTCACCTCGGGCCGCGATCGCCGCGAGGCGGCCGGGCTCGGTTGCGCCACCGCCGCCCTTGTCGCCGAGGGCCTGGGCTCGGACTACGGCGAGTTCGACCTGGCCGCCGTGGACGAGTTCGCCTCTCAGACCCCCCACCCACAGGAGACTGCGCATGACAGCTGATGACCCCGGCCGACGCCCCGTCACCCGCCGAAGCTTCGTCGCCGGCACGCTCGCCACGGGCGCCGCGGTGGCGCTCCCGGCCGAGGCCGAGGCGGCGCGGCGCAAGCACAAGGCCAAGGCCAAGCCCAAGGCGGCCGCAAGCAAGCGAAAGGCGGACGTCGTCGTCGTTGGCGCTGGGTTCGCTGGGCTGACCGCGGCGAGAAACATTCAGGGCGCGGGTCGATCGGTCATCGTGCTCGAGGCGCGCGACCGCGTGGGGGGGAGGGTCTGGAACCACGATCTCGGCGGCGGCGTCGTCTCAGAGCGCGGTGGGACGTTCGTCGGGCCGACCCAGGACCGGCTCATGTCCCTGGCCAACGCCCTGGGAGTGGGCACGTTCGATGTCTACGACGACGGCGATGACGTGTTCGTCGACCAGTCAACCCGCATGACCTACAGCGACACCGGCCCGCTGGGCACCGCGCCGCCTGGGGTAGCCGCTCCCGAGACCATCGCCGTGGTCGAAGAGCTCGACCAGATGGCGACGACGGTTCCCGTGGACGCGCCGTGGGAGGCGTCAAATGCCGCGAGCTGGGAGACCTACACCCTCGAGCGCTGGATCGATGAGAACAGCGCCAGCCCGGACTTCCACCGGCTGATCCCGCTGGCCACCCGGCCGATCTTCGGCGCCGAACCACGCGAGCTGTCGCTCCTCTTCGTGATCTTCTACATCGCCTCCTCGGGCGACGAGACCCACCAGGGAACGTTCGAGCGCAACTTCGACACCCGGGGCGGCGCCCAGCAATCGCGCTTCCTCGGCGGCTCGCAGACGATCGCGCTGAAGATCGCGGCCGAGCTGGGGAACCGCGTGGTGCTGGACTCCCCCGTGCGGCGGATCGCTCAGGACGCAGGCGGGGTGACCGTGACCTCGGACCGGGTCACGGTCAGCGCCAAACAGGTGATCGTGGCGATGCCCCCCGCCCTGGCGGTTCGGATCGACTACGAGCCGATCCTCTCCTTCCAGCGCGACCAGCTGATGCAGCGCTACGGACAGGGCACGCTGACCAAGGTGTTCGTCGTCTACGACCGGCCATTCTGGCGCGACCAGGGCCTGACCGGGACCGCCGTGGACACGGGCGGGCCGGTGAGCGCCACCTTCGACGACTCGCCGCCGAACCTGAGCGGCGGCCAGGGTCCCGGGATCATCCTCGGCTTCGTAGGCGGTGACAACGCCAGGTCCTACGCCGGCATGTCGCCGGCGGCACGCCAGGCGGCGGTTCTCAACCAATTCGCCAACTACTTTGGCTCCCAGGCGCTGAACGCCAAGGCGTTCTATGAGACGGCATGGAGCGGAGAGCAGTGGACGCGGGGTTGCCCGGTGGGCATCCCCAGCAACGGGACGCTGCTCGCCTACGGCGCCTGGATCCGGCAGCCGGAGGGGCGCATTCACTGGGCCGGCACCGAGACCTCGCCGTACTGGAACGGCTACATGGACGGGGCCGTGCGCTCCGGTGAGCGCGCCGCCGACGAGGTCCTCCACGAACTCTGACGCCCGCCGTCCGCCGGCAGGCCTGTGTGACCGCTGCCTTCATCAGCAGCTGATCCGCAACACCCGCGGCTCGGAGTTCTCGCTCTGCCGGCGCTCGCGCCAGGAGCCCGAACGCTTTCCCCGCTATCCACGGCTCCCGGTCACCGAATGTGACGGGTACGAAGCTCGGGAGATTGCTCCGCCCCCTACTGGGGCGGCATCGGGCTCAGCGTGATGACCGTGCTCCCGTCCTGGCCGGACTGGGTCTTCTCCGAGAAGAGACCACGGCCCGTGATCACGCTGACCAGGGGAGCCTCGGAAGCGGTCGGCATGGCGGCCACGGTGGGAGGCAACTCCTCCGGGAGGGTGGCCCGCAGCGGCTCGGCCAGGTAGGGCTCGAGCTCTGGTTTATCGAAGGCGACGGCCAGTGTGACCGACTGCACGACCGGCTTGCTCTGCGGCTTGGCGCAGATTCCGGTGCACGCCGTCTGCTCGGTGTGCCCGGGGGGGAGTATGGCCACGACGGTTTGGGCGCCGGTGACGTACTTGAACGTGTAGAGGGCGAGCTCGAGCGCCTCACGGCGGAGCAGGAGCAACCGAGCCGATGAGGGCTTTCCGACGCCGATCGAGCAATTGCTGCCGCCGACGCCGCACAGGTTGTAGACGACCGTGCTGCCGGCGGGGAGGGGCAGCAGCGACTGCGACGAGCTACCCGACGGGACCACGACCTGGGTCGGGTTGGCCGGATTGTTGAGGTTGACCACGGTCACCACGGCGAGCTGGCTAGCCGCACTGGCCCGGTAGTAGGGCGCGATGTAATCAGCGATCTCCTGTGCGCCGGCCAGCCCGTCGTCGGGCGGGCTCCAGGCCGACCACGCGCCTCCGCTGCTCGTGGCCCGCTGGGTGCCACCGGAGAGGACCACGGCCACGACAAGCGAGGCCACGGCCAGCGCGAACAGCCCTCCGACCGCCCAGCGAAAGCGCCCCAGCTGGCGGGCATGAGCCCTGTGGTGGCGCTCGCGGTTGCTGATCAGTTCCCTTCCGCCGCCGGCCACCGGCGGATCGGCGGCGTGGTCATGGGTCGCGCTGGCCTGCCGGTCAGGGCTATCTCGGCGGAGCCAACTCATATCTGAGGCCACGTCCGCTCGTCGAGGAAGTCGATCTCGGGACGCTCGAGGCCGACGCTGTCAAGCAGGTCGA
The DNA here is from genome assembly GCA_035505215.1 of Solirubrobacteraceae bacterium. GTDB lineage: Bacteria > Actinomycetota > Thermoleophilia > Solirubrobacterales > Solirubrobacteraceae > Palsa-465. The sequence continues at coordinate 61,622 of DATJQY010000029.1, read as the reverse complement.
CGACCTCGTCGCCGTAGAGCTCCTTACGCTCGATCAACGCCTGCGCGATCCGCTCGACGGCGTCACGGTTGTCCCGCATGAGAACGTAGGCGGTGATGTAGGCGTAGCCGAGCAGGAGCGCCGCCGCCTCACGCTTGTAGCGGTCCCCGAGCACGGCACCGAGCGGGTTCTCGTTGAAGGCGCCCTCGCCGCTGGAGCGATTCATGATCATCAGCCCGAGCCGCTCGAGCCGTTTGTTGATCCGGTCCCGTTCGGCGTCCTCCTCCTCGAGCGTGTCAAAGGCGCCATTCAGGCGGATCGGCTCAGGACCCATCCCGTAGATGCCGACCATCCAGGCCGCCCGCGCGGTTGCCGTCTGGACGTCGCCGCTCACTCCCGCGGAGTTCTCGCCGTAGAACGTGTGCTCGGCGGCCATCGCGCCCAGGGTGTGGATCAGGAGCCCGAGCAGCTCGCCGCGGAAGCGGTTGAAGCGCTCCTCCTTCTCCATCGCCATGTGGTGTCCCAGCGAGCCGCCGCGCATGCGGATCGACAACCGGGTCGAGACAAGGTGGTCCTTGTTGTAGACGTGGCTGGCGGCGGCGTGACCGGCCTCGTGGATGGCCACGGCTCGGGTCTCTGACTCCACGTACTTGACTCCGACTGCGGTGCCGGTTTCCACCGTGGTCATGGCCTCGACGATGTCGCGGCGCCCGAACAGCTGACGGCCTTCGGCATGCGCGACCGTCAGGGCCATCGAGCAGCACTGTTCGATCATCGCCGGGGAATAGCCGCTGGTGATACGGGCGAGCTCGTCACGCCGGTGGTCGGTGTCCAGGTCTGGCTCGTGGGCCACCTTGGCCAGATACAGGTTGAAGATGTCCTTGCGGTCCTCGAGCGTGGGGGTGCGGAACCAGACGTGGCGGCCCATCCGCCCCGGACGAATGAGGGCGGGATCGAGGCGATCGATGGGGACGTTGGTCGCGCCGATGAAGAAGACCTGCTCGTCGGCCGGTCCGGGGGCCGGCAGGCGCAGCGACACCTTCCCGACCTTCCGCGGCACGAGGTAGATCGCGTCCAGGAGGGTGTTGATCCGGTTGGTGATCATTCGCCGTCCCATCGGCGCCTCACCGATGCCGTCCATCTGGACGAGCAGCTGGTTGAGCGCCAGCCCGCCTGACTGGCCGCCAAAGTTGCCCGGGAACATGAAGCGGTTGATGACCTCGGCGGGCTTGGTGAAGATCGGCGGAATCGCCGGCGGGCGAGGCTCCTCACGCTGGGCAAACAGCCGGTCGCGCCAAGCCCGGGTCTCGATGAACAGATCGCCGGTCGCGGTCAGCGACCCCCACGGCCCGTAGAAGCAGTAGTCCTCGATATCGGGCATCGCCGAAACGCCTCCGGCACCGAGGGCCTGGCGGCGCATCCCCACGGCGTCGATCTCGTCGATGAAGACGATGCACTGGCCGCCCCATTTCTTGGCCAGCTTCTTGGCCTTGCGGATCAGCCACATGACGACGATCACGTCGATCCCGATGAAGGTGGCGGCGAAGCCCGAGCCGGGGATGGTCACGAACGGGCAGTTGAAGTTGGTGGCGATGGCCTTGGCCAGCATCGTCTTGCCGGTGCCCGGAGCGCCGAGGAACAACAGCCCCCGTTCCCGCTTCCCGCCGGCCTTTTCGAACTCCTCGCCGGACTGCCACAGGCTGACGACCCGGGCGACCTCCTCCTTGGGCTCGGCCTGGCCGCGGACGTCGTCCATGTGAACGCCCCACTTGGCGTCACCGGGCTCATAGCCGCGGACCTGGCGGAGATTGGCCAGGAGCAGCGGCCCGAACAGGATGAACGTGTTGATGAAGAAGAGGAAGAAGACGTAGACCAGGAGGCCCGGCAGCGACTTGCTGATCGAACCGAAGGCGTGGAAGATCTCGCCGACGCCCCCGATCCAGGTGTGGTGGCCGGCCAGGGCGATGATGCCGCCGATGGCGAAGAGGACGACGGCGACGATGATCACGAACCGGTAGAGACGCCGCCAGAACCAGGTGCGGCGCCGGGCCACCACGTCCTCCTCGGCCACCTCCCGCTTGACGCCGTACATGCTCGGCCAGGGCAGGAGGCGGCGCGAGACCACATCGATGAGGCCACGGAAGGCGATCACGCTGCCCACGGTGGCCAGCAGAGCCCAGCCGAGCGACAGGCCCAGGTGGTCGTAGAGAACGACGAAGAACATCGGGCTCGTGAAGATCGCCACCGCCGTGGCGGCGCGTCTCAGCCGGCGCCATTCGCCGGCCAGCATCGTCGAATCGATGCCGACCCGGTCTGCCCCGCTCGTCTCCTCGGCGTACGCCATCTCCGTCCTGAGGGTACAGGCCCCGATTGGCGAGGTAAAAGCCCTACTAGCGGTAGACGAACGGCAGTTCGTCTGCGACCTCACGCAGGAGCGGCGCGGTCGCATCCCGCTCGGACGGGATCAGCTCCACTCCGCTGGGCCACTCAATCCCAACATCGGGATCGTCGTACTTGATCCCTCGCTCCGTCTCATCCGCGTAGTAGTTGCTCTGCTTATAGATCACGTCGGCGAAGTCGGAGAGCGTGCAGAACCCGTGGGCGAAGCCAATTGGGCAGTAGAGCATGTGCATGTTCTCGCCGCTGAGCTCGAAGGCCTCCCACTGCCCGAAGGTTGGGGAACCTCGGCGGATGTCGACTAGGACATCGAGGATGGCTCCGCTGGAGCAGCGAACGAGCTTGGCGGCACCCTTCCCGATCTGAAAGTGCATGCCGCGGACGATGCCCTTCCGGGATCGTGAGTGGTTGTCCTGAACCATCTCCTCGGGAATCCCGAGGTCGATGAAGCTGGTCCGGCGATAGGTCTCGCAGAAGAAGCCGCGCTCGTCACCGATGACCTTGGGTTCGACCAGGATCGGCCCATCGAGCCGAGTCTCGAGCCTTCGCATGTGCCTCCTGTCTTAGCGGTGTCGCCACAAGGCTAAACGGCGGCCCGGCTCCGGTTCTTTCTAGAGATTCACCGCGACGTACTTGGTCTCCAGGTACTCCTCGATCCCCTCGGGACCGCCCTCCCGGCCGAAGCCCGACTGCTTGATCCCTCCGAAGGGCGCGGCCGGGTTGGAGACCATGCCCTGGTTGAGTCCGACCATCCCGGTCTCCAGGCGCTCGACCACGCGCAGCGCCCGCTCGAGATCCCGCGTGTATACGTAGGCGACGAGCCCGTACTCGGTGTCGTTGGCAGCGGCAATCGCCTCGTCCTCGTCGGTGAACCCCTTGACGGGGGCCACAGGACCGAAGATCTCTTCGGTGAGGACGCGCGCGTTATCCGGGATGTCGGTGAGCACGGTGGGGTCGTAGAAGTAACCCGCGCCGTCACGCTCGTGGCCCCCGACCACGGCCTGAGCGCCGCCTGAGATGGCGTCCTCGACCAGTTCGGAGACCTTCTTGCGCTGGTTGTCGTCGATCAGCGGGCCCACGTCGACTCCCTCCTCGGTGCCCCGCCCGACCTTCAGCGCACCCATCTTCTCGGCCAGCTTGTCGGCGAACTGGTCGGCCACCGGGCCGGCCACGTGGAAGCGGTTGGCGGCCGTGCACGCCTCGCCGATGTTGCGCATCTTGGCGATCATCGCTCCCTCGACCGCGGCGTCGAGATCGGCGTCCTCGAAGACAATGAACGGGGCGTTGCCGCCGAGCTCCATCGAGAGCCGGAGAAGGTTCTCCGCTGCCTGCTCCATCAGCTTGCGCCCGACCTCGGTCGAACCGGTGAAAGACAGCTTGCGCAGCCGTTGATCGGAGATCAGCGGCCCCGTGGTCTCGCCGGCCGAGGAGGCGGTGATGAGGTTGAGGACACCCTCAGGCAGCCCCGCCTCCTCAAGGATCTTGACCAGCATGAGCATCGACAGCGGCGTCTGCTGGGCCGGTTTGACGACCATCGTGCAGCCGGCGGCGATGGCCGGGCCGATCTTCCGCGTCCCCATGGCCAGGGGGAAGTTCCATGGCGTGATGAGCAGACAGGGCCCGACGGGCTGCTTCATCGTGAGCAGGCGGCCCTGGCCGTTGGGCGCCACGGCATAGCGCCCGTCGATCCGCACCGCCTGCTCGGCGAACCAGCGCAGGAACTCGGCTGCGTAGGCGATCTCGGCCTTCGATTCCTTGATCGGCTTGCCCATCTCGAGCGTCATGAGGAGGGCCAGCTCGTCGGCTCGCTCCGTGATCGCCTCGAAGGCGCGGCGGAGAATCTCGCCCCGCTCACGCGGGGGATGGGTGGCGAATTCGTGACCGGCCTCGACGGCGGCGTCGAGTGCGGCCTTGGCGTCGTCGGTGGAGGCGTCAGCGACCTCGACCAGCGTCTCGCCGGTGGAGGGGTCCTCCACCGGGATCGTTCCCTTCGATCCGTCGCGCCACTGGCCGGCGATGAATAGCTGCTTGGGGACCTCGCTTAGGATCTTCTGTTCTGCGGGGGCGGTGATCGTGCTCATGTAGGGAACGTACCCCACCACGGGTCCCGGCCAACCGGTAGCCGCTCGATGTGCGCCCGGCGAGGGCGGGTCGGGCGCGCCGGGGCGCACCCGACCCACATCCCTAGCAGTTATACGGTCCGTACCACTGGGTTAGATCCCAGTTGAGGGTCTGATGGGCGGTGTTCAGGTACACCTGCCCTCGCAGAGCGTCCCAGTTGGTGCCATCGGTGGGGGTCGGCACGCGAAGGCTGACCAGGAACCGCTGCCAGGTCGAGCTGGTCGTGAAGGACACGCTTCCCGACTTGTCGTCCTTCCCGTTGAGCGCCCAGAGGGCCAGCGTCCCCTTGAACGCAGAGGTCCCGGGGGCGGAACGGAACCAGGCGGCGAGCGTGTAGCACTCGTTGGTCGGCAGCCCGGTCGAGATGTCCTCGTAGAAGGAGCCCGTCCCGGTCCCGCTGCTGACGTTCATGTAGCAGCTGCCGTTGTAGGCCCCACCCGAGCAGCCGGACAGCTGGTTGGTGTTGCCGTTGAGCGATGACCACGGCATCTGGCCGTTTTCGAAGCTCGTGTCGTAGGCGCCGTTGTCCAACGACGGCAGACCGGCGGTTGAATTGGCATTTCCGAGTCCGCTCGGAGGCGTGTGGGTGGTGCTGCCGCCGCCGGTCGTCCCGCCACCGCCGGTGGTTCCGCCACCGCCCGTCGGTGCGCTCGATGAGGAGCACTGGGAGAGGCCGGGGGAGAACTGCCCCACCTCCGGCGTGTCCACATACCAGTCGGCGATGTACTGGCCGTGCGCAATCTCATCCCAGATCGGTGAGCCGTTGACCGAGGACCCCTTGGTCTGGCAGAGGATCTGCACGGCGCTGCCGTTGAGCAGCGATCCCACCTCCGAGTCCGACGTGCTCGGCCCGGAGTAGACCGTCACGTTGGCAAGGGTGTTATACGAGTTGGCGGGGGGTGGTGCGACCTTGCCTCCGCCGGCCTCTCCGCTGTTGAAGATCAGTCCGCTCCCGCCGCTGTCGGAGGGGTAGACGATCTTGCCGTCGCTCAGGCGCTGCATGTAGCCGAGACCGCTGCGCGAGCCGTCGTGGACGACCCAGCCACCGATCACGTCTCCGTTCATGTCCGCCGACCGCGTCTGGAAGACGTCCCAGACCCCGCTGGTGGAGAAGTGGTAGATCGAGAAGTGCACGTGGGCCCCGTGGGCGTAGCCACCGCATCCGACGGCGGTGCCGATCGTCCCAAGCGCGGTCCCGGCGGATACCTCCTCGCCGCTGTGGACGTAGATGTTGGGCATGTGGTAGTAGCCGGTCTCCCAGCCCCCGCCGTGGTCGATCACGACCAGGTTCGCGCACGGGCGGTAAACGACCCCGGCCGCCGCTGCGCGGACGATTCCGTCCCCGCCGGAGAAGTCCAGCGAGGTGTAGGGATGCGGCCCATAGTCGTTGTCGGTGTTGTGGGGTCCATACCACAGGTACCAGTTCTCGCCGGCCCGCCAGGGCAACTCGAACTGAGGCTCCGCAGCCGGACCGGACCCGCCGCGCATGGCTGCGCTGGGCTGGCCCGCCAGGTCAAGCTTGCGCTCCATGGCGGGAACGAGAGATGCGGGAGCGAGCCGAACATCACGCATGAAGGCCGAGGTGCCCTGCAGGGCGACCTTCCAGCGCTTCCCGCGCGCGCGGGCCAGGAACGTGGACGGGACGCCGCCTCCCTCGTCCTGGCTGCGCTTGCCGGGGATCATCACCACGTCGCCGTAGGCCCAGCTGCCGCGCATGACCACCGACGAGATCAGGAAGTGGGCGCGCCGGGTGTGATGACTGGCCGCGGCGACCACGGCATGATTGAGGCTCGCCCGCCTCGAAGTGTGCGTGCCTGCAAGCGCAAAGCTTCCAAAGACCAGACCGCTGAGCACGAAAGTCAGCAGCGTGCCGCCCGCAACCCGACGCGTCAGGCGGCGCAAAGAACGCCCCGGCATGAAATCCCCCTTGTAGTAGCCCCTACCTCTAGCCCATTTGGGCTAGCTCAGGCGGCGGAGCATACACAGAGTGGCCATTGCCGCATTGTCAGAAAAAAGACCCCGGCGAGCGCTTGGGCTCGCCGGGGTTTCTTCTGGTTTAGCCGGGGCTCAGACGGCCTGACGCAGCGGGGCCGGCTCAAGAGCCTGGCCCAGGACCTCGTCGACGGTCATCGCGAAGTGGAACTTCATCGCGTCCCGCACTTCCTGCGGCACGTCGTCGAGATCGCCCCGGTTGCGCTCAGGCAGAACCACGTCGGTCAGGCCGGCGGCGTGGGCGGCAAGCACCTTTTGCTTGACGCCCCCGATCGGCAGAACACGGCCCTGGAGCGTCACCTCGCCGGTCATGCCGACCGTGTGCTTGACCGGACGGCCGCTGAGCAGCGAGGCGAGCGCGGTCACCATCGTCACGCCGGCGCTGGGGCCGTCCTTGGGGATGGCCCCAGCCGGGACGTGTACGTGGAAGGAGCGGTCCTCGAACGCGGTCGAGTCGATGCCGAGGTCATCGGCATGGCCGCGCACGTAGGAGAGAGCGATCTGCGCCGATTCCTTCATCACATCGCCGAGCTGTCCGGTGAGCGTGAGCCCACCCTTGTCCTGCATCGCCGTGGCCTCGATGAAGAGGACGTCACCGCCCGTGCCCGTCACCGCCAGACCGGTGGCCACGCCGGGGACAGCGGTGCGGATAGCCGACTCCTGGAAGTGCTTCTGGCGTCCCAGTGCGTCCCGGATCTGATCGAGGTCGATCGTCACGGGCGCCTGGACCTGGCCCGAGGCAATTCTGGTCGCCGTCTTCCGGAGCAGGGTCCCGAGCTCACGCTCGAGCTGGCGCACGCCGGCCTCCCGTGTGTACTCGGTGGCGATCGTCTGGAGCAGCTCGTCGGAGATCTCGACCTCCTCGGACCGCAGCCCGTTCCGCTCCACCTGGCGCGGCCACAGATAGCCGCGGGCAATCGCGGTCTTCTCCGAGGTCGTGTAGCCGTCGAAGCGGATGACCTCCATCCGGTCGAGCAGCGGGCCGGGGATCGTGTCGGCCACGTTGGCCGTGGCGATGAACATGACCTGGCTCAGGTCGAGCTCGACGTCCAGGTAGTGGTCGCGGAAGCTGTGGTTCTGGGCCGGGTCGAGCACCTCGAGCAGGGCCGCGCTGGGGTCGCCACGCCAGTCGGCGCCGACCTTGTCGACCTCGTCGAGCATGATCACCGGGTTCATCGTCTCGGCATCTCTGAGGGCGCGGACCAGCCGGCCCGGCAGCGCGCCGATGTAGGTACGGCGGTGGCCACGGATCTCGGCCTCGTCCCGAACGCCGCCCAGCGACATGCGGACGAACTTCCTTCCGGTGGCCCGGGCGATCGACTCGCCGATGCTCGTCTTCCCGGTGCCGGGGGGACCGATCAGGGTGAGGATCGCGCCAGAGCGCTTGTCCTCGGTGATCCCGCGCTCCTGGCGGAGCTTCTTAACCGCGATGTACTCGACGATCCGGTCCTTGACGTCCTCGAGGCCGGCGTGATCGGCGTCCAGCACCTCACGCGCATTCTCAGGGTCAAGACGCTCGTCTGAGCGCTTGCTCCAGGGCACGGCGATCAGCCAATCCAGGTAGGTCCGGATCACGGTCGACTCGGCGCTCTGCTCGCCCATCCGCTCGAGCCGCCCAAGCTCCTTCTCGGCCTGAACTCGCACCTCTTCGGGCATGCCGGCTTCCTCGATCTTCGTCCGGTACTCCTCGACGACCGAGGCGTCATCCTCATCGAGCTCCTTGCGGATCGACTCCATCTGCTTGCGCAGGAAGTACTCCCGCTGCTGCTTCTCGGCGCCTGACTCCACGTCCTCGCGAATCCGCTTGCGCACCTGAAGCTCGGCCAGCCGCTCGCGCTGGAACTTGAGACTGAGCTCAAGCCGCTCGGTCACATCGAGGGTCTGGAGCAGCTCGACCTTCTGCTCGTAGGTGAGGTCTGGGGAGTAGCCACCGGTGTCGGCCAGCGACCCCGGCTCGGTGATGCTGCGCACGAAGGCGGCCACGCGGCCGTCATCGCCGCGCAGCTCAAGGATCTCCTCGACCACGGCGCGGTACTCACGCTCGAGGTTTCGGGTGCGCCCGTCGACAGGCGCCTCATCCGGGTGCTCCTCGACCTCGACGAACAACCGTCCGTCGGGAAGGGTGTGCGCGGCGCCGGCGACGCCACGGTGAAGGCCCTGGAGGGTGACGGCACGCGCTCCGCCGGGCAGGCGGACCTTGTCCGCCACCTCGGCCACGGTGCCAACGTTCGCGAACTCCTGCTCGTGCCGGGGAACGAGCAGAACCTTTTCTTCATCGCCGACGTCTACCGCCAGCGTGAGCGACATGCCCGGGAAGACGACCGCGTCTTCCATCGGGACGAGTAGGAGGCGACTAGACATTGTGTGAAATCTTCACTTTCGATAGCTGCTTACGCAAGATAAGTCAAGGATACCATCTAATGGTGCCTTGGTGGGGATGGATCTAAGTCTGTAGGACTCAGATTAGCGGGTGGCGTTGGGGGCGGCGCTTTCTCATTTAGCGAGAGCATCCCGGCAGCGGCCGGCGGCATCTGGAATCATCCGTGGGGATGTCCGGGGAGCCAAGGCAGCGGGCGGAAGCGGAGCCGGCCCACGACGTGCTGGCGGCGGAGGCGTTTGCGGTTCCTGCGGCCGACCCCGACCTGCGCCGCAAGCCCGTTGTCCTACCAGAGGACCCGAGCGGTCTCGCCGAACCACACGACATCCTCGCGGCCGAGGAATTCGCGATGCCGGCGGCCAGGTCCGCGGGCTCGGGGGGCGGAGTGAGCCCGCACTCGCGGCGCGGCGTCGCGCTGGCGGCGGCGTTCGGGAGCTTGCTGGCGCTGCTGCGTCTCCGGCGGCGGCGTTAGGTCGTCGCTTCCGGCGGGGCGGCGCGGCGCTCGGCGCTCCGCCGCGCGGGGGCGCTCCCAGGGCGAAGCACCGCTCCGGGGGTCCCCCTCGTTTGTCGCAGAGTTGGAACGCGCCGTCACCCACGGGTGACGGTTTTTCGTTCAGGCTGGGGAGGGTGGGCTACCTGGACGACATTGGGGGTCGTATAGAGCTATTAAGTCGTCCAGGTGGGCTGGCGGCGGTGGCGGCGATGCAGCACGGGGTTGTCGGGCGGTGGCAGTTGCTCTCGGCCGGGTTCAGCGCAGGTGTGATTCGCGGGCTGGTCAGGCGCGGCCACCTGCATCCCGTTCATCGCGGCGTTTACGCCGTGGGCCATCGGCGCCTCACGCGAAAGGGCCGCTGGATGGCGGCTGTCCTCGCCGGGGGACCCGACGCGGTGCTGAGCCACCGGGCTGCGGTCGAGCTGTGGGAGCTCCGACCCGGGTCGAGTGGTCGGATCGACGTGACCGTGCCTGGTCGCACACGTCGTGGCCAGCGGGGAATTCGCGTCCACAACGTCCGCCGCCTCCACCCGGATGACCGAGACGTCGTCGACGGCATCCCGGTCACGTCAGTCCACCGCGCGCTCCTGGATTACGCGGAGATCGCGCGGCACCAGCAGCTCCGCCTCGGCATCGAGGCCGCGGAGCGCCGGGAGATCTTCGACTTGCGACAGCTCGAGGCGCTCTACGCCCGCGCCAGGGGGAGGCGCGGCGTGAAGGCCCTCAAGGCCGTGGTCGCCGAACTCCGGGGGCCGGCGCCCTGGACTCAATCGGAGCTGGAGCGCCGGTTTCTGGCTCTGCTCCGGGAACACGGGTTTCCCGAGCCGGCCACCAATGTCCTCATTCACGGTTTCCTCGCCGACTGCTGGTGGCCAGAGGCGCGCCTTGTCGTCGAGATCGACGGCTATGAGTTCCACAAGTCCCGGAAGCAGTTCGAGGAGAACCGTCTCCGGGACACCAAGCTTCAGCTGGAAGGGATACGCGTCCTCCGCGTCACCCAGGCCCGGATCGAGTTCGGGACCGCGGAGCTGCTCAGCGATCTCCGGCGCGCGCTGCCCGCCTCGGCGGCATGAGATCGGTGATCGTTCCCGTGGCCAGCTCGGCCGCGAAGGCGACGGTCTCGGTCAGGGTGGGGTGGGGATGGACGGTCAGCGCGATGTCCTCGGCGTCGGCACCCATCTCGAGGGCGTGGACGGTCTCGGCGATGAGTTCGCCGGCATTGACGCCGACCATCCCGGCTCCCAGCAGCCGCCGGGTTCCCGGCTCGAACAGGAGCTTGGTCAAGCCCTCCTCGCGGGCCAGGCCGAGGGCACGGCCGGACGCGGCCCAGGGGAACGTGCTCTTCTCGTACTCGATGCTCTGCTCGCGGGCGGCCGCCTCGGTCAGCCCCATCCACGCCACCTCGGGATCGGTGTAGGCAACAGACGGAATCGCCCGGGGGTCGAAGGCGGCTCCGGAGTGACCGGCGATCACCTCTGCGGCCACCTTGCCCTCGTGCGAAGCCTTGTGCGCGAGCATGGGCCCCCCGACGATGTCGCCGATGGCATAGATCCAGGGGACGTTCGTGCGCATGTGCTCATCGACGCGGATGAACCCCGCCTCGTCCACCTCCACACCCGCCGCTTCGGCACCGATCGAATGGCCCCTCGGTTTTCTCCCAACCGCGATCAGTGCCCGGTCGAACAGTCCCGTTTCCTCGTTCGAGAACTTGACCTTGATCCCGCCCTTCTGGGCTGTCACGGCCTCGACCAGTGTCTCGAGGTGGATGGCCTCGTAGCGCTCGGCAATCCGCTTGCGCAGCGGCTCCACGAGATCGCGATCGCAGCCCGGTATGAGTTGATCCATCAACTCCACCACGGTGATCCGCGATCCGAGCGCGTGGTAGACGGTGGCGAGCTCGAGGCCGATGATCCCGCCGCCGATCACGAGCAAGCGCTTCGGGACCTCGTCCAGCGCCAGCGCCGCGGTCGAGCCGATGATCCGGGGATCGTCGGGGAGGTCGGGGAGCCAGGCGCCGGAGGACCCGGCAGCGATGATGCAGTTGTCGAACGAGATCGTCCGATCGGCCACCTCGATCGTGTGCGGCCCGGTCAGGCGCGCCTCGCCCTGAACGACCTCGACCTTCCGCCGGCGGGCGAGACCGTCGAGCCCGTCGGTGAGTCTGTCCACCACCGACTGCTTCCACTCTCGGAGGCGGTCGAGGTCAAGCTTGGGCCGGCCGAAGGAGACCCCACGGTCGGACATCTCCTCGGCCTCCGCGATCACCCGGGCCGCGTGCAGGAGCGCCTTCGAGGGGATGCAGCCGACGTTCAGGCAGACTCCGCCGAGGCGCTCGTGGCGCTCGATCAGGACCGTCTCCAGGCCCAGATCGGCAGCCCGGAAGGCGGCTGTGTAGCCCCCGGGGCCTGAACCGAGTACGACAAGCTGGACGTCGTGCTCGCCTTCCTCGGAGGCCGGTGGCGGGGAGGGCGATGCTGCCTCCGGTGCGGCCTCCGGCGCGGTCTCCGGTGCGGTCGTCTCCGGTGCGGTCGTCTCCGGCTCCCGGGTCAGAGGTCCGGCGCCATCGGTCTCCAGGGTGAGCAGGACGCTTCCCTCCGACACCCGGTCGCCGATCTGCACTCGCAACTGCTCGACCACCCCGGCCGATGGCGCCGGGACGTCCATCGTCGCCTTGTCCGACTCAAGCGTGACCAGCGGGTCCTCGGGTGAGACCTCGTCTCCTGCGGACACGTGGATCTCGATCACGGGGACGTCGGTGAAGTCCCCAATGTCCGGAACCCGAATCTCCATCAGAGGAGAGCCCGGCGTAGGTCGCTCAGCACGCGGCCGAGGTAGACGATGAACCGAGCGGCGGCGGCACCGTCGATCACCCGGTGGTCGTAGGAGAGGGACAGGGGCACGAGCAACCTGGGCACGAACTCGCCGCTGTCCCACACCGGCTTCATCGCCGAGCGGCTGACGCCGAGGATGGCGACCTCAGGCGCGTTGATGATCGGGGTGAAGAACGTCCCGCCGATGCCGCCCAGGGACGAGATCGTGAACGTGCTCCCGCTCAGGTCCCCGGGGGAGAGCTTCCCCTGGCGAGCCTTGCCTGAGAGTTCGGTCAACTCCTGGGCGATCTCGAGGAGGCCCTTCTTGTCGGCGTCCTTGATAACCGGGACGACGAGCCCGCCGGGTGTGTCGGCGGCGAAGCCGATGTTGTAGTAGCGCTTGAGGATGAGCTCGTCGCCGTCGAGCGAGGAGTTGAAGTCCGGGAACTCCTTCAGGGCGGCGACGGAAGCGATGATCAGGAAGGAGACCATCGTCACCTTGATCCCGTCGTCCGAACGCTCCTGGTTGAGCTCGCGGCGCCAGGCCTCCAGGTCGGTGATATCCGCCTCATCGTGCTGGGTGACGTGCGGGATCAGCGTCCAGTTACGGGCCAGGTTGGGGGCGGAGATCCTCTGGATCCGAGAGCGGGGCACCCGCTCCACCGGACCGAACTTCTCAAAATCAAGGGACGGCCAGGGCGCCATGTCCAGTCCGGGCACCGCGCCAGTGGTAGGGGCGCCGGTGGGACCACGCCGTGAGCGCTCCACGTCATCCTGGGTGATGCGGCCCTTGCGGCCGGAGCCGGTCACCGAGGACAAATCGACGCCAAGCTCGCGCGCCAACCGGCGCACCGACGGGCTGGCGTACACGGGACCACCGCCGTTGCCGGAGGGTCGGGGAGGGGCTTCGGGCTCGGCGGCCGGTGCGGGCTCCTGGGGGGAGGGCGCCGGCTCCGGCGCGTCCTCCTCCTCGGCCCGTTCCGCGCTCCGGACCGAGTCTGGTGCCGCCGCTTCGTCGGGCGCCGCCTCGTCCGCCAGAGCCGACGCCTCGCCGGTGGAATCCTCGCCCGAACCCTCGCCCTCGCCCTCGGGCTCGATCGTCAGTAGCGGAGAACCCTGTGACACGTGGTCACCCACGCCGACCTGGATCTCGCCGACCACCCCCGCGAAGGGAGCGGGAACGTCCATGGTCGCCTTGTCGGATTCGAGGGTGATGAGCGGGTCATCGACGCCCACCCGGTCTCCGGGGGCGACGAGCACCTCGATGACCGGCACGTCCTCGAAGTCCCCGATGTCGGGGACCTCGATCGAGACGGCGCTGCCGGCACTCATACGGTGGTCGGCAACGGCGCCTCGGGGTCGATCTCGTAGCGGTCTATCGCTTCCTGCACCCGAGCCGGCTCCACGACTCCCTCGTCGGCCAGCTCGCGCAGCGCGGCCACGGCCACGTAGTGCCGATCGACCTCGAAGAAGCGCCGCAAAGAAGCGCGCAGGTCACTGCGGCCGTACCCGTCGGTACCGAGGACGCGGTAGCGCGCCGGCACCCACTGGCGGATCTGGTCGGCGAAGGCGCGCATGTAGTCGGTCGCGGCGATCACGGGACCATCTCGCTCGGAGAGCTGCTCGGCCACGTAGGCGCGTCGAGGCTCGGACTGCGGGTGGAGCATGTTCCAGCGTTCCACCTCGATCCCGTCCCGGCGCAGCTCGGTGAACGAGGTCGCGCTCCAGACATCGGCGGCGACACCGAAGTCCTCCTCCAACAGCGAGGCCGCGGCCAGTACCTCACTCAAGATGGTGCCGGAGCCGAGCAGCTGAACCCGGGGTCCATCGGCCGCGCTTGAGCGCAGCAAATACATCCCGCGGAGGATGCCCTCCGGCGCGCCCTCCGGCATAGGCGGATGGTGGTAGTTCTCGTTCATCAGCGTTAGGTAGTAGAAGACATCCTCCTGCTCACCGATCATCCGCCGCAGCCCTTCCTGGATGATCACCGCGACCTCGTAGTTAAAGGCGGGGTCATAGGCGCGCACGTTCGGGACGACCGAGAAGAGCACGTGGCTGTGCCCGTCCTCATGCTGGAGGCCCTCGCCGTTGAGCGTCGTCCGTCCCGCCGTTCCGCCGAGCAGGAAGCCGCGGGTGCGGCTGTCGCCGGCCGACCAGACGAGGTCACCCACCCGCTGATAGCCGAACATCGAGTAATAGATGTAGAACGGGATCATCGGCACGCCATGGACGCTGTAGGAAGTGCCGGCGGCGATGAAGGAAGAGATAGAGCCCGCCTCGGTGATCCCCTCCTCGAGGATCTGGCCGTGCTCGTCCTCCTTGTAGAACATCAGCTGCTCGGAGTCCTGTGGCTGGTAGCGCTGCCCGAAGGGCGAATAGATGCCGACCTGACGGAACAGGCCCTCCATGCCGAACGTGCGCGACTCGTCGGGGACAATGGGCACGATCCGGCGACCGAGCTGCTTGTCCCGCAGCAGCGCCGCCAGGACGCGCACGAAGGCCATTGTCGTGGAGATCTCGCGGTCACCGGTTCCCTCAAGCTGGGAGCTGAAGAGCTCAAGATCGGGCACGGGGAGTGACTCCTCAGCCCGGCGCCGGCGCACGGGCAGGGAACCTCCCAGGGCCTCGCGGGACTCGCGCAGGTAGCGCATCTCCGGCGAGTCCGGGGGCGGCTTGTAGTACTCGGCGCGTCGCACCTGCTCGTCGCTCAGCGGAAGCTCGAACCGATCGCGGAAGGCCAGGAGTGCGTCCTCGGTCATTTTCTTGGCCTGGTGGGTCACCATCTGGCCCTCGCCCGACGCGCCCATCCCGTAGCCCTTGATCGTCTTGGCCAGGATGACCGTCGGCTCGCCGCGGTGATGGACGGCCTCGTGGTAGGCGGCATAGACCTTCTGCTGGTCGAGCCCGCCGCGGTTCAGGAGCCAGATCTCCTCGTCTGACATGTGGGCGACCCGTTCGAGCAGCACCGGGTCCTTGCCGAAGAAGTGCTCGCGTACGTAGGCGCCGTCACGTGACTTGTAGGTCTGATACTCGCCGTCGACCGAGTCCTCCATCACCTTGAGCAGCCGCCCGTCGGTGTCCTCGGCGAGCAGGGGATCCCACTTCGAGCCCCAGATCACCTTGATCACGTTCCAGCCGGCGCCGCGGAAGTCCGACTCGAGCTCCTGGATGATCTTGCCGTTGCCGCGCACCGGCCCATCCAGGCGCTGGAGGTTCGCGTTGACGACCCAGATCAGGTTGTCCAGCCGCTCGCGCCCGGCCATCCCGATCGAGCCCATGGTCTCCGGCTCGTCGACCTCGCCGTCGCCGATGAACGCCCACACCTTCCGTCCCTCGGTGTCGAGGATGTCGCGGGCGTGGAGGTAGTTCATGAACCGGGCCTGGTAGATCGAGGTGATCGCGCCCAGCCCGAGCGAGACGGTGGGGAACTGCCAGAAGTCGGGCATCAGCCAGGGGTGCGGGTATGAGCTGAGGCCACCGGGCTGAGACACCTCCTGACGGAAGCCGTCGAGCTGCTCCTCGGTCAACCGTCCTTCGAGATAGGCGCGCGCGTAGTTGCCTGGGGAGGAGTGGCCCTGGAAGTAGATGAGGTCGCCGCCGTGCTGCTTTGAGGGCGCGTGCCAGAAGTGGTTGAAGCCGACCTCGTAAAGCGTGGCCAGCGACTGGTAGGTCGCGATGTGGCCGCCAAGCTCCGACGAGGTCTTGTTGGCGCGCACGACCATCGCCATCGCGTTCCAGCGGATAATCGAGCGCAGACGGCGCTCGAGGGCGGGATCTCCCGGGAGCTTGGCCTCGCGCTCGGGCGGGATCGTGTTGACATACGAGGTGTTGAGGCTGGCGATTGGCCCGGTGCCCGCGTGCTGAGCGCGTTCGACGACGCGCTTCAGGAGATCGCGAGCCCGGTCTGGACCGTCGTGGGCGACGACGGCGTCGAGGGCCTCAAGCCACTCGCTGGTCTCGACCGCGTCGATGTCGGAGCCGTTGGCGCCGGCTCCATTGCTGCTCAGCTTCTGCACTCCCTCGGCCATACCTATGCGATGGTACGCCGCGTGCCGACCGCAGATGAAGCGCTGCTGTTCGCCGGGCCGGCGGCCCTGGCGGCGCGCGTGCGCTCCGGCGAGCTTCACCCGCGTGAACTGGTGGAGCTGGCTCTCCGCAGAATCGAGGCGCTCAACCCGCGCCTGGGCGCCTTCCGTACCGTTTTGGCGGAGGAGGCGCTGGCTGCCGCCGAGGAGGTCCCTCGTGACGCCCCGCTGGCCGGCGTTCCGATCGCCGTCAAGGGAGACACGCCCGTGGCCGGCCAGGTCAACACCCGCGGCTCTCGCAGCTACGGTCCCCCCGAAGGCGCCGACGCCGAGGTCGTCCGCCGGCTGCGCGCCGCCGGCGCCGTCCCGGTCGGTATCACCAACGTGCCCGAGCTCATGATCTGGCCCTGGACGGCGAGCGACGCTAACGGGATCACGCGCAATCCGTGGGATCCGAGCCGGACGCCGGGCGGCTCCTCCGGTGGATCCGCCGCCGCGGTGGCCGCGGGCATGGTTCCGTGCGCCACCGGGTCAGACGGCGGTGGTTCGATCCGCATCCCCGCCGCCTGCTGTGGGCTGGTGGGGATGAAGCCCTCGCGCGGGCGCGTCTCGCTGATGCCCGAGGGCGAGCACTGGCTCGGTCTGAGCACCTTCGGGCCCCTCGTGCGGACGGTCAAGGACAGCGCGCTGATGCTCGACGTGATGCAGGGCGCCATCGCCGGGGACACCGACGCGCTGCCGCCCTACCCGGGCAGCTACGCCGAGGCAGCGGCCGCGCCGCCATCCCGCCTGCGAATCGCCGTCACGCGCAAGCCTCCGCCCGGAGTCCTGGTCCGCGCCTCTGATGACCAGCGTGAAGCCTGGGAGCAGACGGCCTCGCTGCTCACCGAACTCGGTCATGAGGTGGTCGAGCGGGCGCCGGCATGGGGGGCGGTCGGCCCGATCTTCGCCCAGACCTGGCTGCGCGCGATCTACGAGGACTCTCTCACGATTCCCGATCGCAGCCGGCTGGAGCCCACGACGCGTCGCATGGCCGCCGCCGGCCGGCTGATTCCCGAGCGGCGGGCCCGAACGCTGCGTACGCGGTCCCGAGCACGCTTGACCAAACGCATCCTGACCTTGTGGGACGAGGTCGATGTGCTGATGACGCCGGGGCTCTCGACCACTGCGGTTCCTGCCCAGGGTGGGTACGGCCGCGGCACGCTGTATTCGTTCAACCTGGCGAGTCGCTTCACCCCGTGGAGCGCGCCCTTCAACCTCACGGGTCAGCCGGCGGTGACCCTGCCGGCCGGATTTGGGTCCGACGGCCTACCCCTAAGCGTGCAGCTTGTGGGGCGCCCCGAAGCCGAGCACACGCTCTATGCCCTGGCCGGTCAGATCGAGGCCGCCCGGCCCTGGGCAGAGGCAACGCCTCCGCTGGCTGGTGAGAGCGCTGCGCCGGTCAGCCGCGCCTAGGTAAACGTCTCCCGAGCCAGGGTCAGGAACTCGTCCACGGCCGGCGGGTGCCACCGGTCCTGGCGCCAGGCCAACGTGATGTCCCGGGTCAGGGGCGGATCGGTGAGCGCCACGACCGCGACCTCCGCGCCGGGGGAAACCGCGTCAGACCGGGGGAGGATGGCAACGCCCATGCCCCGGGCGACGAGCCGGCGGACGCGCTGGCTCTCATTCGACTCGAGCGTCACACGGGGCTCGAACCCGGCGTGACGGCCGGCGGCCAACAGAAGCTCGCGGAGGCGGGCCCCGGGCCGGTAGGAGATGAACTCCTCGCCACGCAGTTCGACCATCCGCACCCGCCGGCGGCGAGCCAGCCGATGATCGAGGGGCATGAGTACGACCAACTCCTCCGAGACGAGCTGGTGCAGGGCCAGGTCGTGGCTCTCGACGCGCTCAGTCACCGAGAGAAACGCGAGGTCAAGCTCGTCGTCACGGATCATCTCGGCCAGGTCCTCGCTGGATTCCTCCCGCACGGTGAGCTCGACTCCCGGGTGGCGCCGGTGAAAGATGGTCAGGACCAGCGACACGTCGATCGGGCCCATCGTGTGGATTGCCCCCACGCGGACGCGCCCGACCTCAATGCCCTTGAGTGCCTCGAGATCGGACTGGGCGGCCTCGACCTCGGCCATGATGCGCCGAGCCCGGGCCACGAGCAGGCGGCCCGCGTCGGTCAGGCTCATGTGCCGGGTCGTCCGCTCGATCAGCACCACGCCGAGCTCGTCTTCGAGCCGCCGGAGCTGTTGGGAGAGGGCGGGCTGGGCAACGTGTTCGCGAACGGCGGCCCGGGTGAAGTTCTGCTCCTCGGCCAGCGCGACGAGGTAACGGAGCTGACGGAGATCCATAACGAAAAACTATAAGTGCTCATAGATATTCGTCTTGGACAACTAAACGCGGCGTCGGCATGATGTCGGCCACACCCTCTCCTCCCTGATCGCGCCTCGTCGACTCCGGCCCAGTGTCCTCGCCGGTTTCCCGGGGCGCGATTGCTTTAAGGTGGACTCCATGGCAACCATCCGCGTGACCGCCGAACGCACGATCGACGCACCTCCGGACCAGGTCTACGCCTACGTGGCCGACATGCGTCAGCACCACGCTCGGTTCCTGCCACCGG
Source organism: Solirubrobacteraceae bacterium (assembly GCA_035505215.1). Lineage (GTDB taxonomy): Bacteria > Actinomycetota > Thermoleophilia > Solirubrobacterales > Solirubrobacteraceae > Palsa-465. The sequence goes on along the minus strand of DATJQY010000029.1, from coordinate 42,823 downwards.
CGTTCTCGGACTTCCGGGTCGAGTCAGGCGGGGTCGGCGCCGGCACGGTGACCCGGTTTAGGCTCGACACGGGCGGGCGCAGCCGCAGCTACCGCATGCAAATCGCCGAGCCCGAGCCGGGGCGGGTCCTCACCGAGTCAGACACCGAGTCGAGCCTCGTCACCACCTGGACCATCGAGGCGGCCGGCAGCGGCTCACGCGTCCAGATCGTGACGACGTGGGAGGGAGCCGGAGGGATCGGCGGCTTCTTCGAGCGGACGTTTGCGCCCCGCGTGCTGAGGCGCCTCTACGACGATGAGCTGGCCCGGCTGAACGTGTACGCGCGCCAGCAATCCGGCGCCGCCTAGCTCGCACGCTTTGATCCTCCAAACCGCGGGTACTCCTATATCCGTTGTAACGACCCGAGGAGGAGAGATATGTCGGCGCTGGCTGAGGGTCACGAGCTCAGGACCGTCGAGACCAACATTCCAGCCCGGCTCGACCGGCTGCCGTGGTCGCGTTGGCACTGGCGCATCCTCATCGGGCTGGGCACCGTCTGGATCCTTGACGGCCTAGAGGTGACAGTCGTCGGCTCGATCGCCGGCGCCATTTCGGCCAAGGGAAGCGGCATCAACATCTCCTCAGCCGACATCGCGGGCTGGGCGGCATCGATGTATGTCGCGGGCGCGTGTTTCGGGGCCCTCCTGTTCGGCCGATTGACCGACATGTTTGGGCGCAAGAAGCTGTTCATGGTCACGCTGGGCGTCTATCTCGCGGCGACCTTCGCGACGGCGTTCGCGTGGACGCCCTGGTTCTTCTTCGCCGCCCGGTTCGTCACCGGCATGGGCATCGGCGGCGAGTACAGCGCGATCAACTCGGCCATTGACGAGCTGATTCCGGCCAACCACCGCGGCCGGATCGACATCCTCATCAACGGGACCTACTGGGCCGGCGCGGCCCTGGGCGCGCTGCTCTCGGTGGCGGCCCTGCACATCTTTACGCCCTTCCTCCAGTGGCGGGTGTGCTTCGGGCTTGGGTTCATCCTGGGGATCGCCATCCTGATCGTCCGCAGGCACGTTCCCGAGAGCCCGCGCTGGCTGTTCATCCACGGCCGGGACGAGGAGGCCGAGGAGGTCGTCCAGGACATCGAGCGCCAGGTGAGCGAATCCACCCACGCCCAGCTGGATGAGCCTGACGACACGATCACGGTCCAGCAGCGCAAGTCATTGGGGCTGATGGAGGTGTTGCGCGGGATCATTGCCAACTACCCAAAGCGGTTCGTGCTGGGCATGGCGCTGTTCATCGGCCAGGCCTTTCTCTACAACGCGATCCTGTTCGGCTACGCGACGCTGCTGTCGACCTTCTTCCATGTCAGCACGGACAATGCTCCCTACTACCTGATCGCGTTCGCGGCGGGCAACCTGTTTGGCCCGGTCATCCTCGGACCGCTGTTCGACTCGGTGGGACGCAAGCCGATGATCGCCGGGACCTACATCCTGTCCGGTGCGCTGCTTCTGGTCACGGGATACCTGTTCAAGCAGGGCGAGCTGACCGCGGCGACGCTGACCTTGGCGTGGTGCGTCGTCTTCTTCTTCGCCTCGGCCGGCGTAAGCGCGGCGTACCTGACGGTGAGCGAGATCTTTCCCATGGAGACCCGCGCCCTGGCGATCGCGCTGTTCTACGCGCTGGGCACCGGGATCGGCGGGATCATCGGGCCGCAGCTGTTCGGCCCGGCGGTGGCCAGCGGAAAAGCCGCCGACGTTTTCCGGGCAACGGCGCTCGGAGCGATCCTGATGATCGTCGGCGGAGTCGTCGAGATCTTCTTTGGCGTCAAGGCGGAACGTCGGGGTCTCGAAAGCATTGCCAAGCCGCTCACCGCGATCGAAGGGAAGGTGCGCGATATTGCGCACCGCCGTCCAGGGACTCCCGCGCCCCAGACGCAGACCGCGACTTAGACCAGCCGGACAATCGCCGCGATCCCGACGACCACGATCACCATCCGAAGCGCGATGGGGGGGAGCCGGCGCCCGTAACGGGCGCCAATGACCCCGCCGAGGATCGAGCCGGCGGCGATCAGACCTGCGGCTCCCCACGCGACGTGGGCGACGATGGCGAAAATGACTCCGGCGACGAGGTTCACCAGTCCGGCCAGCACCACCTTGAGCGCGTTGATCCGCTGCAGGTCATCGTCGATGGCCAGTCCGAGGATGGCGAGCAGCAGGATCCCCTGGGCGGCACCGAAGTAGCCCCCGTAGACGCCGCTGAGAAACACCCCCAGCGTCGGCGCCGGAGCGACCCGCTGATCGTGGCGCCGCCGGCGGGAGCCGACAAGCCGGGTGAGCCATGGCTGGGCGACGATCAGGACCAGGGCGACGGCGATGAAGCCGGGGACGATCGCCTTGAACGCGGAAGCGGGCAGGGTGAGCAGCAGGATCGCGCCCGCCGTCCCCCCGAGCGTGGAGACGACCGCCAGGGGCCAGGTCCGCCGCCGTTGCCCGCTCAGCTCCCGGCGATATCCAACCGCGCCTGAGACCGACCCGGGTACGAGACCGATCGTGTTGGAGACGTTCGCAGTTACCGGGGGGTAGCCGAAGGCGAGCAGCGCCGGAAAGGTGATGAGCGTCCCGCTCCCCACCACCGTGTTGATCGTTCCGGCGGCGATCCCGGCGGCGAAGATGGCCAGCGCGTGGAGCGGGGTCACGGCCGCAACGCTAGCTCCGCGAGGACCGATCTTGCCGAAGCTCGCGCGGGTGAGCTAAGTTCACACAGTCGATGAAGTTTGCCGGGCGCGGGTCCGCGCTGGGGAGAGGGCCGGAACCGCAAGCTATAACGAGGTTGTGGGGATGACCCCGACGACAAAGGAGAAAATGACATGGCTTTGCAGATAGGAGCCGAGGCCCCGGATTTCGAGGCCAACACGACCGAAGGGCCGATCAGCTTCCACGACTGGATCGGCGACTCCTGGGCGGTGCTGTTCTCGCACCCGAAGGACTTCACGCCGATCTGCACGACCGAGCTGGGCTACATGGCCAGCATCAAGCCAGAGTTCGACCGCCGCGGCGTCAAGATCATCGGGCTCTCGGTCGACCCGTCCGAGAAGCACGAACAGTGGGCCAAGGACATCGAGGAGACCCAGGGCACCGCGCCCAACTACCCGATCATCGCCGACTCGGACTTCAAGGTCGCCAAGCTCTATGGGATGCTCCCGGCGGACGTCTCCGGCGACCCGGCGGATCGCACCCCGGCCGACAACCAGACCGTGCGCAACGTGTTCGTGATCGGTCCGGACAAGAAGATCAAGCTGATCCTCGTCTACCCGATGACGACGGGCCGGAACTTCGACGAGGTGCTGCGGGTGATCGACTCGCTCCAGCTGACCGCCAATCACAAGGTGGCGACGCCGGCGCAATGGAAGCCGGGCGACGATGTGATCATCTCCGGATCGGTCAACGACGAGCAGGCCAAGGAGCTCTTCGGCGAGTGGGAGTCACCGAAGCCCTACATCCGCATCGTTCCCGACCCGGTGGGCTCGAAGAGCTGACTCTCAAGCAGTACTACCTGGGCTGTCTCGCCCACGCCTCCTACCTGGTCGCCGACCAGGTGGGGGGCCGGGCGGCTGTGATCGATCCCCAGCGCGACGTCGACCAGTACATCGCCGACGCCGAGGAGCTGGGCTGCGTGGTCTCCGACGTCATCCTCACCCACATGCACGCCGACTTCGTGGCTGGCCATCTGGAGCTGCGCGACCGGGTCGGGGCCACGATTCATCTGGGGGCGCAGGCGAGCGCCGAATATCCCTTCGACCCGCTCGCCGACGGGGACGAGTTGCGCCTCGGCGAGGTTCGGCTCTCGGTCTTGGAAACTCCGGGGCACTCCCCGGAATCGATCTCGATCCTCGTCTTTGATCCCCAGCACGGCGATGAGCTTCCCCACGCGGTCCTGACCGGGGACACGCTGTTCATCGGCGACGTGGGACGGCCGGATCTGCGCGCCTCACAGGGTTGGAGCGCCGAGCGGCTCGCGAGCATGCTCTACGACTCGCTGCAGGACAAGCTTCTCCCCCTGCCCGACGACACACTCGTGTATCCCGCCCACGGAGCTGGCTCGCTGTGCGGAAAGAACCTCTCCACAGACACGGTCTCAACCATCGGCGTGCAGCGGATCTACAACTACGCGCTTCGGCCGATGAGCCGAGAGCGGTTCATCGAGATCGTGACCGCCGACCAGCCCGACACTCCGGCCTACTTCACCTACGACGCGGTGCTCAACTCGCGTGAGCACGCGACCCTCGACGAGGCGCTCGAGCGTGAGCTCAAATCACTCTCACTGCCGGAGGTGCGTGAGCTCATCGGCGATGGTGCTCAGCTGTTGGATACGCGCGATCAGGCGGAGTTCGAGGGGGCGCACATCCGCGGGGCGCTGAACATCGGACTCGGTGGGTCATTCGCGACCTGGTGCGGCACGTTCCTCGACCATCAGCGGCCGCTCGTGCTGATCGCCGAGCCCGGGCGCGAGGAGGAGGCAGCGACCAGGCTCGGCCGGATCGGGTTCGACGGCATCGTGGGCTATCTGGGGCGCGGCATGCAGGAGCTCGAGGCCGCGCCGGCACTCGTCGAGCGAACCGAGCGGATCACCGCGGGTTCGCTGCGGGAGCGGCTCGCCGAGGGAAAGGCGCCGGGGCTCGTCGACGTCCGCACCGGCCAGGAGTGGGGAGAGGGTCACATCGAGTCCGCGGTCAATCTTCCGCTCACCCGGCTGGCCGAGCGACTGGACGAGCTGCCCGAGAGTCGCGGGCTGGTGGTCTACTGCGGTAGCGGCTATAGGTCGTCGATCGCCGCCAGCCTCCTCGCCCGCGAAGGCGTGACCGACGTGGCCAATCTGGTGGGTGGGCTGGGGGCCTGGCAGGCCGCCGACCTCCCGACGGTGGAAGCTGGCTGAGGCGCGCAGATCGCGTCATAGGGCCCGGCCAACATCGTTCTCGAGAGCCTCCTCCACCCTGTGAAGCCGGCGGAACCGAGGCATCTTTGACGGCTCTCCGGTGTGCAGGGTGTCAAGGGCGCAGGCCAGGAAGCAGGCCGCACCCAAGCCTGTGGTCCAGTTCGCGGCGGCCAGGTCAAGCGCCGAGCCGGTGGAGGGGACGACGTAGCCGGCGATGGCCGAGATCCCGAAGAAGATGCAACCCAGGAGGTTGACAACTGGCTGCCACCATCCGAGACCCTCGCGGGCCGGGAGCCAGCCCCGCCTCGGTGATGCCCGGTAGGCAATCGCCCCGGAGACGAGGAAGCAGATCGACCCGCGCCAATCGGGCCGCCAGACGAGCTTGTTGTACTCAGGGCTCGTCAGGGCCGTGTGCATGGCCTGGTAGGTCGTGACATTGAAGAACAGGGTGCCGGCGGACTGAATCACCGCGGACCACCAGGCCGAGCGGCCGGCGCCGGCGTCAGAGCGCTCCGGCCAGGCGAGCCAGCTCTGGAGTGTTCCGCCCGACGTGAACAGGATCGAGCCGACGAAAAAGGTGACGGCGTCAGCCGAGTCGCCGACCAGGCTGGCGTAGCCCGGGAATGGACCAACGAAGAAGCAGACCGATCCCAAGGCGAAGCAGAGCGCCATCGAGCGCCGACGAGTCATGAGTCAAAGTCTCGCGTGCGGGGCGGGTGCTTTGCACCTTTTTCCGGAGGGCTGATGGGAGTACTCTGGCGGAGAGGGCAGGTCTGGTGACAGAGCAAGGACAACGAGAGCTCAACGGGCGAGGCGGGAGGTCCGCTGCGCGCCCAACTGGGGTTTCGCTGCTTGAGGTCGAGCCTGAGCTCGAGCCGCTCCTGGATGGCGAGGAGCTCGAGCAAGCGCGCCGGTTTGCGCTGCCGTCCGTGACGCTCAACGCGGGCAAGAGCGTCACCGCCGTGCTTCAAGCGACCCCAGCGTTCGGCGCCGTCGTTCTGGACGGCCTCCTCCTTGCCGGCGTGCAGATCGGCAGCCGCCGCTCGCTCCGGCTGCTCGGAGCGGGAGAAGTTATCCCGACCCAGACCAGCGACCCGCCGACGCCGCTCTCTACCGTCACCGTGCGCACCGCCATGCGGAGCCGGATCGCGCTGCTGGATGACCACTTCCTGACCGCCGCGCACCGCTGGCCACGCCTGGCCTCGCTGAGCTACCGGCGCGCGATCGACTCTTCGGAGCGGCTCGCGACGCAGCTCGCGATCTCGCAGCTCCCGCGAGTCGACGAGCGGCTGATGGCGCTGATGTGGCTGCTGGCTGAAGACTGGGGCCACGTCACACCGGCCGGGATCCGACTGCGGCTGCCACTCACCCACGAGGCTCTCGGCGAACTGGTCGGGGCGCAGCGACCGACTGTGACGCTCGCGCTCAAAGAGCTCGCGGCGCGGGGTTCGCTGATCAAACAGGATCGGGATTGGACGATCCTGGATCCGCCACCGGAGCCCCAGGCCACCCAGCTGAAACCCGCCTACGTGCTGGAGGCGCGCCCGAAGCAGGCGGCACGGCGGACGCCACCGGCCGAATCGGCAGCCGGCGAGGGACGGCTCGCGGTGCTCCGCGCCGAACTGGCTCGGGTCAGAGAGGAATACGGCTCTGAGAGAGCGCTGGCCCAGAACCTACGCGACGAGACTCGGCAGCTCCGTGCCCGTGCCCTCGAACTCCGCGACGACGCCCGCGCCTTAACCGAGCCGACCGAATCGTCCATCCCGGCCTTGGGCGGACGGTCCCCCGACTGACTGGGCCACGGGTCGCCGTTAACCGTCCCATGCCGGAGGAGGGACTCGCCCCGACACGCGGATTATGATTCCGCCGGCCCTTCCAGCGCTGGCGGGCGTTTCTGGGCTGGTTGGACCGTCCGTTGGACCGTTTTGCCAGCCGCTGTCGTCTCCAGGAGTGTGGGGCTAACCCCACAGTGGGGGCGGGTATTTTCCTGGTAGACGAGTGCGAGCCCCAAAGGTGCCGACACCGCGACAGAGCCACACGTCCCCCCACGTAGATGTATTCCCCGGAGCGGGTTCCGGACCGTGTTCCGGAGTAGGGAGGTAGCGCGATCGGAGTCCTGGCGCTGGTCGGCACAACGAAGGGCCTGTTCCTCCTGTGCGGAGACGACGAGCGCCGGCGGTGGCAGACCGACGGGCCATTCCTCGATGGCTGGGGCATCTATCACGCCACGATCGACCCGCGGGACGAAACGTTCTATGCCGCGACCAATCACCGGGTCTATGGCTCGACCGTGCAACGCTCGGCCGACCGGGGGAAGACGTGGCGCCGCTCCAGCCAGATCGGCCTGCCCGAAGAGTCGGGGATGACACTCGAAGCGGTCTGGCACATCGAGCCCGGACGCCCGGACGAGCCGGAAACGCTGTTTCTCGGCGCGGCTCCCGGAGTGCTGTTTCGATCAGACGATGGGGGCGAGAGCTGGGAGGTCAACCGCGGGATCCTGGAGCACCCCACCCGCGAGCGCTGGTTTCCCGGCGCCGGCGGCATGTGCTGCCACTCGATTCAGCTCGACCCGCGGGACGAGCGACGAATGTATGTCGCGCTCACCGCCGCCGGCGTGTTCCGCTCGGACGACCGCGGCGAGACCTGGGCTCCGGTCAACCGGAACGTGGTGGCCGATTTCCTTGGCGACCCACATCCCCAGGTCGGGCAGTGCCCGCATAAGCTGCTGCTTCACCCGCTGCGTGATCGGCTCTGGCAGCAGAACCACTATGGCGTCTATCTGTCGGACGACCACGGCGACTCCTGGCTTCGGCTCGACGGCAATGGCCTTCCCAGCGGCTTCGGCTTTCCGATCATGCTGGACCCGACGGATCCGGAGCAGGCGTTCGTGATCCCGGAGAAGAGCCCCGAGTATCACCACAGCTCAGGGGGCCAGCTGGCCGTCTATCGCACCCGGGACAGCGGCGAGACGTGGGAGCTCATGGCCGATGGCCTCCCGAAGCAGGCGTGGGCGGCGGTCCTGCGTGAGGCCTCGGCCTCGGACACCGAGTCGCTCTACTTCGGTACGCAGAGCGGCTCGCTGTTTGCTCTCACCGAGGGAGAGGTGTGGGTCGAGGCAGTGCGACACCTCCCGCCGATCCTGTCCGTGGAGGTGACGGAATGGCCCACGTAGTCGTGCCCAGCATCCTTGCCGCTCAGGCTGAGGGGCGCCAGCGCTTCGATGTCCGGGCGGAAACGGTCGGAGAGGCGCTGCACGCGCTACCGGTGGCCGACCTTTTGTTCAACGAGCGGGGCGAGCTGAACCGGCATCTCAACGTCTACGTCGACGGGATCGATGCCCGCGATCGGGGCGGGCTGAGGTGTCCCCTGACCGCGGTTCGCGAGGTCCGAGTGGTCGCGATGGTGTCCGGCGGGTAGGGCGGTCCCAGGACCGCGGATGCCAAGCGGATGACCTCCTCCCCGCGCCGCCAGCCCAGCAACGGGCTGGTTGGCCGAGATACTGAATGTGAGCAGCTGGAGGGACTCCTGGCTGCCGGGAGAGATGGTGAGAGTGCGATCCTGGTGCTGCGCGGCGCGGCGGGAACCGGGAAGACCGCGCTCCTCGACCACGTTGCGGCGAGCGCCCAGGGGTTTCGTCTCGCCCGCGTCGTCGGTGTGGAATCCGAGATGGAGCTTCCGTTTGCCGGCCTGCATCAGCTGTGTGCAGCGCTTCTGGATCGGCTCGACCGCCTCCCCCCGCCTCAGCGTGACGCGCTGGCAACCGCGTTCGGACTCAGCTCCGGCGCCCAGCCTGACCGCTTCTTCGTCGGGGTCGCCGTACTCACCTTGCTCTCCGATGCCGCCGAGGACGTCCCTCTACTCTGCCTGGTGGACGACGCGCAATGGCTCGATCGCTCGTCGGCCCAGGTCCTGGCCTTCGTAGCTCGGCGCCTGCAGGCCGAGTCTGTGGTCCTCATATTCGCGGTGCGCGAGCCGTCCGAGCTCGAGGAACTGACACGGATGCCCTACCTGCGCCTCCAGGGGCTTTCCGACGTTGATGCGCGGGCGCTTCTCGTCTCCGCCCTCGGCGCGCCGCTCGATGAGCGAGTCCGCGGCCGGATCCTGGCCGAGGCGCGGGGCAATCCGCTGGCCCTGCTCGAGCTTCCTCGTGAGCTCTCGCCCGCCGACCTGGCCGGGGGCTTCGGTCTCCCGGGCGAGCTCCCGCTGGAGAGCCGGATCGAGGCGAGCTTTCGCCGACGTGTCGAACAGCTGCCTCCTGACACGCAGGAGCTTCTGCTCCTGGCCGCGGCCGAGCCGACGGGCGAGCCGGCGCTGTTGTGGCGTTCGGGGGCCGAGGTCGGGATCGACATCGAGGCTCTCGGTCCCGCGGTCGCGGAGGGCCTGCTCGAGCTGGGCGCCCAGGTCACCTTCCGTCATCCCCTGTTGCGGTCGGCGATCTACCGGGCGGCGTCGGCTGAGGAGCGGCGTACGGCGCACCGTGTCCTGGCGCGGGCCACCGATGCGGGGGCTGACCCCGACCGCCGGGCGTGGCACCTTGCTCGCGCCGCTTTGACGTTCGACGAGGACGTCGCGGAAGAGCTCGAACGCTCCGCCGGACGGGCCCAGTCCCGCGGCGGGATCGCGGCGGCGGCGGCGTTCCTCCAGCGTGCCGCCGCGCTCACGCTGGATCCCACGCTCCGGGCCCGGCGGGCGCTGGGAGCGGCCGAGGCCAAGCAGCTGGCAGGCGCACCTCAGGAGGCCATGACGCTTCTCGCGACAGCGGCGGAGGGACCGCTGGGTGAGCTCGACCGCGCGATGCTTCAGCGCCTCCACGGACAGATCGCCCTCGACCTGAGGCGGGCCGCGGATGCCGTGCCGCTGCTCCTCGACGCCGCGCGGCGACTCGGCTCGCTGGATCCGGGGCTGGCACGACGGACCTATCTCGAGGCCCTCCGAGCGGCAAGCGTGGCGGGGCGTCTGGGCAGCGGCACGCTGGCGGCGGCGAGGGCGGCGCGCCGTGCCCCGCCGGCACCGGGAGTCGCGCGTGCCAGCGATCTCCTCCTCGACGGCCTGGCGGTTCGCTTCACCGACGGCTACTGCGCCAGCGCGGCCGCCCTCCAGCAAGCACTGGCCGCGGTCCGCACCGAGGGCGAGCTCGACGGGCAGGACATGCGCTGGCCTTGGATCGCACGCCGCGTGGCGCCCGATCTCTTCGACGATGAGACATGGCACGCGATCGCCAACCGGAATGTCCAGATCGCTCGGGATTCCGGGGCTCTGGCCGTACTCCCGCTGGCCCTCAACCTGCTCTCGCTGCTCTGGTGCCTAGAGGGAAGGCTGCCCGGTGCGGCTGGCCTGATCGAGGAGGCAGACGAGATCGCAGAGGCAACCGGCACCGAGCCGATCGTCTTCGGAAAGATGCTGCTGGCCGGGTGTCGCGGCGACGAGGCAGCGGCGCTGGCTCTGATCGAGGCCGGTGAGGCGGCGGCGAGGGCGCGCAACGAGGGCGTCGTGCTCACCTTCGGCGAGCACGCGCGGGCGATTCTCCATAACGCGCTCGGGCAACACGAGGCCGCCCTCGAGCCGGCACAGAGCGCAAGCTCACGTGATGAGTTGATGCTCTCGGTGTGGTCGTTACCGGAGATCGTCGAAGCAGCGGCTCGCTCGGGACGGTCGAAGGTGGCCCATGAGGCCCTGCTGCGCCTTAGCGAGTGCGCCCAGGCGACGGGGACCGAACTCGCGCTCGGGATCGAGGCGCGTGCCCGAGCCCTGGTGAGTGTCGGCGATACGGCCGAAGCAGCCCACCGTGAAGCCATCCACAGGCTTGCCCGGTCCCGGCTCGGGCTCGAGTTGGCTCGAGCCCGTCTGCTCTACGGCGAATGGCTGCGCCGCGAGCAGCGCCGGGTGGACGCCCGCGAGCAGCTCCGGGCTGCCCACGAGATGTTCACGCGGATGGGAACCCAGGCGTTTGCCGAACGGGCGAGGCGTGAATTGCTGGCCACCGGTGAGACAGTCCGGGCGAGCGCACCGGATACCGGCGAGGAGCTGACCGCGCAGGAAGCACAGATCGCGCAGCTGGCTCGCGCCGGACTCTCGAACCCGGAGATTGCGTCCCGGATGTTCATCAGCCCCCGCACCGTCCAGTACCACCTGCGCAAGGTATTCGCCAAGCTCGATATCAGCTCGCGCCACCAGCTTCACGACGCACTGGCTCGCGAGTCATCGGTGGCCTAGCCGCCGGCGGGCCGCGAGGCCACGTGCCCCATTCCGGGGGAGGACTGGCCAGCGACTAGCCAGTGTGACTGTGCGGATGGCGGACGCGAGGTCAGCGGCCGCTGATCCACACTGCTCGTACTTCGTCATGAGCATCGTCCTTGCAACCCCACCTTCCAGGTCACAACCCAGCCGCGGCGAGCGGCTCCAGATGCCGGGCGAGCAGGTCAGGGTCCTCGTGGCCGACGGCGAGCCGGTCTATCTGACCGGCCTGACGTACGTGCTTCAGATGGCGGGGCTCGATGTGGTCACGACTGCCAGCCAGGGCGATGATCTCTTCCGGAAGGTGCGGGCCCACCACCCCGACGTGGTCGTGGTCGATGCCGACATGGCGCCCTCCCGAGACGGCACGGACCCGGTCGGGGTGGTATGCCAACTCCGGGACGCAGAGCTGGATCTGGCGATCCTGATCCTGTCGCGCTCGGCTGATGATCAGCAGGTTCTCGAGGCGCTGGGGGAGCGGCCCGGTGGCTTCGGGTATCTCCTCAAGCCGAAACTCGGCGACCTGGAGGACTTCGTCGGCTCGGTGCGCCGGGTCGCCCGTGGGGGCACTGCGATCGATCCGACCGTCGTCTCGCGTCTGGCCGGCCGGGGAGGCTCCCATGACCCGCTGGCCGACCTGACGACCCGGGAGCTCGAGGTTCTGGCGCTGATCGCTGATGGACGCTCCAACCGGTGGATCGCGGATCACCTGGTCGTGACCCTCGCCGCGATTGAGCGCCACATCACGAGCATCTTCGCCAAGCTCGCCCTGGCGACCAATGGGGAAGATCACCGCCGCGTTCTCGCCGCGTTGCGCTATTGCGAGCACCGCCGGGCAGGCGTTCGGATTCCCGACTCCGGGATGGACTCACCCGGCCCGCGGGAGCGGCAGGTCAACGGCAACGGTGGTACCCCCGGAAGAGTTGCCCGTTATTCGCAGGTCCGCGCCCACTAGGGCCGCCCGCTCCCGCATCGCCGCTACCCCGCTGCCGCTCGGATGATCGAGCGCGGCGGTACGGCCGGACCATGACCCGTTGTCAACCACTTCGAGATGCAGGCGCCCGGGATGGGAGCCGCCGGCGTCGACGCGGATCTCGGTGGCACCCGAATGCAGGACGGCGTTGGTGACGGCTTCCCGGACGATGCGCACGATCTCGAGGCCCGGGTCTCCAAGGGTGCCCGGCGGCAGCGCGTCCTGGCCGAGCAGCTTGACAACGCGCCCCGGGGCCATTGCGCCCTGGTCCTCCACCAGATCGCTCAGCAATTCCGAGAAGGTCCGGGTCTCCCCGTCGAGCCGCAGGTCGTAGATCGCACCGCGCAGTGTCCGTCCGACACGGAGGAGGCTCTGGATGATCTCGCTCCAGAGCTCACGGTTGGGCCCCTCCGAGCGGGCCATCGTCGCCTGGGCGATGGTCGCGCTGAGGGCACCCAGCACATCGTCGTGCAGATCACGCGCAACCCGGGCTCGCTCCTGCTCACGAGCCTCGTTCCGCTCGTGTTCGGCCGAGACGCGTGCGCTGACGTCGCGCATGATGGACAGGTATCCACGACCCTCACCGTCGGCGCCAGGGATCGCGACCGTGAGCGCCTCGGCGATCACGGGTCTCCCTCCCTTGCCATACCACACCCCCTCGACCTGGATCCGGCCCGTCCCCTTTAGTCGGGCCAACCGATCCGAAAGCTCCGAGTCAGCCGGCCCGGCCGGAATCAGCTCGAAGACCCTACGCCCCAGGGCCTCGGCCGCGGACCAGCCGAACATCTCTTGGGCACGACGGTTCCAAGCCGTCAGGGCGAACTCCGCGTCGGTGCCGAGAACCGCATCGCCCATGTTCTCGAGCAGACTCGCGTAGTAGGTGAGCTGGCCCTCGCTGCGCTTGCGCTCGGTGATGTCGCAGAGGTAGGTCGAGACGCCGCTCGGCGAGGGATGGAGCCTGACCTCGAACCATCCCGGCAGACGCTCGACATACACCTCGAGCCGCCGCGGTTGCTGCGTGCGCAGCGCGGCCTCGTAGGCGTCGTACAGGGGCGTGCCCACCCATTCGGGGAAGGTCGACCAGCAACTCTGTCCGAGCAACTCTGCCGCGCTGACCTCACGGCCAAGAACCTCGCTTACCTGGCGCACCGCTCGCTGGTTGAGGAACGTGTAACGCCAGTCGCGGTCGACGGTGAAAAAGGAGTCGCTGATGCTCTCCAGGATGTTCTCGGTCGTTTGCTGAGCCGGATGCGGCGCCTCCGCGGCACCCTGGCGCTGGCCCACGTCGCGATAGATCCCGAGGTAGCCGGTGATGATCCCCTGGGCGTCTTTGACCGGCACGGCGACCAGCTCCACCGACACCGGCGAGCCGTCCTTGTGCTCGATCACAGTGGCGAGGCTCAGCGGTTGACCTCTCGCGAGCTCTCGACGGCGCTCCCCGCGTTCGAACGGTGTCGACGCGGAACGGACGAAGTCAGGAATCTCCCCCAGCAACTCCTCGGAGGTCCAGCCGAACATGTCCTCGGCGGCCTGATTCCAGATCGTGACCTTCCAGTCGGAGCCCACGGCGGTGACGGCGTCCCCGGTGTGCTCCAGCAGCGGACGCAGATACGCCAGCTGCTGTCGCGACGCGTGCTCGTCAGTGACGTCCCGCACGATGATCACGGCCGCGGAAATGCGGCCCTTCCGATCGTGGATGGGGCTCGAGCGGCAGCTGAAGCTCCGGCGGCTGCCGTCAGACGCGAGGCGGAGGAACGGCTCGTCGACGATCACCTCGCCGGTCCTCAGCGAGCGGAGCGACGGCCACTCGTCGGTGTCAAACGCGCGCCCGTCCGGGTGGAGAACCTCCAACCGTTCACCCTCGCGCCCCAGGGAGGCCGAGGCCAGCGACTGAGGCTCCAGCTGACGGTGATTGGAGAGCAGCAGGCCGCCTGCGGGGTCGACAAATGCCACCGCCTCTGGCAGTTCTTGCAGCAGCGTATGGAGAGCCCGGCCGTTCACTTTTCCGTGGGCCCACGCCTTCCGTGCGCCACCCGCGACCGCAGCGCGACGAAGCGGGTCGGTCAAGCGAATGATCCCTGATCAGAGGTGTTGCTTCGGTTAAGCCGCGCGCGGAGCTACGCTCGAGGCGCGGCGGGCTCCAGCTGTGGCGCCAACCACCGGTTTAGCTGTTCCCGCGGTACGGCGCCCACCAGCCTAGATGTTTCCGTCCCATCCCGGAACAGGACGAGCAGGGGGATGCCCTGCACGCCGTAGCGCTCGGAGATGGCCGGCGCCTCGTCGACATTCAACTTGACCACCTTGAGCCGGCCCGCGTTCTCACGGCCGGACTGTTCCACGAGCGGCGAGATCATGCGACACGGCCCGCACCACGGAGCCCAGAAGTCGACCAGGACGGGCACCGACGCGGTGATCTCCTGGTCGAACGTCTCGGCGGTTGCCTCGACGATCCAGGGCAGCAGGTGGTGACAGACGCTGCACCGGGGGATGCCTGAGGCGATCGGCCGGACGCGATTCTTGCGGCCACAGTTGGGGCAGGTGATGATCGTGGTGGCTTCAGGCACCGGCGATTATCTCGGAGACGTTAATCACTATCCGTGATGTGAGCGGGGGGAAGTCGCGGCAGGCGGAACGGCGTGCTCCCGCTCCGCCTGTCGCGGGAGGAGAGGGATCGACTTGATCTCGGATAGGCCGGAGTGCGGTGAACTCAAGGGGGGTGCGGGGTTTGAGCGGGGCTGGCGCTGGCCTAACCCTTCCCGGGGATCCGCATGAGCAGCTCGCCAGGACCAGAACAGCCAGAGGAGACGCCGGATCTCTACGGCGCCTATCCCCGGCTCAGCGACGAGCAGATCGCCGCCCTGGAACAGGCCGGTGACCGGCGGTCGGTGCCCAGGGATCAGGTGCTCTATCGAGAGGGCGAGGGCAGCGGGGATTTCTTCGTGATCCTCGCGGGGAGGGCGGCGATCGTGGAGGACTCGCCGGCCGGACGCCACATCGTCGGCGTGCACGGCCCGCGGCGTTTCCTGGGCGACCTCGGTCTGGTTCTCGGTCAGGCCCAGTTCGTGAGCGCCGTCATGCTCGAAGCCGGGGAGGTGCTCGACCTGAGCGCCGAGCAGCTTCGAGAGATCGTGACCGAGGACCAGGTGCTGGGCGATCTCATCCTGCGGGCCCTGATCATGCGCCGGTCGGTCCTGGTCGGGCTCGGCGTGGGGATCCGGATCATCGGCTCGCGCCACTCGCCTGATACCCATCGCCTGCGAACATTTGCCGCCCGCAATCGAATCCCGCATCACTGGATCGATCTCGAGGCAGACCCGGGGGCCGAGGATCTCTTGCGCCGCCTCGGTGTCCGGCCCGCGGAATGCCCAGTCGTGCTCCTCGGGCCAGGCCGCGTGCTGCGCAGGCCAAGCAACGGCGAGCTGGCGCGGGCGCTCGGTCTGCGCCCGGCCCCCGAGCGGGAGATCACCTGCGAGTTGATCGTGGTCGGCGCCGGCCCCGCGGGTCTGGCTGCCGCCACCTACGGCGCCTCCGAAGGCCTGGGGACGGTCGTGCTGGAGGCGCTGGCGTCGGGCGGGCAGGCCGCGCGCTCTCCCAGGATCGAGAACTACCTGGGCTTTCCCGCCGGCGTCTCGGGTGCCGAACTGGCCGAGCGAGCCACCGTCCAGGCGACCAAGTTCGGCGCTTCGATCACGCTGGCGGCGGAGGCGGCCGGGCTGGAGGCCCTGGACGGCGCCTTTCGCGTCCGGTTGAGCGGCGGCGGGTCGGCGATCGGCCGCGCGGTGGTGATCGCGAGCGGGGTCCAGTACCGCCGCCTGGCGCTGCCCGAGGCAGAGAAGCTCGAAGGCGTCTGCATCCACTATGCGGCCACCGAGGTGGAGGCGCGGCAGTGCCAGGGCAATCCAGTGGTGGCGGTCGGCGGGGGCAATTCAGGCGGGCAGGGGGTGCTGATGCTGTCCCGATACGTCCCACGGCTCACCCTGGTGGTGCGGGAACGGGATCTCGGCGAGAACATGTCCCGCTACCTGGCGGATCGCATCCTCGCCACCCCCGCCATCGAGGTGATCACCCACAGCGAGGTCCGCGAGCTGATCGCCGACGGGGCCCTCGAGGCGGTGCTTGCCGAGGACCTGGACACCGGCGAGCGCCGGCGTCTCCCCGCCCGGACCCTGTTCGTGTTCATCGGAGGCGAGCCTCACACGGATTGGCTCCAGGGCAAGCTCGCGCTGGACGCCGGGGGCTACGTCCTCACCGGCGAGGAGGCGACGGTGGCGGTGAGCGATGGCACGGCCGACGACAGAGAGCGCCACTCACGCCTAGCGCTGGAGACCAGCATGCAAGGGGTATTTGCCGCGGGGGACGTGCGTAGCGGATCTACCCCGCGCGTCGCCGCCGCGGTGGGCGACGGTGCGATCGCCATCCGCAACGTTCACCAGTACCTGAGCGGCGAGGGCCAGGCGGTCCGACTCGCCCAGACCTATGTCCTCCCCACCCAGCCCTATGCGGTCTCAGCCCGCCGCTCATGACGCGTCGAGCACGGCGTCGACCTTGCGCTTCAACCGCATCTCGGCTTCGGTGATCCCGGCGTGGTGCGGGTTGGCGATCCGCAGGCGGACGCGGTTGAAATCGACGATGCACATGTCCGGGCGCCGAAAGTGATCCTCGGCCGCGCTGCCCAGCTCTTCGACGAGCGCAATCGCCGCGTCGAAGTCGCGGAACGAGACCTCCCGCACCAGGGTTGAGCCCGACCGGCGCCAGCCGCTGTCCGCGACCCGGCGCCCGTCCATGTGCCCAGTGCTCATTCGCGCTAGCCCTTGACCTCGATCCGGCGCGGCCGCGCCGCGTCGGCCTTGGGGACGCGGACAGTGAGCACGCCGTCGTTGAGGCTGGCTTCGATCTGGTCCTCGTTGGCCGGCCCGGGAAGCATCACCCGGTACTCGAACTGGCCCTTGCGGCGGGTGCGGCGCCGGATGACGCCGGCGCGCTCGCGCTCCTTGATCTCACCCGTGATGAAGAGCTCGGAGTTGCGGAGCTCCACGTTGATGTCACCACGGTTGACGCCCGGAAGCTCGGCCTCGACGACCCAGGCGTCCTCGGTCTCCTCGATGTCGGCCAGTGGTACCCAGGCGCCGCCATCCCCCTGTGGCGAGACGCTCTGCATGAGGCGCCCCATCTCCTGTTGGAGTTCCTCGAACTCACGGAACGGGTCCCATCGTTGGACCGGACGGGCGGCAGCGGACGAGTTAGGACGGCGTGTCGGGACAGGCATATTCGCTCCTCTCGTGGGGTTGCTCTCGTCTCACGGTCGAGCTAGGCCGCCAGGCCGAAGTACCAAGGCCGAATCGCCTCGCCGGCCATGCCTTGACGGCCGCCGGTTACGCCCTAAGAGCAAGGGCACAAACCGAGACGCGAGAGGAGCGACATGGCCAAGGCAGTTGGCATCGACCTGGGCACAACAAACTCCGTCGTGGCCGCGACGATGGAAGGCGGCCAGGCCGAGGTGATCCCGAATGCGGAAGGCGCGCGGGTGACCCCCTCGGTCGTCGCCTTCACCGAGGATGGCCAGCGGCTGGTCGGCCAGGTGGCCAAACGCCAGGCGATCCTCAACCCGGAAGCCACGATCTATTCCGCCAAGCGCTTCATCGGGCGTCGCTACGACGAGGTCGAGGAGGAGACGAAGCTCGTCCCCTACCACGTGGTCAAGGGGCCCAACGACGCGGTGCGATTCGAGATCCGGGGTAAGCAGTACGCGCCGGAGGAGATTTCGGCGCAGGTCCTGCGCAAGCTGGCCGAGGACGCCGGAAAGTTCCTCGGAGAACGGGTCAACGAGGCGGTCATCACCGTCCCGGCCTACTTCAACGACGCCCAGCGCCAGGCGACGCGGGATGCCGGGAGGATCGCCGGCCTAGAGGTTCTGCGGATCATCAACGAACCCACGGCGGCCGCTCTCGCCTACGGGATGGACAAGAAGGGGCAGGAGACGATCCTCGTCTTCGATCTCGGTGGCGGGACCTTTGATGTCTCGCTCCTCGATGTCGGCGACGGGGTGGTCGAGGTGCGCGCCACGAGCGGCGATGGGCATCTGGGCGGCGATGACTTCGACCGGCGGATCGTCGACTGGATGGCCGACGAGTTCCAGCGGGATCAGGGCATCGATCTGCGCAACGACCCCCAGGCGCTGCAGCGTCTCTACGAGGCCGCGGAGCGAGCCAAGGTGGAGCTCTCGACGACGACCCAGACCCAGCTAAACCTGCCCTTCATCACCGCTGACGCCTCCGGGCCGAAGCACCTCAACCTGTCGCTGACTCGCTCCAAGTTCGATCAGCTGACCCAGGACCTCGTCGAGCGGACCCGGGCGCCGTTCGAGCAGGCGCTGTCTGACGCCAAACTGACCGCGGAAGATATCGACGAGGTGATCCTGGTCGGCGGCGCGACCCGGACCCCCGCCGTGCAGGAGCTGGTCAGGCGGCTGACGCGCGGCAAGGAGCCGAACATGACCGTCAACCCGGACGAGGTGGTGGCGCTGGGCGCCGCCCTGCAGGCGGGTGTGCTCAAGGGCGAGGTCGAGGATGTCGTGCTCCTCGACGTCCTGCCTCTGTCGCTGGGCCTGGAGACCCTCGGCGGGGTGATGACCAAGGTGATCGAACGCAATACGACCATCCCGGCCCGGCGGACCGAGGTGTTCTCGACCGCTGAGGACAACCAGACCGCGGTGGACATCGTCGTCCTCCAGGGCGAGCGTGAGCTCGCCGCCGACAACCGGCAGCTGGCCCGCTTCCGGCTCGAGGGCATCCCACCGGCCCCGCGTGGCGTTCCGCAGATCGAGGTGACGTTCGACGTGGACGCCAATGGGATCCTCAACGTCTCGGCGCGTGACCGGGACACGGGAAAGGAGCAGCGGGTCACGATCTCGGAGACGACCAACCTCGACCAGACGGACATCGAGGCGATGATCCTCGCCGCCCAGGCGCATGCCGACGAGGACCGACGGCGGCGGGAGGAGATAGACGCACGCAACGAGCTCGACTCGCTGGCCTATCGCGTCGATCAGCTCCTGCGAGATCTCCAGGATCGACTCCCGGTCAACGAGAAGGCACGCGCCGAGCAGCTCGTGGGCGAAGCCCGCCAGGCCGTCCAGGACCAGGCGGGTCTCGACCGGGTCCGGCCGCTCATCTCCGACCTCCAGCAGCTGGTCCAGGGCCTGCCGGCGAGCGCCGGTCCCTCGGCGGGAGCCGGCGCCGGCAGCCGCGGCAACGGGGCCGCTGGCAACGGTGCGCCCGCCGAGCACGAGGCCGAAGACGAGGAGGTGGTCGATGCAGAATTCACCCGCGAATGACGGCAGCGAGCAGCTGCCCGGGGCCGACCCAGCCGCGCAGGAGCCCGAGGCACCGTCGGGCGAGAACGAGCTGACGATCGAGCTCGCGCGGATCGAGGACCGCTACAAGCGCGCTTTGGCCGACCTCGATAACTACCGCAAGCGCTCCGCCCGGGAGATGGAACAACGGGTGATGGAGGCCCGCGAGGCGGTGCTCCGAGACTGGCTCGACGCCGTCGACAGCGTCGAGCGGGCAGTTCGGATGCAACCCGACAGCGCCTGCCGGGAAGGGCTGGAGGCGGTCCTGGCGCAGATGGACGCGGTGCTGGCTCGCCAGGGCGCCGAGCGCTTCGAGGCGGCCGGAGAGCCGTTCGATCCGGAGCGGCACGAGGCCGTCGCGGTCCGGGCGGCTGAGGATGTACCGGACCGTACGGTCGTGGCGGTGGAACGCTCCGGCTATAGGCTCGGCGACCGCATCCTGCGGCCAGCTCAGGTGGTGGTGGCGCGGGCTCCTGAGCACGCGCGCTGATGGCAGTAGCCGATCAGGACTATTACGAGGCGCTGGGGGTTCCGCGCGACGCCGGCGAGGACGAGATCCGCCGCGCCTACCGCCGGCTCGCCCGCCAGTACCACCCCGATGTCAACCACGAGCCAGGGGCCGAGGACCGATTCAAGGAGATCTCCGCGGCTTACGAGGTGCTGCGTGATCCGGAGAAGCGTGAGCGCTATGACCGGCTGGGAGCCAACTGGCGAGCCGGGCCTGAGGCGTCGGAAGGCGGGTTTGGTGGCCCGTTCCGCTCCGGGTCCGGCGGCTTCTCGTCCTTCGGCGGGCGCGATGGGTTCGACGACGTGCGAGTCGATTTCGGGGGAGGCGACTTCGACGACCTGTTCGAGAGCTTCTTCAGCCGGCGGGGCGGGACGCGGCGGAGCGGATTCCAGGGTTTCTCGAGCCGCGGCGGTGACTCGGAGGCCGAGCTTATGCTGACGCTCGAAGAGGCGGCGCGAGGCGGCCGGCGACGGATCACGCTCGGTGACGGACGCACCCTGGAGGTCGAGATTCCGGCGGGGGTCAGAGACGGTCAGCGAATCCGGCTGGCCGGCGAGGGCGATCCGGGGGTGGGCGGCGGTCCGGCGGGGGACCTCTTCCTGCGGGTCCGGTTGCGCCCCCACCCACGCTTCCGGGTCGAGGGACGCAACCTGCTTGTCGAGGTTCCCGTCACGCCATGGGAGGCCGCGCTGGGGGCTGAGATCCCGGTTCCCACCCTGAACGGAAACGCCCGGGTGAAGATGCCGGCTGGCTCCTCCAGCGGGCGGCGGCTTCGGCTGCGGGGGGAGGGGCTCCCGGACCCGGGCGGTGGGCAGCCGGGAAACCTCTACGCGATCGTCAGCATCCGAGTTCCGCCCAGACTGAGCCGTCGGGAGCGTGAGCTGTTCGAGGAGCTGGCCTCGGTCTCGAAGTTCAACCCGCGTGAGGCGCGCTGATGGTCACCGCAGCCGACTCGCAGGTGGGAACCGGGACCAGCCTCGCCCAGCTGCAAGTCGGACTGGTGAGCATCGACGGCCTGGCCCAGCGAGCCGGGCTGCATCCGGAACTCGTCCGTGGGCTGATCGCGCTGGGGTTGATCGCTCCTGGCGGCGGAACCCGGGCAGCGCCGCTGTTCCGGGCTCAGGACGCGTCGCTGCTGGCCAGGGCGGTCCGCCTGCGACGGGATCTCGGCTTGAACTACACCGGAGCGGTCCTGGCCTGCGAGCTGCTGGCCCGGATCGATGACCTGGAGGAGCGGCTGCGTCGCGCCGTGCCCCCAGAACCACACCACGAGGTGATCACATGGACCCGAATCGTCTGACGCTGAAGACCCAGGAGGCGCTCCACGACGCCCAGACCAAGGCCATCCGCTATGGCCACACCGAGGTGGACACAACCCATCTCCTGCTCGCCCTGCTCGAGCAGCGCGACGGCCTCATTCCCCGGCTCCTGACCCGGGCGAACATCGATACCGGTGCATTGCGCACGGCTGCCGAGCAGGCCCTGGAGCGTCGCCCCCGGGTCGGTGGACCCGGGGCCGGCGCTCAGCCGGGGCTGACCCGCGGCCTCGTCCAGGTGCTCGACGCCGCCGAGCAGGAGGCCGAGCGCCTGCGGGACGAGTATGTCTCGGTCGAGCACGTGCTGCTCGCCATCCTCAGCTCCGGCCCGGACGCCGAGGCGGGCCGCCTGCTCCGTGAGCACGGCGTCCAGCGTGAGACGGTGCTTCAGATCCTGACCGAGGTGCGCGGCGCCCAGCGAGTCACCAGCGCCACCCCGGAGTCCTCGTATGAGGCGCTCGAGAAGTACGGGCGAGATCTCGTCGCGGAGGCCCGCGAGGGAAGACTCGACCCCGTGGTCGGGCGCGACGGGGAGATCCGGCGGGTCATCCAGATCCTGTCTCGGAAGACCAAGAACAACCCCGTGCTCGTGGGTGATCCCGGTGTCGGGAAGACGGCAATCGTCGAGGGCCTGGCCCAGCGCATCTTGCGCGGGGACGTGCCGGAGGGCCTCAAGGACCGGACGATCTTCGCCCTCGACATGGGCCTGCTGGTCGCCGGGGCGAAGTACCGGGGCGAGTTCGAGGAGCGTCTCCAGGCAGTGCTCCAGGAGGTCAAGGCCGCCGAGGGACGGATCCTCCTGTTCATCGACGAGCTCCACAACGTGGTGGGAGCCGGGGCAGCGGAGGGGGCGATGGACGCCGGCAACATGCTCAAGCCCCTGCTGGCCCGCGGCGAGCTGCATTGCATCGGTGCGACCACGCTGGACGAGTACCGGCGCTACATCGAGAAGGACGCCGCGCTGGAGCGCCGCTTTCAACCGGTGCTGGTCGACGAGCCGAGCGTCGAGGACACGGTCTCGATCCTGCGTGGGCTCCGCGAGCGCTTCGAGGTCCACCACGGGGTGCGGATCCAGGACGCGGCGCTGGTCGCCGCGGCCACGCTGGCCCACCGCTATATCACCGACCGGTTCCTGCCCGACAAGGCGATCGACCTGGTGGATGAAGCCTGCGCCGTGATCCGGACCGAGATCGACTCGATGCCGCAGGAGCTCGACGAGATCACTCGGCGCGTCATGCAGCTCGAAATCGAGGAGGCGGCGCTCAAGAAGGAGACCGATCCGGGCAGCCAGGAGCGGCTCGAGGCGCTGCGTCGGGAGCTCGCCGACCTTCGGGCCCAGGCCGACGCGATGACCGCCCAGTGGGAGGCCGAGCGCCAGGCCATCCACAAGCTCCAGGCGCTCCGTGAGGAGCTCGAGCAGCTTCGCCGGGACATCGAGGAGGCGGAGCGCAGCTATGACCTGAACCGAGCCGCCGAGCTCCGCCACGGCCGGCTGCCTGAGCTCGAGCGCCGTCTGCGCGCCGAGGAGGAGCGGCTCGAGTCCAAGCAGGGCACCACCAGACTCCTCCGTGAGGAGGTCACCGAGGACGAGATCGCAGAGATCGTCGCCCGGTGGACCGGAATCCCCGTGGCTCGGCTCCTCGAGGGCGAGCGCGAAAAGCTGCTGCGGCTCGACGAGGTCCTTCACGAGCGGGTGATCGGGCAGGACGAGGCTGTGCGATTGGTGGCCGACGCGGTCCTGCGGGCCCGGGCCGGGATCAAGGATCCGCGGCGCCCGATCGGCTCGTTCATCTTCCTCGGACCCACCGGAGTCGGTAAGACGGAGCTCTCACGTGCCCTGGCCCAGGCGCTGTTCGATACCGATGAGAACATCGTCCGGCTCGACATGTCCGAGTATCAGGAGCGCCACACCGTGAGTCGGCTGGTCGGCGCGCCGCCTGGCTACGTCGGGTACGAGGAGGGGGGACAGCTGACCGAGGCCGTGCGCCGCAAGCCCTATTCGGTGGTGCTGTTTGACGAGATCGAAAAGGCCCACCCCGACGTGTTCAACACGCTGCTGCAGATCCTCGATGACGGCCGTTTGACCGACGCCCAGGGACGTACGGTCAACTTCCGCAACACGGTGATCATCATGACCTCCAACATCGGCTCGCTGTATCTGCTCGACGGAGCGACCGAGGACGGAGAGATCCGGAACGAGGCACGTGACCGCGTCATGGACGAGCTGCGCGGACAGTTCCGGCCCGAGTTCCTCAACCGCGTCGACGAGATCGTCCTGTTCAAGCCGCTCACGCTGCCCGAGATCGAGCGGATCGTCGACCTCCAGATCGACGACGTTCGCCGCCGTCTGAGCGAGCAGCGGGTGGATCTGGAGCTGACCGAGGCGGCGCGCGCCCTCATCGCCCGCCAGGGGTACGACCCGGTGTACGGCGCACGCCCGCTCCGCCGCTTGATCCAGCGTGAGCTGGAGACCGGCATCGCGCGCGGGCTCATCGCCGGGCAGATCTCACCGGGGGCGAACGTGAGCGTGGATGCCGCCGGAGACGAACTCGTGCTCGACTGGGGCAAGGGTGAGCGCGGTTCGGCCGCATCCGAGCGAGAGCCGGTGGCGGCGTGAGCTGCTCAGTCGTCGAGGAAGCTCAGGACGGCCGTCACCCGCTTGTGGTGATCCGGGTCATCGCCCAGCTCCAGCTTGGCGAAGATCCGCGTGATGTGACGCTCGACGGCTGAGAGTGTCACGACCAGCGTGTCGGCGATCGCCTCGTTCGAGGATCCCTGTGCCATGAGCGCCAGCACCTCCCGCTCGCGTGCGGTCAAATCGTCGATCGGACGCGCCCGCCGCCGCCGCCCCAGAACCTGGGCCATGACCTCGGGATCGATCATGGTGCCGCCATGGGCAACGTGCTCAACCGAGTGAACGAAGCTGCTCGTCTCGGCAACGCGCTCCTTGAGCAGATAGCCGACCCCCTCCGGACCAGAGTCGAGAAGCTCCACGGCATAACGCGCGTCGAGGAATTGCGAGAGAAGGAGAACGGGGAGCCGCGGGTCCGCCGAGCGGAGCTCAAGTGCGGCGCGGAAGCCGTCGTCGCTGAGGGTGGGCGGCATCCTCACATCGAGCACGGCCACATCCGGACGATGCGCGCGCGCCTTGCGCACGACGTCGTCGGCGTGGTCGGTGAAGGCCACGACATGGAGTCCGGCCTGGCGCAGGACGTGGATGATCCCCGCACGGAAGAGCGGCTCATCCTCCCCGACCAGTACGCGAACCACCTGGCTGTCGACGACGCGGTTCGGCGCTGGGTCAACCGCTGTGACCCCAGCAAGGCCTGCCGGATTCGGATGCATCAACGGCATGCGGAATCGACCTGGACTTTCGTTTCGACCCGAGCGACTGGTCCTCGACCGGAGCCCGGGCGCCTATCTTCATCCTAGACCCAATTCTCAGACGTTGGTCTCCCCGCCAGGACACGTCCCCACACACCGAGTGGGGTTACCCCCACCCTGATTCTGAAGTGACCTCAAGCGACAGGGGCCGGTGCGCTGGAAAGACTTCTCCGCATGCTGATCTATGGCGCTCCGCAGGCGGTGACAGCGAAAGCGCCGGTCCGGGGGCGACGGCCGCCTTCCCGCGCGAACGGCAACTTGCGCAACGGCCGAGGGGAGTGGCGTGACGGGTGCCCGGACATGGCCCTGGTGATCGCGGCCAAGACGGGTGGCGAGGCGGAGCGCGGGGAGCTGATCGACGCCTTCCGGCCGCTGGTGGGGAGCCTCGCCCGCGGCTACCGGCGAGCCAGCGCCATCGACCATCGCGAACTGATGCAGGAGGGGGCGGTGGGTCTCCTGCGAGCCCTCGAGCGCTACGACCCCGCCCGCGGGGTCCCGTTTTGGGCCTATGCGACCTGGTGGGTGCGGCAGGCGATGCAGCAGGTCGTCTCAGAGCTGTCGCGACCGATCGTCCTCTCAGACCGGGCGCTGCGGCAGCTGGCGCGCGTCAAAGACGCCCAGCGCCGTCTCGAGCAGGCGCGTGCGATGCAGGCCTCATGCGGCGAGGTGGCGGACCTCGCTGGCCTGCCGCGCGCTCAGGTTGAGAGCCTGATGAGTGCTGAGCGCCGCGCTCGGCCGCTCGATGAGCCAGCGAATGACGAGGACGGGGACGGGGCCACGGTCGGCGAGATGCTGGCCGACCCGCCGGCCGAGGATGCCTATGACGCCATACCCCAGCGGGTGATAGCCGCCGAGCTGCCGCGTCTGCTGAGCTATCTGAGTCACCGGGAGCGGACCGTCATCTGCGCCCGCTTCGGCATCGGCCGGCGTGAGCAGACGCTGCGTGAGGTGGCGGAGCAGCTCGAGGTGAGCGCCGAGCGGGTGCGTCAGATCGAACAGGCTTCGCTGGAGAAGCTCAGGGCCGCCGCGCTCCGGGGCCGAGTGCCATGACCCGTCGGGCCTCCTCAGGTCGCCCGGCCCTCGGCGCCGAGAGGCGAGAGCCCGGCCGGGACGAGCGTGAGCTGTTCGATGCTCTGCTCGGTGACATCGAGCGGCGGCGCAGGGTGGCGCGCGGCCGCCTCGACGAGCTGGCGCGCCAGCGGGCCGCGCTCTCGCCCCACGAGCGACGCCTGGCCCGGGACAGTCTGCGCTCGCAGGCGGCCGAGATCGGAAGCGAGCTGGCGCGCCTGCGGCTCGCGGACTCGATGGCGCGAGTGCTCCTGAACCATTCCCGCCCACCTCACCTCTTCCCTCCTGGGAGCTGAATTCAGACGTGATGACGACGCAGGGCGCGGAACAGGCGGAGCGGAAGCAGCCCGAGCGGACTCCGGCGTCCCAGATCTGTCCCGTCCTGACGATTGAACGCGGCTACATACCGCCGAGCGGCCTCGGCACTTCGATACCGCTTCGATCCCCCGGCCCCACACCCCCGTTGACAGCGCCAGCGCATCATCGCGCCCTCGCTGGAGAAGCGAAATCGATGGCCGAGGAGCCGGCAGCGGAGCACCGAGACCAGAGCTAGGCCGGAGTCGCATGAGTACCACCACGCCAGCCGCCCCCAACAGCAGTGCCGCTGCGGCGCGGGCCGCCCCGCCGAGAGCCGGGGCGAGGACGATTCGCACCAACATTCCCGCTCGCCTGGATCGCCTGCCCTGGTCGCGCTTCCATTGGCACGTGGTGATCGGGCTGGGGACGGTCTGGATTCTCGACGGGCTCCAGGTGACGATCGTCGGTGCGGTGGGGGCCCGGTTGACCGAACCGGGCAGCGGCATCCGGCTCAGCAGTGCCGGAGTCGGGACGGCGGGTGCGATCTACGTGGCCGGAGCCTGCATCGGCGCCCTGTTCTTCGGCCAGCTGACCGACCGCTACGGGCGCAAGAAGCTGTTCATGGTCACGCTGGGGCTGTATCTGCTGGCCACGGTGGCCACCGCGTTCTCGTACACCGAGTGGTATTTCTTCCTCTTCCGCTTCCTCACCGGCATGGGCATCGGCGGCGAGTACGCGGCCATCAACTCGGCCATCGATGAACTGATCCCAGCCAGGAACCGCGGACGCGTCGATCTGGCGATCAACGGGAGCTACTGGGTCGGCGCGGCGATCGGGGGTCTGGCCGCGCTCCTGCTGCTTGACACGGCGATCTTCCCCAACGACGTAGGTTGGCGCATCGCCTTCGGGCTGGGCGCAGTCCTCGGCCTGGGGATTCTGCTCGTGCGCCGTCGGCTGCCTGAGAGCCCGCGCTGGCTCTTCATTCACGGCCGGGAGGAGGAGGCGGAGCGGATCGTCGATCGGATCGAGGCGGAGGTCAAGCGGGACACCGGGGCGGAGCTTCCGGAGCCGGAGGAATCAATCACGGTCCGCCAGCGAAACGCGATCCCGTTCCGGGAGTTGGCCCGGGTGGCGATCAAGCGCTACCCGCGCCGGGCCTTCCTCGGTTTTGCCCTGTTCGTCGGGCAGGCGTTTCTCTACAACGCGGTCGTGTTCGACCTGGGCACGATCCTGCATTCCTTCTTCGCCGTGGGCACGGGGTCGGTGCCGTATTACATGGCGATCTTTGCTGTGAGCAACTTCTTCGGCCCGCTGCTCCTGGGGCGGTTCTTCGACACCGTCGGGCGGATCCCCATGATCTCGAGCACCTACCTGGGGTCGGCCGCGATCGTCGCCGCCCTCGGCGTGCTCCTGATCACGACTCACCTGACGACGTGGGAGTTCATGGGCCTCGTGCTCGGGGCCTTCTTCTTGGCCTCGGCGGGCGCCAGCGCCGCCTACCTGACGGTCAGTGAGGTCTTCCCCATGGAGACCCGGGCACTGGCCATCGCCTTCTTCTTCGCCGTCGGCACTGCCACCGGAGGGATCGTCGGCCCGGAGCTGTTCGGTCAGCTGATCCACAGCGGCAACAAGCATCTCGTGGCCGTAGGCTTCCTCATCGGAGCCGGGGCCATGGCGCTGGGCGGGATCGCGGAATTGTTGTTCGGGGTCAGAGCCGAGCAGCAGTCGCTGGAGAACATCGCCAAGCCGCTCACGGTGGAGGAAGCCGAATCGCTGCTGCCACTGCCCGTCTCGCCGGAGACGCCGCCTGTGGCCGAGGTCTACCACGAGCAGCACGAGGCGCTGCGTTCGCACGAGTCGGCGGAAACAGAGCGCGCACTGGCCGCCGAGCACCGCGCCAGCGTGCAGGAACTGAGCGCGTCCGGAGGCGGCGACGGCCAGGCATCGGGGCGTGTGGGGGTCGAAGAGCGCGAAGCTGAGATGGCCGAGCTTCGTGCCCAGGCCTACGACGAGCGAGCCCTGGCCCACGAAGAACGGGCACGGGCGCTGCTGGTGAAGTCCGAACCCGAGCGTCGGGCCGCGCTGGCGCGAGCCGCGGCCGCGGAACAACGAGCCCGGCTCTACGAGGAGCGCGTCGCGGCGCTGGCTGCCCAGGCCGAGGAGGCGGTACAGATGCACGGCTGGCTCGAGCAGGCGGCGGGCGAGCACGCTCAGGAGCAGGAGCAGCTGGCGCTGGCCGAGCACGCTCGCGCGGAGGCCGAGAAGCTCGGCGGGGCCGCGGGCGAGTGGGCGCGGGCGCGGGCAGAGATGCATGAACGATGGGCGGCCGTCCACGCGGCTCACGCCGAGGCGGCCGAGGCGCGGGCGCACGACGATTACGCCCAGGCCGAGCGACGTGAAGCCGACGCGCGTGAACTCGAGCGCCTCGCCCGCGCCGCGGAACAGCGGGTTGACGCGGCTGAGCACCGAGCCCATGTCGAGGCCCTCCGAGCTGAGGACGCAACGCTCTCGCAGGCCGAGCGCCAGGCGCGGATCCGCCAGCGGGCACTGCAGGACCGCCGTCGTCAACGGCAGCGACTGCGGGGACTGCGCCCAGGGCCCGGAAGCTCGTTCTATTCACCGGGCATGATGGGCACGAGCGGCAACCCGAGTCGGCTCGCCGCCCGCGCGCTTCAGGATCTCGACCGGGAGATCGGGATCATCACCGAGGCGCTCAAGCAGCACGGCCCGCTCGAACGTGAGGAGCTAAAGCGCCTGGTCGGAGCCCGCTACTGGGGGCCCGGCCGCTTTCGAGCCGCGCTCCGGGCGGCGCTGGAAGATGGGCTCATCAAGCGGCGCTCGCGAACGATCTTTGCCGCCGGCGAGCCGGCCGAGGGTCCGCCAGACCCGTCTAGCGCAGAATCGCCAGATAGTCGTCCGGCAGTTGCACGGTGATATCGCGGAACTCGTCCTCGCCGACCATGTCACGCAGCACCGTGAGCACGGCACGGACATGGAGAGCGGCTTCGACGATGCCCACCCTCTCTCGATCGGCCACCGCGCGGATGAACTCGCCGAGCTCCATCGGCTTCGGTTCCCCGCGTACCTCAGCCCGCCCCCGTTTCAGCGGCGGATGCAGAGTGACCGGGAGGCGCTCGATCAGGTCATCCACCTCGCCGCCGGCGATCCGTTGGCCGAGGACCTCAAGCACGGCATCAGTAGCCCGGTCCGCCGCGTCCAGCCCAATGCCCGCGCGCGCAGCCACCTGCCGACGGAATGTGTCGGGGTCGACCACCGGGACGTGCGGCCCTCGTGGCAGAAGGGCGGCGAAGCGGCGCGGGAGCTCGGCGACCAGCCCGGCGTACTCGCGGTCAGAGATGGCCTGGGCGAGCGCGGTGAACACGGCGGCGACATGCCGCGAGGCGGTGATCGGATCCACTCCCTCACGGGCCGCCACCCGGTCCACGAACTCATCGACGTCGAAGCCCTCGGCCGGCGTCGGTGTGGCGATCCAGGGAGCGATCTCCGGCGGCAGCTCCGCCGCCAAGCGGCGCGCCTGACCCCGATCGATCCGCTCACCCAGCGTTTGCAGGGTGGCGCGAGTGGCCCGGATGGCGCGGGGGTCCGGCCCCGGACCATCCTCGGTGCCGATGACTTGGTCAACAACGGTCAGAAAGGTTTCGTAGTCCATCGCCTCATCCGATCTCGTCGCGTGTCGCGGGCCCCACGTCGGTGGGGTTCAGAGCCACGAACCCCAGCACGACAAAGCCCAGCAGGCAGGTGACGCCGATCGCGTGGGCCCAGGTGGCGTCCGCCAGCGTGAGCAGGCCGAAGCCGGCGATGGCGCACGCGACGGCGGCTCGCGCCGGCAGGCCGGTCCGGGAGGAGGTGACGAAGTCGCCGGCACCTCGTTCGGCGGGCAGCTCTGCACCGGCTGGGCCCGGGTCGAAGCGGCCGTGGAGTACAAGTGTGAACAGCCAGGCCAGTGATGGGAACAGGAGGGCGGCCCCGGCCAGGACAGCGACTACGACTGCCACGAGCGTGTCGTGCGGCGCAGCCGCTCGGGCCAGCGTCAGGCCGGGAAGGATGATCGGCTCTTGGGCCACCGCCCAGGCGGCGATGATCGCGGCCACGGCCAGCGCCGCTCCGAAGCGAGCCAGCTCGTAGCGTCTGGCCAGCACGAGCCCCAAGGTCAGGACGCCACACGCGACTGACACGAGCAGGACGGCCAGCCCGGGCAGGTGAACGAGCTTGTGGAAGAGCGGGCGGACGTCTGCGTGCAGCACGACGAGTCCCGCGATGGCCAGCCCCCCGGCGATCACGCCTGCGACCAAGGCCCGGATCCGGAACTCCCGCTCCAGCCACTCGTCGCCGACTCGTACGGCGTCCGCGGACAGGTAGACCGCGGCCAGGTAGGCACCCGTGGCCACCGCCAGCGCCCCGATCAGGATCGAGACTGGATTGGCCCAGCTGGTGACGAGGTTTCCGGCCGCGTTGCCGACGGGCACCCGGCGGGCGGCGATCGACCCGACCACGGTGCCGAGGGCGAAGGGCGTGAGGATGGACGAGAGGGCGAACGCCGTGTCAATCCGGGTGGTCTCCGTGGCCGATGCCGCGCCTGAGCGCAGCGCATAGGCGGCACCGCGGAAGATGATGCCCACGGCGGCGATGAAGAGCGGCACGCAGAGGGTGGAAGCAATCGAGCCGAAGGCGACCGGGTACGCCGTCCAGGTCACCACGAAGACGAAGATCAGCCAGACATGGTTGGCCTCCCAGACGGGCCCGATGGCGTGGTGCGCGTGGTCGCGGACCTTCTTGGCCTCAGAGCCCCTCCCCGCCGTGAGCTCCCACAGCCCAGCGCCGAAGTCCGCTCCGCCCAGGACCGTGTACATAGCGAGGCCGATGAGGATGAAGATCATGGGGACGAGGTAGAGGTGCACGGGTCACGCCTCAACCGTCACGAGGGGGGTGCGCATGTGCGCCGGAAGCTCGAGCGGCATCCGAGCCAGGCGAGTCAAGATCCACACCACCGAAGCGATCAGGCCCAGATAGACGATGACCAGGGTCGCGTAGCCGACCGGGATGACACCCGCGTTGGTCACCGCCTGCGAGGTGCGCATGACGCCATAGACGACCCATGGCTGGCGCCCCACCTCGGTCACCGTCCAGCCCGCGACCACCGCGACCAGCGAGGCGGGGCCCGCCGCCACCACAGCGCGATAGAACCAGGGCGAGGTGGGCAATCGCCTGCGACGGGCCCGGATCACGACGTAGACGATTCCGAGTATCGCCAGCAGGGTGCCGATCCCAACCATCAGCTGGAAGGCGACGCGGACGACATTGACCGGTGGCCGGTCGCTGGCGGGGACGGTGTCGAGCCCCCTGACGCTCGCGTTCCAGCTGTGGAAGGCGATCAGGGAGAGCGCGTGGGGAATCTCGATCCCATACTTCACCTGGCCGTCGGAGTACCACCCCAGCAGGTGCTCCGGCGCCCCCCGAGTCGTCTTCCCCAGCCCCTCGATGGCGGCCAGCTTGATCGGCTGGGTCGTGGCGACGTCACGTCCCGCCCAGTCGCCGATCAGGATCTGAATCGGCGAGGCCAGCGCGGCGATGGTGAGGGGGATGGCGAACGCGGTGCGGTGATAGCGCTCCCAGCGCCCTCGCATGCGGCCCACCGCGTATGCCCCGGCCAGGAGAAACCCGGCCACCATGTAGCCGGCGACGTACATGTGGATGAGCTCATGCCACAGGTAAGCGTTGCCGAACAGGGCTGCCAGCGGATGGACGTCAACCACCCGGCCGCCGCGGAGATGGAATCCGGACGGATGGTTCATCCACGCGTTGACCGAGATGACCATCCATGTTCCAGTGAACCCGGCGATAGCCACGGGTATCCCAGACGCGAAGTGGACGCGAGGCGAGAGCCGGCCCCAACCGTAGACGTAGATCCCGATGAAGATCGCCTCGGCGAAGAAGGAGAAGCCCTCGATCGCGAAGCCGAGGCCGAACACCGAGCCGAAGGTGCCCGTGAAGTTCGGCCACAGCAGGCCCATCTCGAAGCTCAGGATCGTCCCCGTCACCACCCCCACGGCGAACAGGGCGACGAGGATCCGGCTCCAGCGGCGGGCCAGGAGGAGATAGAGCTCGTCGCGCGTCCGGAGGTAGCGCCACTCAACGAACAGCACCATGGCCGGAAACGAGATCGCGAAGCAGACCAGCGGGATGTGCATCGTGAACGACAGCGCCTGCATCTGTCGCGCCTGCAGCAGATACCGCTGGTGCACCGGCCCGAGCAGGAACGTCGCGAGGACCATCGTTACTGCTTAAGCAGCCGGCTCAGGTCCCGGACCAGCTCCTCGTATACCCCGGCCGCCTTCTGCTCCCGATCGAGCGCCGCCAGATAGCCCGCGCCCGCCAGGCCGGCGTCGTGAGGGTCGGATTGCGCCCAGCGGCGATGGGCCGCGGCCAGCTCACTTGAGGCCTCCCGCCAGGCGACATATCCCTCCAGCAGGGCGTCGGTCGCCGGATCAGCCCAGCGCGGCTTGGAGCCATGCAGGTCGAGTCTCATCCTTGCCCCGCCGCCTCCTCGCCTGAGTTTTCGTCGGCCGCCATAGAGAGCATGCTCCGTTTGTGCGCCCGCTCCAGCGCCCGCCGGAGGATGCGTGAGACCTGCATCTGGGAGACCCCCACCCGTACGCCGATCTCCGCTTGGGTCAGCTCTCGGGCAAAGCGGAGCACTAGTACCTGACGCTCAAGCGGCGGCAGCTCGGCGGTCAGCGAGGAGATGGTGAACCGGGCATCGCTGAGGCCGAAGCCGGGGTCCTCGCCGCCCAGGTGATCATGGAGGGTCGATCCATCCTCGTCGGGGTCGTAGGGACCATCAAGGGAGATCGCGTGGTGGAGGCTTGCCGTCGCCAGACCTTCAGCCACGTCCTCGACCGGGATCTCCAAATACTCCGCCAGCGCGCTCAGACTGGCGCCGCGGCCGGTGCTGTTCTCCAGTTCACGCTGGGCGTGTTGGACCTTGAGAGCAAGGTTCTGGGCGCCGCGCGTGACATGCACCGACCAGCCACAGTCACGGAAGTGACGCTTCAGCTCGCCGAGGATGGTCGGGACCGCAAAGGCGCGGAACGTCGTCCCACGCCGCGAATCGAACCGCTCCACGGCATTCAGCAAGCCCAGGTTGGCCACTTGCACCAGATCATCAAACGGCTCAACCGAAGATATGTAGCGGCGCGCAAGGGCGCGCACCAGAGGTTGGAAACGCTCCACGATCGCGTCACGCACCTCGCGGCCGTTGGTCTCGCTGAAGCGCCGAAACAGTCGATCGAGGTCACGTTCGTACCTGGGGCTGGGCGCCGTGATCATGTCGTGATCGCTAGGCCCGCGCGGGGCTCTATCAACCCCTTTACGGGATAACGCAGGCGGCTTGTGATCGTGCCGGCGAGTCCTAGTTCAGTCGCTGATGAGCGTCTCCGACCCCCGGCCGCCGGTCGTCTCGAGCCCGGCCCTGGAAGCGCGGGAGCACGCCGCCTTCCGAGCCCGTACCTCCGCGTCGGGCATCGGAACCGGGATCGTGCGCTCCGGCTTGCGCGACGGCGAACACTTCTGGGAGTGCGTGGTCAGCAACGGTCACGAGTGGCACTACGTGCAAGTGATCGGGCGTGACCTCGGCCGCTTCCAGCTCCTTGCCCCACTGGAGATCGAGCGCGGGATCGAGCGTTTTGCCGCCCGGCTGCCGGCCCAGAGAAGGTTGTGGTGGCTCATGAACGCCAACCCGTTGCACATCGACCGGGGCGGCACCGTCGACGATTAACCGACCGGGCCGCCTGTCAGTTCCGATTCTGGCGATAGCCGTAAGTTGCTTCCCGCACCGCGACGTCGCTTTCCAGCGCGCCTCCGAGGGCGCTCCCGACGGTCGCCAATGCGCTGGCCAACGCCGCCAGGCGTACGTAGTCGTCGAAGTTCGAGTGGTGGCCGATCTGCGCCGTCATCACCGAGGGCTCGATCACCAACGCCGCAGCGCCCAGGCTGAGGACGCACACCGCCAGATACAGCGCGACGATCCCGAATGCGACCGTGATCAGGGTGACGATGTTGAACAGCGTCGCCTGCTCCTTGACCCGGTCATCTGGCGCGCGCTCCCACAATCCATGCACGGCGATCAGGGCCGTGATTCCGCCGCCGACGGTGATGCCGCAAACCGCCACCAGCCGACCAGCGCTCAGGCTCGAGGCGATCCGCCACACGTCGCCGGTGACCACGGCGAACGCCGCGACTCCCAGCGCCCCGATCATCGCCCGGGAGAGGCGGGTCACCAAGCGCCAGGGATGGTTCGCGTAGACCATGCCGAGAAGCAGCCGCAGGTTGCCGGTCACGACGCGGTGCAGCAGCGCCACTCCCTCCAGCGATCCCGCCCCCTCGATCTCGCTCGCCAGCTCGACCAGCCGCCGATGGACTCGTCGCCGGTGGCCGGCCCGGTTCTCCTCTCGGCGCCGCGCCGTGTCCCCGGCGATCAGCCCGACGGCCTCGGCCACGGAATCCACGAGCTGACGATTCTGTGCCAGCCCGAGGGCGGGCAGCGAAACCAGCGCCGCGCCATGGGTGGGGCTCGAGTGGGTCACCAGGGGGCGGCGTGAGATGCGAAGCGGCAGCTCGGTCACATAGACGACGAGATCCCAGTTTTCGTCGAGCATCCGTGTACGGGCCGCGTCGACCACCTCCGGCAACGGTGCGGGCGGGGTGACCAGCGCGTCGCGAACCAGGTCGATCTTCCACTCGACACCGGGATAGCGCTCGCCGAGCACCCGGCCCAGGTCCTCGACCAGCCTCACGGCCGCTGCCTCGTCGAGCACCGGCGTGACCACGAGACCGAGGTTGACCGTTTGGTTCCCGTCGCTGCCCGCCGGCTCGCTCACGCCAACGACACTAACGGCGGCGTCTCCGTCCTCGGCCACAGGGGGATCCGTCGAGGCCACTGATGGCTCGGAGTAGGTCTCTCCGCAGCCGGCTCAAGCCGAGTCGGCTTGAAGCCGGCGAGGCCGGGCCTACTGGCCATCCGCGAAAGGACCGCCGACGGCTCGCCTATGCGCGGCCCCTTGGGCCGTGCCGGCGCCCGTGGCGGTCGAACCCAGACCACGGAAGGAGGCAGACTTGGCTGACCTGATCGTGATCGGCTACGACGACGAGGAAACGGCCTCACATGCGGCGGAGGAGGTCATGCGACTGGCACACGATCTTGTGATCGAGCCGGAGGCAGTGGCCGTGATCTCCCGCGATCGCAACGGGCGCTACCACGTCAGTACTACCCACCACCCGGTGGCGGAAGGAGCCACCTGGGGGATGTTGTGGGGGACGCTGTTCGGGCTCCTCTTCTTCATTCCCGTGTTCGGCCTGGCGATCGGGGGCGCCTTCGGCGCACTGTTCGGCGCGATCGAACGGGCCGGGATCAACAAGGAGTTCCAGCAGGAAGTCCGTGACATGGTCCAGCCGGGAACCTCCGCGCTGTTCCTGATCGCGGACAAGGTGACGCCTGACAAGGCGATTGACGCCCTGAGCAAGTTCGGTGGTCGGGTCCTCAAGACCTCGCTGTCCACCGACGCCGAGCGTCAGCTCCAAGAGGCACTCCACGGATCGCAGGGCGCTGAGCGGGTGGACGGTGCACCGGCGACAGCGGCCGCCTCGTAGAAGCGCACCACCTGGCACCGGGCGCCGGTCACTCGAGGTGGCCGGCCGCCCCTGCCGGGTGCTATCGCGGGCTGGCGCGGCGGGCTTCGCGCGCTTGGAACGCCCCCGCGCCGGCCTATCGGCGAGTACTGATGACCCGCTCCCCGGCGCAGGTGCTCGTGCTCGGCCCTCCCGGCGCCGGCAAGGGGACGCAGGCCAGGCGACTGGCGCAGCGTCTCCGCCTGGTGCACCTAAGCCCCGGCGAAATGCTCCGGGCCTTGGCCGGAGCCGACTCGCCGGCCGGGCGGCGCGTCCGAGCGATCATGGCAGCGGGGGAACTCGTGCCCGAGGATCTGGTCGACACGATGGTGCAAGCGCGCCTTGAGTCCCTGGCGCCCGGTCAAGGATTCGTCCTCGATGGTTATCCGCGCACTGCCGCCGAGACCATGGCCCTCCGCGGGTTACTCGCTCGGCTTGGGCGCCTAAAACCTCGTCCGGTGGTCGTGTGGCTCGAGGTTCCCCGCGGGGCGCTGATCGAACGGCTGCACCACCGACGGACGGTGGAGGGCCGCGTCGATGACGACGAGGACACGATCGTCCGCCGGCTGAAGATTTACGAACAACACATGCGCGACGTCCGCGAGGCGTTCGCGGGGTGGGCTGATGTGCTGATGGTTGACGGCAACCGGCCCCCAGACGAGGTCACCGACGAGATCGTCGACCGCCTCGAACACGCCCATGACCGCAAACACGCCGCACCCCTGCGCAGCCCCGGGGATCGCCGGCCCTGTGAGGCGGCTACACGGCCGTGACCCTGCTTCTTCACGTGTATCCCGGCCGCCAGCAGTACCAGCTACCCAAGGAGGAGGCGGGCGAGATA
This sequence comes from Solirubrobacteraceae bacterium, assembly GCA_035505215.1. Lineage (GTDB taxonomy): Bacteria > Actinomycetota > Thermoleophilia > Solirubrobacterales > Solirubrobacteraceae > Palsa-465. The sequence continues at coordinate 6,250 of DATJQY010000029.1, read as the reverse complement.
ACGAAGTCGGTGGCCGAGGTGCTCGGTAACCGCGAGATCCTCGACCGCCCGGGCGTCCGTGCGGCCGCCTGATCCCATGTCCAGCGATGACAATGCGGTGCGGGAGGCGCTTCGTCGTTTCACGACCGTTCCACGCCAGCGCGAGCGACGGCGGCGGTCGTCGCGGGGGTCTCGGCGGGTGACCCACTCGTGGCTGCTCGACATGGACGGCGTACTCGCCCACGAGGAGCAGTTGATCCCGGGAGCCGATCAGTTCCTGGCGCGGCTGCGCGAGCTTGAGCTGCCCTTTCTCGTACTCACCAACAACTCGATCCATACGCGCCGGGATCTGTCGGCGCGATTTCAGGCCAACGGCCTCGAGGTGCCCGAGCAGGCGATCTGGACCTCGGCGCTGGCGACCGCGCGCTTCCTTCACGAGCAGCGGCCCGGCGGATCGGCGTTCGTGATCGGCGAGGCCGGTCTTACGACCGCGCTTCACGAGGCCGGTTACACGCTGACCGACCTCAGCCCCGACTACGTGGTGCTGGGCGAGACGCGAACGTATGGGTTTGAACGGATTACGCACGCCATCCGGCTGGTGGTCGGCGGCGCTCGGTTCATCGCCACCAACCCGGACCCGATCGGCCCGTCAACGGCTGGCCCGATCCCGGCCACCGGCTCGATCGCGGCGCTGATCAGCCGCGCGAGCGACGTCGATCCCTATTTCGTCGGCAAGCCGAACCCGCTGATGATGCGCTCGGCGCTCAACGCGCTCGGCTCGCACTCGGAGAGCACCACGATGATCGGCGACCGCATGGACACCGACATCGTCGCGGGACTTGAGGCGGGGCTCGAGGCGATCCTCGTCCTCAGCGGCGTCACCGACCGCGACCAAGCCGACCGCTTCCCCTACCGGCCGTCGCGGATCGTGGACTCGGTGGCCGACCTCATCGACGAGCTGGGGCCATGAGCCGGCCTGGGCGGCGCCCACCTCGCGGGGGACCGTCCTCGGCGGCCTCGAGGTCCGGCGAGTGCAGCAGGGCGAGGCCGATTCGGGCCACCGCGTCGATGTGGGCGAGGTCGGAAAGAATGTCGTCGACGTCGAGCGGCGCCGGCCCGCGAACGTCGACCCGGAGGCGCTCGGAGCCGTCGTCGAGGACCTGGCTCTCGAACCCCTCGACGTGCAGGTTCCGTCGCCGCAGCTCGCCGAGCAGCGAGCTGACCGAGGCGCCAGGCACGAGATCGACCTCGAGGCTGAGGGTCTCGCCGGTGATGCGTCGCCTGACCACGGGCTTGAGCCTCTGCAGCGCTACCAGCGCCACCAGCGCGATCGCGGTTGTAGCCACCGCTCCGGCGTAAAACCCCGCAGCGGTGGCCATCCCGATCGCCGCCGAGATCCACAATGCCGCGGCCGTGGTGACGCCGCGGACGGTGGCTCCGTGCCGGAGGATCGCCCCGGCGCCCAAGAACCCGATCCCGGACACCACTTGGGCCGCGATCCGCGTCGGATCGATCCGGGACTGGCTGAACTCGGTAAACCCGTAGGCCGAGACCAGCGTGAACAGGGCCGCCCCAACGCCCACGATCACGTGGGTGCGCAGCCCCGCGATCTCGTCTCGCGCCTGCCGCTCGAGCCCGATCGCGCCGCACAGGACCACCACGATCGCCAGCCGCAGCACAATCTCGCCGTCGGAGATGGATCCAGCGCGCACGAGGAATGAGGTAGGCCGCGCCGGGGGCACTCCAATCCCCGCGGTCATCGACCTCCCAGGTTGACCTTGGCCTCACCCCCGGGCGGCCTAACTCCGAGAACGAGAACGTCCCTGCGCCACAGGGAGTAACCAACCACCGATAGGAGGGCGATATGCCAGTCCCCGTACGCCGTTCTGAATCCGCCTCGACTCGCCCGATCCAGCGATGGGATCCATTTCGCGAGTTCGAGCAGCTACAGGATGAGATGGGGCGCTTGATGGAGGCTGTGTCCTTGCCTGGCCTGACTAACGGCGGCGCGTGGATGCCGCAGGCCGATATCGAGGAAACCGACGACGCGTGGATCGTGGAGGCAGAGCTCCCCGGAGTCGATCGCAAGGATGTCAACGTCGAGTTGCGCGAGGGCGAGCTTGTGATCAGCGGCGAGATCAAGGAGAAGGAGCGCAAAGGCGTGGTGCGCCGGCGGACCCGCCGGACCGGGCAGTTCGAGTACCGGGTGACGCTGCCGGGTCAGACCGATCCGGAGAAGATCGAGGCGAGCCTGCACGAGGGCGTCTTGACGGTGCGCGTCCCGAAGGCCGCCCAGGCCAAGCCGCGTCGGATTGAGGTCAAGGCCGCGTAGCACGCCCGATCGCGGCAGGTGACCCTGTCTCGCGTCCCTGGACTCGGGGAGGCGTGATGAGCGCGTCGCCAGCCACCGGAGTCCGAGGCGGCCGCGCCGACCGCCGTCAGGCGCCCCACGTGAAGGGGCGCCCGCGCCGACGGCCGGCCGCGCAAGCCGGTTCTTGATGCCCCACGGGCTCAGGCGTGCGCGTGCTCGCGCGCCTGAGCGAACTGCTCGACGATCGCCGGGCAGAATGCCTTCAGGTCCGCTGGCGAACGACTGGTCGTCAGCTGCCCGTCGACCACCACCTCCTCGTCGACCACGGTGGCGCCGGCGTTCCGGAGATCGGTCCGGATGCTCGGCCACGAGGTCAGCCGCCGACCTGCCACCACCCCCGCCTCCAGCAGCGTCCAGGGCGCATGGCAGATCGCGGCGATTGGCTTGCCCCTCTCGGCGAACGCTTTGACGAACGCGACCGCGTCGGCATCCATGCGCAGCTTGTCGGGATTCACCGCCCCGCCCGGAAGGAGCAGCGCGTCGTAGTTCTCGACCGAGGCGTTGGACACGACCTTGTCGACCTTGAACGTGGCCGCCGGCTCCAGATCCATCTGCCGGGCTTCGATCTCGCCGTCGTGGATCGACAGAAGCTCCGTCTCGGCGCCGGCTCCGTGCAGCGCTCCGCGCGGCTGCTCCAGCTCGACTCGCTCGACCCCGTCTGCCGCCAGGATCGCGACCTTCTGGCCCTCCAATTCCTTCGCCATGGTTCCTCCTGAGGATCAATTGGTGGATTACTCCGGCGCTGTAGGCCGCGGCCTATGTGTCTCAATCTTTTCCCCCCGAGTGGCGACGTCGACTTGGCAGACGCGTCTGCAGGCCTATCCCTACCTCGAGAACAGCCAGCGACTCATGGGAGACCTAGATGGCGACTGAAACAGCGGCCCGTACCCGTCCGCTGATCCCGACGGGCACATGGAAGGTCGACCCGGCGCACTCGAGTGTCGGGTTCTCGGTTAAGCACATGGGCATAGCGACCGTGCGCGGGAAGTTCACCGAGCTTGAGGGCACGCTCGAAATCAAGGAGAACCTCGCCGACTCCCGGGCCTACGGGACCGTCAAGGTCGCATCGATCGATACCGACGAGCCGCAGCGTGACGAGCACCTCAGGTCGCCGGACTTCTTCGACGTCGAACAGTTCCCGGAGATCGTCTTCGAGTCCACGCGCGTGGAGGCGATCGACGACGAGTCCTCCCGCGTCACCGGCAACCTCACCATGCACGGGGTCACGCGCGAGATCAAGCTCGATGTCCTGATCCAGGGGTCTGACACCGACCCGTGGGGCAACACTCGTGCCGGCCTGGAGGCCGTCAGCTCTCTGAACCGGAGCGACTTCGACATGAAGTTCAACCAGGCGCTACGCAGCGGCAACCTGCTCGTTGGAGACCGGGTTGCCATGTTGCTCGACATCTCGGCGGTCCTTCAGCGTTCTTAGCGCTGTAATCGCCAGGAACAGGACGCTGTTCCTCCGGGTCGCGTGCGAGCGCGACTGGCTGCGCCGTGCTCGTCGCCGCACGCGCCCCGCTCGTCACAGCCCAGCCCGAACGGTGATCCGGCCGGCGTCGGCGGCATGCCTGAGAGCCTCATAATCTCGTTCGTTCTGATCGGCGTATCTGTCGGCAAAGGCGCACATCGCCCGGTCGAACGTGTTCCCGGCGCCGAGATAGCTGCCGATCGCGATCGCGTCGCCTGAGCGTGCGTGAGCACGCGCAAGGGCCCAGCCGCACAACTCGCCGTAGCGGCCGAGGGCGTCCGAGTCGAGCACGTCGACGGGGGCAGAGCCCTTGCCGTCCCACAGCTGGCGAAGGTAGAAGTCGCGGTTGACGCCGTCGATCCACTCCGTCGTCCGGATCCACCCCAGCATGATGTCGCTCGCCGCCTGCATCAGCCGCTGGCCCTCCACCACGCGTTGGCCGTGGTTCTCGAACTCGCTGCGGCCGAGATACGGCTCCAGTACCGACGCCTCGGCCTCCTTCATCTGCAGGAATAGCGGGTCGTGGTCATCGCGGCCGAGCATCAGCATGATCCAGGCCCGCGTGCCCACGCTGCCCACCCCCACGACCTTGCGGGCGGCGTGGATGTACCGGTATCGCTCAAGAAGCCTCCGCCGGTCCCGTGGCAGTGTGCGGCGGTAGTAGTGCAGGACGGCTTCGACCGCCGCCGCGAGTCTCTCCGGGTCATCCGTGCGGGCGAGCGCCTCGATGGGGACGATCAGCGGCGGATCGTGGACGATCCGCGGATGCCCGTCCACCACCCGCGTGAGCTTGGCGAACGCACGCAGCGAGTCCTTCGCCCGCGCCTTGGCGATGTTGCGTTCAAAGTGCCTGAGCTGCTTCCGGCTGATCCGCGATGCCCAGTTCCGGACGATCTCCTCGAGGTCACGGTCGAGGTGGACGTACCAGAGTTCCAGTGCCCGCAGCTCCGCGAAGCTGCGCATGGCCTCCCGGTAGGAGCGCGCGACGCCTAGATCGACGGACCGCCGCGCACCCCGACCGAAGCCGCGATCGCGTCCGGCGACCTCAAAGCTGGCGACCAGCCGCTTGACGTCCCACTCGAACGGGCCGGGGAGCGTCTCGTCGAAGTCGTTGATCCCGAACACGAGCCGGCGGTCCGGACCGGCGAATGTGCCGAAGTTGGAAAGGTGGGCATCACCGCACAGCTGGGCCTTCAGGGCCGTACGGGGCTCCTGGGCGAGGTCCCAGGCCATCACACACGCGGCCCCTCGGTAGAACGTGAACGGCGAGACAAGCATGCGGCCGTACCGGATGGGGATCAGCTCCGGCAGACGGGTGCTCGCCTGCTCCTGGAGCAGCTCAATCGGGTCCGGCCTGGACGGGTGCGGTTCCCAGCTGCCGTGCCTCGAGCGCGGAACCACCGCCCGGGCCGCCTTGCCGAGCCCCCGCCGGTCGGCCGCACTGGGGTGGCGGAGCCGGCCCCGGACGGGCTCCGGGCGCCACCGTGCACCAACGTCAACCCGCCCGCCTGTCAGCGCCCGGCCGTCCAGGGCCCGATCACCGCCCAGGCATGCCAGGACGTCACCTCGATCCAGGCGCTGACCCGGCCTCTGTCCCGCTGAGGATAGGCCCGTCCGGTGTAGTGCTCAGACAGGCGGTCGATGTCGGAGAACTGCGGATCCGGTGTCAGCTCGGCCGCGTGTCCGCGCAGTGTGACGTGGTGATACCAGTCTTCACGGCCGAGCACGGTGATGGAGACCCGGCGCTCATGGCGCAGGTGCTCCAGGCCCGGCGTGAGGGGTGGCTTTGGCATGGCCCCTTCGACGATCGCGGCTGACCGTCGGCCTAGGGCACCGGCAAGGGCCGGGGGCCGACCGAGATGATGTGCGCCCAATTGACGTAGAGGACCACCCCGTCGGTGCCCTCCAGCTTCACCGGGTTGGGATGGTCGCGTCTGACCGCCTGGACCACCTGGTCCTCGGTCTCGGTGACTGCCGTTTCTTGACCGTTTAGGAAGACGATCCGCGTCGCCATGCTGCACCCGGCCTTCGTCGATGGGAGTGCGCTCGCTCTGTGTGGGTAGGACGCGGGTGCCCCGGGTCAAGACCAACACCCCTCCACCCTCCGGGTTGCCTGACCCGCCGACCGGCTGGCCTACAGATCCGCTAAGAACGGGACGATGTTCCGGCTGATCGCAGCGGTGGATCGGCAGGATGCGGCGGTAGTCGTCGCGGACGCCGTCGAACATGCCTGCGGTGATAGACCAGGGGTTACCTGCGTCAAACGCCCGTGGGCGACCGATGCCGGAGGAGGTGTGTGGGTTCACGACATGTGTCTCAGGTGATAGGTCGCTCATGAGTCGGGACATGGGTCTCACCTAGGGGGTTTCGGCGGTCGTTGCGGAGGCGGAGCCTGGAGGGCGACGCCGGAGCGGCGATCGCCGGGCGGG
>DATJQY010000028.1:0-74257 GCA_035505215.1 Solirubrobacteraceae bacterium | reverse complement strand
TGGAGCTGCGGGATCCGGTGATCTTGGAGATTGCCGAGGCCCACTCCAAGACCCCCGCACAGACAATCATTCGCTGGCACATCCAGCTCGGCAACGTCGTGATCCCGAAGTCGGTCACGCCGTCGCGGATCGAGGAGAACTTCCGGATCTTCGACTTCGAGCTCAGCGACTCCGAGATGGAGGCGATCAAGGAGCTCGACGCCGGCCAGCGAATCGGCCCGGATCCGAAGACCTTCGGGTGAGCCGTGGGAGATAAGTCTCGCTGTTCGAGACTTATCTCCCACACCCCGGTGGTAGCGTCGCCGTGATGGGTGACTCGCTCCCACCGATCGGAGAATTCGCCCCGCCTGAGAACGTGACAGGCTCCCGAGCCATGAAGACACTTCTTCGCCTCGGACTCGCTTTCGCCCTCGCCGCCCTTCCCGCCGCGGCGCTGGCGGCGACGTCTGTGACCCAGGTCCCCAACTGCACCACCGCCGCCTACAAGCCCAAGCGCCTGGTCCTGGCCTGCGGCGACGGATCGGAGTACCTGGCCAAACTGAAGTGGAGCCGGTGGACCGCGACCAATGCGATGGCCGCCGGCATGGACGAGGTCAACAACTGCACCCCGGACTGCGTGAAGGGCCGCTTCAAGGGCTATCCCGTCACGGTCACCCTGAGCCGGCCCCGGCGCTGCAAGAGCGTGAAGGGGCATGAGGTGTTCGGCCGGATCGTGCTCAAGTATTCGGACGCCCACCCAGGACCCAAACCCACCAACACAGAGTCCCTGCCCTGCCCATAACTAGTCGACCCAGCGTCGTCCTGGCCTCCGCGCGTGCACGTGTATAGGCTGGGCGGCCCGTCGCGTCGAATTGAGGAGAACTGATGGCTCAGACCAAGGCGCAGAGATCAGCCGCCGCGAAGAAGGCGGCAGCAACCCGGGCGCGCAACCGCCAGCAGGCGGAAGCCCAGTCCAGCGCGGGTGGCAAGAAGGCCGCGGCGAAGCGTCAGGAAAAGCAAGCCAAGCAGGCCGCCGGCCAGGCCAAGCAAGCCGCCGGCCAGGCCAAGCAGGCCGCCAGTCAGGCCAAGCGCGCCGCTGGCACCGTGGTCAAGGAGGGCAAGGCCGCCCTCAAGGCCGCCGGCAAGGCGGCCGAGGCCGCGGGCAAGGCGGCCGCCAACCGGGCCTCGGCAGCTCAGGCCCAGGGCACCCGGACCGCGGCCAAGGCCTCACGCGCGCGCAGCGGCACGAGAAAGAAGTAGCCAGCGTGCCCGTCGTCGAGGCGCACATCACCGGCACCGTGTGGAAGATCGAGGTCGAGGTGGGTGACCAGGTCGAGGAAGGCGATACCGTCGCGATCCTCGAGTCGATGAAGATGGAGATGCCGGTCGAGGCCGAGGATCCCGGCGTGGTGACGGAGATCTCGGTCGAGGAGGGCCAGTCGGTGTCCGAAGGCGACCCCCTGGTCGTTCTGGAGTAACCCGATGTCCGAACCCGCCGGCGACGCCGGGCGACTCCTCGTCGACGAGCCCGCTCCGGCGGTCGCCCGGCTGACCATCTCCAACCCGCAGCGACGGGGCGCGCTTGACCACGCCGTCCTCGATGCCTTCGCGGCCACGCTCCCGCGCCTCGACGCCCGCTGCGTGATCATCACCGGGCAGGACGACATCTTCTCCGCCGGTTATGACCTCGGCGGCCTGCGCGAGGAAATGCTCCCGGAGGAGGCCGACCAGCTCGTCGCCCACCCGTTCGCCGCCGCCCTCGATGCCGTCGCGGCCTACCCGTACCCCACCCTCGCCGTGCTCAACGGTCACGCCATCGGCGGCGGGCTGGAGCTGGCCCTGGCCTGCGATCTGCGCCTGGCCGCGACGACGATCAAGCTCGGCATGCCACCGGCCAAGCTCGGGCTGATCTACTCGCACACCGGGATCGGAAAGTTCATCGAGACGGTCGGCGCGCCGCGGACCCGTGAGCTGTTCCTCCTCGGACGCCGGATCGATGCGCCGACCGCGGTTCAGTGGGGGCTCGTCAACTCAGCTATCGAACCGGGTGAGCTGACCGACCACGCGCTCGCGCTCGCCACCGAGATCGCGGGCAACGCGCCGCTGGCTCAGCTCGGCAACAAGCGCATCATCCGCGAGCTTCTGGCCACGGAGATGGCCCTTGACCCGGAGACCGAGCGTGAGCTCCTCGACCTGCGGCGAAGCTCGTTCTCCACCGAGGACTTCCGTGAGGCGGTGCGCGCCTTCGCCGAGAAGCGCCCGCCCCGCTGGCAGGGCCGCTGACACCGTCCGAGGGGCGGCTTATCCTGCGCGCCTGTGATCGACATTGGGGCGCGGCTGAGTGAGCTGGAGGCCCTCGGCCTCAGTCGTAAGACGAGGCTGGTGAGCGGCCCTCAGGGTCCCCGCGTCGTTCTCAACGGCAAGCCGACGCTGAGCCTCTGCTCGGCCAACTACCTCGGCCTCGCCGATCACCCCCGCGTGCGTGAGGCCGCGGCCGAAGCCGCGCTGCGCTGGGGCGCGGGAACCGGCGCCTCACGCCTGACCTCGGGGACGATGACGATCCACCGCCGGCTGGAGGAGCGGCTGGCTACGTTCCTGCGCCGCCAGAGCGCGCTCCTCTTCGGGTCAGGCTTTCTCGCCAACGCGGGTGTCATCGCCGCGCTGGCCCGCCCCGGTGACGTCGTCTTCGCCGACGAGCTGAGTCACACCTCGATCCTCGATGGCTGCCGGCTGGCCGGTGCCGAGACGTTCCTCTACGACCATCTCGACGTCGAGCACCTGGCCTGGGGAATCAGAAAGGCGGAGGGCCGCGCCGCCCTGATCGCCACCGAGAGCATCTTCGCCACCGGCGGCGATCTGGCCCCGCTCGCCGACATCGTCGCGCTCGCCCAGCAGCGTCGCCTGCGCACGCTTGTCGACGAGTCCCACGCCATCGGAGCGGCGGGCCCCGAGGGGCGCGGGGCGCTCGCCGGGGCCGGGCTCCTGGACCAGGCCGACGTCGTCGTGGGGTCGCTCGGCACCGCCCTCGGGTCCTACGGCGCCTTTGTCGCCTGCGATCGCCAGATGGCGGTTCACCTCCTCAATTCCGCGCGCACGCTGATCTTCTCGAGCGCGCCCGCCCCCAGCGCGACCGCCGCCGCCTACGCGGCGCTGAGCCTCCTGGAGGAGCGGCCACAGCTCGTCGAACGGCTGCGCACCAATTCAGGGCTCCTCCGCCGGGAGCTCGAGCGTCAGGGCTTCGGCGCCGGTGGAGACGCCCACATCGTGTCGCTCTTCATCGGCATGGCCGAATTGTCCGACCAGCTCGCCGCCTCGGCCCTTGAGCAGGGGATCCTGATCGAGGCGGTGCGCCCGCCGGTGCTCCCCGCCCCCGCCTCCTTCCTCCGCCTGGCCGTGATGGCCTCCCACCGCCCGGATGAGCTCCGGGAGGCAGCCCAGATCCTCTCCGCCGCCGCGCGGGCGCACGGGTTCGAGCCCGAAGAGTCGATGCTGGCCGCGGATGTGATCGAGCTCGAGCCGGCGCCCGCGGTCGAAGCCTTCGACACCGGCCCCGCACCGGGGGTCTTCGACTTCGAGCAGACCGGCCGCCTGGCCGCCTGAAGCGCGCTAAGCGCTGGTGCCGAGCTCCGCTCGGACGTCGCGCCGCAGCTGACGCAGCGTGAGCCCGTGGGAGCGCGCCAAGCGCCGCATTGTCTCGCCCGCCGCCAGCTCGCGACGGACCTGCCGCGGCGTCATCCCCAGATCGATGGCGATCGCGTTGATGACCGCCGGGGACAGTTGCCGTCGGCGGGCCACCACCACCCCGGTCGGCGGCGCGATCAGGTCGGTATGCGGGTCGAGGGGCAGGATGACCGGGGCGCGGGGCAACTGCGAGAAGTCGAAGTCGGCCGCGATGTTGCCGAGCTGCGGGGCGTCCTCCCGGACGTCAGGCCGGGGGTCGGGCCGCCCGTCCGTCCGGGGATTGATCCGCTCCCCGCCCAGGAAGTCATCCTCGATGAACTTCACGTAGGCATCGAAGCTGAGCGTCTGGTGGTCGATGTAGCCCTGCCGGGCGTAGGGGCTGATGACCAGCCCCGGGACGCGCAGGCCGTAGCCGTTGATATCGACGTGCGGCGGTACGACGTGGTCGTAGAAGCCCCCCCAGTCATCCCAGGCCAGGAAGATCGCCGTGCTGCTCCAGTCGGGACTGCGCATGATCGCGTTGATCAGCCCGGTGACGTAGGTCTCGCCGGTGCTGACCAGCGCCGGCGGGTGCTCGGATACGGTCCCGTTGGGAGTGATCCACGACACCGCGGGCAAGGTGCCCGCGCGGGCGTCGGTGAAGAACTGCGACAGCGACTGGATGTTCCCCAGCTGCCCGTCCTGCCGGACGGTGTCGAAGTAGGGCAGCGGGTTCCAGATGCCCGGTGTCTTGGCCCCCTGCGCGACCGGCGCGCACGACATCGCCGCGTCGTCGTCGCAGTCGGGCTCTGAGCCCTTGAAGATGTAGTAGCGCCAGCTCACGTCTGCCTTGTGAAGCAGGTAGGTCAGATCGGTCCAGGCGTAGTCCGGGGTGGTCGGCACCGCGATGTGGAGGTTGTGACGCTGAAAGTCAGGCGGCAGCTGCGGGTGCTGGTCGTTGTTGACGCAGCTCATCGGCTCGTCCGGAACGCTGCAGCGGGCCGACCACTCCGAGACCATGTACAGGTGCGCCGGCAGGCTCCACGAGGCGTCGGACTGGAACATGTGGTCGTCAAGCACGAAGTCCTTGGCGTAGGCCCAGTAGTTGGGGATGTCCGCGCCGGTGTGGTAGCCCATCACGTCGGGCAAACCGCCCGCCTCGCCGTGACCGCAGGCCGGGTTGAACACCTGCTGGCAGCTGGCGCGCCCATGGATCTGCTGTTCGATAAATCCATCCATCTGGCCGCCGTCGATGTCGGCCAGGGCGTTGTTCTTGCTGTGAGGACCGCCGAGGTTGCGGTCCTGGCGGTCGTGGAAGGGGCGGACGCAGTGGCCCAGCTGGGGGTCGGGAACGCAGACCGTCGGCTGGCCGTCCTTCATCGGGATCCCGTCGGCCCCGGGATAGGTCCCGAAGTAGGAGTCGAAGGACCGGTTCTCCTGCATGATGATCACGACGTGCTGGATCTTGTGGATCCCGGTCAGGCTGCTCGGTGCCGGCGCCGGCGGGGACGTCACGGTGGGTGGGGGTGGGGGGGTTGGCGGCGTCGCGGTCGTGGTGCCCGGTAGGACACCTGAGCCTGACCCGCCGCAGCCCGCGATCAGGAGCGCGCTGGCCAGGCAGCCGGACGCAAGAAGTCGGCGGAGCACCGTCTGACCGGGCTAGTCCTCGTAGGGCGTGAAGTCCTGCTTGCGGGCGCCGCACACGGGACAGAACCAGGTCTCCGGGATGTCCTCGAAGGCCGTCCCCGGGGGAATTCCGCCGTCCGGGTCCCCGTCCGCGGGGTCATAGATGAACCCGCATGATTCGCACATCCACTTCACGGCGCGAAAGAGTAGCGACGAAGCCTGAATCTGCGATCAGCCACGCGCGGGCCTGCGATACGGTCAGCCAAGTGGCCATCGATCGACCAGGGCCAGGGGAGGAACTCAACCCCGGACCGGTAACCGAGCCCCGCCGCGCGGCCAGCGTGATCGTGCTCCGCGGGGGCGAGGAGCGGCTTGAGGTGTTGCTGGTCAAGCGCAACCCAGCCGCCCGCTTCATGGGCGGCGCCTGGGTGTTTCCCGGCGGCGCCGTCGACCGGAGCGAGGGCGACGGCGAGGCCTCGCTGCACGCCGCGGCCCTGCGTGAGCTCACCGAGGAGGCCGGGATCGTGCTCGCTTCGCCTCAGGCGCTGGTTGCCTTCTCACGCTGGATCACCCCGCCCCAGGTGAAGATTCGCTTCGACACCTGGTTCTACCTGGCCGCGCTGCCCGACGGCGCCGAGGTCCGGGTCGACGGCGCCGAGGTGGTCGACGCGCTCTGGTATGAGCCGGCGGCGGCCCTGGCCGCCAGCGCCCGGGGAGAGCTCCTGCTGGTGTTCCCCACCATCAAGCACCTCGAGCAGCTGTCCTCGTTCGGCTCGGCCAGCGAGCTTTTGGCCTACGCCTCGCGGCTGGAGATCCGGGCCGTCGAGCCCCGCGTGGTGATGTCCGGCGAGCAGGCCCGGGTCGTGCTCCCGGGCGAGCCCGGCTACGAGGGATGAAGCGCCCCTCCCCTACGTGTCCGAATTGAAGTTCGGCAGGTGCAGCGTCTGGAGCCAGTGGCTGACGGTGACGTTCAGCTGGGTGAACTCACCGGTGAAGATGAGGACCCCCATCCCGATCAGCACGGCGCCTCCGACCCCGATCACAATCGGGTAGTGGCGCTTGACCACGTCAAGCGCGGAGGTGGCGGTCCCGAAGGCCAGCCCGGTGACGAGGAAGGGGATGCCGAGGCCGGCGCAGTAAACGGCGAGCAGGAAGGCTCCGCGCCCGGCCGAGTGCGAGGCCCCGGCGGCGGTGAGGATCGCGCCCAGGGTCGGGCCCGTGCAGGGTGTCCAGGCGAGGGCAAAGGCAGCGCCGACGACCACCGGTCCCCCCCGCCCCGCCCGTTCGGTCAGCCGGCCGACGTGCCACTCACGTGACAGGCGGGGAACGAACGGGGCCAGGACGAACAGCAGGCCCATGGCCACGATCAACGCCCCGGAGACCTTCTGTGCCGTGGCCCCCGTGAGCGTGCCGTGGAGCGCATGCTCGCTGATCAGCCCCAGGGCGATGAAAATGGCCGAGAAGGTGCCGACGAAGGCGAGGGTCGGCCCGACCACGCGGCGCGGGCGGATCTCCTCGGGCGTGACCCCGGCCACGGCCGAGATGTAGCCGGGCACGAGCGGCAGCACACACGGAGACAAGAACGAGATTAGGCCGGCACCAAACGCCACCGGGATGCCGATTCCAGACGCTGGATCCATCCTGCTGACCGCCGAGATTACCGCTCCCATGCTGAGCCGCCCGCTAGGACCACCACAGACCGCGCATGGTGAGCAGAGCGTAGCCCCACTCGCCCCCTGTGCCAAGCCGCCATATCCAGCGAAATCAGCCGCCGCAGATGTCCGACTCCAGACGCCGCGGGCCTAGCCGGGCGACCGTTGTCGGTGATAGGTTTGCCTGGGGCATATGACGACCGAGACGCACACCCTCAGGAACTTCATCGACGGCGAATTCGTTGACTCCGCCGAGGGTGAGACCGAGCCGATCCTGAACCCGGCGACCGGGGAGACGATCGGGCACGCGCCGCTCTCCTCGCCGGAGGACGTCGACCGCGCCGTCCGCGCCGCCCGTGAGGCCTTCGGTGTGTGGTCGAAGATCACTCCCGGGGAGCGCTCGCTGGCCCTCTTCCGCCTCGCCGACATCGTCGAAGAGCACGCGGACGAGCTGACCGAGCTTGAGGTGGCCAACGCCGGCAAGCCGGTCAACGCCTTCCGCGACGACGAAGTCCCGTTCATGATCGACAACCTGCGCTTCTTCGCCGGCGCCGCCCGCACCCTGGAGGGACGCTCGGCAGGCGAGTACACGGACGGCTACACCTCGATGATCCGTCGCGAGCCGATCGGCGTCATCGGCCAGGTCACCCCGTGGAACTACCCCCTGATGATGGCCGTGTGGAAGATCGCGCCCGCCCTGGCGGCCGGGAACACGGTGGTGCTAAAGCCCGCCGAGACGACCCCCGTGAGCACGCTGAAGCTGGCCGAATACGCGGCTGAGGTCCTGCCCCAGGGTGTCCTCAACGTGATCACCGGTCATGGCCAGCCCACCGGGCAGGCCCTGGTCACCCACGCCGAGGTCGACATGGTCTGCCTGACCGGGTCGGTCGAGACGGGCAAGGGAATCGCCCGCAGCGCCGCCGACACCCTCAAGCGAGTGCACCTCGAGCTGGGCGGAAAGGCGCCGGTCGTCGTCTTCGACGACGTCGACATGGCTACCGCGATGGAAACGATCGCCGGCACCGGGTACTACAACGCCGGCCAGGACTGCACCGCGGCCACGCGGGTCCTGGCGGGCAGCCGCGTCTACGACGACGTCGTCAGCGGCCTGGCCGAGCAGGCGAGAGATCTGGTCATCGGCGACACGCTCTCACCTGAGACGACGCTCGGGCCGCTCAATTCCGAACGCCAGCGTGATCGCGTGGAGGGTTTCCTGGAGCGCCGCCCCGGGCACGCCGAGGTCGTAACCGGCGGGCAGGAGCCGGACCGGCCGGGCTTCTTCCTGGAGCCGACGGTCGTCGCCGGCCTGCGCCAGGACGACGAGATGATCCAGCGGGAGATCTTCGGACCCGTGATCACCGTCCAGCCGTTCTCAGACGAGGACGAGGCCATCGCCTGGGCCAACGGCACCCCGTACGGGCTGGCCAGCTCGGTCTGGACCCGGGACGTGGGCCGCGCCATGCGCGTGGCTAGGGCCCTCAGATTTGGCTGCGTGTGGATCAACGACCACATCCCGCTGGCCTCCGAGATGCCCCACGGCGGGTTCAAGCAATCCGGCTACGGCAAGGACCTCAGCCTTTACTCGCTTGAGGACTACACCGAGATCAAGCACGTAATGGTCTCGTTATCCTGACGCCGGAGAGGAACTTTTGCGCAAAAGTCTCGTTAGGGCGAGCAAGGAGGTTTAGTGGAAGCATCCGCACTCCAGGCGCCGGCAACACTCCCCCAGACACGGGTTGCCGTTGCGACGCCACTTTTGCGCCTTCGCTCTGACGAGCAGCTCGTGGCCCTGTTCCGGGCCGGTCACGACGAAGCCTTCCGGGCGATCCATGATCGCTACCACAAGCGCCTGTTTGCCTACGCCCGGCAGATGCTCCCGGCACGCCAGGATGCCGAGGACGCACTCCAGGATGTGTTCGTACGCGCCTACGCCGGGCTCCGGGCCTCGAACCAGGACCTCGCGCTGCGGGCCTGGCTCTTCCGAGTCGCTCACAACCGCTGTATCGACGAGCTGCGGCGTCCGGCGCCGCCGCCGCCCGAGGTCCTCCAGCTGGTTCGCACCGTGGTTCACGACCCGCTGGTCGAGGTGGACCTGCGCGAGGCGCTTCGTCGCCTGATCGAGGACATTCGCCGCCTGCCGGAGCAGCAGCGCTCCGCCCTTCTCATGCGTGAGCTGGCCGGTATGTCCTACGTCGACCTCTCCGCTTCGCTCGGGATCTCGGTCGGCGCGGTCAAGTCGCTGCTCGTACGGGCTCGGGTCTCCCTCGCCGAGGCGGCCGAGGCCCGTGACACTTCGTGTCTGCTCATCCGCGAGCAGCTCGTCGAGGCCCACGATCGCGGCCTGCGGCCGGGCGCCACGGCGCGCAAGCACATGCGCGACTGCGTCGGCTGCAAGAGCTTCCGCCGGGAGCTGCGGGGCATGAGCCGTCAGCTCGCGGCGGTGGCGCCGGCGGTCGGACCGCTCGGCGTGCTGGCCAAGTCGCTTGGCCTCTACAAGGCGGGCGGAGGAGCCGCAGGAGGTGGCGGCCTCGCCATCCTGGGCGGCGGCGGGGCCACGGCCTCGGCCGGCGGGCTGGCCGTGGGCGTCAACCACGTCGCCACGCTGCTCGTGGCCGCGGTGGCCGCCACGGGCGGAGCCGTAGAGCTCCAGCACACGCTGATCGCTTCGCCGCATCACCCGGCCCCGGCGGCGGCAACCGCCAGACGCCACCATCGGGCCGCGGCGAAGTCCTCTCCAGCCGCCGCCACCCCGACGGCCATTCAGGCCATCGCCGGCGACGTGGAGGCGACGGTCTCCAGCGCGCCCAGGCTCGCCGCCAGCGCGGATCTCCCGGCGGCCGGCCAGGTCAAGGCCCGGGTCCGTCGCTCGATGACCTCGGACGCCGCCTTCGGCGGTCCCGTGAGCGGCAGTTACGAGCTCAGCCGCTCCTCGACCAAGACGAGTAGCGCCAAGACCACGACCAGCAGCAAGCCGGCGGACACGAGCGCCTCGTCGACCTGCGCGACCCCCGCCGCCTCGAGCTCGAGCACGACGAGCTCCGCGACGTCGCAGTCCTCGACCTCGACCGACACCCAGACCCCGGCGAGCACGGTTCCGGCCAGCACGGTGGCTCCGACCTCGTGTGCCACCAGCTCGACGCCGAGCTCGGGGGCATCCTCGTCCTCGACGAACTCGACGCCCCCCGGTAGCGGCCAGGGCACCAGCGGGACCACCACCAGCGACAGCAGTAGCACCGGCACCGGTGGCTCTCCCTCGGGCGGCGACGCCGCGTCAGCGAGCGCGTCCGGGAGCCCGTCCACGGGCGGGTCGGCCGCGACCAAGTGAGCGGCTAACTCACATCGATCCCTACCTCGAGAAGCTCGACCACGAGGAGGTCCTGGTCCGGCGCGGCCGCCGCTCCGGCCTGTACACGTTCGTAGCCGTCCACTCGACGGTGCGTGGGCCATCGCTGGGGGGATGCCGGATGTGGAGCTACGAGGACTCGGCCTCGGCGCTGCGCGACGTCCTCAGGCTCTCACGCGCCATGACCTACAAGATGGCCGTGGCCGACCTCCCGCTGGGCGGCGGCAAGGGGGTGATCATGCTCTCTCCCCACACCAAGCTCTCCTCCGAGCGCCGGCAGCACGCGTTGCTTGACTTCGCCGACACGGTGGCCGCCCTCGGCGGCCGCTACATCACCGCCGAGGACGTCGGCACCTCGAGCCGGGACATGAGCGTGATCGCCGAGCGGACCAAGTACGTGGCCGGCCTCGCCCGCAGCCGCGGCGGGTCTGGTGACCCCAGCCCCCTCACCGCGCTGGGGGTCGAGTACGCCATCCGCGCCTGCTGCGAGCGCACCTTCGGGGATGACTCCTTGCGCGGTCGCACGGTGGGTGTCATCGGCCTGGGGCACGTCGGCTCGCGCGTGGCCAAGCGCTGCGCCCGGGCCGGAGCCAAGCTCGTCCTGGCCGACGTCGACCTCGACAAGCGCCGGCTCGCCGAGGAGCTCGAGGCCAAGTGGATGTCCCCTGAGGAGGCGCTCGAGGCCAAGGTCGAGATCGTCGCGCCCTGCGCCCTCGGAGGCGTTCTCAACGAGGAGACCGTGCCCCGGCTGCGCTGCCGGATCATCGCCGGCGCCGCCAACAACCAGCTGTCCGACGACCTGATCGCGGACCTGCTGACAGCGCGAGAGATCCTCTGGGCGCCTGACTTCGTGGCCAACGCCGGGGGCGTGATCAACATCGCCGAGGAGTTCGGCACCTACGACGCCGCGGCGGCGCGGCGGCGGGTCCGCGGCATCGCCGACACCCTGCGCCGGATCTTCGAGGACGCCCAGTCGATGGGCGCCACGACGCTCACCGCGGCCATGGAGCTGGCCCGGCGCCGGCTCGTGCCGGCGAGCCGCTGAGACCCGACGCGGTGCGCGCCTAAGAGCCTCGTGGATGGGCCTTGGGGCTCGTTTATAGTCCGCATCTGGAAGTGCTCGATTCGAGTTCACCGCGCCGGTTCTTGGCTCCGGAGCGGTCGCCGCCGCTGATCGGTCGGGGCGCCGAGTTGCAGGCCATCGCGCGTGCCCGCTCTGACGGGTCGAGCGGAGTGGTGGTGCGTGCACCGGCGGGCGTGGGGAAGTCACGGCTGGCGCGGGCGGCGCTGGCCCAAGCTGAGGCGGAACGGGCGCGGACCGCGTGGGTGCAGGCGACGAGCGCAGCGGCCAGCGTTCCCCTGGGCGCGTTCGCCGGGGTGATTCCGAGCGAGGTCAGATCAGATGACCGGTTTGAGTTGCTGCGGCGCAGCGTTGAGGCGTTGCGGGAGCTGGAAGGGGACGGATGGTTGGCCGTGGGCGTGGACGATGCCCACCTGCTCGACGCGACCTCGGCCGCCTTGGTGCTTGAGCTGGCGAACAGCGGCACCGCGTTCATCGTGGCAACGGTACGGAGCGATGAGCCGTGCCCCGATGCGATTGTCTCGTTGTGGAAGGACGCCGGCGCTTCGCGTCTGGAGCTCGCGACGCTGGGTGAGGCCGAGACGCGCGCCCTCGTGGAGAGTGTCGTGGGAGGCCCGGTCGAAGAACGGGCGGGTGCGTGGATCTGGGAGGCCAGCGACGGCAATGCGCTGTATGCCCATGAGCTGGCGGCCGGAGCGTTGGAGACGGGGACCCTGCGGGAGGTCAACGGCCTCTGGCGGCTACTGGAACGCGTCCCGATCAGCGCGTCGCTCGCCGAGCTCATCTCGGCCCGGATGGAGGGAGTTGCTGGGGAGGAACGCCGACTGCTCGAATTACTCGCGCTCGGCGAGCCGTTGGAGCTCACCGAGTTGCTTGAACTGTGCGGGCCTGAGGCGCTGAAGGCGACCGAGGACCGGGCCCTAATCAGGATTGACGGGCCGTTGTCGCGAGCCGAGGTGCGTCTGGGCCATCCCCTCTATGGCGAGGTGATCCGGGCCGCGCTCGGCTCTCTGCAAGCGCGTGAGCTCCGCCTCCAGCTCGCCGCGATGCTCCAGGCGCGGCCTCGGCTGACGCCGGAGGACTCGCTGCGGGTGTGCTCCTGGCTGATCGAGGCGGGCGAGACACCTTCCACGCCAATGCTGCTCGAGGGCGCCCGGACGGCGAACCTGAGTGGTGCTCCGGAACTCGGCGCCAGCCTGGCGAGCCGCGCCGTGTCCGCCGGCGCGGGCATCGAAGCCGCGCTCGTCCTGGCTCGCTCCTACGCGATCAACAAGCAGTTCGAAGCGGCCGAGTCCGCACTTCAGGGCCTGGACGGTCAGATCGACTCGCAGGAGGTCGCGCTGCGCTACCTGCAGGAGCGGATCCGGATTCTGTACTGGGGACTCAAGCGTCCCAGCGAGGCCCGGGCGTTATTCGAGCGAGCTCAGGGATGGTGGTCGGATGAAGCCTGGCGACGGCGGCTGGATGTGGTGTGGCTTGAGCTCGCGGCCCTGCTGGATGGATTTGCCGGCGCCGCAGACAGGGCCGGGCGCACGGCCAAGCTCCTGGCTGACGATTCGCTGGACGACGACATTCGCGCGGAGATGAGGCTCGTCCATGCGATGAACCTGTTCTACAGCGGCCGCGCGCTGGAGGCATACGGACTGGTTGATCGCCTGCGCCCCAAGATCCCACTCAGCAGCCACCACGCCGAGCGGTCGCTCATCGGATGGTGCCTGATCGCTTTTGAGACCGGGCAATCGATGACCCAGCTGGAGGAGCAGATGGTCACGGTGCTCCAGCAGGGGGTGCGTTCCGGTGATCATGCCGCGTGTGGGCTCGGCGCATTGACCCTCGGTGGTTTGGCGCTGATGTCCGGCAGATATCGCGACTCGGCCCGGTGGCTGGCCGAGTCAGAGATCCATTTCGAGCACCGGGATACGTTCGGGGCGCTCGTGATCACCCATGCCTTCCAGGCTGGAGTGGCCGCAGCCACCGGTGATGAGCGCGTTGGCGAGGCCATGCGGCGCTGCGAGGACGCTTTGCAGGGGCACGAGCCGCTCCCGAATCAGTTTCCCTATGTGGCCCGCGCACGGGGCTGGACGGCGGCGGCGCTTGGCGATCGCTCCGGCGCCCAACGCCTCCTGTTTGACGCCGCGTCCCGTCTCGGGCATATGCCGCTCCAGGCCGTCCAGCTCTGCCACGAGGCGATGCGGGCGGGTGCGCCCGCTGCGACGGTCGCCCGGCTGGTGTCCCCGCTGCTCGAGCGCTCCGACGCTCGGCTGATGGCGGCATACGGCAACCACATTTCCGCACGGGCCTCCAACGACGGGGCGAGCCTGCTTGAGGCGGCGGAGGAATTTGCCCGGATCGGTGTGCGCCGCCCCGCCACCGAGGCCGCGGCCGACGCGGCCAGGGCGTTCCTGAATGTCGGCCGCCACGATTCGGCGCGCCGCGCGGCCGCCCGGAGCCGTGAGCTGTTCGTCGAGGGGCAGGGCGGCTCGCTGCCGGTGATCGAGGGGCTGACCGGCCCCGTGGTGGAGCTCTCGCCCCGCGAGGCAGAGCTCGTCGAGTTGGCGAAACGCGGCCTGTCCAATGGAGAAATCGCCGACAGGCTGGTGCTGTCCAAGCGGACCGTGGAGTCGCATCTGTACCGCGCGATGCAGAAGCTGGGCGTCAGCGACCGCCGCGACCTCTGAGGGCGCGGCGCCGGGCAGTAGCCCCGTTTCGAGACTGCAGTAGGGCGCACTGAGGACAGGAGGCGCGCGCTCGCCCACCCTCTAGATATGCCGCCTCGTTCGTTTCACGATCCGGCGTTCCACAGCCAGCTGATCGACCTGTTGGGGTACTGCCATCGCCAGGCCGCACAGGTGGACGAGGTTCTTGGGACTGTGGCGCGGATCGTGGACGGGGATTCAGACTCCTGGCTTAACGAATGGATGTCCACCGCGGGCACCGTGTGGGCTGCGGCCATTCAGGCCGAGCAGCATGACCGCGGTCAGGCAGTTGCCCACTACCGCCGCGCGGCGACGTACTACGCAGCCGCCCTGCTCCGCGTCCTGAATTCGAGTGAGCCGGAACGCCGGCCTGACATCTGGCGTCGCCAACGTGCCTGCTGGGAGCGGATGATCGACCTGGCCCCAGGAACCGCTGAGCGCCTGGCTATCGCCTATGAGGGCACCACCCTGCCCGGCTTCTTCTTCCCTGCCACCGACGCCGCGGTGGATGAGTCGCGGCCCCTGATCATCATCAACAACCGGACGGGCGAGCCCACCTCGCAGGCATGGGTGAACGGGGGCGCTGCAGCCGCCGCACGGGGCTATCACTGGATGACCTTCGACGGTCCCGGCTTTGAGGCGGCGCTCGTCAACCAGGGCCTGCTGCTGCGGCCTGACTGGGAGGCTGTCCTGACACCGGTCGTCGATGCGATGCTGAGCAGACCGGACGTCGATCCGTCCCGCATCGCGGTTCTCGGTGTCGGCATGGGCGGTTATCTGGCAGTCCGAGCCATCTGCTTCGAGCACCGCTTGGCCGCCGCGGTGGCGGACCCCGGCGTCGTCGATGCATCGACCGCATGGACGGACGCGCTCTCGGACCCGATGCGCCGCCTGCTGAAGACGGGCGCCCGGACTGCGTTCGAGCGCGAAGTCCACCTCACGGAGTTGTTCGCGCCAGATGCCGCGGCGTGCATGCGCCTTCGCGGCGCCCCGTTCGGACTCGCGGACGGGTCATGGTACGCGCTCTATCAGCGCATCGGTCGCTACCGGCTCGCGGGCGAAATCGAGCAGATCCGGACACCGGTGTTGGTTCTCGAAACCGATCCCGATCAGCCTTGGAGAGGCCAGTCGAGGCGGCTCTATGACCGCCTGCCGGGGCGCAAATGCCTTATCGAGCTCGCGGCCCCCCAGGACGGAGACCTGGCGGGAGCGCAGTCGGCAGCGTCAGCGCGGGAGACCCGGATCTACGAGTGGCTGGAGCAGCGCCTCGGGACCGGTCAGCCGAGCTTCTGAGCCAGGACCCGAACCACCATCGGTACCACCGGCTCCTAGTTCTTGCTGCAGTAATTGGACACCGTGTACTTCTTCTCAATCGCCGCCGCCTGGACCGTGTGGGTCACGCCCTGACCGGGCGCCGCCGCGGCCGGATACGCCTCGAGGGCGAACTGCAGCGGATTGAAGAGCGGCGTGTTGAGACCGGCGTCGTCCTGCGGATCGGTGAACATCTTGTTGAGGAGGCTCACCGGCGGCAGCTGGGCCTGGCGGTTGCCATCCCCCAGCCAGTTATCGGTGCCAGCGTAGGCCCACAGCTCGGTCGTGCCCTGACCCGTCACGTGGGCCGTAAGCGCACCGCGGGGCGCGACGTTCGCGAACGGCTTCCACGTGTTGTAGACCGGCGCACTGGGGCCGCCCGAGGTGTAGGTCTGGACGACGTTCTGACAGGGGTAGTCCGCCGCGCTGGCGGGCAGGCTGCCGGTCCCCTGCTGGAGCCGGTAGAGCTGGTAGCGCAGAGGGAACAGCGTCTTGAACGCCTCTTGGCGCGTGGCCAGGAGCAGGCCGTCGGCGGCCTGCTTGGCCGTCGCGGTCGTCCACGACCAGTCGGCGGCGGCATTGGTGTTGTCGCCGGCGTTCTGGGCCGCGGTCTCAAGCATCGGCCAGTTGGTGACGAGAATGTCCCCCACCTGGCTGAGGCCGGTGATCTCGGTCGCGTAGCGGCGGGCCACCGTGGCGCCCAGGTCCGCGGCCGGGGCACTCACGTCAGCGAGCGCTTCAGCACCGTCGCTGTCGAGATCCATGTCCTGGACGAGACCGAGTCCGCTGGCCACCGCTCCCAGTGGGATGCCGATCTCGTCGGTACCGGGGATGGCGTCGGCCAGGAGGAGGATGTCCATGGTCAGGCCCATCCCGTCGAAGTTCGCCGGTTGCGATTTTGTCCCGACGTCCTCGTTGACAGCGGCGCCGATCGACGCGATCTCGGACGCGTTGCCCTGGTCATCGACGAGCGGGCTCTGCAGGCTGGAGATGAGCTGCCACACCCGCGGCACGGCGGTCCACTCCTTGACCAGTTGGTCGCGGACCGAGTCGAAGTCCGATTCGGAGAAGGGGTGGTCCTTGCACTCTCCGGTGAACGTGGTGTACGCATCGGACTGGCGAAGCGTCGCCGCCCAGCCTGACCAGTCACCCTTGAGATTCTGGTTCGTGTAGTCATCCTCGATCGGCGTGCGCAGGCCTCCATTGGGGTCGACGTGGGCGGCGATGCACCCCAGGACCGCCTGATCGGCCGCGGTGTCACGGTCGGGCCACGGCGACGTGGGCAGCGACGTGAGCCCGCTGAGGCTGCCGGCCAGCGGCCGGTCCGGGTTCTTGAGCCCACGGGGGTAGGGATCTGACGGATAGAACTGGCTCTGCGGGTTGCGAGCGAGCAGGCCTGACAGCTGACCGCTCCCCGACGCCTCATGACTGGCGACCTGGGTCCACGGGCTCGGATAGCCCGGCGTCCCGGTCGGCCCGACCTGCGCGTACACGGCGCTGGCCTTGCCGTCGAGCGCGTCGAAGTAGTACGCGCTGCCACCCGCCTTCTGCAACTTGGAGGCGGCGAAGTCCCAGTTTCCAAGGGTGTCTGCGACCCGGCTCACGGCGCCGATCGAGCGCACGAAGACGAGCGCGTTGGCGTCCGCGCTGCTGCCGTAGAAGCTGAGTGACAGCCCGAGTCCGTGAACGCCCTGGACGGTGTCGGGAAACGTGCCCTGGAAGATCGGTTTCAGGCTGCCGGCGTTCAGGATCAGGGCGAAGAACCCGGGCCCGGCGATCTTGTCCGAGGTGTAGGTCGTCTTCGGGAACTCGCTGCCCGGCTCGTTGCTGCCGAGCGTCACCACCGCCGGGTCATCCCCGGCATCGCCCGTGCTGAACGGCACTCGCTCGACATTGATGAACTTGTAATCGGCCCCCGCCAGGTCCTCCCGCAGATAGCCGTGGAGGTCGCCATCGGCGACACCGGCGCGGGTCAGCCCCGGTAGGCCCGGATTGACAGCACCCTGGCCGACCGGGATGCCGGGCACGCCGATCGCCGAGAAGGTTGAGCAGCTCCCGTGGTCGGTGCAGCCCGCGGCCGTGGAGACCTCGACCGGAACCGGCGACACGCCGATACGGGCCAGCGCCTGATTGATCGAGGCAGCCGCCGTCGGATCCCCGTTGTGGGAGTCCGGCACGTTGGTCACGCCGGGCTGCGGTTTTGTGATGATGACCAGATCGCTCGACGACAGCCGCTTGACCGCGGCCACGAGGTTGGCGGCGTCCGTCGCGTCGTTCTCGTAGGACACGTCCTGGACGAGACTCAACGTGCTGCGGTTCAGCACCAGCAGCTGAAGTGCCTTCGCTGGTTCGATGGCGGGATAGAACTCCGCGCCGGTCGTGTCGCTATCCCCAATCTGCACCCCGGGCGCACCGCCGTTACTGGCGATGGTGTCGGTCGGCACTCCGATCGGGCCCGCCGCTACCGTGGCGGCGACGCCGACGGTCGCCGACGCGCCCGCCGAGGCGTCGCACAGCAGCTGGGCCCCGGCAAGGCGAGCGTGCGCCGCGCCACGCATCGGAACCTCGGAGACCGAGACCTGGGCGATGTAGCGTCCCGGAACATCGGGGCGCAGATACGGGTGGGCGGTGGTCGCGCCGCTGAGGCGGGCCCGCGACCCAGGTGGGCGGGCCACGAGCGTCCAGCGGTAGGCCAGCCGCATGCCCGGCGTGGCGAGTACCGAGTTGCCGGCGCTGAAGTGGATGATGTGCCCAGCCTTGACCCGGCGGGAGAGTCCGGCTCCCGCCACCGGGGTGCCCGACGGCATCCAGACGCGGAGCCGCCGCTGGGTGTAACCGCCCCCGGTCGGGTCCAGCGCCTCGACCTTGACCGTGTTGCTTCCCGGGCGCAGCCCGTCGTCCGCTGTCAGCGTGATCGACCGGGTGGCGCCGCCCCGCACCGCTCGGCGCCGGCCGCCATTGACCCAGACGCTCAGCCCCAGGCCCGGTCGCACGAGCGTCACCGTGAGCTGTGACCCCGTCCCGCAAGACGCCGGCGCCTTGGCAGAGCGGATCAGCCCGCCGACCGGCCGCGCCACCACAAAGGAGCGCTGCGTGAACCAGCGCTGAGAGGGCGACCGGCCCGTGGTCCGGACATACAGCGTGTTGCGCCCGAAGCGCAACGCGCCCCCGTTGGCGCGGCGAAGCGTTGCCGTGTACGTGCGGCCATCACGAGAACGGCGAAAGGCGCCGGTGACGACCCGTGAGCCAAGGGTGGCACGGAACGAGCGCGCTCCGCCTCCCACCTTCACTTCGACCTTCACGGATTGCCCCAAGATCACCGCCGCCGGCCGCGGACGCTCGATGCGTGATGACCACGGGTACTGGCCGGCGGTTCCGGTGGCCGCCGGGCGGCTGGACGCCAGCACCACGCCGCAACCGAGCGTGGCGATCGCAATCGCCACCGTGACCGCCACCACCAGCTTGGCTGCTCCGACTCGAGATAGCAGTTTGATCGTCATCACGGGATTCACTCCTTCATTCGTGTCGACCGGAGACACTGACGGGAGCAATGCGGGGCGTCTTCGGTACGCCTCACTGGATTGCGGAGACTCGATACTGAGAGCTGCCCTCACACACTGAGTAGCGGCGCCCAGCGGCGGCGCCGTTCAGTGCAGCGCCAGCCTCAGGGAGATGATCAGCAGACCGAGCAGCGCGCCGATGGTGACCTGCAGCGCGAGCTTTCGGCCCGACTGCTCGGCGCGAATGCCGGCGGCGACCTCGAGCATCACGACCGTAGCGGCCGAGGTCCAGATGGCAGCTGAGACCCCCGTGGAGAGGCCAGCGCCCGCGATCCACCAGCACACCAGCACCGCGATCGGTAGCGCCGCCCCGACCAGGATCGTGAGCTCGGACTCCAAGGCGCGCGTGAGTCCCCGGACCGTGATCGCCTCGCTGTGACGCAGGCGATCGGAGGTGAACTCCGCATAGGCGTGGGCCAGCCAGTAGAGCAGGAGCGTGATCAGAATGCCGATCAGCGTGTCGAGGTAGGTCTCGCGCCGCGCGCTCTCGACGGCCAGCAGTGAGCCGACGGCAACGGTGCCGTAGATGGCGGGGGTGAGATTGGACCGCATGGGGCGGCGACGATCGCCGCTCGCGAGCGCGGCGTCATCAGTACTGCGGTACTGCACACCGAGCCGGCCTCGTTCAGTAGGCCAGCGCTCACAGTGCCGTACGCCGTTACTGATGGCACGGGCACCTGGTCATGGGAGCGTGGCGAGCGCACACCCACCCTTCCGAACCGGAGGTCCGAAATGCTCTCGCTCAGTCGTCACTCACTCGTCTCATCCGCCAGGCTCGCAGGCATCGGCGCCATCGCCGCGACCGCGCTGGCGGCGGCGCCCGTCGCGCTCGCCGCCGAGTCCGGTGGAGCGTCGGTCTCGCCCGCCGGTGCCCACGTGGCGAGCAGTGCGCCGTTCACCATCGGGGTCAGTGCCGCGACCGTCCAGCCGGGGGCGAAGCTGAACATCTCAGGACTCGCATACGCCAGGGCGGGAACGAACCTGACCATCACCTCCAACGCGATCGCCTCGGCGCAGTTCGTCAACAACACACCGGCGGTTCAGACCCCGGCGCTGGTCGAAGGCATCTACCAGACCACCGTGCGAATCACGCCCGCGGCCGAGCCCGGCGTCTACCCCGTGGTCCTGCGCGTCGGCAACCGCCAGGTGGCTTCGTTCAACCTGCGCGTAGTGTCACCCGGCTCGCGGTCCGGCGGGTCCACCGGAGCCGCTGGATGTGCCCAGATCGGCTTCAGGGTCCTGCACAACGACCGTGCCGATGGCGCGTATCTGCCGGCGGGCGGTTACACCGTCAGCAGCCGCAACATGCACTGCGGGACAGCGTCGGCTGACTTCACGAGCTTCCTAGCCGGGGGCGGGAAGACGATTCCCGGCTGGAACACGACCTCTCCGGGCGCGGGCCGCGCGACCTTCCTCCAGCGCAACAGCGGGCTCACCTTCAGCGTCGCGAAGACGCGCTGACGTGGCCTCACGAAAGGATCAGACATGAACCCTCGCTCACAGGTGGCCCGTCCCGGTGTCGTCACGGCGGTGGTCTGCCTGGCTCTCGCCTCGGTGGTCAGCGCCATGGCGTCCCTGAACGTTGCCCTACCGGATATCGCCCGTGATACCCATGCCTCCCAGACAGAGCTGACGTGGGTGATCGATGCGTACTCTCTGGCCTTCGCTGCGCTGCTGCTGCCCGGCGGCGGACTCGGAGACCGCTACGGCCGCCGGATGGCGCTGACCGTAGGACTGCTGATCTTCGGCGCGGGGTCGGCGGTGGCTATGACCGCCAGCTCAGCCTCGGAGCTGATTGCCCTGCGTGCCGTCCTCGGTCTTGGCGCTGCACTGGTCATGCCGGCCACGCTATCGACCATCACCAGCACGTTCGACGCCTCCGAGCGCACACGGGCGGTGAGCATCTGGGCCGCCGTGGGCGGTGGCGCTGCGATCCTCGGGCTGCTGGCCGCCGGCGGGCTGCTGACCGCTTTCTCCTGGCGCTCCGTTTTCGGCCTGAATGTGGTGCTGGGCACCATCGCCCTGACCGGCACGTTGCTCTACGTGCCTGAGTCCGCGGACCGGGACGCTCCCCGCCTGGACGTCGTCGGAGCCACCATCGCCGTGACCGCGCTCGTCGCGCTGGTGTTCTCTGTGATTGAGGCGCCGGCCTACGGCTGGACCGCGGCACGGACGTTCGTCGGTCTCGGCCTCGCGGCGGCGCTGCTCGCCTCCTTTGTCCTTTGGGAGTTGCGCCAGCCGCACCCGCTGCTCGACCCGCGGCTCTTTCGCAACCGGCACCTGGCGACCGGCAGCATGTCGATCTTCGTCCAGTTCTTTGCCTTCTTCGGCTTCACCTTCATTGGCATGCAGTACCTCCAGCTGGTGCGTGGCGACACCCCGTTGCTCGCCGCGGTGCACGTTCTGCCCCTGGCCCTTGTAATGGTCCCCACCTCGCGGCTGGCCCCCGCGCTGGCCGCCCGTTACGGCGCCCGCAACGTATGCGCCGCTGGATTGGCGCTCCTCGCCGCGGGCCTGACCGTCATCGCGCAGGTCGGGGTGGATACGCCCTATGCACTCCTGGTGGCTGGCCTCGTCTTGCTGGGGATGGGGATGGGCGCCGCGATGACGCCTGCCACCACCGCCATCACCGAGACGCTTCCTCCGGCTCAGCAGGGCGTCGGGTCAGCCCTCAACGACCTGTCCCGTGAGGTTGGAGGAGCCACCGGGATCGCGGTTATCGGCAGCGTCCTCACCTCCACCTACACCAGCCAGGTCAACCTCACCGGACTCGCGGCCCCGATCGCCCGGGAGGTCAAGCGCTCCTACGCAGCCGCCGCCCACCTCGGCGCCCAGGCGTCTGACCGCGCCCACACCGCATTCGTCAGCGCCATGCACGTGGCCATGCTGACCGGTGCCGGCGCGGCTCTGTTGGCCGCGGCCGCAACCCTGATCGTGCTGGCTCGGCGCTCGCAGCCGGTGCGGAGCTCGGAGCCAAGCCGCGCCAGCGGTGCTTCAGCGGCTCCGAGTCGCTCGGCTCCGCCGAGCGCTTTGAGCGCCTCGCGTTCGTAGGGAGTATCTTCGTAGCCCAGCAGAGGGCTAAGACGATGGGGGCACGCGGGCAGATACTCAAGGCGGTTCTTCTGGCGGCGGTGCTGGCTGCACTCCTCCCCGCCACGGCGGCCGCCACGACCCAGAACGCCGCCAGCGTGATCGTCTCCCCCAACGGTTCGACGGTCTACTCGGGCTTCAACGGGGCTGGCTTCTCGGTCTTCAGCCGCGATCCCAACACGGGCGAGCTGACGCTCCTCGGCGAGGCGCCCACGAGCTCCGGCGGCGGACCGCTGGAGTTCCCTGCACTCGCCATCAGTCCCGACGGCGCCAGCCTCTACGGAGTCGACAGCCAATCCAACACCCTCTTCCAGTACGCGCCGGCCAGCGGCGGCGTGACCGAGCAACAGAGTTATCCGGTCCTCGCCAACACCGCCCAGGCCAAGGACCCGACCAGCGCGCTCGTCTCGCCGGATGGATCGAGCGTCTACGTGCTCACCTACGGCGTCCAGTACGGCACCGGGGTCGGGGTGTCGACCGACGGCCAGATCAACGCCTTCCAGCGCAACCCGTCGACGGGCAACCTGACGCTCATCCAGACGGCTCCGATCGATCCCCACTCCGCCGATCAGGGCGTGGTCGGAAATCAGTCGGTCATGTCCCCGGACGGGAAGTTCATCTACGTCGCCAGCGACGCCGGCATCGACGCACTCGGTCGCAATGCCTCAACCGGCGCAGTGGGGGCGCCCGCGCGCCAGACCAGCGGCTTGAACGCCGGCATGGCGCTCGCCATCTCGCCCGACGGGAACTACGTCTACTTGACCGGTCCGCCGAGCTCCTCGAGCTCGGATGCCAGCGAGATCGCCGTCCTGCAGCGCAACGCCAGCACCGGCAATCTGACCCCGGAGACCCCGGTCAACAACATGTCCGGCCTCAGCGACATGTGGGGCATCACCGTCTCCCCCGACGGCAACTGCGTCTACGCCACCAGCCGCCCCGACAACTCTCTCGGCTGGTTCACGCGCAACTCGTCCACTGGCGCGCTCAGCCTCGGCGGCGTGCTCAGCGAGGGCGAGAACGGGATCGCCGGGCTGAGATTCGCCCAGCAGGTGACCGTCTACGGCAACAACATCTACGTCGCCTCGCCGGACGACGGCGGGATCGCGGTGTTCTCCCGCAATCCCACCACCTGCGCTCCCACCTTCCTGGAGCTCGTCCAGGACCTGTTCACGCTCGAGCCACCCGTGGTCGACTCAACCACCGGCACGGCCGAGCTGCCGGTCAATGTCGACGCCGCCGGGACGCTTGAGCTCGGGCTCCAGCCCCTGATCCCCCAGCCGGGGTTCAGGGCCGCCGGCGTGGTCTCGCACCAGATCACGGTCGGGCAGGCCGGCCTGGTCGACGTTCCCATCAGCCTCACCGGACTGGCCGCGCAAGAGCTGAGCATCCTGCACGAGCTGACCGTCGAGGCGGCGGTGACGTTCACCGCCAGCGGCGGGGCCCCGACCACGAAGACGATCACGATCCAGCTGGTCAAGAACCCGGCGTCGCTGACCAAGCTGCGCGTCTCGCCGCGGAAGTTCGCCCTGGACGGTCGTCTCGTCAAGGGCCGCTGCCTCGCCCAGACGCGGAAGAACCGAACCCGCCGCGCCTGCCGCCGCCGGGTAGCGCTCGCCTTCAGCTACCGCCTCAACCAAGCGAGCTCGGTCACCTTCACGATCGCGCACAAGCAGGCCGGCCGCGAGGTCCGCCACCGCTGCGTCAAGCCGACCCGGAAGAACCGCAAGGACCGGCGGTGCACGCAGCTGGTCAACCAACCGGGCAGCCTCACCAAGGCCGGAGCCGCGGGCTCGAACCGCTTCACCTTCAGCGGCAAGCTCGGCGGCCGCCGCCTCGGGCCGGGCACCTACGTGCTGAGCGCGACGCCCGCGGGCGGCAAGGCGTCGAAGACGACCTTCGAGATCACCGGCTGACGCTCAGGCCACGCCGAGGCTGATCTGCGGCCGCTCGACGCCGTCGGGCAACCGGCCCTCATCAGCAAGCTTGTCCAGGTGGGCGGCGAGGGTGGCCGCCGCGGCTGGGCGGAGCGCCGCCGGCGCATCGCTCCAGGCATCGTCAAGCAGCTCATCGACGCTCCGACGCCCGCGGTCGAGCGCCGCCAGCAGCCGCTGCTCGCGCTCGCGCCGGTGCTCGAGGTACTCGTCAAGCTTGGCCTGGACCTCGAACACGGGCGGGCCGTGCCCGGGCGCCAGGACCTCGAACTCCCGCTCGCGCAGCCGCTGAAGGCTCTCCAGATACGCGGCGAGAGCCCCGGGATAGGGGATGATCAGCGAACTCCCCTGGCCCAGCACGGCGTCGCCGGTGAAGGCGACCCCTCCCACGGCGTAGGCCAGGTGATCCACGGAGTGGCCCGGGGTGGCGATCGCCTCGAGCGGGCCGAAGCGCGAGCCACCCTCGTGCCGCTCGTCGACCTCCCCGCGCTGAGCCGCCACGGGGACCGACGGGTAGCGCTCGCGGAGCAGCGGCACGGCTTCGTCGTGGTCGGGGTGATCGTGGGTGAGGGCGATCCCGCCGAGGCCGCCGCGGGCGGCGATCTCAGCCCTCAACGCGTCGATGTGTTCTGGCAGCGCCGGGCCGGGATCGATCAGCCACGCGGGATCGTGGCCCACGAGCCACGAGTTGGTGCCTTCATGCGTGAACGGACTCGGGTTGGCCGCCCGGAGGCCGACGACCTCGCCGTCGAGGAGCTCGATGCGGGTCAGCCGCCCAGCCCGCCGAAGACCGCGAAGGGGCTGAACGGGGTGGCCAGCGGTGACCCGTGAGCGGCTTCCGCCACGCTGGCCTCCGCGGTGACCGTGCTGCCCGGCGGCGCCTCGGCGCGGATGCGGTCGGCGAGCGCGCGCGCCGAGTCCTCGTCGGAGGCGCCGGCGACCACGAACTCCCAGCGGTGCACGGTGGGGATTCCCTCCGCGGCGAGGCGCTGGGCCAGCTGCTCGGCCTCGTGACGCGACGGGCACTTGATCCGGACCTCGAAATCGGGGAACCCCTGCTCCGCCGATTCCTCCCGCTCTGACTCCATCAACTCCTCGCGTTCGGCCGCGCGGGCGGACTCGGTGTCGGGCAGCGGCGCGTCGGGGTCCTCCCATTCCTCGGCCGTCGGGTGCCAGCGGCGCAGCTCGGGGGTGACCTGCCACCCCCGCTCGGAGGTCAGCGAGCTGATCGCCCGCTCGGCCGCCTCGGCCTGCTCCCGCGTGTCCGCATAAGCAAAGACCTCCGAGCCATCGTGCGAGACGACCACGCGGTCGCTGTAGGAGGCCTGAAGATCGTGTGGGAGGTCGAACTTGGACAGGCGGTCGGCCAGGTCGGCCGCCTGCTTTTCGTCGGCGAGCTCAATGCGAAGGCGCCAATCGTCGCTCATTGGCGGCAGGGTATCGCTGGCGAGGCGCGAACACCTGAGAACCCTGCCGGGAAGGTGCGTTCCCGGCGTGCGTTACGTTACCCGCCGTGCCGCGCTCTCAGGATCTGACCGACTCCCAGCTCGCCAAGGCGCTCTCGCATCCGCTGCGCGGGCGCATCCTCACCGCGCTTGAGAACCGCACGGCCAGCCCCAGCCAGCTGGCCCCCGATCTCGACACCTCGCTCGGCGTCATCAGCTACCACGTCCGCCAGCTGCACGCCCTCGGCTTTCTCCGCCTCGTCAAGCGCGTGCCCCGGCGCGGCGCCGTCGAGCACTACTACACGACGGTGGCGGGTCCGCGAATCAGCAGCACGGCCTGGGAAACCGCCCCGGCCGTGGTCAAGCAGGCGGTGCTCGGCTCCACCCTGCGGGAGATCGGCACTCAGGCCAGTGCCGCCGCTGAGGCCGGCGGCTTCGAGTCCCGGGACGCCCACCTGTCCCGCAGCCCGGTCACCGTCGACAGCCAGGGCTTCAAGCAGCTGGCCGACGAGCTCGAGGCGCTGGTGGCCCGGATCGAGCGGATCGCGGCCGAGAGCCAGAAGCGGCTGGGGCGCGAGGGGAGCGATGACGCCCGCACCGCCGCCGTGGCGCTGATGCTGTTCCACACCACGGCGTCGGAGAGCGCTAGCGATCCCGTCGCTCCGGCACCCGCCAAGCCGCGCCGCCGGCGCTCCGCCGCCCGCTAGGCGATCGCCGCGGCCTCCCGCGCCCGCCGCGGCAGCCTGAACACACCCAGGAAGGCGAGGGCCAGCGGGATGATCGCGAACAGGACGGTCTTGGCCACCGAGCTCGCCGGGGCGTGGCCCGCGTCGATGTAGGCGAAGAAGATCGTCGCGAATACGGCGATGCCGAGCGCCGCCGCCAGCTGCTGCGAGGCATTGAGAACCCCGGACGCCGAGCCGACCTCGTGCTCCTTCACACCGGCCAGGACAAAGTCGAAGAGGGGCGGCAGCGCAAGCCCCATGCCCATCCCGGCCAAGAGCTCCCCGGGGACGAGCGTCCAACTCGACACGTGGCCGGCGCCCCCCACCATCAGCGCCAGCAGGCCAAGCCCAGCACCCATGACGACGAGACCGACCTGCATCGACCCGCGCCCGAACCGCTGCGCCAGCGGATACGAGGGCCCGGCGGTCAGCGCCACCCCGACCGCGAACGGGGCCAGCGTCAGCCCGGTCTTGAGCGGGGAGAAGCCCTCGCCGAGCTGGCAGAAGACCGAGAGCAGCAGATTGATCCCGATCATCGAGGCGAAGAAGCAGACGACCACGAACAGGCCGCTCGTGTAGGTCGAGTTGCGGAGCAGGCTCGGCGCGATGAGCGCCCGCTCCCCGTGATGCCGTTCGTAGGCCGCGAAGGCGAGAAAGCCGATCACCCCCGCGGCCAGCACGCCGAAGATCCACGCGGGCCAGCCGAGCTGGCGACCCTCCACGAGCGGGTACACGAGCCCGACGCTCGCCAGCGTGACCAGCCCGACCCCGATCGGATCGAGCCGGAGGTCCCGCCGACCCCCGGTCTTCGGCATCAGGGCGAGCGCCCCCACCAGGCCCGCGATTCCGAACGGGACGTTGACCAGGAACACCGCCCGCCAGCCCAGCCCCAGGAGGTTGCCGCTGGTCAGGGCGCCGCCGATGATCGGCGAGGCAACGGCCGCGATCCCGATCACCGGCCCGAAGGCGGCGAACGCCTTCTGGATCTCGTCCTCGGCGAACACCTCCTTGACCACGCCGAAGCCCTGCGGGATCAGGAGGGCGCCGAATCCGCCCTGGAGCACCCGCAGCACGATCAGAGCGTCCGCGCTGGGTGCCACGGCGCACGCGGCGGAGGCCAGCGTGAAGCCGATGATCCCGGTCACGAACACCCGCCGCCGCCCCAGCCGGTCGCCGAGACGCCCCCCGGTGATCAGGAGCACGGCGAAGGCGAGCGTGTAGGCGGCCCCGAACCACTGCAGCGTCGATTGGCTGCCGCCCAGGTCACGACGGATGGCGGGCGCGGCGACATTGACAATCGTGCCGTCGATCAGGTCCATCAGCTCGGCCACCAGGACGATGGCGAGGATCTGCCAGCGCCGCGGATTGCGCTCAGGCGCAGGCGCGGGCTGGTCTTGATCAGTAACGGCGGCGGTGGAGATCGACATGGCTTCCCTTCAACTTGCGGCGGGGCTCGGCGTCCGTGGCACAACGCCGGTCACTGTACGAACGCTGTTCGTTACGAACACTGTACGTCAGGAACGGCGTTCGTGTCAAGTAGACTTTCGCCGTGCGCCCCACCCCGCGCTCGCAACCGGCAAAGTCACCCCTCAGCCGTGACGCCGTCCTCGACGCCGGCCTCCGCGTACTCCGGGCGCGCGGAATCGACGGGGTGACCATGCGGGCAGTGGCCGCCGAACTTGAGACCGGCCCGGCCTCCCTCTACGTCTACGTCAAGAACCGCCAGGACCTGCTCAACCAGATGTTCGACCTGGTGATGGGCGAGATCGACGTGAGCGATCCCCCTGACCCGGCCCGCTGGCGCGAGCAGGTCGAGTCCCTGCTCACGCGGGCGGTCGAGGTCATGGAGCGCCACCCCGGGATCGCCCGCGTCCCCCTGGCCAACATTCCCTCGGGTCCGAACGCGGCCAGGGTCGCCGACCACCTGATCGGCCTGCTGCGCGCCGGCCAGGTCGACGAACGCAGCATCGCCTGGTTCATCGACATCGCCTCGCTCTACATCAACGCGACGGCCTTCGAGACGGCGATCTACGTCGAGGAGGGTCGGGAGCCGGACAGCGACGCCATCCAGGAGGACTTCGCCCGCCTCGATCCCGCCCAGTACCCCAACTTCTTCTCGATGTTCGACCTTCTGACGTCGGGCAGCGGCGACGAGCGCTTCCGCTTCGGCCTGCGGCTTCTGATCGAGGGACTCCTGCACGTGACCCCGCCGGCGATCGAGCGACCGGACCAGTCGTCGTCTCCGCGCTGACCAACGCCTAGGACTTGGCGTCCAGATCCCGAATCAATTAGATTTGGGCGCCCTAATTAGGGAACCCTAATGTGGTACGGTCTTTCCGTCATTCCGACTGGGAAGATCGGATTTCCCAAGGACGCCAGTGTCTGCCCCCACCCAGACCTCCGCACCGGCCAGAGTAAAGCTTTCCCAGCGCGCCAGTTTTTATATCTGGGTCGCTGTCGTTCTGGCGGTGGCGGTGGCCGCCGTTGTGCTCGGCTGGCACTCCTCGGGCGGGACGCCGGACCCGAGCGTGGCCGGTAATCACATGAGCCGCACGTCGGCCGTGATCAACAGCGCCATCCTGGTCTTCCGCGAGGGGCTCGAGACGATCCTCGTCCTCGCCGCGGTGACCGCGAGCTTCCTCGGCGGCAACCGCGTGTACCGCCGCCCCGTCGCCGCCGGCGGCGCCGTGGGGCTGGCGGCAACCGTGGCCACCTGGTTCATCGCCGTCTGGTTCATCGGGCAGCTCGGCGGGAACGGGCTCACGCTCCAGGCGGCCACCGGGCTCCCGGCCATCATCGTGCTGCTGATCGTCATGAACTGGTTCTTCCACCGCGTCTACTGGACCGGGTGGATCGCCCACCACCACAAGCGCCGGCGCAGCTTGCTGGCCAGCCAGAGTGACGTGGCCAAGCGCCGGCTGCTCCTCGGCCTGGGGCTGCTGGGCTTCACCTCGATCTACCGCGAGGGATTCGAGATCGTCATCTTCCTCCAGAACCTGCGCCTGACCTTCGGCTCCAGCGTCGTCCTCGAAGGGGTCGTCCTGGGCTGCCTGTTCACCGGCGCGGTCGGTGTGCTCACCTTCGCCCTGCACCAGCGGCTCCCCTACCGGCGCCTGCTCATCATCACCGGCGCGCTCCTGGTCATCGTCCTGTTCGTGATGGTCGGGGAGGAGGTCAACGAGATGCAGCTGGCCGGGTGGATCGGGACGACGCCGATCGGCGTGCACTTCCCGGGCTGGGCCGGACAGTGGTTCTCGCTCTTCGGCAACGTGCAGACGGTCGTCGCCCAGGTCACCGCCGTCGCGCTCGTGCTCGGGTCCTACGCCGCGGCCCAATACTTCCGCGTGTGGCGCCCCCGGCGCCGCGGCGAGAAGCCGGCCGAGAAGGCGGAGCGGCCTCCCTCGCTGCCCATCGGCGGCGAGCCGCACCCGGGCCTCAGCTAGCCCCCGCGCTCGCACGGGCGGCGACGTGGTGAGCCCTGATCCGCTTTCATGCGTCCCGGTCTCCGGGCGCGGGTAACGCTCTCGTGGACGCAACGGAAGGAGCAAGCATGGCCTACAAATTCAGACCCGGTGAGCCGGTCCGGGAAGCGATCCTGCGCTGCTCTCGCGACCAGCTCGATAGCGCCGTCTCCGAGCTCA
Organism: Solirubrobacteraceae bacterium; assembly: GCA_035505215.1. Lineage (GTDB taxonomy): Bacteria > Actinomycetota > Thermoleophilia > Solirubrobacterales > Solirubrobacteraceae > Palsa-465. The sequence goes on along the minus strand of DATJQY010000028.1, from coordinate 44,517 downwards.
GCGAGCGGATCAACGAGGATCCCGAGAAGGCGATCCACCAGGCCCGCAAGGCGATCAAGAAGGAGCGCTCGCTCCTCCGGCTCGCCCGGGGAACCATGAAGGGCAGCCAGCGCCGGCGGGAGAACGCCGCGCTGCGGGACGCGGCGCGCGCCCTGTCGGCGACGCGCGACGCCGACGTGATGATCGCCTCGGTGGACGCTCTCGCCGACCGGTTCGCCGGGCAACTCCCGGCCAAGACCTTCAAAGCCATCCGCACCCGGCTCCTCAAGCGCCGCCGCGCCGCCGCCACGGCCTCGCCGGACGGGCAGGCGATCCCGGAGCTCGGCGCGGTGCGCCTCCGGGTCGACGAATGGCAGCTTCGCCGGGGCGGCTGGAAGGCCATCGACAGCGGCCTTGATCGGACCTATCGACGCGGCCGGCGCGCCCTGCGCCGCGCCCGCGCACACGGCCGGACCGAGGATCTCCACGACTGGCGCAAGCGGGTCAAGGATCTCTGGTACCACGAACGGCTCCTGGCGTCGACCTGCGGCCCCACCGTCCGCGGCCACGCCAAGGATCTCGACCATCTCTCCGATCTCCTGGGCGACGACCACGATCTGGCCGTGCTCCGGGACGAGCTCACCAACGACGTGGCCGCCGCGCCGGCCGACCTCGAGGCCGTGCTCAGGCTCATCGACCACCGGCGTGCCGAGCTCCAAGCCGAGGCGTTCGGCATCGGCGAGCGTGTCTATGCCGAATCGCCGAAGGCATTCCGGCGCCGACTCGAGCGGTCCTGGAAGGCCGGACGCAAACTGGCCCGCGTGCCTGAGGAGCAGCACCCGGCCCAGCTTGCGGCGGCAACCCGGAGGCCCTGATGGAGCGGTCAGCTCGTCCGGATGGTGTTGTGGGGATGACGACCGCGTCGCCCTGACACCAGGACTGCTCCCCCTAGAGCGACCAGCGACAGGGCAAGGGCGCCGCCAGCGCCAATCCCCGCGTCGCCCCAGTCAAAGCCGGCATCGGTCGGCGTCACGCGCACGATCGTGGGCGCGGCCGGCGCGCTCGCCGCACCGGTGACGTACGGACTGCCGGCCGGAACCTGGGATCCGTTCGGGGTCTGGTCCGCGGGGAAGGCCCAGGCTGGCCCCGCTCCGGCGGCGAGGGCGACGGCGACAGCGGCGGCGGTGGTGATCCGGTGACGAGTGGTCATGCGACTGCCTCCTTTTGGTGTTGGACCGCGGGTGCGGTCGAATCGGGAGGCACCTTGCTCCAGGCCGGTCAAGCGACGGTCGACGGCGGTCAATAACCGGTAAATGTCCCGCCGGTCGCTATCTTTTCCAGAGAGCGATGAGGCTCGCTCCATAACCGCGGCAGCTGCCGCTGATGGCCTCTATTCAGCCGTTAATTCGACCTGTGTGGAGGTGTCCGTGGAGCCGAGTCTGCTTGTGCCTGACGCCGACGGGGCCGGCGCTCGGCGACGGCCCAGGTCCTTGCGGCTCGACGGTCGCGAGCTCGCGGCCATCTTCGCCGGGGGCTTCCTGGGCGCCATCGCCCGAGCCGAGTTGGCCGTGGCGCTGCCGTTCCACGTCGGGAGCTGGCCCTGGGCGACCTTCAGCGTCAACGTCGTGGGCGCTTTCCTGCTCGGGTATTTCACGACCCGCCTCCAGGAGCGCCTGCCGGTCTCGGCCTACCGCCGACCGCTGCTCGGGACCGGGCTGTGCGGCGCGCTGACCACCTTCTCGACGATGCAGATCGAGCTCCTGCGCATGCTCGACGCGGATCGCGTCGGGCTCGCCCTGGCCTACGCCCTGGCCAGCATCGCGGCTGGCTTCCTCGCCGTCGCCGTCGCCACCAACCTGGTCCGCCGAGGCAGGTTGTCCGGATGACGCCGCTGATCGTGCTTGCGATTGGCCTGGTGGGCGGCCTCGGCGCTGTCGCCCGCTTCTCCCTCGACGGTGCGGTCGCGGGCCGGGCGGGACGAGAGTTCCCCTTTGGCACGCTGGCGGTGAACCTGCTCGGCGCGTTCGTGCTCGGTGTCCTCGTCGGTGCCGCCGTCGGCGGGAACACCTACCGCGTCCTCGGCACCGGGTTGATCGGCGCGTTTACGACCTTCAGCACCTGGGCCTTCGAAAGCCATCGCCTCGGCGAGGACGGCGAATTCGGCCTGGGAGCCCTCAACTTCGCCCTCAGCCTCGCCCTCGGCATCGCCGTGGCCTGGGCAGGTCGGCAGCTCGGCGGCGCGCTATGAACGATGACTGCCTCAAGCTGACGATCTACTTCGGGGAGCGCGACCGGGCGCGGGGGCGGTTCCTGGCCGATGCCCTGAGCGAGATCTACGCGCGCCACCGGCTGCAGACGAGCCTGGTGATGCGAGGCGTGCAGGGGTTCGGCGTCAAGCATCACCTGCGTACCGACCGTCTGCTCACCCTGTCTGAGGATCTGCCGCTGGTGTCCGTCGCCGTCGACGCCCGGCCTGAGATCGAGGCCGCCCTAGCCGAGGTCAACCAGTTGCGCTTCGACGGGCTGGTGACGCTCGAGCGCGCGAGGATGTTCGCTGAGCGCATCGCGCCGGGCGGCTTCGCGGTTGACCTCCACGAGGACGCCAAACTGACCGTGTATGTCGGCCGCCGTGAACGGGCGGCGGGCGGTCTGGCCTACGAGCAGGTGGTTGACCTGCTTCACCGGCGCGGGATCGCGGGCGCGACCGTGCTGCTGGGAGTGGACGGCACCGCCCACGGGATCCGCCAGCGCGCGAAGTTCTTCGCTGCCAACACGTCGGTTCCGCTGATGGTGGTAGCGGTCGGTGAGGGTCAGCGCATCGCCGCGCTGCTGCCCGAACTCGGCGAGCTCCTGTCCCGGCCGCTGCTTACAGTCGAGCGCCTGCGGGTCTGCAAACGTGACGGGCAGCTGCTGTCGGTGCCACCGACCCTGCCCGAATCAGACCCCTCGGGGCTGGGCGTCTGGCAGAAGCTGATGGTCTACGCCGGCGAGCAGGCCCGCAGCCATGGCCAGCCGCTACACCACCAGCTCGTCCGGGCGCTCCGCCAGGAAGGGGCCGCAGGGGCGACCAGCCTGCGCGGGATCTGGGGCTACCACGGCGAGCACCGACCACACGGCGACTCGTTCTGGCAGCTGCGTCGCCGCGTCGCACTCGTCACGGTGATCGTCGACACCCCAGAGCGGATCGCGAGGTGGTTCGAGGTCGTTGACGGGCTGACCCAGGAGACGGGCCTGGTGACCAGCGAGATGGTCCCCGCCTTCCGCGCCACCGGGCCGGCGCTGACGCGCGGCGGCCTCAGGCTGGCTCGGCTCGATCCCGGTTCATAGCGCCGGGTGGCGTTTCAGCGGCTCGCCGCGAGCTGCTCGAGCCCCTCGGCGGCAATGGGGCCACTGATCTCGATCAGGCAGCCCGCCCGGGTGGGCTCGTCGGGCACGAACGCCGTCAGCCGGCTCGTCGCGCCGAGGGTGTCGAGGAGCCCGCGGGTGATGCCACGATGGAGCCCGCACACAGCCTCCGGGTTCTCCCGCGCGGCTTCGCGATAGGGGCAGTTGCACAGGCGGTAGGTCAGCCGCTGCGGAGCGCGGGATTCCCGCCGGGGCTGGAAGCCGAGCGCCGCCAGCGCGGCGTGGAAGCTGGCCTCGGGAGCGTCCTGCGGCTCCGGGGCCAGCTCGTGACCGATCTGCCGCCCCGTGGCCTCGACCCGGCGCAGGCTCGTCCGGTCCGCCGCGAGCGCCCGGGCGAGCCACCGTCCGAGTTGCGCGTACGCCGTGGGCTCCCGCGCCGCCGGAGCCGCGCTTGGGGAGACCAGCCACATGTCCCGCGGCCGGCCTCGGGGCCGGCGCTCGCGCTCCCGCGCCACCATCCCCTGGTCGCGCAGGCGATCGAGATGGACACGGACGCCATTGCGGTGGAGGCCCATGCGCTCGGCCAGCTCCTCGGTCGACACCGGGCGCCGCAGCTCGCGGAGTAAGGCGAACAGTCGCGCGCGCGTGGGCTGCGCAAGCGGATCATCGGGCCGGACCGGCATTGCGATCTCGGAGAGTTTTACACAATCGGAGTGTGCAAATGTTTGGCTGGTGGTAGTTTCCCAGCCAGCCTGTGAAAAGACAGTTCTGGAGGCGAAGTGACCTACGTCATTGCTGAGCCGTGCATCGGGACCAAGGACGACTCGTGCGTCGAGGTCTGTCCCGTCGACTGCATCCACCCCACTCCGGACGAACAGGAGTACGCCTCGGTCGAGATGCTCTACATCGACCCCGAGGAGTGCATCGACTGCGACGCCTGCGTCGAGGCCTGTCCCGTGGACGCGATCTTCGCCGAGGACCAGGTTCCGGAGGAGTGGCAGCGCTTCATCGCCATCAACGCCGACTACTTCCGCACCAAAGCGGCGTAGATGTGCTTCAAGCCATCGGGGCCGGGGTGACCCGCGGCGGCGCCTGGTCGGCGGCGTGGCGAATCGTGTGCATCGCCCATCCGGCCGCGACCATGGCGAGGCCGTAGAAGATGAAGCAGATGCCCGCGATCACCGCGAGCGTCGTGTAGCCGATGTGCGGCTGGGCCACGATCACGATCCCAAAGACCACGAAGATCGCCGCGGCGAGGATTCGCCACACCCGGTTCCCCGGCTCATAGAACACGGCGACGAAGCGGACGACGCCGGCGGCGATCAGCCAGATGCCCAAGAGCAGGGCCACCGCCCTGACTCCGCCGAGCGGGTGGCGAATGAGCAGCACTCCGGCGATCACGCTGAGGACGCCGACGATGGCCAGCAGCCCCCGGTTCTCCATCTCGTCGCTCAGGGAGGCGATCAGCTCGACGATTCCGTCGATCAGGATGAAGATCCCGAGGATCACGGCCAGCGTGCTCAGGCTGTCGCTCGGTTTGAGGATCACGATCACCCCCGCCACGATGGCGATGGCGCCGATCAGAACGGCCAGCCACCAGCCCCACGTAATTTCCCGCAGTTCGTTACGCATAACACCAGCCACCGTACTGGTGAAGTCGGCTCGGCTGTCATCCGTTTCGGGTGATATTCGCCCGGTCGCCCGGCTTACGCTGACGCCGTGGTCAGCGCCCAGCACGCGAGATTGCAGTCGAGCGAGTCGGCGGAACGTGGGCGGTCGGCGCGGGAGACGGTGCCGCGTTCGGCGCACGGCGATTGGGCGCCCGCGGGCGACCGGCCCGACCCGATCGAGGTGCTGCAGCGCCAAGCCGTGACCCGCGTGCGGGAGCTGGTTCCGATCCGTTACGGCCGGATGATGGTCTCGCCGTTCACGTTCTACCGCGGCGCGGCGGCGGTGATGGCAGCCGACCTTGCTGCCACCCCGGACTCCGGAATCGTCATCCAGGCCTGCGGCGATGCCCACATCTCGAACTTCGGCGGCTTCGCGGCGCAGGACCGCCGGCTGATCTTCGGCCCCAACGACTTCGACGAGACCCTGCCGGGCCCATGGGAGTGGGACATCAAGCGCATGGCGGCCAGTGTCGAGATCGCGGCGCGGGATATCGGACTCCCGGCCAAGCGTCGGCAGCGGCTGGTCACCGATTGCATCAAGGAGTACCGGGAGGCGATGGCCGGCTTCGCGCGGGAAAGCCACCTGGAGGTCTGGTACGAACGCATCAACGCCAGCGAGCTCGTCCATCGTTTCGGCGGCCGGCTGGGCAAGAAGGGCCGGATCGTGTTCGCCCGGCCGTTCGTCCACGGACGGCGAAAGACGAGTCTGCGGGCGGTCAAGAAGCTCACCGAGGAGGTGGACGGCGTGCCCCGCTTTCGCCACGTCCCTCCCCTGCTCGTCCCGCTCCGGGAGCTGTTCGACCCCGCCGATGCGCGTGACGAAGCCGACTACGCCAGGGAGCTGATGGAGAACTACGCCGCCGGCCTCGATGAGGATCGCCGCTATCTGTTCCAGACCTACCGGTTCGTCGACATGGCCCGCAAGGTCGTGGGCGTGGGCAGTGTCGGCACCCGGGCGTGGATCTTCCTTCTCGTCGGCCGCGGCGGGGCGGACCCGCTCGTCCTCCAGGCCAAGGAGGCGCAGGCCTCGGTCCTTGAGCCCTACCTCGGGGCGAGCGAGTTCGAGAACCACGGGGAACGCGTCGTCCGGGGCCAGCGCATGGCCCAGGCGGCAATCGACCTGTTCCTGAGCTGGCAGCGGAGCCCGGGGCTCGGCGGCGGCGAGCACGACTTCTACGTCCGGCAGCTCTGGGACTGGAAGGCCTCGGTCGACCTCTCGACGATGAGCTACTGGGGTCTTCATGCCTACACACGCGCCTGTGGCTGGTCCCTGGCGCGCGCCCACGCTCGTTCCGGCGACCGCCTGGCCATCGCGGCCTATCTCGGCACCGGGGCCAAATTCGACCGCGCGATCGCCCGCTTCTCAGCCGCCTACGCCGACCAGAACGAACTCGACCATCAGCGTCTCGTCGACGCAGTCGCCGAGGGCGAGGTCGACGCCCAGCCTGGGATCTGAAATGGCGCGGAGTCGGTGGGACCTTCTCGGCCCCTGAGTGTGGCTAGGGGTTCAGCTGCGGGTCTTTGCGCGTGTGCGCGCACCCTTCCGGGCCGCCGCGCTCCGCTCCGCCGCCTTGCGCTTGCGCGTGCGCGCGGCCTTCTTGGCCGCCTCGCTCCGCTCTGAGCCGCGGACCCGCTTCTCAAGCTCGCCCGTGGCGGTCTTGAGGTCGTCGAGCGCCTTGGTCACGAGCGCCGGCTGCTTGCCGCGCTTTGCGCCCTCGGTCGCCTCGGTCACGGCGCGGGCCACCTTCTTGCGTACGCCGCCCGCCCGAAGCGTTTTCAGCAGATCCTTTTCCTGTTTCTTTGCCATGGGGGCTCCTTACCTGTCGCTGTCCCTTTCATCACTACCCAGAACAACTCGGCGGCACTCGGTCAGACCGGGGGAAGCCGCGCGAGTGCAGATCGCTCCGCAGCCAGCGGCGGCGCGGGCCTCACGCCCACGGCGATGATCAACTATTACCGCTGCTTGGTCCGCCCGCCCAAGGGCTCGAAGGTGGCGGTGAGCACCGTCAACGCCCCCACGCTCGCGATCTGGGGCCAGGACGATCGCTTCCTCGGCGACCGAGTGAGGCAGATCGCCGACTGCTCATCGACTTCTTCACGCCGACGGATCCGGGCGGGACCTCGGAGGCGTAGGCTTCCGGGCGACCATGGAGATCACCCGGAGCAACATCGATACGGCGAAGGGCCCGAGCGACTGGTTCACCGGTGACGTCTACATCGATCAGCTAGCGGTCCCCGCGGGAACGTCGACGTTTGCCGCCGCGCTCGTGCACTTCACGCCCGGCGCCCGCACGGCGTGGCACACCCACCCGCACGGACAGACGATCTACGTCACCGAGGGCGTTGGGCTGTGCCAACGTGAGGATGGCCCGGTCGAGGTGATCCGCCCCGGCGACCGCGTCTTCTTCGAGCCGGGGGAGAACCATTGGCACGGCGCCACGCCCAACCGCTTCATGGCCCACGTCGCAATGCAGCAGAACGACGACTCCGGCAGCCCGGTCACCTGGGGCCGCCACGTCACCGACGAGGAATACGGCGCCGCCCAGAGTGCAAGCGATTAGAGCCACGGCGCCCGAGTTACGCTCGCCTCGTTCCGGGTAGCGGACCCACATGTCCAATCGAATCTGGTTCATCACCGGCGCGTCGCGGGGTTTCGGTCGTTCGTTCACGCAGGCTGCCCTCGCGGCGGGCGACTCCGTCATTGCCACGGCGCGCGACACCTCCTCGCTCGAGGATCTCGTCTCCGAGCACGGCGACGCGATCTTCCCAATCGAGCTCGACGTCACCGATCGCGACGCCGCCTTTGCGGCGGTGCGGGATGGCCACGACCACTTCGGCGGTCTCGACGTGGTCGTCAACAACGCCGGCTACGGCGTCTCGGGGGCGATTGAGGAGCTTTCGGAGGCGCAAGCGCGCAGGCAGATCGAGGTCAATCTGTTTGGCGCGCTGTGGGTCACGCAAGCCGCGCTGCCCATCCTGCGGGAGCAGGGCCGCGGGTGGATTGTCCAGGTCTCCTCAATCGGCGGGCTGGCCGCGTTCCCGCTCACCGGCATCTACCACGCGAGCAAATGGGCTCTGGAGGGCTTCTCCGAGACGCTGCGGCAGGAGGTGGAGCCGCTCGGGATCAAGGTCCTGATCGTCGAGCCCAGCGGCTTTCGCACGGACTGGGCAGGCTCTTCCATGGACCGCGCCGAGCCGATCGACGCCTACCAGCAGATCGATGCGATCGCCGAGCGCCGCGCTGCCCAGCAGGAGGAGAACAACGGGTCGCAGCCGGGCAACCCCGACCTCGCTGCCCGGGCGCTGCTTGAGACGCTCGAGCAAGACGATCCGCCGTTCCGCCTCTTACTCGGCAACCTCGCCTACGACGTCGCGATAGACCGCTACGAAACGCGGATGAAGGAGTTCCGGGCGGGCGAGGAGCTCGCACGAGCCGCCGACGACCGCTGAGCCACGACACCGCCTTGAGATCGAGGTCCGCTCAGCGGGTGACGGTCAGCTCCATCAGCATCGGCGTCGTGGGGGGCGGATTCTTGTTCGTCTTGGTCTTCTTGATCGGCTTCAGGCCGCCCTTGGTCAAGCGCAGGCGGATGTAGCGCGCCCGGACCGGACTGAAGTGCAGGACGTCGGTGATCCGCGTCCTCACGCCGGTGACGCTGGCAACGGTGCGCCAAGTTCTTCCGTTGAGCGACACCTGCACGCTGTAGCTCGACGCCCGCAAGGTCTTGACCGGGCCCGGGGCCGGCGGGACGTTGGGCTTCTTGACCCCCGGCCATAGCCGACCCCAGACCACGGTGACGCGGCCGATGCGGCGCGAGGCGCGGCCGAGCGGGACCGTGAACGTGGCCGGGAGACGCGCGGCCTGCCAATCGGTCGCGGAGCTGCCGTCGACCGCGGCGAGCGCGGGCGCCCCGGGCTCGGCGTTGCTGGCCCGAGCGGGCTGGCAGCGGACCACATCCGCCGTGGCCCTCAGATCCGGGCGCGCCGTGGGGATCTGGAGTGGCTGGCCCGCCGTCAGGACCTCCATTCCGCGGGGCGTCGAGACGGGCATGGGCGCTCCGGACTGGAGCGTCACGGTTGTGGTGCGCTGGCCCACCGAGACCGTGAAGACGCGGCCCCGCCAGGACAGGTTATGCAGCACGACGCCCGTCAACTGCTTGGTCAAGCTGGGCGCCAGGCCGACATCGTTGGCCTGCCAGCGCAGCCCCGAGTACCCGTAGAGGAACTCCTGCAGGAAGCCGCCGATCCCGGTCATGAAGGTGAACGCTCCGCCGTACTTCGTCTCCGAGAACTGATCGAACACGTCGCGAATGAACGGCTGGTAGCTGCGCTCGGTGTAGACGAAGCTCGAGCATCCCGGCGTGCCCAGCGCCGAGGTGTCGATTGAGTTGACGGCGTCGCTCATCGACGGGCCACCTGGGTCGGTGCGCGGCACATAGAAGCTGAGGTCGTTGCGGGCCACCGATGCCGGCATCGGGTAGAGCCACGGGTACTGGACCAGCGTCACGTCGGCTTGCTTCACCAGCTGCGCGCGGTAGCCGTCGAACTCCTTGTAGATGAGCGTCTTGTCCACGCGGCTCGTCTTGATCGCGAGCCCCTGGGCCACCGCCGACCAACTCGGTGGCGCCGCCTGGCCGAGTACCTGCGCCGCCTGGATCGCGTCCTGGAGCGTCGTCTTCGCCGCCACAAGGGTGTAGATCTCGTCGTTGACGTCGGGGTTCTCCTCGTCCGGTCCTGTCACGTGGTCGAGGTGATAGGTCCCGTTGGGCGCGCGTGTCGCCTTGGAGGCCCAGAAGGCGGCCGCGCCCGAGATGACCGGCCACCCCTGGTCCGCGAGCCAGGTGCGATCGCCGGTGACCAGGTAGTACTGCCACTGCGCGAGCGCGATATCGGCGGTGATGTGCTGCTCGTAGAGCCCCTCGCTGTTGACCGAGGGCGGGGGCGGGATCTGCTCGGTCCCGTCCAACGCGCTCTCCCACGGGAAGCGAGCGCCCTGGTAACCGGTGGCGGCGGCGTGCTGCTGCGCTGCGGCCAGGCGGTTGTAGCGGTAGGCGTTCATCCCGGCGGCCAGATCCGGATGCTGGGCCAGGAGCGCTGGGTACATCCAGGTCTCCGCGTCCCAGAAGATGTGGCCGTTGTAGCCGTTGGAAGAGAGACCGGCGGGTGAGACGCTCCAGTCCACCCCGTCACGGGTGCTGGACCAGAGGTAGAACTCGCTCGCGTTGACGTCGGTGGCCAGCGCGGGGTTCCCGAGGACGTCGATCCGGCCATTCCACAGCGCTGCCCAGGCGGCATCGTTGGCGGCGGTCACCGCGCCAGCGCCGGCACTCGCGGCGGCGGCCGCCTCGGCCTGGGCCGAGCTGACCGGGTCGGCGGTGTCCTGCGAGTCATCGACACCGACGAACTTCGTCACGTCATATGTCTCACCCGCGACCACCGGAAACGTGAGCTGCTGGCCGATGCTCTGGCTGGCCGTGTCGTCGACCTCGGTGGGCGAGGCAACGACGTTCGGGCTCAGGGCCAGGCGGCTTGATATGGCCGCGTCGATTCCCGTGGTCTGGGTCACGACCTCGACGTAGTCCTGGTCCTGGGTCGCGTTAAAGCCCTTGGTCACCTGGTCGGTGAGCGCAGCCGGGGTCCCGTCAATCTCGTCCGTGACCGTCGCGTTGCCGCTCCACCGGGGCGTCAGCTCCAGCTCAACCACGCCGACGTGCTCGTCCGCTCGGTCGGTGAAGACCTGGTAGGAGAAGGCCGCGGTGTGCCCGTCCGGCGCCTTCCACGTGCCCGATGTGGTGACGACCCCGGTCTGCAGATCGAGCGACTGCCGCCATCCGGTCGTCGTCCCGGTCGTCGTCGAAAACACCTGGCTCCCGTCGCCGAACAGGAGGGTCGACCAGGTGGGAATGTTGGCCCGCTGCTGCACCGCGTCGGACACCTTCTGCGGGTGCGTTGGCTTGGCGTAGAACCCTGCCAGCTCAGACTGCGACGGGATCGTTCCGCCGGCATAGCCCTGCCCGGAGGCGGGCACCCGCACGCCGATGAAGCCATTACCCGTGAAGGTCGGCGCGTACGTCGGGCCCCGGTGCGTCGTCGCCGTGAGAACGTAGCTGCCCCCGGGGCCTGCCGCCGCCGCCGCCGACGCCGTCGTGAGCAGGAGCGCCGCCGCACAAACCAGAGCCAACCACCGCATCTCGGGACCTCCTCCCACGGCCAGACAACCAGTCACCCGCTACCCCGGCGGTTCTGCGGACAAACGAGGAGCGTTAGCGCCCCACGGCGAAGGTCTCGTTGCCGTTGCCGCACTCGGCATTGACGTAGCCTGAGCGAAACGGGCTGGCCTCCCCGGTCTGCTCGTCATAGGTGTGCCGCCAGACGCAGCCCGTGTCGTTGGCCAAGAGATGGATCGACACCGACGTCTCGGCAGAGGTGGTGCGAACCCGGTGGATGTCGTCGCGCGGCGGTATGAGCGTGTAGAAGTCGCCCGGTTCGAGCGGCCGCTGGCGCACGAGCTTAAGCCGTCCGTCGTCGGGCCGGTAGAACTCCTCGTCCTGATTTCCCCGGTGGATCCCCACCAGCCCCCAGGCGAGGTGATCGTGGACCGGCGTCATCGCGCCCGGCGGCACGACCAGGCTGAACAGCGTCAGCAACCGATCGGCAGCGCGGAAGATCAGCCACTGGCCGATGCCGCCCCCCATCCCGCTCTCGGGCGCCGGAGCCTGAAACCGGGTCGGCAGCCAGGATCGATCACCCAGCAGGTCGGCGAACGCTGGGCTGATCTCCTCGCACGCCTGCGCCGGCGAGCTGGCGCCCTCGATCCGCTCCCGGACCTCGGCGATGAACCCGCGCACGCGAGGGGTGTCGAGGACGTATTCGTCCTCGGGCAACGGCGGAAGCAGCCCGTGATTGTGCAAGTCGCACATCGATCAACCTTCCTCTCCGATGAGGTCTCCGATGATGTCGGAGGCTACGCTGCCGCCCGGCCCGCGCCGCTGGATGGCGGCACGGGCTCCGGGGCAGGCATGGGCTAGCTCACGCGCGTGATCTGCGGGTAGGTGTAGGTGCCCTTGATCACGCTGGCGCCGGGGCCGTACATCCGGAGGATGAGGATGAACTGCGTGTTCGCGGGATCAGGGATCCAGTTGGACTCGTGTCCCGCAGGCGGAGTGGGCTGGACGTAGATGTCCAGCGAGCCGTCCTTGTTGTATTTGATCCCCTTGTTGCTCCCGACCGAGTACTTGTTGTACGGGTTGGGCGCGAGCCAGGTCTCGATGTTGTAGTCCGTCAGCGACCAGAAGTACTTGGCCGGTGGGATCTGCCCGGGCGCAAAGTGGATCCTGTAGCTGTCAGATCCGTTGAGGACGTTGCCGGTGTTGTCCTTGACGCCGACGCCGTAGGTGGCCTCGACCGGCCGGTTGGCGCAGATGCCGTAGACGGCGACGACGGCGCGGTAGGCGTAATCGGTGCCCCAGTTCCCGGTGTCGGGCAGGGTTTGGAACCAGCCGTTGTGCGCCGCGGCGCCAGCCGTGGCGTACTGGACGCGCAGCGCGAACACGTGAGCCGGCCCATTGTCGGCGGCCATCGTCAGTCCGGCGAGCGTCTCAGGAGATAGGCCTTCGCTTGACGGGTGTAGACCGGGTCCGATACCGGCGCTCGCCATCTCGGCGAGGATCGCGTGGTCACGCGCCGGCGGCGGGTACTCGGCCAGAGCATCGCCGAGCTTGTCGAAGAAGGCCAGGCCGGTGGGGATTCCGGGGTCGGTGGGGGTGGTAACGATCTTGTGTGGCTTCGGCGGCTGGTAGGCGAGGCGCACGCGCTCAAACGCCGCGAGCGGGATCGCCTTGTAGCCGTCCTGGACGCGGTGGGCCGCCGCCAGGTCGCTCTTGCCGTAAACCAGCGTGCGTCCGAACAGCCACACGTGGTCATAGGCGGCGCGGACGACGTGCAGTCCCGCCGGGATGTGGCCCTTGTAGTGTGGCCCGACGACGACGTAGTTGCCCGGCCCGTTGCCGGTCGTGCGCGTTCCCACGTAGTGGAAGACGTTCAGGTAGGGGTCCAGGAACTCCCAGGCGTAGTAGCGGTGATTGGGAACCGCCGGCACGTGGAGCACGATCGGGCCGCGGGTGAGGTCGAGATGGACGTTGGAGTAGAGCGTCGAGTTGCTCGGCCCGACGATCTCCTTGTCCTGGTTGGCCGGTGTGGTCAGTACGCGCTGATTGCCCACCTCGTTGATTGGAGCGTTGCCCCACTGGTTGGGCACGGTGACGCTGGTGTCGAGCTCGGTCTGATGCACGAATTTCAGCAAGTCGATCCCGTACACGTAGGCGTCGGTCCCGACTTGCTGCGCCTGCGCCTGCGACAGCGGCGCCGGAGCCGCCATAGCGGAGCTGATCGGCAGCGCCAGGGCGGCGAGCAGACCGAGCAGGTAGCGGATGGAGCGGGGCATGCAAGTCCTTTCGGAGGTCGAAGTTCGCGGGCACCCTAAACCACTAATTACTATTTGTCAACATGATCTTACGTAATCATGATGGACCGTAATTCCCTGGTAGAGTCCGGGCATGGCCGTCGCCCGCGGGCCCCGCCGCCTCAGCAAGGAAGCCCGCTATCAGCAGCTGATCGCCCTCGCGATGCCGGTGGTCGCCGAGCAAGGCTTTGGCGCCTTTTCGCTCGAGGAGATCGCCGACCAGGCCGACGTAACCCGCAACAACCTGTACCGCTACTTCCCCCGCGGGCGCCCCGACATCGTTCTCGCGGTCGTCCGGGAATCCGGCCGCGAGCTCACCACCGATTGGGTGACCGATCCGGAGCTTTCGCTTAAGCAGCGCCTCCAGGCCAACATGGACCGCCTGGCCGATCACGCCTTCGGCTTCAGCGACGCCTGGCGTATCCACCGCAAGGCCCGCTCCGCCGACGAGCCGGAGATCGACGAAATCGTCAACCAGTACCTCGACACGGTCGTCTCGAATATCTCACTCAACAACCTCGGCACCCCCAACCCGCCCCCCGCCGCCCGGGCGGCCATCCTGGCCACGATCGCGTTTGCCGAAACGATGATCGATGAATCGCGCGACGCTCAGGTCCCGCGCGATCAAATCGGGAAGATCATCCTCGACACGCTCGTGGCGGCTCTGCGATCGGCGCAGACCGAGGCCGCACCTGACTTAGAGCGCGCTCAGCTCGATCGGTAGGCCGTCGCCTGGAAAAGGGCCGGTGCCGTAATCGCGCACCGGCTCGTAGTCCGGAGGCACGCTCCAGGCGTTGCGCAGCAGCAGCTGGTGCATGATCGCCTTGACCTCCATGGCGCCGAAATGCATCCCGATGCACTTGTGCACGCCGCCCCCAAACGGGCTCCACGCGTACTTGTGGGACGCGTCCTCCCGGCGCGCGTCGCCGAAGCGCTCCGGGTCAAACCGGTCCGGGTCCTTCCACCAGGGCTCCATACGCTGGGTGCCGTAGATCGACAGCCACAGACGCGTGCCCTTGGGGATGTAGCAGCCGTCGATCTCGGTGTCCTTGACCGCCTGGCGGGCGATGGATCCGACCGGGGCGTTCATCCTCAGCGTCTCCTTGAACACGAGATCCATGGAAGGAAGCGCTTCGAGGTCCTCGTATCCGATCGCCGCCTTGCCGAGCGCTCTCGACTCGTCCCGGAGCCGCTCCTGCCATTCGGGATGCTTGGCCAGGTAGAAGCCCATCATCGCGAGGGTGATCGTGCTCGTGTCGTGCGCGGCCATCATCGTGAAGATCATGTGGTTGACCACGTCGTCGTCTGAGAACCGCTCGCCGTCCTCGGTCTCCGCGTGGCACAAGACGCTGAACAGGTCACTGCTCTCGCCCGCGCGCTTGGCGGGAATCTGGGCGCGGAAGTAGCTCTCGAGCAGTCTGCGGCTCGCCAGCCCGCGGTGCCACTTGCCGACCGGAATGTCGGACCGGATCACCGCCTGACCGCCGACCACGCAATCGATGAAGGCTCGGTTGAGACGGTCGGCCTCGGAGCCCAGCTCCCCTCCCACGAACACCTCGGTCGCGATATCGAGCGTGAGTTGCTTGGTCGCCCAGTAGAGCTCGAATTCGCTCCCGGGCCGCCAGCGCGCGATCCCTCGCTCGATCGCCGGATTCATCTTCTCCAGGTAGGCGACCAGGCGATCGTGCTTGAACGCCTGCTGCATGATCCGGCGATGATGGCGGTGCTCATCGAAGTCCATCAGCATCACGCCGCGGTCGAAGAACGGCCCGATGAAGTAGTCCCAGCCTTCCTTGTTCGAGAACGCGCGGTCGCGGTTGGTGAGTACGGTTTCGAGCCCGTCCGGGCCCAGCACCGTCACGCTTCGGATGCCGAACCCACCGGTCCAGAACACCGTTCCGAAGCGCTCGTGGTAACGGCGCGAGTAGGTCAGACCGTCGTGGAGAAACTCGAGCGTGTGGCCGACCAGCGGGAGCCCGGCATCCCCCATCACCGGCTTCAGCCCGCTACCGGGGGGAGGAGCAGCGAGCGGCTCGACGGCCGGCGTCGGAGCGCGCTCGGCGAGCGAAGCCGCGATTCCGCGCGCTCTCAGCTTCGCGGGTACGGCCACAGAATCAGGATTCCGGTCAACAGAGCGCTCTGAACTTACCTCAGGCGCCGCTCACCGTGGCGCGCCGACGCCGAGGCGGGCAAATTCTTCGGCCATGCGGGCGCCGACGGCCTGAAGCGCGGACGCGGGGCGGAGCATCACCTTCAGCTCTGCGATCTGGCCATCCTCGTCGAACGTGAGCTTGTCGATGCCTTCGACCTCGCGTCCGTCCACCTCGGTGGTGAATTCCAGAATCGCCACCCGCGCGTCGGCGTCCTCGAGTTGGTGAACGTAGCGGAACTGGCCTCCACCTCCGAGCACGCGCTCCGCGGCCTGGAGCACCTTTAGCACCGTCTCGCGGCCCGCGTAGGGCCGGTACACGACGGGGCTCCGGAAGACGACGTCGGGGCTGAATAGCTCCGAAGCGCCGCCGATCTCACCGGCTTCGACCGCGCCTCGGAAACGATCGGCGAGCATCGTGCTTCAGCCTAGGCGTCGTCGTCGAACTCGTCGTCGTCCTCGCTGGAGCCCCCGGGGCCCTCGCCGCCTCCACGGCTGCGGAACCAGTCGGCTGCCTGCTCGGCCAGCCCGCCGAGCTGGTTGCCCAGCTTGGTGACGTTGTCGCCGATGTCTCGGAAGATGGCGCGGAAGCGCTCGGCGTAGAACTCAAACGCGGCGCCCGCTTCATGCTGGACTGGCGGCTCCTCGCCACGGCGGATGTACTCGCCACGCTGGATCCGGTCGTAGTCCCCGCTCTGGACCCACCTCATGATCTCCGCTACCCGCCTCACCGCATACGGGTGGGTGCTGTTGATCTCGTAGAAGAAGCGGCGCACGCGGTCGCTCGGGTCGTCCCAGTCCTCGTACTCACGTGCCTGGGCCAGGAAGGCGTCGAGGTTGAGTTGGTCGGCGTGCATCCCGCCGGCGGCGACCATCAGCGCGCGACAGACGATCGTCGGATCGCGCACCACGAGTACCTCGGCCCGGTCGCAGCTCAGCTCTGCCGCGCGGAACCACTCCAGAAGCACCGTCTTTGTCGCCATGGCTGGGATTCCCAGCGGGAACGGGACGCTCGCCCCGAAGCGCAGGAGGATCAAGAGCGCCGTCCGGTAGACCATGTGGTCGGAGAGGATGTGGCCGAGCTCGTGGGCGAGGACCGCGCGCTGCTCGCCGGGGCCGAGGCGCCCGAGCAGCGAAGAGCTCATTACCACCATCGGGTTCTGTGACCCGATCGCCATCGCGTTAGCGAGCACGAGGTCGCTGACGTAGAGGTCGTAGCTGCGGGGCAGGTCGAGGATCTGGCAGGCCGCCACCTGGTGTCCCCATAGCTCAGGCAGCTGGCGCTCGCCGACGCGCACGCCATTGCTCAGATACATCTGCCTGACCGCGCGCTCGTAGCCCCACTCGATCAGCTTGCGGACAACCGTGTCGAGCATCGGGACCGCCTTGAGCGCCGCGGTGGCGGCCCGGTCCGCGGGATGCTCATACGCCTTCGGCGAGAGATTCGGATACGGCTCGATGGTCTCCAGCGACGCCACCAGGGTGATCATCGCACGGACGCTTGAAAAAAGCTGAGCAAATGGCGCTGCCAGTTGGCGGAGAAGCTACGTCTGACGCTCCCAGTTCTTCGCCCACTTGTCGACGGGTTCTAGGACTTCCAGGAGGTCTTGCCCCAAGCGCGTGAGCTTGTAGCCGCCGGTCGCCTCGGTGGTGAGGATCCGGGCGACGCGTAGCTCGTGCAGCCGGTCGTTGAGGACGCTTGAGGAGATCCCGCCGCAGCTGGCTTGGAGCTCTCGGAAGGTGAGGCTGTTGCCCGCCCGCAGCTCCCACAGGACACGCAGCGCCCAGCGTCTGCCCAGCAGGTCGAGCAGCGCCATCGTCGGCCGCCCAGTTCGCGAACCTCGCACCGGCCGCCCGGGAAGCGGCGCGGGCTTGCGTGCTTTGGAATCCGAAGCTATGATCCTCACCTCGCTTTTATTTCCGAAGCAGGAGGATAGTCGATGACTGGAGCCGCGCCAACGCCACGGATCGACCCGTTGGAGGCGCCTTATGAACCCGGGATCGAGACGCTGCTCAGCAAGTGGATGCCTCCCGGCAGCCCGATGGAGCCCCTGCGACTGTTCCGCACCCTTGCCGTGCACGATGAGCTCGCGGGGCGGATGCGGCCGCTCGGCGGAGGGATCCTCGGTCATGGACGGATAGCCCCGCGCGAGCGGGAGATCGTCATTCACCGTATGTGCGCCCGAACCGGCGCAGAGTACGAGTGGGGCGTGCACGTCATCGCCTACGGCAAGCCGCTCGGACTCACCGACGCCCAGATCGCCGCCACCGTCACGAGCGACGCCGATGATCCGGCATGGTCGGATGCCGACCGGCTCCTGATCCGCCTCGTCGACGAGCTACACGACACGTGCACGATCACACCGTCGTTGTGGTCATCCCTGGCCGAGCGCTATCGCAACGATCAGCTGCTCGAGCTGTTGATCGCCGCCGGCTGGTACCGGCTGCTGGCTGGGGTGATCCTCGGCATCGGTATCGAGCTCGAGCCGTGGGCTGCCCGCTTCCCGGGCCGCTGAGTCAAAGCGAGGAGGCTTTCGCCGCAGTCGGCGAGGTTCCGTCGCTCGTGAGCTTGTCTATTGGTGTGGATAAGAGGTCATGGAGATCCCCGCCGACGGCGAGCTCCGGCTAGCGGTCTTCACCGCGGAGCCAGGGAGCCGATCCGCCGAGGCTCTCGACCTTCTGGGGAGCTGGGCGGCGACCGAGCACCCAGCCGAGCGAGCCGACCCCGAGCGCGCCCCGGCCGACGCCCAGGCGAGACAGGTCGCCAACTGCTGGTGAACGTGCCTGCAATTGCGGCGTCTCGGCACCCGAGGGCGGTGGTAGCTTTCGGGCGGGGCCGTAAGGATGATCGAGTTTCGACTCCTGGGATCGCTGGAGGTCGTTGAGGACGGCCGACCCCTCGTCCTGGGACCCCCGAATCAGCGGACTCTGTTGGCGGCCCTGCTCGTGCACCGCCGCGAGACGGTTTCCACCGATCGGCTGATCGATGAGCTGTGGGGCGAGCGGGCGCCGCCGACCGCGCGCAAGATCATCCAGGGCTACGTGTCCAACCTGCGCAAGGTGCTCGGAGAGGGTCTCCTGGTCAGCCGGGGGCAGGGGTACGTGCTTCAGGTCGACCCCGCGCAGACGGATGTCGATCGCTTTGAGTCCCTCGCGACCGAGGGGCACCGCGCGCTGGCCGAGGGCGACCCGCACACGGCCGCGGAAAGATTTCGGGAGGCATTAGCCCTGTGGCGGGGACCGGCCTTGGAGGACTTCGTGTACGCGTCCTTCGCGCAGTCGGAGATCGCTCGGCTGGAGGAGGCACGGCTAGCCGCCCTTGAAGAGCGGATCGACGCCGAGCTGGCGCTGGGCGAGCACACGCAGCTCGTTGGGGAGCTTGAGTTGCTGGTCCGTGAGAACCCGCTGCGCGAGCGCTTGGTGGCTCAGCTGATGCTCGCCCTGTATCGATCGGGGCGCCAGGCCGATGCGTTGGCGGCGTTCCGGGAGGCCAAGGCGAGGCTCGTGGATGAGCTCGGCCTCGATCCCGGCCCCGAGCTTCAGGGGCTCGAGCGGGCGATCCTGGTCCAGGACCCCGCACTTCAGGCGCCGCCCGCCCGGCGCACGGTCCCGGAGGCCCCGGCAGCCGTGCGAAGCCGGCGGCGAGGCGGGGCGCTGATGGCGGTGGGTGGGGCGGTGTTGCTCGCGGTTATCGTCGCGATCGCGCTGACCGTGGCCGATTCCGGCGCCAGCGCGGTGACGGTGGCACCGAATTCGCTGGCCGCGATCGACCCGGGCACCGATCGCGTGGTCGGAGCGGTGGCGGTCGGAGATCGCCCCGGCGCCGTCGCGTTCGCTTCCGGGTCGGTGTGGACGGCGAACCTCGACGATCAGACGATCTCACGCGTCGACCCCCGCACGATGCGCGTGCAGCGCGTAATCACGCTCCCCGGTCCGCCCACAGGAATTGTTGGGACGGCCGATGGCCCGTGGGTGGTTCAAGCGACTGTGAATCCGGAGTCCAACGCCGCGAGCAGCGTCTCGGTCTCCCGCATCGATCCCGAGTTCTATTCGCTCGGCCCGGTAGTTCGGATCGGCAACGTGATCCCGGACAGTTCCGGGGCGATCGCCGCGCGCGGCAATTCCATTTGGGTAGCCCCCTACAGCGGCCTGCTGACGCACCTGGACGCCACGACGGGCGCGGTAATCGGGGGGTTCGATCCCAACGCCAGTCCGGGCGGGGACGCGATCACCCCCGATGGAGCGGTGTGGCTGACCGACTCCGAGGCCGACGTGGTCGTGCGCCGCGATCCCACGGGGTTGCTGAAATCGATTCCTGTGGGCAACACACCGACGGCGATCGCCGCGGGCGCCGGCGCGGTGTGGGTGGTCGATTCGCTGGATAACGCGGTAGTGCGGATCGATCAGAGCAGCCAGTCGGTTACTGGCACGTTTTCGGTGGGCGACTCGCCGGCCGGCATTGCCGTCGGGGACGGGTCGGTGTGGGTGGCGAATGCCGGCGACGGCACGGTGACAAGGCTCGATGCCACGACCGGCCGCGTTCAGACGACCATCCATGTCGGAGGCAGTCCCGCCGCGCTCACGGTGGCCGACGGACGGGTCTGGGTCGCGGTCGATGCGCAGGCGACCTCGCCGAGCAGCGGCGGTTCGAACGGCGGGACCCTCCGGATTGTCTCCGGGCTGGACGTCGACTCCATGGACCCCGCGATCGCCGCCACGGGCCTGTCGTGGCAGCTCGAGTACGCGACGTGCGCCAAGCTCCTCAACTACCCGGATCGGGCCGGAGCAGCCGGTGCGCAACTCGTGCCCGAGGCCGCACAGGCCCTCCCCACCCGCTCCCCGGACGGTAGGACCTATACGTTCACGATCCGGCCCGGGTTTCGCTTCTCTCCACCCAGCGATCAGCCGGTGACCGCGCAGACGTTCAAGTACACGATCGAGCGCACGCTGAATCCCAAAATGCAGAGCCCATTCGCCCAGTTCCTCGGCGATGTCGTCGGCGCCGACGCCTACATGGCCGGCAAGGCCAGCGGCATCTCCGGGGTGATCGCAAACGGGAACAAGCTGATCATCCGCCTGCGTACGCCGGAGCCGTCCCTTCTCTCCCGGATCGCCCTGCCAGGATTCTGCGCGGTTCCGACTGATACCCCGATCGACCCGGCCGGAGAGCCCACGGTCCCGTCGGCCGGACCGTACTACGTCGCGTCACACACACCGGGTCAAGGGGTGGTCCTGCTGCGCAATCCCAACTACCACGGCAAGCGTCCTCGCCACTTTGCCCGGATCGAGCTCACAGTCGGGGTCGGGGCGCCACGCGCCATCAGCGAAATCAAAGCTGGGACCGCCGACTACGTGACGATCGGCGGTTACGAGTACGACGTAACCCCCGGGATCGCCGCGCTAGCGTCGAGCCTCGCGGCTCGTTTCGGGCCTGGCAGCGCGGCGGCCTCCCACGGCCGTCAGCAGTATTTCGTAACTCCGGCGCTCGCGCTCGACTTCTTCTATCTGAACACACACCGGACCTTGTTCAGCGACGTGAGGGTCCGCCAGGCCGTCAACTACGCGATCAACCGGCAGGCGCTGGCTGCCGCCGGAGGCGGATTCGATGCTCTACCTGATACCCCGACCGACCACTACCTTCCGCCCGGGATGCCGGGGTACCGCGCGGCGCACGTCTATCCGCTGACCCCCGACCTGGCCAAGGCGCGGCAGCTGATCGCGGCGGCCCACGCCGCCGGACGCACGGCCGTCCTCTTCACCTTAGAGGCCGCCCCAAGTCCAGAGCAGGCTCAGATCGTGAAAAACGACCTGCTCAAAATCGGCCTCAACGTCCAAGTCCAGACATTCTCGGACGATCGATACTTCGCCCTCCTAGCCAACCCGCGCGAACCGTTCGACCTGGCATGGGACGGATGGCTCGCCGACTACCCCGATCCGGACGACTTCCTCAACAATCTGCTCGAAAACAGCGCGAACGGACCCACGTTCATCGACCCGGGCGCCCAGCAGAAACTGGCTGCCGCCGAACGGCTTACCGGCCCACAGCGATACCTGACCTACGGCGCCCTGGATCTCGACCTCGCCCGCAACGCCGCCCCCCTGGCCGCCTACGGCAACCTGTCCAGTCACGACTTCTTCTCGGCGCGGATCGGCTGCCAGGCGTTCGGGATCTACGGGATGGACCTCGCCGCGCTGTGCACCCGAGCAGGTGCCCGCTGAGCAGCTAGGCCACACGGGAATCTTTATCGCATACCGGTCGCGTACCGTTTCGGCGAGTGCGCTGCGGCGAACGATCTTGCTTTCGGCGCGCTGCAGCACTGAGCCGGCGGCGTTCAAATGTCCTGTCGTATCGCCAGAGCGGGGGTTGATGAGGCTACGGTTGTCCACGTTGGCGTTCTGGTCCGGTCCCGGATGGGTCGGGCGTTACGCTGCTCACAGACCCGGGCGAGGCGGAGCGCCTTGTGCGTGTGACGGATCGTCTCGTGCCGATGGCCAGAGAACTAGGAGGCCGAGATGAGTGGTGCAACAGATATTCGGGTCGGATTGCTTGGGACTGGTCTGATGGGAACTGCGATGGCCCATCGCCTCCTGAGCGAGGGTGTCGCGGTGATCGCGTGGGATCGTGAGCCCGACCACGTGCAGCCGCTCGCGGAGCGCGGCGCGCAGCTTGCACGCACGCCCGGTGAGGTGGTGAGCGACGCTCAGGCGGTGATCACAATGCTGCCGACGGCTGAGATCGTGCTCGAGGTCGTACAGCCGTTGCTCGATGAATGGCCCGAAGGGACGATCTGGCTGCAGATGAGCAGCGTCGGGGCGGCCGAGGCAGACCGAATCGAGGAGGTCGCCAGCGCCCATGGCGTGATCGTGTTCGATGCGCCGGTCTCGGGTAGCAGCCGCCCTGCGGAGGCAGGCCAACTAACGATTCTGGCCTCAGGGCCGGACTCGGCTCGCGGACAGGTCGAGCCGGTGTTCGAAGCCCTGGGCTCGAGGGTCCAGTGGGTTGGCGAGGCCGGTATGGGCTCGCGCCTGAAGCTGGCGGCCAACCATTGGATGATCGGGATGGTGGCTGGACTGGCCGAGTCAATGCATCTCTGCCAGCTGATGGGGCTCGAGGAGCAGCAGTTCGTCACCCTGCTCGACGGCGGGCCACTGGGCTCCTCCTACGGGGTCGAGAAGCTTGGCGAGATGCAGCGCCACGAATATCCGGCCGGCTTTCCTGTGCGGCTGGCCCTCAAAGACCTGAAGCTCGTCGGGGAGGTTGCGACCGGATCGGGCGTCGAGCTGCCCCTGCTGGACGCAGTCCTCGAGCGGTTCAGTGATGTTGAGGATAGGTACGTTAATGATGACCTCGCCGCCGTGTACGAGCTGAAGCTCCCGAGCCGCGCGGACCGCTGAATCGTGCGTGGCTCGAGGAGCGGCAGCGGGCGGGCACGCCTTCCGGACGCGGTGACGTCCCCTTATTTGGCGACGTCGGCGGTCGACCGCTCGCCGGTGGAGTCATCAGGCGGCTTCTGAGGTTGCTTGTTGCCGCCGTCGTCTGAGGCGTGGCCGCGGCGAAGGCGGGGCAGCCGATGCCGGTGATCGCGCCCAGAATCACGCTGTCGACGACACCGAGGCAATGGGCCAGCGCGGTGGCCGCTCCGGTGACGCAGAACAGCGCCAGGCCGGCGGCGTCGAGCATGTCGATCGGGCGGTGGAGGCGGTTGATCGCGGGGTGCGCCACCGTCGTTAGCAGCCCGGCGCCGCAGGCATTCGAAACGTTCGGACGCCCGCGAGATCGCTTTACGAGCTGATAGAATGGTAAAGCAATGAGCAGGGTCTCCCGAAAGCATCAAGTCACCCTCCCCGTAAGCGTTCTCAAGGATGCCGGCCTGGCCGCCGGGGACGAGGTCGTAATCCGGGCAATTGGCCGCGGTCGCATCGAGGTCGAGCGTGCCGAAGACGTCATTGACCGCTACGCGGGCGCTCTCCCGGCGGGCACGTACCCACGCGGCCATCTAGATCGGCTGCGTGACGAGTGGCGCGCGTAGCGCTGGACGCAGACATCGTGATCGCGTTCCTCGACCCCGGGGACGATCAACACACCACGGCAGTCGCGGAGCTGCGGCCACGATTAGCGGCCGGCGACCAGCTGCTCGCGGCAGCGACGGTGTACGCCGAGAGCCTCGTGCGGCCGCTGCAACAAGGCACCGACGCGATCATCGATGAGTTCTTCGATGCAGCCGGCATCTCGATCGTCCCGATCGATCGCGCTGTCGCCCGGCGCGCGGCAGTGCTACGAGCCGAACATCAGTCGCTGCGACTCCCGGACGCGATGTCGCTCGCGACCGCGATCATGAGCGACTCGGCGCTGCTGACGCTAGACAAGAAGCTACGACAGATCGCCCGGCGCGTTCAGCCGTCACCCTGACTCGGACAACCGACGCGAATCCTCGCGTCGCGGATCCCGCGCTTAGGAGGTCTCCGCAGGGCTGCTTGAAGGACTGGGGTTTGAGGAGAAGGAGGTGTACGTCACTCGGACGCGGAGCGCTGCCTCCTAGCGCAGCGTTTCGAAAGCAGGACGCTGGAGCGCTCCGGGCAACGTCGGCACGGTACTGGTTCGGCCCTTTGCCTGGCGGCGCCCGCGATCGCAGACGCCGCCAGATGTGACAGTTATGCCCGCGTCCTGAATCTTCGGGCGCCCCGATGGTCGCCCGATCTGCCCTGATGCGACCAGGGCGCCGTCGGTCTGTTGCCCGCCGGCCCGGGCTGGAACGGGTTGTCGAACTGGACGGTGTTCCGACAGGTGTAGCTGCTGGCCTGGTTGGGATCGCCGCCCGTGTAGACCGCATCTGGTTCGGGATATGGGCAGAGCGGCCGGGTGACGGACTGTCCGTTGATTGTTCCGCTTGCGTTGAGCACCGTCGGCGCCTGCCCGTGCTCGACCCAGTCAATCACCTGCTGCATGGGATTTGTCGGCGCGATGCTGTTGGGCCCTGGTGTGCCGCAGTGGGCTACGCCCGGCGCTAGGTAGTAGCGCCAGAACTGTTGCGTGCTCCTGAGCCCGCCGTTGGCGGAGATGGCCTGGTTGTAGAAGTTGATGCTGTCGCCGGTGAAGATCAGCTGATCGGCGAGGCCTTGCCACATGATCAGCTTCCCGCCCGCCCTTCTGAACGCGCTCAGGTCGGGGTTGTCGGCGGCCATCGCGTAATCGAACATCTGACCCGACTTGACGAAGTCCTGCCAGTACTGCGGGTAGGTCTCGTCGGTGTAGACCCAGTTGGGGTCCTGTTTGATCCACTTCTCGAACCAGTCGGCACTCGGGACGAACGGCGCCCCGCTCCATTGCCCGTTGGCCTGTTGATAAGTCGCGGCCAACCCGATCCCGGTGAAACCAGCCGGGAAGTCGGGGATCCCGGGCGGGAAAGTTACGGCGACCCCGTTCACCTCTGCGCCTTCCAGATTGGCGCCCGGCTCCATGCCGAACCACACCGGCAAGCCGTGCAGGAGGTTCGTTTGCGTGCCTGAGAACCGTGGTCCCTGCCAGATCTCCTGGACGACGAGGGCGTCGGTCGCAGTGAAGGTGCCGCACGGCGTGGAGGTGCCGATCAGGCTGTGGAGGATTCCGAGCACGTCGCAGTTACGCGGATCGAACACCCCGTCGACCTGCCCGTCCTGATCGCGGCACTGCGACTGGAGCGTGGTGTTGACGAGGTCCTCCTTGCAGGTCGGCAGATAGTCGTTGTTCCACTCCATGGCCAGCTGCGGCCACATCTGCGCGACCATGAACTGGTCCCAGTTCAGGGCAGGCGCTCCAGCAAGGACGCCGTTGAAATCGGTCGGATATTTCTCAGCTTCGGACAGCCCCTGACGGCCGCCGGTCGAGCAACCGTTCCAGAACGAGTACCGCGCTCGGCTGTCGTAGTAGCGGTCGATCACGAACTTCGACTCGACCGCCATCAGGTGGTGGGCGAGGTAGCCGAAGTCGTCGATCCGGTTCCAATTCAGGCTGGGTGGTGGAGTCGGGTTCGTGACCCACGGTGAGACGAGCGCGTTCGCATAACCGGTATGCCCGCAGTCGTCCTGTGAGATTGCATACCCGGCCGCCAACCACTGATCCGTCGCCAGCGTCACGAAGCTGGCCGGGCCGCAGTACACCCCGCCGCCCTCCGCCATGTAGTTACCGTTCCAGCTGTCAGGAAGCGTCAGATCGATCCCGATCATGCCCGGCTGCCCACCGCGCGGATCAGAGGTGTCAATGATCTCGATTCCCACCTGACAGCCGCTGCCCGGGACTTCGTTGGCGGTTACCGTCGCCGTGTCCGAGCCCGGGAGGCCCGGGAGGGACATCCCCGTCAGCGATGCGCACGCGACCGCAGCGGTTTGCGGCGCGCCCGAGGTCGGGCTAGCGCCAGCGTCCGCTGCCAGAAGGCTTCCGTACAGCGCCGCCACGGCCGTCGCGGCCAGTACGACGTGCAGTAACGGACGACACGTCCACGCATGCCGTTGTGTGCACAGCCTCATCCACCTCGACATCCCAACCTCCCCATCCACAAAGGGTCGCCCACGTCTGGCAAGAATGCCGGCGAGCATATCCCGCGTGCGCATCGCAGTCAACTGTTCGCATAGCGCACAAATCGTCTGCGCTATGCGAGCCTTCGTACCCGCTATTCACGGGAAGCCGCCCTCAATCCCGCGCATTGCGAGACTGGTCGCTCCGGCGCCAAGATGCCCGTCGCGAGCCGGAAGCGGGAGCGGCGCGGCTGGCCGGCCGGTCTTTGAACTCCTCTCCTCTTCGTCTAAGAGGAGCGGCGTGCTTGTCGTTCCAGCTAACGCCGACCTCGATGCCGCCATGTCGATTTTGTGACCTCGTACTCGACTTCGCCTTGCTCGGCGCCTGCGACCAGATCGTCGTACGGCTCATCCGAGACGAACGCCCGGGTGAAGGTCAGCCCGACAGCCGCGAGGGTCGCTCGCGATGCGGCGTTGACTGCCATGGTCTGAGCGAAGATCCGATTGAGGCAAACATCTTCGAAGCCGTAACGGATTAGTTCTCTTGCGCCCTCACTGGCGTAGCCACGCCGCCAGTGCCGTCGCAGTAGCCGGTAGCCGAGGTCGGCCTCGCCAGCGACCCGTGGCTGGTCCGGCCCATGCGGGGGCTGCAAAATCCACCAGCCAACGAATTCGTCCTCGGCGAAGCCGGCCCAGAAACCGAGACCGGGCACCTCGTCGGCAGCGGCCAATCGGCACCGGTGTGCCTGTTCCACCTCCTCAGGCAACAGCGCCCGTCCGGTGAGGTATCTCATAACTTCGGGATCGGAGTCCAACTCGACCTCGAACTTGAGATGCTCATCGGCCAGCGGCACGAGGCGCAGCCGCTCGGTGTGCAGGGTCGGCTGCGCCACGTGGTCGAGTTTCGCATGCCCTCGCAAAGCAGGCCGCCGGGGTTCGTGGCGCTTTTGCACGATTCCGGATAGCACCGACCGCCAATTCGCACTACGGGGAGGTGTGCGACACGCGGCGACGCAGCGCTGCTATGGGCGCTTCGGAAGGATCGACGAAACCTCGCAAGCGTCCGGGCGTGAGTACCGCAACGACCGCGGAGCAGGTGTCTCGAGTAAATGACCCGGGCGACGTGCCTTTCGCCAGCCGAAGGTGTTTGGCCGGGCCGGTCGGCAGGGGCCGGCCGACCCGACCCGGCTGACTACCGTCTGATCTGCAGGCCTGCGCTGGCCGAGATTGTCAGCGATGGTCGGCCGTGGACGGTGCTGATGATCTCTGAGCTGTCGATGCCTTGCAGGTAGATGCTCGTGATGCCGAGGTTGGCGTGTCCGAGCTGACGCTGAATCACGACGAGCGGGACGCCTTCGTGGGCCATTTCGACCGCGTGAGCATGCCTGAGCTGGTGGGGCGCGAAGCGACGTCGCACGCCTGCTTCAGCCGACGCGTGATGCAGCTGCTTGCGCGCTGCCGATGCTTCCCAGCGCCGCCCGGAAGTCGGCCCGTTGATCACGCACAGCACGGCGCCCGTCGGGAGGTTGCGGCGGAGCTGGAGCCACGGGTCGATCTGGTCCCAGGCCCAGCGATCCATTCCCACTTCTCGGCGCTTGCCGCCCTTGCCGCGCCGGACGAGCCCGGCACCTCGTGAACGGTCCAGATCACTCTCCTGCAGGGCGAGCGCCTCGCTGATCCTCAGGCCGGCTCGCCAGAGCAGCACGATCAGGGCGCGCAACCGCTCGCCGTGAGCATCCCCGCCGACGGTTCGCATGACGCCGACGATCTCCTCGACCGTCGGCGGATCGGCCGGGTACTGCTCGCCCTTGTTGCGCGGAGGTCGGCCCCTGTGATAGCCAGGCATAGTCGCCGGCGAGCGGCGATGGCCGGCGGCATCCAGCAGCACAGATTGCATGAATCCTCCTTGGGTGGCTTAACGTGCGCTGCTATTCGAACCCAGCCGCCGCTCCTTGTCCGAGCCTTGCGGCAGCCTGCCCTGCATGGCGACCAACGAGCCTCGGCCTGCAACCGTCTCCGATCCGGATGGCCGCGAGGTCGTGCTGCTGGTCCGGATCTGGGAGGAGAAGATCGCTCGCGACCATCCCGAACTGGTCGATCAACTCGGTGCTGTGATGCAGACCGTCGCGAAGCCCGATCACGTCGAGCCAGACGCGGTCCAGGCCGCACGCGGTTCTACCGGCGCAAGGTCGGACCCAGCCGGTGGCTGATGGCAGTCGTAAGCTATGAGCAGCAGCCGGCCCGGATCATCACTGCGCTGGCCAACCGGAAGGATCCCAAGCGATGGAAGCCGTGAACATTCATATCGGTCCGCTCGAGTTCGACCACGCCGACTATGACCCCGACGGCGACGTCCTATACCTGCACGTCGGTCAGCCCCAGGCCGGCGAAGGCGAAGAAACGCCTGAAGGACATGTCGTTCGCTTCGCGCCAGGCACCCAGCGGATCGTTGGCCTCACGGTCATCAACGCACGTCAGGTCCTGGATCGCGACGGGCGGCTCATCGTCACCGTGCCCGAGACTGTCGAGGCCACAGCCGAGGATCTAGGCCCGGCGCTCCGAGCCGCGTGACGCCCGCCGCCTGAAGATAAGCCCGAGCCCTGCTGACCGCGCAAACGAGGGCGCGCAGTTCTCCGGCCCGCCGATCAGTCAAAGCAGGTCCACAACCGCGGTCTGAAAGCAGGTTTGGATCCCCGAGCCGAATGGGCGGGGCCGGCAGCCGCTCAGCCGGCGCTCGGCGGTCCGAGCCGACGGGCCGCGACCGCCGTTCCTTCTCGTTCCGGGGCGTCAAGACGAGGACCGGCGATCCGCGTGCCTGCTCGCGGGAGGCTGCGAGGCCGATCGCGTTCGATGTGTATCGCGGTCTGGCTTGATCAGCGCGCGTAGCATCGTTCGCCTCGGCAGACCGCCGGGCTTTTGCTCCTGAGTCGCCGAGTGTTCGGGCGGGGATATCGATGTGACAGGTCGGGGCGGATTCGGCAACTAGGAGACATGAGCACTGCGATGGGCACGGAGGCAAGCGTGCGGCAGAACCTGACCGGCGGCGCGCTCGCTGAGTTCGAGAAGCTCTACCGCAGCAACGTCGGCGTGGTGGCGGCGTATTTCGCTCGTCGGTGCTGGGAGCCGCAGGAGGTGGCGGATCTGACCTCGGAGACGATCGTGAGGGCGGCGGGCTCGTTCGCCTCGTTCGATCCCCGTCGCGGCAGCGCTCGTGGGTGGCTGTTCGGGATCGCGGCTCATGTCTGGGCCGCCCATTGCGCGCAGGTGGCCGACCAGCGAGAAACCGTGGTTCGGCTGGCGGGCTACCGGCCGCTTGAGGCCTGCGAGATCGACGAGCTGGCCGCGAAGATCGACGCGCAGCAGGCGGGCCGGGAGCTGCTGAGGCGCTGCGCGGTGCTGAGCGCGAACGAGCGAGCGGCGATCGAGTTGGTTGATCTCGGGGAGCTGACGCCGAAGGAAGCCGCGGTTGCGCTTGGCGTGCCCCGCGGCGTGTTGCGGATGCGGCTCTCGCGGGCCCGGGCGAGATTGAGAAAGGAGTACGGCATCAATGAGTGAGTTCGAAGACAACTTGTGGCTCGAGGTCGTGCGCGAGCACGGGCACGAGCTGGCCCGCGCGCGGCGACCGGTCCGCAAGCACAGACGCGCGACCCGCCCTCAGCTGCTCGCGGGCACCACCGTCGGCCTGGCCGTAATGGCGACCGCGGCCGCATTGCTGTTCGGCGCATCGACCAGCCCCCCGGCGTTCGCCGTCACCCGCAACCCCGACGGCACCGTCACCGTCAACCTGAGGCAACGATCCGGGATCGCCGGCGCGAACGAGAAGCTTGCCGCGATGGGGGTGCGGGCTCAGATCGCGGTCGATACGAAGACCCCGCCGGAGCTCGTTTGCCCGGGCGGCACGGCGCCGACGATCACGTTTGACCCGGCCAGCATCCCCAGCGGCGAGGAAGTCGTGATCAGCCCTGACCAATCGGGCGCCGGCAACGCCGCGGCGCTCAAGGGTGCCAGCAGCACCGGCGTCGGCGCCACGGGTGCCGGCAACCACGTCGTTCGGCTGCTCTCCGGTGGCAGCAACATCCGGACGCACTCCGGTGCAGACAACCACGTGGCTCGAATGTATTGCCCGTGATTCGCCCATACGCCCCCGGAGAATCGGCCGCCGGGAACAGCAGCAGGTTTGGGAAACCACCCCTGGACGGCACCCTCTGCTATCGGCGGCCGCCGACGGAGGGCTGCCCCCGACATTGCACGCCTCCCGCCCGTCGCGCCACGAGCGCATCGCTGCGCCGTTCCCCTCGATGACGTCGCGCACGAGCACAGACGCGGGCTCGTCCTCGACGACGACCACGAGCGGTCCGGGTGGGTCAGAAACGGCTTGCACGACACAGTTTCGCCGACCCTCGCCACCGCAACGGCGACTGTTCGCGAACTCTTGCAGGCTGCTCGCACGAGATCGAAATCCCCCAAACACGGCCGCGATCCAGGAGAAGCAGACCGGATGCCAGACAGGATTGATCAAAGATTGCCGAGCCACTCGCCGCGAGCGCATCTGCTCGCTGCTGCAGCACTGTTGATCGGGGTTCTCATAGCAGGATGCGGCGGGAGCCCAGCCAGCATGACCGGCGCGACGGCGGGCGGCGCGACCCGCTCGATTTCGACCACCGCCAGCGCCACGCAATCAGGCCTCGCGTTCTCCAACTGCATGCGGGCCAACGGCGTGCCGAACTTCCCCGACCTGGGCAGCACGGGAATCCAGATCGCGGGCAGCGGACAAACGATCTCGGTCAACGGGGTCTCACTCAACGGCCCCGCCTACGAGGACGCACGGGCGAAATGCCAGAAGTACCTGCCCACGCACAAGACCGCGAGCCCGTCCCAGCAGGAACAGGCACAGCAACGCGCACGCGGCCTGAAGTTCGCGAACTGCATGCGGAGCCACGGCGTACCGAACTATCCCGACCCGAGGTATTACAACGGCGGCCAACAGGTGTACTTGCCGGGGATCAACCCGTATGCCCCCGCGTTTCAGACCGCCGCGAAGGCCTGCGGCGGCTTCAACCCCAAGGGATGACCGGAGCGTTGCTCGAACCGGGTCAACCCCGAGTCGACGAGCAGCCACGGTGGCGAGGGCAGCGCATGGGGCAGCGGCACCGCCCCCAGCGGCGGCTCCCTCGGCGTCCCAATCCCGCGGCACCCCAGCGGGACCTCGGCCACCAGCGCGTCCTTGGGTCAGGCCTCCACCGGCGGGCCGGCAAACGGTCCCGCAGGCGGGCCGAGCCGCTCCGCCCATGGCGGTCCGGCCCCGGTCAGCATGGCACTGTCCCCGAGTGGATCGGCGACGATCACGATCCCCGCCTCCGACGTCTACAACGGGGACACGCTGCACATCACCACCAGCGGGTCGGCGGCCTCCGGTGTGGCCGGCCTACAGTTCGCCTGGACCAACTGAACCCACGCCACGCGGCGACCCACGCCCAGCGGTCGGCTCGTCTGGCCGCCCGTTTGGGACCCCGGGCCGTTCGCCATGGTCCAAGGCCTCGCTCGCGCTGCCATAACCGTAAGTGACGGCACGCCCCATCCATCGGCAGTCCCGCGCCGGCGAGCCGTACGTGCAGGGTGGCCGTCAGCGCCGCGACTACGCCCTCACACCGGCGGGGCGCCTGGCGCTCGAGGTTGAGGCCGAGCGGATGGCGAGCGCGGCTCGCGTCGTGTCGGCGAGGCTGCGCGCGACCGCTCGGACGGCCCCGGCATGATGCGCGGCTGGCTCGCGGGGGCGGCGCGGTGCTATCCGCCGGCCACGCGGACGGCGCGCGGAGCGGAGATGCTCGACACGCTGCTTGACTCTTCGGGTGATCGGGGCGGAGTGTTCGTGTGGAACCTCGCGTCGCTCGTAGCTGCGGGTTTGGGTGAGCGCGCGCGGGCGAGCGCGCGGTTGAGCGCCGGCCGGACGATCGCGGAGGCGGCGAAGCTCACGTCGGTCCTGTACGCGTGCCTGTGGCTCACGGCGGGTTTGGCGGCGTTGATCGAGCGGCATGGATGGCATGACGGAAGCCCGGTCTCGTTGTCCGTGTTCGGGCTCCTGATTGTCCTGTTGGCGTGGTCGCAGGGACGCCAGCGCCTCGCCGGCGGATCGGCCTCGCGTGCACGGTGCTACTCGGCGTCGCGCGCTGGCCGGATCTCTTGGTGCCAGTGTTGATCGTGCAACCGATCCTGCCGGCATGCGGGCATGTGATCATGGCGATCGCTCCGGCGCGCGACCGTCCGAGCACTGTCGCAGTCGGGGCGCTCGCCGCGCTCGTTGTTGTGAGCGCGATCGGCGGCGCGAATCCTGGCGGGTTCGGCCAGCTCATCGTTCTGGCCACAGCGTCGATCGCGGGGCTGCTGATCTTTGCGGTGCAGCCGCGGTTGGCGATCGCGGTCGCGATCATCTGGACGGCGATCGGCATCGAGCTGATCGCTTTCGCCAGCGCACAGCCTGCGCCATCGAAGCTCCTGGTCGGGACCGCTCCTGCCGTGCTCGCGGCGACCGCTGCCCGCGCGCGTGTGATCCGTCGCAGGGTGATGTGAACATCATCAACGTCCGATGCGCCCGGATCAGCTAGCCGCAACAAGGACCTCATCTGGCTTCCGGTCAGCGTTTCGATCGCCCTCTCGCTGATGAGCGCTCGCAGATCCTCGTTCAGCTCACCGAGCGCGCTCGATCCGAAGCGGGTGAACCACTTACCGCGAGCGCGCCTGGTCGCCTTCGCAGCCCTCACGACTGGGGTCTTGCTGGTGGGGTGCGGGGGAAGTTCGCAGCATCCGACCGCGGCCACCGGGGCCGGCGTGAGTGTTGCCACGACCGTGGCGACGGGCGTCGCGCCGACCGTCGCGGCGCCCGCCGGCGCTCCTTTGCGCTGCCAGACTGGCCCCTGCCTCTCCCCGCAGCAGTACCGGGTCGCGTACGGCATCCAGCCGTTGCTGGATAGCGGGATCGACGGCCGCGGCGAGACGGTGACGGTCGTCGCTCCTGTCCCACCTCCCAACGCGGGTCCCACCGATATCCGCCGGGATTTGGCGAGCTTTGACCGCACGTTCCGGCTGCCCGCCGCGCGGATCGAGGTCGTGACCAACCTCGGCGGCTCGACCTCGCCGTGGCTGGCGACCGGAGAGGAGGCCGGCGACCTCGAGCACGTGCATACGGTCGCTCCCGGGGCCACCCTGCGGGTGGTCTTGATCCCTTCCAACGTGCTGCAGAGCGCTGCGAACGCGACCGCGGACATGCTCGCCGCGTTGCGGCTTGCTGTCTCACAAACCGACGTGGTATCGATCAGCTGGAGCCTGGGGGAGCACTACTTCACCAAGGCTCAGGTGGCCGAAATGCACTCCATCCTGCTGGGCGCCGAAGCCCATCACGTCACGGTGATCGGCAGCTCCGGCGACGACGGCTGGTTTCCGACCCCTCGAGGGTGGGGCAGCCAGGTGAAGGAGGTCAGCCTTCCGGCCTCCGACCCGCTCGTGCTGGGCGTCGGCGGCACAATACTCACGGCGAATCCCAAGACCGGCGCCTACATCAGCGAGGCCGCCTGGCCAGATTCGGGTGGCGGCTTCAGCCACCTCTACGCCCGTCCCGGCTATCAGAACGGCGTCCCCGGGATCGCAAAGACGCGGGGGGTGCCCGACGTGGCCGGTGACGCCGGTGGCGTCGGCGGCATGGCGCTGGTCCTCACCGGCACCAACGGTGGCGAGCCACACCTCATGTCGCCCCCCGGCACCAGCAGCTCCGCGCCGCTGTGGGGCGGACTGGCGGCGCTGGCCGACCAGTACGCCCATCACGACCTCGGCTTCATCAACCCCGCGATCTACAGCATCGCCCGCAGCCCGAGCTACCACAAAGCATTTCACGACATCACGACCAACATCATGACCGGCACCAACAGCTACCCGGCCGCCCCCGGATGGGACCCGGCAACCGGCTGGGGAACCCCCAACGCGCAGATACTCATCCCGCTTCTCGCCCGCTTCACCGACCACAGCACGACATAGCACGATCAAGCCGTCGCCTGGCGGGGGGGGTCCGCAGAGCCGGCGGGCGACACAAGCGAGCCCGTTCGTGGCATCGCGGCGCGTGGCTGCTTCATCGCCACAGCAGGAGTCGCGGTGCTGCTTGCAGACAGACGTGCGGCGCGTGGCCAGCAAGCGCCCGGCGCTCTCGCTCCGGTGGGCGAGCGAGCGCCGCCCGACGACCGCTTAGCTCGTCACCACGCCGGCCCGGCCTCGCCCCGGCGTGCGGGTTGCGGACAATCGCATCTCGGTTGCGAGGTACCTGCGCCGCCTCATCAGCGCTGATCTGCGGGGCTTTTGAAGTGGGCCGTGAAGGACTCGAACCTTCAACCTTGGGATTAAGAGTCGGTCATTTGCAGGGCTTTTGCAGTAGATACGGGCGTTTTAGCGTCGCTGAGTGCAGTTAGCGCAGGTCAGAATTGCTGTGTTCGGGACATATTGGGGACACGGTTTTAGCTCACGGCTCCGTGAGGACCTGGTGCGTTCCGACCCGGCGCCAGATGATGTGCGCTTCGCCGGGCCTGATCTCCCGGCCGTAGCTGAACGTGGCACGTCCGTCCGGCGCGAAGGTGATCTCCCAAACGTCGTCCGAGCCTTGCACGCGCTTCACCCGAAGCGCCGGCGGGAAGCTCGGCGGGTCGACTCTGAGGGCGGCGATGAACACGGGCAGCATCGCGAGGAACGATCGCTGCAGCTCCCGCGACATGCGGCGAAACTCGCGGTCAAACCGCGGCAGCCGCTCGAACGTCGGCACGATCTACGACGGGTTGTCGTCCGCTAGATCGTCTTCGGTGGCCGCGACGCGCTCGAGGTAGGCGATGAACTCCTCGTCCTTGAACACGGCGCCCTCGGTGTCACGGAGGACGTCAGAGAGCCGCTCCTGCTCCGGTCGCAGGACCAACGAGCCATCGGGGCGATGCTCGACAACCTCGTAACGCCCGGCAAGCTCGGGGTCGGACAGCCTCACGTGCTTCGGGGCGGTAGCCACAGACAAATTCTCGCAGGCCGCGCCGCGCACCGTGCGGGCTGAGCGCGGAAGCCGGCCATCACGCTTCCAACCGAGCGCAGACACTTGCGGTTACATCACGTTCGCCGTGCAGCGCTGGTGAGCCTTCCGTCGCCGAAAACGGATCGTCCGCTGCGGACTACGCAGATCCCGAAAGCAGGCGTCGGCTAGATGCATTGTTTCCGCGCGTTGCGAGGCTGATGTGGTTGACGCCTCGATGCCTGCGCGTCGATAAAGGCAGGGCTCGGCCGGGTTCGGGACGGGCGTCAGCTCCGGCTGCTCCACGCCTCAGTGAGCGGGGCGCGGAGGCGGCGCAACCGCTTGGGGGACGAGCGCGCGTGTTGTGCTCAGTCGGGTTCATGTCTGCGGTGCCAGACTCGTTGTGGGATGGATCGGATACAGATCCGGGCCGTCGTGCGATGAGTAGGTGAATGGTGAGCTCCGGTCACGCAGGCGACAAGCGAAGCGACGCCGTCCTGCTGTGTGAGTCGGGCAGCGATCCGGCCGCGTTTACCGAGTTGTACGCTCGGCACGTCGAGGCGGTCTACGCTTGGTTACGGGCGCGGATCGCGTGGGCGGCCAGTGACCTGACGGCCGAGACGTTCGCGAGGGCTTGGCTGTCGCGGGCGCGGTTCCGCGATGAGCGAAGCGGGTCGGCGCTCCCGTGGTTGCTCGGGATCGCGGCCAACCTGTTGGCCGGCGCCGCGCGCCACGACCGGATCGAGACCCGGGCGCGTGAACGGCTTGGGCTGCCAGTCGACCTGGCGCACGAGGATGGCTACACCGAGGTCGAGCAGCGGCTGTCACCGCGCGAGGCGCTGAAGCAACACCTCGATCAGCTGCCGCCCGGTGAGCGCGATGCACTAGAGCTGCGCATCGTCGAGGAGTTGTCCTACGCGGAGGTGGCGGAGCAGCTGGAGATCCGCCCAGCTGCCGCCCGTCTGAGGGTCTCGCGCGCGTTGCGACGCCTGGCCGTATCCGTCCCCAAGGAGGAATCATGAACGACAAACTGCCCCCCAGTCTCAACTGGTTCGCGGCGGAGCTAGAGCAGGCGATCGGCCGCGAGCTCGCCCCCCGCCGCGATCACAGCCTCGGCCGCATCCTGCGCGCCCGGCCGACGCTGCTCGCCGGTACTACCGTCGGTGCCGCCGCGACCGCGACCGTGCTGGCGCTCGTGTTGAGCGCGGCCGACAGCTCGCCGGCGTTTGCCGTCACGCGAAACCGCGACGGCAGCTACTCCGTGATGCTGCGGTCGCTCCGCGCGATCCCGGCGGCGAACGCGAAACTGGCCCGGATGGGAGTGCCCGCGCGGTTCGTGCAGGTGCCTGCCACTTGTACGAACGCGATCGCCGGGGCTCCGAACACGCAGCTGCGTGGCGCACGGCAGGACGTCAGGCCCGGCGCGGCGCAGAGCGTCAGGGTTTCTGCGCGCTCGCTCCCGCGGAACAGATTGCTCATGATCGCCGCGTGGCGCCAAGCGCGCCAGGTGAAGGTCGCGTCATCGATCAGCAAGGCTGCGGCTGTCTGTGTCCCGCCGTGCCCCTCGTCGGGCGCCGGTGCCAAGGCACAGTCGGTCCAAGTGCCGGTCGGTGCGGGCGGCTCCAACCCGGGAAACTCCGGGAACTCCGGGAACAGCGGGAACAGCGGGAACAGCGGCAACAGCGGGAGCGGGGCGGCTTCGAGCATGACGCAGACGCCGGCGAACTCGGTTCCGGTTCCGGTGAGGTGGGTTCAGATCAACTGCCCCGCTCCGCCCCCGGGCGCTGGCAACAGCGGCAACTCCGGCAACTCGGGCAACAGCGGCTCCGGTAACAGCGCTAACAGCTGAGTCACCGCCGCCGTGAGGCGGCCCGTCCGTCGGCTGGTGGCCAGGCGTTGCGCCTGGCTTCTGGTCAGCGCCGCCGTCGCCTGGAACCTAGTCAGTCTCCGGGCGGAAACGCTGCCGGTCGCCTACCTGGATGACAGCTCGGTCCACGAGCAGATGGTGCGATTCGCGACCGAGCTGCTGCGGTCCGGCGAGCTGCCGCTGACCAGCTGGTTCCCGTTTCTGGGGGAGGGTTCGCCGCAGTTCCTGCACTACCAGAGCCTGCCCGCGATCATCGCCGGCGCGGCCGGCCTCGTGGTCGGACCCGATGTTGCGTTCCGCTGGTCGCTGTACCTGCTGCTGTCGTTGTGGCCTCTCAGCGTCTATCTCGGTGGACGGCTACTCGGGCTCGGGCGGCTGGGAGCAGGCTGCGCGGCGGCGATGGCGCCGTTCCTGGTCAGCGCCACCGGGATCGGCTACGAGCAGCGTGCCTACGTGTGGGCTGGGTTCGGGGTGTGGACGCAGCTGTGGGGTTCGATGACGCTGCCGCTGGCCTGGGGCCTCAGCTGGCGGGCGATTCGGCGGGGCCGGGGCTACTCGGCGGCGGTCGCGGCGGTCGCGGTCACGACGGCGCTGCATTACGAGACCGGCTATCTGGCGCTGCTCCCGCTGCTCCTGCTGCCGCTCGTCGCGGGCCGCCCGGTGCTGGCGCGCGTGCGCCGAGCGGCGGTGCTCGGGGTCGGGTCGCTGCTGGCGGTCGCGTGGGTGATCGTGCCATTGGTCGCGCAGCGCGACTGGGCGGCGCGCAACGAGCCGCTGCAGGGCACCGGGCTCGTCAACGGCTACGGCGCCGGCAAGATGCTGGGCTGGCTTCTCAGCGGCCAGCTGCTCGACCACGGCCGCCTGCCGGTGATCACCGCGCTCGCGGCCGTCGGGCTCGCCCTGGCGTCCGCCCGCTGCCACCGAAGCCCGGACTGCCGGGCGATGCTGGCGCTGCTGGCGCTGTGCCTGGTGCTGTCCTTCGGCCGTGCCACGTTCGGCTCGCTCGTCGACCTGCTCCCAGGCAGCGCCGACATCTTCTTCCGGCGCTTTGAGATGGGCGTCCAGCTCGTCTGCCTGCTGCTGGCGGGCGGCGGCGCAGCATGGTGCGCCCGCACGCTGTGGCGGGCCGCCGATCGGTGGGCGGTGCGCCGCGGGTTCGGGTCGCCGGCGACGGCGCCGAGCGCGCTGGCCCTAGCGCCAGTCGGCGCCCTGGTCGCGATGGCGGCCGTGCTGGCGCCAGCGTGGCTCCAGCTTGGCGCCTACGACCGTCACACCGCCGAGGAGATCGCGGCGCAGCGCCGCGCCGACGCCACTCAGGGCCGCCAGCTCGACCGGCTAATCGCCGTGATCAAGCGCGACGGCGGCGGACGCGCGTACGCCGGGATGCCGTCCAACTGGGGCGCCGACTTCACGGTCGGCCAGGTTCCCGTATTCAAGTACCTGGAGAGCGAGGACGTCGACGAGGTCGGCTACACACTGCGCACCGCGTCGTTGATGACCGACCCCGAGTACCACTTCGACGAGGACGACCTGGCCGACTACCGGCTGTTTGCGATCCGCTACGTACTCGTCCCGTCCAGCCACCAACCGCCGATTCCAGCGCACCCGTTGATCCGCGCGGGCCCGTACTCGCTATGGACTACAGCGATCAATGGATATCTGCAGACCGCCAGGATCATCGGGACCTACCCGGCGAACCGAGGCGACCTGGGCGCGCGCAGCGTTGCTCTGCTGCGCTCCGGGCTGGCATCCCGCGGCGACTACCTGCGGATCGCCTACGACCACGCCGGCCGCCCGGGACGACTTCCGCCCGTAGCCGGTGGCGGGCCGGCGGGAACCATCGTGCACGAGCGCGACGATCTGCAGCGCGGGACCGTCACCGCCACAATCCACCTCGACCGGCCGGGCATCATCGTGCTCAGCTTCTCCTACGACCCCGGCTGGCGGGCTAGCGTCGACGGACGCCGCCAGCCAATCGAGATGGTCGCGCCGGCGCTCCCCGCCACCCGCGTCCCCGCCGGCACCCACACAGTCAGCTTCAACTACACCGGCTACCGTGACTACCCGCAGCTGCTGGCGCTCGCGGCCCTCACGCTACTGACGATCGCCGCCGGCGAGCGCCGCGCACGGTGGCAACACTTCGACGCAGCGTCTCCGGTTTAGCTGGGCACCTGGTCGTCGAACCCGAGTCGAGGCTGAGTTCCGCGCCGACATGGAAGCGGGTGCCAGGCTCGCGCTGGGCTGGCACCCGCATCTCGCCAGCCGAAGGTGTTTGGCCGGGTCGGTCGGCAGGCGCCGGCCGACCCGACGCCTGGTCATTACCGTCTGATCTGCAGCCTGCGTTGGCCGAGATCGTCGGCGATGGCCGGCCGTGGACGGTGCTGATGATCTCGCTGCTGTCGATGCCTTGGAGGTAAATGCTCGTGATGCCGAGGTTGGCGTGTCCGAGCTGGCGCTGGATCACCACGAGGGGGATGCCTTCGTGCGCCATTTCGACCGCGTGAGCGTGCCGGAGCTGGTGGGGGGAGAACCGACGTCGCACGCCGGCTGCAGCGGCCGCATGATGTAGCTGCTTGCGCGCTGCGGACGCTTCCCACCGGCGCCCAGCGGTCGGTCCGTGGATCACGCACAGCACGGCGCCAATCGGAAGCTCGCGGCGGGTTTCGAGCCACGGGTCGATTTGCTCCCAGGTCCAGCGGTCCATCCCGACCTCGCGGCGCTTGCCGCCCTTTCCGCGCCGGACGAGCACCGCCCCCCGGGAACGGTCGAGATCACTCTCCTGCAGGGCGAGAGCCTCACTGATCCTCAGGCCTGCTCGCCAGAGCAGCACGATCAGCGCGCGCAGCCGCTCGCCGTGAGGATGGTCGCCGACCGTTCGCATCACGGCCACTATCTCCTCGACCGTCGGCGGATCGGCCGGGTACTGCTCGCCCTTGTTACGTGGCGGCCGCCCGCGGTGATAGCCGGGCATGGTCGCCGGCGAGCGGCGATGGCCGGCGGCGTCCAGCAGCACGGATTCCATGAATCCTCCCTTGGTGATGGGTTGACTGTGCGCTGCTATTCGAACTCAGCGGCCGGTGATCGCGAGGAAACCACCGGCTAGCGAAAAATCTGGAAGCGCCGGGGCGAAAAGGCGGTGGCGTCGCCTGTAGCAGTTCAGGGGTGGCGCTAGGTGAGCCAAGTGCGGCCTTGGCGCCGCAAGGTTCTCTGGACTTATCCGTACTTATCCACGGTCTATGGATAAGTCGCGATAACTCACGCTAACTGGAGTACGAATGGATCCAGTCAAGAATCCGTATACACCGGGGCCGGTACCCGTCCGAGCGAGCTCGCCGGCCGCGATGAGGAGATCGAGAGCTTCAAGATCCTGCTTCTACGGGGTCTCGTTCTGCGCCGCGAGGACGTGGCCGACCGTGGTTGGTCGTCGCCCAAGTAGCTGCTCGAGCGTCGGGTCGGCGACGTTGAACTCGCCGGCGCGCGACGCGAGATAGGAGCCCAGGAAGATCCGGGCATATGGCTCTGGTGTGCCCCTGGCGATGAGCTGGGCGATGAAGGCCTCGTCGTCGACGATCGCGCGCGTCACCGAGCGCTTGTGGATACGGCTGAGCTGCTCGGCGATTCCTTCGAGGT
This sequence comes from Solirubrobacteraceae bacterium, assembly GCA_035505215.1. Lineage (GTDB taxonomy): Bacteria > Actinomycetota > Thermoleophilia > Solirubrobacterales > Solirubrobacteraceae > Palsa-465. The sequence continues at coordinate 3,897 of DATJQY010000028.1, read as the reverse complement.
CGAGCGCCTCCGCGCCGACAAGTGGCGGAGTTGGCCCGTCGAAGTGGCGCTCCTCGGCGAGCATGACCGCCGCGGCCTCGGCGAGATCCTCGCGCGCGGTCCATGCGACCGGCCCGTCGGCGGGTAAACCGAGCTCGCCGGTCAAGGCCGCTGAGCCGAGGTGATGCAGCAGACTGGTGATGTAGTAACCGTTGCGCAGTGCCGTGTAGGGGCGGCGGGTCGCGCGTAGATGCTCCTCGGTCGCGGCGTGATCGCGCGCCGGCGCGAATAGCGATTGTGGGTTTGCGGCGGCTTGGTGGCTGGTGTAGAGGACTCGATAGGCTCCCGCCGCATAGGCCGCATCTATGGCCGCGCGATGCAGAGCGACTCCCTGCTCTCCGAGCGCGCTGCCCGATACGACAAGTACCTGGGAGGCGCCCTCGAGGGCAGCCGCCAGGCTCGAGGGATCAGCGAAGTCGCCGCGACGAACCCGGACGCCCTGCTCGGCAAGGTCGCGGGCCTTTTCGGGATCGCGAACGCTTGCCCCGATCTGCTCCGGCGGCAGGCGGGTCAGCAGATGGTCGATGACACCGCGGCCGAACCGGCCAGTCGCTCCCGTCACGATGATCATCAGACTCCTCCATGGGGGGTGGGCAAATTGCATTTACGAAACGCTACCGTATCGTTTTGGTTATGACGAAGTCTTTGTCGGCTCAGCAGCAGATGCCGACGCGGGGGAGACCGCGCGACAACACGCGTGACGAGGCGATCCATCGAGCAACGCTGGATCTCCTCGGCGAGCTCGGCTACAGCGCGCTCTCGATCGGTGCGGTCGCGCGCCGCGCCGGCGTCAGCAAGGCGACGATTTACCGCCGCTGGTCGGGCAAGGCCGAAGTAGTGGGGTCGGCGCTGCAGGCGCGAACAACAGTCGAACAGCCGCCGGCAGCTGACTCGCTCCGCGACTCCCTCCTGGTCACCCTGAAGTGGCTCGCGCAGGATCTGGTCGCCGCAGGCGGGTCAGTGATCGCCTCGGTCCTCATCGGGATGCGCGAGGATCCGGAATTGGCCTCTCAGGTGCGGCGCATCCTTCGCCGCGACGAGTCGGACATGATCACGCGCGTCTTCGGCGCGGCCCGCGACCGCGAGCCGCTGGTTCCGGATGCCGAGCGCCTCTTTCTCGAGATCGCTCCGGCCGTTGTGACGCACCGCACCCTGATTGCAAACCTGCCCTGCGACGCCGCGTTCCTCGAGCACGTCGTCGACGACATCCTCATTCCGCTGCTAGTAGCCAATCCGCGTCGCTGACCCGAGCCACCACGCCCGCGCAGCCATCTGCACGCGACCTGTACGACCGTGCTATGACGTACGTCGACGAAGCCCGAGCGGCTTGAGACCCGTCGCGAATACCGCGCAACTCAGGTCTGAGCGGCGGAACGGGAGGACCCCCGCTTACGAACTTTGCGGGGGCGGGGGGTGGCGCGTCCCGCTTTGGATGAAACGCGGTGCTTCCCGCCGATCGTCGTCGGCGCCCGGGCGCCGCGGCGGGCCTCCGAGCAGCGGGCGCCCCGCAGCTCGCACGACGCAGGTGCGGAAAGCGCCACGTTAATGCACCACGCCTACGAGGTTCAGCGTGACGGCGGTTGGGTCGGCGTCTTGGGCCTCGGTGATCCCGGCCCGGAAGCCATCGCTGTCGCTGATGGGCGGCACGAGAACTGCCTCGTAGCGGCGTCGCTCGGTCCCGAGCATGCGAACGCCGTGCTCACGCTCGATGCGCTCGGCGAGACCCCAGAGCAGGCCGGCGGTGTGTCCAGCGCCGCTGCGTGCGGCGACACATGAGAGACCGGCGAGGCAGTACGCGCTCAGCCGGACGTCCTTCGTGGCCTGGCTGGACGCGAGCGCTTCGCGGTAGAGGCTGTCGGCGGCTGAAAGGTCGCGGGTGTCGAGCCGAAGGTCGGCGAGACTGTGCAGCACGGACGAGACCCTGTCGCCCAGCCCGTTGGCACGCAGGATCTCGATGGACCGGATGTAGAGCTCCGCCGCCTGATCGTAGGAACCCATCTCGCGAAGGTTCTCGCCCATGTAGTGAAGCGAGCGGCCGATCTGCTCGGGGTCACCGAGCCGTTCGGCGATCTCGAGCGCCTGTTCGTGCCACTTGAAGCCGCGCTCTGGTGTACCGGAAGCGAACTCGATGCCGACGAGGTAGTTGAGGACTCGCAGCTCACCCCGCTCGTCACCTTGCTCCCTGAAGAGCGCAAGTGCTTCCGTTAGTGCGGCGCGGGCCGCGTCGGGTTGGTCGGCATACGCGGATCCCATCCCGGCCATCATGAGCAGGGTCGCGTGAGCAGTCGGTGAAATCGCGCCCGGATCCGCGAGCGCCTGTGCGTACCACCGCCGCAGCTCCTCCAGACGTCCCGCTCCGAGCCATGAGTAGAACAGCACGTCGGCAAGCGGCACCGCCGCCTCGATGTCGTGTTCCAGCGCCCAGGCAAGCGCGGCGCTGACGTTGGCCGGCTCCTGGCGCAGGCGGCTCAATAGCTCGTCTCTCTGCTCGGGACGTGCATTGCTCGCGCCGGCGCCGAGCCCGAAGAACCAAGCGGCGTGACGGGCGCGCAACTCGCCCTCCTCGCCACCGGCCGCCAGACACTCCAGCGCGTATTCGCGAGTCGTCTCCAGTAGGAAGAAGCGTCCTGGGTCGCCTTCGCGCAAGAGGCTCTTGTCGATCAGCGACTGCAGTTCCTCGAGGCCAGCGTCGCAGATGCGCTCCGCCGCTTCGAGCTCAAAGCCGCCCGCGAACACCGCGAGCCGACCGAACAGTCGCTTCTCGATCTCGCTCAGCAGGTCATAACTCCAGGCGATGGTTGCCCGCATCGTGGCCTGCCGCTCGGGCAGGTCACGGCGGCCGCCAGCCAGGAGTGGCAGCCGCCGCTCCAACCTGGACAGCAGCTGATCCTCGGAGAGCAGCTTCACCCGAGTGGCGGCCAGTTCGAGTGCGAGTGGGAGACGATCAAGGCGCGTGCAGATCGCGTCGATCTCGACTCCCGGCTCGAAGTCCGGTTTGACCTGGCGCGCCCGTGCAGTGAACAGCTCCACTGCCCCCTGCGGGGAGAGGGGACCGACCGGATACTCCTGCTCACCGGCAATCGCCAACCGCTCCCGACTGGTCACGATCGCCGCGCACTCGGGGGCGCTCGCCAGCATTTCACCAATCGCCGGAGCGGCGTCGAGGACCTGCTCCATGTTGTCGAGCACCAGCAGCAACGACCGGCCGCCCAGATGGGCCGCGAGGTCCTCGACGCCCCCAACCGCCGCCGCGATCGCCGGGACCACGAGTTCGGGGTCGCTGACCGCCGCTAGCGACACCCACCACACCCCGTCGACGTAGTGCTCGGAGCGCTCAGCAGCAAGGGCGAGCGACAACCGCGTCTTGCCCGACCCACCGGTTCCGGTCAGCGTGACCAGTCGGTGGCCCTCGGCCAGATCGAGCAACTCGGCCAGCTCGCGCTCGCGTCCGAGAAGCGGTGTCGCCTGGACGGGCAGATGGACGTGGCGCAGCGTGCGCAGCGGCGGAAACTCCCCGTCACCAAGCTGATAGAGGCGCTCCGGCACCGTGAGGTCCTTCAAGCGGTGCTCCCCCAGATCCCGCAAGGAGACATCCACAAGCGCTCGCGTCTGCGCCGAGACCACAATCTGCCCGCCGTGCGCGACCGAGGAAATCCGCGCCGCCTTATGCACGGCCATACCCACATAGTCGCCCTCGACGAGCAGCACCTCCCCGGAATGGATCCCCATCCGGACCCGCAACGGGCCATCCGCCAGCGCTCTCTGCATCTCCGTGGAAGCGGCAAGACAATCGCCGGCGCTCTGAAACACAAAGAAGAACGCATCCCCCTCGGTCCCGAGCTCCACTCCGCCGTGTGC
>DATJQY010000027.1:0-70908 GCA_035505215.1 Solirubrobacteraceae bacterium | reverse complement strand
CCCCCCCGCCCCCGCTCCGCGGCCTTTCTGCGGACCTAAGTCGCATACCGCTCGCCCGTCGCTCGAGTGCGTGGCGCGTGGGGTCCGGAAACCGGACCCTGGCTGCCGAGCGCTCGGCGATTGGAGGGCGGTTGGCGAGTTAGGTCCGGTCGGCGCGGCGCCTTCTTCGCCACCGCTTCGGGGATGGCCTTAGCCTCTGGGCGTGGCGCTTCCGTTCATTCCCTCCGACGCCGGGCTGCTTCTGCTGCAGGCGGGGGTGGTCGCCGCTCCCCGGGAGGTGCCTCGGCTGGCCTTGTTCGAGCGGGTGCGCGGCCCCGCCTGGGCCGTGATTCCGATCGCCTCGATCGTGCTTGTGATCTTCGCGATCCGGTTCGTCTCTGACACGGCCACCGGCCTCACCTACCTCGCCCTGATCGCGGTTCCGCCGCTGGCCGCGGTGGCGCTGGCCTGGGCGATACGGGGCGGGGGCTACGGCCCGCGCCGTACGGCGGCGGCGATCGCGGTGACGGCGGCGCTCTTCGCCGTCGCCTGGGTGTTCCACCAGAGTCTCGCCGGAGGCGCGGCGGCGGCGCTGCTCTCGGGGCTGAGCTGCGTCACCCTCGGCGTGCTGCTCGCGGCCGTGGCGCCGCCGGGGTGGCTGAAGCTGGGGATCGTGGCCATGGCGGCGGCCGATACCTGGCTGGTCCTCTCCGATCTCCTCCAGGCCCCGAACGCGACCCTGATCGCGGCGCACCCGGTGGGGAACCTGCCCCAGCTCCAGGGCGAGATCTTCGGCACCGTGACCATGGGCTACGGCGATCTCTTCGTCGCCGGGCTGTTTGGCGCCCTGCTGGCCGCCGACGTCCGCCGCCAGCGGCAGGGCGCGCTGCTCACGCTGGTCCTGGCCGCGCTCTTCGACCTGCTGTTCCTGGTCATCAACGAGCTGCCGGCGACGGTGCCCGTGGCGGCGGCGCTGATCGTGATGGAGGTACAGGCGCGGTACGGCTCACGGGCGGTCGCACGACGTGAGAGACCGCGTCCGGCTCCGGGCCTCGCTCCCTCCGCTCCTCGGCAGCGATAACCGCTTCGGTCGCTCGGCAGTTAGCACGGCCCAGCGTCCGGCTGGGCCATCGCTGGGCCTCAGTGCGGGTCTTCCGCGGAGGCCGCGGGGGGCCGGGATTCCTCGGCCAGCGAGGTGATCGTCAGGTTGCCCCGGGCCGCCTCCTCGAGGACCTGGGTGGCCTCCTCTGAGGAGCGGGCGTAGAGCTCGACGAGCAGGTGCACGACGATCCGGTCGTCATCGTGCTTGTGGAAGCGGACGTGGGTGAAGAACTCTCTTGTGCCGTGGTCACCGAAGGCGGCATAGGAGAGGGCGTCGCCGGCCTCGGGGCCGGAGCACGTCTCGACGTCGTCGGCGTCGACCGTGACCGTGCAGGAGGCGACCCACGGCGTACCCGCGATCATCCGCTCCCACCGGTCCTCGATCGGCTCGACGCGGCCGTTGTGGAAGCCGAGGTGGGGCTGATCGTGCATGCACTCCAGGCACTGGACGACAGCCTCCTGCATCTCGTCCACGACCTCGCCCCGTTCTCCGCTGTCTGGATCGATCCGGTGGATGCCCTCGTAGTGGACCTGGACCTCGAGATTCTGCGACCAACAGCGGTAGCAGCGCAACCAGCTCTTCACCGACGTTGAGCCCTCCATCCAGGTGATTCTACGATGCCTTTCGTGAGCAATTTGCCGACCGGGGCGGCGGCGGCCGCAGAGCCCGCGGCTGGGCCGGAGGGACGGCCCCCGGTTGGCATCGTCCTGGCGGGAGGTGCCGGGCGCCGGATCGGCGGCGGCAAGGCGATGGTGGCGCTGGATCGCCGGCCCCTGCTCTCCTATCCGATAGAGGCGGTGTGGCGGGCCCTGGGCAACGTCACGATCGTGGCCAAGTTCGACACCGAGCTCCCGAGTGTCCCCGGCGTCACCGTCTGGATCGAGCCGAGCGAGCCCCAGCATCCGCTGACCGGAATCCTCCACGCTCTCAGCCTGGCCGAGGGCCGTCCGGTGCTCGTCTGCGCCGGGGACATGCCGCTCGTGACCGCAGAGCTCGTGAGCGCGATCGCCGGGACCAACCCCGGGGCCGCGGCGGCGGTTGTCGCCAGCACCGCCGCGGGACTCCAGCCGCTGCTGGCCTGCTATCAGCCCGCGGCCCTGCTGCGGCTGGCCGAGGCAGCCCAGGACCCCAACGTCCGCTTGCGCGACGCCGTCGGCGCGCTTGGTCCGATGTGCGTGGAGGTCGAGGAGCCCGAACTCCTGTTCAACGTCAACACCCCGGACGACCTGCTGCAGGCGGCGGCGATGCTGGACCGCCGGCGCCGGCTAAAGCGGCGGGAAGGCCGGACCTAGCCGAAGGTGAAGTCGTAGGCCTCGACGCCCGGGGGGATCTCCACCGTCAGGCTGTGGAACTCGGCCTGGGGCAGGGAGACGAGCGAGTAGAGGCGCTGGCCGCTGACTGTGACCTGGCCGCCGTGGACGTCGGTCCCGGCCGCCGAGCTGGGAATCGGGCGGCCGTCGAGCAGCACGCGCACGGTTCGCGGCGTGTTCCCGGCCGAGGTCATGACCAGGTACACGTGGGCCGCCTGGACGCCGCCCTGAATCGCGGCTCCGGCGGCCGCCGGGGTGACGAACTCCGAGGTCACGCGCCAGGCACCGCGGAGGGCAAACTCGTTCAGAGCGGGCGTTCCGATCCCCGGATAGATGTGCACGCCGGCCTCCGGCGGCTCGGCGAAGCCGGTCGAGCGCTGATCGTCCAGGTAGGTCTCCGGGGTGGCGAGGCCGGCCGAGGGCATGATTGCGGTGGCGCTCATCGGCGGTGGGAGGTCATGCACGCCGGCGTCGTAGAGAAGCTGACGGACGGCGGCCTCGGACTGCTTGTAATCACCCTCCCCGAACTGGGTGTGGCGAACCTGGCCCCGGGCGTCGATCAGGTACTCGGCCGGCCAGTACTGATTCTGGTAGGCGTTCCAGGTGCCGTAGTCGTTGTCCTGGACCACCGGGTAGCGCAGGCCGTCGGAGTGGATGGCCTGCTCGACGTTGCTCGCCTCCTGCTCGAAGGTGAACTCTGGCGTCTCGACGCCGACGATCTCAAGGCCGTAGGGGTGATAGGTGGCGTAGAGGCCCTTGAGGAACGGCAGGGTGCGGATGCAGTTGATGCAGGTATAGGTCCAGAAGTCGACCAGGACGACGTGGCCGCGCAGCGCGGCCAGGCTGAGCGGGCGGCCGTTGGGGGTGTTGAACCAGCGCTCTGTGTCGGTGAAGTCAGGCGCGGTGCCGAGATCGGGCAGGGCCGGGGTCTGGACGCCCGGGATGGCGACGCCGCTGGCCGTCGGCATCGGCACGCTCGCCGCCTCCTGCTGGCGCTCGGCAAAGCGCGAGCGCGGACGCAGCGAGGCGAGCCGGTTCTGGACCGAGGAGGAATTCTCGAGGCTCCGCGTCGGGTCAACCAGGAAGCTGGGCAGGTTGGTGCTTTTCGCCAGCGACTCCTCGAAGCGGACATCGAGGTTGAACGCCATCAGTACACCGGTGGCAATCAGCACCACGCCGAGTCCGCGCTCGACGGCCAGGCCGCGACCCACCCGGCGGATCCGGTTCATGACCGCGCGACCGCCGAGTGCGTAGAGGAGCATCACCGCGGCCAGCCCGGCGGCGTAGCTGATGGCCACGGCGACGATGCGGGCCGACGGCCCGCTCGATGCGCTGACGGCGGTGACCGCGGCCAGGATGGGACCCGCACAGGGCGCGCACACGAAGCCGAGGGCCCCGCCGACCGCGAGGCCGGACCAGAAGCCGGTGCCGCGGGTCCGAGGTCCGAAGCGAGCCAGCCGCGACAGCGGCGCCTGGACCCGGGCGGCTACGGGCGGGAACAGCAACGCCACGCCGAAGCCAATCAGGACCACGATGGCCACATCGCGGGCGGCGCCGCTGGCCAGCCCGACGCCCTTGACGAGCTGAGCCAGGGCAACGATCGCGACCGTAAACGTGACGGCCAGTCCGAGGACGATGCCGACCGGGCGCCGGCGCCCGCCGGCCGCGCTGGCCGAGAGCAGCGCGGGGAGGACTGGCAGCACGCACGGCGTGATCGCCGTGCCGGCCCCGGCCAGGAGGGCGAAGAGCATCAGGAGGAGCATCGGCCCACAGATGATCCTCTAGGCGAGATTACGAACTGATTAACCGCCGATGGCGGACATCGTCCGGGCCGGCTGGATGAAGCCGGGCTCGCCGACGTGGTGCTTGAGCTCCTTGCGCCACACCGCGGCGCGGATGATCTCCTGCAGCTCCCGGTCATCGGCTCCGTTCCGGAGGGGGCCGCGCAGGTCGGTCTCGTGGAGGGAGAAGAGACAGGTCCGCAGCCGGCCGTCGGCGGTCAGGCGGATGCGGTTGCAGTCGCCACAGAAGGGCTCGGAGACCGGATTGATGAACCCAATTCGCCCGCGGCCGTCGGCGAACCGGTGGACCCGAGCGGTGGCCGAGGGCTCACGCGGGGTCGGCTCGAGCGGGTAGACGGCATCGATGGCGGCACGGATCTCGGCTCCGGTGAGAACCTGGTCCGAGGTCCAGGAGTGGTCGGCATCCAGAGGCATGAACTCGATGAAGCGAACCTCGTAGGGAGTGCGCCGGGCCAGCTCGGCGAACGGGATCACCTCCTCCTCGGTGAAGCCCCGGATTGCCACCGCGTTGATCTTGATCGGGTGGGCCTCGGGAAACTCGGACAGCACCTCGAGCCCGCGGAGGACCTGGGGCAGGGCATCCCGCCGGGTGAGCTCGAAGAAGCGGTCGCGCTGGAGGCTGTCGACCGAGACGTTGAAGCGGTCGACTCCGGCCGCCACGAGGGCGGCCGCGTCTCGCTGGAGCAGGAAGCCATTGGTGGTCACCGAGAGCTCGTGCAGGCCGGGGACCGCCTTGAGCATCGCGACGAGCTTGGGAAAGTCGCGTCGCACCAGGGGCTCGCCGCCGGTGAGCCGGACATCGCCCACGCCCATGGCGGCGAAGATCGCCACGAGCCGGGAGATCTCCTCAAAGCGGAGGATCTCATCGCGCTCCAGCCAGGGCAGCCCCTCCGCCGGCATGCAGTACTGGCAGCGGAAGTTGCAGCGATCCGTGACCGAGACGCGCAGATCGCCGATCAGGCGGCCGTGCCCGTCTCTGAGGGGTTCGAGACTCACAGGCTAAGCCTACCCACCGGCTCCTGCGGCCCCACTGGCGTTGTCAGCGAGCAACGCGTAGGCGACCATGTCCTGCTGGCCGTCCTTGCCGCGCATGTAGGCGCGGCGCACGCCCTCACGGACGAAGCCCGCCCGTTCCGCCACGCGCTGGGAGGGGCGGTTGCCGGTGGCGGCGTACAGCTCAATCCGCTCCATCCCGAGCGCTTCGAAGCCCCAGCCGGAGATCATCTTCAGGGCGCGGGTGGCATGACCCTGACCGCGCCCCCAGCGGGCCAGCCAGTACCCCGCCTCGCCTCGCCGGTGCTGCCAATCGATCCGCATGAGCGCGACCGACCCAAGGAGCTGATCGGATCCGGAGACGACGGCAAAGGGGGCGGTCGTGCCCGCCAGCAGGGCGTCGTAGCGGTAGAGGAGGAAGGCGCGGGCGTCGGCCTCGCTGTAATTGTCGGGAACCGCCGTCCAGCGCGCGATCTCAGGGTCCTGGCACGCTTCGGCCACCGCCCGCAGGTCGGTGTCGCGCCAGGGACGAAGCACCGTGGGGCCTTCGACCAGCGGTTCCCCGGGGAGAACGATCTTGCTCACGAGGCCTGGGCTTGCTGCTCCAGGGCCTCGGTCAGGGTCGGCACGTCGAGGCCTTCGTCCTGCGCGGCCAGCCAGCGCTCCGCCTCCCGCCGCCCGCCCAGGGACCGAAGCCCGCGCTCGCCGTGCTCGGCCACGAAGTCGGCCAGGGCATGCAGGCGGCGGGCTGCCAGCCTCCGCCGGCCCAGGTCGATTCGAGCCCGGTGGGCGTCGAGCGCGCCGACCAGCTCGTCGATGCCGACCGGCGGGGGTACCGACGACACCGCCACCACTGCGGTGTCCGGTGATCCCAGCGCTCCTAACGCGGCATGTAGGTCGCCCACGGCGCGGGTGGCGACCGGTCCCAGGTCGGTCTTGGTGACGACGAGCACGTCGGGGATCTCCATGATCCCGGCCTTGAGGAACTGGAGGACATCCCCCGAGGCGGGCTGAACCACCACCGCCACCGTGTCGGCGACGTCGGCCACCTCGGTCTCCGACTGCCCGACCCCGACCGTCTCAATCACGACGACATCGAAAGCCGCGCCCAGGGCCGCTGCGGCGGCCCGGGTTGCGGGGGCCAGACCGCCGAGCCGCGTCCCGGCCGCGTTCGAGCGAATGAAGACCTGGTGATCGGCGGGATCGAACTCGATCCGCGCGCGGTCACCGAGCAGGGCGCCCCCGGAGCGGCGCGAGGTGGGATCGACCGCGAGCAGCGCCACTGAGCGCCCCTGGCCGCGCCAGGCCGCGATCAGGCGCGAGAGGAGCGAAGACTTCCCCACCCCCGGAGGGCCGGTGACCCCGACGATGTGCCCGGGTGCCTCACCGCCCAGCTCGGCCGGCGAGACCGCGGCCAGCAGGGCCCGCGCCTGGTCACGAGAGTCTGCCGTCTGGCTCTCGAGCAGGTTGAGCGCCGGGGCGGCGGCGGTCAGGTCTCGGGCGCGCAGGCGGGCGCCGAGCTCGCGGCCCTCGCCGGTCAAGCCGGCGCGGCGGTGTCGACGCCGTTGCGCTCGGCGACGAGCGCCACGATGTCGTGCATCATCCGGTTGAGGTCCCAGTCCTTGGGGGTGTAGACAGCGGCCACCCCGGCGTCGCGCAGCCACTCGGCATCGGCCTCGGGGATGATCCCGCCGACGATCACGGGGACCTCGCCGGCGCCCGCCTCGCGGAGGGCCTCAAGGACCGCGGGGATGAGCTCGCGGTGCGAGCCACTGAGGATCGAGAGCCCGACCACGTGCACGCCCTCCTGGGCGGCCGAGGTGGCGATCTGCGACGGGGTGAGCCGGATGCCCTCGTAGACGACGTCCATGCCGGCGTCGCGGGCCCGCACGGCGATCTGCTCGGCGCCGTTGGAGTGCCCGTCGAGCCCGGGCTTGCCGACGAGGAACTTGAGCCGGCGCCCCAGGGCCTCGCTCAGCCGCTCGACCTCCTCACGGAGCTCGGCCACGTCCTGGCTCGGTACGGCGGCGGCCTCGCCGACCCCGGTGGGGGCGCGGTACTCACCGAACACCTCCCGGAGGGTGGCGGCCCACTCGCCCGTGGTCGCGCCGGCGCGGGCGGCGGCAATCGTCGCCGGCATGATGTTCTCGTGCTCGTCGCGGGCCACCCGGGCGAGTTCGGCCAGGGCCTCGTCGACGGCGGCCTGGTCACGCTCGGCTCGCCAGCGCTCGACCGCGGCCCGCTGCTCGGCCTCGACCTCGGGGTCGACGACGAGGATTCCCCCGTCGGCGTCGGCGGTCAGCGGCGAGGGCTCGGTCGAGGTGAAGCGGTTCATCCCCACCACCGTCAGCTCCTCGGCTTCGATCCGGCGCCAGCGCTCCCGGTGCGATTCGACCAGCGCCGCCTTCATGTAGTCGACAGCCTCGACCGCGCCACCGCGCTCGCGCACCCGCTCCATTTCGTGGCGCGCGCCCTCGGTCAGCTCTTCCACCAGGCCCTCCATGACCTTCGAGCCCTCGAAGATGTCGGGGTACTCGAGCAGGTCGGTCTCGTAGGCCAGGATCTGCTGGAGCCGCAATGACCACTGCTGGTCCCAGGGCCGAGGCAGCCCGAGGGCCTCGTTCCAAGCCGGCAGCTGGAGAGCTCGGGCCCGGACGCTGCGCCCCAGCGTCACGGCGAGGGCCTCCAGGGCGATCCGGTACACGTTGTTCTCCGGCTGGGCCTCGGTGAGGCCGAGCGAGTTGACCTGGACGCCATAGCGAAAGCGGCGCTGCTTCTCGTCCTGGACGCCGTAGCGCTCGAGTCCCAGCTCGTCCCAGATGACGGCCATGGCTCGGAGCTTGGCGTGCTCCTCGATGAAGCGCACGCCGGCGTTGACGAAGAAGCTGATGCGGCCGAACACGCTCCCCATCAGGTCCTGGGGCACGCGCTCGCGCACGGCGTCGAGCACGGCAATGGCGTTGCTCATCGCGAAGGCGATCTCCTGGACCGGCGTGGCCCCCGCCTCCTGGAGGTGGTAGGAGCAGATGTTGATCGGATTCCACTTGGGCACGTGCCTGACCGTGTAGGCGATCGTGTCGGCGATCAGTCGCATGCTCGGCCCGGGCGGGAAGGCGTAGGTGCCGCGGCTCAGGTACTCCTTGAGGATGTCGTTCTGGGTCGTGCCCTGGAGCTTCTCCTCCGGGACCTCGTGCTCCTCGGCCGTGACGACGTAGAGGGCGAGCAGCCACGCGGCGGTGGCGTTGATCGTCATCGACGTGTTCATCTCATCCAGAGGGATCCCGTCGAGCAGCGTGCGCATGTCCCCGCGGTGGGCGATCGACACCCCGACTTTGCCGACCTCGCCCCGGGCCAGCTCCTGGTCAGGGTCATAGCCCGTCTGGGTGGGGAGATCGAAGGCGATCGAGAGCCCTGTCTGGCCCTTCTCCAGGTTGCGCCGGTAGAGCTCGTTGGAGCGCCTGGCGTCGGAGTGCCCGGCGTAGGTGCGCATCAGCCAGGGCCGGTCGCGCTCAGGGAGCCGGGGGGAGGGGGTCTCAGCCATGCCCGGATTGTATGGGCGGCTCTCCGCTGCGGGGCGGCTCGAGGGCCTTTGTTGACTTGGTTCGGCATAGAGGTACTGGTTCGGCAAAGCCCCTGTCACTTCGCCCGTTTGCGGGCTTGGGTAACGTGAAGCCATGCCTGACGAAAGCAACGCCTCCACTGAGCACGCGATTCTCCAGGAGATCACCGCGCCGTTGGCCACGCTGCCCGACGACCCTCTCCACGATGTGACCGACGTCGACTTCCCGGTGGTGGCGCTTCGCGGCTACGACCGGCTCGCCGTCGACGCCTACGTCAAGCGAACGAGTCAGCTCGTGGCCGAGCTCCAGGCGACCCGGTCGCCGGAGTCCGCCGTCCGCCGGGGCCTTGAACGAGTGGGGGAGGAGGTGTCGGGAATCCTCCAGCGGGCCCATGAGGCGGCTTCGCAGATCACCGCCCAGTCTCGCAACGAGGCCGAGGACCGGCTGGAGCGGGCGCGCGGGGAGGCGACCAAGATCACCGCCGACGCCGAACGGCGGCTCCAGGAGCTCGACACCGAGACCGACCGGATCTGGGCCGAGCGTCAGCGAATCGTCGAGGACGCGCAGCAACTGGCGGATCAGCTGCTCGCCTTGGCCCAGGCCGCCGCGGCCCGGTTCCCCGCCGCGGAGGACGCCGACACCACCACACAGGAAGGCTCACGGCTGCGTTCAAACGGCGTCGTGGACGCTCCGCCGCCGCGGCTCGATGAGAGCGGCGTGATCTCTGAGGAGCAGGAGTCCGAGCTGTTCGACGTCGAGGACGAGGGCGAGGGCCTCGAAGACCTCGACCAGACGCAGGTCATGCCGCCGATCGTGCCGTCGGATCCGGACGAGCCCGAGAGCGCCTGACCCCTGTCTCGCCGATGCGGCTGATCGACGTTCGCCACCTCGGGCGCCCCCGGGTCATCGGGTGCTGGGAGGTGGGCGACGTCCTGATCGACCCCGGCCCCACGTCCTGTCTGGACACGCTCCTTGCCGAGCTCGGAGGCAAGGCACCGGGAGCGCTCCTGCTGACCCACATCCACCTCGATCATGCCGGGGCCAGCGGCGCGCTCGTCGAGCGCTGGCCTGAGCTCGAGGTCTACGTCCACGAGCGCGGGGCGCGTCATCTCGTCGATCCGTCTCGCCTGCTCGAGAGCGCCCGGCGACTGTACGGAGACAACATGGACCGCTGGTGGGGGGAGATGATTCCCGTCCCCGAGGCAAACCTGCGGGTGCTGACGGGCGGCGAGCGGGTGCTGGACGGCTCGTTCGAGGTCGCCTACACCCCAGGGCACGCGTCTCACCACGTCTCCTATCTGCACGAGGGAACCGCGTTCGTGGGTGATGTCGGCGGGGTTCGGATCACGGATTCGTCGCTGACCATCCCGCCCACCCCGCCCCCCGATATCGATCTCGAGGCCTGGCACGAATCGATCGAGCGCGTTCGCGCCTGGCGGGCGGATCGACTCGCCATCACCCACTTCGGCGCCTACGAGGACGTCGAGCATCAGCTCGACGAGGTCTCGGCCCGGCTCGACGACTGGGCCGGGCGAGCGCAAGGTGCGGATGAGGCCGTCTTCATCGCAGGGGTCGAGGGTGAGATCGAGGACGGTGCCGACCCCGGGCTGCTGCCCACGTACACCCAGGCGGCGGCACCTGAGCAGCTCTACGCCGGGCTCAGACGGTACTGGCGAAAGCAGGCCGAGACGGTCCCTCCGGCGGCAGGACCGCCGGTAACCTGACCCCATGGCTCAGGTCATCGAGCTTCCTCGGGTGGGCGGCCCGGGTACCGGGTCTGGGGGCCTCTGGCGGGTGATCGTCCTCAACGACGATCACAACACGTTCGATCATGTGGCCGAGACGCTGTCCCGGGTCGTTCCGGGGCTCAGCCTCGCCGATGGATACCGGTTTGCCGATCAGATCCACAACACGGGCCAGGCCATCGTCTGGAGCGGGTCCCGTGAGGACGCCGAGCAGTACTGGAACCGCCTCGACGCCGCCGGCCTGACCATGGCGCCGCTGGAAACTGGCTAGGGAGCGAGGCCCGAAGCCGGACGCGGCTTCCTAGCGAGCGGGAGCGGAGGGAGCGAGGCCCGAAGCCGGAGGCGGTTTCCTCACGAGCTTCGACGCCTGCTTCTCCGGGCTCACTCGGACCACGTTCCAGACCAGCCCGAGCTTCTCGAGCAGGATGATCACCAGCCCGGTGGGGTCGCCGAGCTTCTCCCACCAGCGCAGGCCGTGGAAGGCCGAGGTGGGGAAGGCGTGGTGGTTGTGGTGCCAGGCCTCGCCCATTGAGAGGGGAGCGAGCCAGAACACGTTGCGCGACTCGTCGTCGACGTCGAAGCGCTTGCGTCCGAAGAAATGGCAGATCGAGTTGATCGACCAGGTGACGTGGTGCAGGAGGAACACCCGCACCAGGCCGCCCCAGAGCAAGGCCGTGAGCGCGGCGACGAAGCCGCCGCCGATGATCCAGCCCAGCGCGAAGGGGATGGCGAAGCTGAGGGTCACCCAGAGGGGAAACAGCCGGTCGATGACCCGGAGCCCTCGGTCCTTGACCAGGTCAGGGGCGAAGCGGTTGCGATCGGCCATGGCCACGGTCTCGAACAGCCACCCGATGTGGGCGTGCCAGAGGCCCTTGACGGCGCCCCAGAAGCCCGGGCCGCTGAGATGGGGCGAGTGCGGGTCGCCTTCCCGGTCGGTGAAGGCGTGGTGCTTGCGGTGGTCGGCGACCCAGGTGATGACCGATCCCTCGACCGCCATCGAGCCGATGATCGCGATCGCGGCGCGGAACGCGCGCGAAGACTCAAACGCCCGGTGGGTGAACATGCGGTGATAGCCGAGGGTCACGCCGAGGCAGGTGATCACGTAGAAGCCGATCATCAGACCGAGCTCGAGCGGACCGATGGCGCGGTTCCAGAGCAGGACGATCGCGGCGATCAGCGCGGCGAACGGAAGCGCTACGCCGATCAGGTTGAAGATCTTGTGCTGAAGCGTCATCCCGGTTAGGGATACCCCGATTCGCGGCTTAGGTTGCGGCCGTCGGCTCGGGTTGTGGTTCGGGCTCCGGCGCGCCATTCAGAGGGACCTCAGGTCCCAGCGCTCCGGAGATCAGCTCGTCGTACCACGTGTAGACGATTGGGATCTGGTACTTGCCGGAGTTGCGACGGCGAAACTCGATCATCTCGGGGCCCTCCCAGTATGCGTACCAGTCTCGCTCGGACTCAAACCAGGTCATCTGCGTGATCTTGTAGCGGTCGGTCCGGCTGCGGTGAACCGAGTACTGGGTGGCGCCGTAGCGGAGCGCCAGCGGGGCGGCGCGCGCCAGTTCGGCGGCGAGAAAATCCTGCCGCAGGCCTGCGGCGTACCAGTCGACGTGAACGACCCCGCCGGCCATCTCAGGCGCCCACCTCGGCATGAATGGCGCCCGGCCCCTCAGCCGTCCTGCCCTGGCCCTCTTCGGCGGCGCCAACGAGGATCGAGATCTTCCCCAGGTGCTTGTTATCGAGCATCAGCTGATGAGCTTCGGGGACTCCATCGAAGCCCAGCGTACGCCAGAGCACGGGCCGGATGCGGCCCTGCTCGATGAGCTGGTTGGCCTTGGTGCACTCGTAGGCGTTGGCGAAGTGCGAGCCGATGATCTGCTTCTGGCGCATCCACAGGTGGCGGACGTCGAAATCGAGGTTGTAGCCGGTCGTCCCGGCGCAGATCACGACCTTGCCGAAGGGCCGCACGCAGAACACCGAGGTGGGGAAGGTCGCCTTGCCCACGTGCTCGAAGACGATGTCGGGGGGCTCGCCCAGGATCTCCTTGATCGCCTTGGCAAACCGCCGTGACTCGCCGAACCGGGCCTTCTCCTCCTCGGGCGTCTCGTCCCCGCGCCGCATCATCCCGGCGAAGTCGTTGCGGTTCACGTAGCCGGTGGCCCCGAGCTCCATGCACAGCTTGCCCTTCTCGTCCGAGGAGACGACGCCGACGCATTCGGCGCCCGCCGCGGCGCAGAGCTGGATGGCGAACACCCCGAGCCCGCCCGCGCCGCCCCAGATGAGGACCCGGTGGCCAGCCTGGAGCTGGCACTGGTCGATCAGCATCCGGTAGGCCGTGAAGTACACGAGCCCGTAGGAGGCGGCCTCCTCCCACGTCAGGTTCTGAGGCCGGGGAAGGAGCTGCTGGGCCTGGACCTTGGTGAACTGGGCGAACGAGCCCCAGGTCGTTTCATAGCCCCAGATGAGCTGGCTCGGCGCGGCCAGCGGATCGAGGCCGTGGACCTCGGGGTCCTCGTATGAGGCCATGTTGCAGTGGATCACGACCTCGTCGCCCGGCTTCCAGCGCGTGACGCCCTCGCCGACCTTCCACACAACCCCGGAGGCGTCCGAGCCGCCGATGTGGTGGCCCCATTGCGGGTGATCGCCGTAGGGGAAGATCGACACCGGCTTGCCCTGGGCCGCCCAGACGTTGTTGTAGTTGACGCCCGCGGCCATGACCCGGACGATGACCTCGAAGGCGCCGGGCTCCGGGACCTCGATCTCCTCGAGCTGGAAGGCGTCCATCGGCTGGCCCTCGCGCTCCTGGCGGATCACCCATGCCGCCATCGTCGGCGGCAGTTCGCCGGGTTCGACGTCGACTTGTGAAACCTGGCTCAGATCAACGGCCAATGCGCTTGCACCTTCCTGGGTTGGGGCCATGTTCTGGGGACGCGGATCGTACCCGGGCTGGGGCAGACGCGACTCAACGCCGGCCTCGGCCGGGTTAGGCAACCAGCTCGGCCTGCGGCGCGGGCTCGGCCGGAACGGGTGTCTCGGGCCTGACCGGAGTGGTGGCGATCGCCTTGCGCTCAATGAGCAGGAAGGACAGGACGGCGGCCGCGGCGGCGGTGATCGCGCTCACGGTCAGCCCGGTGCTGAGCGCGGACACGAAGGCGTCGTTGGTGGCGGTGACGATCTGATGAGACAGGTGCGCGCCGGAGACGCTTCCGCCGGAGGCGAGGGCGTTGGCGATATTGGCCCGGACGGGCGCCGGGACGTGGGGCAGGCTCGAGTTCAGGTTCGAGCGGCCGATCGCCGTTACCAGCGCGCCCATCACGGCGACGCCGAACGTGCCGCCGACCATCCGGCTCATGGAGAGCGTGCCCGAGGCGACGCCGGCCTTGGTCCGCTCCACGGCATTCATGGCGGCGGTGCTCATCGGCGACATCACCAGACCAATGCCCGCGCCCATCAGAATGAAGCCCGGCAGGAGGAGGCCGTAGCCGGTGTGGGGTGTGATCCCGGACTGGATGAACAGCGCCGCCGACACGATCAGCAGCCCCAGCGTCATCAACGGCCGGGGGCCGATCCGATCGGCCAGCCGGCCGGCGATCGGTCCCGCCGCGATGACCAGGATCGTCGAGGGCAGGAAGCGCAGGCCGCTCTGAAGCGGCGAGTAATGGAGCACGTTCTGCAGGTACAGGGTGAGGAAGAAGAACTGCGAGAACATGGCGAAGGTCACGAAGAAGGCGACCAGGTTGGAACCGAGGAACGACCGGGCGCGGAAGAAGCCGAAGTTGACGATCGGGGCGCGCGAGCGCAGCTCGATCTGCACGAAGGAGGCGAGTCCGACGATCGCCACCGCGAACAGGGTCATGATCCGCGCCGAGCCCCAGCCCCAGCCGTTTCCTTCGATCAGGGCCAGGACAAGCGCGGTCAGGCTCACCGTCAGCGTGACGATCCCGGGGTAGTCGACGGTGCGGTCGACCGTCTCATCGCGGGTCTCGCGGGTGGCGAAGAGCGTGACCGCGATGGCGATCACGGCGATCGGTGGGTTGATGAAGAAGATCGCCCGCCAGCTCACCGACTCGGTGAGGAACCCGCCGAACACGGGACCGATGGCCAGGGCCATCGCGCTCACGCCGGCCCACGTGCCGATGGCCATTCCGCGCTGTTCGGGTGGGAAGGCCTGGGTGATGATCGACAGCGTCGCCGGCATCATGAACGCCGCGCCGACGCCCTGAACGGCTCGGAAGGCAACCAGGATGCCGCCGTTGGGCGACAGGCCGATGATGGCGCTCGAGACGCCGAAGATGAACACTCCGAGGAGGAACATCTTCCGCCGCCCGAAGATGTCGCCCAGCCGGCCGCCGGTGACGAGCAGCACGGCGAGCGTCAGCGTGTAGGCGTTGATCGTCCACTCAAGGGACGACAGCGAGGCGTGAAGGTCACGCTGGATCGACGGCAGCGCGACGTTCACCACGGTGTTGTCGAGCATCATCATGAACAGCGCGAAGCACATGGCGCCGAGCGTCCACCAGCGACGGTTTTCGTCCGTGATCAGCCGCTGGCGATGGGCGAGGAGTCGGGCGGTCATGAGGAGAACTCCGATGGCGGGAGCGCGGCCGCGATCTCCTCCCGGGCCATGAGCTTGGAGAGGAGCTGGGCCAGTGAGCGGCGCTCCGACGCGCCGAGCGTGGCGACAAAGTTCTCAACCCCCGTGAGGCGGGCCGCGTTGAGGCGGGCAATCGCGTCACGGCCGCGGTCGGTGAGCGCAATCCGCTTCATGCGCCGATCGGTGACGTCCTCGTTGCGCTCGATGAGACCCCGGTTGACGAGGTCCTCGACCAGGCGGCTGGCGGCGGGAAGCGAGACGTGGACCGCCTCGGCGCCCTGCTTGAGGGTGAGCGCCGCGGCGGCTTGGTCCAGGTGATGAAGCAGCTTTATCTGGCTGAGCGAGAGCTCAAGCGTTCCGACTGCCTCGAGCAGATCGGGGTTGCAGTTCTTGTGCAGATGCGTGATCAGCGCGTAGAGCTCGGCCGCGAGGGCCTTGTCCTCGGCCCCACACTCGACGGGCACAGTTGCTTGCGGGTCGGAAGCTGTTACTTGCATGCATGCAAGTATTGCACAAGGGGAGGGGGTTTGGGCTCGGCCCGTGAGCCTGGGCGAGCGCCGACGGCGGCCCGTGACGGGCTACGGCTGGCCGACCTCGCTATTCGAGCTCGGGCGCGGGCTGCCCACCTTGATCAGGGCGGGCTGGATCCCGGTCGGCGTCGCCGCGGCGGCCTCGGTCGAGCTGTTGGGGGCGATCCCGACCGTGTAGTCGCCCGGGCTCTTCAGGTTGACCGTCAGCTGGGCCGTGCCCTGGGGGCTGATGGGGCCGGTGTCGGCGAGCGACTGCGAGCCCGAACCGCCGGATGAGGTGACGTCCAGCGACTCGGCGTTACTGGCCTGGTTGGTGATGATGAAGACGACCGGCCCGGCACCCACGGAGCTGGGGGAGACCGAGACGCGCTGATCGTTGATGTACACCGTGAGGTTCACGGGCGCCGCCGGGCGCGGCAAGTTGGCGAAGTGCTTGCTGCTGCCGCAGGCGGACAACGTCACCGTGGCCGCGAGTGCAAGCATCCCAACCGTCGTCCTTTGCATCCTGACGCGCCTCTCCTCTCCGTGAGACGACGAACCCTATTGGACCTACCGCCGCAGCGCGAGCGGAATCTTCAGGTCGAGCTCTGAGTCAGAGTTCGGCGCCGGCGCTCGAGCTGGCGGAGTTGTCGCTGTAGTTCGGCCCAGGACTCCGACTCCACCCGCTCGTACTCCTCGCCAGCCAGATCCCGCAGCCGTTGGCTGTAGGTCTGCCATGCCTGGCGTTCCCCGTCGTCGAGCTCGCGCGCCCTATCGCCGTCGAAAACCATCGCAGCCATGCTCACGACTCCTTCGTTGCTTCCATGCGCCAAGGGTACCCCTCGCGCTGACCGTCTAAGACACCAATCTCCGGAGCGGTGGATGGGGTGGGAAACCAACGTGCAACTCCCCGTGCATCCTGTCCGGGCTGGGGCGTATCACCGCTGGCTTGGAACTGCTTGAGCAGCGCCTGGCGACGGCGGAGTTCATCGTCGTCGACACGGAGACCAACGGTCTCGGCGGCGACGCCTGCGAGCTCGTCGAGGTGGGCATCGTGCTGGTGGGAGGCGGGGAGCTTCACGATCGCTGGTCCTCGCTCGTGCGCCCGAGCGCTCCGCTCAGGCGGAGCATCCGCAATCTCACCGGCATCACGCAGCAGATGGTGGACGGCGCGCCGTCGCTCGAAGAGGTGCTCCCGGTCCTCGAGCCGAAGCTCGCCGGCCGGCCGATGGTGGCCCACAACGCTCCCTTCGATCGCCGGGTGCTGCGTCAGGCGTTCGAACGAATCGGGCTCGACTGGCCCGGCGTGCCCGTGCTCTGCACGGCGGCGCTGGCGCGGGCGCTCCTGCCCCTCCAGCGCGAGCGACGTCTGGGCGCCCTGGCCGATGCGCTCGGCATCGAAGTGGCGGTGGCTCACCGCGCCCTGGCCGACGCGGAAACCTGCGCCCGCGTGCTGTGCGCGCTCTACCCGCGGCTCTGCGCGCACGCCAGCACGATCGCCGAGGCACTGGCGCTGATCGCGCCCCGCCGTCGGCGCCGGAGCCCATCGCGGCGCCGCGAGCTCACCGCCGCCGCCCTACCCCAACTCGACTTCTCAGAGCTGCCCCGTGACCCCGGCGTCTACCTGTTCCGCGACGGGGCCGGAAGGACGCTCTACGTGGGCAAGTCGACCTCGATCCGCAGCCGGGCCCGGGCCCACTTCGCCCCCTCGGCGAGCCACGGCGAATGGAGCCGCCACGCCACGAGCGTGGACTACCGGGCGACGCAGTCCGAGCTCGGCGCGCTGGTGCTGGAGAACCGGCTCATCAAGCAGCTCGTCCCGCCGGGGAACGTCCGCCTCATGCCGCGGGACGACCGGCTCCTCTACATCCGCTGCCGGCTCGACATCCCGTTTCCCATCCTCGAGGTCTCATCCGAACCGGCGGCCGGCCACGCCGTCACGATCGGACCGTTGCGGGGGCGGCCGCTGGTCCGGGAGCTGGTCGAGCAGCTCGACTCGATCTTCGGGCTGCGTCACTGCGGGCGGCGTCTCCCGCGGCGTGACCACCCCTCGGCCTACGGACAGATGGGCCGCTGCTTGTCGCCCTGCCTCGGCGATCTGGACCCCAACCTCTACCGCCGCCGCCTCGACCAAGCGCTGGCGCTGTTCCAGGGCGAGGGCGGCCTGGCGCTCCTTGAGCATGTGGAGGCGCAGATGCGCAGTGCCTCGGCGGAGCGGCGCTTCGAACGCGCCGCCTGGCTGCGCCGGCGCCTGGGCCGCCTCCAGGTGATCTTGGGCCGGCTCGAGGGCGTGCTCGAGGCCACCCACGCCCGGCCTGCCCTGCTGCTCGCCCCGCACCCGCTGCAACCCGCTCGTCGCGACGCCTTCTGGCTCGTCGGCGGGCGGCTGATCGACTGGGGCGCTATGCCGGAGGATCCGCCTGAGCTCGCCGACCGCACTGCGGCGGCCCTGGCCCGCGGCGGGCGCCGGGAGCTCGGCGCCCACGTCCCTCCGGATGAGATCGACGAGGTGCGGCTGGTCAGGACCTACTTGGCCTCGCACCCAGAGCTGCCGCGCCTTGTCCTCGAGCCGCCCCCGACGCGGGAGGCGCTTCGCAGCTTCGCCCTAGGCGAAGGGGAGATCGACCACCTCGGCCCCGATGCCCGCGGAGCCGACGCTGACCGTGGCGGCGAGCGGTACCTCGCGCCGGACGAGGGCGAGGGCCAGCGGCCCCAGGCGGGGGGATATGGCGACGCTCCCCAGGTGGCCGACCTCGCGATCGCCGAAGCGGATCGGATCGCCTGAGGCGGCTGGCGCGGAAAGCCGGAGCCCGCGCAGGTGGCGATTCGGCTTGCCCCGGTAGTGGAGGCGGGCCACGGTCTCCTGACCGACGTAGCAGCCCTTGGTGAAGGAGACGGCGCGCTCATTTAGCCCCGCCTCCTGGGGGATCACCGTCTCGTCGAGATCGATTCCGTAGCGCGGGCGGCCCCGCTCCACGCGCACGACCTCGGCCGTGGCCTCGGAGACCGGAACCGCGCCCGCCTCCTGGAGCGCCGCGGTCAGCGCTGCGGTGTCGGCGGAGGCGCACAGCACGTCGACCCCCACGTCGGTCCGGATCGCCCGGATGGCGATCTGATCGAACTCGCCCGCGATGTGGCTGTGCTCAGGCGCATCGGCCAGCGCCTCCATGCCCGCCACGGAAACCGCCGCGGGGCCCTGGAGTGAGACCAGGCCGCGCTCGAGCGTCCGCTTGTGGAGCACGACGTCGTAGCCGATCATCGTCCGGCGGATGGCGTTGAACAGCGCCTGCAGCGCCGAGCGCTCGGTGTCCAGGAGAAGCTCGTCGCCGGTATCGAGGACGCGCAGATCGGCCAGCATCTTGCCCTTGGGGGTGAGCAGAGCGGCGTAGCACCCCGTCCCGGGAGCCAGCGACTCAACGTCGTTGCTCACCTGGCCTTGGAGGAACGGCTTGGCCTGGGCGCCGGTCAGGGCGAGCTTCCCGCGCTCTGAGCGATCGAGCATCCCGTTGGCTTCGGTCAGCGCGCGGTACTCGGAGGGCAGGGTGGCAATTGAGCTCACAGCAGAAAAATAGCGGGCCGCCAACTCTTGAAAAGGCTGCCAAAAGACAAATTTTGGACTACCATAACTTTTGTCATGGCGAGCCAGGAACTGCACACGTCAGCGGTCGAGGACTACACCAAGGCGATCTACGCCCTGGAGTTACGCGCGCCCGACGCGGTGACCACGAACGCGCTGGCTGAGCGCCTGGGGGTGACCCCGGGATCGGCCTCGGCGATGGTCAAGCGCCTGAGCGAACTGGGACTGGCCGAGCACCGGCCCTATCACGGCGTCTCGCTGACCGAGCAGGGCCGCCGCGTCGCCCTCCAGGTGATGCGCCACCACCGGCTGCTCGAGCTCTACCTGGTCGAGAGCCTGGGCGTGCCCTGGGACCGCGTCCATGCCGAGGCCGAGGTGCTGGAGCACGTCCTCTCCGAAGAGCTCGAAGAGCTGATCGCGGCCAAGCTGGGGGACCCCACGCACGACCCCCACGGCGACCCGATCCCGACCCGGGACCTGAAGATCGAGGAGGGCACCACGGCGAGCCTTCAGACCCTGAACCCGGGTGATCGAGCCATCTTCACCCGCGTCTCGGACTCCGACCCGGAGATGCTCAGGTTCCTCGCCGCCCGCGGGATCGCCCCCGGCGACGAGCTAGAGGTGATTGAGAAGCAGCCCTTCGACGGTCCCCTCTACGTCCGCTTCGGCGACGCGGTGCACGTCCTCGGAGGCGGCCTGGCCCGAGCCATGCGGGTCGAGGTCAAGCCGTGACGCCGGCCCAGGAATCAGCCCTCGCGCTTCGCGCCCCGGCTCCGACGCCCGGGCTCAGGCACGAAGACGAGGATCGCTCGGCCGATCGCTCGCGGGTCTTCCGGGCCCGCAACGGCCACCGGCGCTGGCTGCTGCTGTGGCTGCTCGTCGGCCCGGGCATCCTGGCCATGCTGGGCGAGAACGACGGCCCGAGCATGATCTCCTACGCCACGACCGGGGCGACGTACGGGATCGGAACCTTCCTGCCCTTCACTCTGCTGACCTTCGCCATGGCCTTCGTCTGTCAGGAGATGGCGATGCGGGTGGGCGCGGTGACCCATCGTGGCTACGGGCAGCTCGTGCTCGAGCGCTACGGCCGTCTGTGGGGGTGGTTCAACGCCGGCGACCTGGTGCTGACGAACCTGGTCACGCTTGTGGCCGAGTTTGTGGCCATGCGGGTGGGGCTGGCCTACTTCCACCTGTCCTCGGGCGTCGCGGCGATGCTCGGGATCGTGCTCGTGCTGTTCACGATCAGCGGCGGGCGCTACTGGCGCTGGGAGCGGCTTGTCCTTGGCCTGGCCATCTTCAACGGCCTGTTCTTGGTCGCCGCGATCCTCACCCACCCGCACTGGAGCGCCGTCGGCCACGCCCTGGTGACGGGCTCGCCCTTCCCAGGCGGAAGTCTGAACACGTTGCTGCTCCTGATCGCGTCGACCGTCGGGGCCACGGTGACCCCGTGGATGATCTTCTTCCAGCAGAGCGCGTCCGCCGACAAGGGGCTGACGCCAGAGGACCTGAAGCACGGGCGCTACGACACGGCGCTCGGCGCGGCGCTGGCCGCGGTCTTCGGCATCGGCGCCCTGATCGCCGGTGCGGCGCTGGCGGCCCACGGCGGGGACAGCATCCAGGGCCTGGCCGGCGCGGGCTTCCCGCGGGCCCTGTCGAACGTCGCCGGTCATGCCGCGGGCACCGTGTTTGCCCTGGGCCTGATCGAGGCCGGAGCGGTGGCCATCCTGACCATTTCGGCCAGCACCGGCTACGCCGCCGCCGAGTCCGTGGGGGCGCCGAACAGCATGAACTACAGCGCCAAGGGTGCGGCCATCTTCTACGGCGCCAACGTCGGCGCGGCAGCCATCGCGGCGGCAATCATTCTGATCCCCGGCGCTCCGCTGCTCTCGATCGCGCTGAACGCCAACGTGCTGGCCACGGTGCTGCTCCCGGTCGCGCTGGTGTTCGTGATCATGCTGGTCAACGATCGGCAGTTGATGGGCGAGTTCGTCAACGGCCGCGTGCACAACATCGCTGCCGTGGTGATCGTGCTTTTCGTCGCCGTGTGCGGAACCGCCTACGTCGTCGATTCGTTCCTCCGCGCGGTCCACCTCATCTAGCCGTGTACAAGCCCGATGACATCCTCCCGAACTACCTGGAGGCCGACCAGCTCGCCGCCGAGACCTCGCGGCCGGTCCCGCGGGCGGCGCTGTCGCGTCGGGCCACCGTCGGCCTATGGGCGCTGCGCGTGTTCGTGATCGCGGGCAGCGCGATGGTCATCTATGTCTTCATCTCTCAGCTCGGCCGCTGAAGTACGCTCCAGCCGATGGCCCTCGCCGACACCTTCCAGCAGATCGTCGACTCGCTGCCTGACGACTGGACCGACCTCGAGCTCGATCTGAGGATCTTCGACGAGAGCCGCTACATCGATGCGGCGACCCTGGTCGTCACCTGCAACGCCCAGCCGTATTCCCGTCATGACTGGCACTGGCGCCTGCTCGTTGCCCACCGGTTTGGCCACGCCGCCGCCGCCCCCGCGGTCCACGCCGCACTCAGCCTCCTCGACGAGGCCCAGATCGAGGGTGAGCTGGCGCTGCGCGAGGTCCGTACCGGACGCGTCGAGGTCAACCCGATGTGGGGCCGGACCGAATCGGTGCGCCGAGAGTTCAGCCGGATCCGCGCCCAGTAGTGGCGCGCGTCGTCGTCTTCGTCCCGGATCTGCTCTTCGGCTCCAACGTCACCGCCGCCGTCCAGGCGGCCGGGCACGAGCCGGTCCTGGTCCCCGACGCCGAGCGGGCCCGGGGTGAGCTGCCGGAGGCCGGTCTCCTGATCGTCGATCTCACGGCCGAGAGCGGCCAGCGGATTGAAGCTGTGCGCGGTCTCACCGACGTGCCGAGGCTCGGCTTCTACTCCCACGTCGAGGCCGATGTGCGTGCCCAGGCTGAGGAGGCCGGCTTCGATCTCGTCGTGCCGCGCTCGCGCATGGCCCGGGACGGAGCCGGGTTGATCAGCCGGCTCCTGGAGCGCTGACGAAGCCCGAGGCGAAGGTCTGCGCCACATTCGGCGGGCGGGTGACGATCCCGAAGTGGGCCTCCCACACCGCCCAGCGCCGAAGTGTGGCTACGTCGAGCTCGCCGACCTGGCCGTCGGGGCCCCGGAAGGCGGGAAGCAGGGCACCGAGCTGCGTATCGACCTGCGAGCGATCGAGGCCCTGGACCTGGCTTTCCAGGTCGGCGGCGCTCTGCGCGGGGTGGCGCAGGGTGAACTGATAGCCGGCGACCAGAGCCCGCACGACGGAGTGCGCCAGCCCGGCGTCCCGGCGCAGCAGGCCGGCCGTCGTGCAGAGGACGAGCTCCGGGTATGGCGGCGCGCCGTAGTTCTCGACCCGGAAGATGTGAAAGCCCGGCCTGGCGTGCTGGACGGTGATGCCCTCGTCGTTCCAGAAGGCGGTGGCGGCGGCCACGCGACCGGCCAGGAGATCGACCACCGCGTTGTAGCCGATGGTCACGGTGTGCACTCGGTCCGGGTGACCGCCTGCCCCGGTGACGATCGAGTCGAGAACCGCGGTGTCGCTCGGGTCGCCGGTGATCCCCACCGTCTTGCCGTCCAAGTCTCGCGGGGACTCGATGGCCGGAGCCGCGATCACCGAGGCCAGCGGTCGCTGGACGATGGCCATGATCCCGACGAGGTCCGTGCCGCGCTCCCGGGCGATGGCCAGGTCATGGATGTCGAGGATCGCGAAGCTCACGCGTCCCGCCTGGAGCAGCTTGATCGAGTCGGTTGAGGCCGAGGGAATGATCACGTGCAGGCGCACGCCCTCCGCGCGATCGAAGCCATGGGCGAGGGCGGAATAGATCCCTGCGTGGACGGCGTTGGGGGTGAAGTCGAGGACCAGCGAGGCGCTGCGTAGGCGCGAGGTCCCCGCCCCCCCGCAGCCCGCGAGGAGCGCCGTGCCGACGAGCAGCGCCACCAGGCGCAACCAGGCGGCTCCGTAGAATCCTCTGGGCGCATGCGCCGCCGGGTCACCTTCAGCCGCAACTTCACGCTGTCGCTGTCTCGGACCTGCCGCTGCTACTGCAAGTACTGCGCCTTCGCCACCCACCAGCCCCACCTCTATGCGCCGGCCGAGGTGCTGCGGATCCTCGACCACGCGGCCAAGCGCAACGTCAAGGAGCTGCTGGTGCTGACGGGCGAGAAGCCCGAGCACAACGCGGAGGTGGCGGCGCGTCTTCATGAGCACGGGCACGAGGATTTCACGTCCTACGTCACGTGGGCGTGTGAGCGGGCGCTCGAGCGCGGCCTCCTGCCGCACACCAACCTCGGTGTGCTCGACGCTCCGGACCTGGCCCGGCTGCGCGAGGTCACGGCCTCCCAGGGCCTGATGCTGGAGTCGGTGGCCGAGCGGCTGATGCAGACCGTCCACGCGGGATCGCCGACCAAGCACCCGGCCCGGCGCATCGAGACCATCGCCGCCGCCGGCGAGCTGCGGATCCCGTTCACGAGCGGAATCCTGGTCGGGATCGGAGAGACCGAGGAGGAGCGTGTGGCGTCCCTGGAGACGCTGGCCGAGCTCCACTCCCGCCACGGGCACCTCCAGGAGGTGATCCTCCAGAACTTCGTGCCCCACCAGAGCTACTACGGCCAGGAGCCGGCCGAGATCGCGGGGGCGGCGGCCCGCGACTACTGGCAGACGGGGGTGTGGAGCGGCCCGGAGCACGCCGCTCCGGCGTGGGCCTCGGAGGTGACGATCGAGGACATGAAGCGGCTGATTGCCGAGGCGAGACGGCTGCTGCCGGGTGTAGGAATTCAGATCCCGCCCAACCTGTCTGACTGGTGGCCGGAGCTCGTCGCTGCGGGGGCGACCGACCTGGGGGGACTGAGCGCCAACGGTGATCACATCTCGCCCCAGCACCCCTTCCCCTCGCCCACCGAGGTCCGTCGGCAGCTGCGCGCCCAGGGGCTGGCGCTGAGCGAGCGACTCTGCGTCTACCCGGAGTACATCGACGAGGAGTGGATCTCGCGCCCGGTGATGGACGTGATCAAGACCCGCTTTTGGTCCTTCATCCCGCGCCGTGGCTCGGGTCGCCGGACCGAGGTCTCGGTGCCCGACGACGCCGCGCCCCGCGCGGTCGAGCGGGCGCGGGACAGCCAGCGGCTCACCGCCGAGGAGCTGACGGCACTGTTCTCCGAGCGCCGGCCCGAGGTGATCGAGGAGATGCGCCTGGCCGCCGACGAGCTGCGGCGCGAGCTGGCCGGGGAGACGGTGACCTTCGTCGTCAACCGCAACATCAACGTCTCCAACATCTGCGTGGTCGGATGCGCCTTCTGCGGCTTTGGCCAGTCCCGGCGCTCCCCCGATGCCTACGAGCACTCGGAGGCCGAGTTTGAGCAGCGGATCGGGGAGGCGATCGAGTTCGGCGCCACCGAGATCTGCATGCAGAGTGGGATCCATCCGGAGTGGGGCCTTGAGGACTACGAGCACTGGCTCCGCGTGGCCAAGCGCGTCGCCCCGGACCTTCATCTCCACGCCTACTCGCCGATGGAGGTCTCGCACATGTGCGACGTCAGCGGCCTGGAGCCGCGCGCCGTCTTCTCGCGCCTGCGTGAGGCCGGCCTGGGCTCGACCCCGGGAACCGCCGCCGAGGTCCTCCACGACGGCGTGCGGGAACGCATCTCGCCCAACAAGCTGCCGGTGGCGCGGTGGGTAGAGATCATCGAGGCCTCGCACGCCGAAGGGATCCGCTCGACGGTTACGGTCATGTTCGGGCACATCGAGGAGCCGTGGGAGCTCGCCGAGCACATGCGGGTGGTGCGGGAGCTCCAGGAGCGGACGGGCGGCTTCACCGAGTTCGTCCCCCTGTCCTTCATCCCCTTTCACACCCTGCTGGGGCGGACCCACGGGATCGAGGAGATCTCCGAGGCCGAGAACCTCAAGCACACGGCGGCGTTCCGGCTCGCCCTGGGTCGGACGGTCACGAACCTTCAGGCCAGCTGGGTCAAGATGGGGCTCGACGCGGCGACCGAAGCGCTGCGCTGGGGCGTGAACGACCTCGGCGGGACGCTGATGGAGGAGTCGATCAGCCGCATGGCCGGGAGCTATCACGGGGTCAAGCTTGAGCCGCGTGACCTCGTCGCCGCGGCGCATCGAGCCGGGCGCCCGGCGGCGGAGCGGACGACGCTGTACGGGATCCGGCGCCGCTACGAGCTGCCCGAATCGGCGGCCGCATGAGCACGGCGCCGTCCCTCTTCGCCGGGGTCGAGCCGCTGGAGGTGTTCGTCGAGCTGTTATCCGAGATCGATGTCGACACGTCGTCGACCGAGTTCTACGACCGGATCTGCGAGGCCATCTGCCGGCTGACCACGATGCGGCGGGCCGGGATCTTCATGGCCGATGCCGATCGGGGCCGGGTCCGCGCGGTCGGGGCCTATGGGATCGCCTTCTCGCAGCTGGCCGCGCTCCGTCCGACGCTCGTCAACACGCCGATCGCCCAGCGGGCCCTGCTCGAGGACCGCGTGGTCGTGATCTCGGAGCGGATCGAGGAGGAGGTACCGCCGGAGTACGCCGAACTGCTCGGGATCACCACGCTCGTGTGCACGCCGCTGAGCGCGGCCGGGCGAGCCTACGGCGTGATCTGCGCCGACCGAGGCGGGGGCACGTTCGAGCTCTCAGACGGTGAGCGCCACCTTCTCTGGACGCTCGGCAAGACCGCTGCCCTGGTCGCCGCGGCGCGCAACGTGACCCGCCAGCAGGAGCGCACGCGGCACCTGTCGGACCGGCTCGATCTGGCGCGAGAGGTCCACGAGCGGGTGCTCCAGCGCCTGTTCGGCGTCTCGTTGGCGCTGAGCGCCGAGCAGCCGCTCGACTCCGAGCAGCGGGATCGGTGCCTGGTGGAGATGCGCGAGGCGTTGGGCGACCTGCGCCGCGCCCTCGAGCGCCCGCTCGCCCCGCTGCCGCCAGAGACCGGCATGACGCTGGCCGAAGAGCTCGAACGGATACGTCATACCTCCGGGATGGTCGTCGACGTGGACTGGCGGGGCGACTTCAGCGTGCCCTCGGACATCGAGCCGCTGGCCCAGTCGGTGCTGGCCGAGGCGCTGCGCAACGTCTCCAAGCACGCGCGGCCGTCGCGGGTCGAGGTCGCGGTGAGCAGGGACGAGTACACGTTCACGATGGAGGTGCGAAACGACGGCGCCACCAACAGCCCGCCGGCCGCCGGCAGCGGCGGGATGGGGCTGCGACTGGCCGCGTTCGAGGCCCTTCAGCACGGCGGTGTCGTCGAGTCCGGTCCCGTGGACGAGGACGGATGGCGGGTCCGGCTCGTGGTCAGGCTGGGCGAGGAGGGGAGGTGACCGCGGCCACGCTGCCCCAGACGAAACTCCGCGTGCTCGTCGTGGACGACCACGATGTCGTCCACTGGGGCTTTCGCGTGCTCCTGGCCGAACAGCCCTGGGTCGAGCGGTGCCTGGCCGCGCGGACGAGCGCCGAGGCACTCGAGCTGGCGCACAAGCTCCGCCCCGACGTGGCGCTCGTCGATCTGTTCCTGGCCGGCGAGTCGGGAGCTGACCTCTGCCAGGCCATCCGCCGCGCGTCGCCGCAGACGCGCGTCCTGCTCATCTCAGGCGCCGGCCGGATGGCCCCAGCGGCGGCGCGGGCGGCAGGCGCGTCTGGCTTCATCTCCAAGGAATCGGACGCCCGTCAGGTGGTGGCGGCGGTCAGGGCCGTGGGATCGGGGCTGACGACCTTCGCGCCCAAGACCGATCAGCCGGAGCCGATGCTGACCGAGCGCGAACGTGAGGTGCTGGAGCTCATCGCCGGCGGCTCGACCAATCGGGAGATCGCCGAGCGGCTGTATCTCTCGCCGTACACGGTCAAGGAGCACACCAGCGCGCTGTACCGCAAGCTTGGGGCGCGCAACCGCGCCGAGGCCGTGCGGCGGGCGCAGCGGATCGGGCTGTTGGGCTAGGAGTCGCGTCCCCGCATCAGGCGCTCCAC
Organism: Solirubrobacteraceae bacterium; assembly: GCA_035505215.1. Taxonomy (GTDB): domain Bacteria; phylum Actinomycetota; class Thermoleophilia; order Solirubrobacterales; family Solirubrobacteraceae; genus Palsa-465. The sequence continues at coordinate 43,765 of DATJQY010000027.1, read as the reverse complement.
CACGGGCAGCTTGACGCCGTGGGGGATGTAGCGGGAGGCGAGCATGGCGGCCCGCATCGGGATTCCCGGCACGACCACCCGCTTTCCCGACTCGAGTCCCTCGACTCCGGCCGCCGCCGCGTCCTTGGCGGAGATCAGAGCCGGGCTGGGAACGGCGCGCTCAAATGACTGACCGCCCGCCTGCCAGCCGGCGATGTCCCAGAACTCTGTCTCCACGGGACCCGGGGCCAGCGCGGTCACGGTGACGCCGTGCCCCCCGACTTCCTGGTGGAGGGCCTCCGAGAACGTGAGTACGTAGGCCTTGGCGGCCGAGTACCCGGCCGCGTAGGGGAGCGGCTGCATCCCCGCCGTGGAGGCGACGTTGAGAATGGCGCCGCGGTGGCGTTTGACCATCGCCGGCAGGAAGGTCGAGGTGAGGACGACCACAGCCTCGACCAGCACCTGCACCTGCTCGAGCTCTCGCGCCGGGTCGCTGGCGTCAAAGGCGCCGCCGGTGGCGAAGCCGGCGTTGTTGACCAGGATCTCGATATCGAGCCCCAGCTCTGTCATCCGGCCCTGGATGCGGGAGCGTGAGGCGGGCTTGGCCAGATCCGAGGCAACGGTCTCGGCCCGGATCCCGAACTCACTGCTCAATTCCTCGGCCAGCGCCTCCAGCCGGGCTTTGCGCCGTGCCACGAGCACGACGTTGTGGCCGCGGCGTGCCAGCTCACGGGCAATCTCAGCGCCGATGCCGCCTGAGGCGCCGGTGATGAGGGCGGCTGACTTGTCACTCGGCGTGGGGAGGCTCACGGCGGTGAAGCCTACCTCCCCCCGATCGGGGGGAAGTCGCTCCATGACTTGTACCGCCCGACTGCGGAGGGAGTATGGATAGAGATGCTCGAATCAGCCGATTACACGCGCGCCGAGACGCGGGCTCCGTTCCCGGGTGGTGCCAGATTCCCGGTCGGTCGAGCGGCGCCGTACTCGGTCGCCACCGAGCTTCCGTCGCACCGCCTCAGCACCGCGGAGCTGGCCGAGCGCTACGACCTGAGCGAGGAATGGATCGTCTCCCGCACCGGGGTCCGGGAGCGGCCGATCGCCGGGCCGGAGGAGCGGCTGTCCGATTTCGCTACCCGGGCGAGCCTCGCCGCCCTGGAGCGCGCCGGCGTCGAGGCGTCCGAGGTGGATCTCGTCCTCGCGGCCACGCTGACCCAGGACGAGCTCACCCCCAACACGGCGCCGCTCGTGGCCCACGCCATCGGCGCCTACCACGCCGGAGCCATAGACGTCGGTGCCGCCTGCACCGCGTGGCTTTCCGCAGCGGCGATCGCTGCGGCCCAGATCGAGACGGGACGCTGCCGCTGGGCGCTCGTCATCGGCGCCGACTTCATCTCCCGGCTCGTGGACTGGGAGGACAAGCGCAGCGCGCCTCTGTTTGCCGACGCGGCCGGGGCGGTGCTGTTCGGACCGGCCGGCGATGGCCCCGGAGGTGTCGGGCCGATCGTGCTCGGTGCCGACGGCTCCGAGGAGGCTCAGGCGCTCGTTATCCATCACCACGATCGCAAGATTCGGATGAGCGGTCCCGAGGTGTACCGAAACGCGGTGGCCCGGATGGCTGAGTCGACACTTCAGGCAGTGGAGCGGGCCGGGATGACGCTCCAGGACATCGATCTGTTCGTCTACCACCAGGCGAACGGCCGGATCACCCGGGCACTGGGCGAGCGTCTCGGCCTTGACCCGGCCAAGGTCGTCGACTGCATCGAGAAATACGGGAACTCCTCGGCGGGAACCCTGCCCCTGGGGTTGGCCACGGCGGAGGCCGACGGTCGTCTGAAGCCGGGCACGCGGGTCCTTCTGGGCGCCTTCGGCGGCGGGTTCACCTGGGGCGGTGGCGTCATCGAGTGGGGGGGATCGCGTGAGCACTGAACGTGCTGGGTGTGCGCTGGTCACGGGCGCCTCACGCGGAATCGGGGCGGCGATCGCCCGTGGGCTCGCCCAGGACGGCTGGCCGGTGGGGGTGAACTACCGCAGCGATCGCGCCGGGGCCGAGCGCGTGGTCGAGACGATCGAGCGCGACGGGGGCCGCGCGGTGGCCCTGGGCGCTGACGTGGCCGACCCGGCCACCCCCGACGAGCTCTTCGGGGCCCTCGAATCGCACTTCGGCTCCCAGGTCCTGGCCCTGGTCAACAATGCCGGGATCAACCGTGACGACCTCACGCCGTCGCTGGGGGACGAGGAATGGTCGGCCGTGATCGAGACCGATCTGAGCGCCGCCTTCCGGCTCATGCGTCGCGCGCTGGTGCCAATGATGCGGGCGCGGACCGGACGTATCGTCAACATCGCCTCGATCTCTGGTGTGCGGGCCAACCCGGGCCAGTCCAATTACGCGGCGGCCAAGGCGGGGCTGATCATGCTGACCAAGACCGCCGCCGTGGAGGTGGCGCGGCGCGGGGTCACGATCAACGCCGTGGCCCCCGGGCTGATCGACACTGAGATGATCGCCGAAGTCCCGAAGGACCTGCTGAGCGCGGTTCCGGCCCGCCGGCCGGGGACGCCGGAGGAGGTGGCAGCGTGCGTAAGGTTCCTGGCCTCAGACGACGCCAGCTACGTCACCGGGGCAGTGCTGACCGTTGACGGGGGGCTGGCCGCATGAGCGCGCTGTGGCACCAACGAAAGGAGAAACCATGCCGGCAGTAACCACGGAGCAGGTCGAGTCGCGAGTCGTCGAGGTGCTCGCGAGCTTTGGGCCCGACGCCGATCAGATCACCCGCGACTCCACCTTTGAGGAGCTCGACATCGACTCACTCGACCTCGTCGAGCTGGCCCAGATCGTCGAGGACGAGTACGGCGTCGTGCTGAAGGGCGAGGACATGAAGGAGCTGAAGACGGTGGGCGACGCCACCGATCTGATCGTGAGCCGGGCGGACGCGTAGTGCCCAAGCGCCGGGTCGTCATCACGGGCATCGGTGCTGTCACCCCGCTCGGGGTGGGCGCCCGGCCCTTGCACGAGCGCTGGGCCTCCGGTGTCGTCGGGATCGCCGACGGCGCGGGTACGTGCGCCGAGTTCGATCCGTCCGAGCATCTGAGTGTCAAGGAGGTCCGCCGCCTGGACCGCTTCGCCCAGTTCGCCCTGGCTGCGGCGGGCGAGGCGCTGACCCAGGCGGGCTGGGGCGAGGAGATCCCGTATGACCCGCTGCGCGTGGGTTGCGTCATCGCCACCGGGATCGGGGGCCAGAACACGGTCGAGGCCCAGCTTGACGTCCTGCGCGAGAAGGGACCGAAGATGGTCTCGCCGCTCGGGATCCCCATGTACATGCCCAATGCGGGGGCGGCCGCGGTGTCGATGAAGTACGGCCTCCAGGGCCAGACCTATGGCGTCGTGTCGGCATGCTCGGGCGGCGCCAACGCGATCGGCTCCGCGCTGCGAATGATCCAGTACGGAGACGCCGACGCGGCGGTCGCCGGCGGCTCGGAATCCACGCTGACGGACTTTGCCTTCGCCTGCTTTAGAGCCATGCAGGCCCTGTCACCGACCGGGGTGTCCAGGCCGTTCGACGCTCGCCGCGACGGGTTCGTGATGGGCGAGGGCGCCGGAGTGCTGGTGCTCGAAGAGGCGGAGGCGGCGCGGGCGCGCGGCGCGAGGATGCTGGGTGAGGTCGCCGGTTATGGCGCCACCGCCGACGCCTACCACCTCACGGCTCCCGAGCCGAGCGGTGGCCCGGCCGCCCGCGCCATCGAGCTGGCGCTCGCTGACGCCGGCCTGGACGCGGGGGAGATCGACTACGTCAACGCTCACGGGACCTCGACCCAGCTCAACGATGCGGCCGAGACGGCGGCACTCAAGCGAGCGCTCGGTGACGCTCAGGCCAAGCGGATCCCCATCTCGTCCACCAAGTCGACCATCGGTCACCTGCTCGGGGCGGCCGGCGCGGTCGAGGCGGTGGCCACGGTCGAGACGCTCCGGACTCGGATCATCCCGCCGACCCTGGGCTACGAGGTTCCCGACCCCGAGCTCGACCTGGACTACGTGCCCGGCGAGGCGCGGCCGCTGATCCTCACCAACGGCCACCCGCCGAGCGCGATCTCCAACTCCTTCGCCTTTGGCGGCCACAACGTGACCCTGGTGATTCGCGGGGCCGAGTCGTGAGCGTCGCGCTCCAAAGCGAAAGGCGCGGGCGTCTGGCTCCGCTCGAGCGGCTGGAAGCGCTGTGCGACGCCGACAGCATCGAGGTGATCCGCTCCGGGGTTCTCTCCAGCCGTCTGGGGGCCCGCGCCCGGGCCGGCGACGGCGTGGTCGGGGCCACGGCGACGGTCGACGGCCGTCCCATCGCCTGCTACGCCGAAGACGGCAGTTTCTTCGGCGGCTCACTCGGCGCCGGGCACGCCGACACGATCGTGCGGGTGCTTCAGACGGCGGGTCGGGCGCGGGTGCCAGTGGTTGGCTTCGTCGAGTCCGCGGGTGCGCGGATGCAGGAGGGCACCGCGGCGCTGGCTGGTTACGGACGCATCTTCCGTGAGTCGGTCGCCCTCACCGGTGTCGTGCCGCAGATTTCAGTCGTCTCCGGCGCCTCGGCCGGCGGCGGGGCGTATTCGCCTGCCCTCACGGACCTGGTCCTGATGACCGAGGACGCAGCCATGTTCCTCACCGGCCCCGGAGTGGTCAGGGAGGCGCTGGGCGAGGACGTCGACGCCGCGGCGCTGGGCGGCCCGAGGGTCCACGACCGCAACGGGGTGTGCCACCTGGTGGCGGCCGACGAGCGGCACGCCGCGCTGATGGTGCGAGACCTCCTGAGCTATCTACCTTCGTCGGCCGGCGAGCCGTTGCCACTGATCGCGGCTCGGGATCCGGAGCTGGAGGACCCGGGAGTCGTGGTGCCCCAGGAGGGCCGGCGCGCCTATGACGTGCGCGACGCCCTGGGCGGGATCGTCGACCGGGACTCGCTGTTCGAGCTCTGGCCCCGGTGGGCGCGCAACATCGTCACCGCGCTGGCTCGAATCGAGGGCCGCCCGGTGGCCATCGTGGCCAACCAGCCGCACCATCTGGGTGGCGTGCTCGATGCGACGGCGTCCGACAAGGCGGCCCGGTTCATCGGATTGTGCAACTCGTTCGGCCTGCCGCTGCTGGCCGTCGTCGACACGCCCGGGTTCATGCCGGGGACCCGGCAGGAACAGGCGGGGGTGATCCGCCACGGCGCCTCGTTGGTCCGTGCCTTCGCCTCGGCCCGGGTGCCGAAGCTGACGGTGGTGCTCCGCAAGGCCTACGGCGGGGCTTACATCACGATGAACTCACGCGATCTCGGCGCCGACCTGGTCCTGGCCTGGCCGGAGGCCGAGCTCGGGATCATGAGCGCGCGGGCGGCCGTGGGGATCGTCCATCGCCGCGAGCTGGCGGCTGCGCCCGATCCGGAAGCCGAACGCGACCGTCTCGCCGGCGCCTATGCCGAGGAGCATCTCCGGGCCGAGTCGGCCGCCGCCGGGGGGTTCATCGACGAGGTGATCATGCCCGCCGAGACCCGCCGGCGCGTGGCAGCGGCGCTGCGGGCCCTGGCCAGGTCTCGCCCGTGATCCTGGCCGGCAAGCGGCTGCTCGTCACCGGCGTCATCACCAAGGATTCGATTGCTTTCCACGCCGCCGAGCAGGCTCAGCGCGAGGGCGCCTCGGTCGTCCTGACCAGCTTTGGGCGGGTGCGCCGGATGACCGAGCGCGCCGCCCAGCGCCTCCCCGAGCCGGTGGACGTGCTCGAGCTCGACGTCAACCGCCCGGAGGACCTCCAGGCGGTGGCGGATGAACTGGGGCAGCGCTGGGGCGGGGTTGACGGGATCCTCCACGCGATCGCCTTCGCCCCCGAGGACGCCATCGGGGGCAAGTTCATGAGCGCACCGGCCGACAGCGCGGCCCAGGCGTTCCTGACCAGCGCGTTTTCTCTGAAGGCGCTGGCCGGGGCGCTGGCGCCGCTGATGGGCTCCGGGGGAAGCATCGTCGGCCTCGACTTCGATGCCTCGCTGGCCTGGCCGATCTACGACTGGATGGGTGTGGCCAAGGCCGCGCTGGAGGCGGTGGCCCGGTATCTGGCCCGGGATCTCGGTCCCTCTGGCGTGCGGGTCAACCTCGTCTCAGCCGGGCCGCTGGGCACGGTGGCGGCGCGGGGCATCCCCGGCTTCGAGCAACTGGCCAACCTGTGGCCGGCGCAGGCCCCCCTCGGCTGGGACATCGAGGACCCCTCGCCGGTGGCCAGCGCCATCTGCTTTCTCCTGTCGGACTACGCGCGCGCCGTCACCGGCGAGATCCTCCACGTGGACGGCGGGTTCCACGCCATGGGGGCTCCCACCGAGCCCTGAGCGACCTCCTAGGCTCAGGGTCATGGAGCGATGGCTGGCCGAGGAGCGAAACGTGCGGCTGTGCGCGGTCCTGGGGGCGCTGGCGATCGCCTTCTCGAGCATCCTCACCCGGCTCAGCCACGCCACGCCCTCAACCGCGGCGATCTTCCGCTGCGCCTACGCCCTCCCGGTGCTCATCCTTCTGGCCTGGTGGGAGGACCGGCGCTTCGGCGCGCGGCCGTGGCGTCAGCGACGCCCCGCGATCATCGCCGGCGTCTTCTTTGCCTTCGACCTGATCTTCTGGAACCGCTCAATCGCCGACATCGGTGCCGGACTGGCCACGGTGCTGGCCAATATCCAGGTCGTTCTGGTCCCTCTGGTGGCCTGGGCCTGGCTGTCCGAGCGCCCCGGCCGGCGCGTCCTGGCGGCGTTGCCGATCGCGCTGATCGGGGTGCTGCTCATCTCCGGGGTCCTCGAGCACGGGGCCTACGGCCGCGACCCAACCGCCGGGACGCTCTACGCCCTCCTAGCCGGCATGGCCTACGTCGGCTTTCTCCTGCTCCTGCGCCAGGGCGGCGCGGATCTCCGGCGGCCCGCGGGGCCGCTGTTCGACGCCACGGCCACGGGTGCCGTGGTGGCGCTGATCCTGGGCCTGATCCTCGGCGACGCGCACCTCGTGCCCCAATGGCCGAGTGCCGGATGGCTGATCGTGCTTGCGCTGGGCTCGCAGGTCGTGGGCTGGCTGCTGATCACGGTCTCGCTGCCCAGGCTGCCCGCCGCCCTCACCTCGCTGCTCTTGATGGTCCAGCCCGTTGCCTCGGTGGCCTTCGCGGCCTGGATCCTCAGTGAGTCGCCCAGCCCGCTTCAGCTGGCCGGCGTCGTGGTCGTGCTGGCGGCGCTGCTGACGGCGACTTACCGCGGACCCGGCGCGGCCTCGGTCCGCCGCCTCGGCTACGCGATCGCGGGGGCGTCCGGCAGCCGCTCGAGCGCGGCGGCCATGTCCGCCTCGGAGAACTCGAGGTCCTCCAAGCGCCCGGCCAGGAACGCCTCGTAGGCGGCGAGGTCGAAGTGGCCGTGGCCGGATAGTCCGAACAGGATCACCCGGGGCTCCCCCGCCTCGCGGGCGGCCTCGGCCTCCTCGAACACGGCGCGGATCGCGTGCGCGGGCTCGGGCCCGGGGATGATCCCCTCGGTGCGGGCGAAGCGCACGGCGGCGGCGAACACCTCGTTCTGGTTGTAGGCCCGCGCCTCGACCAGTCCCGCCTTGACCAACCCGCAGAGCATTGGGGCATCGCCGTGGTAACGGAGGCCACCGGCGTGAACCGGGGCGGGGACGAAGTCGTGGCCGAGGGTGAACATCGGCATCAGCGGCGTGAGCCCGGCGGTATCACCGAAGTCGTAGCGGTAGGCGCCGCGCGTGAGCGTGGGGCATGCCGTCGGCTCGGCGGCCAGGAAGCGCATCCGCGCGTTGCCGCGCAATACCTGGCGCACGAAGGGGAAGGTGAGGCCAGCGAAGTTGGACCCACCACCCACGCAGCCGATAACCACGTCGGGCGACTCGCCCGCCATGGCCATCTGGGCGATCGTCTCCTGGCCGATCACCGTCTGGTGCAGGCAGACGTGATTGAGCACCGAGCCGAGCGAGTAGTTGGTGTCCTCCCGGGAGGCGGCGACCTCGACCGCCTCCGAGATGGCGATGCCGAGTGAGCCGGTGGGGTGCTCCTGATTGGCCCGCCCGGCCTGGGTGAGCTCGCTCGGGGAGCGGTGGACGGTGGCTCCCCAGGTCTCGATCATCGAGCGCCGGTAGGGTTTCTGGTCATAGCTGGAGCCGACCATGAAGACCTCGCACTCGAGGCCGAAGAGCGAGCAGGCGAAGGCGAGGGCCGAGCCCCATTGGCCCGCGCCCGTCTCGGTGGCGAGCCGCTTGATCCCCGCCTGGGCGTTCTCGTAGGCCTGCGCCACCGCGGTGTTCGGCTTGTGCGAGCCGGCGGGGGAGACGCCCTCGTACTTGTAGTAGATGTGAGCCGGCGTATCGAGCGCACGCTCGAGGCGCCGGGCCCGGAAGAGCGGGGTCGGACGCCACAGCTTGTAGACATCTCGGACCGGGTCGGGGATCTCGATCTCCGGCTCAGGCGAGACCTCCTGGAGGATCAGCGACATGGGGAAGATCGGGGCCAGGTCGTCCGGTCCGGCCGGCTGAAGGGTGCCGGGGTGAAGCGGCGGCAGCGGCTCCCCGGGGAGATCGGGCAGCAGGTTGATCCAGCGGGTGGGGATCTCGCTCTCCGAGAGCAGATACTTGGTCGTCTCCTCGCTCATGGGGGCCAAACCTACCTGAAGAGATCGTCCGCCTCAGCACGAATTACCGGACGGATACCGGGCCCGTCGTCGGCGGCGATGTGGCGCTCGGCTCCCCGGATCACGATCGCCGGTTGGGCCAGGTCCTTGGCTCGAGCCAGGTCGGCCGCTGCGGCCAGCTCGTCGGCCACCGCGATCACCGTGGCGTGAAGCTCGCGGCCGTTGGTGTCGGTGCGCCCCCGCCAGTCATCGAGCGGCCTGAGTCCCGCGCAGCCGATGGCGACATCGCACTGGCCGATGCGCCACGCGCGCCCAAACGAGTCGGTGATGAGGGTGGCGGGGCTCGTGTTCGTGAGCTCGCCGATCCGGCCGCGGATCCGGCGCGCCGATTCATCGGGATCGATGGGCAGGAGCACGACGGTGTCATCGCCAGGCACGTTCGAGAAATCGACGCCGGCGTTGGCGCACACGAATCCGTGCCGGGTGAGGCAGATCAGGACGCCACGCTCGGCTCGCAGGACCGTTTTCGATTCATCGAGGATCACCTCGACGAGGCGCGGATCCTTGTGAAGCTTGGCCGCGAGGTCCCGGGCGCGCTCGCCCGGTGCCACCTCGGTCAGGCTCCGGAGTCGGCCCTCGGCCTTCGATATCGCCTTGTGCGCGATGACGAGCACGTCTCCGGTGGTGAGCGGTTCGGCGTCGGACTGGCTCCGGAGCGCGGAGACGATCAGCCCGCCGAGGTCGTCCCCGGGCGCTATCTCCGGCAATCCCTCGACGGCGCGCGCGCTCAGCACCGGGAGAGGAGCCCGTGAGTGCGCAGGCCCTGGTCGGGCATGCGGCCGAGCGTGGCAAGGTCCTCGGGCGTGTCGATGTCCAGGGCGAGCGAGGGAACCTCTACGACCTCGTAGGCGATCCCGGCCGCCTGGGCGAGCCGGGCGTGGCGCTGGGCGCTCCCGGGGCCGAAGGCGGGTGTGAGGGCATCCGGGGGCCTGATCAGGAGTGCGTTGGTACCGGTGCCGTGGCGGTCGGGGACGATGATCACGGAGCGTGCCTCGGCCGGCCGGTCCAGGAGCTGGTTGACCTCATCGGGGTCGAGCGCGGGGCAGTCGCCGGGGACGAGCAGGACGCGCTCGGCCGCGGAGCGGAGTGCTTCCGTTATCCCGACGCTGGCCGCCGCGTTGTGGCCCTGTTCGGCGTCCACCACGACTCGGGCGCCCTGATCTCGTGCGATCTCGGCCGCCGCGTCACCCGCCGTAACGACGATCACCTCGTCAAGCTCAGTCGCGCTCAGCGCGCTCAGGACGTCGTAGAGCATGACCTCGGCCAGCTGGCGGCGTAGGGGCGGCTCGAGTCCCGAGCTCAGGCGCTGCTTGGCCTGGGCAAAGCTCTTGACCGGAAGGATGGCCAGCGTGCGCATGGGCGGCGAACGCTAGCCGTTGCCGGCGCCGGCCAGATCGAGGGCGAAACCGAGCGTCTCCTCGGCCACCCGGGCCCGGGCGGCGGGCGTGTCCATGAGGACGTCCGTCTCAAGCACCGGGACGAGGTCGGTCGGCTCGTCGGCGACGAGGCCGTCGATCACCTCGGCGTAGACGGCCGCGATTCCCTGGCTCCCCAGCGGCTGCCCCAGCCACTGCAGGAACGGCTCGGTCGGTCCCTTGACCACCGTCCCCTTGACGAGCGGGCTCACGGCGACGACGGGGGCGGGGGTGTCCCGGAGGGCGCTTGTGATGCCCGGTAGGGCGAGGATGGGACCGATCGAGATCACGGGGTTGGAGGGTCCGATGACGACGGCGCGAGCGCCGGCGAGCGCCGTCAGTACCTCGGGCGTGGGCTCCGCGTGGGCGGCGCCCCGGAACTCGACGTCATCCACCGGGCCGCGCCCGCCGCCCTGGATGAGGAACTCCTGGAGTCCCCACGTTCGATCGTGGGCCAGCACCCGTGTCCGCACCGGGCTGTCGGACATCGGCAGGACACGGGCGCCGACCATTAGCGCGGTTGCGAGGGCTTGCTGCGCCTCGGTCAGGCGAAGGCCCTCGGCCAGCATGCGCGCCCGTTCGATGCCGATGGCGAGGTCCCGGTCGCCCAGGTTGAACCACACCTCGACCCCGAGGTCGCGCAGACCGTCCATGGTCTGGAAGCTGTCCGACCTTAGGCCCCATCCGCGGTCGTCGATCCGGTCCGCGAGCCAGAATGTGATCAGGTCCGGATCCGGCGAGACGTAGGCACCGTAGATCTCGATGTCGTCGGCGGTGTTGGCGATGACGATGAGCTCGTCGGGTCCGACGACGTCGAGCATGCCGCGGGCCAGCTTCGCGCCGCCCGTGCCTCCGGCCAGGACGACGACCCGGGCGCTCACAGCCCGGTGATCTTGACGCCGGCGGCGACCTTGTTGCGGGCGTTGATCGAGATGATCAGCGCGGTCAGCTGCTCGGTGATCCGGGCCATCTCGAGCCGCCCGCAGTCGACCGGACGCAGACCCTCGATCCGCTCGACCAGCGAGGCGAGCTCGGCCTTGTCCTCCCTGCGGTCCCCGCAGATCAGCACGTCCTCGTCGAGCCGGTAGTTAAGGTCGGAGAGGTGGGCGGCGCTGACGGTGTGAAAGGCCGACACCACCCTCACTCCCGCCGGGGCCATCTCCAGCGCCTGCTGCGCCGCCGAGCCCTGCCATACACCCAGCGTCCGGGTAGCCTTCCCGCTCACCGCCGCGGCCAGCGGAACCGTCGAGTCGACGAGCAGCTGGCCTTCGCTCAGCGCCTCCTTGAGGTTGGTCAGATTCTCGGACTGGTTGCGGAAGGGGACGCTCAGAATCACGATCCCGGCCCCCTTGACGGCGTCGGCATTGGCCGCGCCTGTGAAGGAGCCTCCGGGGACGGCCGCACGAGCCCGCTCGGCCGCCTCCGCCGCGCGGCCCTGGTCGCGTGAACCTATGACGATCGGGACATCCGCCTGGCCCAGTCGCACGGCCAGACCGAAGCCGAGGGCTCCGGTACCGCCGACGATGCACACCGGTTCTGCCACGGCGGCGCAGTGTATGGTTCGCGCGCCATGGGGGATGCGCTGGAGGTGGGGATCGAGAACTCGCAGGAGTTCTTCGTCGACGGCCCGCTTCTGACCGACGTCGGCGGTACCTTGGGCTTCGAGGTCCTCTCGACCCCGAGCATGATCGCGATGATGGAGTACACCGCCTCACAGCTGGTCCACCCGAGGCTCGATGACGGCAAGGCGACGGTCGGCTTCGAAGTGTGCGTCAAGCATGTGGCGGGCGCCCCCAAAGGGACGCAGTGTGTGGCCAGGGCGCGGCTCGAGGAGATCGTCGATGGCCGCAAGCTCCGTTTCGCGGTTGAGGTGACGGCCGAGGACGGCCGGACGATTGGCGTGGGTCGGCACGAGCGACGGATCGTCGATTCCCGCGCTCCGTGAACCGGATGCGGGGATGGGTCACCGGGGCGTGCGCCGGGGGCCTCCTGGTGGCGGCGGTGCTTGCCCTGGCCTCGGCGCCGGGAGCCGGAGCGGCCGGGAGGGCGTCGCAGCCTCTGCCGATTCAGGTCGCTTCGCTGGTCCAGAACGGGCACCAGATCGTGTGGCAGGTGGAGATGACGCAGCCGTTCTCCCCCGGTGCGCTGGCCCGGGCCCACCGGGCGCTGTGCCTGCTCCTCGAGCCCCCGCGCTCTGACGCCGTGACCGGCGAGGTGTGCCTCGCCGGACCGGCGAAGCGCTCCAGCCAGCCCAGGCTCCTGTACAGCAAGGTGAGCGGGCACCACTCTGGCCCGCAGCAGCCACTGCTGGCCACCGTTGCGCGCACGAGCTCTCGTGAGCTGAGCGCGAGCTTTCTCCCCTCGGCCGTGGGGCTGGGCTACAGCGATCTTCGCTGGCAGGCGGTGAGCAGCCTCCGAGCTTCCGCCTGTGCGCCCCCGGCGCCGGGAGGCGGCAGCTGCTTCTCTGCCTATCCGAGCCGCCCGGCGCTGCTCAAGCTGCATGTTCCGGTGCTCAGCGGGTGCGTCGCCAGCGGCCCGTCGCTCGTCTACCACGGGCCCTTGAAGGGCCGCGAGATCGCCTTGACGTTCGACGACGGGCCGTGGAGCGATCCGCCGACGATCGACTTCGTCCACGTGCTGGCGGCGGCGCACGTCCCCGCCACCTTCTTTGAGATCGGCCGCCAGATCCCGCTGTATGACCCGACGGGCAGCGTCGAGAGGAAGATGCTGGCCGACGGCGACATGATCGGCGACCACAGCTGGAGCCACCCCGACGTGGCCGCGCTTTCGCCCGCCGGCCAGCGGGCCCAGCTGCTCGATGCCGTGGATGCGATTCGCCACGCCACCCGCGGGTTCACCCCATGCCTGTGGCGCCCGCCCTACGGCGACATCAGCCCCTCGCTGATCAAGCTGGCGCGCTCGCTCGGGCTCGTGACCGTCATGTGGAACGTCGATCCCCGTGACTGGGCGCTGCCCGGAGTGAACGCGATCTACGACGACGTCATCGCGAATGCGCATCCGGGCGACATCGTCATCCAGCACTTCGGCGGGGGTCCGCGTGAGGAGACGCTGGCCGCGCTGCCGCGGGAGATCGCGACCCTGCGCCGCCGGGGCTATCAGTTCGTGACCGTGGCGCAGATGTTGGGGCTGAAGCTGGTCTACCGGTGAGTCATTCCTAGAATCGCTGGCGTGAGCGACCTTCCGGCCCACGTCCGCATCAGGGAGGTCGGCCCACGCGACGGCTTTCAGAACGAGCCCGAGGTGATCCCGACCGCCGACAAGGTGCGGCTGATCGAGCTCCTCGGGCGCACCGGGCTGAGACGGATCGAGGTCACGAGCTTCGTTCGTCCCGACGTGATCCCGCAGCTCGCCGATGCCGCGGAGGTGCTGGAGGCGGTCTCGTTGCCTGACGGCGTGGCGGTGAGCGTCCTGATCCCCAACGAGCGGGGTCTGGAGCGAGCGCTGGCCCATCGCGGTCGCTTCCAGGAGATCAACGGCTTCCTCTCCGCCTCGGAGACCCACAACGAGAAGAACGTCGGCCGCTCGGTGGCCGCGTCACTCGAGGGACTGCGGCGCATGTTCGATCGCGCGCGCCAGGAGGGCCTGCGCTGCGAAGGGGTGATCTCGACCTCGTTCGGCTGTCCGTACGAGGGTCAGGTTCCGCTCGAGCGGGTGCTCGGCCTCGCCCGTGCCCTGGCTGAGGCGGGGTGCGAAGAGGTCAGCTTCGGCGACACCACCGGGATGGCCAATCCGCTGCAGGTGCGCGAGTTCTTCGCCGCCGCGTTTGACGCGCTGCCCGGGGTCGAGCTGACGGCGCACTTTCACAACACACGGGGACAGGGGTTGGCCAATGTGCTGGCGGCGCTGGAGGTCGGGGTGAAGAGCTTTGAGTCCTCCTTCGGGGAGCTCGGCGGCTGTCCGGTCCCCGCCGGCGCGACGGGCAACATCGCCACCGAGGACGTGGTCTCGATGCTGCACGAGATGGGGATCGAGACCGGGATTGACCTGGCCGCACTGTTGGACGCGTCTCGGGCTGCCCAAGAGGTGCTGGGCCGGCCGCTCGGCAGCCACGTCCTGTCGGCGGGACCCGTGGAATGGAGCGGCGCCCGGTGACCGACGTCGACAAGACAGACGCGGTCGGGGACGCGGTCGGACGCGCCCTGTCCGGCGGTCCCGAGCGGCACCGTGAAAAGGCGGCCGAGCAGGGAAAGCTCCCCGTACGCGACCGCGTGGCTCTGCTCGTCGATCCCGGCTCGTTCGCCGAGGAGGGGCTGCTGGCCAACTGGGAACAGGAGGGTCTGGGCGCCGACGGCGTGGTCACTGGGGTGGGGACCGTGGGCGGTCGAGCCGTCGCCGTGATGGCCAACGACCCCACCGTTAAGGCCGGTTCCTGGGGGCCGAAGACGGTTGAGAAGATCCTCCGCATCCAGGAGCGGGCGCTGTCGCTGCGCATCCCGCTCGTCTACCTGGTCGACTCCGCGGGGGCGCGGATCAATCAGCAGGTGGAGATGTTCCCGGGACGTCGCGGCGCCGGACGGATCTTCTTCAACCAGGTCCGCATGTCGGGGGTCGTGCCCCAGGTGTGCGTGCTCTTCGGGCCGAGCGCGGCCGGCGGGGCGTACATCCCCGCCTTCTGCGACGTCGTGATCATGCGCGAGGGCAACGCCTCGATGTATCTCGGCTCGCCCCGGATGGCGGAGATGGTGATCGGGGAGAAGGTGACCCTGGAGGAGATGGGCGGCGCCCGGATGCACACGTCCAAGAGCGGCGTCGGCCATGTCCTGGTCGCCGATGACGCCGAGGGCATCGACTTCGCCAAGCGGTATCTGAGCTACTTCCCCGGCTCGTTTGCCGAGGAGCCGCCGGGGGCGCCCCCGGCGCCGCCGAGCAGCGAGCGGGCGATCGCGGATCTGATCCCGGCCGACGAGAACAAGCCGTTCGACATGCGCGAGCTGATCGACGCGTTGGTGGACGGCAGGTCGTTTCTGGAGATCCAGGCCCGCTGGGCGCGCGAGGTGATCGTCGGCTACGCGCGGCTCGACGGCCGCGTGGTGGGGATCGTGGCCAACCAACCCAAGGTCAAGGGCGGCGTGCTGTTCGTCGACTCGGCGGACAAGTGCGCGCGCTTCATCTGGACGTGCAACGCATTCGGGATCCCGCTGCTCTTCCTGGCCGACGTGCCCGGATTCATGATCGGGACGCAGGTCGAGAAGGAGGGCATCATCCGCCACGGAGCGAAGATGATCTCCGCCGTCTCAGAGGCCAACGTGCCGAAGCTCTCGGTGATCGTGCGCAAGGCCTACGGCGCCGGCCTCTACGCGATGGCCGGGCCGGCCTTCGATCCCGACTGCTGCCTCGCCCTGCCCACCGCCTCGATCGCGGTGATGGGTCCGCAGGCGGCCGTCAACGCCGTCTACTACAACCAGCTTCAGGCGATCGAGGATCCCGACGAGCGGGCGGCGCGCACCGAGGAGCTCCGCGAGGAGTACGCCCGCGACATCGACATCCTCCATCTCGGATCCGAGCTGGTGGTCGACGGGATCATTCAGCCCGACGCCCTGCGCGGCGAGCTGATCCGCCGCTTCGCCCTGGCCAGCGGCAAGCACCGCGAGTGGCCGGAGAAGCACAACCCAATCCACCCCCAGTAGGCATGGCAGATTCCCTTTATTCATAGGGTTTTTGCTCCGCCTGGGTCCGGTTGAATCCGGCCCAATCAGAGGGTTACTGGCGCACACGTGGCGCACACTAACTAGGCAGTGCTGGCAAGCGCTGGTAGCCTGCCGGGCCGTGGGACGGCAGGGGCCAACTGGGCCGAGGCGGCGCGGTCGGTAATAGAGTCATCGGTATGCATCTGATCCCCAAAGCGCTTGTTGTCGGCGTTTTCATTCCGCCCGCGGGCGTGCCCGGCGCGCCGACCGTTACCGCCGACAAGATCAATCGCATTTGGAGCAAGGTCGCTCCGGAGCACGGATATCGGCAACTCCAAGCCGCGCCCGACGGCTCCGCGGCCCAGTTCCTCGGAACTACGCCGGACACTGGTGTGACGATCCAGCCGCCGCTGATCCAGGTACGAGACCTCATCGGCCTCGACCCCGGGCAGTCGGCAGAGTCGGCCGCGCAGGTCCTCAAGACGATTGCCCAAGTGCTGGGCACGTCCCAGTTGTTCAACCTCGGCGTGCGGCATGTCTACAACGTCCCCATCGACAACAACGACGCCCGCGGGTTCGTACTAGAGCGGCTGCTCGGGGGGGCGGACCGTTTCGAAGAGTTGGACCTCGGAGGAGGCCTCTGGGGCGGCACCAAGATCGTCACAACCGACCCCACAGGCAGCGCGTACGTTCTTACCGTTGAGCCGCTCCAGGTGGACGAGATGAAAAGCCTCTACGTCGACCTCGATGCGACGTTCCCGGGGCCGCTTCCTTCGCTGGACTCGGTCACCGACCGGGCCGCCGACGCGCGGTCGTTCATTACCGAGAACGTAAACCGTTATCTCGACAGCCTCTAAACCCGACAGCCTCTAAACCCGACAGCCTCTAAACCCGAGATAGAGAGAAAGCAACCACCGCCATGGCACCGTCCCTAGTCACCAATCCGATCTCCAGCGCCACACGGGCACCTCGTTCGTTGGCGTTCTACATCCCGGCGCCCGCCGTCGGCGCCACGTCGTTCGCGACCGGTGAAGACGTGGATTCCGTGAGCCTCTACAGCCGCGCGATCGAGCGCATCCAATCACCGGGCGAGACCGTATCCGCCGCCGAGGTGATGGCCCAGTTGGACAACGACGGCTCCTAAGCGCAAGAGCGGCGGCGACGACTCGGCCGCCCACGTTGTAGTTCGACGCGAGGTACTTGAGAACGAGCTGCACCTTGTCAGCTCAAACTCACTGAAGCAGGCGCTCCGGAAGCTGGAACGCGATCCGGAGTGCGGCAAGCCGCTCACCGGGGAACTCAAGGGTTGCCGGTCCATCCGCGTCGAGGGCGAGAACCGGCTCGTCTACCGGTTGCAGGGCACGATGGTTGAGGTCATCGTCATCGGGCGGCGCCGCGACTCGGAGGCCTACAACACCGCCGTGGGGCGCCTGTAAGGCGCAAAAAAACCCGCTGCGTGCGGGCGAAGGGCGGGCGAAGGGCGGGTCGTGGCAAGCAGGCGCTAGGTGGCGTAGCACCGGTCCGCTACGGTCTGCCGCGCGCATGCTTGCCACCGCTACCAAAGACCGTCCGCTGACCATCCACATCGAGACCGACGCCTACGAAATGGTCAAGCGCGCAGCGGAGGAGGAGGGACGCAGCGTGTCCAACTGGGCAAGGCGCGCCGTCCTCCGAGCCCTGAATGACGACAGCCGCCCGAGCCAAGAGCGGCTGCCGCGAATCTCGCCCGGTGAGGCCCGGGCAGATGCGCAAGGCTAGCCCACGCAACGGCGCGACCTATTTTGCCGTCTGTGAGGACGGCAAACTTCTGGCGGTCAACTGCCGTGGCCGGTGGATGCCTCCGAGGTGCGCCACTGCAGTAGCGGCGCGCTCTAGGACCAGGCCATGCGCGCGCACTGTGCGCCGGGTGCGGCCTCGTCGCCGCGTGGCCCACCGGCGCCAGTCAAGCGGCACCGATCCCCCCGACTGCGGTCCATGTGACCAACCGGCGCCGCACGACGCGGCGGCCGTAGCAACACCCCCATCGGTGGCTTGGAGAGAGGCCGCAGCATCTACCGCCCTCCAGGAGCACCGATGACCGCCACCTCGCCCCCGAAACGCCCCGGAGCCCGTGACCCCAACGGGCGTAGCGTGGCCGAGCTAACCGACCGCGAACTGCGGGAGGTCTTCCCCGGGGCCGAGCTTGAGGTAGAGCCGCTTCGCTTCACCTTCGAAGCCTTCGAGGTGATCACACCGGATCTGAGCCCGGCGGAACGCCTGTCCGTATTTCTGAACCTGCCGGTTCGCATGCAGGGCGAGGCCTGGGCTGTACTTGCAGAACGGGTCGAGGCACGCGGTCGCGCCACGATGGCCGAGGAGCGGCTCGGGCCATGCACACCCCAGGAACTGGCCGACGAGATTGCGGCGGTCTGGGGCGAATGCTCCCGAGTGCCCGCAGGCATGGTGGGAGCGCCGCGGCAGCGGCCCAAGGTGCCGCGCCCGCCAAGGCCCCAGGCCCACGGCGGTGATCTGGAAGCACTGCGGTCGATCCCCTCCTCGGAATATGTGCCCCAGCTGACCGGCCGCGAGGCAAGCCGCGGGTACGTCCAGTGCCCCTTCCACGCCGACGGATGCGAGCGGACGCCCTCGTTGCACGTGAGCGTCGACGACGGCCGGTGGCACTGCTTCAGCTGCCAGGCGGGCGGTGGGCTGTTGGAGTTCTACGCCTACCTTGAGGACCGCGAGGTACCCGCGGGCGGGACCGAGTTCGCCGAGTTTGTGCGCGAGGTCGCCGTTGCGGTGCTGGGGAGGGCGCAGTGAGACTTGCCGCCATCGACGGCGGGCTTGGCCACAACGGCTCGGCCAGCAACGGCTCCGCGCCCGCGCTCTACTCGATCGCCGACCTTGCGGCGCTCCCGAAGCCGACCTATCTGCTCGACGGGATCCTCCCCGCTGGCGGCTTTGCCGTGGCGTATGGCCCCAGCGGCATAGGCAAGAGCTTCCTCGCCCTCGACTGGGCGCTGTGCGTGGCCAGTGGGCTCCGGTGGTACGGGCGGCAGACCCAGCGCGGCGCCGTGCTCTACATCGCCGCGGAGGGCGCAGGGGGCCTGTACCAGCGCGTCGAGGCCTGGATGGTTGAGCGGCACGAGGAGCCGCCTGCGCTGATCCGCTTCCTGCCCGTCGCGGTCAACCTGCTGGAGGGCATGGGCCTTCAGGCCGTGGAGGCGGCCGTGGCGTCGCTCCCCGCCACGCCGGTGCTCGTCGTCGTGGACACCGTGGCTAGGTGCATGGTGGGCGGGGACGAGAACAGCGCCCGCGACATGGGCCGGTTCATCGCCGCCGCGGACGCCATGCGCCAGGGCTCGGGCGCCGCCGTGCTGGTGGTGCACCACACCGGCAAAGACGGCGAAGACGAGCGCGGCAGCAGCACCCTGCGCGCCGCCGCCGACACGATGTTGGCGCTAAAGCCCGATGGCGCCAACGTGCGCCTCACCTGCACAAAGCAGAAGGACGCGGCCCAGTTTGAAGACTGGCGGCTCCACCTCCACCCGGTCGCACATTCGTGCGTTTTGCGCAGTGGTACTACTTTTGCCGCCCTCAGCGGCACCGAGCGCAAAGTGCTGGAAGGTACCGCCGCCGGATTTGGCACTACTTGGGTTAGCCCATCCACGCTGCTGGCGGAGCTTGGCATCCCGAAGACCAGCTTCTTTAGGACGCTGAAGTCGCTGGTAGACCGCGGTTTGCTGGAGCAGGACGGCGGCAAAGGCCGGGCGCGTTACCGCCTCAGCGACGAGGGCCAGCGCCGAAGTAGTGCCAACGAGTCCCACGGTGCCAACGGCACCGAGTGCAGAAGTACCAGCCAGCACCCCCTCCCCGAAGGGGAGAGGGGTCTTGGTACTGGCACCGGGACCGGCACCGACGACCACGACGCGGACGCGGAGCTAGCACGTGTACAGGCCAAGTTCGGTGACAAGGACTGGCCGTTCTGATGGGGGCACGGGGGCAGCCAGAAAGCAACGGGGGCTCGCCCTCCTCGCTGCCTGCCGGTTCGACGGCCAAAACAATCGAACGCAAGCCGCCCGTGCCGCGCACTGCGCTCAGCATCGCCGAGGCGTGCGAGAGCCTGGGCGTCTCCTGGGACACCTGGTCCGAGTACATCGCCCCGGAGGTCCGCATCGTGCGCCTTGGCCGCCGCCAACTGGTGCCGGTGACCGAGTTGGAACGTTGGCTTGCGCGCCGCGCCGAGGGAGTGCTGGACCGATGAGGTGGCGCAGGCGCTGGGTTAGGCCAATGCGTGCACTGCTGCATCCCCAGCAATGGCGGGCTTTCCGCGGAGTGCGCGCCAGTGGTGCGCCAGCGCTGTCGCTGTGCAGCGGCCAGTTGCCCAACTGGGGGCGCCGATGAGGCCGTGCAGCTT
Organism: Solirubrobacteraceae bacterium; assembly: GCA_035505215.1. Lineage (GTDB taxonomy): Bacteria > Actinomycetota > Thermoleophilia > Solirubrobacterales > Solirubrobacteraceae > Palsa-465. Next base: position 23,655 of record DATJQY010000027.1, on the reverse strand, counting down.
CTGCGGCGATCCGGCCGAGATGTGGGTTGACCCCTGGTGGATCTGCTCCGAGTGCGCCGACACGGTGATCGAGGCGGCGAACGACCTCCCGACCGTGCCACCCCTCACACGCCAGACCGCGTGGCCGGGGCCGTACACGGAGGAGGAGCGGTGAGGCCCAACGCCGAGCGCCGACCGTGTTGCGCCTTTTGCGGCCTCGTGCCTGCCGACAGCGAGGTGGGCGGCGAGCGCCTGTGCCGCCGGTGCGACGCGGCGTTCTGGCGCATATCGCTCGCGATGGCCTACGAGGCCGGGCTCCGTCGCAGGCTGCAGGACGATCCGGGCCTGGCGGCAACCTTGGATGCGATCCGCGGCCTGCCGGAGGCGCCATGAGCCGCCGCCGCAGCACCGGGGCCGTGCCTCGGATCGACTCGGCCCTGCTGCCGGATCGCCACCGTCCTCCTGCACGCCGCAGGCCGCCGACGCTGGACGACCTCGCGCGCCGGATCGGCGTCAACAACCAGCGCGCGCACGACTACGCGGAAGATGCCCGGGGAGACGTGGCGCCCTGGGTCGCGAGGGCAGTCGAACAGTGGCGGCAGGAGGGCGGCAGGCTATGAGCCCGCTCAGCACGGATCCTGCCAAGCGCCAGCGGCAGTTGCAGAACCTGAGGCCCGGCGCGGGCCGCGCGGGGGCCGGGAACCGTCGAGCGCTGGCCCATGGCGGCTACGCCACGGTCGCGGTCGAGCGGATGGCAGCAGCCGAGCAGCAGGTGTTCGAAGCACTTGCCCAGGACGCACCGCTCAGGGAGGCCGATGGCGGGCTGCCCGCGGCGGATACCGCGCTGGTGAGGTTGTTGGCTCAGGCGCTTTGCCGGATCGAGGACGTGGGCGGCTACCTGCGCGACCACGGGCTGCTAGACGCCAATGGCCAGGTCAGGGGCGCGGTTGACCTGGAACGGCGGCTGCGCCAGGAGGCAGCGGGCTACATGGCCGAATTGGGCATGGGGCCGCGGGCTCGTGCTGCGTTGGGCCTTGACCTGGTGAGGACGGCGCGCACCCTGGAGGGCGAGATTGAAGCCGGTCGCGGTGTCGTCCGGGGTCGGTTGCGCGCGCTTGACGGGGACGAGGAATGATCACGACCGCGCTTGATCTGCTGGGTGCGTTGCGGCTTGAGGATGGGCGCCGCTGGGGCGAGGCTGCTCATCCCTTCCAACTTGAGGATGCATCGGCCGTCCTAGAGGCCAACCAGCCGTACCACTACCTGACCCGCAGCCGGGGCAGCAGCAAGACGACCGACCTCAGTGGGCTAGCGACTGCAGTGCTGCTGACGGCTCAGCACCGGCTCCGGGCGTACTGGCTCGCGTCGGACCAGGATCAGGGCAGGCTCGCCATCGACACGATCAGCGGGTTTGCGTTTCGGGCGCCGGTCCTCCGGGATCGCCTAGACATCCAAGCCTCGCGGGTCGTCGTGCCGAGCACGGGTGCCACCCTGGAGGTGCTGGCCGCTGATGCACCCGGGGCTTGGGGGCTGACACCGCATTGGTTGTTCGTGGATGAGCTAGCCAACTGGCATGACGGACCTTCGGCCCGGCGCCTTTGGGAGGCCGCAACGTCGGCGGTGGCGAAGCGATCCGATGCGCGGCTGGTGGTGCTGACCACGGCGGGCTCGCCCGATCACTTCGCGCACAAGGTGCTGGAGCACGCACGCACCTCGCCGCTCTGGCGGGTGAGCGAGCGACCCGGACCGGCACCCTGGATGGACGCCGACCGGCTTGAGGAGCAGAAGCGGCGGCTACCCGACAGTGTCTTCCGGCAACTGTTCGAGAATCGGTGGACGCAGGCGGAGGGCTCGTTCCTCGATCCGGCTGTTGTGGACGCCGCCTTCTCGCTGCCGGGTCCCGGCGAAGCCCGCAACGACCGAACCTACATCGCCTCGCTCGACCTGGGCACGGTGAACGACCGGACCGTGTTCGCCATCGGTCACCACGAGCGGGAGCAGGTGGTGTTGGACCGCATGATCAGTTGGACGGGGAGCCGTAAGCAGCCAGTCGATTTCGCCGAGGTCGAGCGGACCATCGTGAGCGCTCATGCCGCCTATGACTTCCGCCTGACCCTAGACCCATGGCAGGGGCTCGACCTGGCACAGCGGCTCCGGTCGCGTGGGATTGATGCGGAGGAGTTCACCTTCAGCCCGGCGTCTAAGCAGCGACTCGCGGCCAGCCTGCTCAGCACGATCAACTCGGGCAACTTGAAGCTGTACGAGGCCGAAGGTCTCCGCGACGAGCTGTTGGCGCTCCGTCTGGTCCAGACGACGAGCGGTGCGTGGGCGTTCGATCACGCTCGTGGTGGTCATGACGACCGAGCGGTGGCGTTGGCGCTGATGATCGTCGCGGCGCTCGTGGACGAGGAGATGGCCGTCTTTATCCCGACCCTTCCGGTTGCGACGTACGCGAGCGGGAGCGTGTTCGGATGAGCGCCCCCGAGCTCTATTGCGACGGCCTCCCCGAGTACGGCTCTGCCGGTTACGCCGCGCTGACGCCCGCGCAGCAGTTGGCGGTGGCCGAGTACCGCGCCGGGCTTCCCGGGGCCGACGTGGGCGATCTGCTCCCTGACGTGGGCGTCGTCTCGACGGCGCGCACCCGGCCGTATTCCAGCCAAGACCCGATCAGCAACCCAATCGACAGTTGGTGAAAGGAGAACACACGATGGACCAAGATCTGCAAGAACTAACCGAGAAGCCCCTCCGGGAGTTGACCGAAGCGGAGCTCCGGCGTCTCGGCGGCAGCCGCGCGGCGGCCGAGCTCGATCGCCGCCTAAATTCCGCATTTGCGGCCACCGCGACCGCTGCCGAGCCCGACGACGCCGCCCGAGCCCGGACGGCCGCAGCCCGACGCGGCTTGTTGCGAAGCGACATCAGACTGGCCGCTGGCGGGTTCGGCGATCTGGACCGGGAAGCAGACCGGATCCGGCGCGACGCACCGCGGCGCATGGCCGTCATCGAGGCGGAGCGCCGCCGCCAGGCTGAGCAGCGGCGCCGTCACGCTGAGCTGGCGGCGATCCAGCAACCCGAGCAGGTGCTCGCGGATCGCGGCTATGGCGTTGCCTCGCCCGGCTGGCAGCCGCTGGTGAAGCGTGCGGCAGAGGCGCTCGCCAGTGACGCCCGGCGGGATCAGCGAGCCCACGACCCGCGGGTACAGAGCAGCATCGACCCCGACGACATCGAGCACGAGAACCGGCTCCTCGGCACGCCGGACGCCAGACGGGTCTGACATGCCGTACGGCAAGTTCAAGAAGGTCTACCCAGTCCGGGAGGCCAAGCCAGCACCACGCGTACCGAGCTTGCTCGCCGCGGTGCGTGAAAGCCAGAAGGAGATCGACTGGGTGTTGCGGAACAGCGCGGCCGGACGTACCGCCAACGCGCGAAGCCAGGCGCCGCTTCACGAGACAGTCAAAGCGCTTCAAGAGCGCCTAGCGCCCGATCACCCGGCCCAGGTTGTCCTCGCCAAGGTCCGCGCCAAGGGCACAGCCCTGGATGAGGGCGACCGGCTGATCATCGAGCAGCTAAGGAAGGACTACACATGACAACGAGGAGCAATCAATGACCATCAATGAGACGGTCGCGGCGGCCCTGCACGAGCTGGGCTTGGCCGACGAAGCCACACAGGTCTCGCGGTTGAGCGAGGCCGAGGCAATGCAGCGCGGCGGAGTTGTCTGCCGCAACTTCCTGCGGGAGGCGGGCCACCATCCCGAGACCGTAGAAATCATGGGCGACGAGGACGCACTGGTCGAGGCGCTGCGCGAGCGCAACCCCGAGGTCGCTCGTGCCTGGAACGTGCACCGGCTCCGGGAGGCAGGCGTGCCGGGCAAGACAGCCGTAGAGGGCATCGAGGACCCGCCGCTGACTCCGCACGAGGCGCTGCGCGAGTGCGGCGTCCCGGCGCCACCCAAGAGCGCGGCGACGAGGATGCGCGAGGCCAAGGCCGAGACACCGTCCTCGTTGTCCAGCCCCGGCGACGGAACGGACAAGGAGTCATGCGACGACTGCAACGGCTCCGGGCTCCTCGGAGGCCGAATCTGCAACCGGTGCAACGGCAGTGGCTATGAGCCGCGAGACAAGCAGCGAATCTCAAACGACTCCGTCGTCGGCGACAGACACGCCGAGCGGCCCACCCGGACCGAGAACCGGCGGACCCTTTCCGACCCGCGGCTAAACGAGTCCGCGGCGTTCCAGCGGGCCATGGCCGGGGAAGACGACGAGATCTACCCCGACACGCACCAGGGTGCGGTCAGCGCGCTCCGCGAGGTTGGGTTGTAGGCCGATGGCTGTCGTCGCCAGGCGCGTCCAGGGCCGCGCTCCCGAGTTGCTCGTGGCCGGGCATGACGCGCTGGATGATCGAGCGCGTGCCGCGTTGCTAGGCGACCTGCTGCGCGTGGTGAGCCCGGCGCAATTGGAGGTGCTGGTCCACCGCTGCGAGCGGACGTTCCCGGCGTGGGCGCTGCCGGGCACTGGATCCGTTCACGAGCGCCTGGCTCGCTTCCTGGCGGAGAGATCATGAAAAAGCTTTCCGGGCCTCCAGACCCGGGAAGGCGGCGGCTCCCTGTCGGGGAACGGCCGCCGCAGACGGGCACCGCGACTTGTGGCGCGGTTGGAGCGGGGCTGGGCGTCTGAGCGAGCATCTCAGCCCAGCCCCGCGAGCCCGTCGCCAACAAACGTTGCGGCGCGTTTCTCCTCCCTTCGCGTGCCGCAGCGCGCCCCGGGTCTTCCTACGCGGCCCGGGCGCCGGGCTGCCCGGCGGGCTGGGCTCGGGCATTGCCCGGCCCGCCGCGCGCCCGAACACAACCGACCGACAAGGACTAGCTAGATGCCCATCGCGGAACCCACAGTTCTAGACCTGAGGAACTACGCCCTGCGCCACATCGGACCCAAGGCGGTCGTTTGGCCCGACACCCCGGCGCAGGAGTTCACCGTCCTCAACCGCTCGGACATGGTGGCTCGGCCGCTGCCGCAGGCCAACATTCCGAACTCGGCTGACTTTGCCTCCGGGGCTTGGAACGGGCGCCTGTACGACGCGGCCGACGGCAAGATCGTCTGGCCCAACAAGGAGGCGAGCGACGGGGTGCCGTGGCGTGCGCGCTTCGACCCCAACAGCAAGCTCCAGTGGCTCGAGATCTACGTGGACGAGTACCTGGAGTCGTGCCTGTGCGTCACCAAGGTGACACCCGACCGCAACCAGGTCGAGGTGGACGGCTACGACGGCTTCCAGATGTGCAAGTCGGCGTACGAGCGCGATTGGATTGTGGTGCAGTCGCCGCGCGATGTGATCGAGCGAGGTACGCAGCTGTGGACGAACATCACTAGCGACGATTTCCCGGCTGGATCAGCGGTCACATCTTCGACGGTCACCACGCCGACGACCACCTGGCAGATCCACGACGGCGAAACGCCGGGGCCATCGGGTGGCGGGGTGACGGTCGGTCCGTCGGGCGGGCTGGTGATGACCGGGTCTGGGGCTAACGGCGGCATCTGGGACGCCTACGGTCCCCGGGTCAGCACGCCCAGCAACACCTGGTACGCCAACTGCGGCGTCACCGCGAACTCGTCCAACCTCACCTCTGATGGCGCATGGGTCGGGCTGACGGTCCAGGAGGAGCCGAACAACCCCGTGGACGAGAACCCAACCGTCTTCTACCGGCTGCTGTTGTTCCTCGACTTCGCGGAGCTCTGGTACTGGACCGCCGCGGGCGGGATCCAGGTCCACGTGGCAACGATGCAGATCCCGGTTGCCACCAGCTACGCCCTACAGCTGGAATCAGACGGCGAGTGGATTTGGGGGTATGTGAACGGCCAGTACATCGGCGGGTGCCGCCGTGTCGTCACGAACGTCACCACGTTGGCGGCCGAGGTGACCCTGAACGCCAACATCACCAACACGACCACCTCGGTCACGGTCAACAGCGTCATCCTGAAGGCTCTCTCGCCCTTCCTGATGCGTGGCACCGACAAGGGCGACTACGTGCTCCCGGGCAGTGCCAGCACCTACCCCAACGGTGGTCTGCACGCCCGCTACTACAACAACCTCGACCTGGCGGGCGACTCCCAGCGCTTGCTCAAGATCCACCACCCTTCGCGTTCCCAGGCCTACTTCGGTTCGGGTGGCCCGGGCGAGTACTACGACCAGCAGGACGCCCAGATCAGCGTGCAGCAGAACCCGTTACCAGGCGCCGCTACTTCTGGCTGGTCGTGCGTCTGGTTTGGCGCCATCTACCTGAAGTTGAGCGCTGGGAACTACACGATGCAAATCAACACGCCAGCCACGACTGGTTGTGCCGTGCGCGTGTGGATCGGAAAGACCCAGTTCGGTACCCAGCTAGTCGATTCCTGGACGTACAGCGCGGGCTCCAGTTTCTTCTCCTTCACCGTCAGCGCCTCGGCGCTGGCCGGTTCGCTGTCTTACGGCAGTGGCACCGTGCAGCGAGACGGTTGGTATCCGATCAAGGTCGAGTACGCCGTTGACTCAACTGCCCGAACTGCGCCAGAGCTGTTCTTCACGAACTCGCCAACTGCCTACACCGACCCAGGCGGCACGGCCATCGCCTCCGGCGCGCAGGCCACCACTGTGCCAGCCACCTCGCTGTCGCCGCTGGGCTGCGTGGACCAGCGCTACCAGGCCACGAGCCACTACGACCTGGTGCAGAAGACCGCCATCGCCTTCGGCTATCAGTTCTCGGTAGAGCCGAAGCAGTTGGAGTCGGGGCTGTTCCCTGGGGTGCTGGCGCCGCGCATCCGCGAGGGCTGGGACACCGACGTGACCCTTGAGCCGGACGACACCAACCGCAAGGAGGGGATGATCAACTACTCCTCCACGCTTGATGGCACCGACCAGTGCTCATCGCTCCACGGCAACGGCGCAGGGTTCCAGAACGGCAACACCGGCCAGCTGCAGGGCTACGTCTACGACCCGCCGACGCTCCAAGAGGCGCTCTTCGATATGGAAGGGTGGCAAGACTCAGCCGACGCCTCGTTCCTTTCGCTGCTTGAGGCCACCCTCAACTCGCAACTGGGGCTCAAGCTCACTCCGTGGCAGATCGTGGCCGGTGATCCTGTAGGCCGCCAACGGCTTGCGTTTGCGTGGCCGCTGCCAACCAACAGCACCGTGAGCCAGTTCCGCTGGCGCCCGGGCGACGGCGCACGACTGCTGGCGCGCGACATCAACCTCCAGGACACCTCGCCCCGGCAGTTGCTGGTGGTCACGCGCAACATCCAGCCCAACGGCGTGGTGAGCACCCAGGTGCAGTTCGCAGCCAGCCCGGAACTGGCGCGCCTCAAATCTTCATCCAACGCCATGCGCCAGGGCCTGGCCGCCGCGCTACGGCCCCAGCGCAACTACCAGCGGCAGTTGGTGAGCCTGACCGGCGGTTGGGTGCAGCAGGCCATCGGAGCCGGGTCCTCTGGCCCCTCGTCGTTTGTCCTCAACGCCGCCCAGGACACCATCGTGAAGGCCCGCGCGGTCATCACCCAGAACACCAACGCGGTGCCGCTGGACATCATGATCAACGGCGTTGACCAGACCAGCGCCCTAGGCGGCCCGTGGACGACGGTGCCAGCCAACATCAACCTTGGGCCTGCCGCCGCAGCCGACGGCAACGGCCTGAACCTCCAGGTCAAGATCCCCGGCGGCACCGGCAGCACCGTTAGCTACCAGTTGTTCGTGGACGTGCTCCGGTGAGGCTCGCCAGTCACGACACGTTCATCCTGGGCGAGCTAGAAGCGCATCGCGAAGCCTGGGCGCACACCGGCTTCGTGTACCGCAGCGGGGCGGACCTCCTCCTCCAGCACGGCGAGCACTACCGCGGCTGTCCGCTACCGCCCTCGGTCGCGCCCGGCCGCCCGGGGCTCTGCTTCCGCGACGCCGCCGAGCTGGCGCTGGAGCGGGAGGGGCTCCGCTACGTCGAGGGCGTGATAACGGACGGGATCGGGGTTGTGAACCACGCGTGGCTCATCGACCCGGACGGCACGGTGATCGATCCGGCGCTCGCTACCGTGGCCGACACCCCGGAGGAGTTCTCGCGGTTCGCGTACCTCGGCGCCATCTTCCGGCCCGAGCTCGTCCTCGAATACGCGGCCCGGCTGGGAGTCCACTCCGCCCCGCTGCTCGACCGCATAGGCCCCGACCTGCAACCGGAGATGCCCGCGGGCACCGCCGGGCTGGCCGACTACCGGAGCGACTGGCCGATCCTCCGCGTCCCCTACGACCCCACCCGGGCGACGCTGGCCCCCTGACGATGCCCGAACGGCGATGCGCCTTCTGCGGCGCCAGCCTGGCCGGGCGCAGGTCGGACGCCACCTACTGCGGCAGCGGTTGCCGGACCGAGGCCTCACGCATGCGTCGCCTTATGTCGGGGTTCAAGGCTGGCCCGTACGCCAACCCCGGGGAAAGGCTGGCCGCGCTGCGCCGGACGCCCCGTAGCCGCGCATAACGCACGAGGCAAGGTCCCAGTGCGCGGCTGACTGCTACCGGCCCCGCGCCCGCTCCCGGGCGTCGTAGACGGCCTTGCGAGTGAGCCCCAGCACGTCGGCCACGTCCACCATCCGCACGCCGTCCTCCAGCAGGTCGGCTATTAGGCGGTCGCGGTCGGCCAGCAGCCGCTCTTCCTCTGCCTGAGCAGCGGCCAGCCGTTTGGCCGCCTCCAGTAGCTCCGCCTCCTCCTTGCCGGTGAGCCGACGTGGCACGCAGCGGAGGCTGCCATGTCGAAAGCCTGGTTCCCGCTAGGCGGGAAGTAGACTATGCGCAAGGCGTAACCGGCGGTACACTCACCCAACTACTAACTGCCCCCGCACCGCTTGCGACGGCCGGGGGCTGGCGACCTGTAAGGAGGTCACGATGCGCAAGCGTACCGCCGCATTATTTGGAGCCCTCGCGCTGTTAGCGGCCGCACCCGCCGCCGCCGCGGTACGGGGCTATCACCCGCTGCTGACGACGGCCGTCGCCCGGCGGGCGATCATCCGCTACTGGGAGAGCCCGCCCGGCGGTTTCCAGGTGCGGGTCGGCCACTGCCACCACACCTCGCTGCGCCGGGTCATCTGCGCCGACGCCCTCCACCTTGAGGCCGACGACCTCACCAGCCACAAATCCATCATCCAGTGGTCGCCCGGGCGGGCAGCAGTCCTGCTCAAGGGCCACCGGGTCGTGGTCAGGCAGCTGGTAATCGGCATCACCGTCCACCTGGCCCGGGACGCGGGCTAGGGCAAACCCAGCAAACGCCCCGGCGCGGCTGGCACCGCCCGGGGCCGACACCGAAAGTGAGCTTCGATGCGGACGAAAAGTAGCCCCCTGGCCGCGCCGTTGACGGCGGTAGCCTCAGCCTTAGGTGCGAGGGGCACAGTCAACTTACGGAGAGAGCAAGGCTCGGTTGAGCCAGCAGGGCCAGCCGCGGAGAGAGCGGGGCGGGCGAGCGCGCCCTCGGTTTGCCCGCCCCAGCGGCGCCGTACAGCGGCGAGGGGGCGATGACCATGGCGACCGGCATTAGGCCGCGCCACGCCCGTTCGTGCGCGGCTAGGAACGGCGGCGCCTGCAGCTGCACCCCCTCGTACGAGGCATGGGTGTTCAGCAGGAGGGAGGGCCGCAAGATCCGGAAGACGTTCAGCGGGAAGGGAGCCCTCGCCGCCGCCAAGGGTTGGCGCTCCGACGCGCAGTCGGCGGTCCGCAAGGGCACCATGAAGGCGCCCACCAGGACTACCGTCGCCGAGGCGGCGGCGGAGTGGATGGCCCTGGCCAAAGAGGGCGTGGTCCGTGCCCGGGGGGGCCAGCGGTACAAGCCGTCCGCGCTGCGCGGTTACGAGAAGTCGCTGCGGCTGCGCGTGCTGCCCGAGTTCGGGCACGCCCGGCTGACCGACCTGGCCCGTCCAGAGCTACAGGACTGGGTTGAGCGGCTGCAGGCGCAGGGGCTGGCGCCCCCAACCGTCCAGAACACCGTGCTGCCGTTGCGTGCCGTGTACCGGCGCGCGCTGGATCGCGGCGAGGTGGCCATCGACCCGTGCGCCGGGCTCAGGCTCCCAACGGGGACCGGCGAGCGTGACCGCATAGCCTCGCCCGAGGAGGCGCGCGACCTGTTGAGCGTGCTGCCCGACGAGGACCGCGCACTGTGGGCCACGGCAACGTACGCGGGCCTGCGGCGCGGGGAGCTGCAGGCGCTGGCCTGGGAGCACGTGGACCTGGCCAGCGGCGTCCTGCACGTTGAGCGGTCGTGGGACCCAGTCGAGGGCTTCATCGAGACCAAGTCCAAGCGCGGCAGGCGCCGGGTACCCATAGCAGCGGCCCTGCGTGACCACCTGCTGGAGCACCGCATGCGATGCGACGGCGTAGGCCTCGTCTTCGGGCGCAGTGCCGTGTCGCCGTTCAACCCAAGCTCGATCACCAAGCGGGCCATGAAGGCCTGGGGCGAGGCTAGGCTGGACCCGATCTGCCTCCACGAGTGCAGGCACACGTTTGCCTCGCTCATGATCGCCGCGGGGGTCAACGCTAAGGCCCTCAGCGCCTACATGGGCCACGCGAACATCAGCATCACGCTCGACCGCTACGGGCACCTCATGCCCGGCAACGAGGACGAAGCGGCTGGGCTACTCGACGCCTACCTGGCGCGCGCCAGCGAGCGTGCCGCCGAGGCCGCCCGCGCTGCGGTTGTGGCGTAACTGGCGCATTTACTGGCGCGCACGTGGCGCCCACCACCCGGATCCCCCGCAACGACGGGGGATCCGGCGTTCTGTAGCCGCATAAGCACAACCCAGTCACGCCGGTGTAGCGGCGCCCCGCCGCTGCTCCTCGCCGACGGCGGCGTCGATCCCGTCGATGAGCAGGAGGGTGAAGCTGGCCGCGCGTTCGAGGGCCTTGGGGTCGACGGCGGTGTCCGCCTTGCTGTGCGAGGCCGGGGGGGTGCCCCTGGCGTCGAGGCAGCCGATCGTCAGGGCGGGCCGTCCGGCCAGTCGCGCAGGCAGCGCGGTCTGGTTGCCGCGGCCGCGGTGCGGCCGGGCGTCCAGGTACGTCTCTTCTTCTGCCGTGTCGGCGGCGATGCGGCGCATCGAGGCGGCGTAGCGGACGGGGAAGAAGGCGCCGTCGCTCTGCCACCAGCGGGGGGCGCCGCCGCCCGAGGCGGCGATCCCGACGACGATCGTGTTCGAGCGGGGCTGGCGGCTTTTGCGAGTTCCGCGCTGAGCCCGCAGGTAGCGCCGCAGCCCGATCTGCTCGGCGTCGCCCGCGCCGGTGAGCAGGATCTCGAGGTCGAGATGCTGAGGCGGCGCGGCGGCCAGGCTGGCCGCGACCTGGAGCGCGACGGCCACCCCGGTGGCGTTGTCGTTGGCCGCGGGTGACCAGTTGCCGGTGGCCAGCTCGATGAGGAGCGCGAAGCCGATGACGAGGCCGACGGTGGGGAGGAGCTGGATCGCCCCGATGAGCTTCGAGGTGTGGCTTTCGGCCCGGAGGACCGCGACGGCGAGGAGCCAGAGGAGCGCGATCGTGAGCCAGCCGAGCCAGCCCGGGGTGAAGCCGCGGAGCGCTTTGGCGACGCGCGATGTGAGAGGCCGGAGCCGGTAGGCGAGGCCAATCCGGCCCGCGTCGTAGTTGGCGGTCAAAACCAGGCGGGTGGTTGGCTGTCCGGTGGCGGGAACGCGGACGTTCTGGCTGGCGCGCTCCGGGGTGAGCCGCCGACCCAGAGAGACGCCGGTGAGCGCATCAGAGACGACGGAGATCAGCGCGATTCCCAGGAGCACGATCCCAGCGATGGGGGAGGCGAGAGCGATCAGACTCCCCGCCACGGCGAGCGCGACGTGCCACAGGTGCGCCAGCGCCCAGTTGGGACGGGACCAGAAGGTGTCAATCTCCGCCTCCCCGATCTGGTCCCGGCAGCGGGCCGCAAGCCAGTTGCCGGCTCGGCGCTCCGCGTCGCTCCCGGCTCCCCGTCCCGCGAAGGCGGTGAGGCCTTCGATCGTCGCCTGGGCGTCTGAAGCTTCCACGCGGGCGGATGATGGCATCGGGTAGAACCCCGGGGGTGAACCGGGGGCGCGTGTGGCCGACATAGACGAGCAGGAGCTGCTGGCGATCGCGCGTGAGGCCGCGCACGCCGCGGCGGATGAGCTGCTTGGTCGTTTTGGGCAGTCGGCGGAGGGCGTCCGCTCAAAGTCGACCCCGACCGACCTCGCCTCCGAGGCCGACCTCGAGGCCGAGGCGGTGATCCGCAGGCTCCTGGGCGAGCGACGGCCCGGGGACGCGATCCTGGGCGAGGAAGAGGGGGCGAGTGGCGAGGGTGAGCTTCGCTGGGTGATCGATCCCCTCGACGGAACGATCAACTTCCTGTTCGGGATTCCTGCCTTTGCCGTCAGCGTCGCCTGCGAGGACTCTTTGGGGGTGCTCGTAGGAGTGGTCCTCGATCCGATCAGGGAGGAGTGCTTCGAGGCGACGCGGTCGGGGGAGGCGACGCTGAACGGGGTGCCGATCTCCGGATCCACCCGCTCAGAGCTCGCCACGGCGATGGTGGCCACCGGCTTCGGCTACGACTCAGACGTGCGGGCCCGGCAGGCGACGGTGGTGTCCCGCGTGCTACCCCGGGTTCGCGACATCCGACGCTTCGGAGCGGCCGCGCTTGATCTGGCGTGGTGCGCGTGTGGCCGCTGGGACGCCTACTACGAGCGCGGGGTCAAGCCCTGGGACGTGGCCGCGGGAAGCTTGATCTGCCGGCGGGCAGGGCTTGAGGTGCGATCGCTGCCTGCTACGGCGGAGGATGCGGCGGGGCTAGTCGTGGCGCCGGCGGGGATTGTCGAGGAGCTGTACAGACTCGTTTCCGACGACCAGATCTGAGGCTGGGCGGCGCGCATAGACTTGGCTTCGCGCGGCGGTGGCGGAATCGGCAGACGCGATGGTCTCAAAAGCCATTGTCCTCACGGACGTGTGGGTTCGAGTCCCACCCGCCGCATTGTCGAAGCGTCAGGCCGCGGCTGGCTCGGGCCCGCCCTGCTTGGGCGGTCCGGTCTGCACCGGTGTGTAGCCCCGGCGCCTGGCCTCCTCCTCCGGGACCTCCATCTCGACGTTCCAGCCCTGAGAGAACCCGAGCATGGCGAAGAAGATCAGGAGCACCTGGACAGGCGCGATGAGGAGCGTGAAGAAGCCCAGGACGTTCGCCGAGAGGCCAGCGCCGCCGAACAGCGATTGGGCACCCGCAAAGCCGGCGTCGCTGCGGTCGAACCAACTCGTTCCCGCGGCACCGAGGCCGGCGATCACAGTCATCATCAAAAGCAGGATGGCCAGACCGGCGGTGATCGGCAGGAGGCCACGCGCCCACCGCCTGAAGATGTAGAAGGCCATGATCAGGTACGCGAGGATCCAGATGAAGTTGACTGGCTTCAGTCCCTGCAGCTTCGACCAGCCGCCGATGGTCACGATCAGCATCAGGGCCACTGAGACGAGCATGATCAGCACAACGATCGCCTTCGTCGTCTTGTTCGAGGCCTTCTCTCGATTCGGATAGACGACCACATAGCCCGGCGTGAGCGTCCGGTGCTGAGCCATACCGCGGAAAATACAAGCTCACGAGGCAGTGCGGTGCAGTTGGACCCCCGCACTGCCGATGTTCTGAAAGTCGAATCAGGCCGCTTAGAATCGGCGGCGCCGCGGGCGTGGCGGAACGGTAGACGCGCCAGCCTTAGGAGCTGGTGGGCGAAAGCCCGTGGGGGTTCGAGTCCCTCCGCCCGCACTGTCGCGCCTTCCTGCGGCGCGATGCCTTAGGTCTTCGGCCCGATGAACGTGTCGAGGAGCGCCACCGACTCACGCTGAGCCACTGAGACGTGGTACCGCGTCCACTGGCGCCACCGCACGCCTAATAGCTCGCACGTATCTGTGAAGAGCTTCCTGATGTCGTCCGACCGGTTGGAGAACTGGTAACGCGGATACGCGTAGTCCTTGTCCTTCACATGCACCCGATTCAGACCGCGCCAACCATCCGTGTGGATCAACCCGCGGAGGAAGAGGCCGGGCTCCTCGGCGACAATCTGCTGCTGCCAGTCCTCGAGCTGGATGCGGCGCAGGTGTTTTCGCCCAGGGCCATGCTGCGGGAAGAGGGTGATCCAAGGCCGCCATGTGGACTGGACTTCGACGCAGGCTTCCCGCCGGTGCCAGGGAACAGGCTTGCGGCCGCGGAGGCCCTCGATAGCGCAGCAACACTCTTCGATGATCCCCGGATGGATCTCGTCAAGGGTGATGCGAAGGCTCCACGACGATCCATTGGCGGTGATGCAGCCGTCCCCTAAGTACATCCCGAGGAGATACGCGTACGGCTTCCGGGCCACAGCAGAGCGATCGAAGCGCTCCAGATCGCCAGTAGGGTCGACCTTGGCCGGAATCGATGGGCGGGCGTAGTCCGGCACACGCCCGTTCCGCCATGTCCGGATCGTGTTGACGGGGATACCGGTAGAGCGGCTTATTTCCCGGTCTGACCAACCGGCGGCTTTGAGATCGGAGACCGCTCGGACGTCGTCGAGCGTTCGTCGCATCCGGGGCATGACGGAAACATACGTTCGATCCCGGACGGAACGAGAACTACCCAGAAGCAGGGGAGACAGGACTCGAACCTGCAACCCCCGGTTTTGGAGACCGGTGCTCTGCCAAATTGAGCTACTCCCCTGGGCGACCCCGGAGTCTAGACATCGCGCTCGAACGGAACGTACGATCTCGGCGGTGAAATCCCACACCGTCTACCGCACCTTCCGTACCGAGCAGCGGCGGGAGTTCGTTCGGATCACCGAGGACGTCGAGGAAGCGGTTCGGGAGGCGGGGATCGAGGAGGGGATGGTGCTCGTCGCCGCGATGCACATCACCGCCGCTGTATGGATCAACGATGACGAGCCGGGGATCCAGGCCGACGCGCTCGAGTGGCTGGACAAGCTGGCGCCGCCGAGCTGGAAGCCGCCGGAGAACGAGGTCGCACGCGAACTGCTTCCTGAGCCGGGTGATTACCGCCACCACCGGGGCGGCGAGGACAACGGCGACGCTCACCTGAAGAACCTGCTTGTCCACCACCAGGTCATCGTCCCGGTGACCGAGGGCCGGCTTGACCTCGGGCCCTGGCAGCAGATCTTCTACTGCGAGTTCGACGGGCGGCGATCGAAGCGCTTGGTCATCAAGGTCCTGGGGGAGTAGGGGTGGAGCCGTCGGCGGTGTTCGCGGACGGCGTGCTGGACGGCCGGGTCGCGCTCGTCACCGGGGGCGGGACGAACCTCGGCAAGGCGGCGGCGGCGGAGCTCACCCGGTGCGGGGCGGCGGTTGTGATTGCCGGGCGGCGAGAGGACGTCCTGAAGGCTGCCGCCGAGGAAATCGGCGGGGGCTGTACGTACGCCGTCGGGGACATCCGGGAGCACGACGGTCAGGAGGCTCTCGTCCGAACCGCGCTCGAGCGCCACGGCGGACTCGATTTCCTCCTCAACAACGCCGGCGGCCAGTACTTCGTCCCGGCGGAAGCGATCGCCCAGAAGGGCTGGCGGGCCGTCCAGCGGCTGAACGTCGAAGGCACGCTCGGGATGTGTCGCGCCGCCCACACGCTTGCCATGGGCCCGGCCGGCACCGGGACGATCGTGAACGTGACCGTGTCGCCTCACCAGGGGTTCCCGGCTATGGCGCACTCCGGCGCAGCACGGGCGGCCGTCGAGGCGTTCAGCAAGGAACTGGCCGACGAATGGCGGTCCGACGGGGTATCGGTGATCGGGCTGGCCCTGGGACGCTTCGCCACCGAATCGCTGCGCAAATACCCGGCCGAGCTCTGGCAGAAGGCTGCCCTGTCGGTACCGCTTCAGCGTCTCGGGACCGTGGAGGAGTACGGCTGGCTGGTCGCCCTCCTCGCCTCGCCGCTCGGCTCCACGTTCAGCGGGTCCGTGGTCACCATCGACGGGGCGCTTGACAACTGGAACGGCCCCTGGCCGCCGCCCGACCTAACCCGCGACGGGCAAGTGCCCACCGAGGAGCGCCAGCGCACAGAGGCGCCGCCGGCTTAGGTCCCCGGCTACCATCTGACGGCACTCGCGGGCGAGGTGTTAACGGCTGCACTAGAGCCTTCCAAGCTCTCGGAACGGGTTCGAGTCCCGTCGCCCGCTCTAGGCAGGAACCCCCATGGCGAGAGGAGAGACGGATGACGCCGGATGTGTCCACCGCGATGGAGGAGATCCTGAATCGCGCCGTTGAGACCGGGGCGGTCCCCGGTGCCGCATTTGTTCTAACCGGCCCCGAAGGCGATGTGCGTGAGGTAACTGCCGGCACGCTCAGGGTGGGCGATGACGACCCGGTGACGCCGGCCACGATATATCGCCTGATGTCGATGACGAAGGCCGTGGTCAGCGCTGGAGCGCTTCAGCTAGTGGAGGCGGGAGAGCTCGGGCTCGACCAGAAGGTCGCCTCGATCATTCCCGAGTTCGGTGAGATCAAGGTGCTCGACGGGTTCGATGGCGATCGTCCGCGCCTACGCGACCCCAGCCGCCCGGCCACCGTCCAACAGCTATTCACCCACACGTCGGGACATGGCTATGTCTTTCTGCGGCCGGAGCTCGTTCGCTACTACGAGGTCACCGGTCTTCCTGACCCCCTCTCAGGTGTGCGGTCATCCCTTCAGCAGCCGCTCGTGGCTGACCCTGGCACGGAGTGGAACTACGGGATCAGCCTCGACTGGCTTGGCCTGGTCGTCGCGGCGGTGAGCGGCCAGGACCTGCCCGCCTACCTCACCGAGCACGTGCTTGATCCACTGGAGATGTCGGACACGACGTTCGCTCCCAGCGACGAGCAGCGGTCGCGCCTGATGGCCATCCACAGCCGGACCCCGGACGGTGGCCTCGCCATCTCGGAGCTCGACCTGCCGGCCGAGCCGGAGTACTGGGCGGGCGGCCACGGGCTCTACGGGACCGCGGGCGACTACGCGCGGTTCATGGCCGCACTCCTGGCGGGAGGTGAGTTGAACGGCAACCGCATCCTGCGGCCAGAGACGGTGGACCTGATGTTCACCGACCATCTGGCGGGCGTCCCGCTGCCGCCCGACGGAACCGTCTCGACAATGCCTGAGCTGAGCAACGACGTCCCCCCGCTGCCCTTCACGCAGACGTTCGGGCTGGGATTGCACGTGTTCACGGAGGATCTCCCGGGCATGCGGCGGGCCGGGAGTGGCGACTGGTCCGGGCTGTGCAATTGCTACTACTGGATCGACCGGGCTTCCGGGGTCGCCGGCGCGTTCCTCACCCAGGTCGTCCCCTTCTACGACGCTCAGATCCTGGAGCCGCTGCTCGGAACCGAGATGGGTGTGTACGCCGAGATACTCGCGGCGAGCCAGCCACCCGCCTAGAATGAACCCGGCCACGGGGAGTGGCGCAGTCTGGTAGCGCACCCGGCTGGGGGCCGGGCGGTCGCAGGTTCAAATCCTGTCTCCCCGATGAAGCAAAAGCCCCGCTAATCGCGGGGTTTTTGTTAGCTACAGCGGCGTAGGAAAGCCGCCACGGGGTCCAAACGGGGTCCAATTTATTTTGGAACTTGCAGATCGTTGGGTGCCGCGGGCCCCCAGGTGCGAGCTTGTGGCGCGAAATACAGCGGCTGGCGACTACACGCGGCGGCTAGGGGCGGCCAACCGCCACTAGGGACCCGCGCGCTAGTCGGCGACGCGTTTAGGAGGCCTCAGCGGTGCGCATCGGGCTGGCGGAGCAGAGTTGGGGCCGCGCTCAGGACGCCCAGGCCGACTACGAGGCCGAATATCAGCAGCGTCGCCTGCGGGCTCAGATACAGGAGGACGATCCCGAGGCCGAGCACCGGCAACGAGAGCGCGAGGTAACCGGCGATAAAGAGCGTGGCGAGTCCTCCGGCGCGATCCTCGGTACGTGATGTCGAGATGACTGTGTTGAAGCTGGCCCGGAAGATTGCGCTGGCGCCGAGGCCGGTCACGACGCCGCCGGTGAGGAACAGGGCCAGGCTCGGGGGAGCCGTCCAGGCCGACGCGACCAGGATGGCCAGTCCGAGGATGATCGTCGGGATCCCCGCGCTCAGCAGGCGATGTGCCGACCAGGTGGTGGTCGTGGCTTGCACGACGATGCCGGTGCCGAAGGTGAGAAAGATCGCCGCGCCGGTGAGCGCCGGAGACGGGTGGTGGAGCGGCCCCGCGAGGAACCTGCCGGCCAGTCCCGCGAACAGTCCCCAGGTGGCAAAAGCCAGCGCCGCTCCAGCGATCGCCGCGAGGAACTGGCCTCTGCCCTGTGCGGGGACCTTGGGCCGCTGTGGCCGGTACCTCGGGAGTGGGCGAGCGGCTGGGTGTCCCTCAGGCGTGAGCGCGACGGCGAGCATCGCCACGAGAAGCGCCGCCAGTAGAACGACGTAGGGCAGCGTCACGCCGCCTGGCGCGTAGCGCGCAAGCAGCCCGGATGCGAGCGGCCCAAGTGCAAGCCCGCCCACCTGGGCAATCCTGCCCACGGTGCCCCCGCGGCGCGTTACGGCCCCATCCGGCCCAGCGTCGAGATCGGCGATGTAGGCGGTGGCGGTCGCCACCGTGGCGCCGAGCGCCAACCCGGTGAGGACTCGCGCGACGAGCAGGCCCGTGAGCGACTGCCACGAGATGAACAGCACCGCTGCCGCGACGGCGAGGATCACGGCCGGGATCAGAACGGCCTTGCGGCCGTACCAATCGGACACGTGGCCAGCGAGCAGCAGGCTGGCGGTCACGCCTACGGCGTAGACCGCGTAGACAAGCGTGATGGTGATCGACGAGAAGTGCTCCTGCCGTTCGTAGAGACCGTATAGAGCGCTCGGCGCCGTCGAGAGGGCTGTCACGCTCAGGAACGCGAATGCGATGGCCCAGAAGCCCACACGCCTAGACAGGCGCGCGGCGCGTGGAACGGACGCTCTGACCCTTGGGGGCGCGAGGGTGTGTTCGACTTGCATTTCGGCTTCTCTCTCACGTAGGGACTTGAAACGTTGATGGTGGACTCGTAGGCGCGGCGTCGCATCCCCAGCGTTGATAGTCGGCCCGTTGCCGCGGCCGGGACGCACGGCTAGCATGCGGGGCGAGTCGCGGAACAAAAGCGGGCTTCGATGCTGCTTGGCCGAGCCAGCGAGCGCGAGGCGCTCGAGGAATTGTTGGAGGAGGCCCGGGGTGGGCAGGGTCGGGTGCTGGTGTTATGCGGCGATCCCGGAGTCGGCAAGACGGCACTGCTCGACGATGCAGTGGAAGCGGCGTCCGGCTTCCGGGTCGCCCGGGCCTCCGGTGTTGAGGCGGAGATGGAACTGCCGTTCGCCGCGCTCCAGATGCTGTGTGCGCCGATGCTCGATCGGCTCGACCAGCTGCCCGACCCGCAGCGCGCGGCGATCGGCGCCGCCTTCGGATTGACCAGCGGCGCCGCGCCCGAGCAACTGCTGGTAGGGCTGGCGGTGTTGAACCTGCTCGCGGATGCTGCCCGGGAACGGCCTCTGCTGTGCGTAATCGACGACGCACAGTGGCTCGATCGCGCCTCGGCGCAGGCGCTTGCGTTTGTGGCTCGGAGGTTGCTGGCCGAGCCGGTTGCCGTCCTGTTCGCCACCCGAGAGCTCGCCGGCCATGAGCTGGCCGGGCTTCCCGAGCTGTCGTTGCAGGGCCTCGCTGACGATGACGCCCGTGCGCTGCTTTCGTCGGTGATCGATGGGCCCCTCGACGAGCGGACCCGCGATCAGATCGTGACCGAGACGCAGGGGAATCCACTCGCGCTGCGCGAGCTGCCGCGCGGCCAGACGCCGGCAGAGCTGGCACTTGGATTCGGCCTGCCGGACGCGACGCCGCTGTCGGGACGGATAGAGGAAAACTACCGGCAGAGAATCGACGGGCTGCCCGCCCAGACACAACGGCTATTGCTCATCGCCGCACTCGAGCCGCTCGGCGAAGCTGCCCGAGTGCGGCAGGCAGGCAAGCTTCTCGGTGTCGGAGCCGACGCGGCAGAGCCGGCGGTCATGGCGGGACTGCTCGAGCCGAACCTCCGATTCCACCACCCGCTGGTGCGTTCGGCCGTGTATCGGTCGGCGACGCCAGAGCAGCGCCGGCGGGTGCATCTCGCGCTCGCTGAGGTGATTGACCCGGACGCCGACCCCGACCACCGCGCCTGGCATCGTGCTCAGGGGGCCACCAGCCCGGACGAGGACCTCGCCGAGGAGCTCGAACGCTCGGCCGGCCGAGCGGAGCAGCGGGGCAGCGTAGCGGCGGCTGCGGGTCTGCTCGAGCGTTCCGCGGAGCTGACGCCAGAAGAAGAGCGCAGGGCGGTGCGATTGTTGCTCGCCGCGAACGCCCAGCTCACGGCGGGAGCCATCAACCGCGCGCAAGTGCTGCTGGACGAGAGCCTGCCTAACCTGAGCGACGCGCGGCCGCGGGCTCAGGCAGCGCGAATGCAGGGCACCATCCGGTTCTACGAGGGCCGCGGCGGCGAGACGCCGTCGTTGCTGTTCCAGGCGGCGATGGATCTCAAGGGCACCGATCCGCGGCTCGCACGCGAGGTGCTGCTGGAGGCCCTCGGATCAGCGATGTGGGCCGGCCGACTGACCACCGGCGCCACGCCCCTCACTGTCGCCGAGGCCGCGCGCGACATCCCGGCTCCCGACGAGGACGAACGGGTCGGAAGCCTGTTGCTGACTGCCTACACGCGATGGCTGACCGACAGCTACGCGAGCGCGGTCGACGGCTGGCGGCACGCGATCGCGGCTTACCTGCACGAGCTCCGAGCGCAGCCAGAGTTGAAGTGGCATGCGCTGATCTGGAACGCGAGCGGCCTGTTGCTCGACTTCGAGGCGCAATACGCTGCGGCGCGGGGGTCGGCACGAGCGGCACGGGAGCAGGGTGCGCTGGCGATACTGCCGCGCGCGCTGAGTCTGCTGGCCCGGTGCGAGTTGCTCGCCGGGCGGATCGAGGCGGCCGAGGCTCTCGTCGCCGAGGGCGAGGAGATCGCCCGGGCGACCGGAGCACCGGCCGTACCCGCCGCGAGCGAGATCCTCAAGCTGGGAATCCTGTGCTGGCGCGGCGACGAGGGCAAGGTCAGGCCGCTAGCCGACAGTGTCGTGGCCGAGGCAGTCGCGCGCGGCCAGGGCCTCGGGGTGATCATCGTCGAGTTCGATCTCACGATCCTCGAACTCGGACTCGGGCGCTACGACGAGGCACGCCTGCACGCACTGCGCGTCTTTGACGAGGGCCACTTTTGGTGGTTCGGGACGGGCGCTCTCGGCAACGCGGTCGAGGCGACCGCGCGTAGCGGCGACGGGGATACCGCGCGCGCGGCGCTGCATCGCCTGCGTGAGCGCGCGCGTGCGAGCGGCACTCCCTGGGCACTCGGCCTGCTCGCTCGAGCCGAGGCACTGCTCGCTTCCGACGAAGCGGCCGAGCTGCTTTACCTCGAATCACTCGACCACCTCGGTCGCGCCGGCGTGGCCACCGAGCTGGCGCGCGCGCGGCTGCTTTACGGCGAATGGCTGCGTCGGTCGCGCCGGCGCCGCGACGCACGCGTCCAACTGCGAGCCGCTCATCAGATCTTCCAGGCGATCGGGGCAGCCGCGTTCGCGCACCGTGCTCAGGTCGAGTTGCTCGCCACCGGCGAACATGTGCGCACGCGGGCGCCCGAGACGCGCGACCAGCTCACGCCCCAAGAACAGCAGATCGCCCGGCTCGCCGCCGACGGGGAGTCGAACGCCCAGATCGGGGCCCAGCTGTTCCTCAGCCCGCACACCGTCGCCTACCACCTGCGCAAGGTGTTCGGAAAGCTGGACGTCAGCTCGCGCCACCAGCTCACGCGCGCTCTGGGCGATCAGCTCGCGACGGCGACGCCGACGTGACGCCGGGCCAGACGATCGCGGCGACGCCGAGCGCAGCAGCTGGGATTCCCAGGAACGCGAGGTGACCCCGCGACGGCCGCCTCAGGAACTTCAACAATGGATGCTGCTTTTGCTTCGAGTGATCCGAGGCAACACGAACTCGGAAAGTGCCGACCAAGGTACGTCGGCGTCGGGCGCCTCGCATCTAACGCATTGACAGTCGTGTCCGGTCCTCAGCTCCTCAAACGTACGTCGGTCGAGGAGACCGCGCGAAGCAGCCGGGCGGGACCCCGAACAATCGGCTCGCTCGAGATCCGCGCATTGGGGGGGATCTGGATGGACGGCGCCGTGAGTACTGCGGATCTCAAAGGACGGGACGCACGACGAGCGCCCCCAGGACGACGGTTCCGTCGACGGACGAGATCGCGACCTCATCTGGTGACGTGAGCCGCCAGCGCTCCGCGGACGTCGTCTTCGATTGTGTGTCGCGGGACACGAGTTTCTCCTTCCGCAAGTGGTTATCTTGCGACTGAGCCTTCGCGTGGAACGGTCCTGTGTTCGTATCAACGACCGTCTGGAGTCAGATCGCGTGGTCGCTGACCAGGACCGCCCTTCAAGTGAAGTTCACTTCACTGATGTCCATGCTGATCATCAACATGTCCGAGATGGGCTGACGATCCGGCCCTCGCGTATGGGCGCGACGGACCGTGGGAACGCGCATGCCGTCGACACTCACGGGCTGGGTAACTAGCTGTGCGGCCGGGAACCCACCCGCGATGTTGACGTGATAGTCGTGCCGTCGAAGCATAAGATCATCGCCGAAGAAGAAATCCTGAACTCGGTTGTGCGTCTCAAGCGAGCCGGGGAATCTAGCTTGGAGCACGCGCCACGTCTCGCCGTCCTGTTCCCACGGCTCCACCTCTTCCACCTCTACGCCATCCCCTGCTAGCAAGAATGGCGTTGTCAGATAGGTCCAAAGCGCCTCTCCGTTGAAGTACGCGCGATCGAGCTCATCCCACGGCGTCTGCATTTGATGGCCGGCAAACGCCTCGGTTGGAGCGAAGCGCTCCGCGACAACCGTTCCATCCAGCTTCTCTATGGCGACACGTTCTGGCGTGAAGGTTGCGCCCATGTCCGGATCCCCGAATGGAAGCACCCACACCCTCTGTTCGTGCAGCCATGCCGTTACGCGGCGCGAAATGGAGTCTCCCATCAACCCCTTCAGCGCATAAAACCCGCCCCCGGTGACGATCGACACTTCGACTTTCTCGTAAGCGTTCCACCGTTCCAGCCCGCCATGGGCGTCGATGACATCTGCTAGTAAACCGTTCATCTGAGTTCCCTTCCATCAATCCGAATATTGTCGATCATGGTCTGAAATCGGCTCGCGAATCCGAACAGCGGTAATTGAGCTCTCTCACGTTCGTTGTTCGGGACATTCGACAAGGTGAAGTCTCGGCGCAGTGCCGAGTGGGGCGTATACGGGATAACGGACTCGGACAGCACGGCTGGGTATGGGGGCGAGCGCCGTGCCGCTCGGACGCGAGCGGCGGAAGCACGGGAGTTAAGACTGCCGTGTCATACGCGATCGGAATCGGCGGCCGGGACAGATCGTCTAGGAGACCCCTTGCGCGCGTCCTAACAAGTCGAATGCCCAACAGTCACGCGGGTGCCGCCATCTCATCGTCGTCGGCGACGCTCGGCGTGTCGGTGTCGAGAAAGCGCTTGACGCTGGTGGCGACGATTCTCGGGTCGAGCGTCGCGATCCTCGATAGCAGTGTCGTGAGCGTCGCGCTGCCGTCGATCCAGCGCAGTCTCGGGGGCGGCCTCGCCGGTCAGCAGTGGGTGAGCAA
>DATJQY010000026.1:0-17592 GCA_035505215.1 Solirubrobacteraceae bacterium | reverse complement strand
CAGAAGCGCTCGCGCGCCGCGCACAGCGCTTCTGGAACGCGCCCCCGCGAAGCAGCTAGCAGCCGAGCCGCTCCTCGAGCGCCTTCATCTGCGAACGCAGCTCGCTCGGCAACCGGCTGCCGAAGCGGGCGTAGTGCTCGTGCATCTGCGGGATCTGAAGTCGCCACTCCTCGGGATCGACCTCGAGCAGCTTGGTCATGGCCTCGTCTGAGATCTCGAGTCCCTTAAGCGGGATCCCGCCCTCGCCGACCGGCGGGACGAGTCCAATCTCCGTCTCGACCGCCTCGGCATCGCCGTCGCAGCGCCGGAAGATCCAGGCCAGGACGCGTGAGTTCTCCTTGAAGCCGGGCCACAGGAACTTGCCGTCGTCGTCCTTGCGGAACCAGTTGACATGGAAGATCTTGGGCAGTTGGGCCCCGTCCCGGCGCCCGATCTTGAGCCAGTGGGCGAAGTAGTCGGCCATGTTGTAGCCGCAGAACGGAAGCATGGCCATCGGGTCAAAGCGCAGCTCGCCCACCGTCCCGGCGGCCGCGGCCGTCTTCTCCGAGGCCATCGTCGAGCCCAGGAACACGCCGTGCTCCCAGTCCGTGGCCTCGAACACCAGCGGCACGACCGCGGCGCGCCGGCCGCCGAACAGCATCACGTCGATCGGCACCCCAGCCGGGTCATCCCACTCGTCGCCGGCCGAGGGACATTGGTCGATGGCGACGGTGAAGCGGGCGTTGGGGTGCGCCGCCGTGCTCTCGGACTCGGGTGTCCAGTCGTTCCCGCGCCAGTCGGTGAGGTGGGGCGGCGGTTCCTCGCTCATCCCCTCCCACCAAATGTCGCCGCCGTCGGTCAGCGCGCAGTTGGTGAAGAGGGTGTCGCGCGCGAGCATCTTGAGCGCATTGGGATTCGTGCGCTCGCTGGTGCCCGGCGCCACGCCGAAGAAGCCCGCCTCCGGGTTGGCCGCGTAGAGCCGCCCGTCGGAGCCGAATTTCATCCAGGCGATGTCATCGCCGATCGTCTCAACCTTCCAGCCCTCAACCGAGGGAATCATCATGGCCAGGTTGGTCTTACCGCAGGCGCTGGGGAAGGCGCCGGCGATGTACTTGCTCTCCCCCTCGGGGGAGGTCAGCTTGAGGATCAGCATGTGCTCGGCCAGCCACCCCTCGTCCCGCGCCATCGCGGAGGCGATCCGCAGGGCAAAGCACTTCTTGCCCAGCAGGGCGTTGCCGCCATAGCCGGAGCCGAAGGACCAGATCTCCCGGGTCTCGGGGAAGTGCACGATGTACTTGTTGTCGGCGTTACAGGGCCAGGCCACGTCCTCGACGCCCTCGGTCAACGGCATGCCGACCGAATGCAGGCAGGGCACGAAGTCGCCGTCCTCGCCCAGGCAGTCGAGCGCCTCCTGCCCCATCCGGGTCATGATCCGCATCGAGGCGACGACGTAAGGGGAATCGGTGAGCTGGACGCCGATATAGGAGATCGGCGAGCCCAGCGGGCCCATCGAAAACGGGACGACATACATCGTGCGGCCCTGCATCGAGCCGGTGAAGAGCTCGGTCAGGGTCTCCCGCATCTCATCGGGATCGCGCCAGTGATTGGTGGGTCCGGCGTCCGATTCCTCGGCCGAGCAGATGAAGGTCCGGTCCTCGACCCGAGCCGTGTCGGCCGGGTCAGACAGCGCGAGATAGGAACCGGGCCGCTTCGCGTCGGACAGGCGCAGGATCGTGCCCGCCTCGATCATCGCCTGGCACAGCTGCTCGTATTCCTCCGTCGATCCGTCGCACCAGTGGACCTCGTCCGGCCGGGTCATGGCCGCCACTTCCTCGACCCACGCCCGTAGTCCCTCGTGGTCGGTGGTCGATTGGTGCTTCGGTGCGGTATGGGCCATGTTGTTCAGCAACTCCTCAATCTTCGGTGGCGTAGGAAAGCGTACCCCGGGAACGGTGAAAAAGACCGCAGATGGTCCGTATTCGACCTGCTGCCGGGGGTTTATTCGACGTTCGACTCGGCCGAGAAAGAGCCGCCGGAGCCGTTGCCGGCGTCACGGCGGGGCACGAGCACGACGCGCTTGAACTCGGCCACCAGAACCCCGTCCTGGTTGAGCACGCGGGTGTGGACCTTGACCGTGCCGCGGTCGGGCTTTGATTGCGACTCCCGGACCTCGAGGACCTCGGACTCACAGAACAGCGTGTCGCCATGGAACACCGGAGCCGGGTGCTTGAGCTCCTCGGTGGCCAGGTTGGCGATCGCCTTGCCACTGACGTCGGAGACGCTCATGCCCAGGGCCAGCGAATAGACGAGCGGGCCCACGACCACGTTGCGCCCCTGCTGGGACTGGCTGGCGTACACGTCGTTGATATGAAGCGGATGGTGGTTCATGGTCAGCAGGCAGAAGAGGTGGTCATCGCTCTCGGTCACCGTCTTGGCCGGCCAGTGCTTGTACACCGCCCCCACCTCGAACTCCTCCAGGTAGCGACCGTACGGGTGGGCGCCTGACGCCTCCCGCGCTGCCTGGTCGGTCTCGATGCTTCCGGTTGCTGTCATCACTTCTCCTGACTCGGTGGCTCCTATGAGGATGCCATCCCGGGCTCGTTCGCGCCGCATGGAGGAACCCCGAATCGCCTAATCGCCCTGCGACCGGGTAGTTTCCGCGCCGTGCCGGCCGCACCCCGCATCCCGCCGCTGCCTCCCGACGAGCAGGACGAGCAGGCGCGTGAGCTGCTGGCCCAGGTCCAGATCGCCGATGCTCCCGACGCGCCGACGGCGAACATCTTCTCGACCCTGGTCCGCCATCCCGGCCTGTTCCGGCGCTGGCTGCCCTTCGGGGGCAAGCTCCTGGCCGGCAAGCTGCCCGCCCGCGAGCGCGAGCTCCTGATCCTCCGCACCGCCTGGCTCTGCCAGGCCGAGTACGAATGGGCCCAGCACGCGGTCATCGGCCGCGCCGTGGGTCTCAGCGACGCGGAGATCGACCGCGTCCGCGACGGGCCGGACGCCGCCGGCTGGGACCCGTTCGAGGTGACGCTCCTCTGCGCCGCCGACGAGCTCCACGCCAGCGCCCGGATCGATGAGGCGACGTGGAATGAGCTCACGTCGCGCTACGACGAGCAGCAGCTGATCGAGGTTCCGATGCTCGTCGGCGCCTACCACATGGTCGCGTTCACACTGAACGCACTCGGAGTCCCTCTGGAGGCGGGCGTCGAGGGCTTCGGCCCGTGAGCCCCGGCCGGCTCGGCGACCGCCGGGTTCTCGTCGTCGGCGCCGGCACGCGGCCCTCTCCTGACCCTGACCCGCCGATCGGCAACGGGCGGGCCATCGCGGTCCTAGCCGCCCGTGAGGGGGCCGAAGTGATCTGTGCCGACCGGGATGAGGCGGCACTCGAGGGCACGCTTGAGCTACTCGAAGCCGAGGGCGCAAAGCCCTCGGCGATCCTGGCCGACGTCAGCGAGGAGGGGGCGTGCCGAGCCATGATCGAGACCGCGGGGCAGCTCGACGGACTCGTCCTCAACGTCGGGATCGGCGCCGGGCGTCGCCTCGAGGGCACGACCCCGCGCGACTGGGATCTCGTCCTCAGGGTCAATCTCCGAAGCCATTTCCTCTGCGCCCGTGCGGCCCTCCCGGCGCTCAGACCCGGTGGTTCGATCGTGTTCATCGGCTCGACCGCCGGTCTGCGCCCCGGAAGCGGCATCCCCGCGTACGACGCGTCCAAGGCCGGCCTCGTCGGCCTGTGCCGGCACACCGCGCTCGAGGCCGCCCGCAGCGGCGTCCGGGCCAACCTCCTCGCTCCCGGTCTGATCGACACCCCGCTCGGGCGCGGGGCCTCCGCCGCCCGGCCCTCGCGCGAGAAGACTCCGATCCCGTTGGGACGACAGGGCACGGCGTGGGAGGTGGCGGCGGCCGTGGTCTTCCTGCTCTCGGAGGAGGCCAGCTACATCACCGGGCAGGTGCTGACGGTGGACGGTGGGCTGTCGCTGATTTGATCCTCGCTAGCTTTGGCTGAGCAAACCCACAGGAGACAAACGTTGCGTAACCCTCGCGATTTCACCAAGCCCCTGGCCATCGGCGCCCCGGCGCCGGTCCTGGAGATCCCGTTCAAGCCGAGCCGGATGATCCATTTCCTGGACTTCTCGAACGAGAAGATGGTGGCCAAGGCCCCGGAGATCGCGCCCACCGTGGACATCCTGCTCGGCAACCTGGAGGACGCGGTCCCGGTGGACCGCAAGGAGGCCGCGCGTGAGGGCCTGATCCGCGTCGGCAAGGAGATGGAGCTCGGCGACACCCAGCTCTGGACCCGGGTCAACAGCCTCGAGTCTCCCTGGGTCCTCGACGACATCACAAGCGTCGTGGCCGAGATCGGTGACCGGCTCGACGTGATGATGATCCCCAAGGTCGAAGGGCCGTGGGACATCCACTACGTGGACCGCTTCCTGGCCCAGCTCGAGGCCAAGCACGAGCTCGAGCGCCCGATCCTGATCCACGCCATCCTCGAGACCGGGCTCGGCGTGGTCAACCTCGAGGAGATCGCCACCGCGAGCCCGCGCATGCAGGGGATGAGCTTCGGCCCGGCCGACCTCGCTGCCTCGCGCCGGATGAAGACGACCCGGGTGGGCGGCGGCCATCCCGGCTACCGGGTCATCAACGACCCCAACCCCAACAACCCCGATGGCCCGCGGGCGACCGCCCAGCAGGACCCCTGGCACTACTCGATCGCCCGCATGGTCGACGCCTGCACCTCGGCGGGGATCCTCCCCTTCTACGGGCCCTACGGCGACATCCGCGACGTCGAGGGCTGCGAGACCCAGTTCCGCGCCGCCTTCCTCCTCGGCTGCGTCGGCGCCTGGTCGCTGCACCCGGTCCAGATCGAGATCGCCAAGAAGGTGTTCAGCCCCGATCCCGCGGAGGTCGCCTTCGCCAAAAAGGTGCTCGAGGCCATCCCGGACGGGCGCGGCGTGCACATGATCGACGGCAAGATGCAGGACGACGCGACCTGGAAGCAGTGCAAGGTGATGGTGGAGCTGGCCGAGATGCTCGCCCACAAGGACCCTGAGCTGGCCGAGGCCTACGGGTTTGAGCCCGCGGCGGCTTAGCCGACGTGCGAATCTCGGCCAAGGCTGACTACGCCGTGCGCGCCGCCGTCGAACTGGCGGGCGCGGCTGACGAGGAGCGGCCCGTGAAGGCGGAGCGGATCGCCACCGCCCAGGGCATTCCCCTCAACTTCCTGGAGAACATCCTCTCCGAGCTCCGCCACGCCGGCATCGTGCGCTCTCAGCGGGGCGCCGAGGGCGGCTTTCGCCTGGCCAAGCCGGCGCCCGAGATCACCGTGGCCGACGTCATCCGGGCCGTCGAGGGCCCCCTGGCCAGCGTCCGCGGCGGCCCGCCTGAGGAAGCCGCCTACGACGGCGCCGCGGTGGCGCTGCCCCGGGTCTGGATCGCCGTGCGGGCGAACCTGCGCGCGGTCGTCGAGCACGTCACGCTCGCCGACATCGCGACCAGCCACATCCCGGCCAAGATCGACCGGCTGGCCGACGACCCCGAGGCTTGGGTCACGCGGTAGCGGTTCGGGGGCGAGCATGCTCGCCCCCGTCCGGCGGTGCATGCACCGCCGGAGGACTCGGCGCATGCGCCGAGTCCCACTTCACGTAGACGATGTCTCCGGCGCTCAGTTCGAGCTGCTCGGTCTGGCCCCGGGTGAGCAGCGCCTGCGCGGTGTCGCCGCCGGGCAGCTCGAGCTCGAGCCGGACCTCGAAGCCGAGGTAGATGACCCGTTTGAGCATCGCCTCGACGGCGCCGGGCTCGGGTCCCAGCGAGACCGATACGTCGTGGGGGCGGACGAGGTGGCCCTCGACCCGGCTCACGGGACCGATGAAGCCCATCACGAACGGGGTCGCGGGGGCGTCGTAGACCTCACGCGGGGATCCCACCTGCTCGATCTTCCCCTCGTTCATCACGGCGATCGTGTCGGAGATCTCCATCGCCTCCTCCTGGTCATGGGTGACGAGCACGGTGGTCACGCCCTGCTCGTCGTGGAGGCGGCGCAGCCAGCGGCGGAGTTCGCCGCGGACGTTCGCGTCGAGGGCGCCGAAGGGCTCGTCGAGCAGGAGCAGCGTGGGATCGACGGCGAGGGCGCGAGCCAGCGCCATGCGCTGCCGCTGGCCGCCTGAGAGCTGGTGCGGGCGCTGTCCGGACCACTTGGTCAGCCCGACCAGGGCGAGCAGCTCCTCGACCCGGGTCCGCACCTCGTCGCGGGGCCGCTTGCGGATCCGCAGGCCGAAGGCCACGTTCTCGAACACGCTCATGTGGGCGAACGGGGCGTAGTGCTGGAAGACGAAGCCGATGCCCCGGTCCTGGGGACGGGCATCGGTGACGTCCTTGCCGTCGAGGAGAACGGTTCCGGTGTCCGGCGCCTCGAGCCCGGCGATGATGCGCAGCAGGGTCGATTTGCCCGACCCGCTCGGACCGAGCAGGGCGGTGAGCGAGCCCTCGGCCACCGTCAAGCTTACGTCGTCCAGGGCCGAGAACTCGCCGAAGTGTTTGGTGATCGACTCGACCTCGATGCTCATGCGGCATCTCCTTTCCTCGGCGCGAGCAGGGTCATGGCCACCAGCACGACCAGCGACATGACCGCGAGCTCGGTGCCCGCGGCATAGGAGCTGGTGACGGCCTGGGAGCCAAAGGAGGTGGTCACCCGCTGCTGGACGAGCAGCGGCAGAGTCAGGGTCGAGCCGGCGACGTTGGATGACACGACGGCAACGGCCCCGATCTCGCCCAGGGCGCGGGCCGTGGTCAGCACGACGCCGTAGGCGACGCCCCAGCGGATCGAGGGCAGGGTGATCCGCCAGAAGGTCTGCCAGCGGGACGCCCCCAGGGTGGCCGCCGCCTGCTCCTGCTCCTCGCCCACCTCGGACAGGACGGGTGCCACCTCGCGCACGACGAACGGGAGCGAGACGAAGACGGTGGCGATGATCATGCCCGCCGGGGCGTAGATGATCCGGATCCCCTGGTGCAAAAACCAGCTCCCGAACCACCCCCCAGCACCGTAGACAAGCACGAGCGAGAGCCCGACGACGACCGGGGAGACGACGAAGGGCAGGTCGATCAGCCCATCGAGGAGAGCCCGGCCCGGCGTCTTTCCGCGCACGAGCACGAGGGCCGCGCCGACCCCGAAGATTGTGTTCAGCGGCACCGCGATGGCGGCGATGGTGACCGAGAGCCAGAAGGCGCTCACAGCGGCCGGAGTGGTCACCCAGCCCCACGCCGTGCCGAAGCCGTGCTCGAACGTCTTGGCGAAGATCACGCCCAGCGGGACCAGCAGCAGCAGGCTCAGATAGACGAGCGCCACGGCCCGCAGCGAGAGGGTCGCCGAGCGGCTAACGCGCACCCCGGGCCCCCAATCGGCGGAGCAGGACGAGCACGAGCAGCGAGATGGCGAGCAGCACCACCGACAGCGAGGCCGCGGACTGGGGATCGCCGTTCTCGATGTCGGCGTAGATGACGATGCTGGCGATCTGGACCTTGCCGGCGATCAGGATCAGCGAGCCGAACTCCCCCACCGCGCGGGCGAACGCCAGCGCCGTGCCCGAGATGATGGCGGGGCGCAGGGCGGGCAGGACGATGCGCCGGAAGGTGGTCAGGTTCGAGGCCCCGAGCGAGCTCGCCGCCTCCTCGACCTCGCGGTCGAGCTCCATCAGCACCGGCTGGACCGAGCGCACGACGAAGGGCAGCGTCACGAACAGAAGCGCCACGATCACGGCGCCCCGCGTGTAGGCGAGGTGGATGCCAACCGGGCTATCGGGCCCGTAGAGAGCGATCAGGGTCAGGCCGGCCACGATCGTCGGCAGCGCGAACGGGAGATCGATCAGCGCGTTGACGAAGCGCTTGCCCGGGAACCGGTCTCGCACGAGCACCCAGGCCATCAGCGTCCCCATCACGGCCCCGATCGCCGCCACGACCAGGGACGAGACGAGCGTCACCGCGAGCGCCTGGAGCGCAACCGTGTTGGTGATCGAGCTCCACAGCGTGCCCGTGCCCTGGCTGACCGCCTTGACCGTCACCGCGGCGAGCGGGATGAGCACGAACACGCTCATGTAGACCATGGCCACGCCGAGGCCCAGGGCGCCGCGTGGCTGGGCCCGGCGCCGCCGCGCTCGGGCCCGGGCTTCGGGCGCCCGCGGCGCGGGCGCCCGAGCCGCGAGTGCGTCAGCTGGAGACAGTGGGCACCCCGGCGGCCTGCTCGATCTTCGTGATCAGCCCGTTGGAGGCTCCGAAGAACTTCTTGTCGATCACGGTCCACCCGCCCAGCGTCTTGATCGTGAACAGCTGCGGCGGCGTGGGGAACTGGCTGGCGTACTGGCTCGCCACCGACTGGAGCACGGGCCGGTAGCCCTCCTTGGCCCAGATCGTCTGGGCGGCGGGTGAGTAGAGCCAGGTGACGAACGCCTGCGCCTGGCTCTTGTGCGAGCCATTGCTGGTGATCGCGACGGGCGTCTGGATGAGCAGCGTCTGCTTGGGCACGATGTACTGGATCGAGTCGCCCGCCTTCTCGGCCGCGATCGCGTCGCTCTCGTAGTCGAGGAGCACGTCGCCCTTGCCCGAGGTGAACGTCTCCAGCGCCGAGCTCGCGCTCGAGGGCTGGACGCTGACGTTCTTGGTCAGGAGCGTCTTCAAGTAGGCCAGGGCCTCGGCCGGGGTCTTGCCCTCCTTGAGCTCGGCCCCGTAGGCGGCGAGGATGTTCCAGCGTGCGCTCCCCGAGGTCGAGGGGTTCGGCGTGACGACATCGACGCCCGGCTTGACCAGGTCATCCCAGCCCGTGATGTGCTTGGGGTTGCCCTTGCGGACCACGAGCACGACCACGGAGTTGCTGGGAACCCCCTGGTTTGCGCCGGCATCCCAGCCCGAGGAGACGAGGCCGGCCTTGACCAGGCGGGTGACGTCGGGCGCGGTCGAGAAGGCGACCACGTCGGCGGGCTGACCCGAGGCAACGGCCCGGCTCTGAGATCCCGATGCCCCGAAGGACTCGCTGAAGGAGACCCCCTTGCCCTGGCTCGTCTGCTCGTAGGCCGAGATCAGCGCGTCGTAGGCCTTCTTGGGAGTCGAGTAGGCGACCAGGGCGAGCTGGGTGCCCGTCTTGCCGGACCCCGAAGACGAGGTGTCGGCGGCGTTCGAGGCGGTGCTATCGGATGACCCGCCGCATGCGGCCAGCGAAACACCGGCCAGCACGGCTACCGCGGTCAGCGGGATGGCCCGCCTCGAGGCTCGGGCCAGGCCCGGAACCCTGAATCGTCTCTTCATGTCGTCCTCTCGGTTTCGCGATCGAAGAGCTGACCATTAGGAGTAAGTCGATCAGCTTTGCCGGGTTGTTTAGCACAGAGTCAACTCATTTGATCGAAATTCCCAGGATTGCGGGCTGGCGCTCCCGATCAACCGGCTTCGCTAGCCTCCCGCGCCGTCGATGCGCTTCTTCGAGTACGAGTCACGCGCGATCGTGGCCAAGGCCGGGATCCCAGTCACCCGCCACGGTTTTGCCAAGACCCCCGAGGAGGTGAGGACGATTGCCGCCGAGATCGGCGGCCCGGTCGTGATCAAGTCACAGGTCCTCACCGGCGGGCGCATGAAGGCGGGCGGCGTCCAGTTCGCCGATACGCCGGAGGAGGCCGAGGGTCACGCCCGGCACGTCCTCGAGCTCGAGATCGGCGGTCACATGCCGCGCGGGGTCCTCGTCGACTCGAAGGCGGCGGTCAAGCACGAGTACTACGCCGGTGTGGTCTGGGACGGGATCCGCAAGCGCCCGGTGATGCTCTTCTCCGACATGGGCGGGATCGATATCGAGGAGGTGGCCGAGCAGCATCCCGATCACGTCGCCCGGATGCACTTCTCCACCCTGCGGCCGTTCGCCGACTGGCAGGCCAAGCAGCTGATCGCGTCGCTGGGGGTCAGCGGCTCGGCGCTGAGCCGGCTCACGCCGATCCTGGCTCGGCTGGCCCGCCTGTTCTTGGACTACGACATGACCCTGGCCGAGATCAATCCGCTGGGCCAGCTCGACGACGGCTCGTTCGTGGCCCTCGACGCTCACATGGACATGGAGAACGAGGCCCGGCCGCGGCAGAAGGCGCTGCTGCACGAGCTCGGCGTGGGTGACGAAGAGACCCGCCAGGCGCGGGAGCCGACCCCGTTTGAGCTGGCGGGCGAGCAGGTAGACGCCCAGGACCACCGCGGAGTGGCGGGCAACGTGACCGAGTTTGACGGCAACCTGGGCCTCGTCATCGGGGCCGGCGGCGGCTCGCTGACCCTGTTCGACGCCGTCCGCGCCCACGGCGGCGACCCCGCCAACTACTGCGAGATCGGGGGTAACCCCTCGGTCCGCAAGGCCAAAGGCCTGGCCAAGCTCGTGCTCTCGAAGCCCGGGGTGGACAAGATCGCGGTGATGATGTCGATCGTCTCCAACACTCGCGTGGACATCGTCGCTCGTGGCGTTATCAAGGCGTGCGTCGAGCTCGGCTTTGACCCGGCCGAGAAGATCACCATCTTCCGCATCCCCGGCGCCTGGGAGGAGGAAGGCTTCAAGATCCTTGAGCGCTACGGCGTCGACTACGCCGACCGGAGCGTCTCCCTGCACGAGGCCGCCCGCCGTGCCGTGGAGAAGATCCAGGGCACGGGCGCCTCCAACGGCGCTGGGGACGGGTTCCGACAGACCACCGGCGACGTGGGCGCGGAGACCGACGTCTGATGTCGATCTTGCTCGACGAGAACACGACCTTCATCGTCCAGGGCATCACCGGCCGTGAGGCGGTCAACCTGACCCGCGAGTGCCTCGACTACGGCAAGGGGGCCAAGATCGTCGGCGGCGTCACCCCCGGGCGGTTGGGCCGCGATGTCCATGGGGTGCCGGTGTTCGACACCGTCGCCCAGGCGGTGGAGCACCACGGCGGGCCGATCGACGGCTCGGTCGTCACCGTCCCCCCCGCGTTCACCAAGGACGCCGTGTTCGAGGCCCTGGAGAACGACGTCAAGCTGGTCGTGATCGTCACCGAGCGCATCCCCCGCGGCGATGTCGCCGAGATGGTCGAGCTGGCCGCCGAGCGAGGCGCCCGGATCATCGGCCCCAACTGCCTCGGCATCATCGTTCCCGACGTGATCAAGATGGGTGGGATCGGCGGCCCGGCCAAGGACGCGGCCAAGTCCTACCGGCCCGGGCCCGTCGGGGTCATCTCACGCAGCGGCGGCATGACGACCGAGATGTCCTCCACCCTGAGCGCCGCCGGCCTCGGGCAGTCGACCGCCGTCTCCATCGGGGGCGACGCGATCATCGGCTCGACCTACGCCGAGCTCATGCCCCTGTTCGAGGCCGACGAGGAGACGCAGGCGATCGTCATCTACACCGAGCCGGGCGGCCGGATGGAGGCCGAGCTGGCGCGCTGGGTGACCGAGAACAACTCGCGCCTGCCGATCGTCGCCTTCATGGCCGGTCGCTTCATGGACGAGATGCCGGGCATGAGCTTCGGGCACGCCGGGACGATCGTCGAGGGCAAGGAGGACACGGCGTCAGAGAAGATCGCCCGCCTGGCCGAGGCGGGGATCGTCGTGGCCGAGGAGATCTCCGAGATCCCGACGATCGTCAAGGAGAAGATGGGAGCCCGGGTGTGAGCGACCACGACGCGATGTTCATCAACGTCGAGGTACGGGAGCCCTCAGACGCCGATCCCGAGCTGGCGGCGAAGCTGGCCGAGGTCTGCCCGGTCGACATCTTCACCAACGCCTCCGGGCGCGTCGAGATCGTCAAGGAAAACCTCGACGAGTGCGTGCTCTGCG
Source organism: Solirubrobacteraceae bacterium (assembly GCA_035505215.1). Lineage (GTDB taxonomy): Bacteria > Actinomycetota > Thermoleophilia > Solirubrobacterales > Solirubrobacteraceae > Palsa-465. Next base: position 5,802 of record DATJQY010000026.1, on the reverse strand, counting down.
AGCTCTGCATCAACGCCGCCCCAGCCGGCGCCGTCCGCGTGATCAAGCTCTACTCGGGCGAGTCGCTGCCGGCCGCCTAACCCGAAGCGTGGCGATTTCGTCCCGGGGGGTGGGACGAATTCTCCACGCTTCGCCAGTGCCGGCCTAGGCGGCCGCGGAGACCAGCCGCTTGCGCGCGGTGTCGGTGAGCGGGCGGTAACGCTCCCCGGACGCGTCGAGGTACCACACCTCGCCGCCGTCGCCCGGCTCGGGAATGCCCTCGTCACGCAGGGGGCCGGTGAGCGGGCGAAACCAGGTGGTGACGGGGATGCGCTGGACCCGGCGGATGATCAGCGGGCGCTGGCGCGGCGCCAGGCTCGCGAGGGCCCGCGAGAGCTCCCGCGGGCTGAGCTCCTGACCGGGGCGCAGCGTGACCGCCGCCACCGCCACCTCGTGGTCGCCTTCGGGGGGTCGCACACCGTAGGCCACCGCCAGGTCGACCGCGTCGAGCTCGCCGAGGGCGTCGCGGATCGGGCTGGTGAACACGGGGCCGTCGACCGTCCTGATCACCTCCCCCACCCCATCCACGCGCCAGTAGTCGCCGTCGGCGTCGCGCCGGAAGAGATCGCCGGTGGCCACCCACGCGTCCTCGGACGCGAATACGCCTCTCAGCGCCACCACGCTGAGCGGCTCGTCAAGCCCGACCCGCGCCAGCAGCATCCCGACCTCATCGACGCCGCACTCCTGGGCAAAGCCGCCCGGGCCGACGACGAGGCCACCCGCCTCTAGGTCGTACTCGGCGATCCGCACCTGGGCGCTGCCCGGCAGCGGTCGGCCCATCGCCCCGCGCTTGACGTCGCGGAGGTTGACCAGGATCGCTCCGGCCTCGGTGGAGGCATAGAACTCGAGCACACGGGCGGGCGCGAACCGGCGCTCCACCCGGCGCCACAGATTGGGCGGGATCCCTGAGCCGATGAACAGCCGCACCGGATGGTGGCGCTCCCCGGGCTCGGGCGGGGCCTCGACGAGGTCGTGGACCAGGGTCCAGGTGTAGGAGGCCACTGTGACCCCGTAGCGGCGGACCTCCTCCCAGAACGTCGCGGGGTCAAAGCTCCGGGCCATGGCCAGCCGCGCCCCGCCGGCGATGGCGCCCCCGATGCTCGTCATCACCCCGGAGGGGTGGTAGGGCGGCGTCACGCTGTACACGGTGTCGGCGGGGGAGAGCGCGGCCGAGGAGGCGGTGCCGAAGGCCGAGAGCGCCCAGCGCCGGTTCGTGATCCGGCTCATCCGCGTCCGCTTGCCTTCACCGGTGAAGACGATGAAGGCGACGTCGCGGGCCTTCCCCGGGTTGGGGCGGTACCAGTCCGGAAGCGTCACCTGACCGGGGTCGATCTGCTCCATGTCGGTGACCAAGGGGCCGAGCGACCGCGGGCCGCCGCCCCCGCCGAGCACATACGTCTCAGCCGTCGCGATGCCCGCCGCCAGATCGGCCCGTTCCGGGTCCGCGACGATCCGCTCGACCTGGCCGAGCTCGGCCTCGCGCGCCACATCGCCATCCGGTCGCATCAGCACCGCGACCGCCCCCAGGCGGCTGATGGCCATGGTCAGGGCGACGGCGCTGGGCCGCGAGCCCATCAGCACCCCGACGTGCTCGCCCTGACGAACGCCGATCTCAATCAGGCCCCGGACGACGTTGTCGATCCGCTGGTTGAAGTCCCGGGCCGTGTAGGCCCGGTCCTCGAAGAGGAAGAAGATCCCGTCCGGGGCCCGCCGGCGTCGCTCCTCGACCAGCAGCCCGAGGGAGATCCGGCTGCCCGGGTGGATCTGGTCGAGCCGGGCCAGGCGGGGCAGCTGGCCCGCCGCCTCCTGGGTCAGCGCGACGGCGGTGCGGCTGGCTCGGCGGGTGGTGCCCAGCACCGAGCGGGCGATCCCCGCCCCCACCCCGGTCGCCAGCTCGACGCCGTAGCCCACGCGGCTGCGGACGTTCCGGCTCAGCTCGAGCGAGGTCTCGGTGGTTGGCCGCCCAACCGTCTCCGGGAGCTCGCCGTCCCCTTCGCTCCAGCGCGCCCAGGCAGCCACCGTGGGCCAGGTTCGCCTCCGGGACGAGGACCCGACGACGAGGGCGAAGTGGCCGCCGTCGATATCCAGCTCGTAGACGTCAGCCTGGGGCGCCGCCTGGGCGACGGCCTGGACGCCGGCAGCGGGAGCGATCTGGTCGACCGTCCCCACCACGGTGAGAATCGGACAGGTGATGTCGGCGAGGGTGACCAGCCGGTCCTCGATCACGAACCCGCCCTCGAGCATCCGGTTGTGGGCGATGAACTGGCCGAGAAAGTCGGCCAGGGCGGGGCCGGGCCAGGCGACCCAGCCGTCGGCCTCGAGGAAGCGCCGCTGGTGCTCCCGGGACAGGAGAGCCTCGCGGTCGTGGAGCTGGAGGATGAACTCCAGCTGGTGGCGGATCGTCTTGACCGGGTCGAGGAGGCGGAATCCCGTGCGGCTGACCCAGGCCGGCACCGACCAGCGCCGGAAGCCCTCGGCCAGGAGCTCGGCCAGGTCGGCCGCGAATTGCTCGGGCAGGCCGAAGGGCATGCCGTGGCGCGTGTCCACCGGGCTGCCGAAGGTGATCACCGAGCTGATCCCGCTGCTCCGACGGTAGGCGGCGGCCTGGTAACAGAACATCCCCCCCTGCGAATATCCGGCCAGATGGACGTCGCGGCCGGTGAGTTGCCGGACCGCGTCGATGGCATCGGACACCGCGACGACGTGATCGGCCAGCGTCCGCTCGAGTCCCCCCTCCTCGCGCTCGGGGGCCCCGAAGTCGACCACCCACGGATCGGCGCCGTGCTCACGGAGGATCGTCACGGCGCTCGTGCTCGGAGCCACGTCATAGACCTCGGCCGCCAACATCAGCGGCGGCACGAGGACGATGGCGGGACCCGGGTCGCCGGTCGCCTCCGGGTAGTAGTGCCGCAGCCGGTAGACGCGGTGCTCGGCCGCAACCTCGTAGGGCGATGATTGCTCGTCTGTGGCCAGCCCGCCGAAGCGCGCCACCTCGAGAGCGTTCTGGGCGGCGGCGCCGAGGCGCTCGAGCGGCCGGGTGATCGGGTTGGGCGGAAGCGGGGGCACGCGGGCCACATCTTTGCATCGCCGCCGGTGTCCGTGACGTTCACGCCGCCGGTATCGTCGGCTCGCCGTGACCCCCGCTCAGGAGATCCGGATCCGCCCCGCCGAGGCCCGGGACGTCGAGCTGATCTTCGACCTGATCAAGCAGCTGGCGGAATACGAGGGTGCGCCCGGGCAGGTGCGCGGCAGCCCCGAGCTTCTGTCCGTGGCCCTGTTCGGGGAGCGTCCGAGCGCCGAGGCGCTGATCGCCGGACGGGATGGCGCGCCCGTCGGCTTCGCCCTCTTCCACGGCACCTTTTCCACCTGGGAGTGCCGGCCCGGGCTCTGGCTCGAAGACCTGTTCGTCCCTCCCGAGCACCGGCGCGGCGGCGTGGGAGGCGCCCTCTTGGCGGCGGTGGCGACGATCGCCCTCGAGCGGGGCTGCGCCCGACTCGAATGGCAGGCGCTCGACTGGAACACCCCGGCCCTCGACTTCTACAAGAAGTGGGCCGCCCAGCGGCTCGATGAGTGGGTCTTGCACCGGGTCGACGGGGCTCAGCTCGAGGCGGTGGCCCGGGGCGGAGGACGCGATGGCTGACACCACCCCCCGCGTTCCCCTGACCAGGATCGCGAGGGAGTGGACGAGGATCGGCCTCACCGGCTTCGGGGGTCCGCCGGCCCACATCGAGCTGCTCCGCCGGCTCGTCGTGGAGCGCGAGCGATGGCTGTCGCCCCGTGAGTTCGAGGACGGGGTCGCCGCCTGCAACCTTCTCCCAGGGCCGGCCTCGACCCAGCTGGCGATCTACTGCGCCCGCCGGGTCGGCGGCCCCTGGGGGGCCGTGGTGGGAGGGCTGGGCTTCATCACCCCGGCGGTGGTTCTGATGCTCGCGCTGTCAGCGCTGTTTCTGGCCCACCACCCCCCGGCCTGGGTCCGCGGTGCGGGAGCCGGCGCGGGCGCGGCGGTGGCCGCGGTGGCGGTGCGGGCCGGGCTCAGCCTGGCCGGCCCGAGCTGGCGACGGGCTGTGGCGGACCGGGGACGGCGCGTGCGCTGGATCGCCTACGCGGCCCTCGGGGGTGCGGCAGCCGCGCTGGTCGGGCCCTGGCTCGTGCTCGTTCTCCTGGGCTGCGGGATGGTCGAGGTCGGGCTGCGGACGGGAGCGCGGCGCGGTCCTGGGGTGGTGGCGCCCTTCCTGCCGGCGGCGAGTGCGTCGGCGGGCGGCATCGGGGCGCTGGCCTGGGTCGCGGTCAAGGTGGGTGCCCTGTCGTTCGGCGGGGGCTTCGTGATCGTCCCGCTGATGCAGCGAAATGCCGTGCACACCTATCACTGGATGACGGCGACCGGCTTTCTCAGCGCCGTGGCGCTGGGCCAGGTGACGCCCGGCCCGGTCGTGGCCACCGTGGCCGCCGTGGGCTACGCGGCGCACGGCCTCGGCGGTGGTGTCCTGGCCGCGGTCATCGCGTTCACGCCCTCGTTCCTGTTCGTGCTCCTCGGGGGTCCCCAGTTCGACCGGCTGCGCAGCAACTCCCGGGCGCAGGCGTTCCTGGCCGGCGCCGGCCCGGCCGCCATCGGCGCGATCCTGGGGTCGGCGATCCCGCTCGCCTCGGCCCTGATCGAGACGTGGCAGTTCATCGTTCTGGGCGTGGCGGCGGTCGCCCTGCTCGTGGCGCGCCGAGGAATCGTCTCCACGCTCCTCACCGCGGGTGTCGCGGGCGCGATCATCGGCGTCGCGGGGGGCCCGCTGCCGCATTAGGGGTCGTCAGGCCTTCGCCAGATACGAGGCGCCGAGGGTCGGCTCAGGCCGCGCGGAGCGCGTATCCGATCACGTGTGGATTGGTAATCGCCCACGCCGGGCCGACGTCCACCCGCTCCGTCTTGTCGACGCGGAAGCCCGCCGCCTCGACGGCGCCGACCGTGTCCCGGGAGCAGTGGCAGCCACCCCCCAGCCAGGGCCAGATTCGGCTGCCGTCGGCCAGGCCCTGGAGGCGCGCCTTGGCCGGCCGCTCAGAGCGCACGTGCTCGAAGAACCTGAGCTCGCCCCCGGGCTTTGTCACCCGGAAGGCCTCGGCCAGGGCCAGGGACGGCGCCGTGACGGAGCAGAGGACGAGGCAGGCGACGACGGCATCGAAGCTCCCGGCTTCGAACTCGAGCTCCTCGGCCAAGCCGGGCCGGACGGTAACCGACACGTCCGCCCGCTCGGCGGCTCGCTCCGCCTTGGCGCGCATGTACGGCTCCGGCTCGATCGCCACCACCTCATTCACCGAGTGTGGGTAGTGGGCGAAGTTGATCCCGTTACCGGCCCCGACCTCGAGCACCCGCCCAGAGAGTCCTGAGAGGAGCTCGTCTCGCCGACGGCCGACTTGCGGCTCCATCACGCGGCTGAGGCGATCGAAGCAGCGGGCGAACAGGGGGTGGCGGACGTCCGGGGGCACGCAGCGCTGAGCATAGAAAAGCCCCGCCGGAGCGGGGCTTTCCCGTAGCAGGCCTATAAGCCGGATTTTGTCGAGAGCAGCCATCCATCTGTGCGGCCTACCCGGACCTTGGCGGGTCACCTACAAGCGGTCCTGCTTGGCCTAGCATCAGGTGGGGTTTACCTGGCCGCCGCGTCACCGCGACGCCGGTGCGCTCTTACCGCACCATTTCACCCTTACCGGCCTGAGACGCTGCAGCGGCCTCAGGCTTAGGCGGTGTCTTTTCTGTGGCACTTTCCCGCGGGTTTCCCC
>DATJQY010000025.1:0-36221 GCA_035505215.1 Solirubrobacteraceae bacterium | reverse complement strand
ATCTACGGCAGCTCAAACGAACGCTCCCGCGCCCTCCCACAATTCCTCGAGCGCTACAACTACCACCGACCACACGGCTCACTCAGCCACCAACCCCCGGCCTCACGCCTGACCAACGTCGTCAGGAACTACAGCTAGCGGAACGCCTGGATGCCCGTCAGGGCGTTACCGATGACCAGCGCATGGACATCAGCCGTCCCCTCGTAGGTGACCACCGACTCGAGGTTGTTCATGTGCCGAATGACCGGGTACTCGAGGGTGATGCCGTTGGCGCCGAGAACCTGGCGCGCCGTCCGGGCCACCTCGAGCGCCGCGTTGACGTTGGCCAGCTTCCCCATGCTTACGTGCTCGGGGCGCAGCCGGCCCTCGTCCTTCATCCGTCCCAGATGGAGCGCCAACAGCGCCCCGCGGTTCACCTCGAGGGCCATGCCGGCCAGCTTCTGCTGCTGGATCTGGAACGAGGCGATGGGGCGACCGAACTGCTGGCGCTCACGGCTGTACTCGAGCGCCGCCTCGAAGCAGGCGCGTGCCGCCCCGATGGCACCCCAGACGATTCCGTAGCGGGCCTCGTTCAGGCAGGACAGCGGCCCGCGCAGGGAGCTGACCTCAGGCAGGACCGCCGCCTCCGGGAGCCGGACATCGTCGAGCAGGAGCTCCGAGGTAACCGAGGCGCGCAGCGAGAGCTTGCGGTGAATGTCCTGGGTCGTGAAGCCCTTGGTCCCCTTGGGGACCAGGAACCCGCGCACGCCGTCATCGGTGAGCGCCCACACGACGGCGACGTCCGCCGCCGAGCCGTTGGTGATCCACATCTTCTGCCCGTGGACGATCCAGTCCGAGCCGTCGCGGCGGGCGCGAGTCCGCATCGATCCGGGATCGGAGCCGGCGTCAGGCTCGGTCAAGCCGAAGCAGCCGATCGCCTCGCCGGCCGCCATCCGGGGCAGCCACTCCTGCTTCTGCTCCTCCGAACCCCACCGGTGGATGGCATACATGGCCAGCGAGCCCTGAACCGAGACCAGGCTGCGCAGGCCGCTGTCCCCGGCTTCGAGCTCCATGCACGCCAGTCCGTAGGCGGTGGCGCTGGCTCCGGCGCAGCCGTAGCCCTCGAGGTGCATCCCGAGCACCCCGAGCTTGCCCAGCTCACGCGCCAGCTCAAGCGGAATCGTGGCCTCCTCAAACCAGTCACCGACAAACGGCAGGACGCGGTCGGTCACGAACGCGCGCACCGTGTCGCGGATGTCGCGCTCCTCGTCGGAGAGCAGCTGGTCGAGCTCCAGGAAGTCCTTGGGGCGGATCTTCGACGCGGGGACGGTCGTGGCCATGGGCAGCTCCTCGGCGAAAGCGGACGGGAAAAGAAGGCTACTTCGGCGGCGCGCCCAGGCCGGTCACTGCCGCGGCACCATCTGGTAGCGCCCGCCGGGCTGGATGTGGAAGACGAACCAACGGCCGCTGGCGAGGTCCCCGTCCAGACGGAACTTGATCGGGATGCCGAGGACCGAGCTTGGCTCGTTGGTCGACCGGACAGCGGCCAGGACGGCACTCCGCGAGGGCGGCCCACCAGCGCGGCAGACCGCGGCGATCGCTGAGTCAATCACGTGCGTGGCCGCATACATCGGCGGCGCACCGAGCCCGAACGACCCCAGCGACTGCTTGGCCGCTTGGACGAGCGAGGTATCGGCGTGCAGCGCCGTGATGTCCGGAGCCCAGTAGGTCACGTAGGAGCCGGGCGTGGTGAAGCGGGGATCGAACAGCTGGCTGGGGCCGAGCAGTGTCACCGTCTTGCGCTGGGTAAGGAGGAGCCGCCCCAGCTGGCTGGCCTCGCTGGGGTCATGCCAGGCGAGCACGGCGAGTGCGTCCAGCGGGGTGATGTGAGCGGCCAGGGCTCCGACCGGCGTCACCCCCTCGACCGCCGTGATCGGCGTGAAGGGGAGCCTGGCCCCCTTAAAGCCGGCGGCAATCCCCCGGACGAACTGGCGCGAGGACGCCGCCCCATCGTCGATGACCACCACAGCGCCGCGGAGGCGAACCCGCGTGAGGACGAAATGAGCCGCCTGAGATCCCTCGAGCGCATCGCTGGGGACGACACGGAAGAAGGTTGGGTTGGCTCCGCCGGTCAGCGTCGTACCCGTGGCCGACCCGGAGATAAAGGCGAGCCCGGCACGGGCGAACACCGGCCCCACCGCCTGAACCTGGCCATTGCTGGCGGGGCCGAGCACCGCTACGACCGCCCCCGCCGCGAAGCGGTCGGCAGCGAGCGTCGCATTGGCGCCGGGCGGTGCCAGCACCAGACTGATCGCGGTGTGCCGGCTGGCATTGTCCTTGGCGACGGCGAGGCGTGCGAAGGCAAGCTGTTGCTTGGCCAGCGGCGCTTGCGCGGGACCGATGAAGCCGATCGTGGCCCGGCATTGGCGCCGCACGGCGGTCTTCGGAGCGCTCCCGCCCCCGCATCCCGCGGCCGTGATCGCGCAGATGACCGCGGCCGCGGACACCCTGGCGCTGGTGCGGTTCATCTCACGCCGGAGCGCAGTTCCGCTGGCGTGCTCAGAGCGTGTTGAAACACCCGTAGATCGTGTAGAGCGGGTTGACGACCTGGTGACCCGCGGCATCCCGCATCGTCTGCTGACCGATGAAGGCGGGCGGGGACTGGGCCTTGTAGCAGCCGTCCCACTGGACGCTCACGTCGTAGCTCACCGGAGTGTCCTGGAAGGGAACCGCCCCGGGCTGCGGGATGAACACGGTCATCGTGCACACCCAGTCCCCGGGTCCGCGCGGGCTGGCGCCGCGCCGGCTGCAGGTGGGCAGGATCTGCAGCTTGGCCCCGGCAGGCACGACGCGGCCCAGTTCACGCTGCTGCAGGAGCGTCAGGTTATTGAAGACCGGGGTGAAGCTGGCGCGCAAGCGCGCCGCGGTGACTCCGGCCGGGCCCAGATTGCTTCCCACGGCGAGGAGCGCGACCACGCCGCACAGCGCCACCGCCACCCGGACCGGGCCGACCCAGCCCTGCCGGCGGCTGACGACTGGTCCGGCGAACTCGCGCCGGGCGAGCAGCCACCAGGTGGCGGCCAGGCAGCCGACGATCCACAGCAGGCTCACAACCAGGCCTATGAGCAGGGGTCCGTAGAACGGGTGCGCGGTGAAGAGGCCGCCCCAGGTGTTGACGGCCGCGCTCAGGAGCAGCAGGTGAACCCAGGTCCCGCTGCCCACGAGGAGGAGCAGCTGCATGGCCAGAGCGGCGACGCCGGGTCCGATCACCCCCACGATCCCGTTGCGGGTGGCCACCGACAGGAGCGCGGCCAGGCTGGCGAAGGCGAGGGTGGGGACGAGGCACACGAGCCAGCCCAGGAGGACCAGCCCCAGCGAGTGCCCGGAGGAGTAGAGCGTCCCGCTCAGGCTGACCAGCGGATGGGCGCCGAAGATGAGAATGCCCGCGGCCAGGCTCGAGACCGCGGTCAGTGCCGTCAGCCCGGTCACGAAGGCCGCCGCCGCGAGCAGCTTCCCGGCCAGGACCTCGCTCCGGCGCCGAGAGCGGGTCAGAACCAGCTTCCAGGTCCCGTACCGGTCCTCGGAGGAGAACATGTCGCCGGTGACGATCCCGGCGATCAACGGCATGCCCCAGGCTCCGGAAAAGCCCAGCAGGACCAGCGAGACGGCATAGCCCGAGGAGTGGACCCAAACGCCGTAGAGGTCGTCGCTGGGACTTCCACTCTGAACCTTGAGAATCGTCGTGAAGGCGAACGGGCCAAGCAGGCAAACGAGCGCTAGGAGGCGGATCGCGGGCTGGGCGCTGAGCTTTCGCCGTTCGACCCGAAAGACCCTCCAGACGCCGTTTCCCGCGCGCTCGGAGGCGGGCGGGGCGAGCGGGTCCGACAGGGCGCCGAGAGCGCTCATGTCCCGGTCAGAGCCCGGTCGAGCACGGCGACAGGATCGGGAATCTCAGGTTGCGGGCCTCGGCCTTCGGCGGTCAGGGCGAAGAACATCGACTCGAGTGGGCTCACGGTCAGCTCAAGGCGGCGCACGGCGACTCCCGCCGCCCCCAGGGCGAGCACATACGGATCCAGGGCTCCCGCGTCAACGGCCAGCGCCAGACCACCCCGTTCATCCGGGGCTGCCTCGACCTCACTGCTGCGCTCGGCCAACTCCAGCGCCAGCCGGTCATCGCTGGTCTCGAGTCTGTAGCCCGAGGCTGGAGCCTGGGACCGCAGTTCCGCCGCCGTGCCCGACCACACAACCCGGCCCAAGCGCAGGAAGGTGAAGCTGTCGCAGACGCCCTCGATCTCGCCGATCTGATGGCTGCTCATCAGGAACGCCACCCGCTGACTCGCCAGCTCGCGCACCATTTCTCCCACCTCGCGCACCCCCTCGGGGTCAAGCCCGGCGGTGGGCTCGTCCAGCATCAGCAGGCGAGGCCCGCGAAGGAGCGCGGCGGCTATCCCCAACCGCTGCTTCATCCCCGTGGAGTAGCCGCTGACCCGGTCCGAGCCCCGGTGAGCAAGGCCCACCCGCTCTAGCACCTCGTCAACCCGGGCCGGTGGGACTCCGTCGTCGAGCTCGGACAGCAACTCCAGGTTGGCGCGCCCCGAGAGGTAGGGATAGAAGCTCGGATCCTCGACGAAGCCGGCCACGCCGGCGAGCGCGTCGGACCCGCCTCCGCTCGGAGTCCGACCGAAGAGCTCGGCCGAGCCAGCATCAGCCTCCATGAGGCCGAAGAGGATCCGTAGGAGCGTCGTCTTGCCGGCACCATTGGGCCCAAGCAGGCCCCTGACCTCGCCCTCGTCGACTACCAGGTCGACCCCGTCAAGCGCACAGGTGGTACCGAAACGCTTGACGACGCCGCTCGCACGTACTGCCGCCACGCGGGCGAACTATAGAAAGAGATTTCTAACGAGATGCGAAGGATCAGCGGCTCATGTCGACCGGATAGACGTTGACCGGCTCGATCGTCACCACCACGCGGCTGTCCTGGGGCCGGTCATGGTCGCTCAAATCGGCGTTGTACTTGGCGCCCACCTTCTGGGCGAAGCCGAGGTCATCGTCGGGCTCGATCCGAGCGTTGCCCCGGACCTCGAGGTAGCGGTAGGGGTTCTCCAGATCGAGGAGAAGGAGACTGCACTGGGGCCGCGCCAGGAGGTGGCGCGTCTTCAGGCGCGAGGTATTGAGGGAAAGCTTCAGCTCGCCGTCTTCGAAGAGGAACCAGACCTCGGTCATCTGGGGGAAGCCGCTGCGGCCGATGGTCGCGAGGGTGGCCACCTGGCCGTCAAGCAGGTCGCGGTGGGATTCAGGAAAGTCGGGCATGGCCCACATTCTGTCCGCCCGCGGGCACCGGCCACAATGAACTCATGGCCAGCCGGACATCCGCACCCATGCCGGAGGAGCTAAGCCCACGGCGCCTGGCCCGCCGCCTGCTTGAGCTGGCGGCGGTCGTCGTGGTGGTTGCTCTCGTGGTCGCCTTCGGCCCCGACCTGGGCAGCCTGCGCCGGGAAATCGAGCATGCCTCCCCGGGCTGGCTCGTCGCCGGGATAGTCCTGGAGGTCCTGTCCGCCCTCGTCTTCCGCGCCGTCTTCTGCCCCCGGATGAGCTGGCGATTCAGCTATCAGATCGGGATGGCCGAGCAGGCCGCGAACTCGGTCCTTTCGGTGAGCGGCGCCGGCGGACTTGCCCTGGGGGCCTGGGCGCTGCACCGCGGAGGGATGAGCACCGAACACATCGCGCGGCGTTCGGTGGCCTTCTTCTTTCTCACCAGCCTGGCCAACGTCGGTGGCGTGATCCTGTTCGCGCTCCTTTACGGCACCGGCGTGCTGAGCCCCGACCCGAACCAGGCGTTGACCTACAGCTTCGGCGCTGCGGCCCTCGTGCTCACGGTGGCCGTGGTGGGTCTCCTCCCGCTCGTTGGACGCAACCAGCCATGGGCCAAGCGGACCCAGGAGGGGGGCAAGGTCAAGACCGCGCTGCGCTGGGTCCGTTACTCGCTCGGGCAGGGGATTCGCGACGGGCTGTACCTTCTGCGCCATCGCCCGGTCGGCGTACTGGGGGGCTCGATCGGCTTCCTCGTCTTCGACCTCGCCGTGCTCGGCGTGTCGTTCAGAGCGTTCGGCGCTTCGCCGCCCGTGGGCGTGTTGGCGCTGGGCTACCTGATCGGGCAGCTCGGCGGGAACGTGCCGCTCCCGGGCGGCATTGGCGGAGTTGACGGAGGACTGATCGGCGCCTTCGTCCTCTACCACCAGCCGCTCGCCGAGACCACCGCCGCGGTGCTCGTCTACCACGCCATCGCCCTCTGGGTCCCGGCGCTGCTCGGCACTGCTGCCTTCATCCGCTTGCGCCGGACGCTGGCCGAGGAGGATCAGCCGGCGGCCATGTGCGCCCCGCTGGCCGAACCGATCGAGACCGTGCGGCGGACTCCGGTGAGCGCGGGAGCCGGCGCCTCCTAACGTCAATCATCCAAACCGGAGGATGAGATTCCGTCCGAGGGCCCCGATCATCTCGCCATGGTGGTTGGTGAGCGCGCGACGCGTGAGGCCTCAAGGCCCACTGCCCGCAGGAGCCACGACGCGGCTGGGGCCGCCCGACAAGTGCTCGGCGAGATCGCCGACGGCCGGCTGGCTGAGCTGCCGATCTCGGTCCGCTTCTGGGACGGGAGCCTGCTCTCCGCGGGCCGGAACGCCCCGATCGTGGAGATCCGTCGCCCCTCGGCCCTCGCTCACCTGCTCCGCGCCCCCGGCCAGCTCGGTCTGGCTCGCGCGTGGGTTGAGGGCTCACTTGACGTCGACGGCGACCTCGAGGCGGTGCTTCGCGTCCGCGGTGCCTTCTCACGCGTCCACCTGAGGGCGGCTGATCTGCTGCGGGTGGCGCAGGTTGCGCTCCGGGTGGTCGGCCGAAGTGCCCTGCGACTGCCGCGGATCCCCGAGATGGAAGCCCACCTCCAGGGCCGGCGAAGGTCCCTGACCCGCGACCGGCGAGCCGTACGCCACCACTACGACGTCTCCAATCGCTTCTACGGTCTCGTGCTCGGGCCGAGCATGGTCTATTCCTGCGCCTACTTCGCCACTGCGGAGGACACGCTCGAGGTGGCCCAGGCGCGAAAGCTTGACCTCATCTGCCGCAAGCTCGCCCTGAAGGCGGGTGATCGCCTCCTCGACATCGGGTGCGGCTGGGGCTCGCTTCTCATCCATGCCGCTGCCAACTACGGAATCCACGGCCTCGGGGTCACCCTGTCTGCGCCTCAGGCCGAGCTGGCACGGGCGCGGATCGCCGAGGCTGGACTCAGCCGCGGCATCGAGATCCGCGTCCAGGACTACCGCGAGCTGTCCGACGGCCCATTCGACAAGATCGCCAGCGTGGGGATGTACGAGCACGTGGGGCGGGCCGAGCTCGGTCACTACGCGGCCACGGTGGCGGGATTGCTCCGGCCTGGCGGCCTGTTTCTCAACCACGGGATCACGCGACTTCGCTCCCACGCGCCCGCTCCCGATCCCTTCATCGGCCGCTATGTCTTTCCCGACGCGGAGCTTCACCCGGTGACCGACGTGATGGCGGCCATGCAGGGCGCCGGGCTCGAGGTGCGAGACGTCGAGTCGCTGCGGGAGCACTACCCCCTGACGCTCCGGCGCTGGAGTGACAACCTGGCCCGTCACCGAGAGGCGGCGATCGCCGAGGTGGGGCCTGAGCGGGAGCGCGTTTGGCGGCTCTATATGCTCGGGTCGGCGCTGGGCTTCGAGGACGGCGACATCGGCATCTATCAAGTGCTGGCGGCGCGCTCAGGGGGACCGCACGGACTGCCGCTCGATCGTGTCGAGCTGGTGACCGGCTAGACAAGGAGACAACATGGCAAAGGTCATTTACACCGCCGAGGCGCGGGTCACGGGCGGGCGGATCGACGGCCACGGTGAGACAACCGACGGCAACCTCACGGTCGACCTGCGCCTTCCGTCCGAGCTCGGCGGAGAGGGCGGCGGAACAAATCCCGAGGAGCTCTTCGCGGTCGGCTTTGCCGCCTGCTTTGAGAGCGCGCTTGGCGTGGTCGCCCGCCGCCGCCATCTGGAGGCCGGAGACGTGGCCATCGACGCCAAGGTCATGCTCCTGCCGACCGAGACGCGCGGGTTCAAGCTGGCGGTCGACCTCGACGTCCACCTCCCCTCGATCGAGGATCCCGATGAGGCGGCGGAGGTGGTGCGTGAGGCTCACCACGTCTGCCCCTACTCGAACGCGACCCGGGGGAACATCGATGTGAACCTCACGGCCAACGGACAGGAAGTCGACGCGAGCTGAGTGCGTAGAGTGCCGCTCGTGGAGACTCACCCGCCGTCGGCCACGGAATCGATCCTCACGCAATGGATGGGGATCGAGGACGCCAACACCGCCGGCCACGTTCACGGCGGATCGATCATGCGCCTGTGCGACGAGGTGGCGGGCATCGCCGCCATCCGGCACAGCGGTCGACGCGTGGTCACGGCCGGCATGGATCGGATGACGTTTTTAGATCCCGTCTATGTGGGGCAGCTCGTGACCGTGAAGGCGACCGTGAACGCGGCCTGGCGCACGTCGATGGAGGTCGGCGTCCGGGTCGAATCCGAGTACGTGGCCAGCCGAGAGCTCGCCCACACCTCGACCGCGTATCTGACGATGGTGGCGCTCGACGATCAAGGCCAGCCGACGCCGATTCCCGCGCTGACCCCGGAGACGCCCGACGAGCGCCGGCGTGAGCAGGAGGCTCAGCTACGGCGAGAGAACCGCCTGGCCGAGCGGGAAGCGATCCTTCGCGCCCGAGGTGTGGAGGTCTGAGGGGTGCCGACGGAGCCGCAGCCGATAACCCTGTTTGAGATCGTCAAGCGCGCGGTCGAGGTCACCGATCCCGATGACGCCGATCCCCGTCTCGGCGAGCTGCTGGAGCAGTTCGAGGACGCCGACGAGCCGGTGACGGCAATTCAGAACCTGGAGGAACGGCTGGCCATCGCCCAGGAGGGCGCGGACGTTGAGCTCGACGATCCCGGGGTAGCCGTCGCGACGGCGGTGATTCTGTACCTCGCCCACCGCCGGGACGAACTCCACGACGAGCCCGAGAAGATCCTGCGCCTCGCCGCCCGCGCCGAGTGGCAGGGCGACCCGCCCGAAACCGTTGTCGAATGGCTCGAGGACCGCGGCGTCACCCTCTGAGGCTTACGCCGTCGGGCTCACTCGACCGTATCGACCACCTCGTAGACGCCTGAGACGTACTCGTTGGCGACGAAGGCGGAGATGCGGTCGACCCGCTGCGTCTCGGCGGCGTCGTCCTCTTCACGCCAGCGGCGGTAGTCGGCCTCGGACATGTCGAACAGCCCGAACGAGATGACCTCGTCCTCGTCTCGGATGTTGCGCGCGTGATAGGCGCGCTGGAACCCGGGCGGCATGTCCTCGCCGGGATCCCACGCCCGGCGGAAGTTCTCCCACGCCCCCGGCTTCAGGCGGCGGGCGGTGAACATGACGATCATCTCGTCCTCCTTGTCTCGGTCGGCCTCGAGGCGATCGTATAGGCGCTCCCCAGGACCCGGCAAGGGCGCCTGACTAGGATTTAGGCATGGATGATCAGAGCATCACCGCGCGGATCGAAAGCCTCGTTGCCGAGGAGCACCAGCTGCAGCATCGTGAACAGGCTGACAGCACGGATGAGGGGCGGCTCGAGGCAGATCGCGAGCGGCTTCGTGACGTGCAGGTCGAGCTGGATCGCTGCTGGGATCTGCTGCGGCAACGGCGCGCGCGCGAGGAGTTCGGGCAGGATCCGAACGAGGCGCAGGCGCGTGACGCCGACACCGTCGAGCGTTACTGGCAGTAGCCCGCGACCTGACTGTGCGCGACTGAACATGGAGACCTGGGACGCGATCACCGCTCGGCGCAACGTGCGCTCGTTCGCCGATCGCCCGATCGAGGAGAGCGTCCTGGACCGGATCCTCGAGGCGGGGCGCCGCGCCCCCTCGTCACGCAACTGGCAGCCCTGGGACTTCGTCGTCGTCACTGACCGGGCGCAGCTTCAGGAGCTATCGAAGGTGTGGCAGGGCGCTGGTCACGTCGCCCATTCGGCCGCGACGATCGCGCTCGTGGTGGAGGACTACGACGATCCGCGCACGCGGGGGACGGCCCAGTACGACCTGGGGCAGGCGACGATGGCGATGATGATCGCCGCTGCCGATCAGGGCGTCGGAGCTGGGCACTCCGCGGTGGGCGACCAGGCCAAGGCCCGGGAGGTGCTGGGCTTCCCGGAGGGCCGGCGCGCCGCCTATCTGATCGACCTCGGCTATCCGGCGGACCGGCCGCTGGCGCCGATCCAGCGCCCGGATCGCAGGCCCTTCGAAGACGTCGTGCACAAGGGCCGCTGGTAGTCCATGGAGAGCTCAGACGGAGGGCCGCGGATTGCCGTCTGGAGCGACTACATATGACCCTTCTGCTACGTCGGCCTGGAGCGGGCGGCGTGGCTTCTGCGCCGGTTCGGCGCGCGGATCGAGTGGCGGCCGTTCCACCTCCATCCCGAGTATCCGCCCGAGGGGATTCCCCGAGCCGAGCTGGAGCGACGCTATGGCCCCGGCCTCGTCGATCGCCAGCGAGCCATGTTCGAGGCCGCTGGCCTGCCCTTCGCCGCGAACATCGACAAGATCCCCAACTCACGCCGCGCCCTGATGCTCGGTGAACTGGCCCGTGACCGCGAAGTCCTGGAGACGCTCCATCCGCGCCTGTTCGATGCCTACTGGGGCCGCGGCCGCGACATCGGCGACGAACGCGTGCTGGTCGAGGAGGGCGCCGCGGTGGGGCTGACTGAGCGCGAAATCCGTGACGCGCTCCAGGACGAGCGCTACCTTCCGCGGATCGAAGCTTCGACGCGCAACGCGATCGAGATTGGCGCCGGGGGAGTGCCCGCCTGGGCCATCGACCAGCGGGTCCTCGTTCCCGGGGCGCAACCCCACGACGTCTTCGAGCAGGTGCTGGAACGGCTCGGCCACGCTCCTGTGGGGGGCGAGGGGTGATGGTGATCGAGCCGGTTCTGATCATCCAGGTCGCCCATGGCAGCCGGGTCGACGTTCAGCTGAGCGACAACCCGCCCGCCGCCGTCACTGGCAGAGAGGTCGTGGTCGAGGTCGGCCCCACCGATGCCGAGGGCGCGCTCGAGGCCGAGGTGGGAGGCGAGGTGGTGCTCTCGGTGCCCGCGCCCGAGGCCTTCGCTCGCGACCCGGATGCCCTTCACCGCGTACTCGCCGAAGCCGGCACCGGGACCGAGCCGCTCGTGGTCGTGGTCGAGGCGGCCGACGAGCTAACCGACGCCGACCTGGGGCTCGTCCTCGGCGCGGCTCGCCGGGCTCCCCGCCCGGTGATCCTGCGCATCGTGCGCGACGGCTGACGCGGACGGGGCCCACCCCCTCTCGGCGAGCGCCGCCGATGCGACGCGCGGGAAGCCGAGCTTGATCACCAGTCCGCCATCGGCGCCCGAGCGGATGTCGAGTGCCGCGTCATGGGCGGCCGCCACCGCGGCGACGATCGACAGGCCGAGGCCAAAGCCCTCACGGTGTCCGGTGCGGTCAGGGGCGATGCGCTGGAACGGTTGCAGGAGCCGCGGGATCTCCTCCGCCGGTACCACTGGCCCCGTGTTGGCGACGGTCAGTCGGGCTCCCTCGGGACGGTCCTCCAACCGGAGCTGGACCCGGCCGCCCGGGATGTTGTGGCGGATCGCGTTCTGGAGGAGATTCGAGACCAGCCGGCCCAGGAGCCGGCGATCGCCCTGGACCTCGGCCAGGTCGGTGGTCACCTTCAGCATGACGCCATTGACCGCCGCCTCGGGTTGGTACACGCGCTCGACCTCGCGGATGACCGCGGACAGGTCCAGGGGCTCCTTCGTGTCGAGGCCCCGTTCGCCCTGGGCGAGCGTCAGCAGGGCATCGATCAGCTGTTCCTGCTGCTCTGACTCCTCAAGCGCCTCGTGACACACCGTGCGGAGCGACTCCACGGTGGCCTCGCGGTCGCTCAGCGCCATCTCGAGCAGGGCGCGCGAGGCGGCGAGGGGCGTGCGCAGCTCATGCGATGCGTTGGTGACGAATCGGCGTTGGGCGTCGAAGGCGCGCTCGAGGCGTCCCAGCAGGCCGTCGATCGTGTCGGCCAGCGTGCGCAGCTCGTCGCGTGGTCCGGCGAGCGCGAGCCGCTCGTGCAGGTTGACCTCCGAGAGCTGCTGGGTGGTGGCCGTGATCGTCCGCAGGGGGCGCAGCACACGGCCCGCGACCACCCACCCGAGCAGGCCCGAGATGAGGGCCATGATGGCCAGCGCAATCGCGGACTCGATCTCGAGCTGGTGCAGATCGGAGACGCGCTGCTTGGCGCCGACAAACCGGATCACGGCGCGGCCGGCGGAGGACTTCAAGACCTGCGCGAGGTCCGGTGGCACCTCCCCTGGGGGCAGGCGGACGAGCTGGTTGTGGTTGCCCGCCCGGATGCTGAGGACACCCCGGCGCGCGATCGCACCCGACCCCGGGGTGGCGCCTGACGGTGGCGTGGCCGTGAACGCCGCCTGGGGCCCCCGCGCAACGCTCGCGTGATCGACCAGCGTGTAGGTGACCACCAGCAGCCCCGCCCCGCAGACGAGGAACAGACCGCCGTAGAGGAGCGTGAGGCGCCAGCGGACCGTGGTCGGCGGGCGGCGCAGGCGATTCAACGCGCGTTTCACTCTGAGCTTCCGATCCGGTAGCCCACGGGCGTCACCGTTTCGATCATCGGCGGCTCGCCCAGCTTGGCCCGCAGCCGGCTGACCGTCATGCGCACGGCGTTGGTGAAGGGGTCGGTGGCGTCGTCCCATGCGCGCTCCAGGATCTCCTCAGTTGATACCACCGCCCCCTGGGCGCCGAGCAGAATCTCCAACACCGAGAACTCCTTGGGGCTTAGGGTTATGGCGGTCCCGGATCGGGTCACGAGCCGGTGGGCGGTGTCGAGGGTCAGGTCGCGGAAGCTCAGAGTCGGGGGCAGCGCTCGGTGCGAGCGCCGGGCGAGAGCGCGGACGCGGGCCACCAGCTCGGCGATGTGAAAGGGCTTGGGTAGGTAGTCATCGGCACCGATCCCGAGGCCCTGGATCCGATCCTCGACGGCCGCCGCGGCGGTCAGCATCAGGACCGGCCCCTGGCCGGCCGCGACGAGCGAGCGGCAAACCTGATCGCCGTGAACTCGCGGTAGATCCCGATCGAGGATGACCACGTCATAGTGAGTCAAGGTCGAGCGATCGAGCGCCTCCTGACCGTCGAAGGCCACGTCCACGGCCATGCCCTCGCGCCGGAGGACAGTGGCCACGGTGTTTGCCAACCGGGCGTGATCCTCGACTACCAACACGCGCATCGTGGTTCCTGACTCATGGTATGGGGAGCGTCGGCGCGGATGGCCCGCGCCGACGTCCGAGGGCGAGAATGCTCCACGTCGCATAACAGCGGCATAACGGCGTTACGGGCCTGTTAGCGGGCGTCGCCTAAAACCGCGTCGATGCCGAAGGTCTTCGCCGTCATCGCCGCCGTGGCCTGCTTGCTCGTCCTTGCCGCCTGCGGATCAGACAGCAGCCGAACCGGCACAACGGCCCAGAGCGACGCGGCGCTTGCGCTGGCCCGGTGCATGCGGGCCAACGGCGTGCCCAATTTCCCCGACCCAGGCCCCGGCGGCAGCGACTTCAAGCTGAACTCCGAGGTCAATCCGCAGTCGCCGTCCTTCCAGGCGGCTCAGCAGGCGTGCAAGCGATACCTGCCGAGCTTCGCGGTGCCGGGCACGATGTCGGCCAGCCAGCGATCCAAGGCGCTGAACTTCGCCCGCTGCATGCGCACGCACGGCGAGCCCGACTTCCCGGATCCCAGCGTCGGGACGGCCACGCCCGGGGTGACGGGCCGGGTCCTGGCCCTGCGGGGAATGTTCTTCGAGATCGGCCCGGGCCTCGATCCGATGTCGCCCGCCTTCCGCCAGGCGGCGAAGGACTGCGGGCTGAGGATCGGCGGCTCCGGCTAGCTCCGATCCAACGCGAGCGGGAAGCTCACCGTCACGGCCAAGCCGCCCTCCGAGCGGGCCTCTGCGCTCAGCTCAGCGTCATGAGCGGTGGCGATCGCCTGCACGATCGAGAGTCCAAGGCCGTGCCCCCGGTCCGTCCCCGTGCGATTGCCGGACTGGCGCTGGAAGGGTTCGAACAGCCGCTCCACCTCCTCCGGGGCGACCATGGGTCCGGTGTTGAGCTCTCGGCGCATAACAGCGGCATAACAGCGTTACGACGGTGTTAGTGGCTGGGACGTACAAAGCCCCAGGGATGCCCGAGGGGAAGCTCTAGATGAAGCGCGTACCGCGCCGGGTTGGGGCCGGGCTCGCGGTGGTGATCGCGATCGCGGCCGTCATCGTGGTCGTCCTGGCCGTCGACTCGCCGTCCCCGACCAGCGGTGCCAGCAACGGCAGCAATAGCTCCGGAGCCGCGACGGTGCAGCGGCACAACCTGGTCGAGACCGACACCGAGTCGGGAATTCTCAGCTACGCGAACCCACAGACCGTCTACAACCGGCTCAGCGGGACGATCACCTGGCTGCCCTCGGTGGGGCAGGTGATAAAGCCCGGAGGCGCGCTCTACAAGGTGAGCGGGGACGCGGTGATTCTGATGAATGGCTCGACCCCCGCCTATCGGGATCTGAGTGCCGCCGACACGCCCGGCCCGGACATCCTGGAGCTCAACCGCAACCTCGTCCACCTCGGCTTCAACCCGGACGGGATCATCCTCGATGACGTCTGGCAGCCCGCGACCTCGGCCGCGGTCGAGGTGTTCCAGGAGTCGCTAGGCGAGGAGCCGACGGGGATCCTGACGCTGGGCCAGGTTGTCTTCCTGCCGGGCAACCAGCTCGTCTCGGCGCTGGAGACGAGCGTCGGATCAACCGGCGGCGGTTCGGGCGCGGACTCGGGCTCGTCGGCTGCCGACCGCAGCCCCACCGGCTCGTCAACCGAGTTCGTCAGCCTGAACACGACGCCGACCCCATCTCAGAAGAAGTCCGAGAGCACGAAGACGATCAGCGCGCTGCTCGCCCTCCTGAAGGCCGAGACGGCACAGCTGAAGGCGGCCACGGCAGAACTTCGAGCCGCGGCGGCGGCAAGCCACAGCGCCAAGAAACCGACTGGCTCGAGCCCCAAGAGCGGAAGTGGGTCAAAGCCGTCGGGGGGCGGCTCCTCGAACAGCTCCGGCACATCTGACTCGGGCGGCGCGAACGCGGACGCGGGAGGTGCGAACGGTGGCAGCGCGACCCCCATCCTCCAGACGAGCTCCACGCAGCTCGTGGCGACCGTGGATCTCGACGCCTCCAAGCAAAGCGAAGCGAAGGTCGGGGAGAAGGTCGGGGTGGAGATGCCCTCCGGCACCACGGTCACGGGGACCGTCACAGCCGTCAGCGCGGTCGCCCAGAGCTCGGACAACTCAGGGAACGGCAACGGCTCCTCCGGCGCCAACAGCAACAACGGCGGCAACAACGGGAACGGATCCAGCACACCCACCGTCCCGGTCACGATCACGCTGAGCGGCCGGACCAGGGGAGCGGGGCTTGATCAAGCCGCGGTCAGCGTTCAGTTCGCCCAGGCCGAAGCCAACAACGTGCTCTCGGTCCCGGTGACGGCACTGCTCGCCACCTCCGGCGGCGCCTACGCGGTGCAGGAGGCCGCCGCGCCCCACCGGCTCATCCCCGTGACCACGGGACTGTTCGCCGCCGGCTTCGTGCAGATCTCAGGACCCGGCATCTATCCCGGGCTCCAAGTCACCGACTCCCAGGGCTGACCATGGCCGTGACCCTTCGTCAGGCGACCAAGGAGTACCCCGGCGGGGTGGTGGCGCTGCGTGACGTTCAGGTGGAGATCCCCGACGGCGACCGGGTGGCGGTGATCGGTCCTTCGGGATCGGGCAAGACGACGATGCTCACGGTCATGGGCACCCTCGAGCGAGTTACGAATGGCGAGGTCGAGGTCGCCGGCCACGCGGTCAACCAGGCCTCCGATATCGAGCTGGCGGGGCTCCGGGCACATGAGATCGGGTTCGTGTTCCAGGACTTCCATCTCCAGGACCCGATGACCGCGGTCGACAACGTCGCCCTCGGCATGCTCTACACCGGGCAGCCGCTGCGCCAGCGCCGCGAGCTGGCCCAGACCGCGCTCGAGCGGGTGGGTCTAGGACACCGGCTGACCCATAAGCCGCTCGAGCTCTCTGGGGGCGAGCGTCAGCGCGTGGCCATCGCGCGCGCGGTGGCGAAGCGGCCCAAGATCATCCTGGCCGACGAACCGACGGGAAACCTCGACTCGAAGTCCGGGGGCGAGGTGATCGACCTGCTCCACCGGCTGGCCGCCGACGGGGCAACGCTCGTGCTCATCACCCACGAGGAGCGCATAGCAGCCGGCTTCCCGCGCCGGATCGAGATGCGGGACGGCGAGATCCTCAGCGACAGGGCGAAGTGAGCACCAGCGCGGCAGCGGTGCCCGGGCCGGGCGAAATCGGATCCGCCCGGCTGCCGGCCCGGGAGCTGCTCGGCACCGCGCTGAGCGGCCTGCGCACGCGCCGGTTGCGGGCTGCGCTCTCGGCGCTGGGGATCGCCATCGGCATCGGCGCCATGGTCGCGGTGGTCGGCGTCTCGTCGTCCGCCCAGGCCAACCTGCTGGCGGAGATCGACGCGCTGGGCACGAATCTGCTCACGGTCAGCCCCGGACAGACCTTCCTAGGGGCCAACGAGGTCCTGCCCGATACCGCGGTCCCGATGATCGGCCACATGCAGAACGTCGAAAGCGATGCCGCCGTCTACCAGGTGAACAATGTCAACGTCTACCGCACCCCACTTGTTCCGAGCGCCGAGACGGGCGGCCTAGGAGTCGACGCGGCGGGTCAGGATCTGCCCCAGGTGGTGGGCACCTCGCTCGCGTCCGGTCACTTCCTCGGCGCGGTCAGCGACCGCTTTCCGGAGGTCGTCCTCGGCGCCCAGGCGGCACAGGTGCTGCAGATAAATCAGGTCGGCGGTCACGTCATGGTCTACCTGGGAAACACGTGGTTCGCCGTCGTGGGGATCCTCAAGCCCGCGCTGCTCGATCCGACCCTTGACTCGACGGTGTTCATCTCGCTGCCCGTCGCCGAGCGCCTGTTCGCGGTCCAGCCCAACCCATCCGAGATCTACGTGCGCGCCAACCAGAACGACGTCATCAGCGTCTCCAATCTGCTCGCTGCCACGGCCGACCCGCAGAACGCCGACGGCGTCGACGTGAGCCGACCTTCCGACGTGCTCGAAGCGCGCGCTGCGGCCAAGGGCCAGTTCACGACCCTGCTCCTCGGCCTGGGCGCCGTCGCCCTGCTCGTCGGCGCGATCGGGATCGCCAACATCATGGTCATCTCGGTGCTCGAGCGCCGGGGGGAAATCGGATTGCGCCGGGCGCTCGGGGCGACCAGGCGCCACATCAGCACGCAGTTCCTCACCGAATCAGCGCTCTTAGCCGCGCTGGGTGGGATCGCCGGTCTGGCCCTCGGCGCCGGGGCGACGGCGATCTACGCCACCGCCCGCAACGAGCCCTTCGTGGTTCCCCTCTACGCGCTCGTCGCGGCCCCGGCGGCCGGCTTTCTGATCGGCGCGCTCGCCGGGCTCTATCCCGCGGCCAAGGCGGCTCGCCTCAGCCCCACCGAGGCTCTGCGAGCGACCTAGTCCCTATTCCTCGGGCTTGGCGTCCTCGCCGATGCGCGGCCCAGGGCGCTCCAGCTCGGCCCACAGGTGCGTGGTCCCCGGCCCGGAACGTTCGAATTCGGCCCACACGTGCGTGGTCCCCTCGTGGATACCCCAGCGGCTGGTTACCGCCTCCACGATCGCCAGGCCCCGCCCGCTCAGCTCTTCGAACGGAACCTCCCGCATCTCGTGTTCGAAGCCGCCTCCTTCGTCGATGACCTCGATCTGGAGCCGGTGCTCATCGAGATCCACCTGGAACTCGATCGAACCCTCCCCGTGGAGGACGGCATTGTTGATGAGCTCGCTCACGACGAGCTTGGCCCGATCGAGCTGCTCGGGCTCGAGCTCGCCGCCCACCCAGGCGGTGAGGAGCTGGCGAGCCCGCCCGGATGCCTCGACGCTCCGGGGTAGCTGGCGGCGGTGTTGCACTCAGAGATTTGCTGATTGACGGCTGATACGGACAAAATACGCCCATGGGCGCAGGTCACGAGGGCGAGGCGGCCCGCTTTGAGCTGCTGGCGGCCATCGGCGAGGTCGCCGATGGGTCCTTGTCCTTCGCCACCACGGTGCAGCGGCTGCTCGAAATCGTGGTCCCGGAGTTCGCGGATCTGGCCCTGCTCGATGCTCTGGGGAGCGATGGGAGTCTGCGTCGGCTGGGGGTTCGCATCGATGGCCCGGACCGAACCGAGGCGGAGGCGGCAGTGATGCGACGCCGGGTCGTCGCTGACGCTCCGGTCGGGGTGGCCCACGCCGTGGCGACGAGCCAGAGCACCCTCCTCTCGCCCATGACCGAGGACCACCTGCGCCTGATCGCGAGCAGCGATGAGGACCTGAAGCTGCTGCGCTCCATGCGCCTGAACTCGGCTCTGTTCGTTCCCCTGCGGTCGCGGGGAAGAATCCTCGGCGCGTTCGCCTGCGGAGTCGGCCTGTCCGGTCGCCGTTACGACGCTGAGGATCTGCGCTTCGCCGAGGTCCTGTCCGGGCGAATCTCGCTTGCCCTGGACAACGCCGGCCTGTCGAGGATGGTGGGCGAGCTGGAGCAGCAGCTCGAATCAACCTTCGCCAACCTGGCCGAGGCAGTGATCGTCCGGGATCCTGCAGGGCGCATGGTGTTCGCCAACCCGGCCGTGGCCGAGCTTCTGGGGTTCGAGTCCGCCGATGCCATGACGCCCACGAGCTCCGAAGACCTGATGGGTCTCTACGAAGCCTTCGACGAGAGCGGCCGCCGGCTCACCTTGGCCGACCTCCCGTCCGCGCGCGCCCTGGCCGGCGAGGCCGCCGAGCCGCAGCTCATACGTAGCGTCGTACGCAGCACCGGCACCGAGCGCTGGCTCCTTCACAAGGCGACCCCGGCCTTCGACGAGGAGGGAGCGCTGACCCTGGTGGTGAACGTGATCGAGGACGTCACCGAGGTCAAGCGGGCCGAGCTCTCGCAGCGGCTGCTGGCCGAGGCGGGCAAGGAGCTGTCGTCCTCGATGGACTACGAGCAGACGCTCCAGCGTGTGGCCCGCCTGGCCGTTCCGCAGCTGGCCGACTGGTGCGGTGTGAGCATCCGAGGGCCCTACGACGAACTCGAGCAGGTGGCGGTGGCCCACGTGGATCCGAAGAAGGTCGCGCTGGCCCGGGAGTTTGGGGCGCGATCGCCGACGCGCATGTCGGACGCGGGTGGAACCGCCGAGGTGATTCGCTCCGGCGAGTCGCGGCTGGTCCGGGAGATCACTCCGGAGATGATCTCGCAGGCGGATGTCTCCGAGGGGCGGGCGGCGCTCATACGCGACCTCCAGATGCGTTCGGTCATCATCGTCCCGCTCGCCGTCCCGGGGCGCTCCGCCCTCGGCGCGATGACACTGGTCATGGCCGAGTCTGGGCGCCGATTCGAGGAGCGAGACCTCGCCCTGGCCGAGGAGCTGGGTCGCCGTGCCGCCGTCGCAGTCGAGAACGCGCGCCTCTACACCGAGCGCTCGCACATCGCGACGACGCTTCAGCAAAGCCTGCTGCCCGCGGAGCTACCGCAGATCGACGGGTTCCAGCTGGCCAGCCTATATCGGGCCGCCGGAGACCAGAGCGACGTGGGCGGTGATTTCTATGACGCTTTCGAGGTCCCCAGCGGCTGGATGGTCGTGGTCGGTGACGTCACCGGACGCGGGCCGCAGGCGGCGGCGCTGACCTCGCTGGCCCGCTACACGCTGCGCACCGCGGCCCGGCTCCTCGACGATCCGCTGCGCGCCCTGGCCGAGCTCAACGCCGAGTTGCGAACCAGCTCCCAGCCCTCGCTGGTGACGATCGCCTGCGCCCTGCTCCGGGAGACGCCCGACGGGACGCAGGCCAGCGTGGTCCTGGCCGGCCACCCGCCGCCCTATCACATCCACACCGGCGTTCCCCACCAGGTTGGCTCGTTCGCCTCCCCGCTCGGCGCTTACGAGGCCGGAGGCTGGCGGATGGAGACGGTCGCGCTTCAGCCTGGCGACCAGCTGGTCCTCTACACGGACGGGGTGACCGACACGGTGGGGCACGGTGAGCGGTTCGGCGAGGAGCGCCTGGGGGACGCCCTGGCCGGCGCCGCGGGGGCGCCCGAGACGATCCAGCGCATCGACGAGGCCCTCAAGGAGTTCGCCCAAGGCCCGCAGACCGATGACACCGCGGTCCTCGCCCTCGAGCGCGTGGCGGCTCCGTGTTCGGGGCACGGCGGGGAATCGATGCTGGTGGAGGGGGCGACCCCGGCCAGCTGATGGCGATCCCCTCCGGAGTCCCTGAGCACCTGCACACGGTGACCCCGCGGCTGGTTGTCAGCGACGGTGCGGCCGCGATCGAGTTCTACGCCCAGGCATTCGGGGCGCAGGAGATCGGCCAGCGATTCCTCGACCCGGAGGGGCGCCTCGTCCACGCCGAGGTGGAGATAGGTGACTCGGTGATCATGATCACCGAGTCGGGCGTTGATGCGGATCAGCCGGTGGGTGTGACTGCGATCATGGCCACCTACTGGCGAGACGTCGACGCCGCCTGGGACCGGGCGGTTCGCGCCGGAGCGGAGGTGATCTATCCCCTGGAAGATCAGTTCTACGGCGAGCGGGGCGGGCGCCTGGGCGACCCGTTTGGGCAGCAATGGATGCTCAGCCAGAGGATCGAGCACGTCTCAGCTGAGGAACTGGAGCGCCGGGCCAGGAGCTTCTTCTCCGAGGGAAGCTAGTACTCAGTCCGCGCGTCGCGGCCGACCCCGCCGCGCGCCCGCGGGGATGTAGATCACTCCGGTGGCGAGCGCGAGTGCCGCGGCCAGCGCCAGAGGCAGAGCAAGACTCGTCTTCAGCAGCAGCGCACCTGCCAGCGCGCCAAGGAGCATGGCGAGAACTGCGCTGATCCGGCGCACCGATCCTTCGCCGTTTCCGCCTGCGGGCTTTGATTCGGCGGCCAGCCCGGTCAGCGTCATGGTGAGGACGGTGGTGGTGAGATCGGGCACGGCGATCCGGCGGACGACGGCGTTCCGCACGCCCATGGCGCTGGCCATCAGCGCGATGAGGACGTTCGCAGACCCCTGACCCGGATGGACGTCGGCTACCGCCGCCACCAGGGCGGCGACGGCCAGCACGATGACCTCAAAGGCCAGCGCCGCCGCGACCATCCGGGGATGGTGGCCGGCCACGCGCTTGACCAGAGCCCCGCCCATCCCCGCGCCGAGCAGGAAGGCACCGAGCGAGACCAATGGCGCGACCACCGGGAGTCCCGTGCCGCCGGCGAGACCGAAACCCAGGAGGACGATGTTCCCGGTCATGTTGGCCGTGAACACGTGGCCCAGGCCCAGGTAGCTCACGGCATCGATCAGCCCTGTAGTCAGGGTTAGAACCAGCAAGGCGCGGGTCAGCGGATGTCTCACGTTGGCCGCTCCGCGCTTGAGCGCCTCCTCGTCGAAGGGAAGTCGACCTGCCGAACCTGCGATCGCGTTCACGGCTCCTCCTCCTGGCGACGCTTGCGCCCTGAGGTCGTGGTTTTGGGGGCGTAGGTCTATCCGGATCTTCCGCCAATCACCAGGCCGGGTGTAGCGTCTGCTGTCGGGACCGTGAGCGCTTCGACCCCGGCGGGTGGACACTCCCTATTGGTTCCTCTAGAGTAACCGTTGCTCATGAGTAACCAAGCTGACCTGGTGTTCGATGCGCTCGGCGAGCCGGTTCGCCGTCGCATCATCGAGCTTCTGCGTGACGGGCCCCGTCCCGTCGGGCACCTGGCCGGGGCGCTGCCGGTTGGTCGACCGGCCGTGAGCAAGCACCTCAAGGTGCTGAGCGAGGCGGGGCTCACCGAGCATCAAAGCGTCGGCACCTCAAACCTGTACTCGCTTCGCCCGGACGGAGTCGAAGCGGCCCGTGTGTGGCTCAGCCATAGCTGGCAAACCGTGCTCTCGGCGTACGCGGCGGCGGCCCAGCGGGAATCACAACCTGCCCGTCGAGCCTCGGCGGCGCCCAAGGAGAGAGCCCAGTGACCAACCTAGATCCCCTACGCCAGGAGGTTGTCGTCGACCTCGACCCCCAGCATGCCTTCGAGCTGTTCACCGAGCGGATCGGCGAGTGGTGGCCACTTGCCGAGTACAGCGTCTACGGCGAGGGGGGATCGGTGGCCTTCCGGGACGGCGTACTCGTGGAGACGCTGGGTGAGCAGCGGGCGCTCTGGGGCGAGGTCGAGGACTGGGTTCCGGCCGAGCGCGTGTCCTTCACCTGGCATCCGGGCCGCGGCCCGGAGCAGTCGAGCCATGTGAGCGTCAGCTTCACGGCACGGAACGGCGGCACGCTGGTCGTGCTCGAGCACTCGGGGTGGGAGGTCTTCGAGGACCCCGCCGCCGCTCGGAGCGAATACGACCGGGGCTGGCCAGCCGTCCTGGGCGGCTACGCGGAGGCCGGCCGAGACGCCCCGACGAGCGAAGCCGCGACCGCCGAAGGACAGACTTGGGTCGCCCTCCTGCACCGGCCCGGTCCCGAGGCTCCGATCGAGGGATCGATCTTCGAGGACCCGCGCTTTGCCGATCACGCGGAGTTCCTGGCTCGCATGCAGGCCCAGGGATATCTCGTGGCCGCGGGGCCGATGCTCGACGCGCTCGGAGAGGGGATGACGATTCTGCGGCTCCCCGGCGACGGGCGGCTTCAGGAGGCCGAGCGGCTGGCCACCATCGAGGACGCGAGCGTCAGAAGCGGGTTCTTCGAGGTCAGCGTCCGGCCGTGGCAGGTGATGATGAGCGCCGTGAGCTAATTTCGCTTGGGCATCCCGGGGCGGTGGCGTAGGCTTGCTGTGGCAACGGGGACGCACCACATGCCCACAGACGACACCAGCGGATCGCCCCGGTCCTCGGACGCGCGAACGGCCAAGTCGGATAACGCCGTACCTCCGGCGCCGATGCCGCAGGACAAGGGCGGCTGGCGGGTGGCGCCGGCGCCGGATGGGCGCGGGATGCCTGAGCAGCCCAAGCCCCCGCCCCCGCACCGCTTCCGCGCCTTCTGGATCTTCTTCCTCGTCCTCCTCGCCCTCAACTGGCTCTCGGTGCTGCTCGTCCAGCCCGGCTCCGAGCCGCGGGTCAAGATCCCCTTCAGTCCCTATTTCCTCAGCCAGGTCGACGCCGGCCAGGTGAAGTCGATCTCCTCCAAGGGGGACACGATCGACGGGACGTTCACCTCGAAGGTGAAGTATCCGGAGAACGACTCCAAGGCCACCCCCACGACGCTCTTCTCCACGCAGGTCCCGACCTTCTGGAACAACGCGTCGTTGACCTCACTGCTCCAGTCCAAGAAGGTCCAGGTCAACGCGACGAACCCCAATCCCGGGACCTCGCTGATCACGACGATCCTGTTTGGGTTTGGGCCCACGCTCCTGATCATCGCGCTCTTCTACTTCCTGGCCCGGAGGGCGGCGGGGGCCGCCGGAGGCGGGCTGGGCGGGCTGGGGAACTTCGGGCGCTCCCAGGCCCGGCGCGTGGACCCGCAGCAGATCCGGGTGACGTTCGACGACGTGGCCGGGATCGACGAAGCCAAGGGCGAGCTGACCGAGATCGTCGACTTTCTCAAGAACCCGGCCCGCTATGAGCGTCTGGGCGGGCGAATGCCCCACGGCGTCCTCCTCTTCGGCCCCCCGGGAACGGGCAAGACGCTGCTGGCGCGGGCCGTGGCCGGCGAGGCCCACGCCGCCTTCTTCTCCATCGCCGCCTCGGAGTTCATCGAGGCCATCGTCGGCGTCGGAGCGGCTCGTGTGCGGGATCTCTTTATGAAGGCCAAGGAGGCGGCGCCCGCGATCATCTTCATCGACGAGCTCGACGCCATCGGCCGCTCGCGCCAGGGCTCGGCCGGGATCACCGGCGCCAACGACGAGCGCGAGCAGACGCTCGACCAGATCCTTACCGAGATGGACGGCTTCGAGCCGAGCGAGGCTGTCATCGTGCTCGGCGCCACCAACCGGCCGGAGATCCTCGACCCGGCGCTCCTGCGCCCGGGGCGCTTTGACCGCCGCGTCGCAGTCCAGCCGCCGGACCGTGCGGGGCGGGTGAAGATCCTCCAGGTGCACACCCGGTCGATCCCACTGGCCCCCGACGTCGATCTGGAGGCGTTGGCCTCGACGACGCCGGGCATGGTCGGGGCCGACCTGGCCAACCTGTGTAACGAGGCCGCGCTCCTGGCCGCCCGCCGCAACCACGACAAGGTGACGATGGCGGACTTCACCGATTCGCTCGAGAAGATCCTGCTCGGGGCGCCGCGCGGAATCGTGCTCGCCCCCGCGGACCGCGAGCGCACCGCCTACCACGAGTCCGGCCACGCGCTGGTGGGGATGCTCACGCCCAACGCCGATCCCGTGCGCAAGGTCTCGATCATCCCCCGCGGACAGGCGCTGGGCGTGACCCTTTCGACGCCGGACAGCGATCGCGTCTCCTACTCCCAGGACGAGCTCGACACCAAGATCAAGGTCTCGCTCGGCGGCCGGGTGGCCGAGGAGGTCGTGTACGGCGAGGTCACCACCGGCGCGGAGTCAGACCTCCAGCAGCTGACCCAGATCGCGCGTCAGATGGTCGGGCGCTGGGGCATGAGTGACAAGCTCGGGCCCGTCACCGTGCTCCCCAGCGACGGTCAGGGTCCGCTGCTGCCGGGCGCCAGTGAAACCTCTCCCCAGACCCAGTGGGTGATCGACGAGGAGGTCCGCCGGATCGTCGAGGAGGCCCAGGAGGAGGTCACGCACCTCCTCAACGACCACCGCGATCAGCTCGACGGGTTGGCCCACGCGCTGCTCAAGGCCGAGACGCTGGACGCCCCCGATGCCTATGCGGCAGCCGGCGTGCCCATGCGCGCGGCCGAACTCCAGCCCGAGGCATCCTGAGGGGCTAGCGGACCGGGGGAGGCGACCCCTCGGCGCTGGCGGGCAGCGCCGGATCCCAGCCGCAGATGAGGCACGCGTGTTGGAACGCCGAGCGGGCGAACTCGAGTCCGGCGGCGTGGGGATCGGCCGCCGCCCGCACGTCGTCGGAGTCGAGCACGTATTCGCCCAGCGCGTCGTCCCAGCGGGCCGGCGGGGGGGCAAGCGCGGCCGTGGAGAAGCCCGGCGGGGCGGGATGGGCGTAGGCGTAGAAGGCCGCCTTTCCGTAGCGCGGGTCGCCGGGCCACCAGCCGACCGCGATCTCCTGTGCGTCCATCGCGTTGCGCATGATGAAGTCGGCCGAGGGGGGATCGGCCGGCGCGCCGGAGAACAGGTTGACGGCGAGGTCGAACGATCCCCACCAGGCGTTGACGGGCGTCGAGCGGCCCCGATACGGCGCGCGGAAGGCAGCCAGCACGAGCGCGGCCTGCGTCGCCGCCCCGAAATATCGCTCGACCGCCCCGGTCTCGTAGCTTGAGTGCTCCTCGTCCTGGTCCAGTGGCGTCGTCCAGGCCACCTCCTGAGGCGCCGGGTTGATCGTGACCGGCCCGGCCAGGCGGCTGATCCCGGCGACGAGCTCCCGCGTCACTTCGCCCACGGGACGGTCGGGTGTGAGCGCCACCCGCACGCGGCGACCGTCGCTGTGCTCGGCGAAGGCCTCGTGGGAGCCGAGGTCGAGACCGGCGACGATCGCCCCTGAGTCATCCGGGGCGGGCAGGGCCAGGGTCTCCCAACCCCGCGCGGTCAGTCGCAGGGCGGCGTGCTGGAGCTCCGGCTCGGGCGGAGCCAGCGCGACGGCCAGCTTGCCCAAGACCTGCGTGTGGGCGTGCAGGGTGTCGCAGGTGGCACTCCAGTCGGCGTAGTTCACCGCGGGCCAGGAGCCGCTCATCCTGCGCACCCTAACGCGCGTCCACCGTCCAAGCGAGCCGGGCCTCTCGTCGCTCAGGCCCCGCTCTAGTAGAGCGAGGCGCCGGGCACGTAGCCGTAGCCGCCGCCGTAGTAGCCGTAGCCGCCGCCGTAGCCATAGCTATAGCCCCCGCCACCGGAGCCATAGCCGCCCCCGTAGCCATAGCCACCGCCCCCGTAGCCATAGCCGCCATCGCCGTAGCCGCCGTAGCCGCCGGACGAGGAGTCGCCAGGGTACTGGCCCGTTGAGGGCTGGCCGCCGGTCGACTGGCTACCGCTGTCCGCTTGCCAGGAGACCGAGAACCCGTTGCCGGAGAGATTCGAGGGCGTGGCCCCGGCACTCGAGTCCCCGTAGCCACCGTCAGTCGCGATGTACGCGGGTCCGCCCGAGAGTCCGGACTCGCTTCCCGTGGGCAACTCGACTTTGGTGGCTGACCAGTTCGGATCGGAGATACCGCCCGTGTGACCGCCGGCGGTGGCGGTAGCGCTGCTGAAGGTCACGGTCGAGAAATCAGCCAGGGGGAGCACCTGCATGCTGCCGTCGGCAGACTCCGCCGCCGGCGCCTCGACGATCCACTCGGCACTCGAGGTGTCAGGGTTATTCATCGACAGGCTCTTACTTACTGACTGGCCGGTCGTCGTGTCCGTAAGTGACAGGTTAACCGTGTCACCGTTGACCGAGGTCGTGGCGGAAATCTTGTCGCCCGGGTGGATGGCCAGGTTCAGCTTCACCTGTGCGGCGGGCACCAGCTCGTACCAGGCGTAGTAGTCAGTCTGGCCGTTGACATCGTCGGCGCTGGTGCCGATCTGCTCCAGCGACGACGAGTTGCCGGCGCCGCCGAGTCCGACCCACTGCGCCGAGTAGGCCTGGTTGGAGTCAGCGCTCGCGGTCACCCGCGGCACGTTCCAGCTGCCGGAGACGCTCGAGAAATTCTGTCCGCTGGCCACATACCCGGCCCAATTCTGACTTGCCGCCGACTCTGCACTGACACTCGCCACCGCTGTGCCGGCGCCAGCAGCAAAGACGGCGGCCAGGCCAGCAGTCACCGCGGCGGCCAGGGTAAGGAGCACCCTGCCGCGCATCGGCACTTTCAATTTGCTCATGGTTACGCCCTTCTATGGATTCACGCGATGAGCTCACTGTGCTACCGGTGCGTAACAAAACGCTTCTGTTTTCCACAGGGCTCCGTAAGAGCGTCAGTGAGGTGAGGGCGCTGGCCGCATCGCCGCTGGATGGGCGGGCCGGCCGGCGAACACCCAGGCGCGAAGCACGACGTAGCGGGTCAGCGTCGCGGCGCCGCTTGCCGCCACGAGGATGATCGCTTCGACCAGATGGGGGGCGTGGGGCGAGAGCACGTTCACGATTCTCAGCGCGCCCTCGGTCAGGGCGAGGGCGAGGGCGTAGACGAGCGCGCCGGCCGCGTGTTGGCGCAGCAGACCCTCGCGTCCGCGGACGCCGAAGGTGTAGCGCCGGTTGGCCTGCGTGTTGGCCACCGCCGTGATCGCCAGGGCGATGGCGTTGGCCAGCGGCCCGTCGAGCCAGGCCCGGAAGAGCAGGTACAGACCGCCGTAGGCGAGGGTCGAGAGCACGCCGATGGTGAGGAATGCGCACAGCGGGAGCGCCCAGAGGAGGCGGGCAACGCCCCGCAGATCGCCCAGCGCCGTCGAGACGATGTCGACGGTAGAGTCGGGATCTTCCACCCAGTCGACCGCGATCTCGTGGATGCGAAGGTGCTGCCGCTGGGCCTGGATGAGCAGCTCGGTGTCGAAGAACCATCCCTCGTCCTTTACGGTCGGGAGGAGGCGCCGAGCCACGTCGGCCCGGAGTGCCTTGAAGCCGCACTGCGCGTCGCTGAAGCGCGCCCGCAGCGCCAGCCGGAGCAGCCGGTTGTAGCTCCGCGAGATGACTTCCCGCTTGCGGCTGCGAGCGATCCGCGATCCGGAGGCGAGGCGGGTGCCGATTGCCACCTGGCTGTGTCCGGAGACCAGCCCGGAGACGAGTGGAAGCAGCGCCCGCAGGTCGGTGGAAAGGTCGACATCCATGTAACAGACGATGTCGGCGTCGCTGGCTGACCAGGCGGCGCGCAGGGCGCGCCCGCGGCCCTTCTCTTCGAGGTGAATCGCCTCGACGCCGCCGAGTCCGTCCCGGAGCCGCTGCGCGGTCGCCCATGTGGTGTCCGTGCTGGCGTTATCTGCGATCACGATGCGCCAGTCGAACGGGAAGCGATCCCGGAGGAAGGCGTGCAGCGTCCTGATCGACCGCTCGATGGTGGCCGCCTCGTTGTAGACCGGAACCACGATCTCGACGAGCGGGCTGTCGGCGCGGCGTCCCCGTGCGCGGGCGCGAACGCCTTCCGGCGCCGACGCGCGAGTGCTGGCCGGTGCTGGTTCGGTGACCGCCATCAGCCGGCCTTCGCCTGGGTGAGGTTGTACACCGTCGTCCCGCCCACGGTGCTCGACTTGAAGTGCTTCTCGACCCAGGACTGGATCTCGCGGTTAGCCGCCTGTCCCTCACCCCCGCCCGGGCCGCCGAAACCGCCGGGGCCGCGCGTGGTCGACGAACGTCTGGGCGGGCCATCGGAACCGCCGAACAGGCTCTGGAGAGTGCCCCCCGGCGCCCCGCCGGAGGCCCCGCCAGGCCTGCCCGCGAACCCACCCCCGGAAGCTCCGCCCGGCCTCCCGCCGGAAGCGCCGCCCAGCCCGCCGCCCATGCCGCCACCGGCGATGTAGTAATGGATCTTCCCCGCGGCCACCAGCTGCTCGAAGCGGGCCAGCGTGATCGCGGGATCGCTCCCGGTGAAGCCACCGAGGGCCATGACGGGCTTGCCCGTGCTCAGCTCGAGGGTGGCGGCGTTCTGGGCCGATGAGGTAGCCGCGACCCAGGTGTAGTGGGAAGCGTCGTGCTCCAGCAGCGAGGTCAGGGCGGAACTCGCGGCGCCTCCGCCGCCGGCCCCTCCGCCCCCGAAGCGGCCGTCGGACCCCGTCGGGCCGGCGCTCGGGTTCGAGCCGGTCTGTACCGAGGCGACCGCGCTCAGCGTATAGGCGGCGGGGCCGGCCAAGGCGGCGAGGACCCCGACCAGGGCCAGGGCGGTCCGCCGCCTCTGCCCGAGCCGGGGCGCGGCGCAGATCGCGCCGGCGGCAAGCAGCGCACCGATGAGAACGGCGTAACGGAGCCACGGATGCCAGGTCGGCGCCCGGTCGAGAAGCGCAAACGACCAGGCTGCGGTCGCCACCAGCGTGGCGGCCAGAAGCAGGCGCGCCACGAATCCTCGCCGCTCGTGCCAGAGCGTCACGGCGCCCACGCCCACCAGGGCGGCGATGGGCGCGGCGAGGGTGTTCGTGTAGTAGGGGTGGATCGTGCCCGTCATGAAGCTGAACACGGCGGCGCTGACGAGCAGCCAGCCACCCCAGAGGATGAGCGCGGCGCGTGTGGGGTCGGTGCGGGGTCGTCTCACGGTCCAGACCGCGCCCGCCCCCAGAACGATGAGCGCGGCCGGCAAAAGCCAGCTGATCTGGCCGCCGAGCTCAGCGTTGAAGAGCCGGAGAAATCCCGCCGGGCCGCTGAAGCCGGCCCCCGGGCCGCCCCCGCCGCTGGAAATGCGCTCAAGGCCGTTGTAGCCGAAGATCAGCTGAAGGACGCTGTTGTCCGTCGAGCCGCCGATGTAGGGCCGGGCCGAGGCAGGCCAGAGCTCGACCAGGGCAATCCACCAACCGGCAGAGGCGACGAGCGCACCGCCCGCCGCCGCCAGCTGGCCGATCCGTCGCCGGAGCCGGACCGGTCCCGCGACGAGGTAGGCCGCCGCGAACGCGGGCAGGACCAGGAAGGCCTGGAGGTCCTTGGTCAGGAAGGCGAACCCCAGCGCGACGCCGCACAGGACGAGCCAGCGGGTCGCCCCGCTCTGAACGGCGCGCGTGAGTGCGTAGGCGCCGGCGACCAGGAGCAGGACGAGCAGTGCGTCCGGGTTGTTGAAGCGGAACATCAGTGCCGCCACGGGGGTCAGGGCCAGGATCAGTCCGGCCAGGAGCCCGGCCGAGCGCCCGAACCAGCGGCGGACGGCGGCGTAGAGGAGGGCGACGGCGGCCATTCCCTCGAGCGCTTGGGGCAGCAGCATGCTGAAGCTGGAGAAACCGAACAGGCGCCCGGAGAGCTCCATGATCCACAGCGACGCCGGCGGCTTGTCGACGGTGATGTAGTTGGACGCGTCGAGCGAGCCGAACAGGAAGGACTTCCAGCTCTTGGTGCCCGCCTGCACCGCTGCCGCGTAGTACTGGTTGGCCCATCCGTTCCGAGACAGAGCCCAGAGGTAGAGAAGCGCTGTCAGCGCCATGAGCGCGGCCAGTGGAACCGCGCCCCTGAGCCGGGTCCGGTCGAAGGTGAGACGGCGGCTGCGCGGAGAGCGCCAGGCCAGCTCAGGGGATGTGGTACTCATCGGGCTCGTCGCTCCTCGTCGTGGTTGGACGGCATGGCGAGAGAGTCGGCGGCGCGCCGAAGTTGAAGCTCTGAAGCCGCTAAGACTGCTGTATGAAGCCTCAGCCGTTCAGGCTGAAGCCGGCGAACTCGACCCGGATTCCGT
Organism: Solirubrobacteraceae bacterium; assembly: GCA_035505215.1. GTDB lineage: Bacteria > Actinomycetota > Thermoleophilia > Solirubrobacterales > Solirubrobacteraceae > Palsa-465. The sequence goes on along the minus strand of DATJQY010000025.1, from coordinate 5,689 downwards.
CGCCTCGTTCGATGAGCACGATGACGACGCTTCCACACACCCGACAGCGCGCCACCATCCCGGGCGCCTTGGCATAGACGCGGAGCTCGGCAATCTGCTCGATGGCCCCGCAGTGACGGCACGTGCCCACGGCGGCCGTCATCTCGGTCCCGAAGCGCACCATGAGGGGGCCGGCAATGGCGTTTCCGTCCAGGGCCTCCACGGTCAGCTCCCGGTCGGGCCGAAGCGCTCGGTGCGAACCCGGCCGGGGTCGTGACCGATGTCGACCAGTGCCTCGGCCACCGCCTCGACAAACGGAGTCGGCCCGCAGATGTAGACCAGCGGCGCCTCTTTCGGCGGGGCAACGGCCCGGGTCAGGAGCTCACCGTCGACGCGTCCGCGCAGCCCTTTCCAGTCGTTTGGCCAGTCGCGGGTCAGCGTCAGCTGGATATCGGCCGACGTGTCGGCCGCGAGCCGTTCGAGCTCCCGGCGGTAAATCACGTCGGCGAGCGAGCGAGCCGAATAGAGCAACCGGATGGAGGCTGAGCGTGATCCGGCGGCCCAATGCCGGAGGATGGCGTGGAGCGGCACGATCCCCGAGCCGCCGGCGATCAGCTCCACGGGGCCCCCGTAGGCCTCCTCCCAGACGAAGTAGCCCCCGATGGGCCCGCGGAGCTCGAGCTCATCCCCCGGGTGCAGCTCGTCGGTCAGGTAGGGCGAAACCTCGCCATCGTCGAGCCGCTCGACCGTGAGCACGACCGCGGGGTCCTCAGGCGCCGAGCCGATCGAGTAGCTGCGCTGCGCCTGGTAGCCGTCCTCGGCGGTCAGCCGCACGTCGACGTGCTGGCCGGCCCGGTGACCCAGCGCGTAGGGCAGCTCAAGCGAGATGCTCTTGGTGCGGGGCGTCTCTTCCACGAGCTCGACCACTCGCCCCAGCTGCCAGGTCAGTCTCCTTGGTAGCGCTGTTCGAGCCATGGGTCGCCGTGGTTGTGGTAGCCGTAGCTCTCCCAGAATCCTGGTTCGTCCTCGGGCGTGAGGGTCAGCCCACGCACCCATTTGGCGCTCTTCCAGAAGTAGAGGTGGGGGACGAGTAGCCGGGCCGGGCCGCCGTGCTCCGGGTGGAGCGGCTGGCCGTCGAACTCGTAGGCCACCCACGCCCTGCCGTCGGTCACGTCCTCAAGGGCCAGGTTGGTTGTGTAGCCGCCGTCCGACCAGGCGGTCAGGTACTCAGCCTCGGTGCTCACGTGCTCCAGCAGCGCGTCCACCGAGACCCCCTTCCACATCGTGTCCAGCTTCGACCACTTGGTCACACAGTGGATGTCGACGGTGAAGCTCTCGGAGGGGAGATCGAGGAACTCGGTCCACGGCCACGACACGGGCTCCTCGACCAGGCCGTGGATCGTGAAGCTCCACTCCTCGAGGGGCGTGTGCGGCGTCGGTCCCGCCGACAGCACCGGGAAGTCGGTCGTCAGGTACTGCCCCGGCGGGACGCGTGAGGGGTCCTGCACGGGGTGCCGCCGTCCGGTGAAACCTCGGCTGATCGGAGACATGATGCCCTCCAGCGGTTGAGCGGGTCAGTCAGGCCCATCGTTGCACCGCAGCGCCCCCGCGTCCAACTATCCCGAATTCCCCTCCGGGTGAGGGAAGAGTTTGGCCTTGCCGACGTAAGCGGCGGTCCTACGAAACCGCATTTGACACAACCCGGGCGAGCTGATTGCGTGCGCGCCCGTGAGCGACGATGCGATCGCCCGGGTCACCGCGGCCGACCTCGACGAGCTGCTCGTGCTGATGCGGGCCTACTGCGACTTCTACGAAGTCGACCCGAGCAACGAGCAACTTTTGAGCCTCGCCCGGGCGCTGATCGACGACCCCGAGCACGAGGGGATGCAGCTACTGGCCCGGGACGGGGAGGGGCACGCGGTCGGCTTCGCCACCCTCTACTGGACCTGGTCGACCACCGACGCCTGCCGGATCGGCGTCATGAACGACCTGTTTGTCGCCGAGGCGGCCCGCGGCCGCGGCGTGGCCGAGCAGCTCATCGAGGCCTGCCGGTCCGAATGCGCCCGGCAGGGCGGCCGGCGGCTGACCTGGCAGACGGCGCTCGACAACCTGCGCGCGCAGGCGGTCTACGACCGGGTGGGCGGCCACCGCGAGCAGTGGCTCGACTACTGGCTGCCCTGCTGAGACGATGAATCCTCGGCCGGACCCGGGCGATGGACGATCAGAACCGAGCGCCGCGAATGGTTGGCCACCGCGCTGGCGACGCTCCCGAGGAGGGTCTCGGCGAATGACCGACGCCCGTGGGAGCCGAGCACGATCAGGCTCGCCTGCCGATCATCGGCACACTCCACGATCCCCTTCCAGGCCGGGGCCGCGGTGACGGCCGCGGCGGCGGCCTGAAACCCCGCCGCCTGAGCCAGCGCGGCGCCTTCGGCAGCGCACCGCTGTGCCGCCTGGTCCACCTCGGCCGCATCGGCCGCATCGAGCTCGAGGTCGTCGGGCGGTGAAAACCCGACGTCGAACGTCTTCCAGACCGTGAGGACGACGGCCTCGTGCCCGGGTCCGAGCAGCCGCCCTGCCTCCTCGATGGCGAGCTTGGCGAGCTCCGAGCCGTCGTAGGCGAAAACGACCGGGCCGTTCTCGCCCGCGCCGCTCACGCGGGATCCTCGGCCAGCGCCGCGCCCACCGGCTCCCTGCGCAGGGAGGCCAGCAGCGGGGGCGAGTACCAGGCCGGGGCGTCGCCGTCGAGGAAGGTGTCGAGATCCGGCCTCTGCGGTCGGGCTCGGCCCAGCCCGTAAAGGAGCACACCGATGCTCGCTCCTACGACAGCCAATCCGACGCCGATCCAGAGCGCGATGCTCACCCCCTCCGTCGGACTGCCGCCGACCGTGGCCGCGAAGTGCGCGAACACCGGCGCGATCATGAACGCCGCCACCGCGCGCAAGAGCTCGACGATGGCGAACACCCGCTGCAGGTTCATCGAGGGAAGCGAGAAGCCAGCCACGAACAGCGCCGGCGCAACCGTCGCTCCAAGCCCGAGCCCGGTCAGCCCTGAGCCAAGCAGAGCCAGCCCCTGACTGGGTGGGAGCTGGATTCGGAAGACCGCGATCCCCGCCGCCAAGCAGGCCATGCCGGCCAGCGGGAGGTAGTGAATGGAACGCCGGCTGAGCACGATGCCGAGCAGAACCGCGGTCACGAGGGCGCCACCGAACTCGGGCAGGTAGAGCAGCCCCACGTGGAGCGGGGAGTAGTGCTGGGCCAGCACGCCCGCCGTCAGTTCGGTGGCCGAGACCGACGCCGCGGCCGCGAACAGGGCAACGACGATTCCCGCCACCGGCATCGTGCTGGTAAGGACGCTGCGGATCGTCAGCAGTGGGCGGACAGCCCGGAACTGGTAGACGATGAGGACGACGATCAGCCCCAGACCGCCGAGAAGGGGCACGAAGGTGATGGCCTCGAGGAAGCCGTGGGTCAAGAGCTCCGAGGCGCCGAAGAAGGCGGCCACGCTTCCCACCGCGGCCAGCCCGATGGCCAGTGGGTCCCGCGGTCCGTTGCGGTCTAGCGGCGGAGCGTCGACGAAGGTCAGGAGCGAGAGCACCAGGGCGGCGAGCGAAATCCCGGCCACGACCCAGAAGAGGGGACGCCAGGCGTGGGCCTCGGCCTGAAGGCCTCCGATGGTCGGCCCCAACGCGACGGCGCCAAAGATGCAGACGTTCATGATCATCGCCGTCCAAATCAGCTTCTCGCGCCCAAAGCCCAGGGCCAGAGGCGGGACAGCGGCGATCAACAACAGGCTCGTGCACAGTCCCTGAAGGATGTGGCCGGTGATGAACATCGCGGGACCGGTTGCCGCCGCGGCGAGGACGGAGCCGATGACCAGCAGCGCCGCGTAGATGACCAGCATCCGCCGCTGAGGGAGGAGGAGGGCGAGCTGCACCGCCAGCACGGTGCCGACCGCGTAGCCGGCGTTGGCCAGCCCCGAGGCCAGGCTCATCTCCTGCAGGCTCATGTGGAGCTGCTGGGCAATGATCGGTGTCAGCGGCTGCAGCGCGGCCGACAGCGCCAAGTAGGGGACGAGGGCGAAGACGACCATCGCCGCCGCCGCGGGGTATCGACCGACGAGCGGGCCCTGACGCATCAGTTGGGGGCCTTCCGGTGAGCTGGCGGATTGGGCAAAGCTGTACGTCCTCCGTGTGATTCGCCGGTCACATCAATCGGGGGTTCGGTCAAGCCCAGCGCCGTCTCCGGCCCCGCGCCACCATCTAGATTAGGAAGCCGCTGCGGGCTTCTTTCGGAGTGCCCGAATAGCTGGGCTTTTGTCGGCTCTGAGGCCGAGGAGCGCCCGGAGGTAGGCTCCACTGATGCGAGGGGCGAGGCGGTTACGCCGCCCAAAGCCCGGGGTCAACCTCGTCGGCTACCTCAACCATGTCGTCGGCCTCGGCGAGTCGGCGCGCCAGTTTGCGGGCGCTCTGCGAGCCGCCGGTGTCCCTCACGCCTGTGCGGCCGTCGATCTGGGGGATCACGTCCCGCCGCTCCCCGGTGCGGAGGTGGCATGGCTGGGTGAGGCGGAGCTGCCCTTCGAGGTGACGGTTCTGTGGGTTAATCCGGACCGCTTCGGACTCGATGTCGAGCCCGCCGAGCTGCCGGGCCGGCGCCTGATCGGGAGGTGGGCCTGGGAGCTAGCCGTCCTGCCCGACTCGTGGCGAGCGGTGGCGGGCGGGTTCTCGGAGATATGGACCGCGTCCGCGTTCGTTCGCGACGCCGTCCAGAAGGGAGTCGCGGTGCCGGTCCGAGTCATGCCCATGGCGGTCTCGGTTCCTCCTGTCGAGCCACTCGATCGCCGCCGCTGGAATGTGGATCCCGGCCACACCCTGTTCCTGTACCTGTTCGACTACCACAGCACGCCGGCCCGGAAGAACCCCCTTGGGCTGATCGATGCCTTCGCCGCGGCCTTCCCGGACGGCTCCGCCGCCACCCTGCTGATCAAGACCATCAACGCCAACCACGGTGGCGCAGCGGCGGCCGAGATCGACGCGGCAGCAGCTCATCATTCCGGAATCCAGGTCATCGACGCACCTCTCTCCGGGCCGGAGCGCTTGAGCCTGCTGGCCGGGTGTGACTGCTACGTCTCCCTGCACCGCTCTGAGGGCTTTGGCATGACGATCGCCGAGGCCATGGGCTACGGACGGCCGGTGATCGCGACCGACCACGGGGGGAGCAGCGAGTACCTGACCGAGAAGACCGGTTATCCGGTGCCCTGTCAACTGGTCGAGGTCGGGCTGACCAACCACATCTACCCGGCTGACGGCGTCTGGGCCGAACCGGCGCTGGAAACCGCCGCCCGGCTGATGCGCGAGCTCACCGCCCACCCCCGAGACGCGGGCGCCCGGGCCCGGCGAGCGGCCAAGCTCATCGCCAAGCGATACGCCCCGTTGCGGGTGGGGAGAGAGGCCCAGCGGCAGCTCCTACGGGGGAGCGAGGTGTAATCGCCGCTCGCCCGCTTCCCCATCAGAGCGTCCGCGCGTGTCCTCGACTGGATCCGCTGGCGACGGCGCTCCTCAGCGGAGAGGGAGGTGTGTGGGTTCACGACATGTGTCTCAGGTGATAGGTCGCTCATGAGTCGGGACATGGGTCTCACCTAGGGGGTTTCGGCGGTCGTTGCGGAGGCGGAGCCTGGAGGGCGACGCCGGAGCGGCGATCGCCGGGCGGG